>NZ_JADOEP010000002.1:0-168927 GCF_016745275.1 Enterococcus sp. BWB1-3
AAGTTAAAAAGAACCCTCATTAACAGAATCCATGCATGAAAAACAAGCAGCTAGGTAGGGCCCCTTAACTGCTTGGCTTTATTCTCTTGTATTTCTTTCACCAACACTAGTTGACAATGAGCCTTATTTACTAAAGGAAGTTAATTGTAATACCGAAGACGTTTCTTATACAGGGACGTCTTTTTATTTTACAATGAATACTAATCAAAAAGGAGTTAAACCAAAACCATTGTTCCCACCAATCAGAAGTCCCTCTCTTAACTAAAAAAAAAAAACAAAAATAACTCAAGGAGGAAAAGAAACAATGACAACTAAATATAAAAAGCACAAACTAGCCAGCTATCTTGCATTGATAGTAATTATGGCTAGTTTTTTTGCAACTCCAATTACTGCCCTTGCTGCTACCGTCAACTACACAAGAATTGCTGATTACGTTTCTACTTGGTATTTAGCGAATCCTGCTGGTCTTCACTGGACAGACGATGGTGTTCATATGATTAAAGCGGAGGGGGAACCTGCCTTTTGTATTGAACATGGTACCATTTTGAACGGTGGTTCTGGTTTTGATCCATCAGAACTCACAATCGCTGAAAAAGATCGCTTGTCTCTGATTGCCTATTATGGCTATAAAACGAATCCTACAAGTGAAAACTATGGGATTACTCAGAATATGATTTGGGAATCATTTGGTGATCAGCTACTATCCACTACCCTTCCCAACTATCAAAATCGAAAAAATGAAATCCTAGCAAAAGTGAATGCGCACAATACCAAACCTTCATTCAATAATCAGACGATCACATTAAATGTTGGCGATACAATCACACTTAATGATACAAACGGTGTTTTAAGTAAGTATGGCAATCTAGCAAGCAATTCTGCTAATTTACAACTAAATAAATCTGGAAACCAATTGAAGTTAACCGCAACCAGTTCATCGAAAGAAACAGGAAAATTACAGTACAATATCGCAAATGCTAATGATGTTGGTACAAGTTTTGTTTTCAACAAACCCAATGAACAAAAAGTAGCTACTTTCAAATTATCTAATGCAGGCTCCTTCCAGTTAAATGTCAAAGTCAATTTAAACGGCAATGCCAAATTGAAAAAAGTAGATGAAGATACTGGACAACCTGTTCCCAACACAAAAATGAAATTTGAGTATAACGGTCAGTCCAAAGAGATTGTCACTGATACGAATGGTTTCGCTCAAATCAATGATTTAAAAGCTGGTACAAAAGTGAAAATTACTGAGGTGACAGCCAACAATGGTTTTGTGAATAAAGGAAAATCAAAAGAAATCACAATTGAGCCTAACAAAACCGTTGAAGTTGTTTTCAACAATAAAGCCCAACAAGGCTTGCTACATTTAAAGAAAACAGGACAGAAAGCTGCCAGTGTGACAACTACTGATTCAGACTACGGAAAGCTACATGAAATCTCTTTCGATTATATTCCATTGGCGGATGTAACTTTTACAATTAAAGCTCGTGAAGATATTAAAGTAGGCAATTATGTTCATGCGAAAAAAGGCAGTATAGTTGCTACTATTCAAACAGATAAAAATGGTGAACTAATTGATATGCCAAAACTATATCTAGGAAAATATGAAGCCATTGAAACAGCTGCACCTGCTGGTTACTTGATGAATACAACCCCGCTCCCTTTTGAATTCACCTATGAGGGACAAAATGTTGAACTCGTATCTCAATCTATTGAAGCAAAAAACGACTTCCAACAACTAAAGATCACTTTCCATAAGAACGAAGAGCAGATTCAGGAATGGAAAGAAAATAAACCAGTTATCGAAGAGATCAAAGCCAACGACAAAATATTCGGTCTGTTCACCAATCAAGACTTTACAATGACAGATAAAACAATGCTGCCAGCGGATTCTCTACTAGGATTTGGAACAGTAAAAGATGGTGAGCTTACGTTCTCTACTCAACAATTGATGGAAGGGAACTATTATATCAAAGAATTAGATGCTGGTGAGAATCATGATATTGATACTAGCCATCATGAATTTGAGTTTACAGCAGCAGACCACGAATCAGAAAAAGTAATTGATATTTATGCTCCCAAAGAAAACTCAGAGGATGAATCTACACCACTTTTAAATAAGCTTCACTTCAATCAGTTTTCACTAAAAAAAGTGAATGAAGAAGCCACTTTAAAAGAAAAAAATGGTTATGCTTTTACCTTCACAGGTAATGGAAAAGGCGCTATTTTCACTTTAGAAAATGAGGAAAAAGAAGTGATTCAAACAGTTACTGTAGATGAACAATCTCTTGCTACCTTTACCAATATCCCTGCGGGAACATTCTATTTGAAAGAAAAACAACCAGCTTCTGAACAGTATGTTCTATCTCCTGAGACCTATCAAATTATCTCTACTCTAAAAGGAATTCAAGCTTATGACAGTAAAGGAACTTTACTTAGCGAAATCCTTAATGAAGAGAAGCAAGAAGAAAATCCAAATAAGCAATTAACAAATGAAACTACACCAACTGAGGAACCACAAACCAATCAAGAACCACTTCTACTGCTGGAGATTAAAAATCATTTAGTCAAAGGGATTGCTGAACTAACCAAAACAGATGTATCAAATGGAAAAGAGCTTCCAGATACAGGCGTTCGTATTCTTGATAAGGATAAAAAAATCATTTTTGAAGGAAAAACAGATAGTCAAGGTCATTTTAGTTTTGAAAACTTACCACGAGGAGTCTATTATTTCCAAGAATTTGAAGCCCCAACTGGCTATCAAATAGACGAAACGCCGATTAAGTTTGAAATCCTAGAAGATGGTGAGATTGTCAAATGTACCATGACGAACGAGATGATTCCCAATAAAAAAGAAACATCTATAACAGGAAGCTTGCCACAAACTGGCGAAGTCATTTCTATTGCTGGGGTCATTTTAGGTAGTGCACTATTAGCCAGTGTTGGTGGTTATTACTTCTACAACAAGAAGAAACAGCAACACAAAAATAACTAGAAAACTGGAGGCATTTCTATGTCTCCTTTTTTAATAAAAAAGAAAGAAGGAAAAAAAGATGTCCAATCGTGTCACAAACATTGTCTTAAAGGACAACCAGTTAGGAAGTAAAATCAAAGCAACGGTTAAAGAAGAACGAGAAATTTATGTAGAAGGAAAACGGGTGCCTTGTCGCATTTTTACAGCTTCTTCTGCTCTTCATCCTGACTTTGAAATCATCGTTCCTAATTTACGAAACTCACTACGTTTTGAAGGTCGTAAAGAAATAGAGCTGCGTGAAGTTACACTTGTTCCTAGTGCCAAACGAAATAATATTGGAACAGCAAGCCGCTCACTTGAATTACAAATTTTTGCTAAACAACTGCTGACATTGAACTAGAAAAGGAGAAAAATTATGAGTTTAAAATTTGAAGACAATATTGTTAAAGATTTTGATACACGAAGAACATTTGGAAAATTATTTTATTTGAATAGCCAAAAAATTTATGAAACAGATACAGAAGGCAAAGAAACCATGACTTTTGCTTCCCATTCATAAATTTTCCCCAAATTTGGCATTTAATCATGTAGCTGAAGTCGTACAAAGCCTTCCCTTTCCAGTGGAATTTCGACTCAAAGGGCATTTTGAACCCTTAAAAGGTGGTAGAGGATTAAAAGGAAAGTCTTCTCGTGCAGCGAAAAGGTTAAAAAATAGCGCAAAAGAAACAGTCTCTATGGGGGATGCCGAAATGAAATCCAGCCGTTTTAATCGTTACGCTTTAACCGACCTAAACAATAAAATAGATTTAAGAGTCCCTGTCATTAAATGGCTGGGACTTTTTGGGGTCTTTGGACAAACACCAGAAGAATGTCGTGGTCGGATTCGTACCGTCATTTCTTTATGCCAATCACGAAATGTAGAAATTGTAAAAGGGTTAGCCGATCAAGTTTTTCTCTTCCATCAATTTTTAGCTGGTAACAAACTAGGACAAGAAAAAAATTGGCTTCATTACACCACAGTTGAAGGCATCAGTGAAATGTTATTGAGTGTTGAAAATCGAATTGGTGATAACGTAGGAATTCCGATTGGTATGGTCTCAGAATTGAAAAATACTCGAAACCTAACTCCAAAAGAAGTTGCAAAGACCAGTCGCAAACCTGTTTTCTTCAATCCCTCCATAGGTAACCAAAATGACATTGCAGATAAAAAAGCAAATAGTCCTCATATCGCTATCACAGGACCCACTGGAAATGGAAAATCATATTTAGCAAAATTTATTTTCTTCCTTTCCGTTTTAATGAATGGCAAAGGCTTACTCGCTGAAACCGCATTACCTACAGAAGAGGTTGATGATAATTTGCTTAGCCCAAATGCTTTAACAGAAGAAACAGAAATACCTGTTGATTCAGTCATTGAAACAAGCAATGTAAAGGACGACTCATCAGAAACAGAGCCACACCTCCCTTCTCCAGTTACAGAACAAGAAGCTCAGCAACTAGAAAAAGAAATCAGTCATCTAAGGAAAGAAACCTATACTACGCCAGAATTTAGTGAGGAACAAGCCTATGAAAATGCGTAAGTTGTTTCCCTTGCTTTTTTTGGGCTTCTTTTTCGTTTTTTTTATGCTCATTACTGGCAGTAGTTCTTCTACTACACACACAGCCTCTGAAGAAGGACAAAACCTTCCAGAAGCAGTGCTTCGTTGGAAAGATAAAGTCACAAAGGAAGCAACTAAAAATGAAATTTCCGAAGCTGTTCCTTATTTATTAGGAATTATTATGGCAGAATCAGGTGGAAATTCAGAAAAACATCCCGATATAATGCAATGTTCCGAAAGCCAAGGAAAGCCACCAAATTCAATTCAAGATCCAAACGAATCCATTGAAGTTGGCGTAAAATATTTTGCAGATATGTGGAAAGGGCATCGTGATTACGATGTTTTAAATATTGTACAAGCCTATAATTTTGGCGGTGGCTTTCTAAGTCATTCAGGTAAGAGCTACTCTCTGGATAATGCGATTCAATTCTCAAAAACTCAAGCAGGTGGAAAAACAGTCACTTACACTAATCCTATAGCTGTCAACTTAGGTTATGATTATCGTTATACGTATGGCAATATGTTTTATGCTCAAATTGTTAAACAATATATCACATCTACTTCCAACAACAATAGTCAAGGGAATGCAGCAATTGTAAAGGCAGCACTTAAAGAATTGGATGAAGGAACACATGAAGGTGGAACGAAATATTGGCAATGGTATGGCTTTAATGGACGTGTAGAATGGTGCGCTATTTTTGTTTCTTATAATGCTGAAAAAGCTGGGGTTAAAATGGAACGGTTCGCTTATTGCCCAACAGGTATTGAAAATTTTAAAACTAAAAATCAGTGGTTGGGGAAAGGAAATTTGCCTAAAAGTGGTAATATCATCTTTTTTGACTGGGATGGTGATTCTGTTAGCGACCATGTAGGAATTGTTGAAAAAACAGAAAATAACATTGTTTACACAATTGAAGGTAATTCAGGAGACAAAATTGCCAAACTAAGTTATGAAAAGAATAGCCCTTATATCATGGGTTATGGTATTCCGTAAACAGTATATCTTTCTGAATAAATGTTTGATAATTTTAACATTTTTTAGTATCAATATCCTTTTACTCTAATAATTCCCAATTCAATAGCTTGAATAATTGCAGAAACGGTTGAATTTACCCCTAGTTTATTATTTATGGATACAAGATGATTATTTACAGTTCTTCTACTGATATGAAGTTGTTCCGCTATCTCCTGCTGCTTAAAACCTTCTGCAGCACATTTTAGTATCTCTTTTTCTCGTTTACTAAGAACATCTAATGTACTTTGGCACTTGGGTAGCAGATTAGTTCCACTATGTATTTTTTGTAAATCATCATACAATTCTTCAATTGTTACATTTTTATTTAATAGTCCCCATGCTCCAGATTTTATTGCTTCATTCTTGTATTCAATTAAATCAAAACCTGATAAAAAAACTACTTTTTGATTTGGAAATTTTCCAATAATCTCTTTAGATATTTCAAATCCACTTAACTCTCCAATATGGATATCCAATAATGCTAAATCTGGTTGCTCCTTTTTTAGTTTATTTAAAAAAAATTCTGGATTAGTAAAACTAGTAATTGAGATATCCATTGGTTGAAATGCAATTTCAAGACTTTTAGAGAAAAGTGCATGATCGTCTAGTAAATATACTTTCATGGATCTATATCCTCCTTTGCAATCGGTAAAGTTATTGTAAATTTTGTACCATGTGGATTTACAGACGATACTCTCATTTTTCCATTTAATGAATTAACCTCTTGATTTATTGATAGAATACCAAAATGTTTATTTTCAAATTCTCTAAGTTTTATTTTGCTATAATCAAAGCCTGTGCCATCATCTTGTACAATACATTCTATATAAAAATCCCTTTGAATGAGAGAAACAAAAATTACTGTTGCTCGAGAGTATTTTAGAGCATTAGTTATTAACTCTTGTATAATTCGATAAATATGAAATTTCTCTTTTTTTTTTAGATGCGTTTCTTGTGGACAATAAAAATTAACAAATATAGATTCTTGTCCCTCATTGAATTTATCACAAAGAATTCGAATGCTTTGCGATACAGGCGCTGTTTCAATCGTCGAAGGATATAGTTCAAATATCTTGTCTCTAAAAGTTTTATTTAAAGTGTCAAAAGTTTCTAATACTAATTTCTTTGTTTCTACATTTTCAGTAGACATAGATTCGATTAGTTTTTTTAAAGCCAAAATATTTTGTAAAACATTGTCATGAATAAAAAATGAAAAATCTTTATGAAAATTTTGCACCATGTTTAAATATTCATAGTTCACGTATTCATCATAAGATAAACTTTCTATTTTTAATGCTTCTTGTTTAATATCATATAAGCGTTCATTTTCAATAATTATTTTACCAGCAACACAAACTAAATCATTTATTTCTTCATGTTTCATATTCGCCAAGTCAGAGTCTTCTTCTCTATCTATGAGTAACCAACCTAAAATTTGTTTATTCTCAAAAAAAGTGAATTTTCTATATTTATTGTTGTGATAATGGAATATGTTAGAGTCGCGTTCAAATTCAGCAATAATTTTATTCGTTAAAATCAGTTTAGAAAATTCTCCTGAGCTAGACAAAATATATGGTTGGTATTGATCTTTCCAAACCATTAAATAACTATTTATTTCGTAATGTTGCAAGAAGATTGTACTAATTAAAGTACCTACTGAAGACAAAGTCTTTTCTTTACTGATAGTTTGTACAATATCAATCTTTTCTTTTTGGAAATCTTTCTTTCTTTGTTGAATTCGACTCACCTCAATACTACTCAGATACCAATTCTTCAAATAAAGGATAAACAAAATCAGACAATAAAAAATAGAAATAAAATAGATATCAAGTATAGATAATCGAAGAAAATAAAAATTAATAATGAAGAAGATTCCTATACAAATAAGATGAGTAACTAAATTTATAATAATTGAAACTTTATCTAAGCTAATTTCATTACGTTTTATTAAAATAATTCCGACTGTGATTGGTATAAGAAAAAGAGTCAACCCACTTAAAATTGAAGTAGAAATAATTAACGAAAATAGCGATAAAACTAGTATTCGAATTAGAAAAACTTGTTCTTTTTTTGTTCGAATGGTTAGTCGATCTTTTCCTTTAAAATATAAAAATAAACAACCAAAAATATCCAAAATGATTACTGTACTCACCATCCATGTGAATTTTTCAAAATTAAGAAGCAGTAACATGGATACAATAATAGATTGTATAAATAAAATTTGATCAATTTTTTTAGAAACAGATGAGATCGAAATTAAGTTAAAAGTGATAAAAAATTTATAGACAAAGTAAGGTAAAAATGAAATTAGCAGGGATTTGACAGGATGCACAAAAGAATAAGGAAATAATCCTATTGCTAAGGAAATGGAAGTAAAAAAAGTAAGTACAGCGAAGTATCTAATCTTTTTAATATCTTTAGAGACAAAAATAATAACTGCGCAAAAAAGAATAAGTACAACAATAATCGGTACAACAGTTACTGCTTGTGATCCATACAAATAGTCATTCTGCTTAATAGTAAGTAGAGCTATCACCAAGAATACAAATAAAGATAATAAATAAGCAAATTTTTCTTTCATACACTTTTCTCCAATCTAAGTATTCCTTCACTATTCTATGGGTTTTCGTTTTTTTAAAGATACTAATTTTGAATTCATAGTTTGAATAAAATTCTCTAATATCCCACTAATGTATTAAACAATACAGATTTTATTTATATTCCACTCTGTGTGTATTTTAATGTTAACTTCATCATACTCTTTCTTAAATAATTGCACAATATACTCATTACAAATAACCCTTTTTTTTGTATGATTAATATGTTAGTTGAATAGAAAAAAGCTACTTAACCTTAAAAACAACGAATTAAGAGTATACCGTTTCCTGATTCCGGCTGTTTTGTTTAACTAAAATATAAATGTCAAGAATTTCCTATACTCATTTTTCAGTACTAAGTAATCAAAGTAACTATTTTCTAGTTTACTTGAATTAGAAAATTTAGTATACACCAACTATGAAGGAGGTGAACTCTATGACAAAGCAAAATTACAGTAAACCATCAATTGAAAAAATTGCAGGTTTTAAAGAATCTACTCGTGGTCTTTGGACAGGTAAATTTAGAGATGTATTTGGTGGCCGCGCTCTTTTCCAAGTTGTAATTTATTACTAGGATAGAAAAACGGGGAATAATTATGCTAGTGGTCATCGAATTATGTAATTCGATGACCTTTTTTAATAATCCGCATAGTCTTTATTTAGGGAGGTGTTTCTAATTATTGTAAACAAATCAAATATCTCAATATCCTCAAAAAAATCGATGTTTCAAAAACGTATTACTACAGACTACACTAATATACTGCTGGTATCCAATACCGAGTACTCTCAACATACACGTGATCAATTTGAAATTTACTGTATTTCTTCTGAATATTCAAGAATATTTTGTAATAAAGACCAATTTAACTACACTTCTACAGAAAACATGTTAGATTATCTTCAAGCAAATATTTCTAAAGGCGTATTTGTTTTAATAACTAAAGAAGGACTATTTATGGGAGGATCATTATTTGATGTTTCTCTTTCATGGGCGGACTCAAATGATGGACTAATCATTAGTGATTCATCAGCAAATATCGCATTATTTCTTAATTTACCAATTTCTAAATCGGCTCTTGCATTAAATCTAATTCATAATTTACCATACTACCCATTCCAAAATATTCCATTATGGGAAAATGTAAACACGATCCAACCATTCTATATTTTGAAATGTACAACAAATGGAATCTTAGAAACCATACAAACTTGGACACCTCCAAACTTAGAAAACAAAGTCGAATCTATTTATTCAAAAATACGAGAGCGCCTTCTAGAATTGCTTAGTCAAAATACAGTTAGTTACTCTGAGATATCCGCTGACCTTTCAGGTGGAGTTGATTCAGCAACAATTATTTATATCTTAAAAGCTCTTCAAGCTAATGTTAAACTTTATCACGCAAACGCTGATAGCGAATGGAATAGCGATTCTACATGGGCAAAATTAATCTCAAACGATATTAACGCCATATTTACTTCATTACCTTCTTTAGGTAGCTCGGGGAAAAATTTTGAAATTGATAGGGATTACTCAAACTCAGTGTTGCCAGATTCTCCATTATTTTGGGCAGATACAGAGGGATATGTTGAATCCATAGAAAATTCAGCATTAACTCCCGCCAATGCCACTCATTTTACCGGTCTTGGCGGGGATGAATTATTCACACCTATGCCTGCTAACGCATGGTCTCTTGTACGCCAAAATAAATTACGCAGTATAGACTTAGGCTTACGATATTGTTTACTAAATCGGATTCCTATTTCGGTTGGGACAGTAGATCTAATAAATAATAATTCCTTTAAGGAAGCTGTAAAAAATGAAATAGATAAAGGATTTGGCTATGCTAAACCAACTCGTCAAAACTCAGCACTCAATTGGTGCGGTCCAGTCACGGTACCTAATTGGCTTACGAAGACTTACCGAGAATTAAGTTATAAAGCTCTAATAAATAAATTAGATAACACACCGAATTCTTTAGACTCCGATCGTTCTCGACACCAAATGATCGAATCTCTACTCTTTCAAAGACATTTAGTAACTCAGATTAACAACATATATGGTGTTAACGGTATGACTTGGCAAGCTCCTTTTTTAGATGTCAACATTATTAATTACTCGTTAGCTATACCAGCTCGTTATAGACAAGATCATACTGTAACAAAATCGATTTTATATAATGCCACTAAAGGACTTGTTTCAAAAAATATTTTTACACGTGGATTTAAAGGAGACTATTCCACCAGTTTATATAAAAGTTACAAGGAAGCCGTAAAAAAGTATTCCCAGCAAGTGCACCAATTCAAATTAGTTGAATTGGGAATTATAGATGCAGATATACTAATTTCTGAATTATCAATGCCTTCTGCTCTACATACTAGAGTTGAAGCCTTTGAAAGATTAGCAGCTGTTGAACGCTGGCTTCGTGTAGCTTTAAAAAAGAACTCAAAATAGAAGGAAGTTGCTACTTACTTAGTTATAGTTATTTTCTAAAAAGGAGGAATAATATTAATGAGAAAAGTAAAAAGAGAGTTGAAAATTATTAGCCAAGATGATGGCGCAATCGTTTTGGATAAAAATAGAGGAATTTATTTCCAAGTAAATGCTTCTGGAGTTTCTATGTTGGAAGGTTTGAGTAAAGGATTGACGGTAGATGAGTTAGCACTACAATTGGAAACTTTATTTTCTCTAGATAAAGCTCAAGCGGAAACAGATGTTGCTGAGTTTATGGCTCTTTTGAAGGAGATGAAACTTGCATAATGAATATCCAACTTTTTCCAGAACAAATAGATCCGGTATCTTTTAGTGCGAGATTTCTGGCTCGTTTGAGTTTAATACTGTCTGCACCGCTTAATTGGATGTCCCCTGGGAGAATTGAAAAAATATTGGTGAAGCTAATAAAAAACAATCCCCCCGCATCAGAAAAACAGGTAAAAACTGCGCGAAACGCAGTGTGTATCGTAAGTAGTAGATGTAGAAGTCAAGAAGGATGTCTTAGACGATCACTTGCTGTTGTATTAGTACTGTGGCTACAACGTAAATCAGTAAGTTGGTGTACTGGGTATGCACAAGAGCCATTTAGAGCACATGCATGGATAGAGCTGAATGAATGCCCTATTGGAGAGCCCGCAGAAGTTCAAATATATTCTAAAGCGATATGTGTTCCACACCGTTCAAATAATATCCTCAGAAAGGAATCGTATTTAAAAAAAATAAAACAAGAAAATATAGAACGTAAAAAAAAGGAGTCCGAAATTATTAATCCTGAGAACCATACACCTTCAGTAAATATTAGGTCCCTGTTTGCATTAGCAAAAGGGCATAATTGGGAATTCATTTGCGTTGGAATATTAGGATTAATCAGTGCGGCTTTAACCCTCGCTCAACCTAACCTTGTTGCTAATTTAATTGATCAATCAAATACAGGAATTAAGATTAATTCAAGTTTAGGAATTCTCATTATAGTGTTGATATTATCAACGATTTTAACAGCGGTTCAATATTATTTGCTACAAATAATTGGTGAAGGGGTCGTTTTTAAAGCGCGAAAAAGTTTAATTAGTCATTTATTAAGATTACCAATCCACGAGTACGATACAAGAAGTGTAGGTGATCTACTAAGTAGGGTTAGTGGTGACTCCTCTAAATTGAGAATGGCTTTAATACAAGTAAGTATTGCGTTAAGTAGTGGTTTTTTAGTTGTTGTTGGGGCAGCTATCGGGATGATTTTGAGAGATTCCTTGCTATTTTTTATGGCTCTTTCAACAGTTTGTGTATCTTTTATTGGAACCATCATTATGAGTAAAACTATACAAAAAGCTAGTTTTTCTGCACAAAAAGAGTTAGGGAAATTAAGTGGAGATATCGAGCGTGATTTACATGCTATCAGAACAATTCGTGCAACAAACGCAACAGACATAGAGGAAGAAAAATCTAAACTGCAAGCAGAACGATTGCGTAATATTGGAATAAGACTAGCTAAAATACAAGCATTCATGACTCCTATTTCTAATATGACTCTGCAACTATCTGGTCTAATTGTACTGGGAATAGGTGGATATCGTGTGTCTATTGGTTTAATGTCTGTGGCTGACTTAATTGCATTTGCTTTGCTACTATATACAATGATTGGTCCGATAGGACAAGTTTTCAATGCCTTCGGAGGCGTTGGCGAATCACTCGGTGCTTTTGCTAGAATTCGTGAATTATTAGAACTTGCATTAGAAAGTGACTATGATGTCACTCCCGCTATTCCCCCCAGTTCAAATTTAATAACTGAAGAAACTGCAGTCTATTTTGAAAAAATCAGCTTTGGATATAACAAAATAAAATTTGGTTCTGATCCTAAGGAAAAAGAAGATAGTATGATTCTCAAAGAAGTAACGTTACGTGCAGAAAAGGGAAAAAGAACTGCAATTGTAGGTCCCTCTGGTGCAGGGAAAAGCACAATGCTTCAATTAATTGAAAGATTTTATGATCCTGACAGTGGTCAGATATTCGTTCAAGGAAAGGATTATAGGCATTATAGCAGAGAAGAGCTTCGAAACTACATCACTTATGTTGAGCAAGACGCTCCTGTTATATCTGGGACACTACGCGACAACCTACTTTTAGGAAATTCTGAAATATCTGATTCAAACTGCATCGAAGTATTGGAAGAAGTCAATCTTCATCATTTATTAGATAGAGATTCTAAAGGGCTTGATATGCAGGTTGGAGAGTCTGGAGCAAATCTCTCTGGTGGAGAAAGACAGCGTTTGGCTATGGCACGCTCTCTTTTGTCATCCGCAGAAATTGTATTACTTGATGAATTAACCTCTAATTTGGACAGCTTAAATGAATTAGGAATGAAAAAAGCAGTTGATAAATTGAAAGGTAAAAAAACAGTTATCGTTGTAGCACATCGTCTATCAACAGTAATTGATTCTGATATCATTTATGTCCTTGAACATGGTAGAGTTGTCGGTTCAGGAAATCATAATGAGCTAATTGATACAGTTCCACTTTATCGAGAACTAGCGAAAGAACAATTTGTGGATAGAGAAGTGTAAATTTTTAATTTAAAAACAAATTAAATAAAATAATTTAAAGGAGTCATACTATTGAAAAATATTGTCGTTTCGAATGTATGTAAACAACATAAAAAGAAAAGTATACTAGAAAATATAACTTTTAAGGCTAAAGAAGGACGTATAACAGCTTTTCTTGGACCTAACGGAGCTGGAAAGAGCTCTACGCTTAGAATACTTCTCGGTTTAGACCGACCTTTATCAGGAACAGCAACTTTCGGTAAAAAAAATTATAGTAATTTCACCTTTCCATTGCAAATTGTTGGATCGGCATTTGATGGGATTGGCGGAACTCCATCAAGAAAAGTTAAAACGCATCTGAAAATCATTGCAAAAAGTAACAATATCCCGAATAAACGTATTTTAGAAGTCTTAGATATTGTCGACCTATCAAATAAAAGTCATGCACAACTTGGAACCTTATCTTTAGGTGAAGGGCAAAGGTTAGGGATTGCTATTGCTCTGCTGGGAGATCCCCAATATCTGGTTCTTGACGAACCAACAAATGGTTTAGATCCCATGGGAATAAAATGGTTTAGAAATTTTATTCGCAGACAAGCTGACCAAGGAAAAACAGTATTACTCTCCTCACACTACCTTTCTGAAATCGAAGCTATTGCGGATGATGTTGTTATCATTAACAAAGGTCAGATTGTTGTTACTGGTGAACTTCATGAAGTGATGCAAAGCATTGAAACATTAGAAGATGTATTCTTTCTACTTACTGAGGGAGGAAATTAATCATGAGTTTTGTTAAAGTAACTTATTCCGAATTTTCTAAACTGATAAATAGTCGTGGCTGCTGGATAGTTTTTGGATTAGTGATCGTTCTTCAACCCTTACTTGGATTATTAGAAGCTGATCAGTTACTTTCCATAGGATTAGATGCAACTCCTGCAACACATCCAGATTTATTAGAAGCTATACCTCCACTAGATTATTTTGGCTTTGATGCCGCTCTATTTGGAGTACTTCCAATTGTAATATGGGGCGGAATTAGCGGAGCTAGTGAATATAAAAATCATAATTTACGTACAACCATGTTATATAGTAATAAGCGTAAAGAACTTTTTAATGCCAAACTACTAACTATTTTGATTTCGACTATATTAGTTTCATTTATTTCAATATTTATAACCGTTGCGATTACACATGTTAGATTAGGTAGTTTAGGATTGAACCCATTCATTTTAAGTCTAACAGCTTGGAAGTTTATTGGCTACACTACATTAGATTGGACATTATTAACAGTTTTATCCTTTTTGATTGGCTTAATTTTTAGAAATATGATTGTTCCATTGATATTTCTAGTTCCTCAAATCTACAATCTTGGAAGTTATCTAGCAGAGAAATGGTCCTGGGGGGAATATCTACCCGTAGCAGCAGGAAATCATATTGTTGCTACTCCGGTTAAATCTTATTCTCATGATCCAGTAAAAGGTATATTGATACTTCTTCTATGGATATTTTTTTCTATGTTAATAGCATTCTATTCGTTTACTCGTAGCGACGTGGGAGGAAAATATTGATGATCAAGAATATTCTTCAAAGTGAAATAATCAAATTCTTCTCTTATAATTGGTGCTTATTTGGCGCAATCGGAACCATTTTAGTAGCTCCTGTAATATTATTTTTTTCTGGAGCTGGAAATGATCAACCTTTGGTAACCAATGAGATATTATCCATTAGTTTACGTAATTTATTTTTGAGCCAAGCGGGACTTGTTATAATAGCCGCTAGTTTCTTCGGTCAAGAATATTCAAATTCATATTTACGTACAACTTTACTAACAATACCTGCTCGAATAAAACTCATTACTACTAAAATATTTCTTCTAACAGTTATCGTATGGATTATTGGTTTATTCTCCAGTTTAATTTGCTTAGGAATTGGTATTATCCAATTTAACGGCTCTTTTACTCTCCCCTTAATTCTTGAATTTTTGATTAAAGTGATTATTGCAATGTTAAGTTGGACGCTAATAACTTGGATTACAGTCTTTTTGACCATCATTACCAAATCACACATTTTACCGATTGCAATAATGTTCTCTCTTATTCTTGGATTAAGTCAAATGTTATTCGCAATGACTGCATTTGCAAAATACTTACCCGATTTAGCAACCATGAATCTTTTTTTTACAACCCATACAACTACTTTATTAAATGGTTCTCAGGGTTTATTAGTTCAAGGTATCTGGTCCTTATTTCTTAGTCTAATTTCATTTGGATTGATTCAATATCGTGATGTTCGATGACTACCTCTTCACTTTCCTTAAATACTACTATATAGAAACTATCAAAAATTAATTGATAGTTTTTTTGTTGTTATTGAATGGCTTTAAAACCTCTTATTAATAAAGAGGTGATTATTTTGAATTTATTAGAAGAAAAAAGAACGCTTATGAAACTTATAGTTGAATTAATCCATGAGAGAAAAGCAATTACCAGTCTTTATGAGGCAATCGAAAAACGATTAAAACAAATAGAAGAAATTGAAAATACTATTTCTGAAGAACAACCATACACTAAAACGACTATTATTCCAAAGAAAGAAATTGATTACGCAAAATTTAATGATCAAAAAATAAAACCTTCTTCTATCCCCTATGACATTATTTCTAAAGATATTTGCTATGTCCTGAAAACTTCTGGCATACCAATGAATGTCTCACAAATTTATTCTGTAGTCACTAAAAATCTACATTTTAATCTAGGTTATAAAAATCTAGTAAATAACATTTTACCAAAAATGGTAGACGATATTAGCTTGCCAGTTGAAAAAGTTCATAGAGGTTTTTGGCAGTATAGACATGCGGAAAAGTCACATAGATAAAGGAGGTAGTTCACATGGACAATACTCCAAGTGATAACAAACTAAAAAAATACATCCATATAGGCATACACTATCATACAAACAACTATTATAGAAAAAAGAGAAACTACTCTACTAGACTACTACTCACCGATTTTCAAGATATCACACTTGATTCTTCTTACACAGATAACTATTTTAATATTATCAATATGCCGTTACTTGACTTGAAAAACTTTGAAACATATTTTGAAGATGAAATGCTTATAAAAGCAATCAAACAACTTAATATTAAAGAAAAGAGATTTCTACTAGAAAAATATGTTGTAAAAAAAAGTGATACTCAACTTGCAAAAGAAAAGGAAATATCACAGCAGGCAATTTCTATTTATAAAAAAAGGTTATTAGAAAAGTTAAAGGGGTTAATGAAAAGATAATCTCCAATTCGTTCATATACGAGCTCCCCCTCCTCTCCCATAAAAAATTAATAAATTATCTATGGGAGGAATACAATATGGAAACTCTTACTTCTTTAGCAATTAAAGCTCAAAAAGGTGACCATGAAGCAATGGTACATTTGTACCAGCAGTTTCAACCTTTATTACTAAAAGAATCTACACGAGATGGCAGGATTGATTTAGACTGCTATCAAGAGTTATCAGAGCGCTTTATCAAGCTGATAATGGATTTTAAAGTTCAATAACAAGAATATAAAATATTTACTTACAACCCAAATTTGAATTAAACTAAGTAAAAATGGCTGAGAGTACAACCTCGGTCATTTTTCTATGTTTAACAAATTAAATGTTGTGATTTCTTATCCAATAAACCTCTTATTAGTATATAACTAAAACTTGTCCTTTGAAAATTGAATAACTTGTTCAAATACATTTTGATTACAATGAGCTAAGTAAACAAATCCGCAATGACTTTGAAAAAACGAGCGATTATTATTTGATTTACACTCTTCATTTAGGAACTTGAAGAAGCCATGATTTGTATTCACTATAATGATACTCCTACCTTGAACGCTTCACGGCATTGGGCAGCTTCTCCGAGTTTGAGTTGAGGTGAAATCCCTGTGGACTTTCCTAAGTCGTTTGAATAAGTAATAATGGCTAACAGCCTTTGAAGTAATTCTCCTTTTCCAGTTTGGTATAGGAAAAAAGTGCTGCACGTATTATAATTAAATCATAGTATTTGATTCTAGCTCGCAGCATTTTGAGGCAAATACACTCTTTATAGAAGAAAGGATGACTGCCAATTTTTTTCAATGATAATATGCAAATAAATTTCATAATCCGTCTATTGTGTAAAGAAAGGTAAAATCGTATGAATATGCCTAATAAAACACCGCTAATTCTTGGAAGATATATTAATCAACAAACTTTGATGAG
This sequence comes from Enterococcus sp. BWB1-3, assembly GCF_016745275.1. GTDB lineage: Bacteria > Bacillota > Bacilli > Lactobacillales > Enterococcaceae > Enterococcus_L. The sequence continues at coordinate 17,466 of NZ_JADOEP010000002.1, forward strand.
GGAATTGCACATTGGTTATGACACCTTGAAAACACTTCGTCTAAACGGATTAGAAGTAATTATGATTGGTCGGCAACATTTGTATGATCTTGAAGATGTAAAAAATATTTTCAATCAATTAAAAAATGATTCACCTGATTAAAGCCTCAATCATTAAAATCTTACTAAAAAATAAAATATCCTAATCCAAATAATGAATTAGGAAGGAAGATTTTAATGTCTGTTTCTTTTAAGCAATACACAAAATACAATAAAAAGCTCTGGAAATTCCAATGCTATCTTGGAAAGACTGAATTTGGTGAAGAAGTCCGTACCACAAGAAGTGGCTTTCAGACAAAAAAAGAAGCTCAACAAGTTTATCGACAATTGCAGCTTGATTTTGATCGGAATACATTAAAAATGAGTGGTAATATCACCTTTAAGGAACTTTATGAAGAGTTTATTGAACAATACCGATTAAAGGTGAAGCCCTCTACTATCATGATTACGAGAAGAGCGATTGAAGATCATGCACTTGAATATTTTGGTGATAAAATGCTTAAAGATATTTCAGTGCGATTTTGTACTCAAGTCAATCGGCGTTGGATTAGAGATGGATATAAGCAAGCCTATTACTTCCGTAGAGCTGTTGCTCAGATTTTGCAATATGGCGTACAACAGGAACTTATTCATGAAAACCCAATGCGAAAAACTGAACCAATCAAACGTCAAGAAATCGATGAAAATTTAGTGGCTACGGAAACAATGACTGTTTATACACCAAAAGAGTTAGCAATTTTCCTAGACTCTTGTAAAAAACATGGCAACATGAAAATTGAGACTTACTTTCGTGTTCTATCTTATACAGGCGCTAGAAAATCAGAAATACTCGCATTGGAATGGAATGATATTAATTTTGATAGCAACAAATTAACGATTAGTAAAACCTTAGCTGAGGTTGAAAGTAGCCCTGATACTAAAGTGACGAAAGTAGCTAGTCAAAGCGCTAAAACAAATGCAGGTAAAAGAACAATCTCAATTGATAAAGAAGCAATGATATTGTTGCAGGAATGGAAAATCCAACAACAATTTGAGTTCAATGTTTTAGGGTTTAAAACAACTAATAAACATCAGCTTGTCTTCCCCAATAGAGAAAATAAATTTTGCCGTCCAGGCCAAGCTAATGACTGGTATCATGTGATTGTAACTAAGTACAACTTAAAACGAATTACCCTTCATGAATTCAGAAAGACACATGTCTCTCTTTGTGCAATGGCAGATATGAACTTAGAAGATATCATGTATCGAGTCGGTCATAAAGATTCTAAAATGACTCGTCAGGTCTATAACTACTTCTATCCTGAACGTGAGGAACGCAGTGCAGATCAATTCGCACAATTCATTGAAAAAGAGAAATATTTGTTTTAATCGCCGTTGTAGTTAGTTTACTTTTTCAGAAAAAAGAAGCACCAGAAACGTTGATAAATCAACGTTTCTAATGCTCAAATTGGCTTTACCCAACACTGCCTTCCATATAGATTTTAAGATAACACACCGAATCAACCGGAAACAAACAAGGAGAATCCTACCATTACTACAAAATATTAAGTGCATATGACTACAATAGAATACAAAACCGGCTGGTCAAAATCTGGTCAGCATAAAATTATTTTTCATTGTATAATAGATATAAATATTGATTTGAAAGGATAAACAAATTATGTCACATAAACCAAAAGAAAATCCACGCCCATCTAAACCAAATCCTTTAAATGAAGGAAGAGATATAAAGCTTCCAACCCCGAATACCGGAGAACTAAAATCACCTATTAAAAAGAAATAGCCTCACAGCTGTTTCTTTTTTATTCTTTAAAATTACGCCACTCATCTAGCCAATCAACTAGCATTTTTCCAATTCTAAGTTTTTTTGTAATTTCATCAAAGTTTGGGTTAGTAGGGTTAGCAAAATTGATAACTAGGTCTGAATTGCCTCGGAGTTTTGAAGAAATATATTCCGTTCCAGATGGCTCTCCATACAATTCATATTTTTCAACGCTTGTGTTATTAAATCGATTCAGCGCTTCACCATGCATTGATTGCCTCAATAATCTATTTTCTGTGAATCCTCTCTCTTCAACAAACTGCATAAACTCCGCACATTCAATGTCATCTTTAAATAATGGTATTACACGTAAAAACATTTGTTTCGCTTCACTTGCGTAATTACCACTCCAATAAGCAATTACAAATTCAAATACAAGATACCGGAAACTACCTTGTATAAAGTTAGGTCGTGTCCATAATTCTGGAGGAACTACCTTTGTCCTTCCATCATCAATGATTTCAAGCATACTAGAAAATAATGGAATATCTCTATAATAGAGAGTTACTTTTTCATCAGAAGAAAAGCTTTCATGATAACTAACATTACAAAAAGAGTATAAATAATAGATTGGAGCACCCAGAGCTTCATCGTTAATGTCATTAGGAATAGGATGGAATTCATCCTCTGCTCTTTCAACATCAGTAAAATGTATCGAGTAATCAGGGTTTTGTCTATAATAAAGAAAAAATCTATTTATCCCAAATTTATCTGACTCACCGTCCACCCTCTCCCAATTCTGTAGATCCATCAAATAGTTTTTAGCCCGTTGTGATGGATTATATAACAATCCGAGCCGACGTTTCCATAATATTTCAGTATCATATAAATTAGCTGTATCGGTCTTAGGTGTATTTGTATCACCTTTACGAGTATAAATGTTTCCTTTATACAATATGCCTTGTTCCTTATAGTCCTCTAATAAGTAGAACGGCGTATTGTCACTTTGTTTAATAATTATAATATCGTTCTCTTTATCTTGAATAGAAATAGTCTTAACATATATTTCCGGAATATTCCCCCCAGCCCATTTTGGTTTTTTACGAATTAAATCAATAACTTGTTGTTGATTCTTTCGTTTCTCGTCATTACAAACTCCGACAATTTCATTCGCTTCATCTTTGACTCCAATTATAATATATGCATCTCTATTAGCCGGGCTGTTAGCCATACATATAATGTCATGTAACAAATCAACATTTTTTGAATGCCATTGTTGTTTAAAATCCCAATAGTCACCTTCCGTACCAAGCTCAATTAATTCTAAAATTTCAATACTTAAATCTTCTGTATTCATTGAAATCCCACCTCTAATTCTATTTTTAATAAATGCACCTTCATTCTAGCCACTCATATCTTCATTAAATATGAATATTATTAAATTTCTATCAAAGTCAAAATAAATATGTTTTCTGTCTTTAGTATAGTGCTCACCATTGAATAGAGCTCTAACCTCTTTGTATTTGAAATCTTCCTCAGTACTAAAAGTATTAGGAGAAATAGACATTTTAAATGAACCCTCAGTTACAGATAATCGTTCTAAAACACCGCTCTCTACAAAAGTTTTCTTATCATCATTTTTAAATATGTACACTGAGTTATAAGGAAAAGTCGGATTCTGTAAAAGATGTTCAATAGTAGGCTTGTTTGTAGTATACGGTACCAAATCTTTATCTAATTTTTTTTCAACAGAAGTGTTTACTTTTTCTAAAACCTTCGGGTAAACAAAGTAGGTTAATAAAAAGCTGACAATACATGCTATTAAAAATAGGATTACCGAACTATATATATCCAGTTTAAAGAAATCAATTTTTTTATTAAAAAATTGATCAGCTACTAAATACATCAGAAAAATTGAAAGACCCATATTAAGTAAAGATAATGCACCTAAAGCAACAACTTTTTCATCTTTTTTATCTTTATCAAAATACACTAGTCCTATTTTACTCAGATACCAATATGAGATGAAGCCGGGTATTCCTGTAGCAATTATGGTTAAGAATAAATTCAAACAATAACCTCCTTTTTCTCAAATCGCCAGCATTGAATGACTACTCTAATTATAGCAAAAAATAATTGAAAGCTCTTCCTTCAATTGATTTAATATCATTGTTAGCTGTCATCACACTTCCATATACTTTGTTATAGTAAATTACCTGCCCATCTATCTTGGTTTAAAGATAGATCACCTCTGACTTTTTCATAAAAGTATTGCTAAATTTGAAAGGTTACTAGAGTCTCCTTGTTCATCTGCAAACATACAAGAAGTAGAACGAATTATAATCTCTTCATCTTTTTTTCAGAACATCAATCTAGAGTTATAGCTGTACAAGCGGTAATAAACAAATCAGCTATTTGTCCGGGTATAGTTTCATTGTCTTCTCTAGACACTCTCCTAACGTCGGAACTTTCTATTTGACTGTCTGTAGCAAACAATACCATATCCTTCTACACTTTTACTGAAACATTCACTTTAACCCGTTTTAGCATTATGAAAGTTCCATTCTGCTATAATCAATCTAATAGCAATAACATACCTATTCTAAACTATCTCAAACGTGATATACTTAACTAAATGATTTCAATATTATTAAGGTTGGTGACTGATTCTTGTTTTTCTTCGATTTCGATTTTAAAAATAATAATGTTCCTAGTTTTGATAAAATGATGATACCAACTCTACTAGCTCTAAAAGAACTCGGTGGGACAGCAAAACTAAAAGCTTTAGATACAAAAGCAATTGAAATTATGAATCTTCCTAGAGAGATAGCAGAAGTTCCACACAATAATGATTCAAACAGGTCTGAAGTTTCCTATAGACTTGCATGGGCAAGAACATATCTAAAAAAATATGGTCTCATTGAAAATACCACTCGAGGTACATGGTCGTTCACAGACTCCTTTAACGGGAATATAGAAAGTATTAACCCTGATTCCATAATTAAAGCCGTCCGAGAAAAGGCAACTGATCGTTACCTCTTATCTAATATAGAGTCAGCCCGAGCGTTTGAAAACCTTGTTTATGGAGTAATTGAAGAGCGTGCAAAATCGCAAAAAAAGAGATACAGTTTCTCTGATTCTGATAATTTAGATTCTGGATTTGACATAAATTTACCCGATGGAATAGATGACATTGAAGGACTTACATATGGAGTCATAAAATATGCAAATCCTAAAAATCAAGATATTCAACAGCTTATCGTGAAGAATGTAAAAAAAGCTGATGAACTAGGCACCGACTATACAATACTCCTTATTATCAATTTCCAATTATCAGATAAACAGAAAAAAATTGTTTTTGAAAATGTAAACTTCTCTCTAAGAAATAATTTAGTCATATGGGACAATGTTGATTTACTTGAAAAAACAAACCCTGAGTCTAACTATACAAAATATATACTCTCACCAAAACGAGCCCTGATAGAAGATACATTAACAACAACCCAGTCACAAAAAGAAAAAGACAAAAATAAGTCCAATCATATTGAACGCGTCCGACAAGCATATAAAAATAATGATCTAGTTCTTTTTCTAGGTGCCGGAGTTTCCATTGATTCTGGAGTTCCGCTTTGGTCTGATTTGATTAAGAAATTACTTATCCAAATGATAATTAAACGTTCTGATAATAAAGAACTGACTTCAGAAGAAATTGATATGCTAAGTGATCTTGCCTATGACAATAAAGAGGATTCTCCACTTACTCAAATGAGATATATTCGTTCTGCATTTGAAGATGATGAATACTATGGATTAGTTCACGATGTCTTATATTCAAAACCACTTTCAAAAAATAATAAAATTTTAGATGCAATAATTAAAATAGCCGCACCACAGTACTCAAATGCGGGTTTAAAAAGTATAATAACATATAATTTTGATGATTTAATTGAGCAAAAGTTCAAAGAAAAAGAGTTTGAATACAATTCTATTTATCAAGAAGAAAACATGGTTGCTATAGATAAATTGAATATTTACCATGTTCACGGCTATTTGCCTTCTAATTGGTCGAAAGAGGAAAGTGATATCAATCTAATATTTTCTGAAGAAGATTATCATCGTGTTTATAGAGATTCTTTTTCATGGTCTAACTTAACACAAATAAATGCCTTCAGAGATAACACCTGCCTTTTTATCGGGTGTTCGCTAACCGACCCTAACTTAAGAAGATTGCTTGATGTCTCTACAAGAAATAAAGAAAGTGCCCGACACTATGCAATATTGCGAAAAAATATAGTAGAAACCACTGATGCTAAACATAAAAGCTTGTTAAAAATCTACCAAAATATTGATGATAATATCAGAGAAGCCTATTTTCACGAACTAGGTATAAATATTATTTGGGTAAACTCATTTGAAGAAATACCCGATGTAATTTTAAAGCTAAAAAAGTAGACTACTATAAAAATGAACCTTTGCTATCTCACTAAGGTTCATTTTTATATATTGCTATTTTTTACTTGCTTTATATAGTATAGTCTCTATATTCAATATCAATACGGAATCGAAAAAACTCTGAGAAAATGAAAAACACTGAAAGATTAATACCTTGCAATGTTCTTAGCTGTCCTCTGTACTATTCATCTTTTATTATTTCGTTGTTGTCTCTAATAGTAATCTCGTAATGATGTAAATACCATGATCTACCTAAAAGCATAAACACGATAAATGGTAACGTAGTCGAAATACCTATAAAGAATATGAGCATAACTGAGAAAACTATAACGAGCTGTATACTAATTTTCTTATAACGGTACATATGATAAGCTAGTTGGCTTTCTGTAACTCTAGTCTCTTCACCCATGTGTCCTATCCTTGCCTTTCTTCTGTTGTATGTAAGCTATAACACTAATACCAATTAAAGCTAGTACAAATATCTGTATGAAGCTTATACCGCCCTCTTGCTTAGCTATAGGACTTTCTTTCTTGTCTACTTTTTGCATATCAACACTTGTTAATGTGTTAGCCCCATCTCGTGATACCACCATAGCATAAACGCCTTTTTCTTCTTTAGCTTCTCCAAAACTTATAAAGGTGCCTGTAGTGTTTTTCTCGGTAACAAACAAAATAGTATTAATATACTTCCCTTCATCTGTTTTCACGTCTTCTACTTTGTAATCATGTTCGGTTAACTGATTCCCTTGTAATAGTTTTAGTTTGTCTTTGGTAACTTCAATAGAATAATTGTTTCCTTTTTCGTCTACCCCATTGTAGTAACCTTGAAAATCCTTTTTATTACAACTGCCAAAGATAGCAAGAACCGCAATAATGATTATGGTAATTACTGCTATTTTCTTTTTATTCTTCAAAACAAATTGCATTCTCCTTTTCCTCCCTGATTTCAGATATAAATAAAACATTGCATACGATTTTTCTTATAAAAAACAACACTATTTTGTGTTATAAAGCGGTTAAAAGTGCCAGAAAACTCCTTTATTAAAAGTTACTATCTGAAACGAGTAAAACATTGTTATATCAGCACTTATAGAGGATAATTCTGTTTCATTTCAGATACAAATAAATATAGTCGGATTCCAAAACCCCTAAAAAAACACACCCCAAGTAGTTTGTCCCCAGTTACTAGAGATATGTAAGTACGGTCAAAATACCACGGGGTGGGGTTCTCTTTCACCTCTAATCTTTATACTTGATTAAATTCCTCATAAAAAAGCTCATCTATCGGTACCTCTAAAATTTCAGAAAGCTGTTTCATTTGATAAGGTTTTGGAATAGTCCTCCCGGTTTGCCACGAGCTGATACACTGTTGTGTTACTCCCATCTTTTCAGCCATCCCAATTTGAGAAATCCCTTTCGCTTCTCTATACTGACTAAGCCTACTAGTCTTTTTCATCTGCTCACTCCTCAGCACCATTATAAACAACAACTTGATGTATTTCAACTCATTTTATAGTTTTCTATTGTTTATTGTCAATACAAATACAACAAGTTGTTGTATCATAACAAAAGAGAGGTGTATCGAATGAAACAAAAGCAGTATGCTAAAACAATTAAAGAGAGACGGCGAGCTTTAGGCTGGACACAGAAACAACTAGCTAAGAAAATCCACTCAACACAGCAAGCAATAACTAGGTGGGAAACTTCGGTAACTGAACCTAGTTTGGAAAGTCTCACAGCTCTCTCAAAAGCTCTAGGAACCCCTGTAAGCCATTTTCTAGACGTGGATATAGTTGAATCAGAAGAAGAATTTCTTACTCTATATCGTTCCCTTAACACCAGAGATACAAAGCGAACGATTGAATATATGAAATTACTCAAAAAACAAGAAGTTGAAAGAACAACTTTTAAACCATAGCAAAAAGCCGGTGTATCCTTATTTGATTGGATGCCCGGCTTTACTTTGTTAAAAATAATAGATAATTTTATCTTTTTTATTCTCCATCACTGCTAATTCCTCTTCATCATAAAGATTTGCCATCACTGTCTCCAAAGAAAGTTCTCCCTCACTCTTTATTGTGTAGGATACTCCTGCACCCCCTTCTGCCTGAATTAACATTCTATACTTGTTGGGCTTCTTACACATGTTTCCACCAGAATTATCCCGACTAACGATCTCTAAAATACCAAGTTCTTCAAGATATTGAATATATGTTAGAACTCGTGTACGATTTTTACCGATAGCATGGTTTTCCATCAAGCTATACGGAAAATAAAATACTCCATCCTCATCGGCATACAATTTAGAATGTACTAACATGCTGAAAGCAAGTCGGACATGATGCTTACGCTTCACTTTTTCTAAAAGTAAGTCAATCTCACTTTTGTATAATGAAATTTCTTTTTTTCTACCAATAATTTTATAATCACGGGCATATACAAGATGAACAACCCGACTCGTTTCTTTTTTCAGCCTAGTTAAAGACTTTGAAGAAATGTAGTGACTTGTCTCATTATTCAGAAAAGTATTTTCAATTATTTTGAAAATGGCTGACTGAGATTCCATTTCTGGATACCCTTGTTCTTTTAGCCATATAGCTCCTCTGAAAGTAAAAGCATCTCTCGAATTAGGTCGTATCAAGTGACCAGCATTAAAAACTTCTGCTACTTCTTTTTGAGAAAAGTTTACCCCATTGAAAAAACCAGTATTCTTATTGCTAATGTTCTTCTTAATATCTACTGATTTATTACAATCATTAAGAACTGATTCTTTAAACTCATCCAGACTCATTTGTCCGATAGACAAAATATGATTGTAAGGAAGTGGCTCTAATGTCTGATTATTTACATAACAACACAACACCCTGCTTTTTCTATGAAATCCCATAGGAAGCTTAACCCCGTAACTTGTTGTCGGACGTCGTTCAATTCTCTTAGTTGTTTCTCCGAGATATTCTAATACTTCAAAGTAGAAAGCTTCGAGTTCTTTCTCTCTGATAACATCATCAAAGTATAAATCAACATGATAGCCTTTTAGTCCACTTTTTGAAACATGGATATCTTCTAAAGAAATACCATATATATCAACTAAACATCCGACTAAATTTAATGTAGTCTGCCGGCAATCATTGACATTCAAAATATCCACATCAAAAGTTAAAAATTTAGTTAGCCCTCCATCTCCCAGCCGAACACCTACAGTCTTTTTATGTTTTAAATGCTCTGCAACCACTCCATCAGATAAGGTGTACCACACCGTCCTATAAGTGACTGATTCTCCTTTACCATATTGCTCTAAGTAGCTTTTTCTATTAGTAATAAATAGAGTATTTATCTTCTCTATTATAGGTTTTTCAATATATGTTTCCATTGTGTATTCTCCTTCGTATTTTATGGTGGAGTGCATTAGAGATATTATGTTACTCTTTAATATCTCTACACCCGATTCATTTCCATGAACTCATCAATATCAGACTTTTTCAGTCTAGTGACACTCTCAATTTTTATGACTGGTAGTCCATACTGAGAAACATACTTTCTAAGTGTTCCTATTGAGATGCCAAGATATTCACTGGCTTGCTTATATGCCATATACTCCGGATAAACACAAAAAACGAACCCTTCAATAGCAGATTTTAACTCAGTACCAATTATTTCTTTCACTTGTCCTTCGACTTGATCAGAAATAAACTTATCAATACTTTGTACAGTCATAGTCCCTCCTCCTTTCGTGATAACTTAAATATTTCTACATCAGAAATAAGAGGTGAGAAAAGAACCTCTCCTTCCGCTTTGAAAAAATATCTGGTTACCACGAACCGAGTAGTCAAACTACTAAAATTATGCTGTCAGGTTCGTTATTAATGTTACACGTTTATAATACCACCCAAAAAGAGGTGTGTCAATCAGAAAAATCATCGATAAAAACGATTTACAACACCCCTTTTTAGGGTGTATAATATTCTTAGGAGGTGCATACACATGAAACAACGTCCACCAATAAATAGTTTAGAACATAAAAAAAGGGTCGGAACAAGAATAAAATCAATAAGAAAACAGTTAAAACTAACACAGCCTGAATTTGGTCGACTGGTTAATAACAATAAACCAATAGATAAAAAGACGATCTATGAATGGGAAAAAGGGGTACATCTTCCTAAATCAGAGCGTCTATCCAAGATTGCCAATTTAGGTAATGTAACTGTTCAGGATTTAATTTATGGAAATATAGAAGAGTATATTTTCGGAATCATTCTTTACCGTGATGAAGTCATTCTAAAAGATTTAACTTTTTCCGATATGAACTTATTTCAACATCTCTATTCACAGTATCCGCCCATAAGACCTGATTTGATTAGTTGGATAGATAGCTACTTCAAATTAGATTCAACGGCACAGGAATCAATCACAATCAATACTTTAAAAAGTATTGAAAATGAGAAAACAACTTTTCCCGACATATTTGAAATAGAAAACTTTTTTATTCAAGCAATTATACAAGAATGTGAAGATAATATTCTATTTCTTACCGCTAATATAGATGAGCAAATAGAATTGATGAGAAATGAATGGTTACCGAGTCAACTGGAAAATACGAGTTATCCTCAAGAAGCTATAACAGAAATATTTGATAATATCAGTAATTTTAAGCAAGCTATATCAGCAATTGGTCAAAAATACAAAGAAAGAAAATGAAGGAGGTGATGCTAAAAATGGTAGGTTCTCCTTTATAAACTAAAAAAACAAGGAGACGATGGTAATGGCAAAAATATCAAAATACAAGAAGAAAAATGGTCAAATAGCATGGATGTATAAAGGTCATGTTGCAACTGACCCAAGAACCGGTGAAAAAATCAATACAACTAAACGTGGCTTTAACACCAAACCAGAAGCTCAAAGAGCACTAGACGAGCATATCTATACCATTAAATATGGTCGAAAAAAGAAAGAAGCAGACATGACTTTTAGTGATCTGTACGAGGAATGGATTGAACACCAGCGTGGAAGTGTAAAGCCTTCTACAGTTGCTATATCTGTCCGCTACGCAAAGAATCAAATATTACCTGAATTCGGTAAACTCAAATTAGCTGATATTTCTGTTTCTTACTGCCAAAAAGTTGTTAATCAATGGCACAATGAATATGAAAGCTACGACTATATGAGAAAACAGACGGCACAAATTTTGGGCTACGGTGTTTCGATGGAGTATATTGAAAATAATCCTATGAGAAAAACCCTCCTCCCACGTAAAAAAGAACAGGAGGAAAAGCGTAAATATTATTCTAAGGAAGAATTAAAGGCTTTACTAGATGCCTTTAAAGATTTTGGAAATATGAAACAATATACTTTCTTTAGACTCTTAGCTTACACCGGTATGCGGAAAAGTGAAGTTCTTGCTCTACAGTGGAAAGACATAGACATGTTTAATAAAGAATTACATGTTAATAAAACACTTGCTGTAGACGAACATAATAAAGTCATAATCCAAACACCAAAAACAAAAGCTTCTAAACGTACCATCTCTCTAGATGATCGGACTATTGCTATACTCAATAACTGGCGGGTACACCAAAAGGAAGATTATTTCAAATTGGGATACAATACTAGTTCCGAAGAACAGCATGTATTTACCAGCAAAAAGAATACACTTTATATGCCGAACACAGTGAATGATTGGCTAAGATATATCTTAAAAAAATATGATTTACCTGTTATCACACCGCATGGATTCAGACATACTCACATTAGCTTGCTATTGGAAGATGGTAGACCTATCAAAGTAGTTCAGCAAAGAGCCGGACATGAAAACAGTAAAGTCACAATGGACATCTATGCTCATATTACAAATAATGCACCAAAAGATGTTGGACAGTCTTTTGCAAACCTGATGGAGTAATTTAGAAAAAGCTGGTCAAAAGCTGGTCAATTTTCAAAATAGGGTAAAATAAAAAACTCGAAACGCTATTATATCAACGTTTCGAGCATATATTCAAGTATTACCCAACACTGCCTTCCATCTCATACGAGATCAGTCTGTTCAATTCCACCGCATATTCCATCGGCAGTTCTTTTGTAAATGGTTCGACGAAGCCCATGACGATCATTTCCGTGGCTTCGACTTCGGTTAAGCCGCGGCTCATCAGGTAATACAGCTGTTCTTCTGAGATTTTTGAAACCTTGGCTTCGTGTTCCAAAGCAACCTGGCTGTTATGGATCTCGTTGAACGGAATTGTATCGGATTTTGATTGATCATCCATGATAATCGTATCACATTCGATGTGAGAGATAGAGCCGGCACTTTCTTTGCCGAAAGTTACCTGTCCGCGATAGTTCACTTCACCGCCATCTTTGGCAATTGATTTTGATACAATCGAGCTAGATGTATTTGGTGCATTGTGAATCATTTTCGCTCCTGTGTCCTGAATTTGGTTGGCTCCGGCGAAGGCAATTGAAAGCATCGTCCCACGCGCACCTTTTCCATCCAGATACACACTTGGATATTTCATCGTTGCTTTGGCTCCGAGGTTGCCGTCAATCCATTCAACAGTTGCTCCTTCGTAAGCTTTGGCACGTTTTGTTACCAGATTGTACACGTTATCTGACCAGTTTTGGATCGTTGTGTAACGCGTATATGCATCTTTTCTGGTAAAAATTTCAACAATCGCCGCATGCAGACTGTTGCTTGAATAGGTTGGTGCGGTACAGCCTTCCACGTAGTGAACACTGGCACCTTCATCAACAATAATCAGTGTCCGTTCAAACTGACCAGTATTTTCTGCGTTAATACGGAAATAGGTTTGCAGCGGCACATCTACACGTACCCCTTTTGGTACATAGATAAATGTTCCGCCAGACCAAACTGCTGAATTCAATGCCGCCAGCTTGTTGTCTGTCGGCGGTACAAGTTTGCCAAAGTATTCTTTGAATAGCTCTGGATACTCTTTCAATGCAGAATCTGTATCTGTAAAGATGATTCCCAGCTTTTGGAATTCTTCTTTCATGTTGTGGTAAACCACTTCTGATTCATACTGCGCGGAAGCGCCGGCTAAATACGCACGCTCTGCTTCCGGAATCCCGATTCGCTCAAAGGTTTCTTTAATTTTTTCAGGTACATCGTCCCAGTCTCTTGCCGGACGATCACTTGGTTTCTGGTAATATTTTATTTTGCTGAAATCGATATCGGACAAATCCGGTCCCCACGTCTGCATTGGCATTTTATTAAACTGTTCCAATGATTTCAGACGGAATTCCAGCATCCAGTCCGGTTCGCCTTTAACACGTGAAATTTCTCTGACTACATCTTCTGTCAGTCCGTTTCCTGTACTAAAGACCGGTTCCACATCATCGTGAAACCCAAATTTATATTCTTCTAACTCTGGTACACCGCTCATTGTTTCACGCTCCCTTTATTCTAATGTTGGAAAATTGAATAATACCAGTGCTTTCAAAATTAAAAGTGCTCTTTTATCACTAGAAAGACTCTCTTCATTTTCCATCTCTGACTATTTCTTTATTTGAACTTATTCTACTTCGGTCTGCTTCATTACCAATAAAAGCGAATTAGCAGTGCAACTGTCCAGCAGTTCCTTCGCCATCATTTTCAATGGCCTGTTCCAATGCTTTCCATGCTAATGTGGCACATTTGATTCGTGCCGGGAATTTACTGACATTTTTTAAAATCAGTGCATCGCCTAGCTTATCTGCTTCAGGAAGTTCATTCCCCTGAACCAGCTGTGAAAAGTATTCTGCCATTTCTTCTGCCTCTGCCACAGTTTTTCCAATCACTGCATCAGTCATCATACTGGCACTGGCTGTGCTGATTGAACAGCCGCTGCCGGTAAATGCGATATCTTTGATCACATTATCCTGAATGTCTACTTGAAGCTCAATGACATCTCCGCAGGTGGGATTGTTCATTTCAATTTTTTTGTTTGAATCTGCCAGCGTGCCGTGATGATGAGGATGACTGGAATGATCCAGAATTACCTGGCGATATAAATTTTCTAATTTAGATAGAGCCATATTGGAAAAACTCCTTCGTTGCAAGAATTGCTTCAACTAAACGATCGGCATCTGCTTTCGTATTGTATAGATAGAAGCTTGCACGTACTGTTGCTGGAACATCCAAATATTTCAACAGCGGCTGTGCACAATGATGCCCTGCACGTACAGCCACTCCTTCCATATCCAGCGCAGTCGCCGCATCATGGGGATGCAGACCGTCCAGATTAAAAGCAATCACACCTGTATGCTCTTCTGGGCTTTGCGGTCCGTAAACCGTCAACCCTTCAATTGCTTGCAGCTTCGGCAGTACATAAGCGACTATTTCCGCTTCATGCTGATGAATGTTTTCCAGACCAATTTCTGTCAGGTAATCCACCGCTGTACCTAAAGCAATCGCCCCGCCAATATTTGGTGTTCCTGCTTCAAACTTCCAAGGAAGCTCTTTCCAGGTGCTGTCGTAGAGATTAACGAAATCGATCATTTCGCCGCCAAACTCAACAGGCTCCATTTGCTCCAGCAAAGCTCGTTTTCCATATAATACACCTATTCCAGTTGGTCCGCACATTTTATGTCCGCTGAATGCATAAAAATCTGCATCCAGTTCCTGCACATCAACCGGCATATGAGGAACAGCCTGTGCACCATCGACGACCATAACAGCCCCGTTCTTATGGGCAAGCTCTGCCAATTCTTTTACCGGATTGATCACGCCCAAAACATTGGATACATGTGCAACAGAAACAACTTTTGTCTTCTCTGTAATTTGTCGTTCAGCACTTTCCATGTCTAGAAAACCATCCGGCGTAATATCAATATATTTAAGTGTTGCGCCTTTTCGTTCGGCCAGCTGCTGCCAGGGAATAATATTGGAATGGTGCTCCATGTAGGAAATAACAATTTCATCTCCAGCATTGACAGCCAGATCTCCATAGCTTTTTGCAATCCAGTTCAGAGCGGTTGTTGTTCCACGAGTGAACAAAATTTCAGCTGTTTCCTTTGCATGAATCAGCCCTCTGACTTTTTCTCTTGAGGCTTCATATTCTTTAGTTGCCCGTTCTGCCAGTGTATGAACCCCCCGGTGAACGTTGGCATTATCATGTTCATAATAGTACGTCAGCTGCTCTAAAACAGCTTTTGGTTTTTGTGTTGTTGCTGCATTATCCAGATAAACAAGGGGCTCGTCATTGACTTCTTGAAACAATATGGGAAACTGCTGACGAATCTTCTCCACGTTTATCATGCGTTCAACTTCCTTTCAATCACTTCGATAAATTCTTTTTGGACTTCCTTCACAGGAATAGCTGTAATCACTGAGCCAAGGAATCCGCGGATAACCAGACGTTCTGCTTCTGCTTTAGGCAGCCCGCGACTCATCAGATAATACATTTCTTCTGGATCGACACGTCCCACACTTGCTGCGTGACCAGCCGTTACTTCATTTTCATCAATCAGTAAAATCGGATTAGCATCGCCCCGTGCTTTATCAGACAGCATAAGCACACGACTTTCCTGCTGTGCATCGGCACCCTTCGCTCCTTTAAGGATATGACCGATCCCGTTAAAGGTCAGAATGCCTCGTTCACGGATAACCCCATGCTGTAAAATGTGTCCTACAGAGTGAGAGGCTTTATTGGTTACACGAGTGTCAATTCCCTGCGTTTGTCTGCCGGCACTGATTGCCACCACTTTTACTTCTGAATAAGAGGCTTCACCCACCAGATCAGAATCAAAGTCTGCCACCACATCGCCATCATTCAGCACACCCAACGCCCAGTCAACAGACGCATCACGCATGATGTGTCCACGGCGGTTCATGTAGGTCGTCAGATTTTCACCCAGCTGATCCATTGCTGAATATTTTACTTTTGCCCCTGCTTTGGCAATTACTTCAACCACAATATTGGCTGATACTTTTTCTTTGCCTTCGCCTGTCGTCATGAAGCGTTCCAGATAGTTAATTTCACTGTGTTCATCTGCCACAATCAGTACATGCTTAAAGAATGACTGCTTGCTTGTAGAATCCTGAATGAAAATTGATTCGATCGGTTCTTTAATAACAACATTTTTTGGTACATATAAAAAGACACCGCTGTTCATAAAGGCTGCGTGGAATGCAGTGAGCTTATCTTCATCCACTAAAACAGCTTTCGTCATATAGTATTCTTTCACCAATTCCGGATAGTCCTTCATAGCTGTAAACAGGTCTGTAAAAATAACGCCTTTTTCTGCCAGCTCTGTTGAAAGCTGTTCAAAAATTGTCACAGTATTTTGTTGAACCAGTACAGGATTGTCTTTCATTTCTGTAAATTGAACGGCAAAGCCTGCATCAGGCATGTAGTCTTCCAGCTGAACATCAAGTAATGGCCAGCGATGAAACTTCACCCGCTCAATCTTTGGCAGTTCAAGTACATCTGTTTGCTCTAAAGCAGACTGACGGATTTCATTCATCCATGATGGTTCTTCCATTTGAGCTGAAAAAGCATTGATGTCGTCAAGATAAGTTTTTACATTTGTGTCTTTCATTTATCTTGTCCTCCTCCCTAAGCTTCCTCTTCTTTGTATTCAATACCTAATTCTTTACTGATTCCAGCATAGCCTTCTGCTTCGAGACGTTTTGCCAGTTCTGCATCGCCGGTTTTAACCACTTTCCCATCCATCATAATATGAACTACATCCGGAGTGATATAGTTCAACAGACGCTGATAGTGCGTAATAATCAATGAGCCGAAATTTTCTCCGCGCATTTCATTTATACCTTTGGCAACGACCTTCAATGCATCAATATCCAGACCAGAATCAATTTCATCTAAAATGGCAAATATTGGCTCAAGCATCAAAAGCTGCAGAATTTCATTCCGTTTCTTTTCGCCACCTGAGAATCCTTCATTTAGATATCTCTCAGCCATTTCTTCCGGCATATTTAACAAGTCCATTTTCTGATCCAATTTTTTCAGAAAATCCATCACAGAAATTTTATCGTCTTCATCGCGCTTGGCATTAATCGCTGCACGCATAAATTCAGCATTTGTAATTCCAGGAATTTCACTTGGATACTGCATTGCTAAAAACAGACCCAGACGCGCACGCTCATCTACTTCCAGCTCAAGAATATTTTCTCCATCTAAAAGAACTTCACCCTCAGTAACTTCATAGTTTGGATTTCCCATAATCGCAGCTGATAAGGTTGATTTACCCGTTCCATTCGGTCCCATGATTGCGTGAATCTCACCTGTTTTCATCGTTAAGTCTACGCCTTTTAAAATCTCTTTATCTTCAATAGATACGTGTAAATTTTTAATTTCCAAAATTGACATGCATTGTTCCCTCCGCTTTCAAAATAAATATTTAATCGTTCTCAGTCATTTTATCCTAATTGATAATGAATCGCAATGTCTTTGCAACTAAGATTCCTGATTTTTCCATACTTTCTTAATATAAGGAAGCACTTAATTATACTATTTATAACTTAATAAGAACTTCGGATAACAAACAATAACTTAACAGAAAATGATAATTATTTGATTGCCATAGGTTACAGCACTTTTTTGAAAAAAATCATAAAATTTTCGCTAAAAAGCTCTCTTCAAAAAATTACCACAAAAAAATACGATCAACCATAGCAAAAATACTTCCATGATTGATCGTGTACAACTCAACTATTATCCAAACTCTTTTGGATAATATTCCCTACAGTCAGAAAAGTAACGAGTGTAAGGATTTTTCACCTGTGACCATTCCTCAGAAAATTGCAGCATTTTGCTGATTTTCTTTGGTGTTGACTCACAAATCAACAGATATCCTACAGCAAATTCTTCTGCCGGCAAAGTGATCGCTGTCGCACCAAGCATATTGACGACACGTAAATTGCCTTTTTTTCCTTGACGCTGCTGTTCTTGCGTCCGCTGATCAAAATGTCCCAGTACCGTATCTCCTAGCCCATCTGTATCTATCGGTCCCTCTTTACTAATCAGTACATCGCAATTGGCCAGTAATTCTTTTAGCTTTGGCATCACACGTTCTCGTGCATCAAATTTGAAAGATAGATCCTTGACGGAGGTCTGCCCTTCCCAAGCGTCTATTTCCTTCTTTGAAAAGTCTACAGGATCATAAATAATTTCAATATTCATTTCACTTACCTCCTCAACAGGCAGCATGACGTTCACTACCTTCTTCAGCAAATCAAACTCTTCTGTGATAAACCCTAAAGAAGGCTGGAAGGCGATCCCATCGGTCGACATTCCACTTGTAAGCCTTTTCCTATTTTCCTGATCCAACAGCGGACTGATAAAACCAATCAGGTTAACTGCCATTGCCGGAGCAAGGACTGAGCCGCCCCCATCTGTACCAATGCCAATATCATTGATTCCCAAAAGAACATTGATTGCCGTCCCGCTAGACGATCCTGTCATCGGTCGTCCAGTGTAAGGATTTTTTAAGTGAATGTCTATTGCTCGCCCTGCTGTTGCTGCACGATCCAATGTATGCAAATAGATACCAATTTCTTCTAAGGATTGAACAAAAGCTGATGATATTTGACTACGGTTTTTGACACCTGCATAATAGATTGACCCATTCTCTTTAAATTGGTCAATGATCATTGGATATACTTTTTCTACAGAATCATATGGATTTTTTAGAGCAATAAAGCTTTTTTTTGCGCCTTCTATTGCATTTAATGTTTTCATCTATAAATTCTCCATTCTTTTGTTGTCAAAACTGCACGTCAACAATAAAAAAAGACCGAAAGATAGATACTCCTCCGGTCTCCTTCATAGTATTCCAGAAGAGGCAGCTTCTGTGTCTACGGCTCTCACTACACTACACTTCGTTTCGATCTCATCAATTTCTAAACGGCAAAGCCATTAAGAATTGAAGGACTTCGTTTCGAGCTCATCACTTTCTAAATGGCAGAGCCATTAAGAATTGAAGGACTTCGTTTTGATCCTCGAAGAATGGAGGGGCTTTGCTCCTACGCTTCTTCGAATGCTCGTCGCATATCTGAGGGGCATGTAAGAACGTGCTCCTACGCTTCTTCGAATGCTCGTCCCATATCTGAGGGGCATGTAGGAACTTGCTCCTACGCTTCTTCGAATGCTCGTCCCATATCTGAGGGGCATGTAAGAACTTGCTCCTACGCTTCTTCGAATGCTCGTCCCATATCTGAGGGGCATGTAAGAACTTGCTCCTACGCTTCTTCGAATGCTCGTCCCATATCTGAGGGGCATGTAGGAACTTGCTCCTACTGTTTCTTCGAATGCTCGTCCCATGTCTGGGGGGCATGTAGGAACTTGCTCCTACGCTTCTTCGAATGCTCGTCCCATATCTGAGGGTCATGTAAGAACTTGCTCCTACGCTTCTTCGAATGCTCGTCCCATATCTGAGGGTCATGTAAGAACTTGCTCCTACGCTTCTTCGAATGCTCGAATCATACAAAGACTGGAACACCATTTATTCGGTTTTAGGGGGGGCTCAGACATACTTATATCACAGCTCTTTTCTGAGTCTAAATCAAATAAATGCTGTTCCGAAAGCAGCTCTCTATCCACACTATTTTTGTACTTTCTATTTGAGCATGTCTGAAAACTTCAGATTCTGCTGTGATTTTCAGACACAATCTAGTTTCAACTAAAAAATCTTATTTAAAAACGATACACCATGTTGTGGTGCAGCAACATCAAAATAGTCTGCGACAGTTGCACCAACATCTGCAAGTGTTGTTCTTTCTCCAATCTGTTTTTTCTTAACGCCTTTACTGTAA
This sequence comes from Enterococcus sp. BWB1-3, assembly GCF_016745275.1. Classification (GTDB taxonomy): domain Bacteria; phylum Bacillota; class Bacilli; order Lactobacillales; family Enterococcaceae; genus Enterococcus_L. The sequence goes on from NZ_JADOEP010000002.1 coordinate 37,481, forward strand.
ACCAATAGCGGTACTCGTTCTCTCGTATGGTTGCTGTGACCAATAGTAGGATCATTCCCATGATCAGCCATAACAACTAATACATCCCCTTCCTCTAACTGAGAAAGCAGTTCCTTGATTCGACAATCACTGAGCTCTAATCGGTCTGAGTAACGCATCACATCTTCCGCGTGCCCTGCCAGATCGGTTTCCTGAATATTCAAACAGATGAAGCCCTGCTGTATTTTCTGCACTTCCCCAAGCAACAAATCAAACAGCGTATCACTGTCCACACCTGGAAATAGATGAGCACTCTCTGTTTGAACAATATCGGCTACTTTACCAAGTAAGGAAACCGTCACACCAGCTTTATCTAAAATTGTCGGCACCTGTACATTAGGATCGATGCCATACCCTAGGTGTACCACTTGATAACCATGATTATACACACCAGATTCAGGAGCATCCACTCCTGCAATCTCATTGTTTTTCACTTTTCTGGCTGCCAACAGGGCATTTAGGTCTACCTGTTCTCCGCCAAACGTAATCACTCGAGATACTTGAACGACTCCGCGAACGCATCGACCGATTTCTTTCAATGCATCATACGAGATCAGATCAAGACATCCAGTCACATTGTACACCTGACCGTAATCTGTTTCCAAGTTATCTCCTACAGTGACACAGTCATTGACAACAAGTATTTTGGGGTCAGCTTCTGCTCCAACACGCCGAACAGAATAGCCTTGAGCCGCCAGCGCTTCCTCCACTACATCAATTTTCGCATTAAATGGCTGGATCAAAGGGATTTTAGGTGTTGTTCCCATAATTTCCTGATGCCCAAGAAATGAGTCGGCACCATGATGCGCTAAGTTCGCGGTTCCCCAATTTGCTGTCTCAGAAAATTGATGCTGTTTATATTCTTCACCGATAGCATTCATCAAGCCCAATGCTTCTAACGTTGGGAGGTGAATGTCCGGATTTTTCTCAATAATATGCAGTGCTGTGTTACTGCCTAGATCCCTTGGGCGAACTTCCTTTACGTCAGCCATAGCGCCTACACCATAGCTGTCCAATACGATCACTATAAAACGTCCCATGGTCTCACCTTCTTATTCTATTTCCTTGACTGTCAAAGATTCCTTCAAGTTTGGGACTGCCGCTTTGAATACCTGAAACAACTGCTACATCACTTCGAGTAACAAATATCTGTGTTCGAAACGCAGCAATAACTGTCGCACCGACTTCATGTTCTTGCTCCGCTTGTAAATAGTAGTCAATATTTTCTGCTGAGAATGGGAGCATCCGATCCAATCGTTCCTCTTTTCCGCTAACTAAAATATTTTCTAAGTGTCCTCGGCGATAATAGCCGCCGCCATAAAAATAACTGTGCTGATCTAAGGTATGAGAAATCTCACTGACATAGACCATTGCCGGCACCTCCGGTAAATCCAGTTTGGCATGTAACGGTGTTGTACCTGTCAATGCGTGACCAGGTTCTCCTTGTGTACCGCCTAGCGCCTTGATAAACGGAATCGTTTGAACACATGTCGCTGAAGGAATATTCAGCTCCAGTTCTTCAATGCCATGCTCTGCAAATATCTCTCTGGCTTTTCTGATACTTTCAACATTATGAGTAGGTGTTAGCTCCTCGACTCCATCAAATAAGAAACAAGGAAACGAAGTCAGACCGGCAAGCTCGATATGCTTCATCTTGCAACTTGCTTTGATCAGCTCTGGTAGATCAGCCAGATGAAAGCCTCCATACTGCCCTTCATAGATTTGATCGTCAGCCTCAGATATCTTCACTAAAATACGCTGTTTGATGTCTAACTCCTGACAAATAGGATCAATTTTTTTTAGCATTTCTAAGGAGTGTATGGTCATATAATCCGGTTGATGAGCAAGGATTCTTTTTAAGAAATAAACTGGTACCTGTACCAGATGCCCGATATTTCCAATAGGTATATCATTATCTATCATCACCAGTGCTTCTTTAAAATCAACGACTACTGCTCGATCAATTCCAGCTTTTCTGATTGCCTTTGCAACTAACGGATTACGTCCCAGCTGTTTTGTCATATAAAATAAATTGATGCCAGATGCCTCAGCCTGTTTCTTCATGACAGAAGCATTCGCTATGATACTGTCTAAATCCAGAATATAGGTATCCGGTAAAATTTGTCCTGTTTGATGAAGCTGTTTTGCTGTATTGATCAGCTTTGGATTTCTTCTGCGTACTACTTCTAAAAACATCCAACCCCCTACCCTTCATTCAACATATTGCAAATATGCAGGTAGAAGTAGTCAAGCTCTGGTTCATCAAAGTCAATAGCTGCCAGCTCTGAAAGCTCCTGCCATAATGACTGCGAATCCAGATATTGGGGATCACTAATGATTTGATCTTTGATAAATGGATCAAGAGCATTGACCTTTTCTTCGTTCTTCTGACGGGCTGCTGCCATCGCTAAATGAGTCAGGAACACATCTGCTTCCAGCTCTTCTTTGATCACCTGTTTTTCTTTTAGATAATCACATACTGCTAATACATAGTTATGGATCTCCGTGTCAATGATGCCGGATTCCTCTAATACGATCAATTTTTGCCTAATCATAATACCTCCTGCTAGTAGCGGGGAACCATTTCTCCTGCAGTCACCTGTTTTTGAATCAACACGATTTCTTCCTTTAGTAAATTGTTCTTCAAAATGGCCTGCATTGCCTGATCATCCTTATGACATATGATCACAGCTGCACTCATATCCGATTGGGTTTGGGATGTCTCTAAAAATTTATAATTCATATTCTGATAATTTTTATCAACGATTTCATCATAGTTCCAGACTCCGGCATCAATTTTTTTCTGGTTCAATCCATGAATCAGCTGATGTCCCGGCATCTCTATAAGCTCAATCTCAAATCCCTCTGTCAGCGTCTGTGTCAGAAGCTGTTGGTCATATGAACTGTAATCAATCCCGACTTTCATCCCATTCTCTATCTGATTTTTCGAAACATCGGCAAATAAAAGGATATGCTGTGAGAGATAGGTATGTTCCCCGAAATCACTTACGATTTGAATTGGTTCTTTCTGGACAATTGCTTCCTTTGCTGCAAAGCGTGAAACAACTGCAAAACGATACATTTCTGTACAGATCGAACGAATTCTTTCCTTTGACCCTCGAATATAGGCCATATTTAGTTTGATATTTTGCTGTTCAAAGGAAGAGTATAATCCTGTCGCGAAACCTTCATAAAGCCTTGAATATGGTAGAGGCATCGTTCCCAGAACAGACTCGGAAACAGCGTATTCTTGTAGAATGGAGTAGTTGATATCAACTAGAAATGTTCCTAAATGTCCTCGGCTCTCACAAATAATGGCCTGCTTTTCCTTTAAGAAATTCAGGGCATTCTGAATCGTTCCTCTCGAAACATCGAATTTCTTTTGATATTCACTGACGATAGGCAATTTATCTCCTTTTTTCAGCTGAATCAAATCAGAAGCCAAATAATTGGTTACAATCCCCTTTTTCTTTAGAAACATCTCATTCATTTTTCCATTCACCCTTTTCTTTTATTTCTCTGCCATCGCCTGCTGTAAAATACGGAGGATCGTATCTGCTCCCGCACGCATCGGATTGATTCGCATCATCTGCTCCTCCGCCTGCGGATCGGCTGCTCGAAACGTACCGGAAATACGGTAGAACATCGGGACAAATTCATACTTCGATTCTGCCCCAACCGGATTTGGCGCTGCCCCCAGCTTCTCAGCGGCTGCAAGAACAGCCTTTGCTATCGGCTGCTTCAGCTTGACGATAACAACCTTTGATTGTGCGTTGACAATAAAAGCTTTATCTACTCCGGATATTTCCCCATTATTTAACCGTTGACAGACTTCTTCACTGACTTTTGCTGATAGAGCCAGAGCGACAGGTGCGTAAATCATCCCTTGCAGAACAGCAATACTTTCATGTCCTTGAACCTGACTGCCACCGGAATAGTTTTCTTTACGCAATCCATCAATATACTGCTTTTCACCAACAATACAGCCAATACCTTCTGGTCCCAACAGCTTGAAAGTTGAAAAACAAGCCAGTGTCCCACCAATTTGTGCACCGATTGCTGATGTTTTCAATGTTGAATAATTATCATCTGTTATGATCGGAATTTCCTTGTCAACTGCGCGTATCACAGTGATCAGCTCCTTCAAATCATAAGAATCATCTGGTTTTTGCCTTGTTACCTGTATTAGGATACCATCCAGACCACCAGCAGAAACAGCACTCTTAACTGTATCAGAATCATTGAAATCAACTGCTTTTGTCTGTATCCCCATCATCTCGATCGATGTTTTTGTCGTTGGATAAATTGGTGCTTTGTGCACCAGCATAGTTCCGCCAGTTCCTATTGTAGCATGTAATGCCTGTCGAATGGCACTTGTTCCGGCACCTCTGACCAGCATAGCTGCTTCACAATTAAAAAAGTTCGCTAGAACCTGCTCGACTTTTTTTGTCGTAATCGGTTGGTTCAATCCTTGTATAACACCCAGATCTCCACGGGTCAAAATCTCAGTTCCAGTAAAAACCTTCGTCACTTCATCTACTAAACGAAACTGCAGCTGTGCCGCTTCTTCAACAGTCAAACTGGTTAATGGATACACATTCATCACTCTCTTCTCTCCTTCATTCGATACTTTTTCACTGAAATTATATCCGCTTCAAGAAAAGAATCGTTGCGGATTTGCTACCAGCATGTTTTGAATGAACGCTTCGGATATGCCATTTTCCTTCATCAATGGAACAAATACATCCAGCAAATAAGAATAGCCGATACCATTTTTATATTCCAAATTCGATTTTCTGGTAATATCCATCGAAAGAAAAACTTTATCCGTAAAACCTGCCGCTTCAATCTGTTGGAGCATCTTCACTCGCTCAATATCCGGCAAATAGTTTTCTTTACCAACTGTATCAAATTCGACATATACACCCTGCTCCAGCATATGGAGGACATAGTCGCCGCTGCCGCTCAAATCAACATGTCCGATCACAACTTTCGACAGCTCCACTTCGTTTTCTTTAAAAAATGCTGTCTGCTCATGACCAAAGGTTCCCAGTGTTGTATGTGTAGTGATCGGCACACCCGTTTTCTTGTGTGCAATGACTGCTGCGTGAAACACCTTTTTTTCCCGTTCTGTCCAGCCATCCTTACTTGAACCGATTTCACCGATTATCTGCGCTTTGATCGTCGTATCTGCAATTCCTTCTTTGATTTCTTTGACCATCAGCTCTGCCAATTGCTGCGTCGAATAGTTATCAACAATTTTAGGTAAAAAACGCTCTGTGTAAAAGCCGGTTGCCTGAACAATATTGATTCCTGATGCCTCTGCTGCTTTTTGCACATACAATGGATTTCTCTTCATATCCATAACTGTGACATCTACAATATTTCTTACACCCTTAGTATACAATTTTTTGTATTCTTTGACAGTCTCTTCAAAACAATTTAAATTTGTATCATCAATATTTTTGATCCGAGACAGATCAATCGTCGTATGCTCGTGCATATACGTGAGCCCTTCTACTAATACCATCTGCTTCATCCCTTTCGCTACTTAACCTGCCGGTGTGAACAGCCCCAATAAATAAAGAATATTTACTATAATACCAAGGCTGATTGCTGCTACAGGTCCTACTGCTAAATCAACGACTGGTTTTTTCGCAGTTTTATTCAATAAAGAAAGACCGATCACCCAGAAATAACCGATACCAGGTGCAATTGATTCCGATGCCATTGCTCCGCCAATCAACAAAGCAACTTCTAATACCTTGTTCATAGATGTTCGAATATATTCTCCCATTTCACGTACTCCCGGGAAACGATCCAACCCTTTCGCCATTCCATTAAGGAGCATAATTTCTACAAACATTACTGCAGCCCCTGCTGCAAAGGCAACAATTGGATTACCTCTTAATAAAATACCGACAACAAATACAAAAGTTGTTCCAGCAGGACTATAGACACCAGTAACGATTGCTGTAGAAAAAACCAATGGAATAAATCCAATTCCTCGCGCAAATGCTGCTAGTGCTGCTTCACTAAATTTGCCTTCACTTAAAAGATTCAAAGAGATAGGATCTCCGGCAATCATCAACAAGCTTGTTGCCGCACTGACCAAACCACCAGTCAAAGACAGCAATATCCAATTTTTCTTGATGCGTTCAACACGTTCAAGGAAGATACTCATCAGGCTCTGATTTGAAGAATTCCCATCCCCTTTTACTTGAATTGCAAATACAATCATGAAAATCATACCGACCAGCAGAGACATCCCTTCAGCACTCAACGTAAAGCTAGTGCCATTACCGATATTAAATGTACCAAACTTCTTCACTGTGAATAATGTCAGCATTGTTGCCAGTAAAGCGATTGCTCCTTTTTTGAAATTATGCTGATGTGCGATCGCAACTGCGGGAAAAATAGAAAAAGCAATAACGACTGGTGAGCCTACCATTGATAAGGAATCAAGAAAATTAATCGGCAGTTTTGCGAACAAATCAACTACTGCCTGTAAGCCCAAGACAATCCCCACGCCATAAGCTGCACCTACAGTCCCCGAAATAATCATTCCTTTTACTCCCTCAGGTGACCACGAACCGATAATATCTGTTGCGAGTAAAATACTATGCACCAAAATGATTGATGCTCCGATCGAAACTGGAATACCAAAACCGATAACCAATCCGAAGCTTAATGCAAAGCTTGTTGCTGCAATTTCTTTTTTCCCGATTTTTCCTTCAAGAAATTCAGGAACGATCGGCCGCAGCCCATCATTGAATACTGCGATTCCACGATTTGTCAGAATCGAACACATGCCTCCCAGTAAAGCAATAACAATCAATTCCATTACCTTAGATCCATCCATTTCATTTCCTCCCTTTTATTCTCCTAATTTTATCAGCTCATCCATCAGGATCGGTACAACGATCTCTTTGTGCTGAGCAGTAAAACCAAAAGCTTTTTTGCCATTACGAATACTTTGACGAATATCTTCTTCATCCATGATTTTTCCTGGCATAGAGACAGTTTCACAATTTTCTCTTCCCAATAAAGCTAATGCCATAGCCAAAGCCCCGCCTCCGCCTGTATTACATGCTCCAAGATAAAAATCTGCCTGACCTGATTTGATTGCCATTGCAGCATCCAGATCACTTTTCACTTCAGAAGTGAATTTTCCAGCTGCATATTTCTCGACCAGTGTCTGTACTTCAGCTTTGTCGATCTGTCCGCCAACTACAATTTTCTTCATAAACCATTCCTCCTATTTGACTATTCTTAAAATACATTTTTTTGTATATTGATCAATAAAACCACCACCCATTTATTGCATCCTACGAACGGTTCAAAATACATTTTTTTGTATATTGAGATATAAAAATAAAGCATTTATATAATACAACCGAAGTATAAAACATCTGCATTTGAAATGCAACCCTTTTCATGAAAATAATTATCTTTATCTTAATATCATAAGAATGACATTTTTTGCTATCTAAAAAAAGTAAACAAAACTTTTAATAAAAATAAACTTGCAATGTAGATTTCTATTTGATAATATTATATTCGTAAAAAAACACTTTTTCAAACAAAAAGAAAACTAAGGAGCGAATCAACATGAATAACAGCTTAACGAAATTTCTTGATTACGATGAAAGTGAAATCATTACAGATAATCTAGTCATCAAGAATAACTTACTAAAATTCGACAATATCACTTTACAGCTAAGTAATATTTCCCGTCTATATGCTGGAGAAAGAACACTAAAAATTCCTAATGCGTTATCCATTATATTTGTTATTTCACTTCTTATTCTTTTTTTTCAACCTATTATCGGATTGTTAGGAATGGCATTTTCGGGTTTTTTTATCTTTAGAATTTATCAAAATCATCTCGAAAGTAAGTTATATCTACAATTTACTCTCAATTCTGGAACAACATATTTCATCAATTTTAAAGATCAAGACTTTTTAGACGAAATACGTGCAATGATTGAATCTGCATTCAACCATAACCCTATCAGTTCTACGATAAATATAGCTGAACAAAAAATCGTTCACGGAGATCATCATATCGTACATGGAAATAATGCAAATATCAATTCAGGGATTCAAAAAGATACTATCATTAATTCACACAACTCTGATAGCTATAATTCAGCAGATGACCACTCATCTGTTACCGTAGGTGATATTCAAAACAGCACTATTCATTCTTCTTCATTTGGAAATAAAAATACGATTAAAACAGAAATTGAAGGATCTTATGACTGGACAGCCATTGAAACGGCACTAAAATCAGTAGTTTCATCTATAAAAATTGATTCCTCAGTAAAAGATGTGAGCCTTGAAGCTTTGGCAGCTGCACAACAAAGAAATGAAAATCAATTTGAGGCGACTGTCAGAAAAAATAAAACTGAATTTCTTTCCGATTTATTCCAAAATACAGCGAGTGGCATTTTAAGTCAGATTGTTTGTACAATTTTAGGTGTTTAAACATAAAAGAATCGAGTAGGAGGCTAATCATTAATTGATTAGCCAACCTCTCACACCACCGTACGTACGGGTCTCGTATACGGCGGTTCAACTTTACATCACATGTACTTTTTGATAATGTGTTACTAATGACAATAAACCAAAACGTTCCAATCGGTGGTTGGTGATTGTTGTACATAACACCCATGAACTGGCTATTCTCGCAATCGCTTTGCTTGAATAGCTGTTTTTATAGGCATCGTTTTTCTTCATCCCTAATTTCATTAAGTTCATTCATCTATTCTTTGGCGTTTTCCACTGCTTCCAGATACACATTCGTAATCGGTATCTTACGTTCCTATCGATTTGGCTCAGTTTTATTTTCATTTTTGCCACACGAAAATAATTTATCCAACCTCTCACTAACTGATTGATTTTCTCGATTCGAACCTTTGTACTTATTCCCCAGCTTCTCTTTGTCAGTCGTTTCAGTTTATACTTCAACTGTCCTACTGACACTGGGTGCGGTCTTGCCTGATAACTCCTGCTTTGCGGGTCATAAAAGACGCCAAACCCTAAGTACTTAAACGTCGGATCTGTTGGCCTTGTAATTTTTGATTTCTCGCTATTTACAATCAATCCCAACTTCTCCTCTATGAACTTCGTTAGACTTCGCATAACCCTTCTGGCAGCCATCTCACTTTTTACGAAGAGGATACAGTCATCTGCATAACGTACAAATTTTACTTGTCTTCTTTCCAACTCATCGTCCAGTTCATTAAGCATAATATTGCTTAATAATGGGGACAGGTTGCCACCTTGCGGTGTACCGATGACTGATTCCTTATACCCATCATCGGTTTGAATACCACTAACCAAGTATTTACGAATCAGTGAGATAACTTCTCCATCCCTGACTTTTCTTGAGATCAGATTCATCAGTCGATCGTGGTTTACTGTGTCGAAGAGCCGCTCCAAGTCAATGTCTATCATCCAGCGATACCCTTCATTTACATGAGTATGGCCATTTCCCCATATCTATGCGGACGAAATCCATAGCTGTTTGGATGGAATGTTTCTTCAAATATTGGGGTTAGCACTTGTGCAATCGCCTGTTGAAGCACTCAGTCTGTTACTGTTGGGATTCCCAGTAATCTTTCCCCGCCATTCGGCTTGGGAATGACTACCTGTAGAACGGGTTGTGGTTGATACTTTCTTGCTAGTATCTGGCGACGAATTTCTTCCAAGTTACCAGCCAAATAGCTGTCTAATTCGTCTGTTTCCATTCCGCCCACACCAGCAGCTCCTTTATTTCGCTTCACTTGTTTTATTGCTTGCTTCAGATTTCCCTGATCTAGAATCTGAGTCATTAGTTTTTCTGTATACATGTGTGTTATTCCTTTCTTTCTCGTAGAGTCGGTATCCACTTTCTCGCTCTTTGCCAGTGGTCTCTTTCCTCTCCCAATCGAGATTTCCTAACAGTAAAATTGTTCAGCCCTTCGCTCTTTCCAACTTTCGCTGGTTGTCTTCACTACTATGGCTTTGGCTGATTTCTCACGACCCAGGTTTCTATCACTAGAAACGTTTGGTGCAGGTGCGTGAGACCTCCCCGGTTAAGGTTCAAACTCTTCCGCCACATTTACATGAGTTGATTAATTCAGTAACTATTGGACTTTGACTTCTTTTGCAGTCTTATCCCCAACTCCTGCCTTCTATGTGATTTCTGTTCGTCGGACCAGAGATTTGCCTATGGCTTCCTTCAGATTCCACGTCGCCATGGACACCCTTGCCTTTAGCTAGACGCTTTCCGTTACTTGGACACGTTCGGGACTTCAACCCGTTAGAGTTTGACCATGCCGGGCAAACAAAAGAAACACATCACCTTAATAGAAATGATGTGCTTTTTTTAGGCTCTATAATGCGGCTGCACGTTTCTTGGATTAGAAGCATAACTTAGTTTTTAATTTGGTCAACACATCAGTACTTTTTATAGTTGAAAAACCAAGAAATACTCATGCGCATAAAACGATATTACTCAATATCAAAATATTCGAAAAATTTTTTTACAAAAAATAATATTAAAAAGCTTTTTACATGAATAACACAGTCACAAAATCTTTAGAATCAAATGAAAATGAGATTGTCACTGAGAGTCTGGTATGCTCCCTCTATACAGGACATTGAAATATAAAAATGTCTTGTATAGGGGGAGCGCACCAGTCTTGCAATAAAGAAATTCTCTACCTGAATATAAAACACTTCAGAGAATACCTGTTGTTTCGTAGTATATAACTAAAATTTGCAGCCGCCAGCTTAAATTTTTCATTTCCTGATTATTTCAGTACAAAATACTCATACTGATTGATCAGCTTTCTTTCTCTTATTTGTACCTTTATGCAGTAGAAACAGATGTTTTTTTATAAATTAAAAATGGTATAATTAACCAGTATGGTGCTGGTTATTGTTTAAGTAATGTGCACTATACAAAAATTATTTAATAAAAAGGGGTATTTTATGAAAAAGAAAATTATTGGGGTTTTATTTGGTGCGTTAGTTCTCACAGGTCTATCTGCCTGTTCAGGGAATCCGTCCACGCAAGCATCCAGCAACAATGAATCAAGTGCGTCTTCTGAGTCTACCGAACAGCTGGCAGAAAGCTCATCATCGTCCAGCTCTTCAAGTGAAAGTAAAACAAGCGATTATGATCTCTTTTCACTCATGATTGAAAGTGCACAATCACAAATTCCTTCATTAAAAGAGCAATTGGGCGAGCAGTTTGGGGAGATCACTATTGAAGAAGGAGCAGATCATACAGTTGTTTATAACTATACCTTTGCTCAAGAGCAGCCCTTTGAGATCGATGCTGAAGCAATGAAACCAACATTGGTTAAAGCATTGAAACCTGTATTTGATGGTATTGTAGCTGTAATCCCAGATGTGCAGATTGAAATTAACTATATGAATCCGGACGATTCTGTTTTAGCTACTTTTAATATCACACAGGAAGACATCGATCAGCTTGAAGATTCCAGTCAAGAGTAGCATTTTATTTAATAGAAATATGAGTAATGAACATTTTCAAAGGTACACAGGACTTGCTGAAAAAGATAGTTTAAGATGTTAAATAAAAGAAGGGATTCCTCGCCTGAAAGTACAGCTTTCAGAAAGAAGAATTCCTTTTTTTTATGCGTTTATTTCCCACAATTTTATTCTTATACCAGCAAACGACAGTCAGAACCTCAAAGCTGTCTTCCAGGCTCTGACCGCCATTTGAGTATCGATTTTCTTTCATATTTATTTACACTACGCAGAAAAAAGGCAACAAATCGCTGTTCAACGCGGATTTGCTGCCTTTTTATATTAATATATTAACTTTATATTATTCATTTACCGGTTTCACTGAGCCGTCCCATTTCTCAAGAATCCAGTCTTGGATTTCTTTACTGTGCAATGCATCAACCAGTTTTTGGATGGCTTCATTGTCTTTGTCTTCAGAACGGACTGCGATAATGTTCACATATGGTGAGTTGTCTGATTCAAGCAAGACAGAATCATTCACTGGATTCAGTCCGGCATTGTAAGCAAAGTTTGCATTGATTGCCACTAAATCCGCTTCATCATTTTGGTAAGTGGTTGCCAATAATTCAGGATTGACATCATAAACAAATTTCAGATTTTTAGGATTTTTGTCAATATCATCAAATGTCGCTGTTTCCAAGTCCACACCATCTTTAACTGTTACTAAATCAGCATCCTGTAAAATAGTGATCACACGACCCCAGTCAGATTCAGAATTTGAAGCAATTACAGTTGCACCCTCTTCTAAATCTTTGATATCATTGATTCGTTGAGAGTATAAGCCCATTGGCTCAAGATGAATACCGCCTGCATTCGCAAAATCATAACCGTTTTCTTCTACAGAAAGATTGAAGTAAGGAATATGCTGGAAGTAGTTCGCATCAATTTCCCCATCAGCCAATGCTTTGTTCGGTAAAATATAGTCATCAAATTGTTTGATCTGCAGATCAATGCCTTCTTTTTCCAAAAGCGGCTTCACCTGTTCCAAAATTTCAGCGTGCGGTGTTGGTGATGCCCCTACCGTTAAAACTGTTTTTTCTGCTTCACTATTGGCTGTGTTTGAGCCGTCTGTACTACCGCTGCCATTGCTGCCGCATGCAGCCAAGCCAAAACTTAAGGTGATAATTGCCGCTAATCCTGCTAATTTTTTCTTCATAATTAATTCCCCCATTTTTATCGTTTGTCTGTTCGTTTTGCCAGAAAATCTCCGACACCCTGAACAATAAATACTATCAATAAGATAATAACTGTCGCCACAAAAGTAACGGTCAGATTATTTCGTTGATATCCTTCCTGCCATGCCAAACCACCAAGACCTCCGGCACCAATCGCTCCGGCCATTGCCGTAAACCCAATCATTGAAACAGTTGTTACTGTTAAACCTGAAATCAGAGCCGGAATACTTTCCGGAATAATCACTTTTCTGACAATCTGCCAGTAGCTGGCACCCATTGCTTCCGCTGCCTCAACGACACCGGAATCCACTTCACGAAAAGCAATTTCAACAAGTCGAGCGTAAAATGGTGCGGCTGATAATACCAGCGCCGGAATCGCTGCTTTTGCACCAAGCATTGAGCCTACCAGTATTTTTGTAAATGGTATCAGCAAAACCATCAAAATCATAAATGGTGTTGAACGGAAAATATTGCTGATAATAGAAACTGCGGTATATAAGAACTTGGCATAGGACTTTTCATTTTTCCCTGCCGTATAAAGCAGCAACCCCAAAACCAAACCAATCACCAGTACACAAATCATAGAAAGGACTGTCATATAGATGGTATCAACAAATGCCTGCTGCAGCGTTTCTGTATTCACCCTGCTGAAATCAAAATACGTTTCCACGAATCCCTTATCCATGATGAATCACCTCCACGCCAACTTCTTTCTCCTTGAAAAAGTCCAGAGCATTTTCAACTTCTTTATCCACTCCGGTAATCATCACCGTCAACGAACCAAAAGCACCTTCTTTGGTCTGCTGAACCTTTCCATGAACCACATTGATATCAATATCAAACAGGCGAATGGCCTGAGAAATTATCGGCTCATTGGCATTTTCTCCTTTAAAGTGGAGGGTCGTTACAAAGCCTTCCGGATTTTCACTAATCAGTTCAGAAAGCAATTCCTCCAAATTATCTTCCGGGTCCAGTTCTCTCTGAACAAAACGTTTCGTCACTTCCTGCTTAGGATTCCGGAAAACATTTAATACTTCGCCTTCTTCAACAATTTTCCCAAGCTCCATCACAGCAACCCTGTTACAGATTTTTCTGATAACATGCATTTCATGAGTAATCAGCACTATGGTTAAGTTCAGTTCTCTGTTAATCTCCAGCAGCAAATCCAGCACTTCATCCGTGGTCTGAGGATCTAACGCACTCGTTGCTTCATCACAAAGAAGAATTTCCGGATTGTTTGCCAACGCTCTGGCAATCCCGACTCTCTGCTTCTGTCCGCCTGACAGCTGACTTGGATAAGCATTTCCCCGTCCTTCAAGTCCGACTAATGTCAACAGCTCCTCTGCTCTTTTCAGCCGCTGTGCTTTAGGAATTCCTGTCAGCTCTAAAGGCAGCATGATATTTTCAACAATCGTTCGTGACCACAGCAAGTTAAAATGCTGGAAGATCATCCCGATTTTCTTTCTGAAACGTCTTAAATCTGCCGAACTCAATGAAGTGATTTCCATATCCTGAACCACAACTTCTCCTTGGGACGGAAGCTCCAGCCCATTCAGCAAACGAACCAGCGTACTTTTCCCTGCTCCGGAGTAACCGACAATTCCGTAGATATCCCCTTTGTCAATGGACAACGAAACATCATCTACTGCTGTTACTTTCCCTGCTTTCCCGGAAAATTCCTTTTTTACATGACGCAGCTCAATCAAAGCCATGCTTTTCACTCAACTTTCTCTCTTTGTAATCAATCTTTCCTGCTTAATCAGAAGCACTAAAAAAGCTCTCATCCTTCTACTGATATTTATTTATCAATACAAGGACGAAAGCTGATTCTTTCGTGTTACCACCTTTATTCGCAGTTACCTCACAGTAACCGCCTTATACAGTACTTGCCGAAACCTATCGTTTCTCATCGCATACTGCGGTGCTGTAACGGGCACTCCCGTAATAAGTTCACATCTGCTCACTCATTCTGCTCTAAGACCATCTTCCATTCCAAATCTGTTACCTCTTTCCAGCAAATCAAGGCTCTCTATAAACATTTTTGACATGTACTCTTCTTTTCAGTGCTTTCTTTTTATTAAACAACGATTGATGAAATTATAGCAACATCACTCTCACGTGTCAACGATTTTTACCGGAAATCTTCATTCACATCAGAAAATATAGCCAACCAGGCATTACTTTCTTCCACGTCATCCAGTACCGCAGGATCCTTGTCAGCCCCTTCATTAATATGAACTATAGTTCCAGTGAGCGGACTTGAAAATTCACTGACAGATTTCTCCGCTTCCAGTTCGACAAATGCATCGCCCTTGGTCAACCGCTGTCCTACTTTTGGCAGTGTAACAAAACTGATACTGCCCAAGTCATCCTGTGCCTGATTTGTCAGACCCACTTTATATCCCTCGGGTGTTTTTTCAATCCAGAGATTGTCAATGACTGTTCTTTCCATACTCATGCCTTGAAAGCTCCTTCGTAATCGGATTCCTTAAACCCGTTCGTTATAAATTCACCATCTTTAACTAAAATAGGTCTCTTATTTAACATCCCGTCTTTTGACAGGCGTTTGCTTGCTTCTTCCACAGAGAAATCGTTGACGATATCCTTCAAGCCCTGCTCTCTATAGCGACCGCCGCTAGTGTTGAAAAATCGTCTCACAGGCAACGGACTTTTATTCATCCACTCTGTCAGTTGTTTTTCTGTTGGCGGTGTTTCAATCATATTAACCGTTTTATACTCTACTCCTGAGGCATCCAGCCAAGCCTTGGCTTTTTTACATGTTGAGCATTTTGGGTACCAGTAAAAAGTATACATTTTATTCCCTACTTTCAGATTTAATATTCTAGACCTGTTGACGCTTCCTTTTGGTATTTCATCGAAAGTATTAGTCCCACACCAATCATATTTCCCAGTATTGAGGAACCGCCCTGACTGATAAAAGGCAGAGGAATCCCTGTTAAAGGAAGCAGACCAATGTTGGCGCCAACATTCTCAAATACGTGGAAAAGAAGCATCATAATAATTCCTGTTGCCACATACGCATAAAATTCATTATTTGTTTCGAAGCAGACACGAATCATTCGATAAATCAATATAAAGTATAACAAAATGATGAAACAACTTCCAATAAAACCGAAATTCTCACCAATTACTGTAAAAATCATATCTGATTCCCGTACAGGAACATAAACGTTGCTGACGTTGAAGCCTTTACCAAACAATCCGCCTGACCCAATCGCAATAATGGCACTGGCCGGCTGGTAGGAGCGGGTAGGATCACTGTGGAAAGGATTCAGCCACAAGTCAATTCGCTCAAACTGATACGACTTAACCCCTACCTTATACAATAAATCTCTTCCCATTTCTGTAGTTACGAGATAAATGACACCTCCGCCAACTATAATTCCGACCAAAAAGAACGGTAAAATAATCTTCCATGATATACCGGACATTAAGAAAACACCGGCAAAAATTGCAACGAAAACCAGCATTGTCCCAAAGTCTTTTTGCAAAAGGATCAAGACAATCACAGGGAGTGTCACCATCATCAGTTTGGCAATCAGCCAGCCGTCCGTTTGCAGCGTGCGGTCTTTATAACGCACATTGTGCATAGTCACCACATAGGCAAGCATCAGCGCAAAAGCGATTTTCATCAGCTCCGAAGGCTGAAAAGTCATCCCGCCGATACTGATCCAGTTTTTTGATCCGGTCAGTTCATCCAGATTTTTGTCATAAAACTTCAGCAGCAGAAGCATCATCAAAAGTCCAATCCCATAAGCAAATGGTGTCATTCGCCACAGAAGTTTAGAATTGAAATGCATGATAACAACTATTGAAACGGCTCCGATTAGATACCAGATTCCCTGCCGCATCAGCATCGGAAAAATTTCCGGTCGATTTGGGTCATGTGTCAGCGCTACATATAAAGATAAAATTCCGATCAATGATAGTAAAAAGACCGGTAGTATAAGTCCATAATCAATGCGATTATCCAGATTTAATTTTCTTGTTTTGTCCATTTGTCATCTCTTTTCTTTAAATCATACGCTCTTTATTATATCGCCCTTACCCCTGAAAAGAAAGTACAGACTTGGAGATTTGAAAAAAACTTTAATTCCTTATTTTAGGATTTTCGAAAAGTCTACTACTTTTTTTACCCAGCACTTTCTCGGCAAATTTTACAGGTTCGCCTATTTTAATCCTCATCACATCGGTGTAAACAAAAAGCGGAAAATAGTGCACCTCAGAAGCAAGAAGCTGAATTGAAAAAATGCTCGATCCCTGAATTATTTGAAATGGATCTATCATTTTGAAGAGGGGAATCCTGCATTGGTACTGGCAATTCTGGGAAGTTGCCAAAAAGAAGATGGCGGCTTTTGTCATGCACTGAAAGTAGATCTTTAGAATCCATATTCCTCACAGATGTAAACGTGGAAAGCTGTAGAAATAATCTATGCGTTGGATATTGAAGACTGAAATTATCCTACGATTCAGGGAATTTTATACTCTTTGGAAAGTGAAAAAAATTTTCCCACAACAAATAAGTTTACATTATCCCACCCAAACAAGAATTATCACCCGGTTCCTTGAAGGCATGACTCTGTTTATCCGCCTGAGAATAGCCAAATACTATATGTTCTGCCGGGGGTATGGATTATGCTGAAAAAAGGTCAGACCTTTACAGCGAATGTGAGCTGATTATTCAGGAAGATGTTGTTTATTATCTGGAGCACCGCTGCTTTTAGACATTTATGTCATAACGAGTTATATCCGCATGACAGATTATTTGTGAAAGAATAAGCGAACTGATTTTAATCACGATGATGACATTGAAAAGAAGCTGGAGCTGGACATCCAGACAATGCTTAAGAATAAAGCAGAGAACTAGGCAGATGAATGACTAATTGAATGTACTCTTTCTGCCTAACTTTTCATAATTATCCAAACAAGGATTATTTCAATTAATAACCTGCTTAGCCTTTTTCAGTTCTTTTTGCTGAATGATTTTTTCTATATCCTTTGTTATTACCGGGGTTGTTTGACCCCAAATTTTATAGTCCCGTTAACATTAAAAAAAGACCTCGAAATGAGGTCTTGGTTTTCTATTCTATTCATCAAGTTCTGCGGCTCTTGTTTGTCTACCGCTGTGGATTTTTACCGCCAGCGTTTCAAATGAGATAATAACTGGATACTTATGGTTCAGTTCCTTTTGATATTCGGCCAGCTTATCTTCAATTACTTTATAATCCTCAATTTCATGAATCGTAAAGCATCCTTTCAGCAGCAGACTTTCTTTCGCTTCTTCTTTAAAACAGCAGACACTCCCCATTGAGTTATTCTCCACATTTTGGGCTGTTTCACCCTCACCGTCAATATAAAATTTCAGACTGTACATCCCATGTCGAATAATCGGTGCCGAAACGACAATCATACCCGGAAATCCGTTTCTGTCAATAGTACTTAAAAGAAATGAACTGCCTTCAGATAACATGCATTGCGCTTTTTCACTTAATTCCTGAATATCCATATACTATCTCCCTTTTATAAAAATCCAGTTTATAATTCTTATTATATATTTTTTTTTACCAATAAAAAACACTTTTCTTAAAATTCAAAATAAAACAAGTATCTTTTATCACAATCATACCAAAAATAATGGTTTTAGAAAAAATAAAACACATCATTTGTTTAAGAATATTTCATTTGAAAGAGATAT
This sequence comes from Enterococcus sp. BWB1-3, assembly GCF_016745275.1. Classification (GTDB taxonomy): domain Bacteria; phylum Bacillota; class Bacilli; order Lactobacillales; family Enterococcaceae; genus Enterococcus_L. The sequence goes on from NZ_JADOEP010000002.1 coordinate 55,958, forward strand.
CCTATCATCTGATAAGAAGAAACCTGCTTGTCAAAGTAATTTTGGTGAGCTACCCGTCAATAGGACAGTGAAATAATTAAATATTTTGAAAGCTACTCTTTAATTTGTGAAGGGTAGTTTTTTGCTTTATTTGAAGAAATAACTGTCGCACTATCGTTTGGCTGTCGTATAAGTTTTATCTGATAAATTGAACTTATTTATCAGATAAAACTTATACAAGAATTTAAGCTGCTTTGTAGTACTGGTTGTGGTATTCCATTGGTGTCAACACTTGTAATTTTCGTTGGTAACGACCCTTGTTGTAGTAATCAATATAGGAGTTGATCATTGTTACTAACTCGTTACGATTCGTAAATTTCTTACCGTAATATTTTTCTCATTTAAGTATCCCCCAAAAACCTTCTATCGGACCATTATCAATACATTCTTTTTTTAGAAAATCTATTTGATTTTAGTCGTTCAAATGTCCAAATTGGTTATTTTCAATTGGTTCTTGAATTGAAAAAATTTGAGCCTTTTTAGAATTTTTCTTTTTAATATACTTTTCTTTCATTCTATGATACTGGCCAAAAAATTTCTATGTATCTGTTTGGTGAGACAAACTCCTATTACCAGTATAAAATACTCCAACAGAAAAACGAGGTTGTGACAGAAGTGTTCTGTCTCAAGAAATAAGTCGGACTATACGAAAATAGCTACTCATATTTTCAGTATAGTTCGACTTATTTCCGAAGAGACAGCTTCTGCGTCTACGGTTCTCACTTCGTTCCGATCCTCGAAGCATGGAGGGGCTTTGGAACACCGTTTATTCGGCTTTAGGGATCTCAGACATACTTATGTCACAGTTCCGTTCATTCATTATCTGTATACCAAATGCTTTTTATCCCAGGTACTTAACCAAACCTGACCACCGTTTTTGAATTGAATAGAGCTCCAGTAATAGTTGCCGCTGCCTTTTTGCGCCTGACTCACACTGCTCACATTACTTTTAGGGATAATAAAATAACTTCCCTTTTTTGTAACCTGATCAGCAAGTATTTTCCCATTTTCATCAGTTAATATAATATCTGCACAGGCTATGCCGTTCTGGGTCCAGTTAAATTCAACTGGACATAAATAATCACAACGAATCTGCCAAATGCCGTTGACGTGTGCCAATTCATTCACCTGATACACTTTATTCTCGTTTTTTTGCACAATTTTTGACGTAGTTGTATTTTTTGAGTCAGAAGTATTCGTACTTTCAACACTTCTTGGGTATCCGTAGATCGTAACAGCCGGTTTGCCATTATAGCTCCAGATTGTATCGTGATCATTGACTGTGATGCCGTTATAACCAAAATTGCAGTGGATCATCTGATCATTTGAATCAACAAAAATCCCTGTGTGACCATTTGCTCCGCCGCTGGCTCCACGACTTCCCCAGATAAAAATATCTCCGCGTTTTACATCGTAGCTTCCTTTTGAATTCAGTCCAAGCTGTTTCCAGCCGTTTGATTCCAAATGTCCAAATAATGAATCTGTATTTCCCATTGTGCCGGATGGTAAAAAACTGCCCGCTGCTAAAGCGAAGTAAACCGCCGAACTACAGTCATAACTATCCGGACCTAAACGTCTGTTCATGGAATACGTTGCTTTCCCTTTCCGATCATCCATCCATTTAATCATTGTCTCAAGATTCGCCATCTTTTTTCAGCTCCTTAAGCAGTCCATCTGCTTCAATGGCAGGTTTAGTAAAGCTGTTGTTCTTCCACCATGCTGCAGTAGTTGAACCAATTGTAAAAAGTAAAGACACGATCTGATACACATCATCTTCGATGATATCAAGCGCGCCTTTCCCTGTAATTGCCAAGATTTGATTAAATAATGCTAAAACTAAAACGACCGTTCGTGCGATCGTATCTTTTGTTACCTGTTTCATTTGCATCGCTCCTTTTTAAATAATGTTTTGATTCGTTCATCATGCTTAATCACAGTGTCTTCAATCTCACCTATTTTTCCATCATGGCTATCCAGGCGTTCAACTACCTCAGAATGACGTTCATGAATCCAATGCGACTCCTCTGCTACATTTTCCGATAAACGTGTGATAGCTTCAGATAAACCGTCAAGATTTCGCCTGATTGGATCAGTTATATTATCTTTGATTGAAGCATAGGCTTTTCTGGTAAGCCATACCAGCCAAGCTCCGACAGATCCTGCAACTGCAACAACTGCAGCAATTTCTGCAATTGTCAGACCAAAAAATTTCATCACACACCAACTTTCCTGTTAAATAATTTTTTCAATATAGGCAATGATTCCTGTTCCGGCTGATTTATTCATCATTGACGTCATCTCATACAACGTCTGCCTATCACCGCGAATTACTGCAATAAAATGTGTATACGTACTGAGCATCGCCGATCCGTAGCCCAAATATATGGAATCCGTATCCAGTGCCTTGCTTGTTTCTTCAAATTTCAATACAATCGGGGCGTTTCGACTGTTTCCCCCTGTCTGCTCACGACTTCCATAATCATAGAAATGATTGTAGTAGTAGGCAACTGTAATATCCTCTACACCATTGTTGCTGACAAAGACACCCCACTGTTCATTTGCCTGTTTTACGAGTGAAAATTTTACCTCGTCTAATGTAGCACTGTATTCAGTGTCGACATCGGTGTCAAGTGAATTAGCCAACGTGATTCTGTTGGAAGAGCCTGTCGCTGTAATGTCTCCTGTCCCAATAAGCGACTGCCCATTTACCGTTTTAAAGCTTGGCTTATTTCGAATATAGCAAGGCGACTTCTCATTTTCTTCCTTATAATCCGACTGAATCAGCTGATACGAATAATAACGCTTCGAAGCTGAATCCTTACTGATTAGAACTGCACTGTATTCTTCAAGCACATCAATATCAGCTAACTCCAAACTAAATTGAGTGTAATCCTCCTGTTCCAGATAGATTCCTTCATACCGCTTATCGGTCAGCACCTCACTGGAACGATGCCAAAAAGCTGCTGCAATAGCTGTCTCATGATTACCTGCTACTGCAATTTGTACACTCTCTTCAGTAAAGAGCGTTTCTATCACTGTCAGCGGCAGTTCAGCAGAGATGACATTATTTTCAATGGTGATGTGCTCACCAGCAGTCAGCCCCTCTTGTTTATTGTTCCAGATCATTTTTTCTTCTGTAGTCACATGGATCGCCTGATCTTCTATATGCTCAATGAACGTTTCCAATTCATCCTTTATTTCTTTCATTCCCAAATTAGTCGCCAACGTATTCATATCCAAATCCGCCTGAACATTATATGTGCCGCTCCCGATTATTTTGATGTTTCCATCCTTGTTTATGATCTGCGTGGGCTGAGCATCCCCACTACTCCCCCCAGCATTTATCTGAACCATTCCTGTCCCTTCATGATTTAAAACCCAGACAGATTCGTCTGGCAAAATATATGCATGATCTCGGTTTGCTTCCTTAATATCGGACAGTTTGTTGACTGGTACTTCCCAATAGCCTTCGTCACAAAACTCCGGTAACACGGGGCTTTGCTTCGTTGAATCACATATTACTGGTCTCTTCATTCTTTTTTCTTCCTTTCTAAACTTGTTTGCTGAGCTTCAGCTCTTACGCCGTTACATACGTCATACTGATAAAGTGCGTATTGCCGACTCTAAAATTGTAGGTCGGACCAGTCGACACATCAGAAGTGTTTACCAACATGATCTCTCCATTTGTTTCAATAATAACCGCTGTATTGGCATAAATTACCGTACTTAGATTTTCAGTTACTATATTTACAGCCATTCTTACTACTGGAAAAAGTTCAGGGTTCGAAATTTCACCGATTTTAAAGCGGGCATTTCTGCTAAAGGAGAAGGCCTGCTGACTAACTAAATTCACATAAAAAAATACTGTTCGTCCCTGCTTAATAATATTTTTATCCTGTGTTGAAAAGTAGGCAGTACTTTCAAAGGTAACTGTCTCTGACTTATCCAGATATTCCGAACCCCTGCCTCCTATCGTTAGATTCCTGCTGCCCAACAGGCGTTGACCGTTAATTATTTTAATATCCGAGCCAGAAACTAGCTGATCCTGTTTGGAGGAAAGATTAGCGGATATCGTATCATCGACAATAATAATATAGTCGCCAGCAGTTAAAACCTCCTGTTTTCCATTCCAGGCTGCTTTATCCGCTGCAGTTACATGGCTTTCTTCATTATTCATGTGAGTAGTTACTTTCTGACTATCGGCAGCTGAAATAATATTTCCTGAAATGATATTATTTTCTCCTGCATTCAATTTTTCCTGCTTAAGATCCCATTCTGCTTTTTTCTCATCTGTTATATGCACACTAGAATCACTAAGATGCTCATCAAATTCAGCTTTCAATTCTTCGATGCCTAAATCTGCTTCCAGTTCCGTCCGATCAAGATTTACCTGAACATTATGTGTGCCGCTTCCTGAAATCTTAATATACCCGTCATTGTTTCGGATGAGTGTTGGCTGACCGCTTCCGCTTCCACCTCCATTCAACTAAATCATTCCGTTTCCTTCATGATTTAGAACCCAGATAGATTCGTCCGGTGAAATATATGCGTGGTCACGGTTGACTTCTTTAACTTCTGCCAAACTGGTTACAGGTACCTCCCAGTAACCATCCTCACAATATTCAGGCAGCACCGGATTTTTCGAATTTAAATCACATATTACTGGTTTTACCATCATTAACTTCTTCCTTCTACTCATTCAAGAACTTTCGGCTTCTTCTTATTTTTTACACTAAAATCAATGGTCGTTCCTTCAGAATATCCGCAAAACAAGCAGCACACTCCGTCACTTCCACACCTAAAAATTTGGCGACTGAACGGATAAACAAATTATTCTTAGTTAAATAACCGGATAGCAGCGATTCATCCTCGTCACTCGCCTGCCAAGCTTCAAACGCCGTCATCATAGCAATTCCCAAATGCTTCATTATGCACCACTGCTCTTTATCGCCAACCGCCCCATACAGATTAAATAAATACAACATGTCCTCACGACGAAGTGTCGCAAGTATCTGAATTTCTTCTTTCAATTCACTGATTTTGACAAACTGCTGCTCCAGAATTTCTTCCTTCTCAAGCGCAATAAGTCCGTTTTCCAATTCCGAAATCCGTTTTTCCAGTAATGTCTTCGTGTGCATCTCCGCACTGGCAATCTGCACAAGGCTGCGGATAATATCTTCTGCAATCCCATCTGTGCTGTGCTTATTTTCCATTGGTTTCACCAGCCTTCCTGTATCTGGCAATTTCACGCTGCATTAACAGCTGTTTCTGCCTTTGTTCATATGCAATTGCTTCACTTTCCATCTTAAACAGCTGGATGACCGTCTGATAATCTTTCGGATGAGCGGTCAAGTGATCCTTCATCTTTCCGGCTTTTTCCTCATATCTGTTCATTCCATCACCTGTTTACATGGGAGTATTTTAAATAATTGACAAGTGTCGCATTAAATACCCCCTGTCCTTTCAATTCTACTTTTTTGTAGCCGGTCGCAAGAATTTTTCCCCTCTGCCAGGCAGGTAAATAACCGGCTATTTTAAGAAGATCAAAATTCGTCAGTCCATCACTTGGATAAACACCTTCCCCATCAATCCATGATTCGGGATAGACTGCCTGAAAATAAGGAGTTAAATTAATTCCCTCAACCCAAATTTCAAAATCAGAGACACTGCTTGTAAACATTGAAATACCTGCATCCAGCGAATGATTATGCGGAACGGTTGAATGACTGTGCGGATTAGGTGAAATGGTGTTTTGATTCACTGTTAAGCCCGTATCTTTCACCTGTACAGCGGTTGAACCAGTCGCACCCCCGCCGCCAATCGGCATTGCAAAAGGCTGAATAATAATTTTGAACTCAAATCGTTCGTAATAAATCAGATCCGGACTGACAGAGATATAAAAAGAAGCAGGATGATTGGTATCACCCTGCCGCGTAAATTCCATGCCGTAAACATCCACCACCTGATTTCTCCGCTGAAACTGATTTTGTCTGCTTTCAGCTGTTCGATCACCCACACGTTCAGCTAGCTGATTAAGGGCTCTATCATACGTCATATTCATTGCTGATCACTCTCCCTGTCAATTTTCAGGTATTTCTCCAGCGTCACTGTGTTGGTTTCCATGCCGCTTTGATCCATCTGATAACTGATTCCTGTCAGATAATACCAATCATCCATTTTCAATATCTTCTTCATATAACTTGAGCATTCTTCAAGAATCAGCTGCTGATTATCATAAAACAGCCGGACTCTATCCCCAACGTTTAAATCAGCGGGCAATTCCTCCACTTCAAGTTCAATTTTATAAGAACGGCGGGATTGCTTCAGTTTATTCACTGCCGCATCATACGCCATTTTTGCAGCTTTGGCACGATCTTCATCAGTAATTTCTTCGCCATCAGTATTAAATGGAGCCAGATCATTAAACCCAAATGAGCCCTCAATTACTTTGCCAGATTCCAATGCGATACTCTCGGTATCAATCACTGTATATTCAATCTCATCATTAGGCGCCAGCTTGGTAAACCTGATATAGTCATACCCTCGCTCATTATTAATGGTATTTCTCAAAATATACACTGGAAAATTTGGGTCCTGAGCGCCTTCTTCCTCATAAATTTCCCGAAGACTCATACTGGACATACCAGAATCCGATTTTTCTCCATAGACAGTCACAACATTAATCACATTCCCAAAATCATGGGTAATCGAAGGTTCAGTAAGAATGCGGATGTTCTGTCTGCCTGTTGGCTTTGTGGAAAAAATATACGGCTTCTGTTCTCCAAATGTCCCAATCTCCAATGCTCTGCCAAATTGAAACCCTACCCGCCAAAACAAATCAGGCGTCAGCTCACACGTTTTTGTGAGCCCCGCCAGTTTATCCTGCCGACTGTAGACATAATCAATGACACGAGTCGCAGTGTTCTGCAGATAATTCATATTCCAGCCAGGATAACGAAAATCCAACGTACTGTAGATATCATTGACGGTTCTGTTTTTAGCCGCCAAATTCGTGGAAACCTGTCTGTATTCCCATTCAGAAATCACATGAGTAAGATCCACATCCAGCGTTTCATTGATTTTATCCAGACTATATCCTGTAACGATACCATGAAACACTTTATTGTTAATATACAGCTTCATTTCTTCACGTCCATTGATCCATTCGATATATTCAATAGGCAACGTAATCTGAGTGGAAGGAACATACATCAGCTCATTGCTCCAGCTTAGGGTATTTAAAATCTTTGTTCCCCGCTTAACCACCTTGCCGCCTTCCAGTATTTCAAAAAAGAACGTTGTATTCCCGCGTGCAAAGGGATCAATTTCTATGTCAAATGCCTGCTCATAAATAATAATCTTGTCAAAAATCAGTTCATCTGTTGCCGAGCCATTTGTCCGTATTCCTTTAATGTACACAGCTGTTTCATTCGGTACTTCAAAGGTCACACTAAAGCCTGATTTTTCCACTCCAATGACATTTGGATAGGCTTCTTTCACATCCGGACGATCAATCGTCGGTGCTTCCACCCTGTCCAGCTCCTCATCTGTTTCTGCATTAATACACGCAATATATTCAGTTCCCTTGTCCGAACTGAAATGCCAGCCGGACGCATAAATTTTTCCTGCCTTAATCCCCAGAAAGTCCAAAGAGCCAACATTAGTCATTGTTTCAAAGCTTTCCAATTCATCAAAATCAGAAGGCAAATCCATTAAAAAGCTGTACCAGCGATTGGCCGCTTCGATTCTTCTTTGCTGATGCTCGGTCCCTGCACGTTCAAAATTTTTCAGAAAAGCAAATGCAGCCTGTTCCACATCTCCGACATTTTTAAACCCTTCGACTGATTTTGGTTCTACCGCACCAATCCACTGACCATTAAACATGCACCAGTCAATTAGCCGAGTTTGAACCTCAGCATTTCGGTAATCCCCTGCGATTCCGGCATGACTGAGCAGGCACTGAACGTATTCACGACCATTCCAAGTTGCTCCACCTACAAGAGGATATGCTGAACCGTCCCATTGCACCAGACCATACGCTGGTCCGCCGGCCATTTGATCAGTATCCGGATTCATGCTGGACGCTGTTTCAACATCAATATTTCCAAGGATACCGGCAATCGCCATTTTATTATAGCCCGCTTTATTTAGGATTTGTGCGATTGACCAGGCCCGCCGTTCTTCATCTGTTGTTAAATTAGGCGTTCCGCTTGCTCCTGATGCATTCCTGTAAATAACCGCCGGCGGGTTATGGTTGTAACTCAGGCTGCCAGAATAATTGTCCACCGTAATTCCATCTGTATTGCAGTGAATGATGGTACTGTTATCTATAAAAATTCCTGTATGCCCTGCCGCTCCACCAGAGGCACCGCGAATTCCCCAGATAAAAATATCTCCTCGCTGCGGCGTATTCGCACTTTGCCAACCGGCATTTTCCAGATGACCAAACAGAGAATCTGTATTTCCCATTGTACCGGCAGCAAGAAAACCGCCGGCAATCAATGCAAAATAAACAGCAGAGCTGCAGTCATAGCTGTTTGGTCCCAATCTGGCTGCCATACTGTAGGAAACTTTCCCTTTTCGCTGATCCATCCAGTTAATCATTGTTTCAATACTTGCCATTTTTTTCACCTACTAACTATTGAGATTATTGTACAGAGGTTTTTTGTCTCATAATACTTGTTGCAGAAACGTTAAAATAGCTTCGCTGATTAGCTGGATCAGATGGATCATCTGCAGCGAGAACACAGCTTATATTGCCTGTTCCGCCAAAGATTGGGATAAACGCTGTATTGGCTGCACCAATCCGCATGTAATATCTCATCGTCACAGATTGTCCCGGTTCCAAAATAAATGCCTCAGCAGCTACCTGCTGATCATACGTCACTGGTGCGATAAACGGTGTCTGACCGATTTTATTCCCATCTTTCGTGATAACGATATACGTTGCTGAAAGAACTTGATCCGTATCAATGGAACAGTTAAAGGTCGAATTAATCAGTAGCGGAACTTCAGTAATGTTGTTCACCACAATTCCCTTAAAATCAGCGGTTCTACTAAAAACCCCCTCCGGCATATTACTTTGTTGCGTCATTCGATTAAATGCAGGAGTCAGGTCTATGTTTTCTCCTCCCATAGAGGTACTTTCTGTTGTCCAAAGCGTTGCTGTTCCCACATAACTGGCTTGTTCCAGAGCTTCCCACAAACCGCATTCACTGCAGATAATCGCCTTTTGTAAATTGTAAATATTACTCATCAGCTCATCTGTATACTCTTTCCAGTCACAGACATCATAGCTCGGCAGTTTTTCCTGTAGTGCGCCGATCAGACAGTCCAGCATATCATTTAAGTCTTCGCAGTTTTCATGAAGAACTGCCAACTCCGGATTCAATCCCATATTGTTATGGAGACTGCTGCATTCCTTTTCTGTAATACCATTAACAACAAAATTTGGTGCATATTCTTTTAAATTCTCACAAGCTAAACAATAATCAGCCATTTATTCCAACTCCTTCTAGTTTTTTTACTAAATTAATTTCATCCTAATGCTACAAAGAAGAGCATAAACCAATTCGCAGTTTATGCCCTTCTTCTCTCATTTAAATTGTTACATTATCCTCTTTTACATAAATACAAGTCATATCGCAGCAATTGTTTGTTTCCACGATGATTCCGTTTGTTCCCTGATGAACAGTAAAGCCAAAGGTTGAACCTTCCGGAATTATCAAGTTATTAATATCAATCACCATTACTTTGCAGCATTCATCTTCCAAATAGTAGATTTCTCCGCTGGCTGTCAATGTTAATTTGCCAGTGTACTCGCCTAAAATCTGCATCGTATTTCCATTTAATGTAATTAACGGGTCCTTCATTGAACCAATTAACGTAATGATGATATTTTCAGTATCTACGAGTGTATGACTGTAAAACTGCCCGGCAATAATATTTTTACAGCTGTCTGACTTACAGATTTTATGCCCCAGCATTTTTTCTTCACCCCAGATTTTCTTTCCGGCTTCACAATTGTAGATTATTTTGTAGCTATCTCCGCACTGACTGTAAAAGTGTTGGGTAATTTCCCTCTTTAAACCACAGAGAGAAAACTCCTCTGACAGAAAATCACACTCACAAAGACACTTTGCACAGGACTGCTTCATTGGCTTCACGCAAGAAACACAGCAATCTGTACACTCATCCTCTTCTCTGAAATCCAGACATTCCACAAAATTACAGGCCTGATACGGCTGCAAAAATACTTTTCTCGGATCAGCTTTGTGCCATATTCCTTCATAAAGAACCAGATCAATATCAATAGTGACACTGTACTTTTCCACTGCATATGTCTCACTAAAATCTTTGACAAAAGCATTTGTCCATAAAAGCTGTTCTCCTTCAATTGCCCAGAGCTTGCCCGGCTTCAGTATATTCAGAAAGATATAGTCCTTATAAAACTTTTGTTGTTCACAGCTTATTTTTCTCATATCCAGCTTCAATGACATACTTAATGACTGCTCTGCCGAAAGATGCTGGCGTGCTTTAAACACAGCATAGCTTCCATGCCCATGACTGTAATCAGCCGTGGTCGCTTTAAAACTGCCGCTCAAATCCGCCGACTGCAGCATATCATAATTATCAATCACCAGATCATTGAACTGAATATATTTCCTCGTTAGTATTGTCATAATCGCCCTCCTTGTATATTATATTTAAGGTTTTAATCTTCCGATTGTTGGAGGAGAACCTTATGAACCTGTGTTATTTTTATTGGTATTTCCTCAAATTCTTTGAGAAAATATACATGATGGATTGAGCGGTTGGATTATCTGCTCCTTGAGTCGTAGAACTTGTAATCGAAAGACTGATCCCTCTTTCTTAAAAAAGCAGCTATTTTATTTATTGAAAAATCAGGAAAATTCACCAAATTTAATCATTTATCAGCCTTTTGTTCCTATGGTAAAAATTGGAAGCTACCCAATTTTAGCCGACAAAAAAACAAGAGCTTGGATGGGCTCTTGTTCTGATTTTACATATTCTTTTCGTAGTACCATTTGGCGAATTCCAATATTTCTTGATCTGAAAAATTTAAGCTTTCAAGGATTTTAGCAATTTTTGTAATATCAGTATCATATAAATTTGATTCAACTATTTTTTATCATAACACCATTGAGCAAACTCTAACATTTCTTGATCTGAGTAGTCTATACTTTCCAAAACTTCTGCTAAAGCATCAATATCTGTATTATCGATAGGTGACTCTGTCATTCTTCCTTTGCTGACCATGTAATACAACGTATCCTTTGCTTCTCCATCAATATTCCCTTTTAACTCTAGTCCAACTTTGTAAACTTTATTTTCACTAAATGTGAACCTCATCAAAAAATAATCGTAATCTATGCTCTTTTCCCTAGTAAATACCCAATAATCCCCATACTCATTGTAGTCAATTTCAACACCTTTTTCATCTAGGTTAGTTTTCATTTCTTCCATTCTTTTTTCTTCCTTGGCAGAGCTATTTTCAGTACTCTCTTTTGTACTTTGTTCTGTTGTTAAAGACGATTTCTCTGTTTTTGACCCCTCTGCCCCACAAGCTGAAAGTCCTATCGTTAGTCCTACAGCTAATATTGTTAACATCATTTTCTTCATTTCATTTCCTCCAAATACAATAATCACAACTATTTGTAGTTTATCATAGTTTGTTCTTTGGAAGATATACAATTTTGGATATATAAAAAGAACAAGAGCTTGAATTAGCTCTTATTCTGATTTTACATATTCTTTTCGTAATACCAATGCGCAAATTCCAATATCTCTTTATCCGAGTAATTTAAGCTTTCAAGGGTTTTAGCAATAGCATTTATGTCAGTATTCCAAGCAGTTGATTCTACAATTCTACCACTGCTTTCATTATAGAATAGAGTATCTTTTTCTTTTCCATCAATATTTCCTTTAAGTCGAAGAGTCATTTCGTATATTTCATTTGATTTACTATCAAATTTAATCATCAATTGAAAATAATCATAATCTATACCTTTTTCTCTGATAAAAGTTAGATTTTTCTTATGATAACTAATTTTCACACCATTTTCCTTCAAATCCTCTTCCATGGCTTCCATCTTTTTATCTTCTTTATCAGATGAATCTGTTGTACTTTCTTCAACCGAATTAGATGATATTTTTCCACCTTCGTTTGCATTTGATCCACAACCAGATATCCCCAAAAATACTCCGAATACTAACAAACTTAACGCTAATTTTTTCATTTTATCTCCTCCTAAATCAAATAACTACGTCTAGCTTAACATAGTTTTCTCCTTAGAAGATATATTATTTTGGGTTATATTAAAAGAACAAGAGATTTTTTTTCTCTTGCCTTTAATTAATGAATTATTTGTTGTTTTCGAAATACCACCAAGCAAATTCAACAAGCTCTTTATCAGAGTATTCTATACTTTCAAGAACTTCAGCAAGAGCAACAATATTACTTTTTAATTATAATTCAATATCTAAAATTTCTAATGGACTATCACTAAATAGAAAAGTCATCTTAAAATATTCACAGTCAATCCCCTTCTCCCTAGTAAAGGTTAGTTCTCTGCGATCATAAATAACCTCTACACTTTCTTCACCTAGTTTGTTCTTTGGAAGATATACAATTTGGGAATTTGAACTATACAAAAAAACAAGAGACTCCTTATCTCCTGTTCTTCATCCATTATTTATTATTTTCGTAGTACCACAATGCAAACTCTACAAATTCCTGATCTGAATATCCTAGACTTTCAAGTACTTTAGCCATAGCTGTAATATCTGTATTTGAATATGGAGCTTCCACAATCCTATTTTGGCTTATTCTATAATACAAACTATCCTTTTCTTTTCCATCTATATTTCCTTTAAGAGTAAGAGTAATTTCTAGTATTTCTTTATTCTTAGAATCAATAATGATAGTCATATCAAAATAATCATAATCTATTCCTTTTTCTCTATTTAACTTCAAAAAATCGCTAAATCTAGCTACTTTGACCCCTTTTTCTTCTAAATCAGCCGCCATGTCTTCCATTTTCTTATCCTCTATAGAAGAAGAATCTTCTGTACTCTCAATAGTACTCGTTATAGCTGTTTCATTCGTAGAAGATGAGATATCAGTTTTATCTTCACTTGAATTACACGCTGCAAGACTAACTACTGCCCCAAATACTAAAAAGCTCAGTATTATTTTTTTCATTTCATTTCCTCCAAACACAATAATTACAACTATTTGTAGTTTATCATAGTTTATTTGGTCGGAGGAAACTATTTTTGATGAAAATGAATAGAAGTAATAGTTATAAGCTTACACCTTTCAAAAAAACACACAGAAAGTCTATATTAGCTGCTACCTGTAAACAATAGATTTAAAAATACAATTTTGGGGAGAATAAAGAACAAGAATCAAAAATAGACCCTTGTTCTCAAAAAAATATTTTTTAATTATTTCCATGATACCATTGGGCAAACTCAATTAATTCTTGATCAGAGTAATCTAAACTTTCTAAAACATCAGCAATAGCATTGATATCTGTATTCCATGCTGCAGATTCTACAATTCTTCCACTTTTAACATCATAGAATAGCATATCTTTGTCCTCTCCATCTATATTGCCCCTCAATTGTAATATAATTTCACGAATCTCACCACCATTACTCCTAAAATCAATATTCAATTTAAAATATTCATAGTCTATTCCTTTTTCTCTGGTCAATTCTAAATTATCATTAACACTATTTATTCTAAAACTTACACCTTTTTCTTCAAGGTCTTCTGCCATATCTCTCACCTTCTCATCTTCTTTTGCAGAACTATCTTCCGTACTCTCTTTTGTACTTTGTTCAGTTGTTGAAGCTGAAGTTTTTTCTCCATTCGATCCGCAAGCTGAAAGTCCTACCGTTAGTCCTACAGCTAATATTATTAACATCATTTTCTTCATTTCATTTCCTCCAAATACAATAATCACAACTATTTGTAGTTTATCATAGTTTGTTCTTTGGAAGATATACAATTTTGGAATTTGAACTATACAAAAAAACAAGAGACTCATTATCTCCTGTTCTTCGTAGAATACTTATTTGTTGTTTTCATAGTACCATTGGGCAAATTCGACAAGTTCCTGATCTGAACATCCTAAACTTTCGAGTACTTCAGCTATAGCGCTAATATCAGTATTCCATGCTGTTGATTCAACTATCCTTCCAGTTTTTACATCGTAAAAAAGTGTGTCTTTATCTTCTCCATCTATATTCCCTCTAAGTTGAAGTGTAATTTCATAAATCTCATTTGCTTTCGTATCAAACTGAAAAGCCATTTCGAAATACTCATAATCTATTCCCTTTTCCCTGTTCAAATATAAATACACTTTATTATATCTAACTTCAACTCCTCTATCTAATAGTTTTTTTTCTAATTGTTCCATATTATCGTCTTTTATAGCGGAAGAATTTTTTACACTATCAACTGTACTCGTTTCACTTGTTTCATTTACCGATGAGGGGGCACTTGTTTTTCCCCCACTAGAATTGCATGCAGCAAGACCTATCATCAATCCCAACGTTAAAAAGCCTAACATTATTTTCTTCATTTCATTTCCTCCAAATATAATAATCACAACTATTTGTAGTTTATCATAGTTTGTCATTAGGAGAAACTCACTTCCTGATTTTGTCTATTTTTTTACAAAATATTTAGAATTTTTTTCAATCCCTCACTATCTCAAATATCGACTGGCTCGTTTCATCATATAGTCTGGATTACCACTGACTACATTTTGTGTTACCCGATTTGCATTATTTGTGGTGTGATTGATATTGTTCACGACATTAGAAACTGCTGGAATCAGCATAGACTGAGTGCTAAACCTCCCTGTTAATGTAGCAAAAACCCCACGTACATCAAGATTATTTATACGATTCATAAAATCAAGACCAAATGTTTGTACAGCTGCTTTCCGTTGTACAAACTCTCCTGGTGTTAACATCGCTGGTATGGTATCAGTTCCCTTTTTCTTGAAGATACTAGCTAATCCGCCAGTAGCAAGATATTTGGGAACTATTCCTCCAGTCTGGAAACTACCTATATCTAGAATCCTGGATTCATTATTATTAGAACTCCCAGCTTTAATATATAATCCCTCAACAGCTGATGAAAATCCTGTAACTATAGCATTCCCCAGCTCAGCCCCTATATTTCTAAAACTTGTTATTGTACTGGAATTCTTTGTACTAAACCCATCGACTATATTATTTATTTCAGTCGGTATGCTCTTTATCGCATTGATAAGTCCTTCCGTTAGATTAGTTGTATAATTCAACCCTATTGTTTCAAAAGTGCCTTCATGTCCTTCAAGAGTTGTAATAAGTGTAGCAAAATCTGTAGTAATTGTTCCAGCAGGATTTAAAGTAGTATATGGAGTAAGTAAGTGATTGGCAAATTTCGTACCAAATGACTCAAACCTTGGTAATAATTTTTCTAGAGTATCCATCATTGTTGTAAAAGTTGCTGTACTGCTTGTTATGTCTCCTGCTTCACTAACTACTGACTCATTCGTTAAAAACTCTCTGATTTGAGTTAAAGCTAAACCAAGTGCTGATAACTTTGTAGCTAGTACGTCTTCTTCTATTACTTTAATATCATTAATGTTTTGAGTTAGTCCATTGATTTTTTCAATTTTCAACTTTGCTTCATTAACTGCATCTTCAAAACCTGTATCCCCTGATCCTTGCGTCTGATTCTGATTAGCATTTGTTCCAATAGAAGTATTCCCTGGCGACTGTAAGCTATTTAGATATGGAAGTTGGAATCCTTCTTCAGTCTCTGTTGTTCCAGTACCTGCTATGCTGACACCCGCTCCATCCAACTGGAAGGAGCTTACCATCTGTACACCTGTTTGTAGTTTAGTCAATGTTCCGCTTAATTGAGCGACCATATTTTCTGGAAATTTGAATGTTAATGCTGTCTCAAGCTGTTTAGCCATTGCATTCAATTGTGTTAGCTTACCAACAGCATCTGTTATTGCAGAGGTCAATATATCCCAAGACTCAAATGAAACTGCACTGCCATCCTCATTGGTTGGAGAAAAATCTGTTGTCAAGACATCATAAATGGAGTTTTTCATCAATTCCATTCGACCTTTAAATAGTCCGAATGTATTTTCATCAAAAGTATAATCTAAAGCTATTTTAAGCTGTTCTGCCATAGCATTCAGTTGGATCAATTTATCAATTGCCTGTTGAATATCCCTCTCCATTGCCCATGTCCAATCAGGCATTTCTTTTCGAGCACCATTTTCATCTCTTGGAGTAAAATCTGTACTCATGATCTCTTCTATAGCATCCTTGATACTTTGAACAGTAACTTTGAATCTACCTACAGCACCCGCATCAAATTTGAAATTCATAATCGTTTCCAAATGTTCCACAAGTTGACTTAGTAAATTAGATTTACTCACCGTATCTGTCAAAATTTGATTATCCATTCTCATGGTAACATCAAAACTATCAAAACTCTTGATCACATCTTGGATAACTTGAAGTTTCGACAAAACCATTCCATAATTCAAGGTTGTCTTTTCAATTTTTGCAAGCTGATCAGCAATTTTTACTAAATTAGTCACATAGTTGGCAGCCTCTTTCGCAATATCAGCATCAATATCTCCGCCATCAAAGAAATTAGCAATATCAGCCCACAAACCCTTAGTTTTAGTGAAATGTTGGAAAGTATCTTGAAGCATTTTGATTTTCTCTTCAACAACTTGCGGATCTTTTATATTGAACTTATCCAGCTCTTTGATCGATTTAGCTACAGATGCCAAATTACCAATTGCTCTGGCTGCATCCTCACCAATATTCGTATCTACTTTACCACCGTTGATACTCTGGCTGAATTCTTTAATAAAGCCAACACCTTTTTGCAAATACTTAAATACGCCTTGTATTTCATTAATTTTCGCTTCTACATCTTCTGGTATAGTGATTCCATCAAGCTTCTCTAATTCCAGTCCAACTTCTACCAGCTTCTTGATTCCTTCAGCTGCTACTGCGGTATTTAAAGCTCCGACTGCATTTTCTAATAAGTCCAGAACCCCGCCAAGATCGGCTGCTGTGAAATAGCCTACAGCTTCGGCAATGCCTTCAATCTTTTCTTTTACTCCAGTCATCTCTTCTGGTACATTTTGATCCATCTCTTTAATTGCCTCTGACATGTGAATTAATTCTTCAGCTACCAGATAAATTGTTGCCAGCCCTGCTCCAGCAATTAATGCGCCTATTCCAGAAGCCACTAATGCTCCAACGACTCCGACTAAAACACTCATGCCGCCAATCGCAATGCCAATATTTGCCAACTTAGATGCCATAGTTCCTAGATTGGATGGAATTTTCTTATTGCAAGATAACAATAAAAAAACAAGAGACTGGCTATCTCCTGTTCTTCATCCATTATTTATTATTTTCGTAATACCACAATGCAAACTCTACAAGCTCCTGATCTGAATAGCCCAAACTTTCAAGTACTTCAGCCATAGCTGTAATATCTGTATTTGAATAAGGAGCTTCCACAATCCTATTTTGACTTACTCTATAATATAGACCGTCTTTTTCCTCACCATCTATATTTCCTTTAAGAATGAGAATAATTTCAAAAATTTCATTTTTTTTACTGCTAATAACGAAATTCATATTGAAATAATCATAATCAATTCCTTTTTCTCTAGACAACTTTAAAAAGCCATTATATCTGGCGACAACAACCCCTCTTGCTTCAAGCCCTTCTTCTACTTCCTTCATTTTTTTTTCCTCTTCAGCAGCAGAATCAATCGTACTTGATTCATCCAACTGTTTTACAGATGATGACGTATTTGTTTTTTCTTCGCTTGAACTACAGGCTGCAAGACTTATCATTACTCCCAAAGTCAAAATTCCCAGAATTATTTTTTTCATTTCATTTCCTCCAAACACAATAATTACAACTATTTGTAGTTTATCATAGTTTGTTCTTTGGAAGATATACAATTTTGGAATTTGAACTATACAAAAAAACAAGAGACTCATTATCTCCTGTTCTTCGTAGAATACTTATTTGTTGTTTTCATAGTACCATTGGGCAAATTCTAACATTTCCTGGTCAGAATAATTTAGGCTTTCAAGAACTTCTGCAATTTTTGTGATATCTGTATTCCGAGAATCCTCTTCTACTAGTCTTCCACCACTCTCATCATAGTATAACAAGTCCTTCTTCTTTCCGTCAATATTTCCCTTCAGTTCCAACATAATATACACAAAATCCTCAGTCTTGCTATTAAAATAAAATGACATTTCAAAATAATCATAATCTATACTTTTTTCTCTTGATAGGATGAGACCACCAAGTCTTTTACTTATTCTCATTTCAACCCCTTGTTCTTTCAACTCAACTTCCATAGCTTCCATTTCTTTATCTTCTTCATCAGAAGAATTTACTGTGCTTTCTTTAACTGAACTGGATGACGTTTTTCCATCATCATTTGCAGTTGCCCCACATCCAGATAATCCAAAAAATATCCCAAATACTAATAAAGTTAACACTAATTTTTTCATTTTGTTTCCTCCTAAATTAAATAACTACGTCTAGCTTAACATAGTTTTCTCCTTAGAAGATATATTATTTTGGGTTATATTAAAAGAACAAGAGATGTTTTTTCTCTTGCCTTTAATTAATGAATTATTTGTTGTTTTCGAAATACCACCAAGCAAATTCAACAAGCTCTTTATCAGAGTATTCTATACTTTCAAGAACTTCAGCAAGTGCAACAATATCCGTAGCTCTGTATTCTTTCTCTACAATCCTTCCATTACTCACATTAAAATGCAATAGGTCCTTTTTTTCTCCATCAATATTACCTTTTAATTGTAATTCAATATCAAAAATTTCTAATGGACTATCACTAAATAGAAAAGTCATCTTAAAATATTCGCAGTCAACCCCCTTCTCCCTAGTAAAGGTTAGTTCTCCACGATCATAAATAACCTCTACACTTTCCTCACCTAACGAATCTTCCAGCTTTTTCATTTCATCTTCTTTTTCTGTTTCTACTTCAATTGAAGTATCCTCAGTGACCGTTTCTAAAGAAACTGTCGTTGATGAGTCCTCCATTTTATTCTCACTTGAATTACACGCTGCAAGACTAACTACTGCCCCAAATACTAAAAAGCTCAGTATTATTTTTTTCATTTCATTTCCTCCAAATACAATAATCACAACTATTTGTAGTTTATCATAGTTTGTTCTTTGGAAGATATACAATTTTGGATATATAAAAAGAACAAGAGCTTGAATTAGCTCTTATTCTGATTTTACATATTCTTTTCGTAATACCAAGGCGCAAATTCCAATATCTCTTTATCCGAATAATTTAAGCTTTCAAGGGTTTTAGCAATAGCATTTATGTCAGTATTCCAAGCAGTTGATTCTACAATTCTACCACTGCTTTCATTATAGAATAGAGTATCTTTTTCTTTTCCATCAATATTTCCTTTAAGTCGAAGAGTCATTTCGTATATTTCATTTGATTTACTATCAAATTTAATCATCAATTGAAAATAATCATAATCTATGCCTTTTTCTCTGATAAAAGTTAGATTTTTCTTATGATAACTAATTTTCACACCATTTTCCTTCAAATCCTCTTCCATGGCTTCCATATTTTTATCTTCTTTACCAGATGAATCTGTTGTACTTTCTTCAACTGAATTAGACGATATTCTTCCACCTTCGTTTGCATTTGATCCACAACCAGATAACCCCAAAAATACTCCGAATACTAACAAACTTAACGCTAATTTTTTCATTTTATCTCCTCCTAAATCAAATAACTACATCTAGCTTAACATCGTTTTCTCCTTAGAAGATATATTATTTTGGGTTATATTAAAAGAACAAGAGCCTAATTAGCTCCTGTTCCTTATGCAATTATTTGTTGTTGTAGTAGTACCATTGGGCAAATCCCAACATTTTTTTGTCATCATAGCCTAAACTATCTAATACTTCAGCTAATGCATCAATATTCGAATTACTGTTAACTGTGGATTCAACCATTCGTCCTTTGCTTATTTCAAAGAAGAGCCGATCTTTGAGCTCTCCATCAATGTTTCCTTTAAGTTGCAGAACAACCTTATAAAGTTCCTTTGTCTCACCATCAAACTCAAAAAGCATTTCAAAATAATCATAGTCGATGCTTTTTTCTCTAGTAAGGGTCAAATCGCTATACTCCTTACTTAATTCAATCTCAACACCTTTTTCTCCTAACTCTTCTTCCATTTGCTCATACTCTTTATTTGATTTTTGCTCTGTTGATGTTTTTCCACCTGAAGTGCTATTGCTTACTGTTCCACAACCTACTAAACCAATTACTGCGACTGATAATATGCATAGTACCCAAATTTTTTTCATTTTTTTCTCCTCCAAATATAATAATCACAACTATTTGTAGTTTATCACAAAACATTTGGTTGGAGAAAACTATTTTTGATGAAAATGAATAGAAATAATAGTTATAAGCTTACACCTTTCAAAAACACACACAGATAGTCTATATTAGCTGCTACCTGTAAACAATAGATTTAAAAATACAATTTTGGGAAGAATAAAGAACAAGAATCAAAAATAGACTCTTGTTCTCAAAAAAATATTTTCTAATTATTTCCATGATACCATTGGGCAAACTCTAACATTTCTTGATCTGAGTAATCCAAACTTTCCAATACTTCTGCTAATGCATTGATATCTGTATTGAGATGTGGATCCTCAACAATTCTTCCCATACTTAATTCATAATATAAAGTATCCTTTTTTTCACCATCTATATTGCCTTTCAAATAAAGTCTGATATCAAAAATTTCATTACTTTCAATGTCAAACACTAAATCCAATTCAAAGTAATCATAGTCTATACTTTTTTCTCTACTAAAAGTTATATGGTGGACAGAACCATAATCTTCTAAATTAACAAAGACAATTTCAACTCCCTTATCTTCTAAATCTTTTTGCATGGCTTCCATCTTTTTTGTTTCGTTAGCAGCTTTATCTTCAGTACTTTGTTTCGTTGATACTGCTGCTCCATCTTTATCTTCTGACGAACCACAACCTGCGAAACTTAACACAGTGACCATTGCCAATATAAATAATCCTATTTTTTTCATTTTGTTCTCCTCCAACCATTATAAAACGTAACTATTTGTAGTTTATCACAATTTAAAGATTTGAGGAATTGAATTTTCAACAAGTATTTTTTATTCTTCTATTTGTACTTCACTTAATAATTTTCTTTACTGATGTGTCTATCTTTTTATCTCAAATACCGACTTGCTCGTTTCATCATATAATCTGGATTTCCTCCCACAACATTTTGCGTTACCCGATTCGCATTGTTTGTTGTGTGATTGACATTATTCACAATACTTGAAACAGCAGGTGTTAGCATTCCTGATGTATTAAATCTGCCTGTCAGCGCATTGAATGCGCCACGGACATCAAGACTATTCACACGCTTCATAAAATCAAGCCCAAAGGTATTTACCGCTGCTTTTCGTTGTACAAACTCGCCCGGTGTCAGCATAGCAGGTACTGTATCAGTTCCTCTTTTCTTAAAAATACTCGCCAACCCGCCGGAAGCCAAATAGCTAGGAACTAATAGACGGTATATAATTCGGGTCATTGAAAAAGAACAGGAGAATAATATTCCTGTTCTTTATACAATTACTTGTTATTATCGTAATACCATTGAGCGAATTCCAATATTTCTTTATCAGAGTAACCAAGACTTTCAAGAACTTCTGCCAGTTCATTAATATTAGTATTAGAATATGCAGCTTCAACAATTCTTCCTTGGCTT
Organism: Enterococcus sp. BWB1-3; assembly: GCF_016745275.1. GTDB lineage: Bacteria > Bacillota > Bacilli > Lactobacillales > Enterococcaceae > Enterococcus_L. The sequence goes on from NZ_JADOEP010000002.1 coordinate 77,896, forward strand.
ATGTCAAAGTATAATAAATCTTTTTTTTCACCATCTATATTTCCTTTCAGTTCAAGTATAGTTCTAATAATTTTATCAGTCTTTTCGCTAAAAAGAAATCTCATCTCAAAGTAGTCATAATCTATGCTTTTTTCCCGATTAAAATACAGATAACCATGAGAACCAAACACCTTAAATATTACTCCTTTTTCTTCAAGATCTCTTTCCATTTCTCTCATTTTCTCATCTTCTTTAGCAGAAGAATCAACTGTACTTACAATTGTACTTGTTTCTTTTGTTGATGATAAGATGTTTGCTTTATCTTCACTTGAATTACACGCTGCAAGACTAACTACTGCCCCAAATACTAAAAAGCTCAGTATTATTTTTTTCATTTCATTTCCTCCAAACACAATAATTACAACTATTTGTAGTTTATCATACATTATTCTTTAGAGAAACTAACTTCTGAATCTTATAGACTGGTTCATAATCTTTTTTCAATACCCAACTACCTCAAATATCGGCTTGCTCGTTTCATCATATAATCTGGATTACCCCCAACTACATTTTGAGTCACCCGATTTGCATTATTCGTTGTGTGATTGATATTGTTCACAATACTAGAAACTGCTGGAATCAGCATAGCCTGAGTATTGAACCTTCCTGTTAATGCAGCAAAAGCCCCTTGCACATCAAAATTATTAATCCGTTTCATAAAATCAACACCAAATGTGCTAACGGCTGACCGTCTTTGAACAAACTCTCCCGGAGTCAACAATGCCGGAACACTGTCAGTCCCTACCGGCTTAACAATATTTGCAAATCCCGGATCCGGATGTGGAACAAGTCCACCTGCGGCCATCAGTTCTCGACCACCAGCATATGACGAATTGCTAGTCGTTTGTGCAATCGCTGTTCCAGTTGTACTCGTAGTACTAGTTGTCATACTTAATTTAATTGATAGTCCTTCAACAGCTGATTTGATTCCATTAACTAAAGAATTTCCTAAAGAAGTTCCTAGACTACTGAAAGCCATCATAGTTATAGAATCGCCTTTTTTAAGATCATTAACTACAATATCTATTTCAGTAGAAATACTCTTAATCGCTTTAATCAGACCTTCTGTTAAATTAGACGTGTACTTCGATCCGATTGATTTGAACGTTTCTTTGTGACCTTGAAGCGTAGTAATCAGGGTTCCAAAATCCGTCTCAATCTGTTGTGTTGGATTATCAGTATTATATTTAGCCATGATATTTGTCGCAAAACCATTTCCAAATTCCGTAAATCTTGGTAATAGTTTTTCCAGGTCAGCTGCTAAAGTTGTAAATGCTTCAGCACTGCTGGTAATCGTTTCAGCATTTTTGTTAGTCTCTTCATCTTTGACAAACTCACTAATATATTGAAGGCATGTTTTAACAGCAGAAATCTTAGCTTCAAATTCGTCAGGATTTAGAAGAGGGACATTCTGAATCGTGGTTATTAAACTATTGATTTCGCCTATTTTTTCATTTGTATTATTTATACTTATTAAAAAGTCATCATTATTTTGATTTGTTGTAATAACTGAATTGTCAGGTTCTACTTCCTGATCTCCACTTTGCTTCCTCACTACAGGGAACTTCGTACCACTGCTTGAACCAAAATTCACCGAGTTTACAATACCAACAGCTGATACGATTTTATTCATCGTTTCCTGAAAGTCTTCAACAGCGGTATCTTCAAACTCAAACCTCAAGGCAGTATCAAGCTGTTTCCCCATATCATTCAAACTTATCAGCTTATTCACTGCATCAACAATAGGTGAGGTTAATTCATCCCAAGCTTCAAACTTCACTTTTTCACCATTTTCCATTGGTGAAAAATCCGTTGTTAATACTTTGTAAATTGTATCTTTCATCAGCTGAACTCTTGCTTCAAAAGTACTGAAGCTTGTTTCATCAAACTCAAAATTCAACGCATTATCAAGCTGGGTGGCCATACTGTTTAACTTCTCAAGCTTCTCCGTTGCCTGTCTGATATCGCTTTCCATTGTATAAGTCCAGTCAGGCATCTCCAGTCTTTGTCCATCTTCTCCTCTAGGGGTGAAATCAGTACTGAGAATCTCTTTGATGGCTTCCTTTATCCCTTGAATTGTCTGCTTGAATTTCCCTATTTCTGCAGTACCAAATGTAAATCCTAATGCTTTTTTAAGACTTTCAATCAAATCATTAATCAAACCGGCCTTAGTTACCGCATCAGTCAAGGAATCATTGTCCAGTTCAATGTTAAGATCAACACGTCCAAGCTCCTCCAAAATATCCTGAAGACTCTGAAGTTTTGAACGTACGGTACTAAAATTAAGATCCGTGTTCTGTATTTTCTGTAATTCAGCAGCGACTGTTGCCAAATTCGTGACATATGTCTTAGCTGAACTAACCGTGGTGTTATCAATACTTTTTTCACCAGTAAACATCGAAGCAAATCGCTCTGCCAGATTCCCCTTTCCAAGGAAGGAATCAAAGACTTCCTGAATATTTTCGATCATTGAGGAAATTTTTTTAGTTTTTAGATCTTTGGTCTGCAGTTTTTCAAATGTTTCGGCAATGTCCCCTATTGATTCAATATACGTCTTTGCATCTTTTGCAACGCCTGTATCAATATTGTTCCCGCCAAATGCTCTTTTAATGTCATCAAACCAGCCTTTTGTTTTAGTTAAATAGCCGAAGACTGCTTGGATATTATCAATTTTTGTTTTTACAACACTTGGTTCCTTCAATTCATATTTATCTAAAGCAGTAATTGATTTTGCTACGGATACAAGGTTCTCAATAGCTTGTGAAGCTTTTCCGCCTGTTTTAGTATCAATTCCTCCACCATTAAAGAACTGATCGATTTCACCAAGGAGGCCAACGCCTTTTTTCAAATACTCAAAAACAGCTTGGATATCATTGATCTTTTGTTCTACACCTTCTGGTATAGTGATTCCATCAAGCTTCTCTAATTCCAGCCCAACTTCTACCAGCTTCTTGATTCCTTCAGCTGCTACTGCGGTATTTAAAGCTCCGACTGCATTTTCTAATAAGTCCAGAACCCCGCCAAGATCGGCTGCTGTGAAATAGCCTACAGCTTCGGCAATGCCTTCAATCTTTTCTTTTACTCCAGTCATCTCTTCTGGTACATTTTGATCCATCTCTTTAATTGCCTCTGATATGTGAATTAATTCTTCAGCTACCAGATAAACTGTTGCCAGCCCTGCTCCAGCAATTAATGCACCTATTCCAGAAGCCACTAATGCTCCAACGACTCCGACTAAAACACTCATGCCGCCAATCGCAATCCCAATATTTGCCAGCTTAGATGCCATGGCACCTAAATCTGACGGGATTTTCTTATTGAAAAATAATGATACAAAAAAACAAGAGTCTGATTATCTCCTGTTCTTCGTAGAATACTTATTTGCTGTTGTCATAATACCATTGAGCAAATTCCAGCATTTCTTTATCTGAATAACCTATGCTTTCAAGAACTTCAGCAAGTGAATTAATGTTTGAATCATAAATAGATGACTCAACTATTCTTCCTTGGTTCACCTCATAATACAAATCATCCTTCTTCTTACCATCAATATTCCCTTTAAGTCCAAGAGTAACTTGAAAAACTTTACTTTTACTAAATTTAAAGATCATCTCAAAGTAATCATAGTCTACACTTTTCTCTCTGTTAAAATACATATATCCAGTATGAGCAAGTCTAACAGATACCCCTTTTTCCTTCAAATCCTCTTCCATGGCTTCCATCTTTTTATCTTCTTTATCAGATGAATCTGTTGTACTTTCTTCAACCGAATTAGATGATATTTTTCCACCTTCGTTTGCATTTGATCCACAACCAGATATCCCCAAAAATACTCCGAATACTAACAAACTTAACGCTAATTTTTTCATTTTATCTCCTCCTAAATCAAATAACTACGTCTAGCTTAACATAGTTTTCTCCTTAGAAGATATATTATTTTGGGTTATATTAAAAGAACAAGAGATTTTTTTTCTCTTGCCTTTAATTAATGAATTATTTGTTGTTTTCGAAATACCACCAAGCAAATTCAACAAGCTCTTTATCAGAGTATTCTATACTTTCAAGAACTTCAGCAAGAGCAACAATATTACTTTTTAATTATAATTCAATATCTAAAATTTCTAATGGACTATCACTAAATAGAAAAGTCATCTTAAAATATTCACAGTCAATCCCCTTCTCCCTAGTAAAGGTTAGTTCTCTGCGATCATAAATAACCTCTACACTTTCTTCACCTAACGAGTCTTCCAGCTTTTTCATTTCATCTTCTTTTTTTTATTTCTTCTTCAATTGAAGTATCCTCAGTGATCGTTTCTAAAGAAACTGTCGTTGATGAGTCCTCCATTTTATTCTCACTTGAATTAGGTTAGATAACAAATAAAAAGACGGCTACTATTAATTACTTTTATTGTACCATAGAGCAAATTTAATCATATCCGTATCAGAATAATTAATACTTTCTAAAGTCTCTGCCAATAAATCAATATCTGTATTATAGACAGTAGATTCTACCATTCTTCCTTGCTTCACTTCGTAATACAAAGTGTCCTTCTTTTCTCCATCAATACTACCTTTGAGTTGAAGTCTTATCTCTCTGATTTCCGAAACATCTCTAAAATTGAAAACTAGCCAAAAATAATCATAGTCAATCCCTTTTTCCCTAGTAAATTCTATATCTTGATTAGCAGTATTTCTTCTAATTTCAACTCCCATATCTTCTAAATCTTTTTGCATGGCTTCCATCTTTTTTGTTTCGTTAGCAGTTTTATCTTCAGTACTTTGTTTCGTTGATACTGCTGATCCATCTTTATCTTCTGACGAACCACAACCTGTAAAACCTAATACAGTGACCATTGCTAATAAAAATAATCCTATTTTTTTCATTTTGTTCTCCTCCAACCATTATAAAACGTAACTATTTGTAGTTTATCATAGTTTATTTGGTCGGAGGAAACTATTTTTTGATGAAAATGAATAGAAGTAATAGTTATAAGCATATACATTTCAAAAAAACACACAGATAGTCTATATTAGCATTAGCTAGTGCCTGTAAACAATAGATTTAAAAATACAATTTTGGAAAGAATAAAGAACAAGAATCAAAAATAGACTCTTGTTCTCAAAAAAATATTTTCTAATTATTTCCATGATACCATTGGGCAAACTCAATTAATTCTTGATCAGAGTAATCTAAACTTTCTAAAACATCAGCAATAGCATTGATATCTGTATTCCATGCTGCAGATTCTACAATTCTTCCACTTTTAACATCATAGAATAGCATATCTTTGTCCTCTCCATCTATATTGCCCCTCAATTGTAATATAATTTCACGAATCTCACCACCATTACTCCTAAAATCAATATTCAATTTAAAATATTCATAGTCTATTCCTTTTTCTCTGGTCAATTCTAAATTATCATTAACACTATTTATTCTAAAACTTACACCTTTTTCTTCAAGGTCTTCTGCCATGTCTCTCATCTTCTCATCTTCTTTTGCAGAACTATCTTCCGTACTCTCTTTTGTACTTTGTTCAGTTGTTGAAGCTGAAGTTTTTTCTCCATTCGATCCGCAAGCTGAAAGTCCTACCGTTAGTCCTACAGCTAATATTGTTAACATCATTTTCTTCATTTCATTTCCTCCAAATACAATAATCACAACTATTTGTAGTTTATCATAGTTTGTTCTTTGGAAGATATACAATTTAGGGATTTGAACTATACAAAAAAACAAGAGACTCATTATCTCCTGTTCTTCGTAGAATACTTATTTGTTGTTTTCATAGTACCATTGGGCAAATTCTAAGAGTTCTTTATCTGAATAATCCATGCTTTCGAGGACTTCTGCAATTTTTGTGATATCCGTATTATATAAATTTGATTCAACTATTCTACCTTTACTAACTTCATAATATAAAAGATCTTTCTTCTCCCCATCTATATTACCTTTCAATTCAAGTGTAATTTCAAAAAGACCCTTCGAACCAAATTTAAATGTCATTTGAAAATACTCATAGTCTATTCCTCTTTCTCTAGTTAACCTCAAATAGCCATCATAGTAAGTGATATTTACTCCCTTTTCTTCCAAATCTTTCTGCATGGCTTCCATCTTTTTTGTTTTGTTAGCAGCTTTATCTTCAGTACTTTGTTTCGTTGATACTGCTGCTCCATCTTTATCTTCTGACGAACCACAACCTGCGAAACTTAACACAGTGACCATTGCCAATATAAATAATCCTATTTTTTTCATTTTGTTCTCCTCCAACCATTATAAAACGTAACTATTTGTAGTTTATCACAATTTAAAGATTTGAGGAATTGAATTTTCAACAAGTATTTTTTATTCTTCTATTTGTACTTCACTTAATAATTTTCTTTACTGATGTGTCTATCTTTTTATCTCAAATAACGACTTGCTCGCTTCATCATATAATCAGGATTCCCTCCCACAACATTTTGCGTTACCCGATTCGCATTGTTTGTTGTGTGATTGACATTATTCACAATACTTGAAACAGCAGGCGTTAGCATTCCTGATGTATTAAATCTGCCTGTCAGCGCATTGAATGCACCACGGACATCAAGACTATTCACACGCTTCATAAAATCAAGCCCAAAGGTATTTACCGCTGCTTTCCGTTGAACAAACTCTCCTGGTGTTAACATCGCTGGTATAGTATCAGTTCCTCTTTTCTTGAAAATACTCGCCAACCCGCCGGAAGCCAAATAGCTTGGAACAAGTCCACCAGTTGCAAAACCAACACTGTTTATAATATCAGACCCACTTCCATTAGTAGCACTTACCCTAACATACAAACTTTTTATCGCCAACTTGAACACAGCAACCAAGGCATTTCCAAGGGAGGCATCTACAGCTTTAAAGTTTGATATAGAGAATATATATTTTTTTAGTTAAACTAAAAGAACAAGAGTTGAATTCTCTCCTGTTCTTCATAGAATACCTATTTGTTGTTTTCGTAGTACCATTTGGCGAATTCTAATAGTTCTTTATCTGAATAGTCTATGCTTTCAAGAACCTCAGCTACATTTGATATATCCGAATCGGAAATTACAGAAGATTCCACTATTCTACCACTACTAATATCATAATATTGAGTATCTTTTTCTTTTCCATCAATATTCCCTTTTTGTACAAGTTCCACTTCGTATACTTCATCGGTGTCATTGTTAAATACAAATCTCATCTCAAAGTAGTCATAATCTAAACTTTTTTCTCTATTAAAGTAAAGATATCCATATGAACTGCTTAAACTAAATTCAACTCCCTTATCTTCTAAATCTTTTTGCATGGCTTCCATCTTTTTTGTTTCGTTAACAGCTTTATCTTCAGTACTTTGTTTCGTTGATACTGCTGCTCCATCTTTATCTTCTGACGAACCACAACCTGTAAAACCTAATACAGTGACCATTGCCAATAAAAATAATCCTATTTTTTTCATTTTGTTCTCCTCAAACCATTATAAAACGTAACTATTTGTAGTTTATCATAGTTTATTTGGTCGGAGGAAACTATTTTTGATGAAAATGAATAGAAGTAATAGTTATAAGCTTACACCTTTCAAAAAAACACACAGAAAGTCTATATTAGCTGCTACCTGTAAACAATAGATTTAAAAATACAATTTTGGGAAGAATAAAGAACAAGAATCAAAAATAGACTCTTGTTCTCAAAAAAATACTTTCTAATTATTTCCATGATACCATTGGGCAAACTCTAACATTTCTTGATCTGAGTAATCCAAACTTTCCAATACTTCTGCTAATGCATTGATATCTGTATTATCCAAGGAATGCTCAACAATTCGTCCTTTACTAACACTATAATACAATGGCTCCTTATCCTGCCCATCAATATTTCCTTTTAACTCAAGCCCTACTTTAAAAATTTCTTGACCATCAAACTCAAATCGCATTAGAAAATAATCATAGTCTATACTTTTCTCTCTCTTAAAAGTTAGAAAATTCCCGTATTCATTGTATTCAATACTCACACCTTTTTCTTCAAGGTCTTCTGCCATATCTCTCATCTTCTCATCTTCTTTTGCAGAACTATCTTCCGTACTCTCTTTTGTACTTTGTTCAGTTGTTGAAGCTGAAGTTTTTTCTCCATTCGATCCGCAAGCTGAAAGTCCTATCGTTAGTCCTACAGCTAATATTGTTAACATCATTTTCTTCATTTCATTTCCTCCAAATACAATAATCACAACTATTTGTAGTTTATCATAATTTATTCTTTAGAGGAACTTATTTCTGATTTGAATTCCCCTATTTTTTATTAAGAAACCTATCCTATTAATCGTTATAGGGGCTACTTTTAAAACAAATGAAACTACTGGAAAAACGCTGAAATTTCTTGGATTCTCTATACTAGCTCTGAAAATTTTAGGTACACTCAAAACTTCTGATTTTGTCTATCATTTTTTACCAAAATATTTAGAACTATTTTTTCATCCCTTTACTATCTCAAATATCGACTAGCTCGTTTCATCATATAAGCTGGATTTCCACCTACAACATTTTGTGTTACCCGATTTGCATTATTTGTGGTGTGATTGATATTGTTCACGACATTAGAAACTGCTGGAATCAGCATAGACTGAGTGCTAAACCTCCCTGTTAATGTAGCAAAAACCCCACGTACATCAAGATTATTTATACGATTCATAAAATCAAGACCAAATGTTTGTACAGCTGCTTTCCGTTGAACAAACTCTCCTGATGTTAACATCGCTGGTATGGTATCAGTTCCCTTTTTCTTGAAGATACTAGCTAATCCGCCAGTAGCAAGATATTTGGGAACTATTCCTCCAGTCTGGAAACTACCTATATCTAGAATCCTGGATTCATTATTATTAGAACTCCCAGCTTTAATATATAATCCCTCAACAGCTGATGAAAATCCTGTAACTATAGCATTCCCCAACTCAGCCCCTATATTTCTAAAACTTGTTATTGTACTGGAATTCTTTGTACTAAACCCATCGACTATATTATTTATTTCAGTCGGTATGCTCTTTATAGCATTGATAAGTCCTTCCGTTAGATTAGTTGTATAATTCAACCCTATTGTTTCAAAAGTGCTTTCATGTCCTTCAAGAGTTGTAATAAGTGTAGCAAAATCTTTAGTAATTGTTCCAGCAGGATTTAAAGTAGTATATGGAGTAAGTAAGTGATTGGCAAATTTCGTACCAAATGACTCAAACCTTGGTAATAATTTTTCCAGAGTATCCATCATTGTTGTAAAAGTTGCTGTACCGCTTGTTATTTCTCCTGCTTCACTAACCACTGATTCATTCGTTAAAAACTCTCTGATTTGAGTTAAAGCTAAACCAAGTGCTGATAACTTTGTAGCTAGTACGTCTTCTTCTATTACTTTAATGTCATTAATGTTTTGAGTCAGTCCATTGATTTTTTCAATTTTTAATTTAGCGTTCTCAATCTGTTTACCAAAAAAATCACTACCTACTCCTGACGTCTGATTAGCATTTGTTCCAATAGAAGTATTCCCTGGCGACTGTAAGCTATTTAGATATGGAAGTTGGAATCCTTCTTCAGTATCTGTTGTTCCAGTACCTGCTATGCTGACACCCACTCCATCCAACTGGAAGGAGCTTACCATCTGTACAGCTGTTTGTAGTTTAGTTAATGTTCCACCTAATTGAGTCGCAATATCTTCTGGAAATTTAAATGTTAATGCTGTCTCAAGCTGTTCAGCCATTGCATTCAATTGTGTTAGCTTACCAACAGCATCTGTTATCGCAGAGGTTAATATATCCCAAGACTCAAATGAAACTGCACTGCCATCTTCATTGGTTGGAGAAAAATCTGTTGTCAACACATCATAAATTGAGTTTTTCATCAATTCCATTCGACCTTTAAATAGTCCGAATGTATTTTCATCAAAAGTATAATCTAAAGCTATTTTAAGCTGTTCTGCCATAGCATTCAGCTGGATCAATTTATCAATTGCCTGTTGAATATCCCTCTCCATTGCCCATGTCCAATCAGGCATTTCTTTTCGAGCACCATTTTCATCTCTTGGAGTAAAATCCGTACTCGTAATCTCTTCTATAGCATCCTTGATACTTTGAACAGTAACTTTGAATCTACCTACAGCACCTACATCAAATTTAAAATTCATAATCGTTTCCAAATGTTCCACAAGTTGACTTAGTAAATTAGATTTACTCACCGTATCTGTCAAAATTTGATTATCCATTTTCATGGTAACATCAAAACTATCAAAACTCTTGATCACATCTTGGATAACTTGAAGTTTCGACAAAACCATTCCATAATTCAAGGTTGTCTTTTCAATTTTTGCAAGCTGATCAGCAATTTTTACTAAATTAGTCACATAGTTGGCAGCCTCTTTCGCAATATCAGCATCAATATCTCCGCCATCAAAGAAATTAGCAATATCAGCCCACAAACCCTTAGTTTTAGTGAAATGTTGGAAAGTATCTTGAAGCATTTTGATTTTCTCTTCAACAGCTTGCGGATCTTTTATATTGAACTTATCCAGCTCTTTGATCGATTTAGCTACAGATGCCAAATTACCAATCGCTCTGGCTGCATCCTCACCAATATTCGTATCTACTTTACCACCGTTGATACTCTGGCTGAATTCTTTAATAAAGCCAACACCTTTTTGCAAATACTTAAATACGCCTTGTATTTCATTAATTTTCGCTTCTACATTTTCTGGTATAGTGATTCCATCAAGCTTCTCTAATTCCAGTCCAACTTCTACCAGCTTCTTGATTCCTTCAGCTGCTACTGCGGTGTTTAAAGCTCCGACTGCATTTTCTAATAAGTCCAGAACTCCGCCAAGATCGGCTGCTGTGAAATAGCCTACAGCTTCGGCAATGCCTTCAATCTTTTCTTTTACTCCAGTCATCTCTTCTGGTACATTTTGATCCATCTCTTTAATTGCCTCTGACATGTGAATTAATTCTTCAGCTACCAGATAAACTGTTGCCAGCCCTGCTCCAGCAATTAATGCACCTATTCCAGAAGCCACTAATGCTCCAACGACTCCGACTAAAACACTCATACCGCCAATCGCAATCCCAATATTTGCCAGCTTAGATGCCACTTTATCGATATTCCCCGGTACTTTTTTGTCAATCTGTTTCATTGCTTCTGCTGATTCCATTAGCAGCCCAATTACTTCGTCAACGACAAATAAACCAGCAACTGCTGCTGCAGGATTACTCTCAGAAAACTTACCGACAATTAGCACCAGAGCACTCATGCCTCCAATGGCTATACCCATACTTGCCAGCTTAGATGTCATGGCACCTAAATCTGATGGTACTTTTTTATTAATCTGCCCCAGTGCATTCGCAGCATCCAATAGTAAAACATTAACCTCACTAATCATTGCCAGACCGGCTTTTGTTTCTTTAGAAAATTTCTTATTCACAGCTCCGGCAATAACTACTAGGGCTCCCATACCAACAATAGCAATCCCCATGCTCGCAAGGCGGGAGCTCATCGCTCCTAAATCTGACGGGATTTTCTGGGCGATTTGACCCATTGTTTCAGCAGTTTCCTGTAAAACAATGTTGATATCTAGGATTTTACTAAGTCCTTCTTTGGCTTCTTCCGGGAACTCTGTCGCTAATTTTCCAGCTATACCTACTAATGCGCCCATCCCTAAAATCGCAATTCCCATACTTGCCAATCTGGAACTCATTTCACCTAGATCAGATGGAATTTTCTGGGCTATTTGTTCCATTGTTTCAGCAGTTTCCTGTAAAACAATGTTGATATCTAGGATTTTACTAAATCCTTCTTTGGCTTCTTCCGGGAACTCTGTCGCTAATTTTCCAGCTAGGCCCACTAATACGCCCATCCCTAAAATCGCAATTCCCATACTTGCCAATCTGGAGCTCATTTCACCTAGATTAGATGGAATCTTCTGTGCTATTTGTTCCATTGTTTCAGCAGTTTCCTGTAAAACAATGTTGATATCTAGGATTTTACTAAGTCCTTCTTTGGCTTCTTCTGGGAACTCTGTCGCTAATTTTCCAGCTATACCTACTAATGCGCCCATTCCTAAAATTGCAATTCCCATACTTGCCAATCTGGAACTCATTTCACCTAGATCAGATGGAATTTTCTGTGCTATTTGTCCCATTGTTTCAGCAGTTTCCTGTAAAACAATGTTGATATCTAAAATCTTACTAAATCCTTCTTTAGCTTCTTTCGGGAATTCAATTGCTGCTTTTCCAGCAATTCCTACTAACAACCCCATACCACCAATCGCAATGCCCATACTTGCCATTTTTGATGCCATATCACCAAAGTTTGATGGTACCTTAGTTGCCACTTCACCAAGAGCTTCTGCAGATTCGATCATCACTTTACTGATTTCATTTATTGTTTTAAAGCCTGCTTTCGCTTCTTTCGGAAACTTCGTTGCAGCTGCTCCTGCAATTCCTGCTAGAAGTCCCATGCTGCCGATAGCAATGCCCATACTCGCCATTTTAGCTGCAACATCACCGAAATCTGATGGTAGTCTCCCTGAGATTTCTTCTATTACCTCAGCAGATTCAACCAAGGCTTTACCGATTTCTCGGATCATTTTAAATCCAGTTTTTGCTTCCTTAGGAAACTCAGTTGCAGCTGCTCCAGCAATTCCTGCTAGAAGTCCCATGCTACCGATAGCAATACCCATACTCACCATTTTAGCTGCGACATCACCGAAATCTGATGGTAGTTTCCCTGAGATTTCTTCTATTACCTCAGCAGATTCAACTAAAACTTTACCGATTTCTCGGATCATTTTAAATCCAGTTTTTGCTTCTTTTGGAAACTCGGTCGCTGCTGCTCCTGCCGCTGCAACCAACACACTCATAGCTGCAATAGCCAAATTCATTCCATCCAGTTTCGAACCAAAATCACCAAAGTCTGACGGTAATTTCCCGGATATTTCGTCCATTACCTCAGCAGATTCAATTAAAAGCTTGCCTATTTCACGAATCATTTTAAATCCAGTTTTTGCTTCTTTAGGAAACTCAGTCGCTGCCGCACCTGCTGCTCCAACCAACACGCCCATTCCTACGATAGCTGCCCCCATGGCTGTCAACTTAGGGATAATTGAATCTATATCTGCCGGTAGCTTATCGCTGGCAGTTTGTAGAGCTGCAGCACCTTCTTCAATAACTGCAGTAATATTTTTAATCAGCTTAAGCCCCTGATCCTGCAATTCACTACCAATATTCTCCATATTTAAATCAACATCACTTAAACGAATCGAGATATCTGTCTGAATTTGAATACTACTTAGTTGTTGGATATTCTTGTGCAGTTTCCCCAGTGCATTTGCAGCTTCATTGATGTCTCCAGTATCGACTTCAATGATCGCTTTTTTTATGGATAGTCCACTTAGCTTTGTATTCAACTTGTCTAGTTTCTTTTCTGCAGCATCCAATTTCTTTGTATCTAATCGAATATTTATTTTTTCTTTTTCCAGCTTTTTGATTTGAGAATTGATTTTGGCGAGTTCTTTTTCCACTTCTTTTGCGTTACTTCTTATATCTATTGATATTTTTTCAATTGCCACTCTGCCGCCTCCTTTCTTTCTTTGTAATCAATGTGCAGCTATTTTCCTGCACTCCGCTGTTTCAGATAATAAAAAAAGCATGAGTGAAAACTCATACTTTTATCTATACTTATTTAGATAGAGGAAATACATATTTAATTGATTTGTCTCACAAAAAAATAGAAAAAGCAGCTTTTGCCTAATATTTCAGCAAAAACTACTCCTTCAAATCCTCATTCGTATAGAACAGCACCGCATATTCTTTCGGCTTTTTCACTTTGTTCTTCGTGCTGTTGCTCAGTGATTTCCACTCGAGAAAGTTTTTATAGCTTTCCTCATTGGCATACTGACCATAGGCAACCAGTAATTCTGCAACGCCCCAATAATCCAAGATAGCATTCGGGCGCTGCTTTAATACTTTGGCTACATAATGAGCCATGTAGGTATAAAGATTCAGACTGGCGAAAAACGTTTCGCTTTCCTGTGCTACCGATGTGTCATTTTCACAGGCTTTTCGATAGATTAACCGAAAAAAACATCAGCTTCATTAAAGACTTCCGGATGACTGTCCATGATCTTATTCAGGTTTTCGATGACAGAAAATGGCAGCATATACTCGCCTAACTGATCATCGATCCCCAGGAATGTGGCAACCAGGTTATAGATTGCCAGGTGAACATCATCGCCTGCATTCACAAAGATAGAAAGAAGCTCTTCCTTGTCAAAAGCTTCCACCTCTCCGTTTTCTCTCAGCTTGTTGAAAAACGGAATGATTTTCATAATCGCATCAACAATTTTCAAGTCTGAACGAGGAGTAATCGTTACACCCTCAAAGTCAACGTTAAATACGTAGAAAGAACCGACTTCTTTGGCCCCCTCCGGAGCTTCCTCAAAAAATGTTTTGGGTACTCTGAAGCGTACGCTGTAATTCGCCTGTTTGATTTCCGTCTTGTTGGCATCGCCAATCACTGAAACTTCCTGATCTTTGACAATTGCAAAAGGAGTGTCATCCTCATTTGTCTTTTTCAATTTATCGCTGATTGCTAAAAAGTCAGCGGCTTTCATGCCTTTTTCTTCCATTTCTGTTCCTCCTAATTTGTGATCAGCTAGTCCGGAACAGTAAGAGCTCCGGACCCGACAGTCACTTTATTTCTGAATGAATCATTTTTGAAGCTGTTTTAATAAAATCAGCTCCTATTGAATAATACCGTTGAATAGTGTACATTTTAGATTTCGTTACACCTATTAACGCAGCTTTTCTTCAGCTAGATTGAAGAGGTTGTGACAGCCTTGCTTGTCTCAAGTTGACAGTCCTATTGTGGAAAAATCATGTATCTACGAGTCTCACTACAACTACACTACACTACACTTCGTTTCGATCTCATCAATTTCTAAATGGCAAAGCCACTAAGAATTGAAGGACTTCGTTTCGATCTCATCACTTTCTAAATGGCAGAGCCATTTAGAATTGAAGGCCCTTGTTTGATTCTCGATACAAACGCGTCTACTTGAAAAACCGGCTAGAATATACTACCGTCACTTCTCCTCTTCTTTTTAAATCTTATTCTGCTACACGATACATTTCAAAGAAGTTGCCGTTTTTATCACGCTGCACAGAAATCGTGAAGCTGAATGTTGTTTCTTCTTTGTTGACAGTTCCAGGGAATGATGTGATCAGTACGTTATTGTACACGTAGTTTTGTTTCACACCATCTGTCTGTTCCTGAGTGAAGGACATGCGTACTCTGCGGGAATCCAGAGAATCTTCGTTGCCGACAAAATGCTCCACATCCACTTTCTTCGGATAGCTGACAACCAATTCTTTTCCAATCAGAGAAGAATGGAATAGAATTTTTCCTGCTTCCAAAACGATAAATTGTTTTTCGTTAATATCCACAACAACCGGTGTATTTACACGGCTCAGCAATGCGTCTGTAATGTTGCAGCTGTCTGCCATTGCCGCTGTAGTGAAGGCACATTCTTCCATATTCATATCAGGAAGCTGAATTGATCCGTAGCTTACGCCGTCGATCACTGTTTCAGCCACTGTTTTTTCTGTTGTCTGGATTAACCAGCCGGTTGTTTGGCTGCCTTTAGACATTAATGGATTTAATTTCCAGTAGTTCGCTGACACGCTCTTACCAGTCAAGGTGCGCTCGATCGCAATACTTGTCGCATCGTAGCCGCCGCCGAAACAGCTTGCTTCCACAGGATCAACTGTTAAATCACCCGTAAATTCGTCCAGACAGCCGATTTTAACGACATCGTTGACTTCAAAATCTTCGATACTGTTGTACACATAAATTGACGAGAAGCCAATAGTGCTCAGAACCGTTTCTTCTGGAGTTGCTTCGATATGAACAATAATACCGCTCTCAGTTGCAGACCAGCCTGTTCCTTTTTGTTCTTCAGGAAGCTTAGATAAATCAACAACGACTGGATAGAAGCCTTCAGCAGCCGCAATGATTGTTTTTTGGTAAACATCTGCATTTGTTTGCCCCTTGTCTGCTATATCGGAAACAGTCAGTGCCAGTTCATAGGTTCCGGCAGCAGGTACATGCACATAATGAGTGATGACCCCCGCAACAAATTCTGTTGCATCTGCAGCAACCGCAAATGATGCACCGGAAACAGCACCTACTCCGTTTGTAACAGTCAGCGTTCCAGAGTTTTTGCATCCTTCCGCCAGACAGTTGAACATATCTTCCGGAACATTGTACGTATTGAACGTTGCACTTGTCCCAGTATAGTCAATATAGTTTTTCGTATTTACTTTCACGCAGCTGTCGATATCTGCTAATACAGCAAAGTCAACCTCTACCAGTTTGTCTAATGTTTTCATGCCGATTTTCGAAATCAGCGTATCATTTGTACATCTTGTCATTTGTTATTTCCTCCTCTTATTGATTGTTTTGAACGACACGTGTTGCATCTCGTTCATATCTTCCACCATTTTTTTGATTCAATGTTTGAAGCTTGCCCTGAATAAATGCCTGAGCATTTACTGCACTTTTTTTAGCTGCTTCTTTTGTCTTTTTCTCTTTTGCCATTTTTTTTCCTCCTTTTATTTTGACTGCCTTGACAGCTCTGTGTTGTGAACGAACCAACCGTTTGAATAGTGTTCGAACAACATATATGATATGAACTTCTCCGTCATCACTGATTCAGTCTGATGATCTCACCTGTTTTTGCCCTGATCGCAGACGGAAGATGTCCATTATGATAAAAAGATGATTCCCTGTTCATTGATAAATGGCGCAGTTTTCCACTGCCTCTTTCTCATCTGAAGCAGAATAATCCTCTTTTTTTCTGATTTTAAGCTGCTGAGGAACTCAATCTTTTGACATCAACTAGTGTGAATGCCTGTTTTCATCACTCAGCAAATAATACTGTTAAAAAAATGTTATACTTCTTTGAACAGGACAACAGAGGTTCCATTCAGTGTGTACGTTTGTTCGAGTAAAAATTTCCCGATGACCTCATTCACTTCATACGTCTCTCCTGCATAAAATGTCTTTGTCTGTCCACCAGGCAAAACCATTCGTGTTTCTCGCTGAAAGGTATGCTTTGATACTTGTCTGCCGCCACAAGAAGAGCAGCCTCTTTTCCTTATCTGATTTTTTATACCCAGAAATTGGATGTTCATCTCATCTATCCCCACCTTTATCTATACTTTATTTATTGGAAAATGATTTTAGAGTATGCAATCATTAGGAGGTGTCTGAAAACTCAAGCGGCAAATAGTTTGATGATTTTTATCGAACTCCTCGTCATAAATACTCACTTATGACCCACATAAGCTGTGTTTTCTTCCTTGATTTCAACAAAAATCACTGAAAAATTCGAATCCCACTAACTTTTCAGGCACGCCCTAGTCAATCTGCTTTATTCTTCAACGATTTCCACAACCTTATAAGAAATCTGCTTCACTTTTCCTCCACAGGATTTACAGCTTGATTCTTTATAAGAAATGCCCAAAGCATCCAGTTCATTGACAAGCGTTTTCGAATACTTCCTTTTAATTTCTGCATTTTTCAATGACTGGATAAATAATGGATCCTCCTCCAGTTCATAGCTCTGAGCTGGAAACAGAGTAACATGCTCATACTTCACTGCACCATTATGGTTGCGGGCAACATTTAATGTGGTTCGTGTATGAACTGAATCAATCAGCTTATACTGTTTACTCATACGTTCTGTCCCTACCTTCGGAAAATTATTTGTACCTTGCAGTATGCTTTTGCTTTTTACAAAACCTCCTGCTGTTCTCTTACTGTTTTTAGTTTAAATGAAAACCAGTAGTCAAAATTCCGGACTTTTTCCGCAAATAATTTTTTCTTAATCAGGTGATTTCTCCTATTTTTAGCCTATTCAGAATCAAGCTAAACAGCCGGACAGAAGAACCTTCTTCGACAATAAGCAGAAATTATTAAGAATCACTAGGGGGTATCTGAAAACTCAAGCGGCAAATAGTTTGATGATTTTTATCGAACTCCTCATCATAAATACTCGCTTATGAACCACATAAGCTGCGTTTTCTTCCTTGATTTCAACAAAAATCACTGAAAAATTTGAATACCACTAACTTTTCAGACACGCCCTAGTTTATTGAAAAATAGCTGATGCATGTTCCCTACCTGGTGTTTGAATCTGAATACTTCTGTCTCTGCGGTTAGCTATCTCCTATTTAAGATTGAAGTCTACACATTCATTGGAGCTGCGCATATAGCATGTCTTGTATGACCAAAAGACATGCGCCGAGCATTCGTAGAAGCATGTTTTTACATACCCCTCAGACATGCGACGATCATCCGAAAAAGCGTTGGAGCATGTTCTTACATACCCTAAGACATGCGACCAGCATTCGTAGAAGCAAGCTTTTAATACAGGAATGAATGAGTGCTAATGCATCAGATTGGCGGTTCGCATACCACCTCACTAGTTTATTTATCTTAGTGAGACTGGCAATCACACTAGCTGTTCCTGAAACAGTGGAATTGGCAATTAACTGTTAACCCGAGACAAACAAAGATTGTCCCACCCACTGCTGATAATACTAGTTTAGGCTAAAAACAGGGCTCAAAATTCCGCATTTTTTCCGCAACATTTTTCTTATTTTGTTATAACCTGCAAATTCATATCAATGAGTCTGCTCATGTAATCAGATCTTAAAGAGCTAAATACAGCTGCAATTAAAACACTATGATTTTTCTTCATACACTTTATAACGCAGATCGATGCTTTCCTGATACTATCAGTTTAGTGCAGAAACACCCGTCAAAATTCCGTGTTTTTTCCGTCAATAGATTTCCAATTCATCTGCAATCGTCTGGAAAAAAAGATTTCTCAGTTCGTAGGCCTTTGTTTTACTGACAAAGATTTTTTGCTGCTGGATGAGCCCAGCCAATGTATAGTGTGAATACTTCTTCATATACAGCTCCTGAATAATCACTCTAGTATTTTCATCTGCTTCTTCAAGCGCTTCTGCAATTACACGTTTGTTTCGTTCAAGCGCATATAAACGTTTATCCTGTTCGATCGTAATCATCAAGTTATCTTGAACATGGTACCCCGCTCTTGTCCCCTTGATTCCTGCATTCAAGTCGCTTTCTCTATGAGGATAACGAAGTTCTTCTTCCCGTTGTTTTATGTACTCATCTGTTTTGTAGTAATCCCCCAAAATATCCTTAATATAATTAAATGTTGACTTTCTCACAGCCTTCTCCTCCTCACTTAAATAATTGTTTCTCCCAGCTCCTGAACCCGACGAACAATCGCTTCATCTTCCATCCAGCTGTCATCCACTATAAGCTGATAAATCCGTGCCATCTTTTTAGCTGTTTCCGGATTTTTAATAATTACTTCCTCCGGTTCAAAATTATTGACGGTCATTAGATAAAACAGATTAATCCCCAACAGTTCCTGTATATGAAGAAGCTTGGTCAGTGTAGGATTCATTTTCCCGGCAGCAGCTAGTCCTGCATTGGCACCCATTAATTTTTTCCAGGAAATGCCTCTCGTTTGTCTGTATTCATCAATTGCTTTCCAAAAATCTTCTATCGTCTTAATTTGTTCCATTTCTCTTCCCTCATCTCAATAATTATTGGTTTTATATAATCGTTCATAGTTTATAAAAGTACGACTGGTCAAATTAATTTCAAAGAAACTCGTATTGCTGCTGAGTGTCCGATGCCCTCCTGTTCAAATGGTCATCCAGTCTTTCCGCTGTAGAAATTTACTACTTTCATTTTTCTGGATTATCCGCTGGTATATCCTGCTTTTCTATTCTTTCAATAAATTGCCGGATTCTGATTAATGGCTCATAAATGTGATACCAGTAATCTGCTGCAGCCTTTCCTTGTAGTAGTCCTTCTTCTCTTTCTATTGCTCTACTCGTTTTAGAAATGATTTGCTTATCAACATTTATCAAGTTTTCTTGATTTTCGATATAAAAAAAATAATCTGCTATCTCACTGTTTTCAATTTTTAGTACGTCACAAATTGTGGCAATCTCAGATTGTCTGAAAAATGTACCCTCGTTTATCCGTCTGTACCAGCACTCTCCATTCATCTGAATACGCTGAAGAAATTCATCAGATGAGTCAAAACTCTGAGCGACTTTCTTTTCCAGTCTTCCATAATCAAATTTTAACTGCTGCAAGTCATTCCCCCCATTTCACTCTAAATATAAATCAAGTTTTATTGACAAACAGAAGTTTAACATCAAAAAAAATCTTGTCAAGAAAAACTGAATTATATTGAAAATCTCTTGCTTTAAAGTCCAGTTTTCTTTATAATCCACTATAGGAGGTAGTAAAAATGAAAAAAGTTTCATTTGCTCAACGCTTGCGACAGGCACTCGAAATGCGAAATATGAAACAAATCACGCTTTCTAAAAAAAGCGGCGTATCTCGTGCTCTGATCAGTGCCTATTTAAAAGGTGATTATGAAGCAAAACAAGACAAGATCTTTTTGCTTGCAAAAGCATTGGATGTTAACGAAACCTGGCTGATGGGCTATGAAGATATCTCGGCAGAGCGGTCTGATGAAATAAAATCTGAGGACCTGTTGATGGAGGCTGCGAGTGATTTCCTACTTGGCAATTCCAATAAGCATAATGACTTGATGAAAAAAATAGCATTGCTTGATGATAAAGACTTAATCGTTGTTGAGAATCTGGTTGATTCTCTGCTAAAAATAAAAGATTGAGAAACTATTTTATTAGAGAGTTTGGGACGGAAATAAAGTTCCAAACTCTCTTCATATCTAAACCCGAATAAATGGCGGTACAAAAGCAAAAATTCTTTTTGCGACGAGTAACCGCAGGAGCAGCTCCTTCGGAATTAAGCCGAACGATCCTGAAAATATAAGGAGCTCCAGATCCTTCACCGAGTAGATAACAGGACTTCATCTACTCTGCTAAAGCAATCCTAGTGAAGCCTGTCAACTCTCGTATGTTTCATACGCAGAAGTTGATGGGATCGAAGCGCAGCGGAGTGTATCCATTCTCAGCTATTCATTCTATGAATAGTGTTCCTTGACAATTTTCGGATATTCCTTCTTAATTCTCGGAGCTTAGAGCTTTTGTACCAACTTCATTTTGTGTACTTAAGGTTTCATTTTTTAGTTACTTCAGCTGATCTGATAATTTCTATAAATACAACTTACTTTTCAGGGCAAAAAAGCAGTTTGTTTTCCATTATCTTCTAATGTATTCTGAGTGACTCAATCTTTCTTTTCTGACTTAATTTTTACCAGCAGCAGCATCTTATACACCCTTTCCAGCAGAGCTGCATTGGAAATTTCCTGAATCAGAATGCAAATCTCTTTCTTGTAATCCACCATGCAAACGTCCCTTTCTTTTCCCTTTTTTTGGGTCTGGTTAAAAGACAGGACGAATCCTACAAATGATACCTCCTCTCTTAAGAACAATACATTCAACTTCCTACTTGCGTAATTTACAATTACGTTTTATAATAGATTCAAGAGGAATAGAGTAATTATCAGTTACAAAAACTATTCTATCATGTAATTAATAATTACGCAACTGCTTTTAATTATTTCTTAAAAGTAAATGTTATTCACCAATAATTGAGGAAAACAGTACCTTAAAAAAGAGAAGAAGCTTTTAATCTGTTGCGTTTGCTTCCTGTTCTATCAGGCACTCCAGATGCAGAGATTACACGGAAGCCTGTGAAAGACTTCTTCAAAATTGAATAGAGGAGAAAAAATTATGGGTTCTTTAGCTTCGAGAATTAAAGAATTACGAACCGCCAATAAAATGTCTCAACAAGAACTTGCAGACATTCTCGGTATGAAAAGAGAAAACATTTCAAATTATGAACGAGGCACCATCACAAATGTCCCCAGTGAAGTTCTTGACAAGCTGGCGGACCACTTCCAAGTGTCCATTGACTATTTACTGGGTCGAACAGACTCGCTTGACAAGTCAGCTGTTGATGAAGAATACGCAGATTTGCTGATGATGTTCAGAAAGGGTGAGAAGGTCGTCGGTGAGGCAAAGAAGGAACAGTACAAAAAACAGGTTAAGAGCTTAATGAGCTATATCGCCCAATCGATGAATGAAGATGAAAACGAAAACGATTAGGAGTTTTGTATGATGGACGAGGCTGTAAATATTCGCTATATTTTAACAAATTTATTGATTAACCAGTACATATTAAAACATAATCTGGAGCCTGCCAGCTATACCTTTGATATGTTTGTATCTGATTATTTAAAAAGAGAACGAATTGCTGTCGACACTAATATTCCTGCGATTGAAGAGGAGTTTTTTCTTGGAGTAACTGTTAAGAAAAAGAATAAGATAAAAATATTTATCAATCCGCGTATCTCTAAAAACCGGTTTAATTTCAGTATTTGTCACGAAGTAAGCCATTGTCATTATGATGTATCGAAAACAGAAATCTCTCAAACTTTCTTTAACATGGATGAGAATCCAACTTATTATAATGAGAATGAATTATTCATTGAAGAGCTGGCTAATTTGGCAGCCGGCATCATCATGCTGCCGGACATCACCTTACTGAAAAAGCTGCATACAAAAAAATCCTTTCATACAATTGCAGAAGAAGCAAAAATGAGCCGTGCCGCCTTCTGGAAAAGAATGGTAAACTTTGGTCAGATCAAATGTGACATGAATGAAGGGTTGGCACACGATTCTGCCACACGATTTCAGACAACGGGAAACAGGGATGTCTACCATAAATTTATGTCCACCTGGGGTTCTAATATTGAAAATCAGATTATCATGGATTTCGAAAACAGTTTGTAGTCACTGAAAAAAGCAGCTTGACTGTTTTTTTCAGCACTTACATTAAAACAGACCACACACGTTCAGCTCAATGCTGGCAGTGTGTGGTCTATTTTAGTATTCTATTTTATTTATTTTGTACCAAACAAACGGTCCCCGGCATCGCCCAGTCCAGGCACGATGTAGCCTTGATCATTTAATTTTTCATCCAGCGCTGCGGTATAGATATCAATGTCCGGATGTGCTTCCTGCAATGCTTTAACACCTTCCGGAGCTGCAACCAGACAGACAAACTTGATGTTGCTGCCGCCGCGTTCTTTCAGTGAGTCAATAGCCATAATAGCAGAACCGCCTGTTGCCAGCATCGGATCTACAACAAAGAGCTGACGTGCATCAATATCTTCAGGCATTTTCACAAAATATTCTACAGGTTCCAGAGTATCATGATCCCGGTACATCCCTACATGTCCAACTTTTGCTGCAGGAATCAATTCCAAGATACCGTCCACCATTCCAATTCCAGCTCTTAAAATAGGCACGATCGCCACTTTTTTACCAGACAGAGTCTTTTGAGTCGTTTTACACATTGGTGTTTCAATAACAACATCTTCCAATGGCATATCTCTGGAAACCTCATACGCCATTAACATGGCAATTTCGTTGACAACTTCGCGAAAGACTTTTGTTCCGCAGTCTTTGTCCCGGATGATTGTTAATTTGTGTTGAATCAGAGGATGATCAATTACTTGAAATTTTCCCATTTTCTATCTCCTAACTATTCATTTTCTTTTACTATTGTAAAACAAAAAGAGGCGCCGGTCAAAACAAATTCTCCATTCTGCCCTATGCTTTGAAATGCGATTTACAACAGTTGAATAGCTTTTGAATCAGGTCGGTAAAATCTACAAAAAAATTTTTACAACTATTTTTTATTCCTTCTATTTATTCAAAATTTTACTCTTCCTTCAGACCTTCTTCAGTTTATTCTTCATACTCATCCTCATCAAGAGTAGGTAGTTCAATCATTGTTACAGCTTCTTTTCCAACAGACAAAAGAGATGAGACCAACAGATCCAACTCTTCTACAGGGGAAAGAACTGCCTCTATAACCATCGCCAAGTTTAGTCCCGAGATAACCCGCATGTTTTCTTTCATTCCCATTGCCATCATGGCAACATTACATGGCGTTCCTCCTTTTAAATCAGCTATCACCAGAACAGGAGCATCTCCTGCTTCATTTAAAAGAACTGTGAGCTTCTCCTGAGTTCCTGCCATTCCATCTTGCTCCTGCATGGATACAGCAGCTATATCAGCAAGCTCTCCAACAATCATTTTTGCTGACTGATAGGTCTCATAGGCCATCTTTCCATGGCTCATTAGTATTAGTTTAGGTTTCACTGTCCGTGCCTCTCTATTTACATATTTCCGGGATATAAAAATCTCAGATGATTGATTCGTTCGAATATTGTTAAACAATTATCTTTCCGCTCTGATCAGGATTTTTTTTGCAGCTCATTAATTGCTTGAGCAATCCGGTCATTGTTTTCTTTCAGCGACTGTTCACTTTCAGACAAACTCCTACCGGTTTCGATCATAACGATTGCAGCTGCTACATGATTCTCAGCTTTTCTTAAATATTGTTCTGCCGTTTCAGCGTCACTACCTGTTGCTTCTCTAATAATTGAGATGGAACGCTGAATTAATTTCAAATTGGTTGGTTGTACATTCACCATCAAATTTTGATAAACTTTACCGGCTTTAATCATTACGCCTGTAGACAGCATATTCAAGATCATTTTCTGTGCAGTACCAGCCTTCATCCTTGTTGACCCTGTAATTATTTCCGGTCCAACAACAGCCGCAATACCTATTTGAGCAAGCTGATTCATCACACCGTCTTTATTACAGGTAACTGAGACTGTCAATGCACCTAGTTGATTTCCATATTCAACAGCAGATATCGCATAAGGGGTTCTGCCGCTGGCTGCTATGGCTATGACTACATCCTGATCCGTTAACTGATGACTCTTCAAATCGTTAACTGCCAACTCTTTTGAGTCTTCTGCTCCTTCAACAGCTTCGTACATAGCTTCCTTTCCTCCGGCAAGAATACCAAAAGCCTGTTTAGGAGAAACACTGTAAGTAGGTGTCAGTTCAATTGCATCCAAGGTACCTAATCTTCCTGATGTGCCGGCACCGCAGTATATCAATCTGCCGCCTTTTTTAAACCGCTCGGCTATTAAATCAATTGCCTTCGCAATCTCCGGCAAAGCTTTTTCAACTGCTTCCGCTACTTTTTTATCTTCATTATTAATAATTTTGACCATCTCAGCAGTTGTCAAACGATCAATATGCTGACTATTTATATTTCTGGTTTCTGTTGTCAATTGATTTATTTCCATCATTCCATTACCCTTCCTTCAAGCTACTTACCAATGTATTGGTTCCAATCATTCGTTCTGCAAGATCTTCATCAATATGATCCTGGATAAATCCAAGGTATAAAATATCACCTACAGCCATAGAGGAAGAAATTGAGGAAATAGCTCCTACTCGAACTAGGTGTTCATTAGCCGGTACCAGCAGAAGAATGTCACTTAATTTCTGAATTCGTTCTCCATCATTTCTTGTAATAAAAATAATGGGTGTCTGATTCGTCTTTGCAATTTCACATGCCAATAATACTTCTTTACTTAAACCACTGTATGACACAGCAATCAACACATCTTTTTCAGTCGAATAATTTAAAAATTCCAGATTCATATGCGGATCAAAATTAAACATCGCCTTTTTCCCTGCACGATTAAATTTATGATAAAGATCATACGTAGTCAGTGAAGAAGCACCAATCCCAACCAGATAAATTTCACGAGCCTTCCTTATCTTTTTAACTGCCTTTTCCACTTCATTTTTATCAAGAGAATACATCAGCTCATCAAGAGTGGTGCTCACCAGCGCAGTAACTTTCTCACACAGTTGCTCTACTGAATCCTCTTTAGAAATAATCGGATCTACATTTTTCTTATTATTTTCTCCGCCCTGGGAAGCAGCAATAGACATCTTTAATTCATCTAATCCCTCGTATTCAATGGATCGTGCAAAGCGTGTAACCGAAGCTGGGGATGTCTGACTATGCATCGCAATTTCACTGGCTGTCATTTTTAATAACTCTGAAGGATTTTTCAAAATAAGATCTGCAATTCTTCTATTTACTTTCGAAAAATTCTTGTATTTTTGTTTAATTAGTGTGACTGCATCCATATTCAGACACCCTCTCCTTCTATTTAATAAAATTTAAGATTGACTCATCTGATTCTGAAGGAATCATTTGTGCCGCTATTTTTATTTTATCTTCAACTAAACGCTGAATAATTTTTACATCTTCATCTGTCAAAGCAACTGATTTTTTTATCGGTCTGCTGTTTGGTTTTTGAGAAATGTTACCTACATTAAATGATGTCAATTGGACACCATGATCGATCAAATATGCCATATCAGGTATATCTTTTGTTATCAGAAAAACTTTTTCTTCATTATAATTACCAGCCGTTATTTTCTCTACAGCCTTTCTTTTTGACAGAATAGACAACTTTACTCCTGCCGGCTTTGCCATTTTTAAAGCTCCAATTTGCATTTGATCTTTAACAGCAGAATCACTAACCACCATAATCCTTTGTGCGCCCAGACTATTTGTCCAGACAGTTGCAACCTGACCGTGAATCAGTCGTTCATCTACTCGTGCATGAATAATCGGCATAATAAAACTTCCTTTCCCTTTGATCCTTTATTTTTTAGATAAGTCCGCCAATCCAGTTAAACATTCCCTGAAGATTTCCTAATACCATTCCCAAGAGAATCAGCACAAAAATCAACCGAGTAGAATTCATTTTCTTTTTCCCCAACAGCCAATAGGACAACCCCACAATAGACAAGGGTACTAATGCAGGCAATATTTTATCCAGCATTTCCTGAACGGACAGAGTAACTTCGCCCATTTTATAGGTTATATCCAGTTTATAATTGATAACTGCAGGAATCAACCCGCCGACAACAGTTAATCCTAAAATAGCCGCTGCATCAGTAAACATTTTCATCTTATCTGCAAATTCCGTTGCCAGTCGTTTCCCCTGATTATACCCCAGATAGGTAAACTTATAACGAACCCCTATCACCGCTGTTCCTGCAATTAAAGGGATTAGAAGTCCAAAAGCCTGCCCTCCCTGTGCTAAATAAGCAGCGATAGAAAATACGATAGCCCGATAGATAGCAATAAAAATAGTATCCCCCACACCGGCAAACGGACCCATCAAGCCTGTTTTAAGTCCAGTAATTGCCATATCATCTTCAATACCGATTTCTTCTTCCAAAGCCATATTTGCCCCTATAATTAAATTGGACATAGCAGGTGTCGTGTTAAAAAAACCGAGATGTGTCTTCAACGCCTTTTTCATTTTTTCCTGATCATTTTTATAAAAGCGCTTCAGAGCCGGCATAATAACATAACAATAGCCCAACCCCTGCATTTTTTCATAGTTCCATCCCCATTGAAATCCAAACAGATTACGGACAAAGACTTTATTGATATCTTTTTTTGTTAATTTCTCAGTCATCAATTTCTACCTCCTCATCATATTCATAGATCACGGAACCAGATGTTGCGATTGAACGATTATTTTGATTCATAACATAAAGTGCCGCTAAAGCCAAACCAACCAATGCTACTCCAAGAACAGAAAACAGTTCAGCGAAGTATGCCATTAGGACAAAACCGATAATGAAATACGGCCAATATTTTTTTATTGGAAGATAGCGCATCAGGATAGCGATACCCATTGCCGGTAAAATCGCTCCAGCTGCTTTTAACCCATTCATTACCCATACTGGGATTAATTCGTTGATCACATTAACAACTTGCTCTCCAAAAGCCAGACCAATAAATACTGGAATCACTCGAGAAATCGTCCATGGGAAAATACCCAGTATATTACAGCGCTCTACGCCCTTATAATTACCTTCTTCTGCGTATTTATCCGCTTTATGCTGGAAGAATGTATTTGTCATTCGCCCCAAAATATCAAGCTGTGTCAACAGAAGTCCAATAGGAACTGCAACGCCGATTCCATACTCCGCACCTTTTCCTGAAAGGATCGCATACGCTGTACCCATGATAGCCCCTGAAAGAAAATCCGGGACTGTAGCGCCTCCGTAAGTAGCAACTCCTAAAGTCATCAACTGCAACGTCGCACCGATTTCCAGACCAGTCTTTAAATCCCCCATCATCAATCCTGTAACAGCAGCAGCAAACAATGGGGTATATGGGCCGATTTGAATTGAGATTTGATCTAATACCCCTACAGCAGTGTATAAACATAAAATCAGAATAATACCAAATGATATTTCCATTCTCTTTTCCTCCTTGTATACGTTTTCTATTTGGTGATATAACTATACCATCTATGAAATAATATTTCAAGTTATAAGAAAAAATACTTTTAACGAAATTTTGTTTCCTAAAATATATTTCATGTTATAATAGAAAAAAAGAAAGGAATACTATTATGAGAGTCCTTATCATCTACTTTATTACGATCTTTCTATCAAACACAGTTGGTGCTGCTTCTGGAATGGGCGGCGGTGTGATTATTAAACCGGTTCTGGATTTCATTGGACTTCATTCTTTAAGTGCCATAGCCTTTTATTCCAGCACAGCAGTATTCACCATGTCTGTTTCTTCAACTTATAAACAGCTGAAAAACGGAGTTCAAATTAATTTGAGAGATGCATTAAGTATTTCAGCCGGTTCACTGATTGGAGGAGTTCTGGGAGATTATGTATTGAGCTTTCTATTAAAATTTTTTCAAGCAGATAGGCAAGTACAAATTATTCAAAATATCTTTATGATTGTGACTTTGGTTTTGGTTCTGCTTTATAATCAGCGAGGGAAAAGGCAGTTTAAATTATCTGGAATATTCCCATTCTTTATTGTGGGAATCACCTTAGGCATGCTTTCCACATTTCTGGGAATCGGAGGCGGACCGATTAATGTAGCTGCACTTATTTTATTCTTTGGTATGGAAATCAAACTGGCAACTGTGTATTCCATTATTACTATCTTTTTCTCCCAAATTGCCAAACTGTCAGCAATCGGATTAACCACTGGCTTTCATGTTTATGATCTGACTATTCTCTGGGTAGTCATTCCGGCTGCGTTACTAGGCGGGTATGCCGGCGGTCTATTAAGTGAAAAATTAACAGACCAACAAGTTAAAAAGCTGTACAGCCTAATTATTTTACTGGTGCTGGTTATCAATGGATATAATTTGTATACGGCGGCCGGTCTCAAATAAATGGCAAGAGACTGTGATAAACACTCATCAGATAAGTACACTGAGTACTGTCTCGGAGCTGAAAAACTACAAAAAGAGAATCTCCGTCATCAAACAGATTTGTTGATGACGGAGATTCTCTCCAGTTTTCCTGCTGAGCAATTCCTGAAAATTTATTCAGAAGCTGTTTCTGTATCCGCAACTAGATAGCGTTCAAGCATATCCTTCGTCAGCTCTTTGCCATGATGACAAATCGGACAAAGCATATAATATGTTGAAGATGTCGTAAATAATGGAATCCAGAAAAGTGTAAATTTTCTGCCAACCTGTTTTGCCTGCATTACCACATCGTTATTACAATTTCCACAGGTACAACGAACAACTGTCTCACCTAAATCCTTTTCAAATCCTCTTGAACCCCATACAATGAACATAGCTTTTCCTCTTTTCGTTTTTCTCCTTTTTAGATTATCAAAATTTCTCCAGATAATCTTTCTCTATTATACCTGTTAGCAGTACAAAAAAGAAACTTAATTTTGCGTACAGAAATGAATATTCCTGAACAACCTCCCGA
Source organism: Enterococcus sp. BWB1-3 (assembly GCF_016745275.1). Classification (GTDB taxonomy): domain Bacteria; phylum Bacillota; class Bacilli; order Lactobacillales; family Enterococcaceae; genus Enterococcus_L. The sequence continues at coordinate 107,685 of NZ_JADOEP010000002.1, forward strand.
ATTTAAAACCATATGGAGCAATGGACCTCTCCAAAAGCACTAAATCCCGGAGAAGAATCAACTGTCGATTCAACGAAATCCGGTTTCTTGTCTATTGGTGAAATTGAAAAGAGTTTGGGACAGAATCAAAGTTCCAAACTCTCTTCATATCTAAACCCGAATAAACGGCGGTACAAAAGCAACTCCTTCGGAATTAAGCCGAACTATCTTGAAAATATGAAGACCTATTTTCGGATATTCCTTCTTAATTCTCGGAGCTGATCGCTTTTGTCCCGACCTCTATCAAAACCTATCTGAAAACTATTGAAGAAACGAGTTTTCAAGAATTTTGGCAGAGATCCAGAAAAAATCCACAGCTTATTTGTACAACGGATGTTTCTTTGTCAATTCTTTTACAGCTTCTTTAACTTCCGTCATCATTTCTTCGTTTTCACGATTTTTCAGTGCCTTAACAATCAGTTTTGCCACTTCAACTGAATCTTCTTCTCTGAAGCCGCGGGTTGTAATTGCCGGGGTTCCAACACGAATACCGCTTGTTTTAAATGGACTCAGCTGTTCAAATGGAATGGCATTTTTATTCACTGTAATATTCACGCTATCTAAGATTGTTTCAGCTTCTTTTCCATTGATACCAAAACCAGTAACATCTATCAGCAGAAGATGGTTGTCTGTTGCTCCACTTACCAAGCGTGCTTCCGGAGCCTGATTAAAGACCTTTGTCATTGCTTTGGCGTTTGCTATCACTTGTTCGCTGTAATCTTTAAAATCAAGATCCAATGCTTCTTTAAACGCTACTGCCTTGCCCGCAATAACATGTTCCAATGGACCACCTTGAATTCCGGGGAAAATATTACTGTTAATTTTTTTAGCCAGCTCTTCGTCATTTGTCAAAATCAAGCCTCCACGAGGACCGCGTAAGGTTTTATGTGTTGTTGATGTCGTAATATCTGCATAAGGAACTGGGTTTGGATGTAAACCAGCCGCAACCAGTCCGGCAATATGAGCCATATCAACCATTAATTTTGCGCCCACTTCATCAGCAATTTCACGGAATTTTTCAAAGTCCAGTGTTCGCGAATATGCACTTGCACCGGCTACAATCAGCTTAGGCTGATGCTCGCGTGCCAGAATACGAACGACATTGTAATCAATTACTTCCGTTACAGGATCGACACCATAACTAACAAAATTGTATGTCTTACCGCTGAAATTCACTGGTGATCCATGGGTTAAGTGTCCACCCGCAGACAAATCCATTCCCATCACTGTATCACCAGGCTCAATTAATGAAAGATACGCTGCTGTATTTGCCTGCGAACCAGAATGAGGCTGAACATTGGCGAATCCTGCACCGAATAATTCCTTGGCACGTTCAATAGCCAGACTCTCAATCACATCAACAAATTCACACCCGCCATAGTAGCGTTTCCCAGGATAGCCCTCCGCATATTTGTTTGTCAGAATACTTCCCTGGGCAGCCATGACCCCTTCTGAGACTACATTTTCCGATGCAATCAATTCCAGATTGTTTTCTTGGCGCTCTTTTTCTTTTCCAATCGCTTCCCAAACTTCAGGATCAAATATTTCATAACTCATTTAGACAACACCTCATTATAATTTCTTGTTTCGATTGTATCATACTTAAATCCAGTCTACTCAAAAAAGCGATCAGATTTTCAAAAAATTTTGCCCCGCAGCTTTTTTTAGCCGGTTCATATAGGCTTCACCTAAACCATTTTCTGGAAATGACGGTGCAAAAATGATATCCACCTGTGCATCATCCAGCTTACGCAACCCTGAAAACAGCTGCTTCGTTGCTTGTTCCACTGTATTCTCACCAAAAGAGAAGATTTTTGTTACCTGATTCCCTAGTCGCTCAGCCGTCTTCCGATCTGTAAATATTCCGGCTTTTTTATTCTGAGCGTTCGCCCACTCCACTGCTTTCAGCCAGTCTGTCTCTGTATTTTCAACAATCCAGACTGGGGTATCCGGAGAATAATGTTTGTATTTCATTCCCGGTGCCTTAGGTGCTTCTTTCTCCACCAGTAAATGTCTATCCACTCTTACCGTCCCAATCACTTGCTCCAGCTCCTCTTTTGTCACCGCTCCCGGACGTAAAATCATTGGACCATTAATTGAATCCGACAAATCAAGGACTGTTGACTCCACACCAATTTGAGTAGGACCGCCATCGACAACACCCTCGATTTTTCCTCGAAGATCATGAAACACATGATCCGCTGTTGTCGGACTGGGTTTTCCAGAGGTATTGGCACTTGGACCGACTAATGGAATTCCTGCTTCTTCAATCAGCTGCAGTGTCAATGGATGGTCCGGCATTCTAAATGCAACAGTGGTCAGCCCGCCAGTTACAACAGAAGAGAAGCTTCCTTCCTTCATTGGTAAAATCAGTGTCAGCGGTCCAGGCCAAAAATGATCAATCAATGTTTCTGCCATCCCCGGCAAATTTTCAACATATTGTTCCATCATTTTTTTTCCATTTACATGAACAATTAGAGGATTGTCGCTCGGACGCCCTTTTACCTGATAAACCTGTTTCACAGCGGATTCAGAGAGCGCACTGGCACCCAACCCGTACACCGTCTCTGTCGGAAAAGAAACAAGTGCGCCTTTTTTCAGGAAGTCCGCTGCCTTTTTTATATCTTCAATAGTAAATCGTTGCGTTTCCACTGCCTCTCCTCCTCTGTTTAATCTGCAATAACCATTCGATCTTTCCCTGAAAGGTCCTTTTTTATTCTAATACGTTTTTCCGGGAAAGCTGTCTGAATCATTTTTTTGACGGCTTCTCCTTGTTGAAAACCAATCTCAAAATAAATTTTTCCGTTTGAAACCAGGCAGCTTTTCGCTTCCTCAATCAACTGCCTGTAGACAGCCAAACCGTTCTCTTCAGCCAGCAAAGCCAAATGGGGCTCATATTTCCGTACACTTTCGTCCATCAATGCCCACTCCTCTGTACTGATGTACGGCGGATTGGAAATCAGAATGTCAACACTATGTCCATTTAGCGGAGCCAGCCCGTTGCCCAAAAAGAATTCAACTGCTGCTCCCAATCTTTCACTGTTTTTTTCTGCAACTTTTAGCGCTTCTTCTGACAAGTCAACTGCTTTTACCTGCCAGGCAGGACGGGCCAATTTCAGACTGACTGCAATAGCTCCTGTTCCAGTCCCTACATCAACTACCGTTAATTCTTTGTTGCCATTTTCCTCAAGACAGTATTCCACCAGCTCTTCAGTTTCCGGTCTTGGGATTAATGTATGCTCTGTAACACTAAACCGATGTCCGTAAAACTCACTGTATCCGAGTAAATACTGCGGGGGATAATCTGTCAGAAGCTGCGCCAGATCTGCCTCTAGCCTCTGTTCCTCCTCAGCTGAAATCGCATCTCTCATATGCAGCAGCCAGTCTGTTTTGGACCAGCCTTTTCTTTCCAGAAAAAGATACTGGATGGCATAGCCTTCTTTGCCGGCTTCTTCTAAAAAAGAAGAAGCCCGTTTCAGGACTTCAAAATAACTTCTACCCATTCTGCATCTCTTCCAGCTTCGATGTCTGATCATACATTACCAAGGCATCAATGATTTCATCCAGTTTGCCGGCAAGAATTTGATCCAGCTTCTGAATGGTTAACCCAATACGATGATCTGTCACACGATTCTGCGGGAAATTGTAGGTACGGATTCGTTCAGAACGATCTCCGGTGCCCACTGCTGATTTACGGTTGGCATCATATTCGCTTTGTGCTTCCTGCTGAATAATATCATACACTCTGGCACGCAGAACCTTCATTGCTTTATCCCGGTTTTTAAGCTGCGAACGTTCATCCTGCATCGCAACAACCACTCCGGTAGGAATATGTGTCAGACGAACGGCAGAAGCAGTTTTATTGACGTGCTGTCCGCCCGCTCCGCTGGCATGATAAATATCTGTACGAATATCTTTTTCTGCGATATCAATTTCTACTTCTTCTGCTTCCGGCATGACAACAACCGTCGCTGTAGACGTATGGATACGCCCCTGTGACTCTGTTGACGGCACCCGCTGTACGCGGTGTGCGCCGCTTTCATATTTCAGCTTGGAGAATACATTGTCTCCGCTAATCATCATGATCACTTCTTTATAACCGCCGATTCCTGTAATATTGGCTTCAAGCACTTCCACTTTCCAGCCCTGAGATTCAGCATATTTCTGATACATGTTAAATAGGTCGCCTGCAAACAGTGCAGCTTCATCTCCGCCGGCAGCTCCCCGGATTTCCATGATAATATTTTTATCATCGTTAGGATCTTTTGGCAAAAGCAAAATTTTAATTTTTTCTTCCAGTTCTTCTTTTTCCTTTTTTAAATCTGACAATTCTTCTTTGGCCATTTCAGCCATTTCAGCATCCAGATTTTCACCCAGCAATTCTTCGGTATCTCTAATACCGTCAACCACAGTTTTATAACGGCGATAAGTCTCTACTGTTCCCCTTGTATTTGCTTCTTCCTTTGAAAGCTCCATAAATCGTTTCGTGTCAGTGATGACTTCCGGATCACTTAACAGCTCGCCCAGCTCTTCATAGCGATCTTCTATACTTTGCAACTGATCGTACATGTAGTTAAACTCCTTCTTTGCTTTTATTAATTACTCCACGAGGCAGTCTTTTCTGCTCTCTTGTACTATTACTTTTTATGCTCCTGCCTTATCTGTTTATCTACAGCTTCACTAAGATTCTTTTCTTTCCATTGGATGAAAGTAATGATGTCTGCACACAGGATAATACGCTTCATTGCCGCCAATCTGCACTTGATCACCTTCATAGACCGGCTGACCGTCGATATAGTGAAGATTCATGATGGCCTTTTTGTGGCAGAACCAGCAAATGGTTTTCAGCTCTTCAATTTTATCTGCATAAAGCAGCAGATATTTTGATCCTTCAAACAGCTCATTACGAAAATCGTTCTTTAATCCGAACGCCATTACAGGGATGTTCAGCTCATCAACGACTCTGGCAAATTCGATGACATGATGCTTGCTCAAAAACTGAGATTCATCAACCAATACACAATAAGGTCGATCCTTCAAACCATTAACCAATTCAAACACATCTGTCCCTTCAAAAATCGGCAGTGCTTCTCTTTTTAAGCCAATTCTGCTGGACACATTCCCGACACCATCTCGGGTATCCAGACCGCTTGTCATAATCACTACAGGCTTGTCCTGTTCTTCATAGTTATGTGCTACTTTTAAAATCTCAATTGTTTTGCCGCTGTTCATCGCGCCATATTTAAAAAAAAGTTGTGCCATCGCTCACAGTCACCTTTCATTTCATTCCTTTCGTATTTTACTATATTTCCGAAGTTTTTTATAGTAGTAAATTTAAGCCTTATGTATCAAGGGGTTTCAGCGACATGAGTTTTTTCATGCCTGCACCTATGCCTGCTCCTTTTTTGGCATATAAAAAAGAAAAAAGTAATCATCCCACTTGAATTAGTGGAACAATTACCTCATCTGCTTTATTTGCTATTTCTACTAAATAATTTGGACTTGTATGGGTATAACCATCTGTCATTGTTTTATCTTTTAATGTATGACCTACATATTTACTTAATTTATTTTTTGTTGTTTCATACTCTGTTAATAAGGTGATAAACGTATGCCTAAACGCATGGGCTGTAAATTTTTCTCTTTTCATTGCTTCACATATGACTTCTAACTTATAATTTATTGCACTATTTGTATATCTCTTCTCTTGAGCTATATTATAAAATACTACCTCTGAATATTCATTGATTTCTCTATTAAATTTCTCTTCTGCTTCTTTTTGAGATACTTTCCACTTTTTCAACAATTCCAATAAATATTCTGAAGAAATTGGGATGATACGATTTGAATCTATAGTCTTAGGACTTGAAACCTCTATCCTTCTTTTTAATTCTACTTGAGTTTTGTTAATAGTAAGTGTTTTTTCCTTTAAATTAATATCTGACCAATTTAATGCTAATGCTTCTCCAATCCTAATGCCTGTCATAACCAATAATGTGAATAGAGTTTTATATTGCAGATTATGACTGTTTTTATTTTGTGCTTTTGTTTTATTTCTTTCTTCCATTCCTTTAAAGAATTGATTTAATTCTATTGCTGTTAAATACTTATCCTCTTCTTTTTTCTTCTTCTTTAATTTTGATTTTTGTACAACTACAATATCCACCGGATTTAATCTTATTATTCCAGCATTTTTTGCCAGTTCAAAAATTGATTTAATCATACTTACTTGATTATTCATATTTGTGTATCTTGGTGTTAAATCATCTATTATTTCTTGCATAGTAACAGAATTTACTTTACGTATTTTTTTACTACCTAATTTATTTTTGAACCCTGTTTTATACCTTCTTTCATATCCTATAATTGATTGTTCCTTAACATCTCTCTTTTTTGTCAACTCTAACCAATATTCAAAAACTTCATCAACAGTAGAATCATATCCTAATTTTACTGTTGCTAACTCCTCCATATCATCTCTATATCTTGCTTCTGCTAACCTAGCATCACTTTTTGTTCTAAAACCGCCTCTACAAATATCTATCCTTTTTTTACTTAAAGGGTCTCTTCGAGAAATAACAAACCTCCATCTAACTCCTCTTTTTACCTCATAACTTGAAACTGACATATAATACACATCTTCCTTTCTAATTTTATTTTTTTAAATCCAGCATACCTCCATACCTTTATTTATTATAGTTTCTCATCCATTCTTGCACATCATTCAAATTGTAACGAACAATTTTTCCAAATGAAAAATAGGGTAGCCCTTGCTCTCTTAATCGCATAACACTTTTTTCTGAAACATCTAATAACTCTGCTAACTGTTTTTTTGATACATATTGAAATTTACTTGCTTCTTTAATAGATTTCATATTTAATTCTTGTAACTCTTGTGCCAATTCTTTTATTATTTGCTGTTGTTGTTCTTCATTTAATACAACCATCAATCCATTATTTTCCACTAAAACTCCTCCTTTCCTTTTCCTATAATGCAATACTATAATCTTAATCATAATCATTCCACCGATTCTTATCATCTGATTATTTGAATAAAAGTTACTCTTAAAATTATTATAGGTACATTAAACCATCACAATCGTAATGCTTCCACTCAGTTTTATCATTACAATATCTAAATTGATTTCTGAATACAAAAAAGACGTTAGAATACCCAAGTTACAGGATATTTTAACGTCACAACTATTGACACTTTTTTGCATTCTAATTATTATTATCATATCTTTTTATTGCATTCAATAGATGATTTTCTTTAAATTTGTATTTTTCACAAACAATTTCAAGCAACTCTTTTTCATTCAAATGAGTATTTTCCTTCTTTTTTCTTTCTTGACTAAATATTTTGAAATAGTATGCATATAGATGTTTATACGCTGTTTCCCTTGAAATTTGAAATTCTTTAGAAACTTTTGCAATAGAATACCCTTTAAGTAGTTTTTGATAAATTTTGTCTCCCGAGTTTTTTGTAGAAGCTTTTTTACTATTTAAAAATTCACTCCGTTTCTTAACCCCATCAGTTCTTCTTTGTTTTGTTGACTTAGATGAACTTTTAACTAATGACTCCTTATATAATACTGTTAGCTCATATCTTTTTCCATCTGCTTCCTTTAAACCTAAGAATTTTGATATTAGATTAGGGAAGAAGACAGTCAAACAATCAATTCTTTGAGCCTCTTTATTTGATAAACTACTTAACTTATTTTCAATTACTTCATATTCTAACATCCACTTACCTGCTTGTTTTATTGCATTTAGAATAGTTTTATCTTTACTATTTTCTGATGATTCAAGCACTGTAGTCACATAAAACAAATATAACTGATAATCTGATACGAAATGATTTTGATAGAGAACCAAATTTACTTCTTTTAACTTTTCTCCAAATTCTTCCACTATCATTGGATTATAAGGAATACCACTTACATTTTCTAAAATAGGAATTAAACGTTTTTCTTCTTGCTCTCTCCATAAAACAATATAATAAGTAATACTTAAATACGTTTGATACTTCTTCCATGCTTGTTCCAATTCTTTTCCTTCTTTATGGGCAATTGGAACCCTAAATTTATCTTCCAAATGTTGTAAATCTTGATTTAATAACAAAAGATATCCTTCTTTAGTAATCTCTTCTTGAACATTATCAACTTTGATTGTTTGATTACTCTTTTTAAAAAAGGTTCTTGTTGAATATGCTTTTCTGTAAAATCTTAATAACCGTTTTCTAACCTCATAATCTACATACCTCATAGATAATAATCCGAAAATATCATACAATTTATTTTTATCTGAAGTATCTAACCCTAAATACCTCATTGATAAATTTTGAATAGTATATGTATCTTCTACTTGATATCGAGATAAAAGAAAGGCAACATCCCAATTTTTTTGAACAGATTCTTCATCACTTATCCATATTTTTACTAATTCAATTGCTTCTTGTTTATCCTCTAATCCTTCAAATCTTAATTCAATTCTTTGTTCTACAGTTTGAATTGCATTATTTAGGTTTAAAATTCTTCCATTCACTTCTACTGCTGAACAAAATTTTATCAACTCATTAGTAATTTTTTCTGCTTTTATTTTTAATTCATCCATAACAATTCTCCATGTTATAATTCTTCTAAGACAAGTATATCAGAAAAGGAACTTACTTATGAAAAATCTCTTAAACACAATTACATATGGAAACTCTTTTGAGTTAATTCATCAAATAGATGACCACTCTATAGACTTAATCCTAACTGACCCTCCATATTTTCTTAACAGTTCTGGAGGTTTCAAGGGAAAAGAATGGGATTCTTCTAAAAGTTTGTTAGATGTTGAAACAACCAATAAAATTGAATATGGAACCCTGACTAAAAAGCAAGCAAGAGAAGAATATTTAAACGCAGTAGAAAACTATTTTATTCATATGACCAATGTTCTTCTCCCTAAATTAAAAGTAGATGGTACTTTAATTATTTTCAATAGAAAACATAATCTTGATACCATCAATAATGTTCTTCAAAAAGATACTTTCACACTAGAAGAATGGCAACGATTTCCACTTTCTAATCAACAATCTGAACCCAATTCACGATGGTATACTACTTATCTTGAGTGGAAAAAGACAAATCCTAACACTAAAATCCATAAAAGGGATTGGTCTGAATATGCATTGATTGCCAGTAATATGACTAAATCTAATCCAGAAAAAATTGCACAGATTCCACAGTATTGGGATGATAATCTTAATTCTGATAATCAATATTATGCAACGTCTCCTTATAAATCTAAAACGATATTTTATGAAAAATCAAACCATGTTTCTCCTAAACCTATCAGCTTATGGGCAGATTTAATTAAGCGTTTTACTAATCCAAATGATATAGTTCTTGATATATACTCTGGTTCTGGTACCACTGCAATGGTAGCAGAGGATTTAAATAGACAATATATTGCCTTTGAATATGAACAAGAACAAGTAGAACGCAGTTTAGACCGTTTGAAGAAATTTAAAGAGAATATGCCCCACTCGGTTTTTCCATTTAAAAATTAGATAATTTATTAAGGTATTAGTCTTCTAATGCCTTAAATCTTCTTCTAACTGTACGTTCACTGACTCCCCAATTGTCTGCAATTTCTTTCTGAGTTATTTTCTTTTGCTTCCATAGACTATAAGCACGATTCACCATTTCATCAGATATTTTTGTCGGTCTTCCTACATTCTTTAAAGAAGAATTTAGTCCTCGACTAATATTTTTATTCCTATTCACTATCTTATACATTTCTTGTAATTCCTTACCACTAATCCCGCTGAAAATAATTTTTGGTACATATTTTTGTTGTTCTTCCATTGATTCCTCCTTGAACCTTATGTCCTATTTTTAGACTCACAACTATTGACACTTTTTTGATTTTGAATAGGACATAACATTTATTTTTTGTTGATGACATTTTAAGAAAATATCACCATCTGAAATTTTTTCTTGATGATATTCACCCTATCTAACTCTAAAAATTTGAGGACAATCATCTGATTCTCTTCAAATTTTCTATTTTTATACTTCATAACCATTGACACTTTTTTATAAAATCAGGACATAAGGTTGTTCTGAAATTTTAATAATCTGATAAATCTTATGTCCGTTTTCAAATGAACTATCTATCCGCATTTTCCTTTAAAACTTTCTTTAGTAATTTAGTTATGTATGTATAAATAACGATATCTTGTTCATATTTTTCAATAATAAATTTTAAGTTCTTCTTATCTTGTTTATTTATTTTCATTCAAATCCCCCTCATTTTAAAATTTCAAACCTCCTCAAATGGAACAATATAGTCCATCTTTATTATCTTTTCAAAAATTATTGTTGCTTGGATATTAAAATCTACTTGACTCAACTCATCTAAATAGAAATTATTTTCCTTCATCAATTTAATCAACTTTTTCATAATTTCTTTTTCCCTCTTATTCATCTCATCCTCTCCTTTAATCTTATTATAAAAAAGAATCCTAATATCATTATCAGGATTCTACTCTATCATCATTCATATATCATGTTCTATGTATCAATCATTCATCTATGTATATAAAGATTCCCTTCAATGTTTATTTTTTGTTTTGTTTAATTATTTTTCTTTTTTTGTTATGTTTAACTCTTAATATAAGTATAGCATGCTGTCAATTTTATGTCCTCTTTTTCTTATCATCTTTCATAGAAATATTCCTATGATAGTATTTCAAGATGATTTTAATCAATAAAATATAAGTCTATTTTAATTATTAAGAATTCCTTAAGAAGTTGAAAAATAATTTATTGCTTGTTATTTAAACCTTGACTTTTTGACAGACTACGTTTTGATTCTATCACTAACCAGACACCTTGTGTGCCCTCTTAAACTAATTTTGGGATAGTTATACCCTAAATACCTTATATCCCCTTAAAAGCCCTCCCAGAGACATATCAAAAAAAGAGGTAGCAAGATTTCTCTCACTACCTACGGTATTTACTACAGAATACTAATTTAAATTATTGATTGCATTTTTTAAATTAGAAGTTGCTTCATCTACTTGTTGCTGAGTAGCATTTGAATCATCAAATACTTGCTTCACTTCTGCTTTAACCAAGATGAAATGGTTCCAAGACTCTACACTATAAGTTTCTTCTGATAATGTATTTGAAGTATTATATATTTCAATCAAAACTAATTTATCAACAGTTTCTGGTTGTTCAACCACTGCACTTTCTTCTGTTGGTTCCACTTCTGATTCAGCCTCACTTGTTTCAAGTGTTGCTTCAATAGTTGATTTTACTGTCACTTCTGGTGTTAAACTGCGTGCATTCTTTGTTACTTTTTTTCGATATACAATCGTAATATCTACATTTTCACCTTCATTTGTTAAATCTACTGTTGGAATACTTACTGGTTCAATTTCTACCCAGTTATCTCCTTCCCAAAATCCATCTACCAATTTATCTTCTGTTGGTGTATAACTATCCCCAAATCCTTTGGCATAACTATCTCCTAAATATGTTCCATCTTCTAATTCATGACGCATATTAATTTCTCGTCCACCTACTGGTTTACTTTCATCTAACCCTCCAATAAAGGCAAAGTATAGATTATAACTTCCATCCGCATTCTTTGTAATATATGCTCCAACAGCTCCTTCATTAATTCCACTGTTTAACATATTGTTGGCATGTCCAGTTGAGTTAATCCAAGCGTTTACTAATTGAGTTGCACCATCTGATTTAATCCATTCCAAACTTGTATTTTCAAATTTACCAATATTTTCATTTACTGCAAATCCTTGATATCCAGCTTCATATACTGCACTATCAAAATCTGAACCATTTGGTCGGCTATGGTCATATAAAGTAGCAATTTCTACCGCACGAGTTGTTGTCCCACTTTGTAATGCTCCATTTGGAACTAAATCTAACAATCCTGGTTCTACTGATTTACGGTAGGCATTCACATTTCCTAATGCACTTCCTGCAATTTGGTTAGCAATTGCTTGCAAATCTTCGGTTGGTGGTGTTACTTCATTTTTCGTATAATTAAACGTAATTGTTGCATCTGTAGTTACTGTAATCGTTTGGATAGCATTTCCTTCTAAGGTATAGCCATTAAATTCTTTAGCATTGGCAGTAAATGATTGCCCCTCTTCTACTTGAATGACAGGTTCCGTTTCTAAAGTAGTTCCATCTGACCCTAAATGTTGTACTGTTATATTATATTTTACAATTGGAGCAACCTCTTCTTTTTGATAAACAAAAGTAATCGTAGTATCCGCTGTTACTGTAATTGTTTGACTATTATTTCCTTGAAGAGTATAACCACTAAATTCTTTAGAAATAGCCGTAAAAGTTTTACCTTGTTCAACTTCAACAGCCAATTCAGCTTCTAAAATATTTCCATCTGTGTCTTTATGTTCAACAGTTACTTTATATTTTGTAATTGGTTCTGCATCTTTAACATAAGTAAATGTAATAGTAGAATTTCCATTTACTGTAATTGTTTGGGTAGTTGAACCTTTAAGAGTATAACCATTAAAAGTTTTGGCTGTTGCGGTAAATACTTGTCCTTTTTCAACTTCTATCGCATCATCTTTATCTAAAACTGTTCCATCTTCTGCTTTATATTCAACAGAAATCTTGAATTTTTCTACTGGTGCTGTATTTTTAGTATAAGTAAAAACAATATCTGTATTTGAATCAACAGTTACTGTTTGAGTGGCTTCTCCATCTAAACTGTAACCTTCTACAGTTTTAGCAGTTGCTGTATAGCTTTCGCCTTTTTCTACTTTTACAGTATCTGCAGTTGCTAGTTCATTTCCTTCTGTATCTAAATATTTAATAACTATATCAAATTTTTCAACTTCAGGAGTTGGATTTTCATTTTTCTTATAGGTAAATATAATTACTTTATCTGAATCCACTTTTACTTCTTGAGTAGCAGTTCCCTCTAAAGTATAACCATCAAATGATTTTGCTTCTGCGGTAAATGTAGCATTTTCATCTACTTTAACATCAGATTCCTTTAATAAAATATTTCCTTCTTCATCTTGGTGTAAAACAGAAACAGTATATTGCTTTGCTTCTGGTGTAACAGGTGTTTCTGGTTCTGCTGGTTTTTCTTCATTGTTGTTATTATCATTTCCATTAGGTTTTTCCGTATTGGTTCCACCATTATTATCATTGTTGGCATTGCTATTTGAATTATTTCCATTTAAATTATTACTATTATTTGTATCACTGTTGGCTCCATTATTGCCACTTGAGTTAGTATTTCCAATTACATTTCCATTATTATCTGATTGAACTGGAATTTTTGGAGTATCAGAATTTTGTCCTGCTACTGGTTTAGATGGGTCTACTTTATCCTCATCTCTAATTACTACATCTGATACTGTATTTCCTTCTGTATCTTTAACTGTTACATGATTTCCATCCCAATGAACCACATGACCCACTGGAATAGTATATTGGTCTCCATCTGACAAACCATTCATTTCCATTAATTTAAACGGTTTAATATTTAATACTTGAGCCAATTCCCAATAAGTATCCCCTTCAATAAAAGTATAACTTCCGCTATTCACATCCAAACGAGTTGCAATTTCTTCTGCTGTATTTGGAACCCAAGTATCTGCATGTACCTCTGTTGTATTACTTAATCCTATAATACCTAAACCCATTGCAACTGTAGCACCAGCTACTACCCACTGTTTTTTAGCTTTGTACATCTGTTTCTTATTGGTTACTTCTCCCTTAAATAGTTGATTTTGCTTGTTTGTTTTGCTCAATTAAAATTCTCCTTTCAGCTGTAGCAGTTAAAGCTGATCGCTTTAACCAATGTTCTGTAGTGCTTTTTAGTTCAATAAATGTTTAATTAGTTTTATAGCTATCCAAATCCCTAAAATAGTCAGCAATATAGGAACCCAGTACTGTAAAATAAGCATCCCTATAAAAATAATTACTCCAATTCCCAACAACCAAGCAATACATCCGCACCCACTCGGTTCATCTGGAACACTTACCGCTTCAATAAAAACTCTTCCAGTTTCTCTTAACACAAAAATTTGAACCTCCTAAACCGATTAAATATATTCTTGAATGCCTTCAAAAATTGCTTGATAAATTTCATTCATTTTTACAAATTCAATATTTGGTGCTTTAATATCTGTTTTTAATCCATTCTTCTCAATGGTAATAACAACAGATTTAGCATTTTTAAACATTGTATATCCAATCCAAGCAATTAAAACTAGGATTAGAATTAGTAATATCACCATAATCTTCTCACTTTCATAGAAATCTAATAATAATCATCAAAAGAAATAATACAGAAAAAATTGCTCCACCTAAAAAAAATATCAACCCAAAGACATATAAAAAGAAATTTGTTCTTCTACTTATTTTGACATTGCTAATATTTTGAATTGGGATGTTCTCCACCACATCCCCTCCTGAAAACATGCCTGCATCGGGAATATCAATTTTTACAAATTTTTCTGTTACTTCTATTTTCCCTTTCCTCTTAGGAAATAGGCTTGATATAAACTCCATTTTGACCTCCTACAATATTTTTTATGACCTCATAAAACTTCTAACGATATTTTTCTAAGTGTGAAACTTCCTCTCACTCTATATATCATTTGAAAAATAGACTAAGTAAAAAGGCATAAAAAAAGAAGCTCATAAAAATTGGAAACCCAACTTTTACAAGCTTTGTATGTAGATTATATTTTTTTGTTGAACTAATCTATAAATCAAATGATATATAGATGATTGGTGCGCTTCTACTATTTAACACTACTTAATTTTACCATGTTATAAAATATCCTCAAGTCTTTTTTAGCGTCTTCTTTGTATATTTGCCATTTTTAAGTATTTATAGGCTGTAGAAGTTTTCATATTGCATTTTTTAGCAATCTCTTCCACAGATAAAGAATTTAATTGGTATAGTCTAATCAACTTATTCTTTTGAGATTTTGTAACAGAAGGTCTTCCTAGTATTTTCCCTTTTTCACGGGCTCTCTCAAGACCAATTTTTACACGTTCACGAGTGTTGCTGACTTCATATTCATTAAAACTTGATAGTATTTGGAAGAACATCTTTCCTCCAATGCTTGAAGTATCGATATGGTCAATTAAACTAATGTAATTTACACCCAATTCCATTAAATCTTCAATTGTATTTACTAAAGTTCTAAATTTTCTGCTTAGCCTATCATTTTTAAATACAATCAAATAAACAGTGTTTTTTTCATCATTTGCCAATTTCTTGATATGCTTTAACATCTTTTGGAACTCTATCCTTTTGTCATTCCTACCACTTCCATGCTCACTATA
Source organism: Enterococcus sp. BWB1-3 (assembly GCF_016745275.1). Classification (GTDB taxonomy): domain Bacteria; phylum Bacillota; class Bacilli; order Lactobacillales; family Enterococcaceae; genus Enterococcus_L. The sequence continues at coordinate 123,089 of NZ_JADOEP010000002.1, forward strand.
TACATGATTACAATTTTGTTGCTCCATCATTTTAATTTGATTTTCCAAAGACATTTCTTGCTTATCATCCGTTGAAACTCGACAATACCCAATCTTAATAATTTTCTTTTCTAAATTCTCTTTCTTAACCATATTGAACCTCCTAATCATTGATATCTTCTATTGTATCTTTCAATGATTATTCAGTTTCAATCTATCCTATGCTCTACTGTATATATTTTTTGCTTTAATTTTTATTTTTCTTTCAAAGTAATTGTACCATCCTATTCTTAATCATGTTGCATTTTATTATCATCTTTCAAAATTAGACAGTTATTTTATTTTGTGCAATCATTTCAGTATGTTTTCATTTCAAAGAATAAGGCTTTTGACAAAGTATAGATTCATCAGTAACGCTTTTTACAAATGAATACCGATGGTTTACCAGTAATGCTTTTTGCAAAATTTTTATAAAATAACTTGAACCTATTTATCCTCTCATTTATATAAGAAATTTTTAATTCACAACCATTGACAGTTTTACCCATTTCCACACCCTAAAACACATTCTGGGAGCTTTAAAAGAGGATGATATAAATTTATACACGCCTCTTCCAAAACCAACCAGGGCGAAAACCTGACCTTATTCTAATTTCTCAACTTTTGAATCATCTAATTTTGAACTTTCCCCCTCATCCACTTCCTTTTCACTGCTTTTAATAATTTTTTGTTCTTCAATTTTACTTGCCAACTTTTCTAATGAAGCATTTGTATTCTCTAATTCCTTTAATGCTTTTTCAAACTTATTGATGATTGTTTGCTCTCCTTTTGTAAAAGTATAGTCTTTCACTTCTAATTTTATTTTTGTAGCTTCTTTTAAATATTTCTCCGTTACGCTTGTTAGATAACTTAAATTGTTATTATTCAGAATGAACACATTTTTCCCATCCGCATTCTTAATTATTTTAATTCCCTCTACTGACTTACCCCCTTTTTTAATCCGAGTTTGTAATCCTACCACAATTCCTTCTCGTCTTTGCCCATCATAAATTAATTCTTTAGCCAATTCCTTATCTTCAAATAGATAATCCCAAAAATCACTCACTGTAATTCCTTCACTTTTTTCCCCTAATACATAATACAATTTTTTTAACACTTTACTTGTTGTTGACATTACTACCACACCTTTCTTTTAGTGTGTGTGATGTTAACTCTGTTCCCAGCTGTAGTCAAATCTTTCCTTATAAAAATTTCCATACCTGCACGATTTTGCCTGCATTGGTATTATCCCCTGTCTCTTCCACACTCTCACCATAAATTCTCTTTTTTCAAAAACTTATTTTATCAGCGGTAATGCTCTGTCCTACTCTTATGCTTTATCAGCCAATCGAAATTACTATATTTCCGAAGTTTTTTATAGTAGTAAATTTGCGCATTGTGCATTAAGGGCTTCTTAGAGAGGAAATTTTTCATGCCTGCTCCTTTTTGGGAGTATAGAAAAAGGATAATCATCCCACCTTAACTAGTGGAACAATTATCTCATTTGCTTTATTGGCTATTTTTATCAGATGACTAAAACTTACATTTTTATAATTATTTGATTTGTCAAATTAAGCCAGACAATTGTTTCTCATTTATGTAACTCAAATAGACTTCAAAGGAGTACTTTGAGTAAAAATATTGGATGAAGATGCATGCTTCACTATAAACTATTACTCTTCTAACTGTAGGTGCCCAAATTTAAGTACATGCTATACTACACGCAGAAAAAAATTTCAACTTTCCATTATCAATTTTTAACTCACATATTTTATACACTGGTTATTCTCCAAATATTAAATTTTGTATTATTTTCTATAGTGAGCCAAAATTGGCTCTCAACACATTATTAAAGTCGGTAAAGTTATCTTGCTTTTCATATGGACTGAAGAACTCTGGTTCAATTGAAAACATTTCTTCTATTAGTCGCCTCTCCATCTTAAAATGGTCTTCAATACTTCGCAAATCTGTAATTTGGTTAGTTAAAATTAGATTAAAAATGCTTCGAATTTTTCCAGGTCGTTTTAAAGCAATCTCTTTATCCAAAGGTTCTTCCAATCTATAACCTTTTATAGAAATTTGACGATAAAAATAACTATGCTGCTTTGGTGTAAGAAAACCTAATTTATAGGCTCTCATTTCAAGAGCTTGAACTGAAACATTGTACTTTGCTTTTAATGGGATATAGCTGTCCGGATTGGAAATTTTTTTGATTGCTTTAAATTCAGTTCTTAATAATTGTTCAGGTAAAAGAAGGCATGAAGCGAAGTAATCAGCTTCTCGTTCAATTTGTTGACGCTCATTTTTTTCTAGTCCCAAAAAATCAATATGCGAATGTAATAACAAATGTCCCAATTCATGAGCCAAATCAAAATTCCTTCTTACAGCTGACTTTTTAATTCCAAGTACAATTATTGGAATATCCTCAGTAGACCAAGCACTGTATGCATCTGCTTTACCACCTACATTTTTCTCTAAAACATGAATGCCGGATTTTTCTAAAGCCAACAAAAGATTGGCATTGTTTTGTTGAATAACTAAAAAATCACGAGTGATGGCAGCAGCAGCTTCGATTTTTTCATTCGTTAATTCCCCAATCAATTCTTTCCCTATTATGGTTCTCAATGCTATCAAAGTATTCTTGGGCGCATTTAAGTAACCTTCTAAATAATGAATCACCTCCGAAACAACGTTCAAATAAACAACTTCACTATTCGTTTTTTTTCTAGATGAACTATCAGCTTTACGATAAGCCACATTAGTTTCAGAAAAGGTTTTTGAAATACTAAATGGTTCAAAGAAGAAAGCTGTTTTCACTTGTAAAATTTCTCTTAATTGTAAAATGTTCTCAAAGGATGGCTCTATCATATCTTTTTCAAACTGCCATATCGATTGCTCAGATACATTTAATTTATCTCCAAGCTCTTTTCGAGAAAGACCATGTAGCATTCGGACTATCTGCAGATTTTTCCCATAAAACATCGCTTTCTTCCTTTCTTAATTATGTGACTATTCATTAGAAGTTTCTTTGTCCTCCTCTGGTACAGTGTAATCGTAGTCATAAACCTCTACAATCTCTTCTCTTTCTCCAACAACAGCCGAATATTCCTCATCTTCGATCGTGATGCTAGTTGTTTGCAGATAAGGTGATAAATCCTGAATCATATGCAGTACTCGTGTTTCATCATCAGGTAAAACAAGTAATACAGATTCAATCACTTTGGAAATATCTGTTTTATAAACAACAATATAAAAGTTTTCATACTTCGATAATTCTTCTTCTGAAATAAATGGTTCATCAATTGACAACTCTAATTGAATGGAAACATTGGGTACTTTTCTCTGACCTCTACGAACCAAATCTAAAGTAGATTTATTAATTTTTGCATAATTAGATAAGTATCGGCTCGTTTTTTTCTTCTTATCCTTTGAAAAAGTCTGTTGCAAGCGATAATCATTTTTGATAATAAAAAGAGAAGGTTTACTTTCACCAAAAGAAAATTCAAGATACTCCCAACTTTCACCAGCTTTTTCTAATTTATAATCCATAAAAGAAGTAGTATTTTTGGCAACTCCATCATCAATAAAATTCCCCTTTGCAAAGGCAAATCCAGCTGAAACTTTTAGTTTCTTCTGCATCTCTTTACGAAGATCCAAATACTCCTTATAACCAATCAATAAACCATCAACTACTAGTTGCGCCTGTTCATCTTTTAAAACATCTCTTTCCATTAATTGCGCTCCAATCCATTCATATTTCTTTTCATTATATACTATATCTCATAAATTTTGAATCAAAACATACAATATCCCGTTTTTTTTAAAGTAGAAACTCTCGTTGAATTGAAATATTTGAAAATGCTGCTCATGTTCACTATTTTTATTAATCGATCTCATGCGGATATTCGTACATTTGGCAGCTTCTTTAAAATCATTCCTCTTTAAAAAGAATACCTAGCGAAGGTGCCCATGTAAAGGGGAACAAAAAAAGTTCAGGGTATTATCTTGAGAAATACATACATTTGGCTCCGGCACTGAACTTTTTTCTGTTCCGTATTCTGTATTTTCTGCTATACTTTACTTATTGAAAACCAACTCAAAAGAATCTATGAAAAAAATGCAGGATGCTGCCCAGCCCCCTTGACAACGAGCCGCCATCATTCGGTGTTCTGCCGATAAAAATGCTCAGCAAGAAAGAACGCCAGGATAACGATTATAACCGAATGATGCGCATTATCAAATGTTCGCAAAGCCGCTTCAACAGGCAGCTTTAAAAAAAGATACTCGCTCTGAGGAAAGACGCTGAAAAAAATGCTTGTATTTCAATCATACCAATGTTTAGAGTCTGTCTTTGATCATATATTTTGAATTACCTATTGAAATTCAGGAGGCATTTTATGACCTACAGTCGTTTTCTTTGGCGTGCTCAGAGAAAAATTCGCCATTATATTATGGATCACTTTTCATCTATTCAAATTATTGTTTCATATTATATTCTCATGACAGTGATTTCACTGTTCTTATTCTATCTGCCGGTCTTCAGAGTCCCGGGATCAAAAGTTCCTTTCATGGACATGCTCTTTATGGCGATCAGTACGGTTAGTGTAACCGGATTGACTACTTTTGATATTCATACAGTGTTTAACGACAGAGGAATTATTTTGCTGGAAGTTCTTTTTCAGGTTGGAGGTTTAGGTATCATGATGATCTCCACTGCCTTTTTTATCCTGTCAAAGCGTCGGATTACGTTGAAGCAAAGACAGCTGATTATGACTGATATGAATCAGCCTAAGCTGAGCGGAATTGTTCGTCTGATTCGAATCACCTTCTCCATTATCTTGTGGTTCCAACTGCTGTTCGGTGCATTCTTTTCCATTTATTTTCATGCTGCCGGCTATTATGACAATTGGCGGGATGCGATTTTTTACGGTTTCTATCAGTCGATTTCTGCTGTCACGAATTCGGGCTTTGACGTTACAGGCGATTCCATTATCCCTTTTGCAAACGACTATCTCTTTTTGATTGTAATCATGTTTTTAATCTTCATAGGAGGGATTGGTTTCCCAGTCTTGATGGAGATTCGTGAATGGTTTTTCTTTAAAAAGAAAAAAAGAGGTCTGCCGTTTCGCTTCTCTCTTTTCAGCAAGCTGGCACTGCTTTCATTTGTCTTTTTATTTATCGGCGGAACAGCTATCATCTATCTGCTGGAAAGGAATCACTTGTTTACAGATATGACAGAAGTAAATCGCTGGATCACTTCCATGTTCTATTCAATAACTACCAGAAATGCCGGACTGCAGATTAATCAGCTGGGTGATTTTCAGGTTACTACACTGATTATCTTTTCCATGCTGATGTTTATCGGCTGCAGCCCCAGCTCCGTGGGCGGCGGGGTCCGGACAACAACCGTCATGATTCTTGGCTTGTACCTGTATGCATTTATTAAAAGTGAAGACAATGTCAATGTTTTTGGTCGCAGAATTGATGACGATGATGTTAAAAAATCAGTCGTAGTTTTCATGCTCTCTTTACTGATGTGCTTCTTCTCCGTCATTCTTTTATCAGCCACGGAGGAGCATTCGCTGATTGCGATTATTGTCGAAGTTGCTTCTGCATTTGGGACAACAGGGCTATCGCTGGGTATTACAGATAATTTAAGCGGTATTGGCAAAATCATGATTTCATTGCTGATGTTTATCGGACGGATTGGCATGTTGTATACACTGATGCTGTTTATTCCAAAAGAAACTCGTGATTTGGGTTATGAATATCCTACCGAGAAAATTATTATTGGTTAACAGCTTTGTTAAAACCACAGGAAGACCGGATTGGACTGACAGCCCGGTCTTTTTAATTTTTCGCAGCTTTAAACAGACTGCACGCATCATAAGCTGTAGAGCTCAGGCGAAATCTTCTTCCTTTCCAAGTATTCCTTCCATTTGTTTAAGAACACCGAAAAATCAGAGAAAATAAATTAAACTTTCTTTTTAATTATGGTATGATAGGTTGAGTTTACAGAGATCAAACTTATTATTTACATAGATGGAGGAAACCATATGAGTGTTAGAAGTCAACTTGCTATTGCAGCTGGAAAAACCTCACAATGGGTTTTGCAGACCTTTTTCAAAGGGGGCAGCAGCTACCCCGGGCAGCTTGCGTTAAAAATAGATCCGAATATTTTGGATACTCTGGCAAAGGATTATGAGATTGTCGTAGTAACTGGAACAAACGGAAAAACTCTGACAACTGCTTTAACTGTCAATATTCTGAGACAGGAATTTGATCATGTGCTGACCAATCCAACCGGCGCCAATATGGTTCAGGGAATTGTTTCGACCTTTCTATCGGCTAAACAAAAAAAGAACCAGAAGAAATTTGCTGTTCTGGAAATTGATGAGGCCAGCCTAAGTAAAGTGACGGAATATATTAAACCAAAGCTGTTTCTTTTTACCAATATCTTCAGGGATCAAATGGACCGATACGGAGAAATCTATACAACCTATCGTATGATTGTCGAAGGAGCAGCAGCTTCTCCTGAAGCTCCGATTCTCTGCAACGGCGATTCACCTATCTTTAATTCTGTTGATACAGTAAATCCCCGGAAATATTACGGCTTCAATCACTTGCCTGATCTGGAACAGCTAGCTCACTACAATACAGATGGTATTCTTTGTCCAAAATGTCATCATATCCTGCATTACAAAATGATTACGTACGCAAATCTTGGAAAATACTACTGCCCAAACTGTGATTTTCGCAGACCTGAATTAGACGTTCAGCTTACTGAAATGGTTCACATGGATAATGTTTCGGCTGAATTTATCATTGATGGAAATACTTATGATATTTCAGTCGGCGGCATGTATAACGTGTACAATGCGCTGGCTGCGACAGCAGTTGCAGAGCATTACGGCGTAGCCGGAGACAAAATCAAAGCCGGGTTAAGCTATGATGAAAAAGTATTCGGTCGTCAGGAAGTGATTCAAATCGGCGACAAACGTTGTACACTAGTGCTTGTTAAGAACCCTGTAGGACTGAATCAGGTTGTTGATATGATTAATCTGGCTCCTTATCCGTTTTCTTTGGTCTCTCTGCTTAATGCAAATTATGCAGATGGCATTGACGTCAGCTGGATTTGGGACGGGAATCATGAAGCATTCGCTGAAATGGATATCCCTGCTGTTATTGCTGGAGGCGATCGTCATAAGGATATGGCCCTGCGTTTAAAAGTGGCTGGAATCCCTGAAGATAAGCTGAGCGAAATTAAAAATCTTGACGAAGTAATACAGGCAATCAAAAGCCTGCCGACTGAAAATGTTTATATACTAGCCACTTATACGGCTGTTCTGCAGTTGAGAAAAGCTTTAACTGCTCAAGGCTATATTCAAGGAGGGATGAACGGTGTCTAAAGAACTGCACGTCTGTCACCTTTATGGAAATTTGTTAAATACCTATGGGGATAACGGAAATATGCTGATGCTGAAATATCTGGCTGAAAAAGACGGAATTGCGTTTCACTCCGAGATAGTCAGCATTTATGAACCCTTTGATCCTGATAAATATGACTTAGTCTTTTTCGGAGGCGGGCAAGACTTTGAACAGGTGATTGTCTCCCATGATATCCAATCGAAAAAAGACGATCTGACTGCCTACATCGAGAATGATGGCGTGATGCTGGCTATCTGCGGCGGATTTCAGCTGTTGGGTCATTACTATATCGGTGCAGATGGTGAAAAAATCAAAGGCATCAGCGCACTGGATCATTACACGCTGAGTCAAGAAAACAGCCGTTACATCGGCGATATTGTCATCCATAACGAAGAGTTTGACGAAACTTATTATGGATTTGAAAACCACAATGGACGAACGTTTCTTGGAGAAGGAGAAAAACCTTTAGGGAAGGTCATCGAAGGAAAAGGAAACAATGCGGAGGACGGCACTGAAGGTGTCCATTACAAAAATGTATTTGGTTCTTATTTTCATGGGCCTATTCTTTCCCGCAATGAAAATCTGGGCAAACGTTTGATTTATACAGCGCTTGAACGGAAATACGGAGAAAACAGCTGACAGCTGGGAACAAATAATAAAAAAATAAACTGTAGACCACATGATCGAAAAGAACAGGTGTCTGCAGTTTTTTATTCGAAACAGCTTTTCATTAATCAGACGCCCATTGAAGTTCTAAAAATAATTATGCTATTTCAGTTCTAAAGTTTCAGATTTTTATCAGATCAACCTTATCTCAAAAGTATGCTCTTTTAAGATAATCAGTGGGATTGATTTTTTAGAATAAAAAAATTGCTACGTTCAATTACCACAAATTTTTCATCATTTACTTCTGTTTCATTCTCCCATAGAAAAACTTATAAATACATTAAATGAGGGTAAAAATACAACTCTGCCAGTATAATAAAGACAAGTATAGTCCAAAACCTTTTTATACGATAACAGCTCTATTGTATGTGCTCCTCTTTGAAAAATAATCCACCCTTTGGAAGTATTAAGTCTCACCTGAAACTGACTTAAATCTGTCCCACTATCATTAAACAGATATAATAAAAATTTAATAAAGAGCATTGGAGCAAGCAGCACTGCCCAAAAGATTGTACTTTTATTAAAATAGGTCTTTCGTGTCATAAAAACAACCCCCTCTTTTTCAATTCGAATACTTATATCATATTCAAAATTTCCAGTTTTATATGACTATTCTTCCCTCTATCTCTTTTTATCCCATTACACTAATGTTTCTCATCCTCCTTTCAAAATCAAGGAACCAGACAGGTATTTACTCATTTATTCTGAAATAAAAAAACTTGCAGACAAGAACCATTCGGCTTTGTCTGCAGGCTAATACTGGGTAAAATAGTCCCTTTTTACGCTCCAGGTTCTGAAGCTATAATCAGCAAGTCCCCTTCAATTCGCCATTTTTCCACACCATCAGGAAGAATGAAGCTTGTACCCTTTTTCAGTTCGTAGGACTCATTTTGGGTGGGCAGTTCTTTTTCAATAATCAGCGTACCGATACCCTCGATCACTGTAGCCAACGTATAAGGAGCCTCCTTTTTCAACTGCAGACTCCCTTTTACCAGCCATTCATACACATTGAAAAATTCTGTTTTAAGATACGTAGTCACGCTTGACTGTCCCTGATTATGCTGTTGAATCTTCAGTGCAGGCTCTTTAGCCGGAACTGTTGTCACATCAATAGACTGCTCAAGATGCAGTTCTCTCGGCAGACCTTTGTCGTCTTTCCGATCATAGTCATATACACGATAGGTTGTATCACTACTTTGCTGCGTTTCAAGAATCATAATTCCTTTACCGATGGCATGAATAGTGCCGCTTGGAACATAGAAAAAATCACCTTTTTTTACAGGAACCTTTTTCAGCAGAGTATCCCATTTCCCATCATGAATCATTTCAGCCAGCTCTTCCCTTGTCTTTGCGTGATGACCATAAATAATTGAAGCTCCCGGTTCTGCATCAATAATATACCAGCATTCAGTCTTTCCAAGTTCTCCCTCGTGCTTCAAGCCATACGCATCATCAGGATGAACCTGTACAGATAGATCATCTTCTGCATCTAAAATTTTCACCAGCAGCGGGAATACATCTCCAGAGACATCGCCGAATAATTCTCGATGATCGGACCAAAGCTCATCCAGCTTCTTGCCGGCAAATTTTCCATTTACTACAGTACTTACACCATGAGGATGTGCGCTGATTGCCCAGTCCTCTCCTATTTTTTCGTTAGGTAAATCGAAACCAAAAGCTGTATGCAGTCGATTGCCCCCCCAGATTTTCTCTTGAAAAACAGGTTCTAAAAATAACGGTTGATTCATAGTATTTGACTCCTCCTGCTGTTTTTTCTGAATTTAAACTTGCCACACTTACCTACATAATTTTAGCTGTCTTTCTCTTCCAAGTAAAGCTGTAACAGCTGATCTCTTTTTGCAATATACTCTTCCCGTCTATCTGAGGGATGAACCCTGTTGGATAAAAAAATAAATGCTTCTTTTTTTAAGATATCCATCAGTATAAATGTACCAGTATAGCCGGTGTGAAAAAGATAAGGCGTCTGCTCCCGGCTCCATTTCAAATCCCAGCCCAGCGAACGTTTGTGATTCTCAACAAAGGAATGATCTTGAAGTAATTCCAAGATGGTTTCTTCCTTTAACATTCTTTTTCCATTATAAACTCCCCGATTCAAGTACATGCTGACAAATTTTTCCAGATCTTCCAGATTGGTAAAAAGACCAGCATTCCCGCTATGCTCAGCTAATACAAAAGCTTTGGGGTCATGCACCTGTCCTCGAATCAGTCCTCTAACAGGATGATCCTCTGTCGGCACTGTTTTGAACGGATCATCAGGCAAGAAGCAGCTGTTCGTCATTTGAAGCGGAAGCAAGACACGCTCCTTAAATATCTCGATAGCTGGCTTCCCCAGCAGTTCTTCCAGCATAAATCCCAGTAATATCGTTCCAGCATCTGTATATTTTGATTCTTTGCCCAATTTTTCACCAGATTGAATCCTAGTGTATGCCTCTATCAATTCCTTTTGAGAAAGCTGATCCCGATTTGGTATAAATGTGTTGATATCGCTGGTATGTGTCAATAAATGCCGAATAGTCAGTCTGCCATCCTGAAAAAACGGATAGTATTTTTTCAGAGTTTCATCAATACAGAGCTTCTTTTCCTCAACAAGCTGTAATACGACCGTAGTTGTACAAATTACTTTGGTGAGTGAAGCCACATCAAAAAGCAGAGCTGCAGTCAGTTTTTCTCTTACAGGAAAAATCTGTGCAGCTCCAATTGTCGTTTCTTCAATACTTTCTCCCCGAATAAATGCAAATGAAGCTCCGGGAAAAACCCCTTCATCCAAATAATGACTAATTAATTTCTTCGTCCGCTCATACATCGCACTCAATCCTTAATACGCAGATTATTTTACTGTAAACCACCATTCAATACCATTTGTATCAAAGATTGAAAGAATGGTATGTTTGTTATCTACAAAAAAGACCTTCTCTTCTTTTTCCAGATGCTTCTTTAACTTTTCAATTTCTTCTGAACTTTTCACATTGATCGAAATGAAACTCCATCCTAAATCAGTCACACTCCCATTCACTTCCTGCTCACACAGGAAAAGAACCAAATTTCCATTACTTAAACCAAATTGATTTTCTCCAAGAGCCTCTAATCCTAAAATCTTTTCATAAAAAATTTTACTTTCTTCTTTATTCCACGTATTCACACAGAATTGAATAACTTTGCATGTTTCCGTCAATTTATTGGAATAGTCAATTGGCAGAACCTCTAAGTCATCCTCATCGACAGCTTTTTTTATTGGGACAACACTCTCCGGCTCTACCTCTGCTGTGACAAGCAGATTTTCTCTAATAAACAGTTCTACTTTGTTTTCTTCAGGATCTGTAAAAACAATACCTTTCTCTTTCTTTTCAAACGGATAGTCATGATCTGTAAAGCGTTTTACAGCTTTTTTCAGCTCTTCTTCGGATGGCAGCCCCACAGAAAAATGAACATTAGGATGCTTTACTTTTATTTCGGTTTCTTCCAGGACCAGCTGTTGATTTTTTAGCTTGGCCGTTCCGAAATAAGACAGTCCATTTTCTTCACTTTTTAAAACAAATCCAACAATATTCTTATAAAAGTTGACCATTTCATGGTTGTCGCTGATCTTAAATGCAATCGTCTTCAAAGATGCGTTAGCTGTTAACTGAAAATTTCCCACAAATTTTCCTCCATTTCGCAATAACGTTTCCTCTATATTGTATCATTTGTTTCAAATTGAGCAACTGATATAGTAAATACTGAAGCATTAATAACATAACAAAACGAATCTGTTTATCACTTTTAAAAATCTTTGTTTTTATTGTATGAAAAAAGATATTTAAAATTGATAAAAAAAATAAATAACAGCTATTATATCAATATTTCTTAAAACCTTCTTTGAAATTGCCAGTCCTGCTTTGTCAGTTTCACTTGTGTAGGAACATCTGGTGAAATGATATGCGTAGCCTCGATAAGTATTCCTTGAAGAGAGGCTAGCTCATCTAGGAGCATTAGCAGGATGGTATGCGTACTGAATATAAGATTGATTTTATAAAATAGAATCAATACATTAAATTGAAGTAGCCGCCAGTCCTGCTTTGTCAGTTTCACTTGTGTAGGAACATCCGGTGAAATGATATGCGTAGCCTCGATAAGTATTCCTTGAATAGAGGTTAGCTCATCTAGAGGCACTAGGCATACAAAAAGAACTTGCTCCTACGCTTCTTTGAATGCTCGTCGCATGTCTTATGGCTCTTTTTACACAACTTGCTCCTACACTTCTTTGAATGCCCGTCGCATGTCTTATGGCTTTTTTTTACGCAACTTGCTCCTACACTTCTTTGAATGCTCGTCGCATGTCTTATGGCTTTTTTTTACGCAACTTGCTCCTACACTTCTTTGAATGCTCGTTGCATGTCTTATAGCTTTTTTTACACAACTTGCTCCTACGCTTCTTTGAATGCTCGTCGCATGTCTTATGGCTTTTTTTTACGCAACTTGCTCCTACACTTCTTCAAATGCTCGTCGCATGTCTTATGGCTTTTTTTTACACAACTTGCTCCTACGCTTCTTTGAATGCTCGTCGCATGTCTTATAGCTTTTTTTACACAGCTTGCTCCTACGCTTCTCTTCAAATGCTCGTCGCATACCGGATAGTCATGCTCCTATCTTCTGTCGAATGTTCATCGATGTTGGGACAAAAGCGGTCAGCTCCGAGAATTAAGAAGGAATATCCGAAAATTGTCAAGGAACACTATTCATAGAATGACTGGCTGTGAATTGATACTTACCTGGAGCTACTCATATTTTCAGGATCGTTCAGCTTAATTCCGAAGGAGTTGCTCCTGCGGTTACTCGTCGCAAAAAGAATTTTTGCTTTTGTACCGCCGTTTATTCGGAGGTAGATACGAAGAGAGTATGGAACTTATTTCTGTCCCACACTCTCTTCTATCACTGACTGGATGATTTTCTTCATTTCAGCAACTACTTTATTGATACCTTGATTCCCGTCAATCTCATGAAAATTCGCATAGCTTTCCAGCACTTCTTTTATCCTCATATCTTTTTCATAAATTGCTGCTCTGTTTTTAATTGTTTGAGCATCCTCATTCCTCTTTTTCAAGCGTTTCATAATATTCTCTTTTGAAACATTCAGAAAAATCGGAATCACTTTATCTCCAAACCTCTGCTCAGCTATCTGGAACCCTTTTAATGTCAAAACATTATAGGCAAATTGCTCTTTTGTTTTCTCAATTATTTCTGCTTCACCAATTCCATAAAGATTTCCCGCATATGTATCATGTTCAACCAGCTGATCATCTCCAATCAGCCGTTCAAATTGGTCTTTGCTCACGAAATAATAATCAACGCCTTCCTGCTCCATTCTTCTTTTTTGTCTGGTCGTAAAAGAAACCAACTTACTGCCTTTGGGAAATGCCAGCTCCGTGATTTTTGTCTTCCCTGATCCACTGGGGCCCATAATGACAAATAATGGATTATTCAGTGCTGTTATCTTCATTTCGATCACCCTATCCGTTTATTTCCATTATTATACCTTGACAAATACATGATTCCCACTATTTACTATGTACTAAAGAAGCAACAGTCGGTTTTCTCAAATGATCATACTTCTTCTAAATACAAAGAAAGAACGAGAGTGAAACAGAAAAAAAGTTCCGCTCTCTCTTTGTATCTACCTCCGAATAAACGGCGGTACAAAAGCAAAAATTCTTTTTGCGACGAGTAACCGCAGGAGCAACTCCTTCGGAATTAAGCTGAACGATCCTGAAAATATGAGAACCTCCAGGTCCTTCACTGAGTAGGTAACAGGACTTCATCTACTCTGCCAAAGCAGTCCTAGTGAAGCCTGTCAATGTCGGCAGACCTTTCGGCGGATAGACAACAGCTAATTTAGCCACCTCCACAGCATGCTTCAAGCTATCCTCTTTACCAATCAGTTCAAATATTTGCTCATCCTTCTGTTCAATTTTTTCCAGAAAGGTCTCACTAAGCTGATTCACAGTATCGTGATATACTTTTTTGAGAAAATAGACGAAAAAATTTCTGTCGCTAAAAACAGAACCTGTTTCCCTTTTATTTTAAGCGCTTTCTTTAACTAGCGGATTCAGTTCTTTACTCGCATTCGCAGAGGTAATCTTTAAATGGTCAGCAATTTCCTTTGCAGTGATACCGGAAAGATTCTCCTTACGCATTTCATACTGATCTCTCGTCAACTGCAAAAGGAGATGGAGTACCCGATCTTTTCGCAGCATTCTCATGTTACCGCCTCACCCTATATTTGAGGTCATTATGCCACGTAAAAACTTATTGATGTTATCTTTTTAAGGACACTGAAGTCCAAGTGAACTGTTACAGACAAAGAGAATGTAAATCTCAACTTAGAGTGTATTCCTACAATTACTCATCACATGTCTGAGAGTCGCATATTTCCAAATAGGCACGTTTATATCGGTAGAGACGAGGATTTTCTACTGAAATAGAAACTTTTATCAGGATGGCATACGAAGCTCAAATGAGGATAAATTTTTCAGAATTTATTCCATATACAAAGAGATAGCTACTCGCAGAGGTATGGAGGAGCTTTAGAATACCATTTATTTGATTTTAGAAAGCAGGATATACTAATGTCTCCCCCAATGTTATTATATATATTTTTCCCCGGAAAGGATCAATGATTATTTTTCAACAACAGCATGTCCGCCGAAGCCGTTTCTCAGAGCTGAAACAACTTTTCCAGAAAAGCTGTCTTCCTCTTGAGAACGATTGCGCATCATGAGACTCAATGCAATAACAGGTACAGGTACTTCCATATCCAACGCTGTTTCCACCGTCCATTTAGCTTCTCCAGATGCTGAAACAATTCCCCGGTAATTTTCCAACCCAGGGCTTTCCTCAAACGCATTTTGTGCCAACTCCATCAACCAGCTTCGAATGACTGATCCATGATTCCAGACTTTTGCTACTTTAGCCAAGTCAAAATCGTAGTCGCTGGCTTCCACTAGCTGGAAGCCTTCTCCTATTGCCTGCATCATGCCATACTCAATCCCATTATGAATCATCTTAAGAAAATGTCCGCTTCCAGACTTGCCAGCATATAGAAATCCATTTTCAACTGTTACATCTTTGAAAACCTGTTCCATTGCATAAACAGCTTCGACAGCACCTCCAACCATTAGACAGGCATCGTTTCGTGCACCAGAAATTCCTCCTGAAGTTCCGCAATCCAGATAATAGACCCCTTCTTCAGCAAATTTTTCAGCCCGTCTAATTGAATCCTTATAATTGGAATTTCCGCCTTCAATCACAATATCATATCGACCCAGTTGTGGAAGCAATTCATTCAGCACTGCTTCTGTTGGTTCACCTGAAGGCAGCATCAGCCAAATGATTTTTCGTTCCTGCTCAAAAGATCCTATCAGAGCTTCACTTTTTTCGTAAACAGTGATATTATTCTTCTCCGCCTCTTTTACAACAGCTTCAGAAAGATCCACTCCACGAACATCGTACCCATGATCCTTTAAATTAAATGCCAGATTCATGCCCATCTTACCTAATCCAATAATTCCTATCTTCATTCTCTGCATCCTCCTGTTCTATTAACTCTATTATACAAAAAAATATTTTTTTGTAAACCATAAAAACAAAAATATTTTTTCTTTTGATTTTTTCTTTCTCAAAGTATAAGCTATTACTATATAGATAAAGAAGGAAACGGAGGCGATTTTTTGGAGAATATCCCGATTCGTTTAAGTATAAAAACCCTTATGCCTAATTTAAGCCAAAAAGAGCAGACAATTGCTCAATACATTTTAGATCACCCAGAAAAAGTCAGTCACAGCAGTATCAGCGACCTGTCTAAGGAACTAAATATTGCAGATTCCACTTTTTTCCAGTTCACAAAAAAGCTGGGCTTTTCCGGCTTCAAAAATTTTAAGCTTGCTTTATTAATGCAGGAAAGTGATTCAACCATTCTCTCAATTCATGAAACGATTGAACAGAATGATAATGAGCTGACAATGAGTCAAAAAGTTTTCGATTCAAATATTCAGGCGTTAAAAGATACTCGTCAGCTGCTGGTAGAAACAGACTTAGTTAAGGCAGCGGATTTATTCACCCAAGCTCATAAAGTTTCTTTTTTTGGAATCGGCGGTTCAAATGTTGTAGCACAGGATGCCTTTCATAAATTTCTAAGATCTCCTATCTCTGTCAGCCAATACTCTGATTACCATATCCAATTGATGGAAGCTTCTTTGCTGAATAAAACAGACTGCGCATTTGTCATTTCACATTCCGGACAGACAAAAGAAACAATCAAGCTGGCAGAGGTCGTAAAAAAATCAGGAGCTGCATTAATTGTTCTGACCAGTCGTCCAAATTCTAAACTGGCAGAAATGGCCGATCTGACCTTCCTTTCCATTGCAGAGGAAATCGAATTTCGTTCTGAGGCTCTTTCTTCGAGAATCTCTCAATTAAGTATTATTGACTGTCTCTTCGTTATTTGTATGTTTAGAGAAAAAGAAGCATCTCAAAAATCTATTCAACGTGTACGCAATACAATTTCTCCAACTAAATAACTGATGAAAAAGTCTTGGTCTTCTATTTTTTCAATCTCAGAAAAAAACAGAAATTTTATCAGGCAAATAAATTGATTCTCTTACTTTTTATTAGTAAAATGATACTGTTATATTTTTCACTACTATGTTTAAAACGAAAATCAGGTTCTGCAGAAGCACTGACTCATTAGATTTCTTTTTAGAAATAGCTATTCCGTCCTGTCTGTTGTCGAGCCTAAAGAAGAGGAGAAACTACATGTCAAAATTATTAGTTGTTAAAGCCCATCCGCTAACAAAAGAGGAATCACGTTCAGTACGTGCGTTGGACTCATTCTTAGAAAGTTATAAATCAGCAAATACAAATGATGAAATTGAAGTGCTTGATGTTTACAATGATTTCATTCCCGAAATTGATGAAGAACTATTGTCTGGCTGGAATGCATTGCGTGCCGGTGCAGAATTCACAAGTCTGAATGAATCTCAACAACAAAAAATTGCCCGTTTTAATGATCTTACAGAGCAATTTATTGATTCAGATAAGGTTGTAATTGCCAATGCTTTATGGAATTTGAACGTACCGACTCGTTTGAAAGCATGGATTGATACAATCAATGTTGCCGGAAAAACATTCAAATATACTGAAGAAGGACCTAAAGGCTTAGCTGCCGGAAAAGATGTTTTGCATATTCAGTCAAATGGGGGAGTTTACGAAGGCAATGACTTCTCTTCTCAATATGTAAAAGGGATTTTAAACTTTATTGGAATTGAAAATGTACAGCAGTTATTTATTGAAGGCATTGATTATGCACCTGAGCGTGAGGAGGAATTGATGAACCAAGCACTGACAAAAGCAGCTGATTTTGGCAAAAACTTCTAAAAATTACAGTAATGGGATTGTGACATAAGATTGAGAAGAGAAGTCATTGCCAGTGAGCTGATTCATGTTATAATTTGTATGCATGATTTTGATCCTTTCGGGGATTGAATGATTTAGAGTACGGTGGCTACCGTACTCTTTTACTTTACCCAAAAAACTCCAGAAAGGAGCGGTTTCCCGTCATTTCTGGAGTTTTTTTCATAGACTTATGTCACAACCTCATTTATTTTACAAAAAAACATCAATGCAGAAACTAAAGGATATTCAGCCCATTAGTGTTCAAGTATAGTAGTATGTGAAGTATTTCCATCTTTTTCATTATGCTGTGCCATTAATTTTTTATAAGTGTAGAAATCAATCTGATTTTCAGCAGATGCCAAAACTTTCTCTTTAACAAACTCAGAAATTGTCTTGTTATTGAACTTAGCAACCTTTTTCAGGAAATCTTTTTCTTCCTCTGTCACTCTAAATGTAATAGTAGCTATTTCACTTCCCCCCTCTTCTTTAAAACAATTGGTTTACGAAAAATAGTTTAGCACACTTCTACTTGTTCATACAAGAAGTCATTCTCTTCTAAAGCATCCTCTCTAATGAGCAAAAAAATATTCATCTATACAATATTTATCATTGTAAGCAGAGTTCTACCTTTATTAAACAGCCCAATTGCTGTTAAAGATAGACAGACTGAAAATAAGCAGTGTTTTACAAAAAAACACCAATGGAGCAAACTTTTCCAGCTCATTCATTGGTGTTTTTAGATTGTGTAATATTATTTTTTTATTAATTGAAACGTTCAGCATTCGGCTATTTAACTAAGAATCATTTTTTAATCAGGTTTCAATATCATTTTCTTTTTCATCATAATATAAGCTTGAAACTTCTTTATACCATTCAAAAATATTTTTAATCAATACTTTTGCTGCAGCATAGACAGGAATACCTAAAATTACTCCTGTAATACCAAACAGTTTTCCTGAAGTCAGAAGAACCAGCAAGATCGTCACTGGATGAACATCCAGCCGACTTCCCAAAACAAGCGGCGACACAACTCGTCCTTCAATTGTCTGCTCCAATACAAAGACAATTAATACTTTGATCAGTAATACAGGTCCTCCAACAATCCCCAAGAAGACTGCAGGAACCATCGCAAGAAACGATCCCAGATAAGGAATCAGGTTCAAAAAACCAGCTATAATTCCCAAAGTGATCGAATATTCCAGTCCTATTATTGAAAACCCAATAATAAACATCATCGCTACAGCAAATGCCACTGTCAACTGTCCACGGATATAAGAAGAAACCTGACTATGCATTTCTGACAGAACACTTAACGTTGGCTTGCGCATTTTGTTTGGCAGGAACTTTATATAGAACGGTGCAAGCTGTTTACCGTCTTTCAGCAGATAAAATAAAATAAACGGCATAGTGAATACTGCTACCACAACAGAAGCTACAGCCCCAAAAAAGTTTCCAAGTCCCTGAACAGTTGAGGATGAAACATTCTTAATGATATCACCAATTGAATTAGTCAGCCTATCTCCCATATCTTCTAGCGGCTGCCTCAATTGACCAAAAAGCGGATCACTTAAAATCTCCTGCATTTTGCTGTCAATCGTATCAACATATTTGGGAAAATTATTGGTAAAGCTGACGACCTGACTTTGTATTTCAGGAACAATTACAATAACACCCCAGACGATGAGTGCCATAACAACAACAAACAATCCAAAAATGCTCCAGACTCGAGGAATTTGCTTTTTTTCCAAATAATCTACAATTGGATTAAGTAAATAATATAAAATTGTTGCCATGATAATAGGCAGTCCGACAACACCGACAAACTGCCACAAAGGTGTAAATAGATGAGACACCTTCGTAAACAATAATAGTATCAGCAGGATCAGCAGGACAATCAGCAAGGCAGTTACAACCTGACTGTTTAAAAACCAACGCCAAAACCATGAAAAACGGCTTCCTGTCTTTTCCTTTTTTATTTGCGGGTCTTTCGACATTCAATCACCTTCCTCAACAAATATATTCTATAACAGAACCTACATGTATTTTTGGAAATTCAGTTGGTGACAGATAAAGACCGTTGACCACAGCATCTTCTTCCGGAATTTCATCAAAAACCAGTGTTACATGGGCAATACTATTTAGATTTGCATTGGCAAACGGCCCAACCTGTTTTACTGTATAAACAGCTTTATCAATTTTTAACTGGTCCCCATCCTTAATGGTTAGTTCTTTAGTGCCCTCAAATTTTTGAATAACAGAATGTTCACGTAAACTTTCTGTTGCACCTTCACCAAAAAGAATAATCATTCGCTCTTTTTCATCAAGTGCCTGTGCTCCTACCTCGGTAACAATTGCTTTCATCAATATCTCGCTCCTTTTCATTAGTAATGAAAACCAAGAAATCACTCCCAGTTTCTTTCATTTGGTCTGATTCAGATACAATAAGCAATTAACAACTATTGCCCAGTTTTGTTAAAAAATAAATAACAAATTACTCTGTTTATATCTAAATCTCTCTGCCATTCACTCACAGATGATCTTAATTTAAAACCCAGCATAGAATAAACAGCAGTATTTTCGTGTTTATTACCATTTACAATTATATCATAGAAAAAATTTTTCCTCTGAGAATTTCTCTTTCAAATAAAAAAGCTCTAAAATATTATAGAAAAGTTAAACACCATTGATTAACTATGAACCACAGACAGGTATTAATAAGTACATAAACAATTCGCAGCCGCTGAAACTTTCATATACTATTCAGTTTAAATCAAAAAAGAATTTTCATAAAACTTTATCTATTCTTTATTTATATACTATTTCATTAGGCTGTTATAGAAAAAGCTGGAATGACGATCGCCATTCCAGCTTTGCTATCTAATAACAAACTATTTACTGTATACTTCAATTCATAAGAAGCCCTACTTAAAAAAGTCCAGAATATGAGTCCATACTTCCTTATTAAAAACATCTTTCGGATCTCCGCCGCCAACAATCCCATAGCCGATCATTGTGCCGGTGATAAAAAGAATAAGAACCAATGAAATAACAACTAAAATTTTCAACAAGGTCACTACAATATAGCGCGTTGAACTCATAACTAACTACCCCTATCTTAACGAACTGCTGCTGTTTCCTTTGTTTCGACAGTATCTTCATTTATACGTTCTACTTTTGCACCCAGTTTTTGAAGCTTTTTATGGAATTCATAGTAGCCGCGATCCAAATATTTAAGATGAGAAACACGTGTGATTCCATTTGCACGCAGACCAAGCAGAATTAATGCTGCAGCGGCTCTTAAATCTGTCGCATTCACAGAAGCCCCCTGAAGCTCGTTACCACCGTTAATTACAGCAATATTCCCATCAATCTGAACATCTGCATTCATATTCATCATTTCCTCTAAATGCTGGAAACGATTTTCAAATACAGTTTCAGTAACAATGCTGGAGCCTTTTGCTAAAACCTGCATTGCAGTTACCTGTGCCTGCATATCTGTCGGAAATCCCGGATGAGGTAATGTCTTGATATCTGTTGGTTTAATTTCTTTTGGACCAATGACACGAATACCTTTATCTTCTTCCTTAATAACAGCACCCATTTCTGTTAATTTAGAAATTAACGGGCGATTATGTTCAATAATTGCTTCTTCAATTAAAACATCACCTTCTGTCATTGCAGCGGCAACCATAAACGTACCAGCCTCAATACGATCCTGAACAACCGAATGTTCAACAGCGTGCAGTTTCTGCACTCCTTCAATACGCATCATTTCTGTACCGGCACCATAAACCTGTGCACCCATTTTATTCAATACATTAGCCAAATCAACAATTTCAGGCTCTCTGGCAACATTCTCAATAATCGTTGTCCCTTTTGCCAAAACTGCAGCCATCATAATATTCTGTGTTGCTCCCACACTTGGGAAATCAAGATAGATTCTACTGCCCTTTAATTCTTTTGCAACAGCTTCAATATAACCGTTCTTTTGAATAATTTCAGCTCCCAAAGCTTGAAATCCTTTCAAATGCAAATCAATTGGTCGTTTACCAATTGCACAACCGCCTGGCATCGCAACTTTTGCATGACCATTACGAGCCAGTAATGGTCCCATAACAACAATTGAAGCTCTCATTTGGCTTACATACTCATAATTTGCTTCAATTCCCAACGGTTTTGTTGCATCAATAATTACTTCATTCTCTTTTTCGTTAAAGTCTATATCTACATTTAAGTGTTTGATTACCTGATTCATTGTGAACACATCTGAAAGGATTGGTACATTCTTTAAAACAGTAGTCCCTTCTTCTGCTAAAAGTGTTGCTGCCAGAATCGGCAACACCGCATTTTTTGCTCCTTCAATCTTTACAGTTCCTTTTAATTGGTTACCGCCATGAACAATGATCTGTTCCATTTCGTTCCCTCCAAAAATAAGAATAGGTCTTTCCTACTCAAAATCTTTTCTATTATACCACTCTTTAATGTAAATTTGTACAATTACTTCATAAATAACTGTTTATGAAAAGAAAGATATAAAGATATTACGACATAATGCAATAAATTCCAAAAAGAATGCACTTGACGTATATCCCAGAACAATAGAAAATAGAATAATCAAAACCCTAATTTGTGCAACATGGAGAGATTTAAAAAACTGATCAATTCTAACAGCCTGAAATGCCCAAAAACTCAGATATATAAATAATACATGAGAAGCAATTCGAATAATCGCATCAATCCCATAAAACTGCATAATGATTCTCCTTCTATCAGTAGTTCTCTTTCTTTTATTTGTAAAAGACAATACACGAATAGTTTATCACAAAAAAAGGAAAAATTATAAAAAAAATACCTTTTATTCATATGTATTTAATAATCTATGGCAAAAAATTGGAAATATACATCCTATTATGAAAAAAACAGCCACAAATAAGCCGCTCTCTTTGTGACTGCCTTCTTCTTTATTTTTACGTATGTTTGGCTACATTGATCCGGTTAATGGCCCTGTGCAGTGCCACATTCGCCCGTTTAAATTCATCAATATTATCATTTTGCCTAGCTTCCTGAATCATCTTCTCAGCACGCTGTTTTGCACGCTCTGCTCTGGAAACATCGATATCGCGTTCTCTTTCAGCACTGTCAGCAATGATTGAGACAATATTGTCACGAACTTCCAGAATACCGCCGTTTACTGCAATCCAATCTACATGTGTATCTGCATCTGTTCTTTTAATCCGAACCTCGTCAATTGCCAAAGGAACGATGATCGGCGCATGTTTGGGAAGAATCCCAATTTCGCCGTCTGTCGTCCTTGCAACGACAATGCGGGCACGATGGTCATAAACCAGACCATCTGGAGTCATTACATTAACAGTTAACACATTATCCATCATGTACGCCTCCTAGTAGTTCAATGACTTCGCTTTTTCTATAACATCTTCAATTTGCCCTACACTTCTAAACGCTTCTTCAGGCAGGTCATCATATTTTCCTTCAAGAATTTCTTTAAAGCCTCTAACGGTTTCAGCAACCGGCACATAAGAACCAGGCTGACCTGTAAACTGTTCTGCAACATTAAAGTTTTGAGACAAGAAGAACTGAATTCTACGAGCTCTCCCTACAAGAATTTTTTCATCATCGGACAATTCGTCCATCCCCAGAATAGCAATAATGTCCTGCAGCTCTCGATATCGTTGAAGTACATGTTGAACCTCAGTTGCCACATGGTAGTGCTCCTCGCCAACAATTTCAGGTGTCAATGCACTGGAAGAAGAAGCAAGCGGATCAACCGCCGGATAAATTCCCTGCTCAGTCAGACGTCGTTCCAGATTAGTTGTTGCGTCCAGATGGGCAAAGGCAGTAGCCGGAGCAGGATCAGTATAATCATCAGCCGGTACATAAATTGCCTGAATAGAAGTAATTGATCCTTTTTTCGTTGAAGTAATCCGTTCCTGCAGCTGGCCCATTTCAGTTGCCAGAGTAGGCTGATAGCCCACTGCAGAAGGCATCCGTCCAAGCAGAGCTGAAACTTCTGAACCCGCCTGTGTAAAGCGGAAAATATTGTCGATAAACAACAGAACATCCTGTCCTTCTTCATCACGGAAATGTTCTGCAATCGTTAAACCGGTCAAAGCAACGCGCATACGAGCGCCTGGCGGTTCATTCATTTGTCCAAATACCATGGCAGTTTTTTCGATAACCCCTGAATCTTTCATTTCATAGTAGAGATCGTTCCCCTCACGTGTCCGTTCTCCTACACCGGTAAATACAGAGATTCCGCCATGTTCCTGTGCAATATTATGAATAAGCTCCTGAATCAGTACCGTTTTCCCGACACCCGCACCCCCAAAAAGTCCGACTTTTCCCCCTTTTAAGTAAGGAGCAAGCAAGTCAATGACCTTAATTCCGGTTTCAAGAATTTCACTGCTGGTGCTTAACTCATCAAAAGTCGGTGCTTTTTTATGGATACCGCTTCTTTTGGCATCTTCCGGAAATGGTTCCTCCAGATCAATGGTGTTGCCGAGTACATTAAATACCCGTCCAAGCGTTTCCTTACCAACAGGAACAGAAATTGGTTTGCCTGTATCAATAACTTCCATTCCTCTTTGCAGTCCATCCGTTGATTCCATGGAGATTGAACGAATAACACCATCTCCAAGCTCCAACGCAACTTCCAGTACTACTTTTTGTTTATCTTTGCCGTTTTTATATACAACTAATGCATTATTTATGTCAGGCAGCGGCTGATCCAAAGAAAACTCAACATCAACAACCGGGCCAATGACTTCAATAATTTTTCCTGAACTCATGTTTCTTCCTCCAGTCTTCCTAAGTCTTATCTTTCAGACCTTTGTTTATTCCAGTGCAGCGGCTCCCGCTACGATTTCTGTAATTTCCTGAGTAATAGCTCCTTGTCGGGCACGATTATAGGAAATCGTCAGATCATTAATAATTGTTTTCGCATTATCCGTTGCTGTCTTCATCGCTGTCATTCCAGCGGCATGCTCTGCAGTCTTGGCATCAATGATCGCCCCGTAAATCAGACTCTCTGCATATTGAGGCAGCAAATGATCTAAAATTGCTTCTTCTGAAGGTTCCAAAATGTATTCCTGTTCATAGGCTGCATCCTCATCGGGATCCAAGTCAGAAATCGGGAGCATTTTTTCAACACGGAACTGACTGGTCAGAGAGTTAATATGATGATTGTAACAAACATACAGTTCATCAAATACTTCACTGCTGTACATTGAAGTCGCTGTAGAAACGATTTTCCTGACTTCATCAAAAGAGGGCTGATCTGTCAGACCTCTCAGTTCATAGGCAATATCATATCCCCTTGTCTTAAAAAAATCTGCGCCGACTCCGCCAATCGTAATCAAAACATATTCATTTTGATGGTCATGATCATTCTGAAGCATGCTCATTGTCTGTTTAAGAATTGAACTGTTATATCCGCCAACTAATCCTTTATCCGAAGTAATCACAATATACCCGGTTTTCTTGACTAGTCTGGTAGCCAGCATAGCATGATAGCCATTCAAATCCGAATCAGCCGAATCATCATTTAATTCTTCCAGATCACTGAGCTGGGAAGCCACAAGATGAGTAACAATCGAACGAATCTTGGCAGCATATTCCTGAAAGTTTTTTGAAGCAGCCTCTGATTTGGTTAGCTTAGCTGCTGAAACCATCTGCATAGCCTTAGTGATTTGACTGGTTTTTTTTGTTGAAGCGATACGTTGTTTGATTTCATTCAATGAAGCGCCCATTTCCACTCACCTCTCTATGCGTTGGTCATTTTCTCTTTTAATTCTTCAACTGCTGATTTTCCTGTATTATTTGAAGAATTGAAAACGTCCTTGAATTCTAAGATTGCTGCTTTCAGCTCTTCCTCATCCGGAAGGTCTTTTGTAGCTCGAATTATTTCAAACAGTTGTGGATATTTTCCATCAATATAATTGAACAGCTCTTCTTCAAAATTCAAGATTTTTTCTACGCTGATACTATCCAGCATTCCTCGAGTCAATGCAAACAAAATAACTACCTGCTTTTCAACTGATAAAGGAGCATGAAGCTTCTGTTTCAAAATCTCAACCGTTCTGCGGCCGCGATTTAGTTTTGCCTGTGTAGCTGAATCTAAATCTGAGCCAAATTGAGTGAAGGCTTCCAGCTCACGATAGCTTGCCAAGTCCAGACGAAGTGTGCCCGCAACCTTTTTCATAGCTTTAATCTGAGCAGAGCCGCCGACACGTGAAACAGATAACCCTGCATCCACAGAAGGTCGAATTCCGGAATAGAACAAATCACTTTCCAGGAAAATCTGACCATCTGTAATTGAAATAACGTTTGTTGGGATATACGCTGAAATATCTCCAGCCTGAGTTTCTACAAACGGCAATGCAGTCATCGAACCGCCGCCAAGTTCATCACTCAGTTTCGCTGCCCGTTCAAGCAGACGAGAATGAAGATAGAATACATCTCCCGGATAGGCTTCACGACCTGGAGGTCTGCGCAGCAGTAAAGATAATTCACGATAAGCAACTGCCTGTTTTGACAAATCATCATAAATGATCAAAACATGCTTGCCGTTATACATAAATTCTTCACCCATGGCTGCTCCTGCATAAGGCGCAATATAAAGCATCGGCGCAGGCTGAGAAGCACTTGCTGTTACTACAATTGTATATTCCAGCGCACCAAATTTACGCAGTGTTTCCACCTGCGAGCGAACTGTTGATTCCTTTTGTCCAATTGCAACATAAATACAAATAACATCCTGACCTTTTTGATTAATAATCGTATCAATTGCAATAGATGTTTTTCCTGTTTTTCTATCGCCGATAATCAGTTCACGCTGACCTCTACCAATAGGAACCAGTGCATCAATAGCTTTCAGACCGGTTTGCATTGGTTCATTTACTGACTTCCTCTGCATCACTCCCGGTGCCGCAGCTTCGACTGGTCGGAATTTGTTTGTTTTGATTTCTCCCAAACCGTCAACGGGCTGTCCCAGCGGATTGACAACGCGGCCAATCAGAGCTTCTCCAACCGGAACTTCCATAATCTTGCCGGTCCGTTTGATCTTATCACCTTCACGAATCGATTCAAACTCACCCAAAATGATAATTCCGACATCATTTGATTCTAAATTTTGCGCCATTCCGTAGGCTCCATTTGAAAATTCCAGAAGCTCACCGCTCATTGCATTTTCCAAACCATGGGCGCGGGCAATTCCATCCCCTACATAAGTTACTGTTCCCACTTCTTCAACTGCTAATGCCTGTTGATAATGTTCTATTTGTTCTTTTATTAAAGCACTGATTTCTTCTGCTTTGATGGACATTTGCGTCACCTCTTTATTCTCTGTTAAAAGTCTATCTCAACAATTGCTCTTCTATTTGCTGCAGCTGTCTTCTAAGACTGCCGTCAATCACTTTGTAATTGGCTCCAATAATTGCACCGCCTAAAATTTTAGGTTCGATTAAATTAATTAAATTTGCTTCTTCATATCCCAGCAGATTTGCTGCTTTCGCTTCAATCTGACGATGCTGTTCTCTGTTCAAAGGTACTGCGGTAATTACTGTCCCCAAAATCAGACTTTTATGATCATCATATCTTCGTTCATATTCATCAATCATCAGCAGCATGTCATTCATGCGGCTGTAACTATGAACAACTTGAAGAAAGCTTTCCACAGTCCCAGAAAATCCCTTCAGAAGCTGTTCCATAATCTCATTTTTTTCTGTAGGCTCCAGCCGAGCATCACTAAGGATATCTCCAATTCCCGGAACAAGATGATAGACTTCTCTCAATTTTAATAATTGTTGATAAACATCATCGGCCTCCTGCTTTTCCAACGCCAGTTCGAACAGTGCTTTGCCGTAACGCTTACCTACCATGTATTTATCGAGTTTCATCAAGTTGACCTAAATTATCAATATAAGAATTGATTAATGCTTCATGAGCATCTGGTGTCAATTCTTTTGTTAATAGTTTTTCTGCAATCTGGATAGATAAAGATGCGACTTCCTCTTTAATTGCTGCAATTGCCTGATCATGCTCCTGTTCAATGTCATTTTTTGCTTTTTCTTTTAAGCGTGACACTTCTTCAGTTGTTTCTGCCAAAGTTTTTCTGTAGTTTTGATCGCCGCTTTCTTTGGCATTCTTAATGATCTCAGCAGCTTCTGTTTTAGAAGCCAGCAGTTCTTCCTGGCGTTGTTGTTCCATTTTAGCAGCCGAAATTCGAGACTGCTCTGCAGAATCCAAATTATTTGCAATTTTATCTTCACGTTGTTTTAATATATCGGTAATTGCGCCCCATGCAAATTTTTTAATCAGCAGCATTAAAATTAGAAATGCTCCGGTAACAACAATAATGGTACCCAATGTTGTACTGGGCGCTGCTTCACCTAAAATAAACTGTGTAAGCATGAAGTTTCGCCATCCTTTCTTTGCATTCTTAAAGGTATTCTATCAGAATTTTACAGTGAGCTTCCATTTATTCCTTCACCAAAAATTTAGTTGGTTTGTGAATATTCTCCTGTAAAAATCATTCTACAGAGTTCATGACGAAATATATCATGACTCTTAATAATTTATAAATGGTGTTCCAGTCTTTATATGCCTCTGCGATCAGCTATCTCCTATTTAAGCTTGAATGTCTACACAATCAGCAGATCATCGTTTCGCATACCCTCTTCACTAGATGTTTCTGCACTAGCAGAAAATCCCTGTATCTACGACTCTCACATTGTTCGCTTCTCAATACAAATGCGCCTGCTTGAAAAAGCATTGGCATGTCTTGTATGATCCTCAAACACGCGACGAACATTCGAAAAAGCGTAGAAGCAAGTCCTTGCATGCTCCCTCAGACAAACAAAAAGTTGTCACACACTCTCTTTTGTATAAATAGAAGAAAGCAGTGACGGTAGGTTTTACCAACAGCGTCCTGCCTTCTATAGTAAATTATCTCAGCACCAACAATAATGCAATAACTACACCCAGAATAGGAACTGCTTCGATCAGGGCTACCCCGATAAACATTGTTGTTCTTAACTGACCGGCCATTTCAGGCTGACGTGTCATTGATTCAAGAGTCTTGGAAATCACTTTCCCATTTCCGTATGCTGCTCCTACTGCTGCTCCAAATACTGCGATCGCTGCTGCGATATAATTTAATCCGTCCATTTTCTATTCCTCCTGAAATGTTGATAGTTAACTACCGTTTTTACTTTTAACTACTACTCTTCTTCAACTTCAACTTTGTGAGCCATGTAAACCATTGATAAAGTCACAAAAATGAAAGCTTGAATCCCGCCAATAAACAATGAGAAGGCCAACCAGATCATTTCCAGCGGTATTGCCAGCGGAATGACCCAAAACCCTACTCCAGAAACCAAACCTGCAATCAATCCCAACAACACTTCACCTGCATAAATATTTCCATACAGACGCAAAGCAAGTGTCAGCAGATTCGTAAACTCCTCCATAAACTTGATCGGCAGTAGAAAACCTACTGGCTTCAAAAAGCTATTCTTGAAATACCCTGCTACTCCAAATCGATTAATACTGAATACATGCGTCAATATAATCATAATCAGCGCCAGTGTAAGCGTAACAATCGGATCGGCTGTCGGACTCTTCCAGTAGGAAGTTTCACCAACCGTAATTTTCGTAACCAAGCCAATGGTATTTGCAACGAGAACAAATAGAAAAAGAGTGAAGGATAATAAGTGAAAATTTGTTACTTCTTTACCAGGCATGTTGTCTGTAATAATTCCGCGAACAAAATCAATTATCCATTCAATCACATTCTGTTTTCCTTTTGGCTTCAGCTGCAAATTTCTTGTGCAGAGATAGACTATGGCAAAAACGATCACACAAGTTAATAAAACCATGATACAAATTGTCTTATCAAACCATATGGGACCAATATTGAAGAGGGGTGTTTTCTCTTCCATTTTTTTCACCTCTTTTCCGCTCAACTACATGATAATTTTTAAAGTTGTTTTCAACCACAACGTATAATACCACCAACGATCGCGAATTACAAAGTATTTTCATGAAAATTCGACACTCTATTTAAAGTGACAAAATATTCTTTTCATTTCTTCTTCATTCCACCATTATCCGAGGCATAAAAACGAACGCAGCCAACTCTTAAATAAAAACGATGGCAGACCATCAGTTTCTTCTACACTCTAACAAATTTTTCAAGGAAGATAAAGAAAAGAAGCGAAATATGCGAAAAAGAATATATAACAAATTAAATATGATTTAAGACGATTTTTTTCTTTTAGAAATACATGAAAAGTTTTTGAAAAATTAATTTTTCCGCCCAGCTTCTCATAATCAAAATAAACAGGCGGAGAAACGGTATTCTCCGGCACTGCCTCGTTAATAGTTATCTTAAGCTGTTTTTTAGTGTTCGGCTGATTTGCCGATCTGCTTCTTTACGTTTCAAATCTTCACGTTTATCGTATTGCTTCTTCCCTTTTGCAAGACCAATTAAGACTTTGGCAAAGCCGTTTTTAATGTAAACTTTCAAAGGGACCAGTGTAACTCCAGTATTTTTTGTTTCACCGATCAGCTTACTGATTTGCTTTTTATGCAGCAGCAGCTTTCTTGTCCTTAAAGGATCATGATTAAAAATATTTCCCTGCTCATACGGGCTGATATGAACATTGTAAAGATAGGCTTCACCGTTTCTGATTCGGGCAAAACCATCCTTTAAATTAATTCGTCCATTACGAATAGATTTAATTTCCGTTCCCTGCAATACAACCCCTGCTTCCACTGTGTCAATGATGGTATAGTCATGTCTTGCTTTTCTATTTTGAGCAACTAATTTTCCTTCTCCTTTAGGCATCACAAACTCCTCCGTTGTTATTTTTTCTTTTTGTTCTTCATTTTATTTTTGCCTATTTGTTTATAAAACGGCTTTTTCCCATTTTTCTTTCCTTTAGAAGCTTTCTTACCAGAAGATGCCTGCTTTCCCTGTTTATAATCAGGATTTTTCGTTTTTCCTCTTCCCTTGCCGTGGTCTGTTCTCCTGCGGCTTCTTCTATTTTCTGATCTTGGCTTGTTTATTTCCAGACGCTCTAATTCTTCTGCTTCGATTAATTCAAAATCAATTTCCCTTGTTTCCGGCTCCGATTTTTCAACCCTGATTCGAACCTTCTGACCGATTTTTAATGTTAATCCTGTCCGTTCACCCACAAGAGCCAGATGTTTTTCAACAAAATGGAAATAATCCTGCTTCAGCGAATTGACATGTACAAGTCCTTCTATAGTATTTGGCAGCTCAACAAAAATACCAAATTTTGTCACTGAGCTGATAATTCCCTCATACTCTTCACCAATCTTGTCTGCCATAAATTCAGCTTTCTTCATGCTTTCCACTTCACGTTCAGCTTCCACTGCCCGACGTTCCATTTTTGAACTGTGATCGGCAATATCCGGCAGGTGTGCAGCCCATTTTTCCTGCATTTTTTCTGATTTATCTGTTCCATAGCTGCGAATCAGACGATGAACGATTAAATCCGGATAACGACGAATCGGAGAAGTAAAATGTGTATAATATTCCGCTGCCAGACCATAGTGTCCATAGTTGTCCTCTGAATAGCGAGCCTGCTGCATACTGCGCAGCAGCATAGTGTTGATGACAGGCTCTTCCGGCTTACCTTCGATTTGAGTCAGCACACGCTGTAAATCTTTAGGTGTGATATCTGCCTTTGTTCCTTTGACCAGAATACCCAGCATCGCAGCAAAATCAAAGAAACGCTGCATTTTTTCCTCTTTGGGCTGTTCATGGATTCGATAGATAAATGGCAGATTTAATTTAGAGTAGTGCCGCGCCACTGTTTCATTGGCTGCAAGCATAAATGATTCTATCAGACGCTCGCCCAAACCACGTTGCCGAAGCAGAATATCTTGGGGATGTCCCTCTTCATTAACCAGAACCTTTGCTTCATTGTCTTCAAATGAAATCGCACCTCGCTGTTCTCTCATTTTTTCCAAAATAGCATGAAGCTCAGCCATTTCCCGAAACATCGGTACCAGCTGCTGGTATCTTTCTATCGTTTCAGCATTCTGTTCTTCCAAAATTTCATTTACAGCAGTATAAGTCATTCGTTCAGTGGTCTGAATCACACTTTGAAAGATCTCATGCTTGATGACAGTCCCCTCAGGTGAAATCTCCATCTCACAGCTCATTGTCAGACGGGGAACTTTAGGATTCAACGAACAAATACCGTTAGACAGCCGTTGCGGCAGCATTGGAACCACTCGATCGGTTAGATAAACACTAGTTCCCCGGTCATAGGCTTCTCTGTCCATTTCATTTCCTTCTGTCACGTAATAGGAAACATCTGCAATATGAACGCCCAAAAAGTAATTCCCGTTTTCCAGTTTCTTCACAGTAACTGCATCATCCAAGTCCTTTGCATCTTCGCCATCAATCGTGACAATCATAGAGTTGCGCAAATCTCTGCGGTCTTTTATATCCTCTTCTGAAATAGTATCCGGTACTTTATCAGCTGCTGCAAGGACTTCATCCGAAAAGGAAGTTGGAATCCCATGAGCGACAATAATGGACAAAATATCCATTCCCGGATCATTCTTATGACCAATGACTTTTTTTACGATTCCCTCTAAACTCGCAGCATACCCTTTTTCAGGATAGTGTGTCACTTCTATAATCACCACGCTGCCATCCACTGGTTTAATTCCCTCAGCTGCTGCATAGACCGTCAGGCGGCTCAGCTTTTTATCTTTAGGTATAATGTAGCCGTATAAATCAGTCTCAGCAGACTCTTCTTCATCATAAGCGGAAAATTCTCCAACGATTTGTGTGATGGCCCTTTTTTGAATCGAAAGAACAGCTCCTTCTGCTACTCTTTCAGAAAAAGGATCTGCCGGCTGTAAAATATCAACTATAACGGTATCTCCATCCATAGCATAATTAGTATGTTCCTTTGAAATATATACATCCGGCTCCTCCTCGTCAATTGTAACAAAGCCGAATCCACGTTCATTGGCCCGAAAAATACCTTCAACGGAAATTCCTTTTTCCGGCAATTTAATTTTGCCCTTTTTTGTAAACTCGATTAGGTTTTCACGCTCCAAAGCAGCAGCAGTTTGTACAAGCAGCTTAAAATCTGAGCCTTTTTGCAGATTCAAGCCTTCTGCCAGCTCCTCCATTGAAAAGCTCTTCTTTTTTTGTCCTTCCATATAAGAAAGGATTGTTTCCTTAATTGTTTGTTTTGTCATTTGTTCTCCTTATCCCAAGGCAGTGTCTCCAAAAAATTGGCAACATCCTGCTCTAATTCTTTATGACCGGGACCCACAGTCAGAACATGTCCGCTGTTCGGATACCAGTTGAATGTAAGTTTCGTAGTTGTCAGTGCTTCAATTGTTTTAAATACACCTTTTGCATCAATCATTTCGTCCTGCCCGGCCTGAGCTGCGAAAACTGGGACAGAGATTTTCCCCAAATTCTCCGCAGTTGCTGAAGCATATTGTTCAATTTGCTCCAGCTGCTGAACAGCCCGCTGCTTGATGCTTATCATTCTTTTTTCTATTTCCTCCGCCTCTGCTCCGGAAATCTTTAAAACATTTTCTGCATAAACAGCAAAATTTTCTGGCACATGGGTCTTTACCGGGAAAATAGGTGAACAGAAGAAGCCACCGCCAACGATTTCATCAAATGTTTGAGTCAGCAGGTTCACTGCAAAAACACCGCCCATTGATAATCCCAGCACTGCTATTTGCTCATACCCATGTTCTTTTAGAAACGCAACAGCCTGCAGCGTATCGTTTTCCCAGTCGTTCACCGTCTTATTTAAAATATCTTCTGGAGCCATCGTAGCATGTCCCGAAAATATGGGAGTATAAACTGTATAATTCTCTTTTTCCAAATACCGGCAAAGCATACGAACATCATTGCTGCTTCCGGAATAAGCATGAAGTAAGAGAATTGCTTTTGGACCCTGTTCCACAAACAGGGGTTTAGGCATAACTAGTTTTCTTTTCACATATATTCACCTCAGTTTTATTCTATCACATTATTACAGGAAAACCTTACAGAAGAAGTCTTGTCGAGAGAGGCATTACGCATACTGTTCCCCGTCTTCAACTCTTCTGGCTGCTTACTAAAATTCAGTTTGTTCAAAAACAGTCACAAAATATTTTTAGAGAATTATTTCATTCCCGTTGCAGAAGACTTAGGCAAAAAAAAAGTCTGAAACACTACTCTTAAGCGAGCATGTCCAGACCAAAAAATTTAACACCATTGTCTGCATAAACTATTTTCAAGCTTAAAACATCTAAATATGCTACCAGCTGAAAATATGTATGCATTCGTTCATTTCTTAAAGTGCAGCTTATTTAGATGACAAGATTGATAAAACAAATAACAAAATCATCCAGGTTGCACCAATTACAGTAGTTGCACGCTGCATTACAGCTTCAAATCCGCGGGCTTTCTGTTTTCCAAACAATTTATCTGCTCCGCCGGTGAATGCACTTGCTGCACTGTTTTGTTTACTTGGCTGCATTAAAATTGAAATTACCATAACTACTGAAAGAATAATTACAACAGTTAAAATAAAATTATACATCTATTCATACTCCCTTATTCTACAAAATTACACATTTAACATCTTAGCACAAATTTCACTTAAATACTAGCGATAATTTTTTACTGCACAACAAACTGCTTACTTTCAACCATTTTATAAATTCCCATAACTAAGGAAAGATCCTGCTTTGGTTTCCAGTAAAAAGTACTGTTGTAAATCAACCACAAAAGAACGCTTTCATACCACAATAAATACGAAACTATAGGTCTGTGCCATTAGTATGTTCAAAACCCTTAAAACCGATTAAACGGTGCTCCAGTCTTTGTATGATTCAAGCATTCGCAAGAAGCGTAGGAGCAAGTTCTTACATGCCCCTCAGACATGCTCCGAGGATCGGAACGAAGTCCTTTATTTCTAAATGGCAAAGCCATTTAGAAATTGTTGAGATCGAAACGAAGTGTAGTGTAGTGAGACTCGTAGATACAAGGCTTTCCCACTATTGCAGGAACAGCAGGCAGAATAGCATGCAAAGCTCTGATGGAGATAAATTTGGCAAAATTTATTCCATATACAAAGAGATAGCTGTATATATAACGACAATTCGATGAATTTACAAGATTCATTCATTAACAAGAGTGAACGATCGCAGGCAGCATCTCGAAAATAAGCCGAATACTCTCAAAAATATAGAAAGCTTCAGGTAAGTACACAGTCAAAGCGTAATGTTTTGTTTTCTCGTGCAAGCACTCGTCACAGTTTAGATCTTATAAGTGCAAAAAGTAATCGCAGGAACACTTGCATGATCTTAACTGCAACGAAGTAACCGCAAGAGCAATTACTGTATGCGACGAGTAATCACAGGAACATGGAGAAGCTTTGTCACAACCTATTTTCTTAATACATCTCCATATTCTGGCTTCATATCAAATTCTTTTTTTGCAAACGGGCATAAAGGAATAATCTTTTTTTCTTCACGACGTGCTTTCTCGACCCCTTTTGCCACCAGCTGTTCAGCTAAATGCTGACCTCTGTATTCCGGATCTACAAAGGTATGATCAATAATTATCATTTTTTCGCCTGCGACAGACCAGGTCATCTCACCAATTTCTTTCTTTTCATCATTATAAAGTGCAAAACGGTCTTGTTCTTCTCTGATTTCCAAGATTACTGCTCCTCTCTTCTAATATATTTAAGCGCTCCGCTTGGACAACTGTCAACCACACGAATATTCTCTTCCAAACTGCCATTGTCAGCAATGATCCATGGTCGTCTTCCTACTTCAAACACTTCTGGGTTTCCACGAACACAATTACCGATATGTGCACAGATATCTTTATTGTAGTAAATATCCAGCTCAGCTCCAATATATTTTCTATATCCCTGCGCTGTAAGTATTTCTTCGGTAACCGGCACACCATTTATTCTACTTCCATCCATTCAAATGACCTCCCTGTTTTCGACAGTCGATTCCTGCTGTCAATCTATATTTCGATTTTAACAACTAATGATTTATAGCACAAATATTTATTCTTTTGAGACAATCAGACTTCCCTTATTTTCTTTTTTAAACGATTTAATTTTTGAGATGATAGGATTTAGGACATATCTGAAGACCCCAATGATGAATATGTTCCAAAAATAGATATGAGCTGATTTCGCTAATTAACGACTGAAAAATAAATCTAAACGAGTCAAAAAACGACTGGAATTTTATGACTTTCCCAAAAGTTAGATCAACTATCCAACTCCAGAGTCCAGTTCATTTTCCAGTCGTTTATCACAGTATTGTTCTTTATTTCCAGAAATCATCAAATATTGAGATTGGCAAATGGCGCTTGTGCTGCGTTTTTTTATACCAGCCTTCTATCGTCCCAGCTGCCTGCTCCTTAATTTCTTTTCCTTCCAGATAATCATCAATATCATCATAGCTGACACCCAATGCCGCTTCATCAGCAACCAGCGGTTTATCATCTTCCAAATCAGCTGTAGGAACTTTTAAATACAATGATGAATCAGCTCCCAAAGCTTTTAAAAGTTCTTTTCCCTGACGTTTGTTTAAACGAAACAACGGTAAGATATCCGCTCCTCCGTCACCGAATTTTGTAAAAAATCCAGTAATATTTTCTGCCGCATGATCCGTGCCGATAACCGCCCCGGACTTTTCTCCTGCCACAGCGTACTGAACAATCATTCGTTGACGTGCTTTCATATTCCCCTTATTAAAATCACTGATTACCGTTCCGCCCTCTTCCAAGGATTGAACACAGGCATCAACCGCCGGACGGATATTCACCCGTAAAGAAACGTCTGGCTGAATAAAGCCGAGCGCTTTTTGGGCATCTGCTTCATCCACCTGTTCTCCATAGGGCAGCCGAATGGCGATAAACTTGTACCCATTATCTCCTGTTTCTTTTCTCATTTCTTCGATCGTCAGTTGAGCTAGTCGTCCTGCTAAAGTGGAGTCCTGCCCTCCGCTGATCCCTAATACCAGAGATTTCAAAAAAGGATGCTTGTAAAGATAGGCTTTCATGAAATCAATGCTTTTCCGAATTTCGTCCTGCGGATTAATCGATGGCTTCGTTCCCAATTCTTCAATAATCGCTTTTTGTAATGGCTTCATAAAAAATCCTCCTGTGATCAGTTCTAGCTAAAACCTATGATAAACTCAAATTTTCCAGACACGCCCTAAGACCTGTTTAAAAATTTCAGTGGCGAATGTTTCCGGAAAAATAGATATGGGCTAGTTTCATTAAAAAAAAGAAATGCTACCCAATTCTCCACATTGTCATACACATACCTTCTCACTAGTTTATTTATCTTAATGAGAGTGCCCATTTCCTAGATGTTTCTACACAAGTGGAAAATCCTTGTATCTACGAGTCTCATCCTATTCGATTTTTGATACAAACCTATCTATTTGGAAACGCACCGGCATGTCTCATATATCCACCAGACATATGACAAACATTCAAAGAAGCGTAGAAGCAAGTCCTTGCATGAGACCCTCAGACATGCGACGAGCATTCGTAGAAGCTTAGGAGCAAGTTCTCTTTCGATTCAGTGAATTGATTTTACGACCACAAAATCAAGTTCATTCTCAGTTCGCATACCATTCTACTAAAAGTTCCTGCATAAATAGGACTGGCAACTCATCATCATTGTTTTTTCCTTGATCTCCGCTAAAAGCCCTGAAAAAGCTGTTTCCTCAATAGTTTCCAGTCACACTCTAATTATTTTCGCTCAATGCATTGACATCTTTTCTCACTTTTTCCAGCAGACGCATTTTATGATTCCAGCACTCTGTTGACAAGTCCACTGGATATTTCTGCGGATTTAAATCCCGTTTGTATTCTTCCCATAGAGAATCCAGGTTTTCTTTGCAGTACTGCTTAATCTCTTCCAGAGACGGTAGTTCATACACTCGCTTTCCTTCAACAAAGATCTCTCTCAAAACCGGTCTTGCATCAAAGTTTCGAACCGTTTTATTGATGAAGGTATGAACCGGATGAAACATAAAAATCTCTTCTTCTTCACGCGGATCTTCTTCCCATAAGGTTACGTAGTCTCCTTCAGATTTATTATCTGACTTGCGGGTAATTCGCCAAACTTGTTTTTTCCCGGGAGTTGTTACTTTTTCTGCATTGCTTGATAATTTGATTGTATCCTGCATCACGCCCTGCTCATCCTCAATGGAAACAAGCTTGAAAACAGCCCCCAAAGCCGGCTGGTTATAAGCCGTAATTAATTTTGTCCCTACTCCCCAGACATCAATCTTTGCTTTTTGCATTTTCAGACTGAGAATTGTATTTTCATCTAAATCATTGGATGCATATATTTTTGCTCCAGTATATCCGGCTTCATCTAATTGTTCTCTGACTCTTTTAGAAATATAGGCCATGTCGCCGCTGTCAATTCGAACACCAAGAAAATTGATCTTTTCTCCCATTTCATTGGCAACACGAATAGCATTTGGCACTCCTGATTTCAACGTATCATACGTATCAACCAGAAATACACAATCTTTATGCGTTTTAGCATATGCCAAAAATGCTTCATAATCATTTCCGTAAGACTGCACCAGTGAATGCGCATGCGTCCCGCTGACTGGAATACCAAAGACTTTTCCAGCACGGATATTACTTGTTGCATCAGCGCCTCCTATATAAGCCGCACGTGTTCCCCACACCGCAGCATCCAATTCCTGCGCCCGTCGAGTCCCAAATTCCATCAAAGGATCGTCGCCAATGACTGATTTGATTTTAGCTGCCTTGGTTGCAATCAGTGTTTGGAAATTCACCATATTCAAAAGAGCTGTCTCTACCAGCTGGCACTGGGCAAGTGGACCTTCAATCTGAATCAGAGGTTCATTATTGAAAACAAGATCTCCTTCCAAAGCAGAACGTACAGTACAAGAGAATTTGAATTCTTTAAGATAAGCTAGAAATTCTTCCGGATAATTCTCAACCTCTCTTAGGTAGGCGATATCTGTTTCTGAAAATGTCAGATTTTCAAGATAATCAACTAATCTTTCCAACCCGGCAAAAATTGCGTACCCATGATTGAACGGCATCTCTCTAAAATAACATTCAAATACTGCATTCAGATCTGCCCGTCCCAGTTCCCAGTATGTCTGCATCATATTAATCTGATACAGATCTGTGTGTAGAGTCAAACTGTCGTCCTGATAAACTTTTTCCATTTCGAAACCTCGATCCTTTATTTGGTAGTTCAAAAGTTACTAACTAAAATTATCCAATCCCCTGCTGTTACTGGGGTTCCGATACTTTTCGGCTCTCCCCCCTCTAAGCATCAGTAGTGACTGTTATCTTAGGGGGCGAAGCAAACACCTTACAATGAGCAGCATTGAGCTAAAACCGCTGCTCTGACGCACTTTCTTCCTGTGCTTTTTAACGTCAGAACGCTCAATGATGGCGGCTCGTTGTCAAGTGCTCCGGTTATTTAGCTATTTTTTCATAGATTTTTTTGAACTCCCCTTTATTTTTAGCAGCCGGAATGGTTTAAACCACTTACTGTGCTTCGTTCCTAAAGATTAAAAACTTGCTGAAAAAATAATTAAGTACAACTACAATCACCTGAGTAACCAGCTTTGCGAAAAAATTCGGAGCATGAATTACCTCAATTAGAAGCAGCATAACACCCATATCAATTACAAATGATAAGATACGATACCAGTAAAAAAGAAACATCTCTTTCCAAAACAATTGTCTGCTTCCAACTAAACTTTGGAAAACAAAATATTTATTCGTAAAGAATGCAAATAGTACAGATAAAAACCAACTGATCACATTACTCAATTTATAATCAAGTAATAATAGATCTGTACAAATGAAATATACAACCAAATTAATTACTGTAGTTGCTACGCCAAAAAACAAATATGCAACAACTTCCTTATATTTCTGAAACAATCCCTTCATATTTTCATCGATCCTTTCATTTATTTATTCTATCAAAAAAGGAGCAGAAAACCCAATATTTTTGAACAGTTTACTGCTAAATCCTTTTGCAGCAGTATGTTTCCTGCTTTCCAACTCATTTTCTATTTATTTTATCTATTTTTTTATATAATAAGCTTGACTATGACGTTACGTAAACGTTTATGATAAGAAATGTCAGGAGGAAAACAAATGGAATATACAATTAATAAACTGGCCCTGCTTTCCGGTGTCAGTACTCGTACGCTTCGTTATTATGATGAAATTGATTTATTAAAACCTGCGCGGGTAAATTCATCAGGCTATCGTATATACGGGAAAAAAGAGGTCGATCGGCTCCAGCAAATTCTTTTTTATCGTTCACTGGACATGAAACTGGAGGCAATCAAAAATAGTTTAGACAAACCTGACTTTGACTTTGAAACAGCATTGGAGAAGCACTATCAGGAACTTCTCAAAAAAAGAGACCAGATTGACTTGCTCCTTCTGACTGTGGAAAAGACATTACACTACCATAAGGGGGATATACAAATGAAAGATACAGAAAAATTCAATGCATTTAAGCAACAAAAATTAGTGGAAAATGAAGAAAAATACGGAGAAGAAATCCGTGAGAAATATGGCAAGGAGACAGTTGAAGCCTCCAACAAAAAGTGGGAGAATATGAGTGAAGAAGCTTTTCAGGCAATGAACGCTTTGGAAGACCAGCTGTTTGATGCTCTGGCAGAATTGTCTGAGACAAAAGATCTCGACTCTGAAACAGCGGAAACAGTTTACACACTTCATAAAAAATGGCTGAGCTACTCTTGGGCAAACTATTCAGCAGAAGCTCACTGTGGTTTGGCTGATATGTACCTGGCAGACGAACGATTTGCCGAATACTACAACAAGCGCGGAGGCGCAGAAACAACAGAATTACTCTCTCAGGCAATTAAAAAATACGCAAAATAGAAAGTTTAGGACAGAATCAAAGTTCCAAACTCTCTTCATATCTAAACCCGAATAAACGGCGGTACAAACTCCACATCATTAGGCGACTATTTTGTCTCTGCTGCACCTAGTCGCTATGACTGGACACTGAAAAAGATCAGGAAACAGAAAAAAAGTCTGTGATAAAAAACCGGTATCCAGCGAAACAGATTGTTTCGCCGAATACCGGTTTTATTAATCTGGTTTTCTAGTTGCTGGTAATCAAATGATCAAAGATAAACTTTCCAACACCGCCATTCGCACAATGATCCGTAATTATCCTGGCCTTTGCTTTAACTGCTTCTGATGCATTTTCCACCGCAACAGGAACGTCAACAGCATCAAGCATGGCCAGATCATTTTCACCATCTCCAATACCATAACTTCGCCCCCCAGGAAATTCCGTCATAAAGTGACGAACTGCATGACCTTTGCTGCTAAGCGGATTAACCACTTCCAAACATTGATAATAAGAAGAAAATACATGGGTTGTCTCGCTATTTAACATGTTTCTCAAGTATTCCAGTTCTTCATCGTCTGCTTCCATTATCTCGATTTTCAGAATTTTTAATTCGGAGTTTTCACTTAAGTATTGAACCGGATCATCCACATGCTGACATTCTTCTGCAAAAAATTTTTCCTTAAAGTCCATAATCCTCGTACCTGTTTCACCCATCGGCTTAAGCCGCTTTCTCAAAGCTGAGTAATGCGCTCTATAGAGTCGATCAGATTTCATAATTATTCCATTATCCGTATGAATAAAATAGAAAATATTCCGTTCTTCCACTACCGAAACGATTTCCCTGCATATACCTAAAGAAAGCCAGGATCTGTAGACAGGCTCTTCTCCCCTTAAGCGATATCCCGCACCATTACTGAAAATAACATCACAGTCATTTGTTAGCTGAGAAAGCAGCTCACGAAGCTGATCATAGCCTCTTCCACTAATAAAAACAAAATGATCTCCCTGATTTTGCAACGCATCTATTCCATCAAAATTTATTTTAGGTATCTCTCCGCCAATATCCTGAAAGGTACCATCAATATCACAAAAAACTACATTCATTTTCTTTCCTCTCTTTCAATTTTTCAAGTATAGCATGTTTATTAATATTTTTTCTTAATCTTAAAAAATTAACTATGGTAAAATATTTGGTATACTGTTTTATAGATGTAACAGGCAGCTTTTCAAAAGAAGCATTGCTATTAAACAGATATACAGAGGTTGCTGAATTTCTAAGAATGCAGTTTTATAACGAAATAAAGTCAGTCTCCCCATGAATGGCTTTACAATAAAGCAGCTCGAAACAATCTATGAAAGCTCTGTGCTAAATAACCGGTGCACTTGACAGCGAACCGCCAACATTGAGTACTCTGACACTCAAAAATACAGAAAAAATGCATCAGAACAGCAATTTTAGTTCAATGACGCTCACTGTAAAGTGTTCGCTTCATCACCTTAGACAACAGCTTTGGCACAAGCGGGAAACGTAACAACAAGCGGAACCCGCACTATTGTTAATTTTTCAGAGCATTTTTTAGACTATATTTTGAAATACGTATAATAAACAAGGAGTTATTTTATGAATAAAAAAGGTTATTTTTCCGGCAGTACACTGAAATGGATTGCCATTATCACTATGTTTATGGATCATTCAGCTAAACTGCTTTACTTACCTCAGTCAATTATTGAGCAGCTGCCGCCTGCTATGGAAACCTTTTACACAGCTCTAATTAAGATTTTTGATATTTTTCTTATTTTAGGAAGATTATCCTTTCCGCTTTTTTGTTTTTTGCTGGTGGAAGGCTTTGTGCATACCTCCAATGTAAAAA
The DNA here is from genome assembly GCF_016745275.1 of Enterococcus sp. BWB1-3. GTDB lineage: Bacteria > Bacillota > Bacilli > Lactobacillales > Enterococcaceae > Enterococcus_L. The sequence goes on from NZ_JADOEP010000002.1 coordinate 165,486, forward strand.
AATATTTTAGCCGTTTACTGATTTTCGCGCTTATATCAGAGGTGCCCTACGATCTGGCATTCAGAAATTCATTTTTTACACTGGAAAAACAAAATGTATTCTTTACTCTGCTGATTGGTCTGGTCGTTCTTATGGGACTGGAGAAAGTCAAGGAACGTACACCACTGAACATCATCCTCTCCCTTGGCATTGTTTTTGCCGGTATTTTTACAGCTGAGTTTCTTCAAACCGATTATGGCGGTTGGATTGGTGTTTTACTGATTTCTGTGCTGTACTATCTGAGAGAATATCCATTAGTAAAATGTCTTGCCGGCGGCTTGGTCATTCTTCAAAACAGTATCAGCGGATTATTTTCATTTATCTTTATTTATTTTTATAACGGACAAAGAGGGCGACAATGGAAATATCTGTTTTACTGGTTTTATCCAGCTCATTTGCTGGTGCTGATTGGTATTCAGCAATATATCCTTCTGCCTTATATTCGAATGATTTTTTCTACAATCCCTTAAAAAAAGCATGTCTGCTTTTCAAATCCGTAACGGTTTAAAAAGTAGACATGCTTATTTTTTAGAAATGATTTCCGGACAGATTCCCTCAAATAATTATCGACAGCTAAAGATTCACTACATTTTTTGGTTGTCCGTCTAAAAATTGACATAAATTATCAACAGCAATCTCCATCAGACGCTGCCTTGTTTCTACCGGAGCCCAGGCAATATGGGGAGTCAAATAACAATTAGGTGCTTTCAATAAAGGATTATCCTCCTCGATTGGCTCAACGGATACTACATCAGCCCCTAATGCTGCAAGCTTTCCAGTATTCAACGCCAAGGCAACTGCCTGTTCATCCAAGAGACCGCCCCGTGAGGTATTAAGTAAAACTGCGCCCTCTTTCATTTTTTGAACAGCTTCGTGATTGATCATTTTTTCTGTTTCAGGAAACAGCGGCAAATGAAGACTCACAATATCTGCTTTGTCATAAAGCTCATCTAACGAAACCTGTTCAGCCCAACTATCCTGCGACTGCTTCGGTCGATAATTATAATAAATAACTGTCATCTTAAATGCATGGGCAATTTCCGCTACTCTTTGAGCGATTTTCCCGTAACCGACCAATCCAATGGTTTTCCCTGAAAGCTCAGTCAAAGGCAGCTTCCAATAGCAAAAATCTTCACTTCTCTGCCATTCGCCGGAATGTACCGATACATTATGAAGTCCAACCTGACTGAAAATCTCCAACAACAAAGCAAATGTAAACTGCGCTACTGCATCTGTACTGTAATCAGGGATATTCGTCACTGGAATCCCTTTCTGACGGGCTGCTTCAACATCGATCACATTATAGCCGGTTGCCAGTGCACCGATATATTGAACGCTAGGGCAAGCAGCCAATATCTCTTTCGTAATCGGCGTCTTGTTTGTTAAGACTACCTGGGCAGAACCAATTCGTTCAATGATCTCAGTATGGTCGGTGTAAGAGGTTCGATCGTACCTCCTTACATCTCCCAACTTCTCCAGGCCCTGCCAGCTCAAGTCTCCCGGGTTCAGCGTATAACCATCTAAAATTACAATTTCCATTTCACTCAGCCTTTCTTTTGCTGATAATAAAACACCGGAATGCCCACACAGGTCATTCCTATCCCAACAAGTGCCAGCATAGGAGTAGTAACGGCTGTCATAACCAAGATAAAGCCGCCTCCAACCATGGCAATCAACGGTACAATCGGGTACAAAGGAACTTTATAGGGACGTTTCAGCTCAGGCTCTGTTTTTCGTAAACGAAGTACCCCCCAGAATAACAGAAGACTGAAAAACCACATGACAAAAACCAGCATATCAGTCAGTAAATCAAAATTTCCTAAAGTAATCATAACACAGGCGATTCCCAATTGAACATAGGCAGCGATAAAAGGAGCATTTGTTCGTTTTGACAGTTTCCCAAATGCTGTACTAAATGGCAGCTGATTTTCCAGTGCCATTGCATAAGGGACACGCAAGCCTGTCATTGTATAGCCATTTAAAGCACCATAAACTGAAATTAAAATACCAATAGTCACAAGCTTGCCGCCAAATTCTCCAAAGATAACCATTGCAGTTTCCGAAGCACTGTTCAAATTCCCTGCAATTGAAGAGATCGGCAGTGTTTTTAAAAAGACCAGATTGATTAAAACATAGACAATTGTTACGAAGCTTAAACCTAAAATAATTGCTTTGGGTAAATCTTTTTCCGGATGTTTCATTTCTCCTGCAATATTTCCTACACCCAGCCAGCCGTCATAAGCAAAAAGAGTGGCTAAAAGTGCACCGCTAACTCCCACCGCCCAAGAATTTCCTTGCCCAGAAGACATTGTGAAGAGCGAAACATCAACTTTCCCAGGCGTAAAAAGACCGACAATAATAATTAAGGTAATAGGGATCAATTTAACTGAAAGAGTAAGCGACTGCACTCCTGCTGCAGTTTTTGTCCCCAATAAATTAATTCCTGTAACGCTGACTGCCGTACAAAAAGCCAACGGCAGCAAATTGCCTGCTGACAGATGAAACAGATTAACCAGCTGCGTAGCAAAAATAATACTCAACGCAGCAATATTGGCAGGAAAATAAATGATACTCTGTGCCCATCCTAATAAAAAAGAAGGAAGCTTACCATAAATCCTTTCAATATAGCGAATAGGTCCGCCAGTTTCAGGGATTGCTGTAGCAAGCTCTGCCACTGTCAACCCACCACAAATAGTTAAAAATCCAGCCAACAGCCAGACAACTAACGTCAAACCAGTTGCCTGTGTTTTCTCTACCACTGCAGCAGCTTTAAAAAAGACTCCTGCTCCGATTACCGTACCCATAACCGTTGATAACGCCCCAAAAAAAGAAATTTCCCGTTTTAATTCATTTTTCACTTAGTCACTTCCTCCATTTAACAATAATGAAAGTATACTGGAAGAGACCTCAGGTTGCCACTGAAAAATGACTATTTTCAGGAAATAATCTAAATTAAAATAAAATACGCAGAATTTCTCTACTAATTAAATATCTAGAGTTAGAATAGTCTTTTTCTCTTGTAACTCTCTTTCTCCAAGTTCTTGGTAACGGGATGCATCGGAAAACATCCGATAAATAATTCGTACCATCAAATATACGGTCGCTACGACCACTTTTTGTGTCCGATATTCCTTCTTATCTGAAAGAAAAACACCTGTATTCGATTGGGTTTCCCATGAAAAAATGTACAAAAGGAGCTATTCTGCTTAAAATAGAAGCGATTTATTCTTATACGCAGGTTCTGTGACCTAATGATTGGTGCATAGCTTTTTATGCGATGAGTAATCGCAGGAGCAAGCTTTTTATGCGACGAGTAATCGCAGGAGCAAGCTTTTTATGCGACGAGTAATCGCAGGAGCAAGCTTTTTATGCGACGAGTAATCGCAGGAGCAAGCTTTTTATG
>NZ_JADOEP010000002.1:169026-281408 GCF_016745275.1 Enterococcus sp. BWB1-3
TTATGCGACGAGTAATCGCAGGAGCAAGCTTTTTATGCGACGAGTAATCGCAGGAGCAAGCTTTTTATGCGACGAGTAATCGCAGGAGCAAGCTTTTTATGCGACGAGTAATCGCAGGAGCAAATAAGTAGCACGATCTAGTTTTGTCCCTCAAGGTTAACTTTGAGAAGAACCTCAATAAGCGATCGACCTACAAGCTCTTCTGTCCTCTTTAATTTGACAAATCAGATAATCAAAATAAACTTATAAAGAATCATACTCTTCTCTGTACTTATCCCGAAATTCTTTGGGCGTAAGTCCATTCAGTTTTTTGAACAATTTTGAAAAATAATTCGTATTATTGTAGCCGATGGATTCAGAAATTTCATTAATCGTCTGCTGCGTGTGGAGCAACAAGTGTTGAGCTCTTTTAATACGAACCAAATTCAAATACTGGTTAAAGCTCAGCTCCGTTTCCTTTTTGAACAGCTGACCTAAATAAACTACACTTAGATGGAGGGTCTCTGCAGCAGATTTCAATGAGAGCTCCTTTGTATACAACTCATTAATGATCTCAATCGCGTGTTGAACTGTTTCTGAGTAGCGTTTACGGCTTTTTTGATCTCTTGTTTTAATTAAAATCGTATCAAAAAGCTGGCGCAGATCCATTATCGTATTACCTGTTCTAATTTCAGCAATTACCTGTTCGTAGTCATCGGATGAGAGAGCCGGCGATTGTCGATAAATATCTGTAAACAGCAGAAAAGAAATGTACTTTACCTGCTCCGGATCTGCTTGAGCCGACAACAGCTGCTCAAAAATCTTATCCAGCTCCTGGTGTATCGTTTTACGATCTCCAATCGTCAATGCTTCATTAAATGAAAGAAAAGGCAGCTCTGCTTCTTTATTTAATGTATCCGCTTTTAAAACTTTTTTATGTGGAAGAAGGTCAGGATAAAATGCCTGCAGAGATTGAATCTGTTTAATTTTTTCAAAGCTTTTATACAGGTTTTCCCAAGCTTCGATTGTTTCACTGATAATCATCTGCCAATTTGCTCCAGTAAATTGCTGTTCAATCATTCGAACACTCAACAGCAGCTTTTGACGACTTCCATTGTAGATTACAATTAGCTGATCCTCGTTAAATCTGCCATAAATGGTCATTGGCTGCCCAATATCCATAAAGTAGTCAGCCACTGCTTTGAGTACATCTGCCGGACCATTAAACAAGAGTATTGTATAAGGCGGTTCAACAGTACTTGGGAACTGCCTAAGCAATCCTTGAAATTCCCCCTCATTTAATTCATCATTCAGCCAAAGAATTAACCCTGTTTCCCGGTACAGCTCCTTTTGTTCCTTCTGCAGTTGTCGGTTCTCCAATTCTGAACGAATCTCAAGAACACTCTTCTTCAACTCTTCTTTATTTACAGGTTTCACCAGATAATTCTTTACCCCAAGCTGCATCCCTTTTTTAACAAAATCAAATTCCTCATATCCGGATAAAATAATTGTAAAAAAATCCTTTGTTTTTAACTGTGTTTGTTTGACAAGTTCAATGCCGCTCATATCCGGCATATTGATATCTGTAATCAGCAGATCAATTTCGTGATCTTTTAAATAATTCAATGCTTCATCAGAGCTTTTAGCGGTCTTAACTACTTCAAATCCAAGTTCCGACCAATTGAGAATCATCTTTAGCCCTTCAAGAATCATATATTCATCATCCACAAACATCAGCTTATACTTCATCACGTTTCCAATACCTCCCTATCTAACACAATACTTATTTTAACCCCTTCCCAAGGTACGGAATCAATCTGTATCTGATACTTTTCACCATAGAAACCTCTCAATCGCTCATGAACATTCTTCAACCCAATAGAATTTTGAAGATCTACTTCCTGATCTGTCATTCTTTCTAAAATCATGCTCAATTCTTCATTGTCAATTCCTTTTCCATTATCAGCTATCTGTATATAAATTTTCCCCTTCATAGAAAATGCTTTAATACTGATTGCATTATCATTTCTGCTGTAATCGATGCCATGGACAAAATAATTTTCAACAAGCGGCTGAATAACAAACTTAGGAATTTTCAAAGTCTTAAGATTTTCTTCGATCGTCACAACATAAGCAATTTTATCTGGATAACGCATCTGATACAAATAAACATATTTTTCACAGAAGTCCAATTCATTCTGCAATGTTGTCGTTTTTTCTTGTGTCGTGTTGTTCCGCAGCAAGGCTGAAAACGCATAAACAACATCAGCCAGCTCCTCTTGTTGGCGACTAAGAGCATACATCCGAATATATTCCAGCGTATTATACAGAAAATGAGGATTAATTTGAGACTGTAACGCACGCATATGTGCATCCCGCTGTTTAATTTCCAATGTGTAGATATCTTCAATGTAGTCATTAATACTCACAGTCATCTGATTGATTGCTTCCGCAATTTCTTTAAGTTCCTGTTGGACTTCTGTTGTGTCAATTTGTTCTTTAAAATTCCCCTGACTGACTTTTTTCGTAGCTTCCACAATATTTCGTACTTGAGAGGAATAACGTTTAAATGTGCGGTTTAACACTAAAAGCAATAAGGCAATAATCAGAATACCAAAAAAGAAAATCATTCCAGCAAAAGCGAAAATCTCCTTCCATATTCTTTGTTTGCTTAAAAGTATTAAAATCGTCCGGTCCTCCCTGCTGCTGACTGCCTTCACATAGTAATTCTTTTTCAAAAAATTCAGCGGTACTCTCCTGCCCTGCTGCATCTGCTCGTCGAGTGCAGTCAGCTGCTGTTCATTCATTTGTGTATTATTCTCGTATAGACGCTGCCCGCTGCTTGAATAGATGAAGCTGCTGATTCCTCTCTGTCGATTCTCCTCACTCTGACTGCCCAGAACCATCGAATCATCGAATGCAATAAACAGCTGACCAACAACCTGAGTCAGATTGCCGGGATTATAAATGGATCGAATCAGATACAGACTTTCATCCATAATTATTTGATTCCCCTGAAATTCTGTTCCCTGAGGCCGTTCCCTGTCAGCTTTTAGATAATATTCACTTTCTTCAAGCCGAATGGCAAGCTCGCTGATTTCCCCATAAGTATTAAATATTCTGGAAAGGGTATTGGGAATATAAATATTTTCTCCTGTTGTCCGATAGATTTCATTTGTATAGTCAAAATATTCAGCTGGGGTTAAATTCAAATAGTTTCTCACTGATTCAAACTGCCGATCTGAATTCGTAAATTCACCAAGTACTTCTGTCATCAACCGACTTTTTTCCTGCGTATAGCTATCCAGCTGCAGTCCCGTATTCTCAACTGACTGCCAGCTACTGTGGAATTGTTCAATTCCAGTATACAAGCTGAGTGTCAGCATAATAAAGATAGAAACAAGAATCAGCAAAATACTATAGAGCTGCATCAACTGATTAATCAGGAAATCCTTTTTAAAAAAATCAGCAATTTTAGTTTTCATATGTTAACTTTCCATCGATCCATTCACGATTTTTTTTACTGGCAAATGACATCCATAGAATAATAAGACTAAAACTCCCAAATAATATAAGTCCTTTCATACTCAATGTAAACAGAATAATCCCTGTAAGCCCGACAATAATTTTTAAAAAGACAGTGAAATTTAAAAAAATACTGATAAAAGACAGCTTGAAAAGATTGATAAAACTCAGCTCATAGGTTGACTCATTCATTAATACATATAGATAACCTACAGTCAGCAAAAGAACTGCAAACAGCAAAATAAAGTCAATTATCATCCAAATCAGTCCTTGCAGGCTGCTGGAGAGATAAAGGTTATAAAAAATAACTATCTGTATACTGAAAAACAAGTAAAAATATAGATTACCTTTGATAAAATTCACTTTCCAGCGCTCAAATGCAAGTTTCCAGGTTGTCTCCCTATAGCCCAGTTCATTTATCTGAACCAAATCACTGATTGTTTGAAAAGCAGGACCAATACCTAAAAAAAGCCCGCCAAGAAGTGTAAATGTAATAAAAATAAAATTAAGTTTCACAATAGCCCAAATCATTGAAAAGCCTTTTTCCAGTCCTGAACTGACCATGTAATTCCGCCCTTTCCTCGTTTCCCTTTGTTATTATAACGATACTGAAGCAAGGAACATTGCTCCTGTTTATGTAAGTGAACACAGGATAAATCACTCATACCTCATAGATTTATCCTGCGTTCGATATTCATTTAAAAAAATAGATGGAGCTATTTATTTGTTTTACGAAATTCATCAAATTGCTGCTGCATTTCTTCACAAACTTTGTCCCAGCCAGCTGTTTTCAAGTCCTCTAAAAGCTTTGGTATATTCACTTCCGGATCAATTGTACCAGTCGCCAAGCTGGATTTGTAGCGATTCATTACATTGGCAATATTTGTAATTTCTGTTTTCACAGCATCTGTCTTGAAATTGAAGCCCAGAATTGGTGAAGATTCTGAATCAGCTATATTTTCATCGCGCTCTTTGATCATTTCATCTGTAATAGTATCCTGTGTATAAAGAATCAGGTTATTTCCAGTGTTCCAGGCTGCCATATGGTTATTGGGCTGATAGCCGTCCAGCAGTTTGATTTTGTTGTCTTCTCCTTCAATTTTCTCCCAAGCTTCTCCCTCAACTCCGTAAACCAGTCCATTTAAAAGTTCTGGATCGCTATTTAACAGCCCAAGAAATTCCATTGCTTTTTCTTTATTTTTAGAGACATTGGAAATGACAAAATTCGCCATTTGAGCCTGTGCTGTTGATTTTAACGAAATTGTAATTGGTCGTGAAACCAACTCCTGTCCTGCTGCATTCGTTAATATTGTATCACCGTAATCCATCGGTCCTTGTGTTTCCTCACGCATAAACCATGTATTTCCTTCCAAAGGAAAGCCGGTTGTATTAGTCGCCGCATCTGCAGGGATCAACCCATCTGTGTACCATTGATGCATCAATTTAAAGTTTTCCATCTGTTCCTTATCTGCGTACTGATTAACAATTTTCGTTGTATCGCCATCAAGTTTTACTGCAAATGGATATTCTTTTCCAATAATATAATCGAAGTTTCCAGATAGTTCAAATGTTTGACCAATCGCAAAGGCAGGAATTCCCGGTTCATTTTTATGGAAGATTTTCAATACTTCCTCAGCATCTGCATACGAATGAACGGAGCTGATATCAATGTCGTATTTATCCAAATATTGTTTGTTAAATGTCAGCATTTGCTGTGCATAGATGTTCCCGTTAACTGGAAAAGCATACAATTTTCCATCTATTGAATTTCCTTTAATATAGGCTTCATCCAATTGTTCATAAGCTTCTTTTGCATATTCAGGCGCCAATTCTGTTAAATCAGTATACGCACCTTTTTGAGCGTTAGCTACATAATCAGAGGCAAAAGAAAGATCATAATTTTCACCTGAAGCGATAATTGTACTCATTTTCTGATTCCAATCTCCCCAGCTGATATATTGCAAATCAATCTTCGCACTAATTTTCTCCTCGATACGCTTATTTGCAATCTCCATCAGCTGATCATAGTTATCGGGTTTATCCCCCACCTGATACATCAGCAAAGTTGTCACACCATCTGCTTCTCCTGAAGCGTTATCATTTGAACCACAAGCTGCCAGCCCTACTGTTAAAGCTGTTGCTCCTGCAATTACAGCTGCTTTTTTCCACTTATTCATTTCTATTCCTCCTATATATTTTTATTCCTTCACACCGCCGATTGTTAAGCCGCCGACAAAATATCGCTGAAAGAACGGATAGGTAACTGCAATCGGTAATGTTGAAACAACAACAATGGCCATCCTGGCCGATTCACTTGGCAGAGCTGCCAGCCCTCCCTGAACCTGAGCAGCCATTCCTGTGCTTTTTGCCAGATAATCAAGATTATTTTGAATGCGCATTAACAACGCCTGTAAAGGAATCAGAGAATCCTTTTGAACATACAGCAAAGCATTAAACCAATCATTCCAATAGCCCAAGGCAGCAAACAAACTAATCGTTGCAATACCAGGTACAGCTAGCGGCAAAACAATAGAAACAAAAATTTTTATTTCACTTGCGCCATCAATCCTTGCCGATTCAATAATACTGTCCGGTACTGTTTTTTTAAAGAAGGTCCTCATTACAAGAATATTAAAAGGACCTAAAGCCAGCGGCAGAATCAGTGCCCATATCGTATCCTTCAATTGCAGAAGATTTGTCATAACCAAATAATTCGCTACCATTCCCGGTGAAAACAACATCGTAATTAATGCAACCAATGTGAAAAAACGTCGAAATGGAAAATTTGACCTTGAAATGGCATAGGCATACAACGAAGTCATTGTTGCATTAACGAATGTTCCAAAAACTGTTACGAAAACGGTTACACCGAAAGCCTGAAAGATCTTACTGCTCATCTGCCCACTGAACAGGTAAGTATAGGCTGCTGTAGAAAATTCTCCTGGCCAGAAGCGGTATCCATTTTCTGCCAATGAAGTTTCACTTGTCAACGAAATAACAATAACAAAGAAAAACGGCAGAATACAGGAAATTGCAAAAAGCGCAATGACTATGCTGAAAATCAAGTTGACCGTTGAATTAAAGGAACGAACTTCAACTTGTTGTACTTTTTTTTTCTTCATATTAAAGTCCCCCTTAAAATAAGGCTGAATCCGGTTCAAGTTTTCGAACAACAAAATTCGCTGCCAGCAACAGACAGGCACCTACCACAGATTGATATAAACCAGCAGCAGCAGTCATCCCAAGGTCCCCTGTAGCAGTCAGTCCGTTAAAGATGTACGTATCCAAAACAGCAGTCACCTGATACAAAGCACCGGAGTTTTTCGGTACTTGAAAGAACAGACCAAAATCTGCTCGAAAGATTCCTCCAATATTCATAATCAGCAGAACAGATATCATTGGAATTAGTTGAGGAATCGTCACATTTTTAATTTGCTGCCATTTGCTGGCACCGTCCACCATTGCTGCTTCATAATAGGTCGGATCAATTCCCATGACAGAAGCGTAGTAAATAATACTGTTATAGCCAAGACTTTTCCAGACATTCAGTACGACGAAAATCAGCGGCCACCACTTTGGATCAGCATACCAGTTAATTCCGTCTCCACCTGCATTTGTAATCCATTGATTTAAAATTCCTTTATCAGGACTCAAAAATGCATAGACAAAGTATGAAATGACAACCCAAGAGAGAAAGTACGGCAATAAAGACATAGTATGATAGACTTTCACTGCTTTCTTATTTCGGAGTTCACTCATAATAATCGCAAATGCAATCGCAAAAAACAGATTGAATGCCAAAAACACAATATTGTAAAGCAGTGTATTCCTTGTAATCAGCCAGGCATCACTGGATGCAAATAAGAATTTGAAATTTTCAAATCCAACCCACGGACTATTTCTCAAACTTGCAAGAAAACCATCCGGCGAAATATGGAAATCTTTAAATGCTACAATATTTGCGAGCACTGGTATGTAGAAAAAGAATATAAACCAGATGAAACCCGGCAAAGCCATTAAAATAAGTGCTTTAAATTGCCAGATTTGCTGCCAGATGCTCTTTTTTCTTTTATTCATTTCTTTCGCTCCTTTCATTAGTAAGGATAACGCTTTCAACAAAAGAACTTAAGAAACAAACTATAGGTCTTTCGAAACAAATTAAAGATGTTGTTCAAACTTATCTGCCGAACTATTTAGTAGTATAAGTCATCTAGTAAGAGAGTACGTGAAGCTCTGATGGGATAAATTGTCAGAATTTATTCCATATACAAGGAGACAACTGAATGTAAAACAACTGAGAATAGGACAGAAATAAAGTTCTGAACTCTCCTCGTATCTCCCCCCAATAAACGGCGGGACAAAAGGAGCTCCTTCGGAATTAAGCCAAACAATCAGAGCTCCAGATCCTTCACCGAGTAGGTGACAGGACTTCATCTACTCTGCTAAAACAATCCTAGTGAAGCCTGTCAACTCTCGTATGTTTCATACGTAGAAGTTGATGTGATCGCAGCGAAGTGTATCCATTCACAGCTATTCATTCTATGAATAGTGTTCCTTAACAATTTTCGGATATTCCTTCTTAATTCTCGGAGCTGATCGCTTTTGTCACAACCTCAACTAAATACAGAGGCATACAAAGTCTGGACCATCGTTTATTCAGTTTTAAGGAATAAGACTTACTAATATCACACTCCCAGCCATCTTCTAAAAATACAAGTAAAAAAGCTTTATATATATTTCTGCTGCCTGCCTATTTTCTAAACTGCTTCCTTTGCCAGAAGCAGACAGCCGATAATCCCACTCTCGTTAGCAAGCTGCCAGCGAACAATATATTCATTTACTTCAGGAGTATCCATATATCCTGCCATCTGTTCAATGAACTGTCTACGTATCTTGTGAAGCAAATGCCCCTGATTCATGACGCCTCCGCCTAAAATGATTTTCTCTGGCGCCAGTGTTAACGTGTAATTCATCAATGCCTGTGCAATATAGTAGGCCTGAAGTTCCCATGCCGGATGTGCTTCCGGCAGATTTTCGCCTTTCGTCCCTGTTCTGGTTTCAAGAGAAGGACCTGCCGCCAATCCCTCCAAACAATCCCGATGGTACGGACAAGTGCCTTCATAACGGTCTGAGTCAGCACGCCTGATTCTGATATGCCCCATTTCCGGATGTCCAAGCCCTTGAAAGATCGTTTCGTCAATCACAACACCGGCTCCAATACCTGTTCCTACAGTCAGATAGATACAGCTCTTTTTACCTTTGGCTGCTCCTCTTTTCATTTCCCCGTAAGCAGCAGCATTCACATCTGTTGTCCAGGCAAAAGGAATGGAATAGCGACTCTTTAAATTCCCTAAAAGATCAAAGGCTGTCCAACCTTTTTTTGGAGTTGCCAGAATATAACCATAATTATCTTTATCCGGATTAATACCGATTGGACCAAATGAGCCTACTCCCATAGAGCACAAAGAATACTGATCAAAAAAGGCATAAATCCGTTCCAACGTTTCTTCCGGAAGGGTCGTAGGAATCTCCAAGCGGTCAATAATCGTCAATGCTTCATCTCCAACGGCACAAACCATTTTAGTTCCTCCGGCTTCAATTGCTCCATAATACATTAGTCAGCCTCCCCAAAGCCAATCGTACGAATTTCACAGGGCTTCAATTGATTAGAATATTTCTGTTTCTGGTCTTCTTCCAGCAGATTCAACAGAAAAAGCTGTTCTTTATCTTTTTTGATTGTCAAATCAGCATGTTTATCAGATAGATTATACCCTCGAAGAACTAGCCGATTCTTTTCTTTACTGCGTTTTAAAGCTGTTACTGCAAACGTATCTCCTTCAACTATCAGATATTGATTGCAGCCAGGCAAGCTTCCTATTTGTCTGGGAAGCTGTTTTGTACTGAAAGGAATCTGCAGACTGTGAGCATGTCGATAGGTCTGGTAACGCTGATCAGGTCTTCCATGAAATTCAATTGCATAAGTAAATGTATGCTGCCCTATACATTGTGCTTCCGGAGTTGGAAACCAGCCCCAGTCGCCCAGCTCTCCTGTACATCGAAGCAGTGTCAGCGCAATAGTATCTTCAATAATTTCATATTCATTCAAACCGATATTGGATACGGTTACACCAAAATATGAATCGTGAAGGTTTACAAATGCATGCTGATGCTGAGGGTTCGCAGGGTTTTCCCAATGGCTGGATACCTTGTTGGGTCGTACAACTGCTTCATAAATACTGTCAGCTTCATGTGTTTCAGCTTTTATCCCTGTCGGAAAAAGAACACGCAGACGATGATCTTTCGCTTGATTGTCAATCGTTGTTTCGAATCCTACATGTTTATTTACACGATCAATTGTAATCAGCGTCTCAATAGTAAATGGCACCATCTCCTTTGAACGTTGTGCCTTTCGGTATCGAAAATCAACAACAGCTTTCTGTTCCTCTTCCAATAATTCATCTGCTGATTTGGGAATTCTCAATGTTTGAGTCAGACAAATTTTTCCGCAGATATCAGAATTTTCCATTATTTTAATGTTATGAGTAAAATTTGTTGAAAGAATTGCCTGATCTCCTTCAGGCTGCTTAAAAATATACTCATTGGCAATATCTCCCACATCTTCAAAGACCAGCAGGTTTTCCACTGTTTTTCCTGTTCCTTTATCAGTGATTGCTATACTGCCGTCTGCAGCAACTTCAACCTTTACCTGTTCGTTTTCCAATATCCTGCCATTTGCATGAACCAGTTTTACTTTTTCATTTTCTTTTTTTCCTTCTACAAGTGCCAATGTTTCCCATGAAAATTCTGCCATCTCAGAGGTCTCGACACTCACTGTCACAAAACGTTTCATAAAAGGGATACGAAACGCATCTTTTGGAAGTTCATAATCAAATAGAACTTCTTCAGTGGTAATGGAGGCATTCACTGTGTCGCCAAATTGATTTATCACATAGTAGTCTCTGGAAGGCTGATTTTTTAACATGCTGTATAACTGTACCGGCAAACCTTCTTTAAATGTTTTTCGCTCCAGCTCAATTTCCACCACCGCAATCCCTGCTCTTTTCTGACCAGATGTATTGAAAATAACAAAGGGTCTGCTGTTTTCCGGAAATCCAGAGGTATCCATTGCTTCTACCAAACTGGCTGCTGCTTCCTCTGCGAGATACTTTCCAACCTCATTCGCTTTTTGAAATCTCATCATCATTTCACGGTGCACCTCATCAAGAGAACAGCCGCAGATACTATCATGAGGATGATTCTGCATTAGTGTCTTCCATGCATAATCCAAAGTATCATGATCGTATTTCCCGGTCAGCTCATATGCCATAGCAGCTAAAGGCTCACTAATATTTTCGAGTTGTCTTGATACTTGTGTATTCCATTGCTTGAGATAAACTCTGGAAGAAGCTGTATTCGCCAACGTAAACCAGCCATCTGTCTCCTGACTTGTCAATTCCCCAGTGACAGTTCCCAAGTCTTCTGGCAACTCTTTTTGTACTTCTTTCAAATATTCTGTAAAACCAGCATGAATAAATTCATAATCCGGAAAAAGTCTGTTCGCTGTGTGAATTGCTTTTGTAATATCCTTTTGAACAGGCTGATGATCAACTCCATTCATCATAAGATAATGTCTGGTTGAGCCGAATCTTTCAACTTCTGCCAGCTTTTGCTCCCAAAAAATTTTTGCTTCTTCTTCATTCACTGGTATTTCATTACCGTTTGAATACCAGTTGGCAAATAATAAACCAAAGATTCTGCTTCCATCCGGTCCTTCCCAAAACATTTCAGAGTACTGAGATGTAAAATGATCATCTGACAAAACCTCATTATCAAACCCGATTGGCTTTACGCCTCGACCAAAAGCCGCACTTTTCAGCCCAGCCTGAAGCATCATCTGCGGCGTCTGTCCCATATTTCCAAAAGTGTCTGGAAAATAGCCCAAAGCAACTGGTGTACCCCACTTTTTACTTTCTTCCATGCCAATCAGCATATTTCTGGTATTCGATTCAGAACTAATTAAAAAGTCATCCTGAAGAATATAAAAAGGACCAATCTGTAGTTTTCCTTCAGCAATTGCCCGCTGAACGGCTGCCCTTTTTTCCGGACGTACCTGCAGATAATCATCCAAAATAATTGTTTGACCATCCAAATGAAAACTTTTAAACTCAGGATCTGTTTCAAACAGCTCCAGCAAATCATCCATCAGCTCAATTAAACGCATGTGGTGCTGCTCGTATGGCAGATACCATTCCCGGTCCCAGTGACTGTGTGATACAATATATACTTTTTTCTTCATTCCCATCTTTCCTTCCAAAGGTTATCCATTATTTTTCAACTCGGATATCAAAATAATCCATCACTAACTCACAAAACATCATATTTGCCCAAGAAAACCATTCTCTTGTATACTGATTCGGATCATTCACATCAAAGCCTTCATGCATGAGGTGCGTTCCGGCATCGGTTGCTGTCAACAAATTAAGGATACGCTCCTTTTCCTTTTTATCCGAAACAGTCATACCTTCCATTGCCAGCGCAATAGGCCAGACATAATTTTCCGGTGTATGAGAGCTGCCAATTCCTTTGGCAAAAGCTCCTTCATAGTAATAAGGATTTTCTTTACTTAACAATGTTCGACGAGTCGCCTGGTAAGCCTCATCTTCCTCAGAAAGATACCCCAAATAAGGAGCAGCAATCAGATTAGGAACATTACTGTCATCCATAACTGTCGCATTTCCTTTTCCATCCACCTCATAGGCAAAAACCTTTTCTCCTGCCTGATTCCTTGTGATTCCGTAAATAGTAATTCCCCGCTGAATCTCCTCTTTCAATATTTTTGCCTGTTCAACAACTTTTTTATCCTTCAGTACCGAGCTGAATAGTTCTTCCAGATACCCCAAAATAACCACTGCAAACATATTGGAAGGTACCAGATAGCCGTACTTGCAAGCATCATCACTTGGTCTGAAACCGGACCAGGTCATACCTGTTGGAAAAATCTCTGCACCTCTGCCGCTATTGATCAGCGTATCTTCAGTTCTTGACGTGTCACGTGTAAAGCGATAAGGGGAATTTGCATGATTTTGTTCGGTACGAAATACATGCAGGATTTTTTTAATTCCTTCGACAAATTCTTGATTAAATTGATCTGTACGTCCGGTATTTTTAAAAAGCAGGTATGCCAGCTGAACCGGATAGCAAAGTGAATCAATTTCATATTTACGCTCCCATACCCAGTCATTCATCTCCGTATGGTCAGTTTGATGGCCGGCACCATCTGCACTTTCATTAAAAGCATTTGCATAAGGATCAATATTGATACATTGAAACTGTTTTTTTACTAAACCGCTAATCATATCTGCTAACTCTTCATCTTCTTTCGCAATCACTAGATAAGGTCTTACTTGTGCAGTAGAATCACGCAGCCACATCGCCGGAATATCTCCTGTTAATAAAAAGGTCGTACCATCTTCATGTCTCTTTACGGTAGTTAAAAGTGTATCGGCAAATGCAGCATTAAAATTTTCTGCCCAATCCTTATGCTCTTCTCCGCATTTTTCTGTAATCTCCTTCATGAATTTCTCCACCGAACTTGGTATGCTTTTATATACCATTTACTATTCACTCCTCGTTTATTGATATATCATTTAGATGTACTCAGTATAGCCGTATTTTCTATGTATGTCTATCTTTTTTTTAATTAAAAAGGTTTTCAATTATCCAGTGATATGTTATCATCAAAATATGATATATCAAATCAAGAGGTGTAATCGATTATGAAACAACCCTTATACAAACTTATTTATGGAGATCTCCGAAAATTGATTGAAACCGGAAGTCTGGCTCCGGAAAGTAAGGTTCCTACCGAAATGGAACTTTCTGAAAAATATCAGGTAAGCCGTATTACATCAAAACGAGCGTTAACAGAGCTTGAAAACGAAGGATACATTTATCGGGAGCAAGGACGAGGCAGCTTTGTAAAAAATCGGAAAAGTAAAACAGAACAAACAGGAAAAATTCTTTTTATTTTGCCTTTTGCCAACGATCTGTCTTTAGGTAATTTCAATGAAGGCATTTATCCAGTTATCCAAAAGCATGGCTTCGAATTACTGATGACGCCTTCTGATTATTTGGAACAACACACTGCGCAAATGATTATTAAGGAATTTGACGGACTGATTTACTACGCAGTCAATACTGAAACACAGCTCGACCTCCTTTTTGAGCTGTCTGTACTAGAGTTTCCAGTTGTTACATTAGACAAGAAACTATACGACTTTTCATTCCCAGCGGTACTGTCAGATAATTTTCAAGGCGGGCAATTGGCTGCTGGTCATTTAATCGAAAGTGGTCATCAAAGAATTGGCTATATTTTTGGAGAAATACATCATCCTCAAACTGTCCGACAACGCTATTTAGGTTATGTTGATGCATTAAACAAAAAGGATCTGACTTTTCGAACAAAGTTAAATGACACTGAAGCGGCGATCTCAACTGCGGTAGAGTACATTCGTTCCAATCAGCTGACTGCAGCTGTCTGTGAAAATGATTTAATCGCTATTGAACTCATGAGGCAGCTTAAGCAGGCGGACTATCAAATTCCGGCAGATTTTTCTGTTATTGGCTTTGATGATATTCAGGCAGCTTCTCTAGTTGAACCGCCGCTAACAACTGTGGCACAGGATTTCGCTGAATTGGGTCAGCTGGCCGGTTCTAAAATTGTTGCTCTTATACAGAATCAAACAACTCCTGATGAGAAGGTTCCAGTAAAGCTTATTTTACGGCAATCCACTATTAACGAATAAGGAGCTTAGTACAGCATGAAAATTTCAACAATCGATACAAGGCATGGAACAGACAATCAATACAGCTTTTCTCACGGTAATTGCCTGCCCTATACAGGTGTTCCTTTTGGTATGAATTTTTTCGCACCACAGACAACTGACCAAAAAGGGAGCTGGTGGTTTCATCCAGATGACCGTATTTTTCAAGGATTCCGTATTACCCATCAGCCCAGTCCCTGGATGGGCGATTTCAGCCATCTGATTCTGCTCCCCATAAGTGGTGAGCTTAGTGAAAATAATCTATTCCATGCTCAAAGCTCTTATCGTCCGGAAGACAGCACATTCAATCCTGCTTGTTTGGAAATCACAAGCAGCCGTTATCAGATTCATTCTCAGCTGATTCCCAGCATGTATGGCGCATTGCTCTCTTTATCCGGCATCCAAGAGCATGGCGGACTAGCTCTTTCTCTGCCTGGCCGTTATAAAATAAAAAAAATAGATAAAACGACTGTTTCCGGAGAAATCATTAATTTTTCCGGATGTGAAGATAAGAATTTCACTTTTTACTTTATCCTCCGCTTTGAAGATGACCTGACGATAATTGAAGGTCCGACTGAGGGTAAAGACGGCTTCGTTATTCTTAGATTTGGTGATGCCGCTGAGCAAACAATCCAACTCGCCGCCTCTTTTATTTCTGCGGAGCAGGCTCAACTGAATTTATCACGAGAAGAAGACTTGTCAAAAGTAGATTTCCTTTCCCGAGCCCAATCTGCATGGGAAGATTACTTAAATAGGATAGAAATTACTCATCATGACCAGAAACAGGTATCTGCTTTTTATCATGCGCTGTATCGAACATTTCTATTCCCCCAAACCTTTTATGAATTAAATGAAAAAGAACTGCCTGTCCACTATGACACATTTAATCAAACCATTCGAGAAGGTGTCTTTTATACAAATAATGGATTTTGGGATACGTTTCGAACCGTGTATCCTTTATATTCCTTAATTGCTTCAGACAAGTACGGTGAAATGCTGGAAGGCTTTTTAAACAGCTATAAAGAAACAGGTTTTCTGCCTAAATGGCTTTCTCCTGATGAGCGCGGAATGATGCCGGGCACACTGATTGATGCAGTCATTGCTGATGCAGCGATTAAAGGAATTCGTCCGGATTTGATGCCTGCCTTTTTGCAGGCAATGAAAAAAGCAGCGACAGATCAAAGTAATCACGAAAACTATGGTCGTCACGGGACAAACGATTATTTATCCTATGGCTATGTTCCAAGCACGTATCACGAATCTGTTAATCACACACTGGATTATTGCTACAGTGATTTTTGTATACATCAAGTGGCCTCCCTACTTGGAGATCCAGATGCTGCAGATTATAGAAAACAGGCAAAAAATTATACTCATTTATTTGATAGTGAAACTGGATTTATGCGTGCAAAAGATGTAGACGGTCAATTTCGTGAAGCTTTTGACTCTCATTGTTGGGGAACAGACTACGCTGAAGGGAGTGCCTGGCAAAATAGCTTTGCTGTTTATCATGATTTTGCGGGTTTAATCGATAAATATGGCGGTAAAGAACACTTTGAGAAGAAGCTGATTGCGCTTTGTAATCAAAAGCCTTTGTATAAAACAGGAGGCTACGGCTTCGAAATTCATGAAATGAGTGAGATGGCGGCAATAGAGTTCGGACAGGTAGCACTATCAAATCAGCCAAGCTTCCACCTTCCTTATTTATTCAATTACCTGGGCAAGCCTGAAATGGCACAGCCTATGATCAAACAACTAATGAGCCAATGCTTCAGCAGCACTGCTCAGGGGTATCCAGGAGATGAGGATAATGGCAGCATGTCTTGCTGGTTCATCTTCAGTTCTCTAGGCTTCTATCCTGTTACTGCCGGCAGTGGAGAATATGTCATCGGTATCCCTTTATTTGATAAAGCTGAAATCCAACTATCAAGCGGCAATACACTTACTATTACAAGTACTCCTAATCAGATTCAGCAGCAGTTTGTTCATGAAGTGAAACGAAATAATGTCAGCCACCCTTCACTGTTCTTTGTACACAGTGATTTAGAAAAGGGCGGTTCTATCGATTATCATTTGGGTATCGTGCCTAATCCAAAAAAATATACAGAAGAACAATTACCTTTTAGCCTTGGATAAATACAGAAACAGCTGGGAAAGAAAAGTTTCCCAGCTGTTTCTGTATTTCAATTTATGATTCTAAAAAAGACTACGGACAAGCACCCCTTCCAGGTCCCAGTCCGTAATCTTCCACTCATACTGCATTGTATTTTCTATTTCAGCCTATTACATCATGCCGCTCATCAGTCCGAGCTTAATATGACAGGGGTCACTAGCTTAAAAGACCATGAAATAAGGGATTCTAGCTATTAAATTTCATTTTAAGAATCCCGCTGGTAGGGACTAGCAGAAAAGTTTTGCCCTATAAATGATCAAAATAAGTTCAAGATGATTCATAAAACCCATTGAATGACACGTGTTTATCACGTATAATAATATGTACAAAGGAGGCTTGGAATGAAAACTAGGGACCTAGTAAAGCTATTCAAGAATAACGGTTGGTGGTTCTTGAGACACGGAAGCAATCATGACATCTACACCAACGGTAAAAAAACAGAAGAAATTGTTCGACATCGTGAAACAAATGAAAGACTGGCAAAAGCATTAATCAGGAAGTACGGACTCAAATAAGCCCCTCTGCTTCATTGTAAATTATACAATAATAAACAAAAGAAAGGAAAATATATTATGACAAATAAATTTGTATATCCAGTTATATTAAACTATGAAAAAGATAAATCCGGTTATGATTATTTTGTATCTATTCCAGATTTTGAAGGGTTCACACAAGGCAAAGATGTGGCCGATGCTATTTCTATGGCACGGGACTATATCGGAAATATGTTAATCGAATTTGAAAAAGAAGGGAAACCATTCCCTGAATCAAATGCTACTAAATATGACTTAAAAGAAAACGATATGGAAACCTTAGTGGATATTGATTTGACTCGTTTCAAAGCTCAATCTAAAAACGTTGTAGTGAAAAAAACTCTTTCTATTCCAAAATATTTGAATGAATTAGGCAACGAAGCTGGAATAAATTTCTCCGCAACTCTTACTGAAGCATTGAAAGAAAAACTAGGCGTATAAAAAAAGGAAGGTCCGGCATCACGCTGGTCCTTCTTTTTATTTTTTACAACCAAGTACATACAATGCTAACACACTTTACCTTTTTCGAAAAATATGTAAATAAAAAGACCATCTCAGACAAGATGATCAAATAAAAAGAAACGTTACTCAAATAAGCAACAATGAAAAAATAAAAAGTTATTGGTTAACTTCATATATACTTGACTGCCGTTCCGGAATTGAACAGAACCTAGGAATAGTTGCAGGTTTAATTACAAATAATCTTTACATTTACTTAAAACAAAAGTTTTCATAAGTCTGGCTCTCCTTTTCCCATGCACAAATAAATAACAGCACAAAAAGCACTCCATCCACGAAATTTCCCAGACACAGCGCTAAAATATTGCTTATTCAATTTATTCCCACATACGATTTTAGTTGTCTCACTTAATATTTAGAGCCCCAAGTAGGCAATGGGCTAGTTAATTAAAATTAGTTTTCTTGCTCATTTTTACTTTTGATTTCTTTAATAATAAATCTAAGGAAATTTTTTGCATTGTTTTCAGTCTTTTGCTTTAAATACATGTTTAGAACAATCAAACCTACTATAACAGCTGTAGAAAGAACAAAAATAATAATTATTATCCCCACATTTTTTGTCTCTTCATTAACATAATAATCAATTCCATTTTTTAAAGCAGCTAAAATAGAAGCGATAAAAGTAACACTTAAAATACTCTCAATTATTTTTTCTTTGTATATTTTACTTGAGTTTTCAAATTTTATAAATCTGTCAATCGAAACTAAGTACTCTTTAGTCGCTTCGTCAAGCAAATCTACAATTTCAATCACAGAACCAAGAAAATATTTTTCAACACTAGGTACTTTAAACTTTTTGCTATCTGATCTGCTCTCTTCTATAATTATACCCCCAGTCTCTTTAAAATACTCTTTCACTTTCTCATTTTGAGATAGTGATTTTACTACCAAGGTCGCACTCCCCACATCGTTATTGCTGACCCATTTAAATAACCCTGAATACATGTTGGTTAATTTGGTAATAGAATTCTCTGCAGAAATATCTACTATTATTATAATTATAGAAATAGCTAAAAGAATTGCTGACAAAAACATAAGAATTCCAAAAACCAGGATAAATTTTGTTGCAAACATTTTTTTGTCGATACCGTAAATAAGAGCACTAAAAAATAATGCATTGAAACAAAAAAGAATTACTCCAAAAGCTAACCTAAAAGCTCTAAAGTTAAAAATCCACCTAATTAGCTTAGAAATCAACCTTATAATCTTACCTATAATAGGTATCAATAAAATTTTGTCCCATACTTGCCTCATATATTACTCCTTTATTTCTTACTTTATATGAATGATACACCATGTCTTACCTATCATAAACAAGAAATCACTTTTAGGTTGATAGAATATTAATTTTTTTGCTTTTCAATCGCTTCCTGTAAGTATCTTTTTTTGAAAATATCTATCCAGTTATCATAATATGTATTTTTCCTTTTAGATCATCTAATCGAGTAATCCCACCTTTGGCTGCTAAAGCATCCATGGTTCTTTTAGCCGATTGTTGTAATTCCGGATTGGTTAACCTTATTTCCCGCTTACATAATCTTTTTTAGAAAGTTTTGCCCCTTTTCTGCCCCTTTTAGTTAAAAATAGCTAATTCTGAAAAAAAGAACCCTGATTTCTCAAGGTTCTTAGAGGTTGCTTACATCATGCCGCCCATTCCCATTGAAGGGTCCATAGCCGGTGCTGCTGCTCCGGCAGGTTCAGGCTTGTCTGCAACAACTGCTTCAGTTGTCAGCAGTAATGCTGCTACAGAAGCTGCGTTTTGCAATGCAGAACGAGTTACTTTTGTTGGATCAACGATTCCGGCTTCCACCATGTTTACCCATTCACCATTTGCTGCATTGAATCCTGTTCCCAATTCGATATTTTTCAGTTTGTCTACAATAACAGAACCTTCATAACCAGCATTTTCTGCAATTTGGCGAATTGGTTCTTCCAATGCACGAATAACGATTTTCACACCTGTTGCTATGTCACCTTCAACTTCTACTTCAGAAACTTTTCCGATCACATTCACCAGTGCAGTACCACCACCTGATACCATACCTTCTTCAACAGCTGCACGAGTTGCATTCAATGCGTCTTCGATTCGCAATTTCAATTCTTTCAATTCTGTTTCAGTAGCAGCGCCGACTTTAACAACAGCTACACCACCGGCTAATTTAGCTAAACGTTCTTGTAGTTTTTCACGATCAAAATCAGAAGTAGTATCACCGATTTGGTTTTTAATCAATTGAACGCGTGCTTCAATCGCTTCTTTCCCTCCGGCACCTTCTACGATAGTTGTATTGTCTTTATCAACAACGACTTTACTTGCATTACCAAGATTTTCAATGGTTGTATCTTTTAATTCAAGTCCCAGTTCTTCTGTGATCACTGTTCCGCCAGTTAATACTGCAATATCTTCAAGCATTGCTTTACGACGATCGCCAAAGCCTGGTGCTTTTACTGCAACAACATTAAATGTTCCGCGAATTTTGTTCAATACCAATGTTGGCAATGCTTCGCCATCCACATCGTCAGCAATAATCAGCAACGGACGAGATTGCTGTAAAATTTGTTCCAGCAATGGCAGAATATCCTGAATATTGGAGATTTTCTTGTCAGTAATCAGAATGTAAGGATTTTCCAAAACAGCTTCCATCTTGTCGTTGTCAGTTACCATGTATTGAGATAAATAGCCGCGATCAAACTGCATTCCTTCAACAACGTCCAGCTCTGTTTCAATTCCTTTTGATTCTTCAATTGTGATAACTCCGTCGTTGCCGACTTTTTCCATTGCATCAGCAATCAGCTGACCCACTTTTTCATCACCTGAAGAAACCGCAGCAACCTGTGCAATTGCTTCTTTTGAATCAACCACCGTTGAAATATTGTGCAGTTCTTCTACTGCAGTTTTTGTTGCCAACTCAATACCGCGGCGAATCCCTAAAGGATTAGCTCCCGCAGTTACATTTTTCAACCCTTCACGAACAATTGCCTGAGTTAATACTGTGGCAGTTGTTGTTCCGTCACCAGCAATATCATTTGTTTTAGAAGCAACTTCTGAAACCAGCTTTGCTCCCATGTTTTCAAAATGATCTTCCAGCTCGATTTCTTTTGCAATCGTCACACCATCATTTGTGATCAGTGGAGAACCGAAAGATTTTTCCAAAACTACATTACGACCTTTAGGCCCTAAAGTCACTTTCACTGTATCTGCTAAAATATCAACACCGCGAAGCATTGCCGCACGGGCATCTTCTGAAAATTTAATTTCTTTTGCCATGATTTTCCCACCTTATTTTATTTTTTTAATACTATCTTCTACTTAAAAATTTACTCTACAACTGCGATAATATCTTTTCCGGAAACGATTAAATACTCTTTTCCTTCATATTTAACTTCTGTTCCAGAATACTTTTCAAACATTACGGTATCGCCTTCTTTAACTTCTGCAGGAACTTTTGTACCGTTATCAAGAATACGGCCTTCACCAACTGCGATAACAGTTCCAGTCTGTGGCTTTTCTTTTGCAGCTGAAGCTAAAACGATGCCTCCCACTGTTTTTTCTTCTTCTTCCGCGACTTCAAGAATGACGCGATCGCCTAATGGTTTTAACACAATAAATCCCTCCATAATAATAATTTTACATACATTAGCACTCTTGATAATCGAGTGCTAACTCACACTATTTATAATACTCATTTCTCTTCTGCTTTGCAAGTCTTTTGAACAGAAAATTTTACCTTTCTTATCTAATTATCTCTTTTGTTATCTTTCAATTAAACTTTTCAGCAGCTTCATGATAAACTAGAAGAAGAAAAGTATCCTTAATAAAATAAAGAAAAAGGAGTTCATGCTATGAGACAGCGTATAATACAAACTGCTCTTTTAACAATTATTTATCTACTCGTTGCAAATATCGGAAACATTTTCTTTAGAGTAGACAGAACCATCAATTGGACGACCACTTTATGGGAAGCTTTATTTTTTGCGATATTCATTTTTCTATTTCTTGGCTATCGTGACAAAAAATAGAAGAACCTCTTTACCAAAGATTACTTTTGTATGATATACTCTTACTAATTGTTAAATAAGGGAGGATCTTCATGGCTAAAAAGAAAACCAGTATCACTATCACTTTGCTCTATTTCGTTATTTTTCTCTCACCGCTGGCATTGGCTGGTGCTTCTCAGCAAATCGTCATTTTATGGTCGACATTTGCGTATGTTCTGGGCGCTGCTGCAATGATTTTTCTTTATTTTAGAAATCATTCAAAAATAGAAATTGAGCAGGAAGGGAAATTAACTTCACCCGTATTTATTTTACTTCTGGGAATTAGCGGAATATTTATTGCATTAATTCTTCAAGCACTCATTATGGGGATACAAATGGCAATCACAAACACTCAGCCCAGCTCGGAAAATACAGAAAGCATCATCTCTGTTATTGTAGAAAATAAACTGTTTATCCTTGCTACGGCCATTGGCGGTCCTATTATGGAAGAATTTGTCTTTCGCCGTTCATTGATTGACTTGTTTACATTTCCTAAAACAGGATTTTGGCTTGCTGCTGTGATCAGCTCTATACTGTTTTCCGTGATTCATATGGATGGAAATTATTTTGTTTATTTCTTCCTTGGTTTATTTTTTACCATCCTTTATAAAATGACCGGAAAAATTTGGACTTCCGTTATTGCACATTGCGGAATGAATACATTAGTCATTATTCTACAGCTCATTGTTCATTATGGATTGCTGGACCTCCCACAATGATTTGAGAGCTGTTTTGTTATCTAAAAAGAAAAAGCAAACACCAAAAAAGGAATCTTTTCCAGAACATTTTTCAGTTCGGGCAACGACTCCTTTTTGTTTGCTTCATATTTGCTTTTGCAACACTAATTATTCTGATTCTTCCACATCAATTAATTTCTCATCATTATGCAGGAAATAAATCAATGTCTGCAGCTCATTGGTTAAATCAACATTTTGAATCAATACGTGTGACGGAGCTGCCAGGCGGGCGATAGTAAAGTTTAGTATCCCTTTGATTCCGGCTTCTGCCAACTGATTTACTATATCCTGAGCTTTACGTGCAGGCAGTGTTAAAATTGCAACTTCAATCTGCTGCATTTTAATTTGCTCCAGCATATCTTCAATCGGGTAAACAGGTACACCATCCACAATTCTTCCGACAATATCCTCATTAATGTCAAACGCACAGCTCACTCTAATGCTGTTGCTTTGATGAAATTTATATTTCAGAAGTGCGCTGCCCAAATTCCCCACACCAATCAGTGCGACATTTGTCAGTTCATCATCATTCAGTGTTTTACCAAAAAAATTCATCAAATTTTCGACATCATATCCGTAACCTCTTTTGCCCAGTTCTCCAAAATAGGAAAAATCACGGCGAATGGTTGCACTGTCGACTTGGACTGCTTCACTCAGCTCAGTTGAAGAAACCTTGTTCTTTCCTGCATCATACAAAATTCTTAAGTACCGATAATATAAAGGAAGCCTGCGTGCAGTGGCTCTTGGAATCGTTTGATCTTTCACATTCATACCTCCAACTATTTAAATCTCCTCTAATAGTAATAATAGCAGTTACTCTGAACAAAAAGCAATGTTACTGCTCATAATTATTTTTTATTTCATACTATAATAAAAAAAATACGAAACAGCTGTTTCATCAAACTGAATTTTTCGTTATTTTATGCTACACTGATAGGGATTACTACGAAATGAGGACAGCATAATGATTTTATTACAAGCAAATCAGATTGCCCGCTATTTTGGTGCTGAGACTTTGTTTGAAAACATACAGATGGAAGTGGCGGACAACAGCCGAATTGCTTTAGTTGGACGGAACGGAGCCGGCAAGTCCACACTGCTGAAAATAATCGCCGGCACAGAAACTCCTGATGCCGGAACAATTTCCAAAAGCAAAACCTCAACCTTGGGATATTTGGCCCAAGATACAGGACTTGATTCTGAAAAGAGCGTTTGGGCTGAAATGCTGCTGACATTTGCAGCAATAACTGCAATGGAAAAAAGAATGCACGAGTTAGAGCAAATAATCAGTGAAACAGATCCCGAGAGTTCAGACTATCCGCCTATCCTAAAAGAATATGATCGTCTGCAGCAGGAATTTGCTGATCAAAATGGCTATGGCATAGAAAATGAAATTCGTTCTGTCCTCCATGGATTTGGATTTGACAGCAGTTTTTATGATCGCTCCATCAATTCTCTTTCTGGCGGACAGAAGACACGTCTGGCGTTGGCGAGAATGCTGCTGCAAAAACCTGATCTTCTAATTTTGGACGAACCAACCAACCATCTGGACATCGAAACCCTGTCCTGGCTGGAAAACTATCTGCCGAACTATTCCGGTGCTTTACTGATCGTTTCCCATGACCGTTATTTTCTGGATAAAGTTGTAACTGAAATTTATGAATTAAGCAGAAGAAAGATGCACCACTACAAAGGTAATTATTCAACCTATTTAAAACTGAAGGCTGAAAAGCTGGCGAGTGAGTGGAAAGCATTTGAAAAACAGCAAACTGAAATTAACAAGCTGGAAGATTTTGTTGCCCGTAATCTTGTCAGAGCCTCTACAACCAAGCGTGCACAAAGTCGACGTAAAGTTCTTGAAAAAATGGACCGTTTAGATCGACCTCAAGGTGATGAGAAATCAGCGCACTTTCTTTTTGATATCGAAAAAACTTCCGGCAATGTTGTCCTTCAATTGGAAAATGGAGCGATTGGTTATGCTGAAAAGATACTTTCTGCCCCAATTAACATGGATATTCGCAGACAGGAAGCTATTGCTTTAGTTGGACCTAACGGGATTGGCAAATCCACGCTGCTGAAATCAATTATCGGTGAGCTTCCGTTTATTAAAGGCTCTGTTTCTCTGGGAACAAATGTCTCAATCGGCTACTACGATCAGGAGCAGGCGAATCTTCATGGAAACAAAACGGTTCTTGCAGAATTATGGGATGAGCATCCGACAACACCTGAGAAAGATATCCGTAATGTACTTGGAAGCTTTCTGTTCAGCGGAAATGATGTGGATAAAACCATTCCTTTACTCAGCGGTGGAGAAAAAGCCCGAGTCGCTCTGGCAAAACTGTCAATGAATAAAGAAAACTTTTTGATTCTTGATGAGCCGACCAACCATTTGGATATTGACAACAAGGAAGTACTCGAAAATGCACTGATTGATTATGAAGGAACCTTGCTTTTCGTTTCTCATGACCGCTATTTTATTAACCGGATTGCAACGAAGGTAATTGAACTGTCAGAAAAAGGCAGCAAGCTGTACCTTGGTGACTATGATTATTATCTGGAAAAGAAAAAAGAGGAAGAAGAGCTCGCTGCTTTGGTAGCTGTCAAAGACCAAAAAGGGGTAACCATTCCGACGAATAAATCAGATTTTTATCAAAATAAAGAGTCTCAGAAACTCTTAAGGACTCTGAAGAGAAAAATTATTCAGATTGAAGAGATGACGGCTGAAGTGGATAAAACAATTCATATACTTGAAACAGAGATGAGTCAGCCTGATTCAACTGAAGATCATGTCCTTTTAATAAAACTAAATACACAGCTGGAAGAGGCACAAGCGAAACAAGAAGAGCTCCTTAATACTTGGGAAGAGTTGAGCCTTGAGCTGGAGGAAATGGAGTCTTGATTCCACTCTGAAACATACTAAAAATACTGAGGTTTAAGCAACAGCTGTCGAGCAGTTGTATCCAGAAACTTCAGTATTTTTCTATAGCTATTTTCTTTTCAGCAGATTAAAAATTAACAGCTGTGTTTATTTTCTGATCAGCCGCCAAGTCAAGCAGCTCCGTTATTGCCTGATCGATCGCATCCAGCAGCTGCATCGCTTTTTCTGTCAGCTCTTTTCTAGATGAAATGGTCAGGGCAATACGATTTTCAAGAATACCGTAATACAAGCCAAAACCATCCTGTTCTACTGGTCCAAAACTAAACGATTCCAGTAAGTCAGAAGGAATTCCTGTTGTAGAAATAAAATTTTGACTGATTTTTTGAATACCGTCAGAAGAGAAAAAATACTCCGCTTCCACCTTTGCATCAGTCATTTTCTGCAGTCCGAAAAGATGTCGTTCTACCCCCAGCCCTTCTTGGCACCTGCTGATACGCTTGGAATGAGCTTCTATACCACTCATAAACAGCTTATATAAACTCAAATTATCCTGAGCTGATTCCTTCTTCCTGTTGACAAATGCTTCAGCAAACTTCTTTTTTTCCAAACTGACAGAACGGGCACACTCGGTCCTTCCCTGATAAAATTCTCTCATAGCAACAGGCTCATATACAGATTTCAACTCATCGAATACTCTCTGCTGAGCAACTGCCAATGCCATGTGAAAAAGAGCATCCGGACTGATTTTAAATGCCTTTATTTGTTCTTTTCCAACGTAGTCCAAAACTAGTCGTTGAATACTGCAGGAATTATTTTCAGCTTCTGTCAATTCCTTACATTTTACCAGCTCTGCGCTGATTTCATCAGTCAAATGCCAGTTCAATCTTACTGGTATATTTTGTTCAGCGAGCTTTTGGTCAGCAGCAGCTTTACTGAAATCAATAGAATTTAACTGCTTAAATACTTGGGTCAGCAAATTCATCGCCGGAACACCATCAACCGCTGTATGCTCCATATTAAAACCAATCCCGCCATTCTCTGTAATGATTGCCTGGATAGTTTTCGTATAAAACTGATCTTTTCCATCCAGCAGCATAGTTGAAATCCGCCCATTTTCCGTCATATCATCACCGGCATTAAAAGACAGCATAAATAAAGAATGTTCAATCATTGCCAGATTCTCAGCATTTTCCGGATATTTTTTTAACAGCCGATAGACATGACCCGCCTCGTTTCTTTTAACCCCTGTAGAGTAAGCTAAATTCTTTTCGGCTTCATCTGAATAATTATCCTTAGTCAGAATGAAATGAATCATTGCTAATATTGAATCCTGAGAATGCATCTGGCCGGCATCATTAATGACCTCAAGTTGATAATAGCAGCCGTCATTTACAACTATAACATGTCTAGATGGTTTTGCTGCTTTATAGAAAGAATCACCAAATTCGCCCGGAATCCGGCAGCTGCCATAAAAGTTCCCATAAAATGACATATCCAAATGCTCATTTTTACGAGTATAATCCAGCGGAAAACGCTCTTCATAGTAATCTTGACAATTTTTTACCAGAGAGCAGATGACACCGGCAGCCTTCTCAGCACGTGAAGAAAGATGCTTATGGTATTTCGGATTGATAACTAAAGCAAAATTAGATTGGGTTTGCAAATGTCCCTGCAAAGCCAAATAGTTCTCCTCCCAGAACGGAGCAAGCCAGCTGTCTGTTCCTTTGTCGCAATATTCATTCAAGCGTGCTTGAAGTACCATTCCCTCTGCTTCAGCAAACTGCCGGATAATTTGTCTAAACCCATCCATCTCTTCATCCGTCAAAAACGGAGCCGCCCATTTGACAGCTTCTTCCAGTGTATCTTCCAACGCAGGAACAGGCAGTTTCTTCAATAGAGGACGCAACTCTTCTTTATATCGTTTCATTTATTCAGCTCCTTCTTTTGTAAGTATTCATTCAACTATTTATTATACCAGTGAATCCTCTATTCATGACAGTCACAGTAAAAAAGAATCACATCAAAAGTACAAAACCGTCTGTTCTTCATTACGCAGGCTCTTGTTCATTTTTTTAAACTACAAAAAATGGACAACCCAAATATTAAAAACACTGTGTATCTGGATTGCTTCTTCCTTAAAGAAAAAATCAGCCTGCTGGGAGCCTCTTGTTATTTATCGCGTTGTTTCCACTGGATGACTCCCTTTTCACTTCATCCTTACTTGACAGGAGGAGTTTTTTACTTTGCTTCAATTCTTTTCATTTGTATTTTTTCATGCGTTTGTCATGAAAAAGAGTCATTTCCATTTCTGAAAAATCTTCCAGAAACAGAAATGACTCTTTTTATTTTTCCCGTGTATCAATAACGATTGTGACTGGTCCGTCATTGATTAGAGAAATATCCATGTTACCGCCAAATTCCCCGGTTTCAACAATAATACCAGCGTCTCTCAGCTGCTGATTAAATGCTTCATAGAGAGGAACAGCCTGCTCAGGTCTGGCAGCCTGAATAAAGCTCGGGCGGTTTCCTTTTTTTGTCTCTGCATACAACGTAAATTGAGAAACACTTAAAATACTTCCCCCTATTGCCTGAATATCCAGATTCATTTTTCCTTCTTCGTCCTCAAAGACACGAAGCTTGCTGATTTTACGTACCAGATACGCCACATCTTCCATAGTATCCTCTACATGAATCCCTAAAAGGATCATAAATCCATGATCAATTTTCCCGATAATAGTACCTGTCAGTTCGACATGAGCTTTTGAAACTCTTTGAATAACAGCCTTCACATTGTCTCCTCCTACCCATTGGTCCGACGAACACTATAAACATCCGGAACATTTTTGATTTTGTCTACTATTGTTTTTAAATGAGACAGGTTCTGAATTTTCACCGTAAGATGAATCATTGCCATTTTATCCTTAGTTGGCTTCGCTTCTACGCTAACCAAATTTTTGGTCATGGAACTGATCGCTTGTAAAACATCATTCAAGAGACCGCTGCGATTATAGCCATAGATCTCTAAATCTGCATTATATTCCTTATTCAGATTCTCAGTATCTTCCCACTCCACCTCGATCATACGTTCAGGGAGCTCCTCCTGATGCTGAACATTCGGACAGTCGGCACGGTGAATAGACACCCCACGCCCTTTGGTGATATAGCCGACAATTTTATCTCCCGGTACAGGATTACAGCAGCGGCTTAGGCGGATCAGAAGATTATCAATCCCCTGAATAACAATTCCGCCTTCGTGTCGAACTTTCATCTTATCAGACTCTTTTTTCACAGGCTGAGTCAGCAGTTCTTCTGCTTCCTGCTTCTGCCGTTCCTTTTCCTGCTCTTTTCGTTCTTTTTCAGTCAGACGATTGGAAACCACTTGCGCACTGATTTCACCATAGCCCACAGCAGCATACAAATCATCTTCCGACTGATAATTGAATCGCTCAACTGCTTCGGAAATTTTAGCTTTGCTCATAAATTCTTTTGGTGTAAAGCCATGCTCTGTCAAGAATTTGCTGATCAAGTCATGCCCTTTAATAATATTTACTTCCCGATCCTGAACCTTGAAAAATCGTTTAATTTTATTTCTGGCTTTACTGGTTTTTACCATTTTCAGCCAGTCACGACTGGGACCAAATGAATTAGGTGAAGTCAGAACCTCAATAATATCCCCGTTTTTCAGCGTATAGTCCAGTTGAACCATTTTGCCATTTACTTTGGCACCAGTTGTTTTATTCCCAATCTCAGTATGTACACTGTAGGCAAAATCAAGAGGTCCGGAACCTTTCGGCAGTTCAGTTACATCACCTGTCGGGGTGAAAACATAGACTTTGTCACTAAAAATATCGCCTTTGACACTTTCCATAAAATCAGAAGCATCATAACTTTCGTCTTGAAGCTCCAAAATTTCATGGAACCAGCTAAGTTGTTTGCTTTCTTCATCTTCTTCGACTTTATCTGTTTTTCCTTCTTTATATGCCCAGTGAGCGGCTACCCCAAATTCTGCAATCTGATGCATCTCATGCGTCCGTATTTGAACTTCTATAGGATTTCCTTTTGGACCGATAACTGTCGTATGGATAGACTGATACATATTGGCTTTTGGCATAGCAATGTAATCTTTAAAACGTCCCGGCATTGGTGTCCATTTTGTATGAATCGCTCCCAGCACAGCATAGCAGTCTTTAATGGAATCAACGATGACACGTATAGCCAGTAAATCATAAATTTCCGTAAACTGCTTCTTTTGATCTTTCATCTTCCGATAAATAGAGTAAATGTGCTTCGGTCTTCCATAAATCTCTGCGTAAATTTCTAAATCTTCTGTAGCTTTTTTAATATCTTCTACAGCCTCAGTAATATATTCTTCTCGTTCTTCTCTTTTGGTCTGCATTAAATGTACAATCCGGTAATACTGTTTGGGATTGATATAGCGCAAGGCTGTATCTTCAAGTTCCCATTTAATACGGCTCATCCCTAAACGATGAGCCAGCGGTGCATAAATCTCCAGCGTTTCCTGAGCAATTCGTCTCTGTTTGTCATCCCTCAGATGTTTCAGTGTGCGCATATTATGAAGTCTGTCAGCCAGCTTAACCATAATAACCCGTAAATCCTGCGCCATAGCCAGCAGCATTTTTCGGTGGTTTTCCGCCAACTGTTCCTCATGGGACTTATACTTGATTTTACCAAGCTTTGTCACCCCGTCAACCAGCATAGCGACATCTTCGCCAAATTCATTTTTTAAATCTTCCAAAGTTACGTCAGTATCCTCAACGACATCGTGAAGGAACCCCGTTGCAACGGTATGAGGGTCCATATGTAATTCAGCAAGAATGCCCGCCACCTGTATGGGGTGAATAATATAAGGCTCTCCTGATTTTCTCACCTGTCCTTCATGCGCACTTTCAGCGTATTTGTAGGCTTTCTCAACAAAAGCAGTGTGCTGGTCTGACATATATTTTGACACAGTGCTTATTACTTGCGGACCGGTTACGATTTCTTCCTTTGACATCGCCCTCACCCTTTCTCTGTATTTATTTTCAACAGACTGCTGCTGCAGTAGTCTGGACAATACAGTCATTGTCTATTGTCAGTTTATATTTTTATAGTTTAACATTAATCAGAGTAAAAAAAAGCCCGAGAAACAATAAATTTTTGATCTGAGCTGAGATTTTTAAAAGAAAGCAGATTAAAGAATGAAAAAATGAATAGACATACGCCCCTATTTTATTCATCCTTTCGCAGCACATTCAATTCCAAAATAACTTTCTATAAAAAATCGACTCAATCCATCAAGAATAGAAATTCGGAAAAACAGTTATTTCTTACAATATGAATATTTATCGTTCAAATCATTCATCTTCAAAAAAACAAACAGCAATTTATCAAAAATTTGTTGAACAATTTTCGTAAACTCCTGCCTGCTTCTCATAACTGACTACTGTCCTTGCTTCTTAAGCAGTAATCATTATACTTAAAATTCTCAATTTTGTCCGCTGCTCACTTCTTTTTCAGCAGCGGCAGAACCTCTCTGGCGTTGTTGATTCCAATCACATCTGCACCTGATTGAAGTAAAATTTCTATCTCCAGTAATGTAGGTGAATTCACATTTACCTGAACTCTCAGCTGGCGTTCCCTTGCGGTACGGAAAATACCCAGATGAAATAATGCATCTTCAACAGATATGCCTGTTCCCAGCAAAATTTCCTTAACATTGACACGTCCAATCTGAAAAGCGATTCTGCTGCGATCCTCCTCTGGCATCTCATCGATATCAATGAAAAATCCTAACTGTCCTTTTCCAAAAGAAAGCGGCTCAAGCATTTGAAAAGTTTGCTTGCTTATCGGCAGATTTTCCAGTGTTGCTGTAATATAGACTTCAGCTGCGCCGTTTCTGTATATTTCACCCGTTTCAAACGCTTGTTTACCCAAGGTTCCAGCGCCCAATGGATAATCTGCAATACTCCCGACCTGTATTGTTGTTCCTTCCAAAAGCTGCTTTGTTCTGGTTATCTGACAGGGCAGCACGATAACAGCTTTGATGCCAAACTCCCTGATAAACAAAATATCTTCCTTCAACTGCTGATCAGTCATAGATGAATCCAACAGCAGTACAGATAATTGTTTTAAATCAATGCCCATAACAACCCCCCTACACCAGTAATTCAAATTGATAGCTGACAGCACTCAGTGCATAAAGCGGTGCAGTTTCAGCTCTTAAAATCCGAGGACCTAATCCGCAGAGAACCCCTCCATTTTGTTCAAATAGATTGATTTCCTCCGGTGAAAAGCCGCCTTCCGGACCAAAAACAATTAAAAGTTTTTCTCCTGGTTTCATTTTTGTCAATGTTTGTGCCAGCGTGCTTCGTTCTCCTTGCTTCGCTGACTCTTCATAGGCAACCAATACTTTCTCATAGATAGAAAATTGATCAATCAATTCTTGTTCTTTTTCAACTAAAGTGATCTCGGGAATCCACTGTCGGTGAGACTGCTCTGCTGCTTCCTGTGCAATTTTTTCCAGTCGTTTTGCTTTATTGCCTTTTTTCTTATGGTCCCATTTTACAATAGAATTTTTAGCTGGAAATCCGATAAAATGATACGCCCCAAGCTCAGTCCCTTTTTGAACAATCCACTCAAGCTTGTCGCCTTTAGGAAATCCGCAGGCGATCGTTACTTTTATTGGAAGCTCCTTAACCGCTTCTTCTTTGGAAATTTCGCTGATCTGGACTTCCGAATCACTGATCTCTGTTATTTCTCCCAGAATGACAATACCGTCTTCAAAAACAAGAAAAAGTTGATCTTCCGGCTTCATGCGCATCACTCGAACAATGTGATGATAATTTTCTCCGTTAACTGAAAACAAGTTTTTCTCTTCATAGGTCTCGTTTATAAAATAACGCTGCATATTATTCTTCCTCTGATTTTTTCAAAATAATCGCATACCAGTCGCCCTGTTGAAATATCTGGTCCGCAATAAACCCTGCTTCACTCATCTGTTCTAGTACCATAGCCTTTTTCTCGTGGATAATTCCTGAAACAATAAACGTTCCGTTTGGCTGCAGCAGACGATATGCATCCTTAATCATCAATACAATGATATCCGCCAAAATATTGGCAACTATTACATCCGCTTCAACACTGATATCCGTCAGTAAATTATTCGCCGAAACATGAACATTTTCTGCAATTGGATTCAACCCCATATTTTCTTTTGCAGAAGTAACCGCCACATCATCTAAATCATATGCATACACAGATTCTGCCCCCAGATATCTGGAAGCAATACTCAGCACCCCTGATCCTGTTCCCACATCTAAAAGGGTTTCTCCTCCTCGAAGAACAGTTTCCAGCGCCTGAAGAGTGAGTCTGGTTGTCGGATGCGTTCCGGTTCCAAATGCCATCCCTGGATCTAAAGTGATGATTTTCTCGCTGTCATCTTTGGGCTCGTATTTCTCCCAGCTTGGAACAATTGTTAAATAGCGGGTAACACGAACAGGATGATAATACTTTTTCCAAGCAGTTGCCCAATCACTTTCAGCTACTTCACTGACAGTTAGTTCATTTTTCCCAATTGCCAACCCAAAATCGGGCAGACGCATGATATTTTCTTTGATAAACGGAACAACTTCAGGTAAAAAAGTAGTTTCCGGAAAATAAGCCATCACCAGAGCACCTTCTTTAATATGAGTAAAGTGTTTTTTATCCAATATTTCACCAAACAAATCACTCTCAAAGTTTTCCACATCAAGCGCATCCTCAATCGCTACTCCGCTGGCTCCTGCTTCCATCATAATATTTGAGACTGCTTCAACCGCTTCACTGGCAGTTTCAACTTTTACTTCTGTCCATTTCATCGCTGCCCCTCCTTAATAGCTTGGATAAGGCAGATAGATTTCCAAATCGGTTCCTGCCTGTTTCAAAACATTCTTATATTCTTCTTCATCCCAGATCAGTTCAAAGAATTCTTTATCCGGATTATTTAAAAACTCAAGCAAATCATCCAGCCCATCTGTCAATACATCATTTAAATAGACCAATACACTGTCTATTACTGCTTTGCTGATCCCTTTCTTTCCATCAAATGGGATAACCGCTAAGAAATCTTCAGGGTTTGGCTCCTGCTTCCCTTTTTCAGTATTAAAAAACAATATCCCATCTTCAAACTCAATGATTTCTTCTTGTGATGAAATTCCTTCTGAATCGTCAATCGTTTCACCCGCATTATTTTCCGCAAACAGGCGTACCATCAGTTCAATGGTATGATTTCGTGTATCCCAATCAATTGCTGTGTCAAATTCACTGAGCTGCTTATCTATCTGTTTATCCAGATAATCCAACATCGTTTCTTTTTTCATCTGTCTATTCTTCCTTCCAACCTAATGTCGTTAAATCAACTGCATCTTTTCTCTGTAATGAAATATAGGGGTTTCCTGCCACTGCAAAACGTAATGGGCTGTCTGTCCAGATTCCTTTGTTCGGAATACCAATACGTGGTAAAGCAAGAATTTTTTTCGGATGCTTTCTTTTTTCCGGAACCAGATGGAGAGAACTGTTAAAAATGGATTGACCATATAAGTCTCTTTTAATATCCAATGCCTTTACCAGTTTTCCGGGACCATTCGTCAACTCGACCCCTGTTCTGCCGCCGCGGAGTCTTTCCATTTCCTCCAATCCCTGTGCAGGCTGAATTGCCCGAATCATCACTCCCTGAGGATGACCCTTGTCTCCGGTTACCATATTCAGAATTAAGTGTGTATGCATCGTATACAAATAAATCGTTCCAGGATGATCATACATTGCCTTCAGCCTTGGCGTGTTTCGCATCCCAAAGCTGTGTGCCGCCTCATCTTCAGGGCCCAGATACGCTTCGGCATCCACAATATATCCAGCCAAAAGACCATTTTCTGTCTGATGCTCCAAGTACATTCCTAAAAGATATTGTGCGATCTGTTCTGTTTTATGCGTTTTAAAATAATTCATCGTTTCATTCATAGTTACACCACTTTCCATCATACACAATCCTTGATAAATAAGCTATGAAAACAGCTGCCCAATGGGAGTAAGCCTCCGTTTCTGAAGAGCATTCAACTTTTCATCTGCTTCAAAAGATTTCAAAATTTTAAATCCTTTCAGTTATTCCTCTCTAAAGAATAAGCAATTTTTCTAAAAGATTGTTCATACTCACAACAGTTATTTTATCAAATTTTCTTTAACATTGTATCACAACAAAAATACGAATGTACGTTCTTTACAAAAAACATGATATACTAGGATATGTCTAAAAACTCTAAAGACGAATGTTTTCAAAAAAATAGATCTAGACGAATTCCGTGACAATTTTCGGAGAATACTTCTTATTATCATAAATCACTGCGATTGATTTATCAAAGCAAGTCTTTTCGTGCTTTGAGCAACCACAGGAGCACTTACATGACCTTCTCTGCGACGAGGAGCCGCAGGGAGCACTTGCACAATCTTAACTGCACTGTCCCGAGAACTTTAAAATGAACAACATACCCGGAATCATCACAATGATCCAGATGCATTTATACTAAAAATAGATTTGATAAACTCAGAGCTAAGGAAAGGAAGATGACTCATGCAAAAGCCTCTTGCCTATCGTATGCGTCCCAGAAATACAGCCGAAGTAGTTGGACAGACCCACCTAGTAGGAGAAGGAAAAATTATTCGCCGAATGGTTGAAGCCCGAATGCTTTCATCCATGATTCTTTATGGCCCTCCAGGTACAGGGAAAACTAGTATTGCCAGTGCAATTGCCGGTTCAACAAACTATGCATTCCGCATGCTGAATGCCGCAACAGACACTAAAAAAGATCTGCAGATTGTGGCTGAAGAAGCAAAAATGAGCGGAACTGTCATTCTCCTGCTGGACGAGATCCATCGCTTGGATAAAACGAAGCAGGATTTTCTCCTGCCGCATCTGGAAAGCGGACGAATTATTATGATTGGAGCAACAACAGAAAATCCATATATCACCATCAACCCTGCGATTCGAAGCAGAACACAAATTTTTGAAGTAAAACCACTAAATGAAGATGATATAAAAACAGCGATAGAAGCTGCACTAAAAGATAAAGAGCGGGGGCTGGGCGACTATCCTGTGGAGATTACACCGGAAGCTCTGCAGCATCTTTCCAGAGCTACCAATGGAGATTTGAGAAGTGCATTAAATGGACTGGAGCTGGCTGTTCGATCAACGAAAGAAACAAAGAATAAAATTGTTATTACGCTGGCAATTATTGAAGAATGTGTCCAAAGAAAAGCATTAACACATGACAAAAACGGCGATGCACATTATGATGTAATCTCAGCATTTCAAAAATCCATTCGAGGCAGTGATGTAGATGCTGCTCTCCACTATCTCGGCAGACTGGTGGTAGCAGGAGACCTGCCGATTATTTGCCGCAGACTGATGGTTGTTGCCTATGAAGATATCGGGTTAGGCAACCCGGCAGCGGCAGCAAGAGCTGTTACAGCTGTTCAGGCCGCTGAAAAATTAGGCTTTCCTGAAGCAATCATGCCGCTTTCAACAGCAATTGTTGACCTTTGTCTTTCGCCAAAATCAAACTCAGCCAATGCTGCGCTTGGAAAAGCAATAGCAGATATTGAAGCAGGACTGGCAGGAGAGGTTCCTGATCACTTAAGAGACAGCCATTATTCAGGTGCAAAGGAATTAAAACGCGGAATCGGCTACCAGTATCCTCATGCTTTTGAAAATGCA
The DNA here is from genome assembly GCF_016745275.1 of Enterococcus sp. BWB1-3. Classification (GTDB taxonomy): domain Bacteria; phylum Bacillota; class Bacilli; order Lactobacillales; family Enterococcaceae; genus Enterococcus_L. The sequence goes on from NZ_JADOEP010000002.1 coordinate 204,973, forward strand.
TGGGTGGATCAGCAGTATCTTCCTGATAAAATTAAGAATGCTCACTATTATAAGCCTATTGATACTGGAAAATACGAACAAGCACTCCATCAGCAGTACAATAAAATCCAAAGAATGAAAGAAAAAAATTCCTGATTTCAATAGGCAATCTCATTGCCGTATAGATAAAGCTATGCTATTATAAAGATGGTAAATCTGTGATGTGCGCGTTGTCTCTTTTGTGTGTTGACCGAACATTTTTATTGATATCTTGGGATCCGACTAGTATCTAGATGGGTAGCATGCCTTTTCATTTGGTAGCTCAAAATCGCAGATCGTGGAACCCACCTGCTAATTGCGGGCTCAATACTATAAGACAAGTAACGGCATCGACGGATTTTCCTTTTTTAAACAATTGAGGATGCAGCATTTATCTGAGGATTGATGTTGTATCTTTTTTATTTACGGAGGTAATTATGCTCATTCAAATTCTAATTATTGCTGTTGCTCTTATTTCCATTTTCATTGGGATCTATATCAAAAAAAGCTCTGCTGTTCTTTCATCACTTTCACAAAAAGACATCCCCGCTGATTTTTTTCAGCGATACAGTCAGCTTTTTTTTATTTTAGGTGGTGCCGGGATTGTTATTGCTCTGTTTAATAAATTTTATTTTTCTCTTGGTTATATCGTTATCCTGCTGACAGTGTCAGCCGTATTTGGGTTAGCTCTCTCAAAAAAAATCTGAGGGGCTGCCCTTTTTTATTTAATTTTTCTTTGTTTTGTTCTACAATGAAATTGTAAGGATCAAGAATACTATTCAGGATAAAGGGAGTGGTTAACTTGTTACAAAATTATAATAAGATTATGGTTGCTGTTGATGGATCAGCAGAAGCAGAATTGGCTTTTAAAAAAGCAGTCAATGTTGCAGTAAGAAATAAAGCAGAATTGCTGCTGGCTCATGTCATTGATACTCGTGCATTCCAGTCGGTCTCTGCCTTTGACGGAATGCTCGCCGAACAAGCCACTGAAATGGCTAAACAAACATTGGAAGATTATAAGAAACAGGCCGAGCTTCACGGCTGTAAAAAAGTGTCCACTGTCATTGAATACGGATCGCCCAAAGCTATTATTGCAAAACAACTGCCTGAGGACAACGATATTGAATTGGTACTGATTGGTGCAACTGGTCTAAACGCTGTTGAACGATTATTCATCGGCTCCGTTTCAGAGTATGTTATCCGAAATGCTCCTTGTGATGTACTGGTTGTGCGAACAGATTTGGACAATAACATTCCTCAAGAAGAAGAAGCTAAATAGCTAAGGCTTTAAAAGACTGGCTTTACTGGGGACGTTACCAGTAAAATCAGCTTTTTCAAAAGAAAGACATGAAAGCATTTAAAATCAGCTTTCATGTCTTTTTGAAACTTCTGTTAAATTTAAATTAGCCGCGCAAACGTTCCACGTCACGAGCAATCATCAGTTCTTCATCTGTAGGGATCAGCAGTACTTTCACTTTAGAATCCTCTGTTGAAATCACAGCTTCTTTCCCGCGAACATTGTTCTTCTCTGCATCAATTTCACAGCCGAACCAAGTCATTCCCTTAATTACTTCACTGCGGACATGGGAATCATTTTCGCCAATACCCGCTGTAAAGACAATTGCATCGACACCATTCATCACGGTTACATAGCTTCCGATATATTTACGGATACGATCAGTGAATACTGCATAGGCAGTTTGAACTGCTTCTTTATCCAAATTAGCTTCCAAATCACGCATGTCGCTTGAGATACCTGATAAGCCTAGAAGTCCGGATTCTTTATTCAAAATATTGATCATTTCCTTGATATCAGTCAAACCAAGTTTATCCATCAGATAAGGCAGTAAAGACGGGTCAATATCACCTGAGCGGGTTCCCATTGTTACACCTGCAAGTGGAGTGAAGCCCATTGAAGTATCCACAGATACTCCGCCGTCTACAGCAGTAATGGATGCTCCGTTTCCTAAATGACAAGTAATAATCTTCAATTCTTGAATTGGTTTACCCAACACTTCGGCTGCACGCTGAGAAACGTATTTATGGCTTGTTCCATGCGCACCATATTTACGTGCTGCATATTTTTCATAATATTCAGTAGAAATACTGTAAAGGTAATTGTGTTTAGGCATTGTTGTATGGAAAGCTGTATCAAATACCGCTACACTGATAATATCAGGCAGAATTTTTTTGAATGCTCTGATACCCATTGCATTTGCAGGATTATGCAGAGGAGCAAGATCAGCTAATGCTTCAATTTTTGCCAGTGCTTCATCATCAATAACAGCTGAGTCTTTAAAATCTTCACCGCCGGCAACAACACGGTGTCCAACTCCGGTGATCTCATTGTAGTCAGATAAAATATTTAATTCGATCAGTTTATCCAACAACATTTTCACTGCTACATCATGATCGTTGATATCAACGATTTCTTCATATTTTTGGTCTTCACCATACTTGATAGTAAAGATAGAATCATTTAAACCAATACGTTCAACAATTCCTTTGGCGATTACTTCTTCACTGGGCATAACATACAGCTGCCATTTCAAACTTGAACTTCCGGCATTAATTGCAATTGTTTTAGACATGATATTCTCCTCTTTAAAATTAGTTAGATATTATTATAAATATAAATTTGAAGATTTCCAGGCTTCAAATTGTTGAAAAAATTGAGTGATTTTTTGAGAATCTTTTAGCGAAGCCAGCTTAACAAGCAGCACTTCTTTCGCCTGCCTGCTGTTTTCACCTTTATTCTGCACCATGAGAATACTCTTTCTTGACTGCTCAGACTGGAACATTCCATCAGGAAGTTGAATAAATCCCTGCAGATAAACCTGCTCCTGAATCCACTTCTTAAGATGATCACTCTGTTCAGATTCAAACAAATTTGAAGGAACTAAAAAGAGTCCGAAGCCGCCTGGTTTTACATATTTCATTACCTGTTCCATCAGTAAATGATGCGCATAGCTGTGTCCCTCAGAAGTAGAAACTGAAAAGTCCTTTACTTTGTCATCATTTGGATAATAGCCAATCGGTAAATCACTGACAGCCGTATCCACCGGTTCAAGCAGCAAATCCTGAATGCCATCCTGATGAAATAATTGTACCTCTGCGCCTGTAAGACCACTATTTACAGAAGCAACCGAAAGCAGTGTATCGTCAATATCTACACCATATCCAATAGCCTGAGCATTTTCGACTTTCAGATTTAATAAAATTGTTAACAATAGATTTCCCATACCTGATGCAATATCCAAAATCTGCAGCGACTCTCTGTCAGGATACAGTTGTTCTACGAGATAAACAAATAAAAAACCGATACTGTCAGGCGTTAATTGATGATTCGCCTGTATTGGTTCCTCTTTATTTCCCTTCAGCAGCAATAGTTGGCTTAGGCGCCGCAATTCCTCAGGTTCTAATTCAAATTTTGCCAGCTCTTTGTAAATTTTTTCCAGCTTGAGAACCGTTTCTTTTTCAGGTTTTCCATCAAGAATACGTACCTGAAAATTATCCAGAATATTGTCTCCGTTTTCTATATAGGCATCCAAAAAAGAAACATCTAAAGACCCCTTTAATAGCTGAATTGCCTGTTCCATTTGCTCGAAAGCTTTTTCCATCTTCTCAGAAAACAAAAAAACACCTCAACTTTATAAAATATAACAACTTTTGTATCTGTTTCATTTTATCGAAAAAACGCATAATAATCAATCAATTTCACAATAATATTTGGAAATTCGCTTTTATCAGCAAAAACACTGTTAACTTATGACAAATAACCGATTATTTCACTATTCTTTTAAATACTGTATCAGTCATTTTAAGCACCTGTTTGATACACATTTCACAAATCGAGTTCATTGTCTGCTTTATGATAAAACATATAATTTATTCCAGAAACATTCACCGTTATTTCTATCATACCGCTACTGTACTGATAATTAAGATTCCCAGCTGAATAATGAATCGTTTCATCAGTCTTCAAGGTATGGTTATCGCGCACCTCTGCCAAAAACATGCTCGCCATAATTTTTGCTTCGTAAAAACTTTCAGTATGCTGAGAGAAGCTCTTTGTCAGGTGATAATCCTCTATCATTAAAAAGAACAGCAAGCTGAACAAATTCAAAAAGAGCAGCACGGTTATGAAGGTACTTCCTTTATAATATTCTTTTCGGGATTTTTCCATTTCCTCCTCCTCAAATAATGAAACAACCGACTTTATTTTTTCCATTTTCAAACAATATTTCAAGTTCTATCTTTCCCTCCTGCTGTCGGAATTCTGCTTTTTCTATTTTCATCAATAAAGGCTGATAGCCTCCATTTGCTGCCTTAATTATTTTGTTCTGTTTAAATTCAACGATAACTGGATAATCCGCTTCTTGATGATGAAAATATATCTGCTCCTTCGTTACAGAAATCAGTTCAAGGTTGCTCATTTCATTTTCCAATTGGATTAAAAAGATATGCCATTCCTTTTCCGAGGTATTATTTATTCTGTCCGTCAGTACCTGAGCATTTTTCAAATAGCCTGAACTTACCAGACAGATAAATGAAAAGAAAAAGAGTGCCAAAAGACACTCAAATAGCGTAAATCCTGCATACTGTTCCCAATTTCTACTGTCTTTCAATAGTAAAAACATCCTTTCCATTTTCCACTGTTGCAGCTTTTATTTCTCCGTCCTGCTCAATAATTGTTACGAAGTATTCCTTTTTCTCCCTTAACACTTTTCGAACAGCAGAACCTCCATAATGCTCGTATTCTTTCATTTCTTCATACAAAACTCGTTTCATTGCCAAGCGTTCTTCATAAGGTTTCGCTTTACTGAACAGAACAGTGTGAACAGATAGATACCCGCCGATAACTACGGTAAGGATCGTTAATGATACCAAACTTTCAATGAAAAAGTACCCACTAAAATTCAGAAATTTTTTTAACATATTTTCCACTACCCATCTGAAACTGAAATTCAATCAGCTGATTCTTTCTGCTATATTTAAAACTGTATTTTGAAAGGTTGCCATTGTTTCCCGTTCCTTTTTTAAATATAATTTTCGCAGGACCTGTTGCTGCCAGTGCCTCCGGCAATAAAAGGGCTTCTTCTTTACTTCCGGTAACAAAACGAAACTGCTGTTCTTCCAATGAAAAGTACACCTCTGTGTCGACAGCGCCCACCACCGCCATTTGTTGTGTATACAAAAGCTGCTTTTCAAAGCTGGAAAAAAATTGAGCTGTAGAGAAGTTGCTTATATTCTTTTCTACCAATAGACTGGACAGGCTGATCAAGGAGACAGCAACAACAAATACCAGCAGTGTTTCTATTAATGTAAACCCCGAGCAGTTATTTATTCGCCTGGTATCTGTCATACTGCTCCTGTGTAATATACCCTTCCGATAACAATGCTTCTACTGTCGGAGACTGATCATTTTCCAGCCGGTAAACATCCATTTGAGTCTCGACAACTTTTACAATTGCAGCATTGCCTTTCTTGTCGATACTGTCTTTTTGCTTTGAAAGATTGGGTGCAAAAAGAAGAATCAGCACAGAAATAATTAATAGAACAATGAGCATTTCAATGTATGATAGTAAATATATCTATAATTTATTCGCTTATTGCCAAACATCTCACACTAGACAAAACGAACGTTCGTTCGTATAATAGTTTTTATAAAATAGAAATAGCAACGAAAGAAAGCGAGGAGTTCAAAGATGAATAGAAGCTGCATAGGTACTGCGGATAAAATTAGACTTGTTTCAGCGTTTCCAGATATGCTAGTTAGATTTACTCTGCATGCTAAAAATGAGGATATAAATTGTCTGGTGGCAAAAAAGGATCTGGCTAACTTAATCATGTTTTTGGAAGATAACACTTTTGAACTCTCTGTGTTTGGTCATTACAATTCCAGAAAGCAGCTGGTTGTTGAGAAGTTTGTTGTAAGGAATCCTGATTCTTTTATCCGGGAGTTTGTTTTAAAACCTATGAAAAGTGCATAAAAAAACACCTGTCCAGTGAAATGGACAGGTGTTTTTATGCAATACATTGGTCTTCTAATATATCGGCATACTCTTGTCTTACAGTTCTGGACTTAAATAACCTCGAAACTAAAGACTCTTTGTTTTCATATTCTCTTTTGTTCTCTTTGGTAGCTATTCCATCTTTAGCAACTTCTATCAGGAGTATCAACGGAATATCATATCTTAATATAAATTGTTTTAACACAAAGACTACAAATTTAAAATCTACTTTTCGTTCCCATATAATTCTTAAGTGAACTTTAAAAATAAACATTAGCATTACAAAACTGGTGAAATAAGAAATGGAGAGACCTTCTTTTTTAAATGTCAAAACTGTTTTCCGGGAAAGGACAACTAGGTAAGATACGATTGAAGCTATTACAATAAGCAAAATCTCCATCATACTTTTCTCCCTTCTTTTATTCTTTTTCTGTCTGTTTCTTCAATAAACTCTTTTGTTTCTCTATTCATTTTAACATCTTTATTGCGTTTAGAATATAGCTTTTTTTGTTTATCTTCAGCAAGTTTTTTTCTGGCAAATTTTTTGGCTTCATTTACTTCTTTCGGTTTGTATTCATCATCATCTTTAATTGCACAATATGGAGCTATTAAAGATGTAGTTATAATTATTGTTTTCATTATAAAAAACATAATAGCTTGAACTACAGTATATTGTAAATTATTGAAAACTATAAAACAAACAAAAAGACTTGCGCCGATCATCATATATGTATTTAATATTTTTGCTCTTCTCATTATTCCTTTTTTACTCTTAGGATTTACAGAGTAGAAAGTAAGAGCATTTGACAAATAATATGTAGCAGAGCTTGTCAATAATGCATTGATACTTGTTGCATTAATTGCAGTGAATATCATGGAAATAAAAGAAAAAATAGTAATGATTATCTTTGCATTACTTACACTCAATTCATCATACTTAAATTTGCCCAATTGCTACACCCTTCTCACCATCGTTTCGATTTTCATAATATCAATACGGTATACATAAGTCAACGTTTTTTTCACTTTTAGATAAACAGTTTTTATTAAAATAAAAATCCCACACCATGTATCAGTTGAGTAAATACAATTATACATGTAAGTAGTGTCCGGAATTCCGCATTTTTTCCGCAAATAAAAAGAGCCTCTCAGCTCTCTTTTTCATATCTATAAATCACATGTCCGCCGTGTGCAGCCTCACCAATGATTTGCTTTCGGTCTCCCCTTCTCAACCATGCATCACGAAAAAGAAAGAAGTTATCATTCTTTACCTCTAACTCTTCCAGCTCTCCTGAAGCTAACTTTTCAAGCAATTCATCGTATTGATTAATCAATCTTATCACTCTCTTTCTAATGTGATAATAGCACAGAAAAAAAGTTTGGTGTAGTTTCAAAAAACTTTCAATTTGTACTTGAACTAGTACGAAGTTCGTAGTATAATAAGTATAAGAAAGGAGGGTACAAACTATGGAATTGCTAGACAACATAATAAAATGGCTAACAGCCATAACACTGCTAGCCACAGCAATCATCAATCTCTTAACAGCCTCCAAGCAAACTAAGAGAAAAAAGAAGCGCAAAAAGTGAAACTATTGGTAGAGGGGATAACCCCTCTCTACCTCCATATTATAGCATGATAAGGAGGAAAAAGAAAATGATGGTATTTTATATCATAGTGGCTATACTAGCTCTTGCAGGGCTTGTCATGGCAATAAAAAACTATAAGGACTGATAGCATGAATTGGCTAGAAAAGTATAAAATTGATTTTGAATTCAAATCCTATTATGAGATTTCTCAAGCAACAGGAATAAGTAAAAGCTCTATTTCATCAATGAAGAAAGCAAACGATTGGAAGAAAACTCAATACGAGAACATGACTTTACTTGCAAAAGCTGTCGGATTGTCGCTCAAGGAATTTGATCAATACTTAAGAGAGAAGGAAAATAAAATGAATACACAAGAACTTTTAGAAACGATTAAAACAAAAGAAGTACAATTCGCTATAAAAAACGAAAAAGGTCAAGTTTTAGCGAATAGAGGCACAGATAATCTTCAAAGCATCTTTGGCTTGAAAGATACGAAACACAATCATTTTTACGGTGTATATGGCGATTCGATTAGAACAGCAGATGGACAAGTGGACAGCAGAGAAAAAACGGATGAAGAAATTTTGAAAAGCATTGAGCGTTTATTAGCACTCGGAATACCAGTAGACCGCAACACACTACAGGACGTTGAATATTTTTACGAACAATATGAAGCGTAAATTCGAACGGAAGAGAGACTTAAAACAGTGTGGGATGAAGTGTTCATTAACATTCAAAATATTGAAAAAACAACCCATAAGGCCGCATTGATAAAAATGCCTAACGATTCGTTGTTTAAAGGGTTGACATTCTGGCATCCATTAAGCCTCATCAGAGAAGAAGGTGGAAACAGCTATTTCCTTTCAATCTCCTTTACTGAGGATTTTGAATTTGAACTTTTTAAAACAAACAAACACTATAAAAAAACTAGAATTGAACATATATCCGCAGATGAAATGATTCAAGCTTTTGAAAAAGCAAGTAAAAGTATAAAAGAAAGTATTCAGCAATCAAGAAAAGATAGTTGATTATTAAAAAGTTGGAAATATCAAAAGAATAAAAGTTCATCGGAAAAGAAGAGGGTGCAGTGTAATGAGTGAAATTTTTTGGAAAATGATTGCGACAGCCATTCTCAAAAACAACCACGATTTATATAATTTGAATGTAAAAGATGTCCCAAAAAGAAAAAAAGTGGTCGAAAAAATGAAAAACAAATATCGTGATCTGGAAAATACGTAATCAGAAAGGAGCGTTATAATGAGCAAACTTTACACTGATATAGATGTTCTAACTGCAGCTTTCGAGAGACTTGACTACATTTTCGAAGAGTTTGAACATATTTATTTTAGCGTCAGCGGTGGTAAAGATAGCGGTGTTATGGTCCAGTTAGCCAATATTGTTGCTAAACAAAAAAATAGAACATTTGACATTTTTAACTTGGATATCGAAGCGCATTATGATGCCACTGCCAAATTCATCAAACAGATGGAGTGTTTAAGTCAAGTGGATCAAGTGTATCACTTTTGTTTACCTTTTTACGAAGATAATAATACCTCTGTGCTTCAAACACAGTGGATCATGTGGAATGAAGAAGAACGAGATAAATGGGTCCAACCGCTCCCTTCAAACGCAATCACCTTAGAGAATTTAGACGGAGAATTGAAAAAATGCTATGACAACTCTCATGGTAATCCAGATAAATTCATGCAACAGTTTCCGAAGTGGTACAAAAAAATGAAAGGAACAGATAAAATAGCTTGCGGCGTAGGCATTCGAACAGACGAGAGTTTTAATCGGTTTCGAGCAATTGCGCTCGGAAAGAACTTATACAAAGATAAAAAATATACGACTGAAATTTCAAAAGGTGTCTTTAATTTCTACCCTATTTACGATTTTTCAGTCGAAGATATCTGGGGAGCTACCTCTCAGCTTGATTTTGAAATGAATGAGGTTTACGAATTGATGTATAAGAACGGCGTTCCGTTAGCCGAACAGCGAATCTGTCAGCCTTACGGCTTCCAACAACGGCGAGGCTTGGATCAATTCGCTGCCTTAGAACCAGACACATGGCGGCGTGTGGTCAACCGAGTTTCAGGTGCTAACCTAGGTAACCTCTATGCTAAAACTTCCCTGTTAGGTCACAACGGAACTGAAAAACCTAAAAATATGACCTGGCAAGAATACACAATCTTCTTATTAGAATCATTAGGACTATACACTCCTGAACTAAGAGATCATTATTATCGTAAGATTAAAATACTTATGAAGTATTATAAAGACAATTTTGGAATGGAAGTTACAGACATGCCAGATGATTCTCCACCAAAAAAAGAACAGGATGAAGATGAACGTAAATGGCATAATTGGAAAGGGATAGGCAGAGCAATAGAAAAGAATGACTTCGCCCTCTCCTCTCGTGATTATGGTCTTACTAAAAAAGATGAAGAAGAATTGTATGACCTTCATAAAAAATTCGGTAAAATACTTGGAACAAACGAACTGAAGCAAAAGACGTATAAAAAAGTGGTAGATAAAATTTCGGAGGTAGAAAAAAATGCTGAAGGTATTTAAACCCAATTTGTATTCAAAAAGCGAATTTTATAAGTACATGGGCATCTTTTTTGGAGAAAAAGAATATAAAAAAGAACTACCCTATCTCATTAACACAAAAGACACAACTTGGTTCGTTCATCTGAAAAAGGATAAAGTGCTAGGTTTTTCAAGCTACGATATCACTAACAGAGGAATAGAATTAGGAGAAACCTATACTATTGATAATAGTTTTGAGCTGTGGGAAAGTTTAGCATCTGCATCCTTAAATGATGCCCTCGAACTTAATCCAAAATTTGTCTACCTAGCTGTTACACACAAGAAAGAATGCTCTTGGTATTTAAGCAGAGATTTCGAACTGGCAAAGACGACAACAAACTATTACTTTTTAGAAAGGAGACAACTAGATGAGTAATATCACCTTTCCGGTTATGGAGCCTAAGATGATTCCTATTAACAAGGTTGTGGCAAATGATTACAACCCAAATAAAGTAGCTCCGCCAGAATTCGATCTGCTTGTGACATCTATAAAAGAAGATGGGATGACACAGCCTATTGTTACCTACTATGATCAAGAAAATGACATTTATATAGTTATTGATGGATTCCATAGATATAAAGCTTGTAAAGAAGTTTTTAAATTGAAGAAGGTCCCTGTTGTTACAATCAATAAAAGTTTATCAAACAGAATGGCATCTACTGTTCGTCATAACAGAGCGAGAGGGACACATCAGATTAAATCAATGGCGGATCTAGTTCTCTCTCTCTCTCAAGACGGTTGGTCTGACGAAAGTATTTGCAAGCACTTAGGAATGAGTATCGAAGAGGTTATAAAATTAAAACAAGCTACAGGGCTTCGGGAAGCATTCGCAAGCCATACATTCAGCAAATCGTGGGATGATTTTGAGAAAAAGTACTATTCTGGAGAGAAAGGCAAATGAACTTAGATTATACTCTGCTTTCTGATGAAGATTTAATCAAAATAATTGAACGATCATCTAAAGAATTGCAACGCAGAAAAGATAAACTAAATAAGCAACTACAACTCGCCAAACAACACGAACGATCATCAGGAAAGTACACGCATTTCTTCTGTGCGACTAATACGTACGGATATAAGCCCTATGCAGCAAGAATATTTTCCAAAGGTGGAAAATTCGAGAGAGAATTCTTTGAGCTATTTCAATCCAGTAACAGTAGTCAAAAAACTATCTCTGGTAACCTTCATTTTGCCGAAGGTGATATATTAGAATTGAGAGAGGAAATCACTAGATACTTTATAGCTCACGAAGGTCAACTCGTTGAACTTTGTTACAAAAAAGAGACAGTAAAAACTGCTATGATATACGCATTCTTAGAAGATATAATTTCTCTTGAAGAGTTATTTCAATATTGTATTGAAGACAAAGAAATAATCGAGGTGATCGACGATCTTAAAGACTAAACTACTAAAGAAACAAGTAGAAGGCTTTGAGAAACTAAAAAACATAAAAGTCGGTGCTATCCATTCTGATATGGGAACTGGAAAAACAAGGATAATGCTTGAGTTGATCGAAAAACGATTAAATGAGAATAAAACAAGTAAAGTTTTGTGGATCACACCCGTTTCAGTTAAAAAGAATTTGATTGATGATATAAAAAAACATAGCGATTATTCTATTGCAGAAATCGAAAATTACAATGACGAATTCGTTTGCGTTGTTGGGTGTGAGTCGTTATCTCAATCGGATAGAATCTATAAAAAAGTGTATGATTTCATTGAAGAACATGGAATATTGATTCAGCTAGTCATCGATGAAGCACACAAATTCAAAAACCCCCAATCAAAAAGGGTGAAGCGATTACTGCCACTGACTCAAAAAATCATCTATAAAAATGAGCTGACTGGAACTCCAGTCACGCAAGGTTTATGGGATATTTATACACAAATGTATATGCTTGATCCTAGAATACTTAAATATCCGAATTTTCGTTCGTTTGAAAAAACTCATCTAGTGTACGAAGATTCTAAGATTCCAAGAATTTCATACATGAAAGAACAGAATTTGATTATCAGAAGAATGGAACCTTATATTTTCAAAGCGAACAAAGCTGATTTTGCAGACTTGCCGCCAAAAACATATAAAAAATATTATTACGATCCATTCACGGACAGCGAATTCGAATCAATTTATAATGACGTCAAGAATATTTTTATTGATATGCTTGATTTCGACGCTGACAACAGTCTCATAATTTTTAAAATGCTAAATTTCCTACACCAGATAGCTTCAGGTAGTTTCAGGAAATTCATAAAGATTCAAGATAAATTTGAACTGTTCGAATACCAAAGCAACCAACGTCCCTTGCTATTAAAAGACATCTTGCAAGAAATTGATTTATTAAACAATAAAGTTATTATTTTTCATCGGTATATATCCGATTTCGAAAAAATCAAAAATGTTCTACCTGAAAAATACTCAAAACTACACGGCAGAATGAAGCAGTCCGAAAAGAATGAAGAGCGTAAAAAGTTTGAGGAAAGTAACAACATCCTAGTCTCAACGTTACAATGCGGATCAACAGGCTTGAATCTGCAAAATGCAAACTACATCATTTATTATAATCAATCATTTGATTATGGGATTCGGATGCAGAGCGAAGATCGCATTCATCGAATCGGTCAAACAAAAAATTGTCACATCATTGATATTTTAGCCGATGACACAATTGATTTGAAAGTGATGCGATCCATCAACAGAAAATCCTCCCTTGTGGACGATATCAAAAGAGAATTGAAAAAAATAAGCGCAGATAGAGAGCGTTTTGAAATTGAAAAAAGAAAAATAATTTATTGATTTCCAGAGGGGGAAACGGAATGAGTAAAAATATCGAAGAATTGGGAACCACCGCAAAAAGTATATACCAAGCTATCAAAGGCAGACAGATGCATCTGATACATGCTATAGTTTCAAGAAAAATAGATACAGTTGATTTAGATTCAGAAAGAACTTTTTATAAAAATATATTAGCGATTCCTGCATGTGCTAATAACTTAAAGAATACAGGAACTAAATTCAGCAAATCAGAAGATTTCGAAATGACTTTTATTGAATTTGCGACTGTCACTCTTGAATCAATTATTAAAGCTATCGAATGGGAGTTAAAAGGCGAACCGAAGTTCAGCAATATTTCATTTGCCGGAATCGATAAAAAAGGCGAGCTATCGATCGGTTTAATCAGATTTGAAGTGGAAGCATTGAGGAAAATGAAAGATCTAGATTATAACATTAACTTTCTTTCGTCCCCTATTTTAGTTCAAAATAGAGAACTCATAGAGGGGTTAAATTTCTTCGGTAAAAATAATGTTGCTCCTGATTTTGTAAAAGGTAATTTAGTAAGAGCTGAAGATATTAAATAAGAAAAGCCCTGTCTCTCCATATTTGAGACAGGGCTTTATTTTATCCTTTTATCAAACGTTTCTTATCCCAAGCACTCAGCCAAACTTGACCGCCGTTCCGGAATTGAACAGATATCCAGTGATAGTTCCCACTGCCTTTTTGTGCCTGACTTACGATGTTCACATTGCTTTCAGGAATAACGAAATAGCTTCCTTTTTTTGTCACTTGATCCGCAAGAACTTTTCCGTTCTTATCTGTCAGCGTGATATCTGCACACGCTATGCCATTCTGGGTCCAATCAAATTCAACAGGACACAAATAGTCACAACGAACTTGCCAAATACCATTTACAAATTTTAATTCATCAACTTGATAAACTTTGTTCCCAGATTTCTGACCAGTCCCTGTTGTAGTATTTGTTTCTCCCTCAGGAATGACTGCTTCTCCAGATCCGCTATATCTGTAAATCGTGACATAAGGTTTTCCATTGTAGCTCCAAATAGTATCGTGATCATTGACTGTTATGCCGTTATAACCAAAATTGCAGTGAATCATTTGATCGTTAGAAGCTATGAATATTCCTGTATGACCTGCAACACCACCGCTGGCACCACGTACACCCCAGATAAAGATATCACCGCGTTTCACAACATAATAACCTTTTGGATTTACAGCTACTTTCTTCCATCTTGCCGCTTCCAGATGTCCGAAAAGAGAGTCTGTATTACCCATAACGCCGTCAGGAAGAAAACCACCAGCTCTCAATGCAAAATAAACCGCTGAACTGCAGTCGTAGCTATCTGGTCCTAAACGTCTGTTCATGGAATAAGTTACTTTTCCTTTCCGGTCATCCATCCATTTGATCATTGCCTCAAGATTCGCCATCTTTTTTCAGCTCCTTTAAAGCTTCGTCTGCTTCGATCGCAACTTTGGTGAAACTATTGTTCTTCCACCAAGCTGCAGCAGTCGAACCGATAGTAAATATTAAAGACACAACTTGATAAACGTCATCCTCAACGATATTAAGCGTGCCTTTCCCCGCAACTGCTAAAATTTGATTCAATAAAGCTAAAATCAATACAACTGTTCGTGCGATTGTGCTTGCTGATACGTTTTTCATATGTCGTTCCCTCTTTCTATTCTTCTTGCAATCTCTGCAATGTTTTTAAATGCTGTCTTAAACTGTTCATCAACTGAAGTTTTTTGCTTCGTAAAATCAAGTCTCAGCCTGTTTAATTCTTGATGTAGAATTTTTCTATCGCTTTTACTTTCATCAAAGTTGGCATTCAAATCTTTTAACTGTTTTAAAATTGACTGCAGTGTTGAATACAACTTTGCGAAACTAAAAAATAGACCTGAGATAAATCCGACTAGTGCAATCCACTCAGTGACTGTAAAAAAACCTATTGTCATAACTTCACCTGCTTTCTGCTTTTATTAACTACTGATTTTTGTTACTGTATAGATTATTTTCATTGTTTGAGAAGGTGACTTTGTAATTGGACTAATATTATTAATAGTTGCCAGATAAGATTTCAGAATGGACGGCTGATAAATCGGCGAAGTATTTGAAATTGGTCTGCGCCATAAATATGGAATTGGTGTATTGTTTGAAAACACCCCAGGTTTAGCCGAAGTCGCATTAGTAGTAGTGCCATGAACGGACATGATTCCTCGATCTTCTGGATCAATAATCATTGAAAGATACTCTGCTCCGGACGAAAATCCGTACAGCTTATTATCAAAATTAAAGCCACTGCCATACGAAGACGCAGGTGAAATATCAGCTCTTTGTGACTCTACCTCAAGAATTTTGGTTTCACCAGAAGAAATTGAAACTTTACATACTCGATAAGCTGGACTCGCTGATGAAGTATATAAAATCATGTAAATATAATCATCTTTCAAAAAGAATGGAAAGCCTGAACGGGAATTATGATTTAGCCCATTTGCTTCAATAACTTTGGTTTCCAAAATTTCCGCATTTTCTAAGTCAATGATTGCGTAATGGAAAACATCAGTAGAAGCACAATGGAGAGAATGTGCCTTTCCATCTCCAGCGCAATACCACCTTCTTGCCGTTTGTAAGGTAACATCACTATCATTGATTAATGATTTCTGTGCCACTAGTGTATTGCTTGCGTTTGTCAATGTTGTTCTTATTAGTGTGTCAGTCACGCCAATTTCTTCTGTTTTGTTATCATACTGATAAATATCAACTGCCCCACCCGGTACAGTAGTCCCGTTATTCGGTCCTTTCGCTGCATAAATTTTATCTCCTACTTCCAGAATTTCAAGCTCCGAGCTCGATAAATGTCCTCCATAAATTTGATTTGTATACAGTCGAAAAGGGCTACCAATTAATTCATTCGTTGCTAAAAATCTTGATGTATCTCCTATTCCAAAATCACCGCCAGGAACCGAAGTAAGGCAAACACTCGAAATCGTGCCATTCGCTTGGTTTGTCGAAAAGTCCCACACAAATTTATAGCCATTTGTAACAGCTTCGCTTTCTGAAGCATTGAAAGTTCCACGTTTCAGATTTTCCTCCGCATACTCCCCACCAGCGTGTCCTGTCAACCCTATTTGAGACAAAGGAGCTATTACATTATCGACATTCTCTTCTAATGCATCCTCGAATAACAACACTCCACCTAGTCCGCCAGAAACGAGAGGATTTATCCATTCAGATAAAATTGAAGTGGTTGTATCGATATCTTTAAAAAGTCCCATCGGTACATTCAGTAAATTTGGAATAGCATTCGTAAACATGTTCTTGCTACTGTATGAGTCCACCATTCTTCCTTCTTTATCAAATAACTGAATCTCACATTTTCCATCTAATCTCATTGATCTGTTCCTCCTTCTATATCTTCATTTAATTCTGCTAATCGCAACGGATTTGATTGCAGGCTAAAATCATACTCTGAATAAATATAATGCGTATCCTGTATCAGTAGTCGTTCTTCCTGTCTACTCAACTGCAAAGCTTTTGTTTCTAAATTAAAACTTTGATATTCGTCATTAAGATCGATTTGAACAGGAGATTGTATATCCATGCTTATCTCTGCATCCAATTCAGACAATTTAAATCCTAGGCTCTCAAGTTTAAATCCTGAATGGAAATCACTCACTGTAATAATGCCATCCCAATCAGCTTTTTCAGCATACAAACCTTGACCATTAATTGTAGCTTGAATCTCTTGAGACAAAATTTTTCCAGAACAATTCGATTTCATAACTGTTGTAAACAAGTAACTTCTATTTTCAAATACTTGAATCGGCAAATATAAATGAACGATATGTCGTCCCTTAGTCACAGATTGTTTTGGATAGATAAACAAGACTTCTACATTGTTCACGTAGTAGGTGAATTCCAATATCGCTTCCGGATTGTCTTCGAATATTTCTACATTTACTGTTGCATGGAAAAAGGCAAATGTATCGACAGAAGAACTAAAAAGAATCGTAATGACTTCTTCTTTAAAATCATTTCCAAACAGAATATCAGTCAAATTCTCATAGTTATAATAATAGTTTGTCAGTTGGATTACCTGACTTGGTGACAGTGTTGTATTATCATTACTGCCAGCTTTGACTGCAGGATTTTTACCTACTGACTTCAACTCATGATAACCACGATATTTCCACGTCGAATGAGTAAGCATTCCGCCAATCGGTTGGCTGGCTACCCCGTTTGTATATTCAATCCAGTCACCTGGCTGCAATGCCGGATCTCCTACAAAGCTGACATCAGAAGGAATATAGCGAACTTGAGAAATTTCGTTTAAAATGTTGTCTAATCGCTGCTGCTGAAAAGCTTCAGTTCCTTGGACAAATAAAGGATTCTCTAGGATTAAATTATTTCCTAAAATACCGCTTTTCTCGCTAGTCAACACTCGCTCATCAATCTGAATTTGAACAGAAGAAATGCCCGTTTCATAATCGGATATCTTTGTACTAATCCGACTATCCGTGTCAATTCGCTTCACAATTTCCTGAAAGGGTATTTTGATTAATCTCAAACGACCGTCACGCTCAAATAAAGCAAAGCAGCTTAATAGTTGCGCTAAATAGCCGACCAGATCCCGATAACTTGTCAATGCTTCAAAGGAAGATGGTACCATCACGATATCTGATGAATTAACGAAGGTCTGGAGTTCCACCGCTGTATTGGCTAACTCCAGACCTGTTTCATCACATATATTTTTAAGCAACTCATAAACCGTTCCCGAAGTCGCTCTGTCCTCTCTGATTCCATTCAACGCTAACATGTTGTCATAACAGACAAGACTTGTCGTAGCATACATTTTTTCAGGCTCTACTACATGGAAAACACCTAAAGGCACATCTTCCCATTCATCCGTGTCCTCATTAATCAACAAAGAAAAAATTGGTAAAATTTTTGCTTGATCAAATTGAATAGAATCTGAAAAAGTACTGTTAATAAAAGTAATCTTGAACTCACTCATATATACATTTCCAATTTCAATATCCAGACCAGAAACAGCCTGCTCTGACAGACTGACACTCCCCGTCAGTACGTTTGAATCGTCAAAAGTGATTCGTGTACCACTTGCAAGAATAATCTCTCCAGAAAGCTGTACGGTACGAGTATGAGCATTTATCGCTTTTTTATAGTCTTCACTTACTGCATACATCTACTCAGCCCCCTAATACTCAACTAATGAAAAAGAAACATCCCAAAGTGGTGCTGAGAGTGTTCGCCTATGCTGAACAATTGCCATCTTCCTATCGCCTGCATACATCGTTGCCACCCTATCACTTCCAGTCTGAGGATCTAAAAAAGTAACTGAGACTGCTGCCGGAGAGACTGCTGCAAGAATGGCACGAGCGTTCTGTTCGTTCACCCGCCAACCAATAGAAATTTTCCGAGTTCCTGCCCGGATGCGGTCACGATGCAACACGCCGGACTCGCTTCGAGTTGTATTTTCTGAGTCAATATCTGCCTCACTAACTTCGTACGTCCGGGGAGTTGCCATAGTGACTCCATTTATTTTTATCACGTTTCCGACACCTTCTTTCTATTTATTGCTCCTTAGTCGTCTCCGGTCCTCTGTTGTTAATAGAATCTGTTCCAATGGGTCAGTGCCGATGCTAACCGGAATAATAATATCCCCAGTTGTATCTTGAATATTCGCTTCCTGGAAACCTAGAAGAATAGCCTCAACAATGGACGATTTTAGACTTTCTATAGAAAAGGTTTGATCTGAAACAGTCCCGGCAAAGCTCGGCATTGGACTACTCAAAGCATCCGGCATAATGATTTCTGAGAAGCTGCCCATGGTGCTTGCGATTCCAGCACCGATTCCACCCAAGACTTGAGCATTCAACGGAAGAACCGCCTCAGGTCCTGCTTCTCCACCGACAAGATTTTCATTGCCGTTTTTTCCAAATAAAGTAGCACGAGTTAGAATACCACCTTTAGCCAAATACTTCACTTTCGGAATGTCAAATCCAAATTTCTTTCCACCGAAACCTGGTACCCATTTAGGTATATCAATGTTAATACTATTTAATGCATCGACCATTATGTTGATTAAGTTGATAATTGCGTTTATTGGCGCTTTGGCTAAAGCAACTAACCCATCAAAAATCCCTCCGAATATATCAGAAACACCTTGCCAGACTCGTTGCCAGTCTCCTGTAAATACACCAGCAACAAAATTAATGATTCCCTCGAATATTCGTTTTATACTATTCCAGATATTTTCAACGTTACGGAAAAAGGCGTTCAGTATATTACCAAACACTCCAAACGATTTGGTCCAATCAGTTGCAAAAATTCCAGTAAGAAACTGAGTGAATTTGCTAAAAACATCTTGAATATTAGACCAAATGCCTGAGGCTATTCGTTGCAATCTCTCCCATAAATCTGAGAGAAACTCCGAAATACTATTCCAGATTTCTTCTGTTTTCGCTTTCACATCTTCCCATTTTTCACCGATCCACTTCCCAAGTTCTTCTGCCTTCTCTTTTACAGAATCCCAATTTCTAGCAAGCAAAACTCCTGCTGCAATAATTAAACCTATGGCAGCAATAGCAATTCCAATAGGAGACGTTAAGAATGCAATCGCTCCAGTTAATAAGGTACTGACTCCTGTTGCAATTCCCGCTACGGCATTCCATATAGAAACAGCGGCAGAAACCAATCCCCAAGCAGTTGCAAATGAGCCCAAAATAATCACGAATGCCTCAACAATTGCTTGATGCTCTCTAATCCAATTACCAATAGATTCTAAGGATTTCGAGAGTGTTTCAAGTACACTGATGATTACCCCGCCGGTCCACTCAGCAAGAGGTTGTAAGAAACTATCCCACAGCCATGAAAACAAAGGCTGTAAAGTCTCAATAGTGTCATTAAGCACACCCAGAACACTGCTTAAAAGATCCAGAAAAGCAGGGATAAAATCTTCTATGGTGTAACTTGTTAATGGCAACAACACATTTTCGTAGAACCAAACCAAGCCATCTCCAATTTTTTGTGTCAATGGCTGAATGGCTTTCAAAAGTTTATCAATTGATTTCAGTAATGGAGTAAAATCTAACTCTTTTGCCCAATCTGCAGTTGCTTTTGTGATTTTGTTCAATGTACCTAGAATGGTTTCAATAATTCCTAGAATGCCAGACATGATACTTGTTCCGACATCACCCTCTTCCCATGCCTTTGCAAATTGACCTGCCAGATTCCTGATAACATTAAAAATATTTGTAAAAATATCTAGCAAATGAGCTGCTATTCGTTCGCCTGTTCCGTCATTCCACGCGTCACGAAAAGAAATTGTAATTTTTTCTAGTAAGTCTAAAATACTGATAAACATTTCGAAAATAGAACGAATCAAGTCCGTTCCACGTCCATCATCTACCCAGGCATTTTTGAAAGCTCCTGCTACATCGCCTATTACACCTAAAAGTTCTGCAAATAAGGAAAGAAGTTTTTCAATCAATAATTGTCCAGTTCCATCTGTCCAAACTTCCATAAAACTTCTGCCGATCTCTTTATTCAAACCTATTATTTCACGTAGACTATATTTAAAAGCATTCATCACTTTCTTACCTTGTTTATCCCAAGCCTTGCGGATAGGATCGAACAACTGAGACATGATCTCCTTGAATTTATTCGCAAAATCGGTTAACCAAGCAGGTGTTTCAGGCTCTTCTACATCCCAATCTAAACCACCAGTTCCGGCTTGATCATCATCACTGTTGAAAGATAACGTGTTAATTTCATCAAATCCAGCCAGCTGTTGTTGCAATTTCTTCGCAGTATTTTTTGCATCATCCATATCGTCAATCGCATTCTGCAGATCTTCTGCGCCTTTTTTTGCAAATGAATAGGTTGTCCCGAAAAGTGTTGCGATAAATGAAGCAATATAGCCAGTTACTTTAACCAGCGTGCTCATTAGCGCATTAATGGCTGGTAGTACAGCACTGTATATTGGATAGAACGCAGTCGCCATATTGACCTTAAGTTGATTCAGACTCGCTGCAAACTGTTCGTTTGTTTTCAATGCTTTAGTTAGGTAACTGCCAAATGTGGTGATACTTTTATAGATCAGACCAAAAACAATTAAACGTCGAGTAATGCTTTTAAGAGCTGAATTGATCGTGCCCATGCTTTTGCTTGATTTCTTTGACCCTTTATCCACACTTCTGAAAAATCGATTAGAAGAGTGGATCGCTTGCCCGAATCCTCTCCTGACCCGCCTGATGCCATGTGCAATGACATTAGAAGTTCGATTCCAGATGGCACCCCATCTACTCACTTTTGCGGTATCATTGTTGACGTTATCGCCTAAAGACTGAACCCCTAGTCGTGCGTTTCCGGTTTGTATTGAGGATTCGTTAAGATTTGTATTAAGAGAGCCTAATGCTTCTCTTAACGCTGCCGTGCGGTCCTCTGTTTGCGCCTGTGCTCGTTGCAATGCATCACTTTCAGAAATGAGGCTTTGCATTTGAACTTCTACTTTTTTCAGTTCATCCCTAGTTTTCAAAGATGCAGGTGAATCCCCAAGTTGGAAGCCTGTATCAAAAGAACCTGATACCGGAACCAATTGTTCTTTGTATGTTTCGTTCAATTGGTTTAACTTTGCTCTAAACTGCTCGATTTTAGCCTCATTTTTATCCATTTTCTTCGCTATATTCTCCAAGGCTTTTGGTGATTCGTTAAACTCATTGGTCAAATCCTTCGCCAGTTTTTTTGCTTGATCATGGTACTTGATCATAGAAGCATAAGCACTGGCGATTTGGTTATCATACTTTATTTCAGATTGAGTATCGCCAATGGTAGCTGATTCCTGTTTCTGCAATTTCAAAAAACTTAATGAGTCCTGCTTCGCTTGAGCCTGTCGAATCTTTGCGTTGATTTCATTCACAGTAGATTCAATCTCTTTAATTGCTCCTTTGCGACCATTACCCAGACCGCTCGCCAAATTCTTACTAGCTTTTTCACCAGCCTTGCCGAATAGCTCCTCAAAACGTTTCATCTGGTTTTCTGACTGTTTATTCATTTTGTCGAACTGATCCGATAATTTTTGTGTCACCCGGTCAATATCTAGATTTGATTCCACTTTGTCCATGGTCCGGCCAGTAACCTGTTCAATTTTGTTCACTGCTGACTCTAATCGAGGGAGGTATTTATCCAAATTTTGCTGCAGTTTATCAAAGTTTGCCTCAATGATAATCTGCAGAGTTTCCAACTCAATAGCCATTATCACACCTCCATTCTTTTTATGTATGGATTACTTTTTCGCACGTTTTTCTCGTGTCTTTTTAATTGCGTTTGCGACTTCTAGCATTTTCATTTGATCAATTTTCCATTGAGGGAGCTCTTCTTTTTGCTTAGTATATCCAGTCTCTTGGACCCCTAATATCGGAAAAGCAGCTGCCTGTTTTGGCATTTTCTGCGGTGCATGGACCGAATAACTTGTTAAGTTCGCTTGAGCATAAGCCAACTGTGCTTGTTCCTTCAGTTCCTGAATCCGATTTTCTTTATAAGCTTCCACCTCTCGGATAATCTCTTGATAAGACAAGGACCAAAACCGATCTGCTTTAATTCCACATCGAATAGCTATCGGTTCCATATCCTCAAAGAGTTCGCTCAACATTAAGTATTCTTTTACAGGAGGCTGTCCTCTTGTTCCGGAACTTGTTCCGCTTCTTTGATCAGACTGATGTTTGTCCCATGTTGTGACTCTTCTGCCGTTTTCTTCTTGCCGAAAAAACCAGCATCCTCAATCAACTGCTGAGCAAACTCTAACAGATCCATGAAGTCTCCACCGTTGTCACAATATTCATCGAACAAATCCGGCATTTCTTGCATTTTTAAATTATGCGTTAATCGAGTAGCGCTACAATGGATCAATGTCAAAAGTTCCCCTAATCGTGGAAAATCCATTTTCATATCCGCCGTCATAAATAATTTTATTGGGTTCTTTTTAGCGACCCGCTCAAATTCTACAATTGCATTCCCGTCTAATTTACAAGTCAATTCTTTCTTTCCAAAGTTCAATTTACGTGCTTGCATACAATATTCCTCCTAGGTTTTAAGTAAAAATAAAAACCGGATTTCTCCGGTCTTATTGATTTATGCCATTATGCCACTGGTACGAAATCAGGTCCTGCTGACACTACAACTGACAGTGTAAACGTCAGAGCACCATTCACCTCAGCTCCGCCCATTTTTACAGCTGCTTCACCTGTAAAGTCAAAGGTACTGCCATCCGGAAATTTAACTTGCCAGTTCACTTGACCACCTGTTTCTGCCACAGTGTTTAATTCGTCATAAACAGTTGCATCATACAAAATACCGAACTGTAATGTGTCCGTATCTTGCAATCCTTTAATATATGTCTTCTTTGAATCTGCCAAGGTTGTCGTTTCTACTTGATCAGGATCGGACCCTAATTCCGGAGTGCTTTGTAAGCCGACGACCTCCGTAAAAGTTGGCGCACCGCCAACTTTGTAACTCAAAGTGGTATCTTTAGACAATAAGCCTGCAAATAGCTGTAAATCCATTTTTTTCATATTACTTCCTCCTAGTTTCGTGTAATTTGCAATGTGCGGTTATTGACCACTCCGCTTACGGTAATAATTTTTCTGTTTAAATTTTTGATGTTTGCATCTTTTACTCGAACGTCTGAAAAGCCCATTTGATTTATTGCTTGTTGGACACTCTCAGCAATCCGACCAATACCAGATTTATTTGTAAAAAGTTCAATCGTAATTGTCCATTGTGTTAAGAATTCGACTGTACTCTTATTTTTTCCAGCAGGTCTGGATTCGCAAGAATAAACCGCACAAGGCAACACTTTCCAATTTTCCGGATAAGTAGCAGCAACCGCTTTGATTTCTTCAATCTCCTTTAACGCTGCTACAATATCCGCTCGGATACTATAACGACTCATTCCATCAGTCGGCAAGGTCTCTCACCGCCTTGTCAATATGTTCTGCGTAAACTTCCTCGGCATACTCCGATACCTCTTTTAGCGCTGGGTATAGCGCTGGATGAGCAGGCTGTCCTCGTGTCATATAAAATTCAGTTCCTTGAATCTCAATGACTGGCATTCCGTAAAGTGCATTTAAATCTCGATCGACAGAATCGACAGGAAAGAACCAACGTCCTTGTGTATAAACAGGGTTGATACCTTCCGGCAAGTCCTTTTGCGATTCTTGGCCAACTTCACCAGTACCAAATTCAAAGAAAATGGCTTGCATCTTATCCGACCAGACTCGACCAACAATTTTATTCCCACCCGTCACCACTACTTCATTCTGATAAGAACCTGCTAACTCACCAGACGAGTGTTTCGCTGAACTTTGAATAGATAGCTGTGTTTTGCTTAAAACGTCATCTGTGAGCTCCCAAGTGGCATCCTTAGAAGCTTGTTCGATAGCCTTTGGCAAATTATTCAGCTTTGCCAGTAACGATTCTTTACCTCGAACAGTAACGCCCATCTAATCACCTTCTGTCGCTTTCCTAATAAAAGATGAACGATTCTTTGAAGGAGACAAAAGTTCTTTTACACGATCCTTATCAGGCTTGCCATTTCCTGCAGGGTATACATCGTCCTTTTTGTAGTTGTGCCCTCCATTTTTAGAATCATTAAATGGACGTAATACTTTATATTTTTCAGTCACAATCTCGCCTCCAATCTATAATCTTTCAAGTGTGACATTAACATGAGCCGAAAAAGTTTGAATAGCAATGATTTCAAAATCGGGCTTTTCTTCTTTCCCAACATATAAGCAGATGCCATCTTTTTCATTTTTTCCCTCTTTAATTTTGTCGCCTTGGTATTTGCATGATTTGATATAAGGTAGACGTTCACCATAGGTAGCTGCATCCGTTTTCCCTCCAGCTGATTGCACATTCATTTCGAGTTCCTTTGATTCGTCAGCGTATTCTGTAACTTCTTCACCTTCTTCATCAATTGAGACTATTCGCTGTTTCAAATAGACCGTTTCAAGATCCTTCTCTCTCAGGCGCATACTCATAAGGTCCTCACCGTCGCTAAACGATATTTGTTGAGTTTTACTCTAATTTTGGACGGGAGCCCAACCTCAAAAGATTGGGAGACACCACCCTCACTCCTAGCAGTCTCTCCCTCATTTCCTTCCATATTCAAATTGAAAATATAAAGTTCTTTTACTGAAATAGCCATATTTCCTGTTAATGTATCACGGTTACAGTAATCAAGAACTTCAAGTAATGCGTGTTCTAAATCATCCTTAAGAACCAATTTTTCTGTTTCATCAGTGATAGAATACTTTCTCTCCAGCTGTCCCTGTATCTTATCTAAAGCGATTTGATTTGTTTGATTCATAAGATATCACCCTTTTTACAAAGAAGTAATTCCGGCATTCAGCAACAATTCAATAATTTCTTCTCTTGTTACTTCTTCTGGAACTTCAATCTCTTTTTCTTTTGCAAGCTTTCTCAACTGAGTTTCTCTTACACCTTTAAAAGGCGATTCATCATCCTTTTTCTCTTCACATTTTTCAATAAAACTAAAATCATTGTGAGCAAAAGGGGATAATAAATGTTTGATTCTTTCATCATCCACTGCTTGTTCATCGAGTGGATACAAGTCGCCGACTTTGAATAAGTGACCATTTTCAATGAATTGTGATTTAACAATATATGACATAATAATCCTCCTATGGTTGTGCTACAGCATCAAGAATGAAAACTTTTTCCATGTTTTCAAATGTAGGTAAAGAAGTCATGGAAACTTTCGTTTCAACTTGAACTGGATCATCTTGATGCATTGTCGTAACTGCCACACCAGTGTCTACAATAGAAACATTAGATTTCCCACTGGTCATCAAATCAGATTCCTCTGGAGTAATTGCGAAGGCTGTATTGCCTAACGGTGTCCCTGGTAATAATGCAAACTTTTGATCCGGAACATATTTAACCCCATTCCCTGATTCATCCTCATAAAGTTTGTCATAAACAACAACATCCAGTCCAAGTTCTTCACGCAAATACTGCAACACTTTCTGTCTGCCAAGAATAATGTCTCCCCCGCCAAATACAGAAATAGTTTTGTTAATTTTTGTATTGGCAACAATTTGATTTAACGTAACTAAATTAGTGACAGCTCTCGTCGGCGTTTCTCCTGTATCCAATTCAATTTGTTCCTTAGCACGCTGAATGTCAAGAATAGGATTTGATTCGATTGAATCAGACCAAGAAATGGAAGCATTCCCCATATGCTTCGGATTAAACTCATAATCAAGTTCGTATTTCATACCGTTTCCTTCGACCTCTGCTTTTCCAGTCATTAACAACTGCATTCTCATTACTTCACGAGTAACAGCAGCGCCTAACACCAATTCTGTAATATCATCAAAAATCTTATTCAAAATAGTATCAATCATTATTTGATTACCGGAAGCAAGAACCAAGTTTAACTGTTGCCGTAAGTCCTCATCCACATACTTAGATTCCTTAAAGAAACCTAGTTTTGTCAATACCGTATCGAATTCTTTCCGACCACGAGGAACAGCCTTTGCACCAAAAGCTGAAGGTTTCAACAATTTAGGCGCTCCAGTTCCACCTTTTGCCCACTTTATTTCTGTCCCAATCTGCTTAGTATTTGGAAATAGTTCTTCTCCCAAAAACGGTGGCAATGTTTGAAGTTTTTCTGTCCAATATGCTGCAATCTCCGGAGAAGTGACAAAATCATAAATTGATTGTCCAGAAAACATTTGTAAATTCATTTCGCTACCAATATTTGCTAATACTTTTTTACCCATCAAAATCCCTCCTATGCATTCCGCTTAACGAAAGTAATTTTTCCGTCTAAAGCTGCTTTAACGTTGTCATCAATTTCAACACTGGATGCTAAACGCTTTTCATTTACAAAACCAAATACCAAAACTGTTCCGTTTTGAGTACCAGCTGTAACATCTACTTCATACAACAATACTCCTTGAATTTCTTCAATATTTGTTGTCATCTGTAATTCAGCCATTTCATTATCTAAAAAATCATCCGCCCCTCCAACAGGAGTGCCAGCTGGAATAATTTTCCGACCATTACTATCAGCTGTTATGTCAGTATCATTAATCTGTGCACCAAAAGCTTGAAACAATACTGTATTTGCTAAAATCTGTTTGCGGTTCTCTCCTTTAGTAACAACAGTTCCCATCTTTGCCATTGTAGTTCCTCCTAATTATTAAAGAATTTACTTTCTGTTTGTTGATTTAAATTTTGTTTTGCCAAACGTTGACCTGTTGAACCAACTTCATTTCCGCCCGTTCTGCTATTAAACGAACCAGGAGCACCAGCAGAATGAGCCAGACGTTTGTTTACAGCCTCCTCAACAGATTCTTGGAAAGACTTGCTTAATTCTTTGTAGGCTTCTTCCAATTGTTCAGGATCGCCACCACAAAGAGGAGCAAGCGTTTTGGAAAGAGAACTTGGTAACTGATCATCTGTCAGTCGCTTGATAATAGATGTTTCATCTCTATCTCTTTGAATAGCTTGACGCTCTTTAGCCAGTTGCTCCTTCTCTTTATCCAGCTCATATTTCGCTTGTTCTTCAGCAGTCATTTTCCCTTTTCGCTCAGCTTCTTTGATTCGTTCCTGAGCTTCAACATCCCATTTGTTTCGAGCAGTTGTTAATGATTTCTCAAGTTTCTTGTCGATATACGAATCTAGCTCAGATTGACTAGAGAACTTTATTTCACCTTCTCCAGCACCATCATCAGAACCACCTGGCTCTCCACCGGCTCCGTCCCCCCCGCTACCATCAGTAAATAGTTGCAGGTTTAATTCCAAATAATCTTTACATTTACTTAAAACAAAAGTTTTCATAAATCTTACTCTCCTCTTCCCATGCACAAATAAACGACATCACAAAAAGCACTCCATCCACGAGATTTCCCAGACACAGTGCTAAAATATTGCTTATTCAATTTATTCCCACATACGATTTTAGTTGTCTCACTTAATATTTAAAGCCCCAAGTAGGCAATGGGCTAACAGATAGGATGATATACCAATAGCTATCTAATAATCTCCCAATCATCTGCAAAAATATCTCCAATGCTTGGCACCCACATAGAATGAGAATTATCAGCATTCTTTATTTGTAAATAAGGCGCCACTTTGAATAAGTCTCCTTCTTTCATACTCCAAGCTTCAGCTGTCTGTTTATTGCATGGTATACCTTCCGGATATCCTTTTTGCATTACAATGAACATCCCTTTTCCATTCCAACCTAATCGAAATGCTTTTTCTCCAGATTTAATTAATGGTAATATTCTCTCGAAATTCATTATTCTACTACCTCCCAATCATCAGCGAACAATTCAATATTTGTTTCTCTCCAAGGAACTCGACCAAAGCGGCTTTCTACGTATAAATAAGGAGCTGTCATTTTACTGTGTTCATCAGGAAACTGAGCTTTAATAACAACATCTTTCTCCCACTGAGGCAGTCTCATCCCTTTACCTGTTTTAACTTGTTCAAATGCTTGTCCAAAATTCATCCTAATTCCTTCTTTCTATCATTTTATGCTGCTTTAAGCTTTTTCTTTTGTTTTTCAATTTCTTCCTGCGAATACCTCTTTTTGAGAATATTCATCCATCCATCATAAGTAGCAGATTGCTTAATTGTAAATGTTTCATTTGATATTGGATCATTGGCAGTTCTTATCCCTTTGGTTGTTCTTTCGCCGTGATAAGCAATAACGACTGTTCTGCACCATGGATGGAAGGGCGGGTAATTCCCTTTTTCTCCATTGACTACTGCTTCAGAAACTTTATAGACTTTGTCTTCTCTACTTTTTTTCTGACATATTTTTGATGTTCGGAGATCCAACACGACTACTAACTTGTAATGCTTTACACCTCGTGATTCCCATGCCTTCAATTTTGCTTGATTGGCCATATAATTTGCTTCGGTTCTAATCAAACGCCTTGCGACATTAATTGAACGATCAAATTCTTTTGCGATAGCTTTTGCCATTTCGAACTCAGACATTCCAGAAAGAGCTTCAACAGTGAATAGCTCTTCTAATCGCTTGGCTAGAGCCTCAGTGTCTCCCCATATTCGTTCAGAATAGTTAGAACCTAGCCACCTGGACTCTAATATGGTTCTTGTCTTTTGAATAGGAAGCTCTTTAAACTCATAAGTTCTATTTTTATTCCAAATTTCAAAGATTATGCCTTTATTACTAAGCTCGTGAACAAATTCTTCTGCCAAAGTGTCGTTGTAAGCTTCATGAATTTCAGAAATAAAAAAATCAGTAGTTTTGTTCAACTGAACATTAGCTACCCGATTCACCGTAATATGCATTTTTCCTTTTAAATCATCTAACCGAGTGATTCTACCTTTGGCTGCTAAAGCATTCAAAGTTCGTTTTGCTGATTGTTGTAATTCCGGATCAACTATCTTTTTTGCTATTGTTTGTAATTCTACTAAGCTACTTGGTGAAACTGATTCGTTCAAGATGCGTTTAAATTCGCTTGTTTCAAAACTATTTTTATTTTTCACTCGATTAAAAATCTTTTTTACCTGCGACGTAAGATAGTCCTGAGCTTTTAGATAAGCATTAGTAATTACTTGCTCGATATTATCTGTCCTAACTTGCGAAGCTTGTTCTTGTTTTAATGCTCTTTTTTTCCAGTAGGATAACTTTTTTTGAGCCATGATCCTGCCCTCTTATTCTGTAATAACCTTAACGTTATCGGGGTATTGTTCAGCAATTTGTTGCAATCCTTGGTAGAGTGTTTCGGTTAACAATTGAGCATCTTCGTTTTCTGACACAATAAAGAGGTTATCTATTTGATTAACTCCATTTCGCAGCATAAGCATGTTTGAGATCGTTACAAACAAAGCTGAAACAGCTGAACATACAATATCTGTTCCATGTTCGCTATGGTTTGCATGACCAGTTAACTGATAAGAAATAAACTGCTCCTTTTCTGCTTTAAATTTTGCTTTAATCATTTTCTCCATCTTCTCCTAACGGGTCATCTACATTAGAATGACTGCCTTCTGCAGCTATCCCATAAGCTTTTCTATTTAGTTGAATTTCTGCTTCTTTCTGTTTCTTTAGCATCTCCATCACTTCTTCCGGATTATCAATATCATCAAGCCATCCTAAACTAATTAACAAAGGTATAAACTCTTGTGATTCTTTAATTTGGTTGATGATATCCGATCTATTTATAGGCAGATAAGGTTTAAAACGTATCATAGTGCCTTCTACATCCACCTTGTGACCTTTTACCGTTAAAATGTTTTGCAATAGCTCTAACCGTTGAATAATGCCGTCTTCTAAATACCCGATTTTTATGGCTAAAACAAGCAGCAATCCAAATAGCTTATATTTCATGGCTTCCACCACTGTTATCGCAAAGGCTCTTTATCCTCTGCTTCTAGGAGTTTCCTCGCATTACGGTATGTCTTTTCATACCTAGGTCAGACTATCTCATCACCTACATCATTACATGTTTAGGTGTCGGATTTCTTGGATATTTTTCCATACAAAAAAGCAATCGATCATGATTGCTTTGCTTAGGATACTTTATCTAGTCGTTAAACCTTCCGATGTTTTCACATTCGGAGTGGTAATTGATTAGCTTGTTGTTTTCTTTAACCAACGTTCATGATGAACCAGATTGTATTCGGAAGGTTCAAGACCTTCTTTTTTAATTGTGTAATATCTATACCTTAAAGTAGGGAAGCTTATATCATGTTTTAAGCCTATTTTATCTAGGTACTCTCGCAATGCAATACCGTTTACAATTACATTTCTTCTTGTATTCCTTAGATTAATAGCAGGCGTTACGAATCTACAGTTATCAGGACCATAATTTTTGTTGTTATCAATTCTGTCCAACTGAAGTTCTGGTTTAAAACCGTTATCTTCACACCATGATAAAAAATTATTTATATCATGCCACTCATCTTCTACTTCAATACCTCTACCACCATAATGATTGTAAGCACTTTTTTTAGGATTGTAACATCTTGCCATCATTCCATTATAAGTGTCATAAGCGGGATGAAACCTCAATCCGTGTTTCGTGTTTCGTTTAACTAAAGTTTCTCTGTTTAAACATCCGCATGATTTAGTATTTCCTGTTTTAAGGCTATTCATCCTTACTTCTTTTTCATTACCACAATCACATTTTACCCAAGCATACATAATAGCTTTTTTACTTGGTTCTTTCTTTGAATACATTTCTAGTACAGTTAATCTACCATATTTCATCATGCACACCTCCAACACCATTATAACATATATGACGTTGAATAGGTTATATAAATAACAGTTTAGCTTTCCAATTTTAACCCGATTATCATTAAGCTATTTCTAGCAAAAGGGGCAAAGTCTACCCGATATGTTACCCGCAAATTGTTCATCGTTTAAATTTGGAACATAGGTCGTTTTATGAAAATCATCCAGTAGTGAATCTGCTAAAGTTTGGACCTCAGATTCCTGAAACGTATTAGTCACATACTCAGCACCTGTTCCATGCTCTTTGGCAGGAGCTTGAATTACATACTGACCATTCACTTTTTCTGGTTCTTCCTCAGGCAAGCCAAATCCATAGAGGAACATAATCGCTTTAACAAAATTCTCCTTGTCCTTAATGCGATCGGTTTGTAAAAGATTGTATTTATCAATCTGAGAGAGCTGCTGCTCGTAATCACCTTGTTTTTCTTCGTTATTTCTAAATTCAACAACTGGAACAGCTTGATAAAAATGTTCTTTGAATTTCGGCTGTTTGATCATATTATTCTGAGATAATTTTTTTGTCCTAGATAAATAAGTAATTACCCCTTTTTCAGTGTATACAGAGATTTCCCAAAACTTTTCTCTTTTAAGATCCCTTTTTTCAATCATTCGAACAGCAAAAAGCTTTGCACGTTCAATCGTATCATCTACCACTAAAAACATGCCTCGAGGATCGATCCAAGATATTTTCGGCACAGTTTCATTCGTTCCTGATTTAAGAGACAGATAGTGCAATTCCAACCCTACGCCCATTGTTGACAGACCTTTTTCGAGTTCTTTATCATGCTTCTTTATTCTCATTTTTTCCAAAACATCTAAGATGGGCTGTATTTCTTTACCTTTTGCTGCTGTATAAGAAATCGGCGACCCTACAATAAAACCAATCATCATGTCTGTAACGTACTTTGCATTATTTACGAATACCTCCCCTCTTTCGTGTGGAGTGGTTTGCGGTTCTTCATTTAATTTATGCGGGTTCCCTTCGTAGTAATCAAACAGCATTTTCAAACGAGGGATTTCTTTCTCGTGTTCCTCAATACAAAAATTAATTACTTCAAAACTTGGATTATTGATATCTCCAGCTAGTTCTCTATCAATAGCTATAGCCATTGCTCCACTCCTTTCTAATTCAGCCAAGACGGACGATTTGTAATCTTAGCTATTCTGCTCGGAGGCTCGTAAAAGGCAAGTGTCAATGCATCTGCGATATCCGGGCTTCCTACATTTCTCTTTTTCATGTCATCTTTACTTTCAAGTCGGATCTTACCTCGACTCGTTAACTTAAATTTCCGAGTGCTCAGTTCTTTTATTAGTGCACTGTTGTTCGGTAGCTCAATGATTGGCTCACCGCCATTTAAATTACTAGTCATGTTCTCTTCCAGCAATTCTTTAACGTTTCCCCATATTTGAGTACCCAAATTATCGTAATAATCATCTGTGGCACTGGAACCGTTATTTACAGGTATGATTTCAAAAGGCAGTTTTTCGTCTTCTACAATTTCTGACAAGCGGTCAGTAACACCTCCGCCAACTCCAGTATCATCAACCTTAATGATTATCTTAGAAAGAGTCGGGTATTTACTCATCAAATCTTTTGCCATCTTTATTACATAGCCAGTTGTTTTCATCGTGTCTTGTTTGGAATACTTTTCATATTCCAGTGCCTTCATAGCAAGTCGTGGAAAGAGTATTGTTAGGTCATCCCCAAATCTGGCAACATCGACACCGATATGAGCTGTTTTTACATTTTTAATTTGGTGGTCCTTCAGTTTCTTTCCAGAAGCAAGTTCAACAATTTCCAAACTGATAAACGAATCCAAAGCACCTTTAGGAAACTCACCATAGATTCGAACACGTACTACATCACTATCCTTGCCATATTTATTAATCAGCATGTCGATGTTGTCTTGATTTGTTCGCTTGCTGTCATAGCTTGAGACTTTGTGACATTTGTATTTTTCGCGGTCAACTGTGTGAGAATCATGAAACACACCTTCGATCCGGTTCGGATTGCCGCACATCAGCAGTTTATTATTCCCTCCGGATAAAGTACCCAAGATTGCTTCCATAATTGGATCTGCTACACCAGAAGCCTCATCAACAACAAAGAGCATGTTATCTTCATGAAATCCCTGCATATTCTCAGGTTTAGTAGCTGTCTTTGCAGTAGCAAACCACCGTTTTTCATCACCAACCATGTAAATTTTAGTTTTAGTCCACTTGAGGACATTTTTGATCAAGCTGTGGTCTAACCATTTAGCAATCTCAGCCCACAGCACATCATATAGCTGTTGCATTGTTGGTGCGGTTGCTACCACTTTCGCATAAGGAAAACATGTTAAAAACCATATGATTGCCCCAGCTTCTAATGCTGTTTTTCCGACACCTTGACCCGATCGAACTGAAATTCTTGGATGCTTGGCTAAGTCCAACAATACTTCTTTTTGCCAGTCGTCAGGTTCCATTAGAAGGATATCTTCAAAGAAAGCAACCGGGTCGGTTCGATAATATTCGATAGCATCTGCCAAATCTGAAAAAGGAGTAATTTCATTCATATGAATTCACTCTCCTGTTTGCAGCTTCTAATACAGCTGTCTTCCAATCAGTTGCATCTTCATTTCCAGCGCTAGAACCCTTTAGTTCCTCAATTTCAGCTTTCAACTTACCTATTTGTTGATTCATGAGTTCATTTCTATTTTCATATAACAAAGCTTCCTGCAGTTGTTTAACTGATCGTGTCAACTGATTACTAATACGAGTCAAAGCCTCTTCGATAGAAAGAATGTCGTTAATTTTCCTGAAAGTCTTCTCTTTCATTTCTGTCATTTGGAGTTCAGGAATAGAGATTTCAACTTGCTTACCTTTTCCCTCGACAACCTCTCTACGATCACGAAGTTCATACAAGATTTGTTGCTCTTTTTGATTGAGTCCCTTCTCTGCATCGCTAATGCGTTTCATCATTCGTCGCTGTCTGATTTTTAGAATCTTAATTTCTTCAGACAAAACAAAAAAAGGATCATCACTCATAGTTGAGTAAATGTTCCTCTCATCTTCTGACAACATATCAAAGAATATGGTTTCATGCTCTCCCGTTTTCACAGCATTTTTATTCCCGATTGGTGGAGAAGCCCGGCTATTCCCCTTATTTCCTTTAGCATTTTGGTTGCCTGGAGGAGCCCCGACTTTTTTTGTAGTACTACATTCATCATTTGAAGTACTGCAATTGTCGTTTCGTAGTACTTCATTCCATTTATCTCGTGATTTCCACGCCGAAATAGTTTTTTCCGGAACATCCAAAAGAGAGGCAAGCTTTCGATTGCTTATCTCTCCGTTACGTTCTATAAATATTTTCAGTGCTTCATCACGACGTGGGTCTCTTTTTCTAGCCATTCATTACTACACCACCTCACGATCATAGATTTTGAGTTTTGTTTCAGTTATCTTCTTTTATCCTAAGTTATTTATTTTTCAATTTCTTTCAACATCAAATCCGCTTCGATCAAAACTTTTAAATCTGAAATGCTGTTTAACTTTATATCTCCAGCTTTTAGATTTTTCAGCCATTGGCCTAACGCAACACGAATAATCTTCTTGTATTCATCGATTGATTCAGCTTTTTCCAATGCCTTCTCGATTTCATATTTCAACTGTTTTGCTTGGTCATCTATAAACTGAAATTCGTCATTATTGCTTTTCATTTGTGAAACGCCTCCCGCTATGTTTAAATAGTGAAAGACACTGAGTTGTCAAAACCTCGCGAGGTAGTTCTCAGTGTCTTCGGGGTGCTTCGCACTTTGTAGAAAGGGCTGGTGTTAGCGCATCAGCCTCTTTTTATTTGGTTAAGTCATAACGTTTAGAAATTACTTTCATCAAGATTATTCCAAGAATTTGTGATCCTAACTGTCCTAAAGCTACAGTGAACCATGTCATTAAAAATGGTAAATTAAGAACAAGGTTTAACTCAATCGCAACTAAGAAAGTAAAAAAAGTAGCTGAGATTGCTACGACAAGTTGCTTTATGAATTGATTTTTAATATTTTTATTTATAAAAATTGCAGCTCCTAAACCTAAAATAGATGTCCCTACTCCAAATACCAAATCATACCAGCCAAGTGGACTAAACATATTTGCGATAAACACTCCTAAAATAATTCCAAAGTAGTATTTTTTATTAAATGCTACTAGCTGATAAAGTGTGTTTGATAATCGTAGTTGAATTGCTCCAAAACTTGCTGCACCTAGCACTGTATTTATCACAACATACAACGCTGCTATTATTCCATTGATTGCAATATTTTTCTGTTTCTTCATGTGTTTCTTCCTTTCGCATCGATAAAATGTTGATATCTTATCCATTCTTTTAAATTGTTTGTATGAAGATTTTTTCTAATTCCTCTTTTGCTTTTAGGCTTTTCCTTAGAAATCATTTTTTCACCATCAAAAATGGCGCGTTTTCCAAATCTCTCGCCACCAGTCCAAGTGGACGAATCAACACTATAAAAACCGTACTGATAAGCATCTTGCCTCGTAAAAGCTAATCCGTGGACCTTGGTGTCTCTTTGGTTAGCGTACTTGACCATATTTTTTACTTTGTCATATTCACTTTGCTTGATTTCTCTATTTCCTAAACCGCCGATACAGATATAGTCATAATGAGATACAATTTCTTTGTAGGCTTCTATCCCTCTTGATTTATGCCAAACTGGAACACATTTCTTTCCCGTTTCTTTTTCAAGACGTTCTCTATAATCAAGGACCTTCTCATAACCTACAACAGAATCAATATCTAGTTCGATAAAATATTTAATATCATGTTTATTAATAAAAGCAATGTAAGAGTCTAAATATGTTTCAAAATCTATGCTTTTCGACTTACTTGAAAAAAGTGTAAAAGCTCCACTATCAAGCAAAAAATCTCCAGATTCATTCCTTTCAAGAATTAGCTTAAGTAATTCAGGGCGTTTCTCAATATTTTTAAGATAAAAAAAAGAACAAAGTACATATTTGCTCATATTTACTAACTCCCAATCTGCGACACTTCCATTATCGAAACTTGCTAACATAAGCTTCATAGTGTATTTACCAGCCATTCAACAAAAGTAAGATTTGATTCTGCTTCATTGAACTTCTTGTAACTTCTATCCATTGTTGAAACATCTTCTCTGGTAATCTTAATACTAGTTTCGCCCCACGACATTCTTTCTGCAGTTTCTTTAGGGGTTTCTACATTTAAATCTTCATATAGTTCTTCAATCTGTATTTCCTCATTTGAAAACAATGATAGTAGCTCTTCGATTTCAAACTCTGAAAAACCTGTCAAAGTCAAAAGTTCAGTATCTAACTCTGATATTAGTTTTGCCAATTTAACATTTTCCCATTTACCCTCAATCTTATTGAGAGCTAAATTAAGCGTCTTTTCTTTCTCGATAGGCAAATCTACAACAGATACCTCTATCTGGTCACAGAGACAAATTTGTTGAGCTACAGCTACACGTTGATGACCACCGACTAAGTTTCCAGTTTGTTTATTGAAAATTGGTGGATCGACAAACCCAAACTCTTCTAATGATCGTTTTAAACTTTCATATTCTTCCATTCCAGGTTCCAGATTAATTCTAGGATTATATTCTGCCGGTTTCAGTTCTGATAATTTCATTTTTGCTATTTCCATTATGATTCCTCCGTATAAAAATAGAGTGGTAATAAGTAATTAGCCACTCTGAATTCAGTATATTTTCTTTGTCTAGGATTTTCCAACAATGTTTTTGGTCGTTTAAACGTTGTATATTCTCGATCTTTTTCAACGATCTCGCAATTTAACTCAGGTTCCGTATATTGCCGACGATTCCAAGCTAATTTTACTTTTGCAATCATAGATGATTCTCCTCTGTCTATTTTTCGACACTATCATAATAACATCAAATTACCGAACCTAATCAGTACATTTACTGGATATTTTCCGTACTAGAACCCGATAAAAAACCGATTTCTAACGGAATTCTACAAGATCGAGTGCATCAGCGAACTGTATGATAGCCAATGCAGCATCCTGTGACACTAGATCCTCACTCACATTCAGCCGCTGAGCACACATATAGACGGCATCTCCTTTTATGTAACGATCGTAGAAAACCCGCTTACGCCTTTCGCAAATATCTGGCTTGAATGGATGCTGAATAGCAGAATAGCCCATGATGAAAAGATTGTGGAGATTCTCGAAATTCTCCTTTGCTTCCTCGTTCTCAATCAATATCTGTTCAGCCTCGGCATTATTTCCAATGCTGGTAGCAGGAGGAACCAAAGAAAAACTTGAGGTTATTTTTGGTTCCCGTGGCTGACCATAGCGTGATCTTGCTGCAAGATACGCTTTTAGAAACACCCCTACGTTGTATTTTGTCCGATCAAGATTGACGTCTTTTGGATCTGGAGTTTCATATTTGCTAACATCAAATAAGACCATGCTCCTTGATTCCTCCTATTGTGTTATAATTTAGCTGTCGGGCTGGGAGGAATCTCGGCTTTTTTTATTTCTCAGTTACTAATCCAGAATCAACTAAGTTTTTCAGGTATCTTAGTTGTTGTTTAATATACGGTTCTTCTTTACAGCACTGCAAGCGATAATTAACATCAGTTAGAATTTCTAAAGGAAAATCATATTTTTCAACTAAACTGTTGATTTCATCAATAGCTGCCAAAATAGCTGCCAATGGCTATCACCTCTTTTCCTTTCAAATCCCCCTCTCTTTTATTTAAACGCCACTTCTAAATGTTCGCTTGATCTCTTTCGCAAATAATGAATTGAGTTCATGATTCTTTGCGTCAATTCCTGATGAAGTTGCTGATCCTATTGTTGCTGAAATCATCTGTGAAGCAGCTTGTTTGATTACCCTTTCTTCTAAAAGTTTTTTCACTTCTTTGTACAATTCCCCTTTCGGAACAAAATTGAATTTGTATTTTTCAAAAAAGAGATCGTTCGACATTTGAAAGTAATCTAAAGCTAATTCAAATTTTGAATAGCTTTCGTAATATCCATACTTCGCTTTATAGTGACTCATATTAAAATCTTTGACAGTAGCTAGGTTCTTTTCTTCCACACGCATATCAAGAGCTGCTTTCTTGGCTGACTCCATATTCGGCTTGTCAGTGCAAATTCTTAATATTTTTTCTAATGCGATCGTTTGGCTTAATTCATCGCCTAATGCTTCAATGGCTAATACTGCTATTTTTGAAAGTTTACTCATTTTTATCTCTCCTTATCTTTATAATCTTTAAAAGCTACATAGATAAACTCTGCTGCTATTAATGTAATGAGCAGAGCTGTTAAGACTTCGAAGCTCATTGTTCATCACCGTCTGAGTTAAGTTCGTCTAGAATGTCATCTAAAGCTGTGCGTTCTCTTTTGAATTTCTTTCCACGCATTGGACAGTAATTGATTTTAGCTCGTTCGACGTCATCACCCATAATCACTAATTCTTTACTCTTAACATCTATAGCAGCTTCTTCATAGCCAGACTCCACTATTATTTTCCCTAGACAGGCATTTCCCAACTCCGTTTCTTTGACTTCACAATATTTACAGTTCATTCCGTCACACTCCTTCCAGTAATATACGCAGAATTATAGTAATGTCATTTGTTTGCCTTTTTCCATTCTATAAAATAGATAAAAATTTTTACGGGTCCGAAAATCAATAGCAGAAACACTGCAACACCTAACAAAACCACTCCGATGTTGAATACTTTTTCAACGATAGAAGCTGCCCAATCAACATTTGCTACAACTGCAGTCAAAAGGACTAACAAAAATATAAATGATATTGATACAAACATTTGAACAAATGCATTGATGATCAAATCATCCTTATATTTTAGAAAATACATAAATTTTTTTATTTTTTTCATAGTAACTCCTTTTACAGTAATGTCATTTGACCCGAAGACTCGTAGTTCATCCATAAGACTTCAGTTCTGCTCTGGCCGGATTCTGCTTGAGCATTGATATAGACTTTGTAACAATCGTTCAGGATCTCGTCATACAGTTCATTATCATATCCGGACAGGATGAATTTTCCTTTGAATTTCTTCAGCACTTCTAACAGTTCCGGTTGCTGATCGTCTTTCATGTCTGTTTCATAGTATCTGCCTTTGCGGGTTGATAACAGATACGGTGGATCGACATAAGCGAATACATCTTTTCTGCTGTATCGCTGCAGCAGCTTAACTGCATCTTGATTTTCTATCTGTGCGTGTTTGAGGCGGGCGGCTGCTTCCATTACCCTTTCAGGTATTTCGTTCCACTCATGTAACTTACCTCCGATTTTGTCTATATTTGAACGCCATCCGCTTTTATATCGTTGAACTCCACCCTGTGTCTGCCAAGACTGGACAAGAAATTTTCTGGCATTCTCTATCGGGTCTGAAGCCTCTTGATTGCTTGTTTGCTGTTCCTGTCTGCTGTGCGGTGTTAAGTAAGCTAGCTTCGCCAGTTTCTCTGGTTGATCCCTACAAACTTTGAAAAAGTTATATACACGTTCATTCAAATCGTTGATCGTTTCAATCTGTGACGGATCCTTTGAAAAGAAAACGGCGCCGGATCCGAAAAACGGTTCTAAATATGTCGTGTGACCTGGAATGTTCTCTATGATGATATCTGCAAGCCGCCACTTCGAGCCTGGATAATTTAATATTCGTTTCATATATTCACAAAGGAGTCAAAGCTTTGTTGTGCGCGCGCACTCCGCTCCTTTCGATTAGTTAAAATCCTTTGCGGTTCTTTTCTAACTCTTTAGCAATTTTTTTAAGATTGTCACTGCAATCTCTGATATTTGTATTTATCGCAAATAAAGCAATAACGATACCCAGCAGGTGTATTGTCACTCTCTTACCTCCTGTGCTGCTTCAAGTTCTTCAGCTGTCATGATTAAAACAAGATACAACGCACCTGTACATTTGTAATTTGAAGTGTTTAATACTTTATCGGATTTATAAACGACAACTACATCGCCGTCTTCATCCACATGCTGAGCGTATCCGATTTTGCCAGTCTTTTTATTTTGAACGATATCTCCGTTTTTGAATTCACTGTACTTGCGGTTTTTGCTGTGAAAATGCTCTGCACGTTTGAAGAGTCCGATTTCTTCGGCGGTGGCTTGTCTGTCTTTTCCAAAATAATCTTTATGCCAAACGTGCGCAGTTCCGAAAACCTTCTTTTTCTGATCGAAACAGTCAACAGTGTAAAGTTCTCTATCTTGACTGTATCCACGGATTTTATAAATGCGCTGATCTGGCGTGATGTAATACTCCCAGACCTTGAAAGTTTGCTGATTCCCTAACACTTCATCAAGAATAGATACACAGTTTTCAATGATTTCGTCAGGATCATACATATCTGAGTGAGGTGCCCTTAGTAACTCTTCGAGGTTATCTCTTACTGATTTCAGTTTTTCTTTCTGTTCTGTCATTGTCAGTCCTCCTGTCCGCACAGCTCGAAACAATCTTTAAATCGTTCGGCCGGAATCCCTAACCAATCGCCATCCTCAACATTATCGAGCATGACATCATAGTCGCTTGGGTTGTCTCTTCTTTCCCAGATACTATCTTTTTCAATTTCCATTTGCTCAGTAGGTTCATCATCGCGTTCTTCTGATTCGTAACGATCTACGAAAAATGGAATAACGCATTTATACTTCATCCCTGTTCCTCCTTCGTTGCATAATCCTTCCGCTTGTTCGTTCTTTTGTTGATTAAAACCTTCAATCTTGCCACATTGATAATAACTCTATTAAGTTCAATGTCAGTGCTTAATTGCTGAGTTGCTAACGAATTACTAGTATTTACGTCTAGCAATACTAGGTTTTCTAACTTCCAATTCGTTTCATCCCCGTCAAGATATTTCAAAGCGAATCCAGTGGGAATTTCCCCATTTTTTTCTTCCCAAACCACATGACTTTTTTTCATCCACTTGCTTTTATTATCACGAATAACTTTTATCCATTTCCTTTTTTTGCAATCTGTTCGTTCGCTTCCGATCAACAAATAATTAGGGTGTTCTTCGCCTGATTTATATCTCATATCTACACCGCTGACTATGTTTCTATGGCTATAAAAATTCTCCAATTGAGCAGGTGTAAATTCCTGGCAAAACTCTTTTTTTAATTGTGCCAGCATATCAATCTTCCTTATCCCTTTGTAATTCCGGAGAATAAAAGCTTGGACTTCTTCATCAAAAATTTGCTTGTACTGACCTCTTTTTTTGTAGCTCTTAATATTGTGTCTGTATTTAGCACTTTCTATTTGTTTCGTTGTCAGATCAATGTCAAACTCAAGTTTTAATGATTTTTGTAGCTCTTTTAACGTTTTACCTGCTGATTCCGACTTTAAATAATCAATCATCTTTTGACTCCATCTGATGTTTTTTCGCATCGCTTTTCCTCACTCAATCATTTTAGGTAGTTTTACATCAGAGCCCATATATTCTAACTTTAACTTTTCTGCTTCTAAAGACAATTTTGCATTGTCAATGATTTTACCAGCGATATCAGTCATCGCTTTTCCTCTGGCAGCTTCTTTTCTTAAAGCTTCATCAGATAATTTTTCATTATTCAATCGTTCAAGTTGTTCAAACATATGGTTATTAAGAGCTAGTAGTTTATTACTTTCCAATTAGATCGCCTCCATTAGTGCAATGATAGTCTCATTGTCCTTTTCCTCTTGTTCTTGCATCAGATGTATATAAACATCTTGTGTAAT
Organism: Enterococcus sp. BWB1-3; assembly: GCF_016745275.1. GTDB lineage: Bacteria > Bacillota > Bacilli > Lactobacillales > Enterococcaceae > Enterococcus_L. Next base: position 247,053 of record NZ_JADOEP010000002.1, read on the forward strand.
ACTTAAGCTAGCATGCCCCAGACGTTTCGATACAGAAATCATTGGGATGCCTTGCATCAACAGCAAACTTCCGTGAGTGTGCCGCAATCCGTGAAATGAGATTGTTGGAATATCTAACGATTCACACAGTCTTTTTAATCGACGATTGATTTGCATCGAATAAATTGAATCCGGAAAAATCATTTTATTTTCTGTGATGTTATTCAAAAAAGTGTAGTGCTTGATTGCATCGATAGTGTTCTCATCTACAGAAATATTCCTAATGCTAGTTTTCGTTTTTGTTGTTTTGAATTTTTTAGTATATTTATAGTCGAATGTTTTGTTAACATGTATGGCTGATTCAAAGACATCAGCCGTTGTTAGACCTAAAATTTCAGCAAATCTCATCCCTGTTTTTAACGCTACAAGAATCATTAAATCGCATGGTCTTTCTAAAACTAACTGCGCAATCAATTTTTTTGCATCTGAAACTTCAAGATATTTTTTCTTTTTTGGCTTTTCTATGCCCGAAAATCGAACACCTGATGTAAAATCTCTCTTGATCTCTCCGTCCTCTAGCAAAGATTGAGAACAAGCTTTCATCTGTTGCAATATAGTTTTTACTGTCAATTTTCCATACTTTTTAGACAAAACATTCAGAAACACTTGGACGTTTTTTCTGGTTATCTGATCAACAGTCGCCTGTTTGAATTGTGCCTGAATCTTCTGATGTGTATTTTCATATTTTTTCCATGTCACTTCTTGAACAAAAGGCTTTCTGTACACCTCAGCCCATTCCATGAATGCATCACTGAATATCAAGTAACTCACCAACTCTGTTTTTAGCATCAATAAAATACTGAAGGCAATGTTCTAAAGTAGCGATGTTTTTCAAATCGTCTATTTCTCTATTGTTGCGAAGTTGGAAATTATATTCAAAAAGCGCATCGTTTTTCAATATTGTTGTCCTGTAATCTCGAATAGAAAAGGTTGCGTTAAACTCCTTAAATGCTGAAGAATAAGTAAGCGTTAATAGATACTTTTGCTCCTTAAATTCAGCCACGTTTTCTAACACTCCTTTGAACGGATGACGGTCAATTGCTCTATTGTCGTATTTTCTTTCAGCTGAATATGTTTTGTATTCTTCTCTTATGGCGTTTATTTCATCGACCGACAATGGAATTTCATCACTTGATGTTTTTTTATGAAAATATAATCTATCCCACTCTTCTTCGCAATTTAAATCTCTTGTAAATCTTAAGTTATTTTGATCACAGAATTCATGTAAACCTTTCCTCTCCAATTGTTCCGAAGTCTTGTGTTTCTCATAATCAATGTAGTTTGTCCCTAGTTCGATTATTTCCAAAATTTCTTGACCCAATATCTTTTTTCTTCGAAATTTCATTTTGCACCTTGGGCAACACAGTGGTGCTTCAGCACTGTATATTTCTTTATTACATCTTGAACAAATCGTCAAACTATTCATTTTTTATCCTCCTTCACCAGCACTATTCCAAGCACTACGTATCCAGGCTTCTGTTCATAATCAGTCATACAAGTCACTCGGACTCTGCACTCTCTGCCTGTGAACTCTCCTGTATGTGAGTCGATCGGATCATATTCTCTGAGAACAAGAATATTCCCTATTTGATAATTCCTGTCATTTTTGCGAATTTCAAATGTCTTGATGCCTTTTGCTACAGCATCAAAATAATCAACATGAAGTTTTAGTATTTGATATTTCTGCTCCTGTTTCGCGGTGTAGTTGCCAGTTAGCCATGCTTGCAAATATTTTTCTTGATTCTTAATATCTTGTTCTGTAGTGTCGTTGTCATGCAACCAGTCACCTACATTATTTTCTAATTCTGCAGCGGTTCTCATTGAATGATACGGTGTTCTATAATCGCCTTTGTATTCTTCCATCCAATCAGCAACAAACTCAGGAATCTCAACAGGCTTGTTCTGCTCTTCGAATAGCTCAATGATTCTGCAAGCGTGATGTCTCACAACTGGCTCAGATTCTTCCGCATTATCGCATCTCCAAGAATCTTCGACAAAATCTTTGAGATATGAAACGATTTTGTCTTCAACCTCTCTTCGTCTCTTAGCATCTATTGGGGTGTTCGTATTACTTGCTGCACTCGCTAGCGAATCATAAGCACCAGCTTTCTTCCGCAAATCTTCCTGCTCTGCTTGGATTTCTTTCAAGTCTTTCAATACAGTGTTTTTTTCAACAATTTCTATATCAGTTCCGCTTAGTGTGACTATTGATTTTTTCTCATATTTCTTGATCTTTTCCTCTACCTTACTCATCCCAACACCTCCAGAAGTTCATGATTTTCGTACATGTTGCCAATAACAAACAATTCAGTCGAATGGTCATAAGTGCTTGATACATCAGCAAAACTAAAACTGTCTAAAGGTGATATTCCATCAATGTAAAAGTAATAGCAATCTTCAGTCACGACTCCTATATATCCAAACTCTCCATCTTCGTACCGGACAATATCTCTTTCGTAAATCTCAACGCCGTTCTTGTCTTTTAAGCCTGTGTATTGCATTAATACGAATGGTTTATGCCAGTAATCCGTTTCCTGTTCTTTGTTTGGGCTAGTAACTCCGCTATCGAAGTAAACAGTCTCTCCCTTAAAATCAATGGATGTTATGTTGTATTCCATTTCTTTGGTAGGCTCACTCCACGCCCGAAACTTAATTTCTCTCATTCTGCTTCACTCTCCTCGATAAATGCTGACAAATCATTTTTCATTACATCAAAAGCGCTTGTATGGCCAACGACTATAAAAGCTGGTTCTCCGTCATGAAATAATTCTTGCAAAGAGTGTTTGTAATACTCACATTCCTTAATTCTATTTGTCCAATGATCGAGCTCTAGCCCTTTTATATATTTCCCTGAGACGCCTAGATAAATAAAATATCCCACTGACGGATGACCAGCCCATCGATTTAAGACTATGTCACCTTTTTTAAATTTAGAACTCATTCACTCATCCTCCTCGTCATCATCTATATATTGACCTTCATCGAAAATACTACACGCCATTTGACCGTCGTCATTTTCTGTTTCTCCCAGGCAATCTTCATCAAGAAATGCCACATAGCCGATTGGATAAAGAGTTACGCAGTCTTTGTGATAATAGTCATCCCTTACTTCGATCACTTCATCGTTCCACTCAAACGGCTCTAAGCATGCTGCACATTCAATAAGTCTACTCATTCTGATACCTCCAGTAATTCAGGGTTCTCCCAAAAGGTCCCCACCCATTCCATTTTTGAAACGTCAGATATGCCTTTATCATCAATGCATGGAAACAAATCAAAACCTCGCCATTCAAATACCACAGCTGTGATTCGAACTTTTGAATATTCGCCTACGAATTCTGGATGATTTCTGACTTCACGATCAAGAGTCTTTATTCGGATTCTGAAAATACGAACCTCTCCATCTGGCAATGTTAGTTTTACCAAGTCGTCATCAAATAATTCACAATTATTTCTATCGAATTCACCAATTGACTGCATGATATGAAAAGGGTAACCATCTAAAACATCTGAAAAATCTCTAATTATTTCACCATAATCTCTCTCTGACAGAATTGTCTTAACAATAAATTCATGATTTAACATTTGCTTGGACTCTACATTCCAAGCTCTAAATTTATTACCTATCAAATTATTCGACCTCCGACAAAATTGTGCGAGTTTGGATTTTAACAATCTGACCGCCATATTCTTCTGCGATTTTTACTGCATGTTCTTTCTTTTCCGATATGTCTGTTGCTTCAAGGTGATCAAGTGAGATAGAAACATCTTTTTCTTGAAAATCAATTTTCATAAAACCTTTGCCAAGCATGATGCATGTTTTCTCTGATTCATTCAAAAGAAGAGTAGTTTTTGATGTGATACTTTTTTCTTTTGTGATTACTGCCATTTTTTTGGCTCCTTTCAGTGGTAACTTCTTAGAACTTTCATTAAACTCCCACTCTGCAAGATCATCTGTGGTAATTACATTCCTAGTTAATTCGTTTTCCTTAATCCATTTGTCAAATTTTGCCCTATAAGTTCTACAAGCTTTGCGGATTGAATCATTTGTGTACCCTAAATATTTAAGGTACAGATAATTGTCTGAAGTCAGTTTTTCAAAGTCTAACTCAGGCAATGGAGAAGACTCTGAAATATCATCTGAACTCAGCAAATTCCCGAGGACTTCTACCCTTGCGACTATCTCAGAATCGCTCTCCCAATCGATTTTGTCGGTTAGGAGAGCTAGTTCCTTTATTGCAGAACGTTTTTGCTTCTTATTCATCTTCAGCATAAGGATCTTCGCCATCATGATCATTTGTTACAGCTTCATCTGATTCCGTCTCAGTTTCTGATGCTTCGGTCACAGAACCTTCGTTTTCGTTATCAGAATCGTTATTTTTTGTATCGTCTGCCGGTTCTTCTTGTTGAGTAGCAAAGAATCCGTCCCGTTGACGTTTTTCATCCCAAGCAGCTGCATAAGGAGCATAATAATCACGTGCTTTTTCAAGTTCGTTAATAACTGCAGTTTCAGACATTTCAAACTGATCTGCAATTTCAGTGAATGCCGCACCGTTTTCCAATTCAAAAAGAGCTGCACGAGGATTGATGTTCCCTGGGAATTCTAAACTTGGTGAATTCATGATAAATTCGTCAATGATTTCTTTTTCAACAGCAAAGAATCTGTTTTCGATATCATCAGATTTGTTTTCAAGATCAAGCGATAGTTGTTCTTCAACTACTTTTTGAACGATTCCAGTATTGTCAACGTCATAGCGAATCCCAGGTTTATTATCTATTTTGCTATAAGGGATAGCGTATTCGTATGATTGCTTTCTTAACAGGGCAGTGATCGTCTTACCTTCCAACTCAGCGATATCACCAAGTTTCTGTTTAACTGCCGTTTTATCTACTTCGAGAGTGATCTTGACTTTATCATTTGCTACTGTTACATTTTTGATCGATGGGTTGAATTCTACTGACATTTATTTATCCTCCTTCGAAGATAGGATTTTTGTCCATAATCTTCTTTCTTTTATAAAATTTCGAATCAATTGTTCATCTCTATTTGCCACAGTGACACTGTCTTTTATCCCGTGATTTCTTTCATGAAGAATAACGTTCTTCTTGCCTTTGAATGCTCTAAATACTTCCCAAGTCCCTTTAGGCTCCTCTATTCGATAACCTTTAGCTTTTAACCATTTTTCTAAATCAGGAAGATGCTCTTTTTTTAACAATGTTCTAACTGCCATAATTTCGTTCCCTTTTCTTTCTGATATTCGTTCATGTTAGGGCTCGTTTTCTTTCAGCTCTAACTTTAGCTCTCTGTCCTTGAAGATAGGCTGACTCAAAGCAACTCATTTCAATAAACAGGTCTCTGCTACGTTCGTATTTTGCAAAAATAACAGGAAATCCATAGCGAGAAGCAAACATTTTCATTTTTAACTTGGATAATGAATCCTGATATCCTTTCACATCGACAACTTTTACAATGTTTTGACCATCATGAAATACAAAATCGGCTTTATATTTAATTGGCTGATGTTTTTTTCCATCCAAGACGAAAGAATCCTGAAGAATAATATCTTCTTGCATAGCACAATATTTTCCAGTAAGTGGCATAAATGAAACCCCAGCAGCTTTAAGTTTTTCATAATATCTAGCTTCTGCTTTTGAATCGAATTTGATACCATCAACGGTTATCTTCTTGTTTGAATATTTGTTGTATACCAAGTTCTCTCCTCCTAACATCGCGTTCATTTTCAATATTTTCTGTTTCAGTTCTTACGAAATTTCCGTTTAAATTGCAAGCGGGACAAGGATTACAAGTAGCTCGGCCAAAATTGTCCTTAGTCCAAACAACCTGCTGATCATGACAGTTTATGCAAATCACAACTCCAACCTTCTGTCCAAACTAATCTGACAATCAAAGATAAATGATTCCAATTTCCTTTTGTTAAATTGGAATAATCGTTCACTTTCAGCCCAAGGACCTGTTAAAGTCAGTTTCAATCCTTGAAAAGATAAATACCCATTGTTGTCAAACTCCCTATCATAGTATTCATCATAGTCGCCACTAAAACTTTTTGCTTCTTTGGGTTCAAAACCATTCCAAAGTTTGTTACCTTGCTCAATTAGATATTTTGTCAATTCTTGAAATTGATAGTCATCAAACTCAAAAATCCATTTTTTGTCCATAGCAGGTTCTTTGCAAGAAAGAGTCAATTGAATGTTGCTCTTATTCGTGACAACCAAAAGCTCTTTGTTATCAGTTGAGTAGAAAGCATGGAAATCAATCATCTTAATTACCACCTCGCATCCAAGCCTGATTAGTCAAAGATTTTTTCTCCAGCTTATTTACTTGAGAAATATTTTCCCGTTTTTTCGAAACATTTTTCTCATGAACAATCTTTTTATGCACTGAACCTTGACAAAGAACTGCAGACAATTCTGCTTTTTCTTTGTCCGCAAAGACGGCAGCTTTATCAGGATGAAATGTTGGATTTCCGTGTTTATCCAGATAAGGATACCTGTCGAATTTTACAACATAGCTCATACGATCACTCCTCAATTCCGTGAATCCTCTTGTCTTTTGTCGTTTTGAATGTAAAACCAAATCCATTTGAATTGTTGGCCATACGAGAAACAATTCGTCGACCATAGGTTTGCGTTAGTTGGTTCACATTCAGATTTGTTGTATAAATCGTTGGCTTATTTTGCCTTGCATCTGCAATTCTAGTTAATGTGTCGTTGTTATATTGACTGCTAATCGTCTTTTCAGTAAAAACTCCAAGTTCTGCTCCTATATCATCGACTACAAGCATGTCAGCCTTTTGAATTTCAGACATCAACTCTCCAGTAATCGATCGACGAGCTTGTTCATCATTAAAAGCAAATTTCAACGAATCTAGTAATTTAGGGTAATTCACATAAAGACTCTGCTTGTTGTAGTTTGATTTTTCAATCACGTCCCAGCATACTCCCATTGCTAAATGACTTTTGCCAACACCTGGATTGCCAAGGAAAATAGCTTGTATAGGTTCACCAAGAAGAACTCTCGTGACAACCAAATTAGCTCTGGCTTGCGCTCGTTTAGTTTCTTCATCTACGATTTTGAAATTAGATATACGACAATCTAAGATTGCTTTATCAGAAAGTAGTGATCCGAATCTCAAAAAATTAACCACTTTCCCTCGAGTACTTTCTTCCGACAATTTTTTAGTCGCTACTGCTTCTTTTTTCTTTAACATTTTATAACCACAAGCCATACAAGTTGGACCACATCGATCTGACCCATCCCTATTTTTTTGCCGCCATGCATACATATCATTGGAACAGTGTGGGCAACTATCACCAGTAACATACAGTAGCTTAGCAATCATTATTTGAAATGCATTTTTCTCTGTTTTCATTTGCTACCCCCAATCAGGAAGATCATTTTCTGATATTTTTGAATGCTCTTTTTCCGCTGCCTGCATTTTCTTGTGCAACTGACCAGCTTTGGCATCAGCAACGGATAGATATCTCTTCTGTTCCCAATCTTTCAACACTTTGTTGGTATAACCGTAACTTCGCTTGTTATAGTCAACAGCAAAGCCCATTGCAAAAATTATTAACTCTATTGCATCAGACTCAGTAGCTCCAATTTTTTTAAAATCATTAATCCAATAATCAAAATCTTCCATGGTTTTTGGTGCCAATGTTCCAAATCCATTCGACTCATAAAACCGATAAATATCCTTCACACTTTTTTCGTTGTCAGTAGTATTACTAATTTCATTTAATTTACTTTCATTTACTTTACTTTCATTTACTTTACTTTGTTGATTAATGTCATCATTAACTACAGTTGAACTGAGGTTTCTGTCAACATTAATCACATACAAGGAAGGTTTTTGTATTTTTCGCCTTTTTGTCGCTTCGAAATAGGTGTCTTGGATTGATATACTCGTTAGTATCTCCGACGAATCAAACAGGGCTTTATCAAAAAACTCCCATAAAACTAATCGGTTCACTACACTTTCTAACATATCCTTGCTAACCCCTGGAAGGCGTTTTAAAAGTTTCATCTTCAGTAGTTCATTCCACAATACAAAATATCCTTTTTCATATATCGTGCAGAGCAGCTTGACTACTATAAGTTCTCCTTTTAAGCCAAATTCACCGGAAATAGCTTCTACCTTTTCATTTTCAAAAATTTTTACATCAAGCGGGAAATAACTTAGCCCTTCCTTTGCGGGTCTAGCCATAATTTCACCACCTATGCTATATAAACTGGAACGCCAGTAAGTTTCTGTGTTTCTTTTTTGAATAATGCTTCATCACTGTTTGAATCTGACAAATGGAGCAGCCAAATTTCTTGAAGTTTGTGAGACTTATTCGTCTTGATAAACTCAAGCGTATTTTTAAAATCAAAATGGCTTTCCATGAGTCTTGTTTTGTGTTTTCTACCAAAGCCAGATACAAGTTCTTTGTCAATGATGTCCTTGGAATAATTCGCTTCAATCATCATGTGAGTAACGTTTGGAAATTGATAACGAACATAGTAGCTGTCAGTGACAAATACAAGGCGATCACCAGCTGTATTGTCAATAAGGAATCCGCAAGGCTCTGATGCATCATGCTCTGTTTTGAATGGTGTAACACGCCATGTTCCGATCGACTCAGTCTCTTTATATTTAAGCGTCCTGAACCGATAATAATCGCTCTGCACGAGTTTTAGAACGTCATCAGAAAATAATCCATCAGCTGTTCCTCGTGTCGTATAGACGTCAACAGACGTCAAATCAAGCAACTGTTTAACTGATTTACAATGATCCCGGTGCTCATGCGATATTAAACATCCAGCAACTCGTGAAAAATCAAAATCCATTTCACGCTGAATAGTTTTGAATGAAACCCCACACTCAATCAATAGTTGAGAATGGCCATCATTGATAAGATAGCCATTCCCTTTACTGCCAGATCCGAAACTTTTAATTTTAAGCATACGGATCAACATCCTCAATTGGTTCTGATGCATTAGCTTGTTGTTCATGGGTCGTTTCAATATTATCTGCAGAACTTAATTTCTCAGTCTCTGCCGATGGAGTTTCAGGCTCTGGCTCAAAGACTTCTTTATTTGCTTCCTCATGAATTTCTTCTATGATTTCGGCTTCTTTCATTGCCAACCTTCTGCTCATGAAATCATCTTCAGCTTCTTCAAACTTAGTTGCTACATAAGCATTAGAAAAATCTTTAGGAATTTTTTTAACAATCCGATTCCGCATTTTACGAACTATCATAGATTCACGACTTTGAGGATCTTTCCAAGCAGGACTAATCTTTCCGAGTACTTGCATATCTTTGTCATTCAACATATCATCTAGACTATGTGTGTCCGCAAAAACACGAATTTTTTCTTTCTTGTCGTTTTTTTCTTTGTCCCACATTAGGTTATTGAACATATGAGCAATAAGATTGGCTTTCACATCTTCACGTTCACAAATAAAATATTCGATCTGTCCATCTTTATATTCAATAGGATAAACAACACGAACGACTTTTCCGCTTCCTTTGGGTACCCAAGTTGGCGGGGTTACACTTATTCCTGAGTAACTCATATACGTGAAATCATCATCTTCCTTAACTTCCCAGTGTCGGTGAACCTTCTCAATCCCACGTCCAAACCGTGCAAGTAATGCGTCGTTTCCATCTCCCTCGATTCCCATTTCAACAACTGTTGCCTTTGGATTCCCTTGACCACGAGACTCTCCTCTTTTGATAAAATAGACTTCTCGAGGTGTTGCTGCTGAATTTAGTTGTAAGGAAGCAACTGTCAGTAATATTTGAGTTAAATTGCTTTGATCAATTTGATTAACTGTCAGACCCTCTTTGAGCAGCATCTCATTGATAGATGAAATAGAATTCATCACACAAGTCCGTTGATATTCAGTCATTTGAATGCCGTTATCATACAATTGACTTTCTACCATTGGCATAAACGTGTCGTTGAGTTTAGTTAAACCTGTTCTGTATGTTGCTGGAGTTTGTTCAGTCATTCAACTTCAGTTCCTTTCCGATTTCATTAAAATGCGTTTCAATTTCTTCTTTTCTTTTTTTGATTTCTGCAGAAAGTAAAGTGGCGATAGTATCATTTAAGTTTTCGATCCCGAAATCATTTTTTATAAATCCGCCACACTTAGCTGGTTTTAGTTTCGCTGCATAACCATCCCAAATAACAACGTCAATACTAAAGTCCCTGAACCTGCTAGCCAATTCTTTTTCTAATTCTGACAGACCTTTATACTGTCTAAATAGACCGTCTGCTTCCTTGCTTTTCTTATCAAATCTATCTTTTATTACTTGTATGTTATCCATCCTTTACACCTCGACTTTCAATTTTTTATCGTCTGACACACGTAGCTCAATCACCTGTGATTCTGACTCAATCAACTCATTTACAGCCTCAGCATTGTCCACAAAGAGCGGCAAATACAGATCATGATGCTTGGAAAGAGTATTCACTATATCGATGTCACAGTTGATCTTAGCCCCTGTATTAAGAGATGAAGAGTATTCAATCCCTTCATAGGTCGCCTCGCAAACTTCGTTAAGGGCGCCGTTTTTTTGAACATCAAACAGTTTGAATTTTACGAGTTCAAATTTTGAATTGATACTTTCTTCCAGCATTTTTACTTTCAACCGGATAAATTCGTCAATCATGAACAGTTGGCGTTCAACATCCTGATTCTGTTGCTTTAATTCAGCATCTTTTTTCCGAATATCCGCAATGCGATCTTCAAAAGGCTTAACCTGATCAAATTTCATGAGTTGAGCTTGCACCTGCTCTTTTTGTTTAATTGCTTGCTCAAGCGCCTGCTGAGCTTCCTGAATAGCCAAAGAAGAATCTGCCTGAGCTGTTAACACTCTATTTTGTAGTTCGTCAATTTCCTGCTTAACTTGCTTGTAGGATTCAGTGTCTTCAAATTTTCCATTTTTCGATTGTTGGAAAGTCAACTCATCATTCAACAGGTCCAGCCCTTTTTCTTTGTCAGACAACTGAGATTCAATAATTTTTCTTTCCTCGTTAAGGTCAAGCAGTTTTGCATTATTGACTAAAAACACTTGTCTCTTAGCTTTTCCGGTCTCTACATTTTTTTCTAGTTTATCGGACTTGTCTTGATTGAATTTCTCAACCATTTGAGCTACCTGATCCTCTGGTAAATCTTGTCCGCAGGTTGGACATTCCTTCTGATGCTCGTCAAAAGTGAGTGAACTAAGTTGTTTGTGATCGGATCTTAAACTTTCCAATTCTTCATTTTGAAGTTTTACAGTCTGCTCAGTTTGGTAATAATCAACTTCTAATTGAGATTTTTTACTTCTCAACTCGTTGACTGTCTTCTGAAGTTCAAAAACTTGAGTTTGTAAATTTCCAGTAGCTAAATTTCCTCCAGCGAGGAATTTGTTCTTTTCTTCGTTCAATTGGATATTTAACTTAGATATCTGTTCTTGATAATCAAGAGCTGGATCGCCGTTCTTAGAAATTTGAAGGCGTTCCTCTTTTTCTTTTATCAACAATTCAACTGAATTTAGTTCTGTTTTGAACTGCTGCACATCAATTTCTTGTCCTTGTTCATCAAGAGTCAATCGGTCAATAGCATCCTTGTTTTCTTGAATCTGAAGCGGAATACCTTCGATCTGCTGCTTAATTTGTTTCTTTTGTTCAGCTAATATTTTCTTTTTATCATCAACCGAATGACCATCTAAAACCTTAGATAAGTCTTTCAACGATTCATTTTTACTGATGATCTTTTCATCAGTCATTCCAGAAAGCTCAATCAAGAGTTCTCTACGAGTTTTCCAAGGGAGTTTCATAAATGTTCCTGGATTTGAAAGGACGGAAAACAGAGCTTCATCAGCAATCTTAGAAATATAAACCTTCCACTCTTTTTCTTTTACTGGGACAGTGTCGATGAAATACTTTGTTGTGTCACTGCCACGTGTCTTTTCAATACTGCTACGTTTAGTAGTCCATTTTTCTTCCTGAACACGTTTGAGGATGACAATTTTTCCATCAATAGAAATCTCTGCTTCCACTTCTGGATTCAGCCCAAGTTGCTCCTTGTTATCAGAATCCAAAGGCTTAGGGTTTAATTTTTCATCAGATAGATTTTTTCCAAACAGAAGCCAGCGGAAACCATCTGCTAGCGTTGTTTTGCCGGAAGCATTCCGACCAAATGCCTTTGCATCTTGAGAATTAAGGTCAAGTTCATAATGAGAAATGCCTTTGAAATTTTTATATACAATTCGATTAATCAGGATTTTAGTCATTTTGAACTCCTTTCATCATTTTTGCCAACATGGAGAATACCTCATCTTTATTGATAGAATCACCTTCACGTTCTTTTTCTGCAGCTCGACGGTTCTGACAATGAGGGCAATTGCAGTTTTCGGATAAGGTATCAAGGAGAGAGAGTAGTTGCCTAAAATGATTCGCTTTCGCTCCGACTCTGTACACTTCGTTAGCACGCTTTTCTTTTTCTTCTATAATTACGATTGCAGAAATTCCATCTTCTATGCATGCGTTTAATAGTTCATTCGTTAATTGCTTGATTGTTTTCATCTTTTCAGTTTCACTCTTTTCGTGATATACTTTGTTTAGATTATTTTGTAATTGGTCGAACTCGTTGGCAGACGGTTCGTCCTTTTTTATTTTTGTTCCACAAATTCCGCAATATACGTGATCTGATTTAACATTTTTGTTTTGACACACTGGACATCTCACCTAAGTTTTCCTCCTCTGCAATAAGTGATTTGAACGTAAACACTTTCTCAATCGAAACACCAAAAACTTCTGCGATGTTATGTGCAAGCAGCAGAGATGGATTATAACGATCTCTTTCTAACTGAATAATTGTCTGACGTGAAACCCCAACTTTGTCAGCAAGTTCTTGCTGAGTCATACGCTTCATCGCTCTGAATACATGAATACTACTTTCGAATCTTGATAATTTTTTTGGCATGGCTAATTTCCTCCTTGAAATCTAATTAGATACAGCATTTCCATTTTTTTGTTTATCCACTGGATTTGTGTTTCTTCTGCTTCAGTAAGCAGTCGTTTCTTCGTTTTCATTCGATTGATAATCTCTTGTTTCTGCAGCATCAACCGACATGAGAATCTAATTACTGATGAATCGTTCAACATAATTCTTCCTCCTTGCAATATCAGCAAAATTGCAGTTCCATCAACTCATTTTCTTGTTGTCGCTGGATCACGTTGAACATCATTTTGAGTTGTACATCGTTCATTCCCTTCGCAACTCGTTCAACATGTTCTTTGTTCTGAATAACTTCAATCAGATACTTGATCATGTCCTGTCTGCTCATTTTCCTGTTCCTCCATTTCATTAATTAAGTATTGAAGTTGATTACGTTTGCAGCTGCTTACTTCCCATAAATGGAAATCAAACAATTCTGCTGCTAAAAAGTAGATTGTCATTATCAACACATATGCAATCGCTAGTCTTGAAACACCCTCAGAAATAACAAAGATTATCAATCCGATGAAGAACAGTGTTAAAGTGATCCTATTTAGTTCTTTTAGATTTTTTCTCATCTTCATCCCTCGTTATCTTTTCTTCTTTTGGATAGGCAACCTGTCTAAGCGCAGATTGCCAAATCATTTTCACTTCGTCGGAAACATTAACTTTTGATAAATCTTCGATAAGTTCTCCGTCGCAGTTGAAATTTCTCACTATCATTAATATCCCTCCTATGCTGTTTGTTTTGGTATACTATTCCTATCAGCAAGTGCAGTGCTGAAATTTTAGGAAAGTGTGGTGAAAATTATGAGTGATAAAGATACTCTTGATGAACTGATAGCCGACGCCCTCGAAAATCTGTACAAAACTGATTACAATGAAGAATCTACCGTAAAAAGAGCGGAAGAGTTTTCGAACGCAGACGGTTCAATGGGTCCATCAGAAATGATTCAATACGTGAACGGCGAAGCTAGACATTTCTCGACTCGCCTCTTACGAGAGACATTACAGATTCTCTTTGATAAAGGTTACTTGGTAAAACCTGATGAAAAAACTGACCACCAAGAGAACTAGAAATATCCTTTTCGTTTTGCTCCTCGCTACTCTCAATAGCTTGGAGCATTTTTGCTATTTCTTCTGGAGTACCTTTTAATGTTAACTCCATGTTTCCTAATCCTCCTATGCCGTTTGTTTTGGTATACTATTCCCTCTATTTCTCACTTCCTGTATACTTGATTTAAAGGAGGTGGAAATTATGAAACATACTAATGCAGTTGTAGATGTAAAGCTAAAGGCAATTGAGATTGCCAAAGAAATAACTATTGCTAAATTAGCAACATCAGCTCCTCAAACTACTGATGAAGCAGCTGGAACAAAAATTGGGCAACTGTTCCTAGCTATTCATTCTGAAGTCGAGAAGGCTTTTAATGAGTCTGAAACAAAATAGTAACTAGTACATTTGCGACTGCCGGCAGAACTTCTACTTCTTCGGCAGTTGCTTCTTGTTTACTTGCACGTTCCACAAATTCAATAAGCGAATTTTCTAGTCGTTCATACGTATTCTTTTCTTCCACATTTTCTCCTCCCTATGCTGGTTGTTTCGGCTTTTGTTCACGTTTTATGAACTTTTTCTTTAAAAAAATAACTTGGGATGTCCCCAACGGTTAAATCCAAAAGTTCTAGAACTTTTGCGATATCCGAATCTTTCCACCTTACTTTATGATTTAGTTTTAAAGATAAAGTTCTTTCGGAAACTCCCAATGCAACAGCAAAATTGTATTGCGTTCCATATTTTTCTGTTATTCTTCCTAATAATTTAGAATAATCAAAACTCATAGTCTTCCCTCCTTCTTTTAGTTCACGTTTCATGAACTTTGTAAACTTATAATACACAAACTCAAAAAACAAGTCAAGCATAAAATTCATTTTTCATGAACTTTCTATTGAATGTAAGTTCAATGGATTGTATAATGTAATTTAGAGAGGTGATATTATGAGGATTTCTACATCTCAAAGGCTCAAACAAATAATGAGTGAGAGGAATTTAAAACAAGTTGATATTTTGCGGAATTCGATCCCACTGCAAAAAAAATTAGGTATCAAAATGGGAAAAAGCACTCTGTCACAATATGTTACAGGCAAGCAATCTCCAGATGATCAAAGATATTACTTACTATCTAAGTTGTTGGATGTCAGTGAGCCGTGGTTAATGGGATTCGACGTTCCGAAGGAGCGGATTCCAGACGATAAAAGAGGAACAATAAAAAAAGATAATGTTTCTAATGCTGATATCACCACCCTTTACAATCAACTAGAACCACCTCGTAAAAAAGTAGTTTACGAAACAGCTGAACAACAACTAGAAGAACAGCACAAAGAACAAAATAACGTGGTCAATTTAAAAGATGACCCGTACAAAGACTCTATAGTAAAACATGGAGTAGACACCATGGCAGCACGCTTTACTGATCCTGAAAAAGGACTCCCAGAAGGCGTTACTATAGAAGAATTGAAAGCCTATTTAGAAGCAGAAGCTAAACGACGTGGCATTGAAAGCCGTCCAGATTGAATTATTTTTCATTTCCTAACACTTGTGATTTAATGTATAGAGAATAGGAAAGCGAGTGTATTTTTGTGGACAAATACGAAGAATTATTTTTGCGAATATATGATGAAGTGCCTATAATTGAAATGGATCTAACTACTTATAATCTAGACGGTTTTTACTGCAATAATGTCATTTATATAGAAAAAACTCTTTCGTCTATAGATAAATATGAAACTCTTTTAGAAGAATATGGACATTATAAAACGTCCAGCGGCATTATACTAGATTTAAAGAAGCAAACTAATAGGCAACAAGAAACTTTAGCGTTTAGTCATTCTTTAGGGGCTTGGATAACAATCGAGGATATTCTGGATTGTTATGAACAAGGCATGAAGTATTACTGGGAAGTAGCTGAATATTTAGGTCTATCCTCAGAATTTTTGTACAACCTTGTGCAAGAAGTACAACGGCGATATGGTTTAATCATTGAATACAAAAATTATGTAATCAAGTTCATTACTGAATCAGTATTACTTGTTTCACGAAAATAAGCTAATCAGAATTTATCATATTATGGAAATGAGGGATAGAATGAGTTTTTGCCCAGCATGTGGGAATAAGATTGATGGAATGAAATTCTGTTCGAAATGTGGACGAAAGATAATTCGGAAAAAAAGACCGCCTCAAAGCGAATCAAGCAATCAATTGTCAAATGATAACAATGGGTTCATTACGAAGATGAAAGATTTCTCCAATAAAGTACTTGAACAACATCACGCTCAGAAAAACTCCCCTATTAGATTAGAAAAAAATATAATCAAGAGCGAAAAAAAAGCTGAAAGAAAACGACTAGCACAAGATAAAAAAGTGCAAGCTAGAAAAGCTGGATTATTCCATAAGGGCGTACATTGTCCAAAATGTCGAAGCCTAAATGTGCATTTTATGCAGAACAAGAAAAAGGGGTTCTCTATAGGAAAAGCGATTGGTGGGACGATACTCACTCACGGACTAGTAATCGGATCTTTAGCTGGTTTCGCAGGAAAAAGGGGAAAGAAAAATCAATGGCATTGTATGCATTGCGGAAAGACATTTTTCAGTAAAAAATAAGCACATCCCAGCCGGCAAGCTTCAAGGATGTGCTATCGAAAATAAAACCTAATAGGCTTATTTAGCTATGCCTATTTTAACAGAAAATAGGAGTGTAAACAATATGGAAAGAACAGCAATCTATGTAAGAGTCTCAACCCTTGAACAAGCTGAAGGCGGCTATTCCATCGACCAACAAATCGAGAAACTTAAACAGTTCTGTGAAATTAAAGATTGGAATATCGCTCAAGTATATAAAGACCCTGGCTTTACTGGTTCAAATACAGACAGACCAGCTCTTACAAAACTCATTAAAGATGTTAAATTAAAAAATGTAGATACCGTTTTAGTTTACAAGCTTGATCGGTTATCACGATCACAGAAAGACACTCTGTATTTAATTGAAGATGTCTTTTTGAAAAATGATGTTGCTTTTGTTAGTCTGAGTGAAAACTTCGATACAAATACTCCTTTTGGCAAAGCAATGATTGGAATCCTTGCTGTTTTCGCACAATTAGAAAGGGAACAAATACGTGAACGAATGACCATGGGAAAAATCGGGCGTGCTAAATCAGGAAAGCCAATGAGCTGGATTCATGCTCCTTTTGGATACAAATTAGTTAATGGAGAGTATGTAAAGAATGAACTTGAAGCAGCTATTGTTAAGCAGGTATTCGATGATTACTTATCCGGCATTTCTATTACAAAGCTCAGAGATAAATTAAACTCAGAGGGACATATCGCGAAGGACATCCCGTGGTCCTATCGAACAATCCGGCAAACTTTGGATAATCCCACTTATGCAGGATATACAAAGTATAAGGATCAAAGATTCCCAGGTAATCACGAAGAAATTATTTCAAAAGAAACTTTTGATTTAGTACAAAATGAGCTTGTGATAAGACAAAAGAAAGCATATGAGAGAAACAATAATCCTCGACCGTTTCAAACAAAATACCTCGTCTCTGGCTTAGTTCGTTGTGGCTACTGTGGTTCAATTTTTGAATTGCGCCAATATGGAGTCAAAAAAGATGGCACTAGAACAAAAAAATATTTCTGTGTATCTCAGTCCACGAAGAAAAACAGGACAAACAAAAGAGCTTCTAGTTGTTCTGCTCAAAACTATAGTAAAGACTTTTTAGAGCAACAAATATTAGGACAGTTAGAAAAATTTAGAATCAGCCCCAGTCTTATAGATTTGATTGTTGATAAACCTCAAAAAGTAGATACAACCATATATAAAAAAAGAATCAAAGAACTTAATAGCCAGCTGGAAAAATTAATTAATCTATATTTGGAGGAATCGATCCCCCTTGAAATTTTAAACAATAAAAGAGAAGTGCTCCAGAAGGAAAAATCAGCCATTGAGGACAAGTTAGACAAAACAGAAAGCCGTAATAAAGATTTTACTGGAGAAGACGCTAAAAACGCTCTAGCGAACATCCAGGGGTCTGTATTTGATTTGGAATATGAAGTTCAGAAGAATCTTGTGAACAGGCTTATCGAAAAAATCACAATAAAAGATGATAAAATGGATGTTTCCTGGAAGTTCAAATAATCGGTATATTTACTATCCTTTATTTCTAAAAGTGTAAAGCCCTTCAATTGCCTCTGTCTGCATTTGGATATCTGCTGGTTGCGCAAGTTAACAGCTATTGCTTTATTTCTCTTTTTCATAAATTTTCTATCCCTCCGTAAATTGGCAGCAGCATCGCCGCGTATATGCTGACTACTGCCAGTGCAATGATTAAAAATATAATCGGCTGAATCCACTGAATAAGCTTCTCTATTCTGATAAAGAAATTTTTACGACAAATACTGCTGTAAATCATTAATTCTTTTCCCAGATTTCCTTTTACCTCACCTTGTCTGATGATCATTGACAACTCTTTAGCTAAAAAGGGGAAGCCATCCAACTGATCATAAACAGGCAGCCCTTCAATCAGTCGGTTCTCAATAACTACAGAAAGCTCCTTCATAAGAGAGGCTGTCATAAGTTCTTTCATTACACTGATAATTTGCTTAATCTCCATCCCTTGAGAAAAAAGCTTCCCCCATTCCAAGGCGAAAAAAGCTGAAGTATACTGGATATAATAGGAGCGAATCACAGGTATCCGTGCAAACAAC
Organism: Enterococcus sp. BWB1-3; assembly: GCF_016745275.1. Taxonomy (GTDB): domain Bacteria; phylum Bacillota; class Bacilli; order Lactobacillales; family Enterococcaceae; genus Enterococcus_L. The sequence continues at coordinate 265,854 of NZ_JADOEP010000002.1, forward strand.
TCGGAACGTTCAACCATTGTTTTCCTCCGTAAATAAAGAATCAGACATATCACAGAAAAAAAGCTGAGCAGCAGAAATCCGCTGATATAGTAAGGACTCTCCCGTACAAAGCGAATACCCGGATTATCAGCTGTAGTCAACCCGCTCATTTCGAGCTGCGGCAGTAAAAATTGACGCATCCCTAACAAAGCAGAAAAGAGAAAAAACAACAGAATTAACGGATATATTAAGATTTTTGATAGACTTTCCCGTTGTTTTTGCAGAATATTCATATGCTCTTCAATCCCCTGCAAGGTTGTTGAAAGGTCGCCATGCTTTTGAGCGAATTCTATTTGAGTGATATTTTCAGCTGAAATACCCAAGCGAAACAATGCAGCTGCCAATTCTTCCCCATTTTCAAGTTCTCCGATCAGATAGGTCAGCAGTTTTTCCGGAAAGACCTTTGCTTTCTTCATAAAAACAAAGCTTTCATTAATCGAAAAGCCATTTTTAAGCAGTTCTGCCAGCAACTTAAAAAGTGCAGCCGACTGCTTTTTAGAAAGTTTACTTCCGCTGTTCATTCGAAAAAGTGATATCATCAATATAGCCATACGCCCATACCTTTCTCAGCATGTCATTCCATGCTGTTACATTTTTTTCCGAAAAATAATATTCCATCAGTAACGCTGAAACTTTTTTCTCTCTTATTTTTGCAGGCAGCAGTCTCTGATAAATGACACTTTGCAGACATTCCGCCAGTTCTCTTTCCTTTACACCTAATTCGATCAGACGCTCTGTCACGCCTGCTATTCCTCTGCTGTGAATTGTTGCAAAAACAGTATGTCCGGTTAGCGAAGCTCTGATGGCAGCTTTTGCAGTCAATGAATCTCTAATCTCACCAATAATCAAAATATCAGGTCTATGCCTCAAACAAGCCTTGATTAACGCATCATAAGTTAAATCAATTTTTATATTCGTCTGCAGCTGAAGAAAACGCTCTTCCTCAATCTCTACAGGGTCCTCAATACAGATAACTTGATGACTCCCGCGCTTTTCTTTAGCCAATTTATACATCAAGGTTGTCTTTCCGGAACCGACAGGACCGCAAAATAAATGAAGTCCTGATGATTTTACAGCTGTTCGAATTTTTGAAAGCTGCCACGGCAGTAAATAGTGTTCTTTGCTGTCACCAAAATAGTGAAGAAAACGAATAACCAGACTTTCCCGCTGCTTAAAATCTCCAACTGTCGATAACCTCAACCTCCTTTCCTGATTATCAACCAAGTAAGATACGGCACCCACCTGAGCCTTTCTTTTCTCACCTACATCCATCTGACCAATAAATTTAAAATGAAAAATCAGTTTTTCTCCATACTCTTTTGAAAGCTGCTTATATCTCATATTAGACTGAGCTGTTCGAAATAAAATATTGTAACGATCTCTTTCAGGGAGAATATAAAGATCCTGAGCTCTGTTACGTATCCCCCATGTAATGAGTTCTTTTGAAAAATCCTTAATATCCATCACATCCTCCTCACAACTAAAATACGAAAAAAAAACTGAAAAGTTTTCCACTTTCCAGCTTTTTTCTTTTAATCTGTATAAAATGTCCAAGAGTTTCTACAACGAAAGATTTGAAATACTATATAGCATCTATATATAACTTAAAGAATTTCATAAAAAAATAGTTTTAGTTACTTATGTACTAATTCGTCAGAAAAAAATAATAGAGCAGATATCATTTCAATGATATCTGCTCTATTATTAAGAGTTTTAATGCACTATCTTCCCCAAAATAGTTTATTGCTTTTGATACAATTCATTATACTAAAAAAATCATCTTTGTGACTTTCAAAAATTATTAGTTTTTTTAAAATTTTTGAGAAAAAGAGGTATTTATCCGAAAGGGTCAGATAAATACCTCAGTTTTATACTAAGATAAAACACTAGATCTCTTTCAGTTTAACAAATAGTTGATTGAATATCCTCTCACTTTTTTTATGAAATATACCTTTTTTTGATAAAAGAAAAAATAAAATTCAACTATTTGAGAGACAAGCTACATACACTTATTGACCGTTTACTGTATTTCAGCCGTCCGAGACTCTTCCATTCTTTTTCACAAATAAGTTAAAATAACTAATTAAATCCTGCATGGTTGTTATTGTCCATAATATGCATTTTTTCCATGCTTTCTGAAATAGTGCTTATCCAGCAAATACTGAGGGATCGCTTTGATCTCTGGGTTATTGTTCTCCGTTAGAGTGCCCATCTCTGCAATTTCATCCAAAACGATACTGATTTCGACTGCTTTTTGTGGTGATACTCCCCAAGTGAAAGGTCCATGACCATATACAAGAACGCCCGGTACAGCCAAAGGATCAATCTGTTGAGTAGTAAAGGTTTCAATAATTACGTTGCCGGTTTCAGTCTCATAATTATTTTTCACTTCTTCTTTTGTAAGCTGTCGAGTACAAGGGACAGCTCCATAAAAGGTATCAGCATGTGTTGTTCCATAAGCAGGAAGTTCACGTCCCGACTGAGCCCAGGTTACAGCATTCTTTGAGTGAGTATGGACTACCGCGCTTATTTCTTCAAATTCTTTATATAGAACCACATGTGTAGCCAAATCTGAGGAAGGCTTCATTCCCTGTTGAACAACTTGCCCTTCCAAATCTGTTACAACCATATTCTCAGGAGTCATTTTGCTGTATGGAACACCGCTTGGTTTAATAACGATTACGCCAAGCTCACGATCAATCTCACTGACATTTCCCCAAGTCAGCTTTACCAGTCCGGCTTTAGGTAGCGCCAAATTTGCTTCAAAAACTCGTTCCTGTATTTTCTTGATTCTTTCATTACACAAGATATCCAGCCTCCTTCAAATAAGGTAAAAGAAACTCTTTTGCCTGCTGTATTTCTTTTTCAGGATTGGGGCTTGTCTCGCTCCACATTTCAATTAAAAAAGGACCATTATAATCCAATCGTCTCAGCGTTTTCAGACAACCACTAAAATCGACACAGCCTTCTCCAAATGGAACCTCTTTAAATTTACCGCCAAACCCCTCTGTGACTGCCAGCGTATCTTTTAAATGAACTGCAGAAATTTGGCTGATGCCTGCTTCCAGTTCATAGCCGACATCGTTCTCAGGCCATGCTGAAAGATTGCCTAAATCAGGATAAACCTGAAGATAAGGGGATGGAATCTGCTTTTTGATTTTAAGAAATTTCGAAATAGAGTTAATAAATGGATCATCCATAATTTCAATAGACAGGACAACTTCTTTGGCTGCTGCCATGCTGACTGCCTTTTTCAAGTTTTCAATGAAATAGTTTCGGGAAGACAATGCTTTTTCCTCATAGTAAACATCATACCCGGCCAGTTGAATAGTTCGAACGCCTAAATCAGAAGCCAAATCTATTGCTTTTTTCATAATCATCAATGATTCTTCACGTATCTCCTCTTTTTTTGATCCAAATGGAAAACGCCGATGTCCACTTAAACAAATGGATAAAATTTTGGTTCCCGTTTCATGAATTGCATCAATAACTTGTTTTCTTTCTTCTTTTGACCAGTCAAGTCTGGCTAAGCGTTCATCCGTCTCATCAATGGACATTTCAATAAAATCAAAGCCCAGTTTTTTTGTCAGCGACAGTCGTTCTGCCCAGCTGATATCCTTTGGCAAGGCTTTTTCATAAATGCCTAGCGATGTCATCTTTTCACCCCCAAATGCGTTTTATTTCATCTTTAAATGCCTGTGCTGCAACCTGGGGATCATCGGCCGAAGTAATTCCTCGTCCGGTAATAAATGTATAAACATCTACTCCTTTAAACAACTCAAGTGTCTCAACATCCAACCCACCGGTTACAGAAACCCTAAATCCCATATCAATTAACGTTTTTACTTTTGACAGATCTTTTTCTCCCCATGTTTCTCCTGCAAGCAGGGCATCTCGACTTTGATGATAAATTGCCTGAGAAATTCCGGCATCCAGCCATTTTTGTGCCTGCTCATAGGTCCAGTCCCCATATAGCTCTACCTGGACCTCCTTAACTTCAGCAGCTGCTGCTTTCATCGTAGGAATTGTTGCACAGCAAATCACCGTCATCCAGTCCGCTCCTGCATCTGCACAGTTTTTAGCGACTGTTCCTCCTGCATCCGCGCATTTGGTATCTGCTACAACCAGCTTTTCCGGATACAAAGCACGAATGCAGCGAATGGCTTCTTCACCTGCCTGCAAGCATAAAATCGTTCCGACCTCCACAATATCCACTATTTCTCCGACTTTCACTATGTCTGCCAATGCACTGGCTAAATTAGAATGATCCAGTGCTATTTGTAAATTGGGTAAACTCATTAATTTGCTTCCTCCTTATTTTCCTGTTAGTATGATAATTTGAACTTTATAGATTTGAAACATAAAAAAGAAGGCAGTCTAAGATACTTCATTTCTATACTGCACTTTTTTTCTGACTTCCTTCTTTAATCTTTTCAGCAGTAAAGCAGCTGATTGCCGGCAGCATTGTAGTATACTTGACTCCTTCATATCTGTTCAAAGTACTTTCATATAGACCAGCGCCAGCTGCTTTCAACTTCTGTTCAGCCATATTTCCTATAAGTTTTTACAGGAATCGTTCTCCCAAGTCCGTTTCCTTCACTTTTTCCTGTACTTCTTTTGCTGACATCACATTTTTAATTCCAATGACAGTGATACCTTTTTCTTTTGCATTATCAAACATATTCAAAAAGTTCATTGGTGTAAATACAACATCATATTGAGCAGCAGAGCTTTTCCCTTCTGCAATCGAACAATGGTGAATTTTCGTTATTTCAAATCCCAGATCCTTCAGACCTTTTTCCACACTCTTTTTCATCATTAAGCTTGTTCCTGATCCGTTTGCACATGATACTAATACTCTCATAATAAAATCCTCCTAAATTATTTTTTTCTACTGAGCTTAATTAAACAGCCATTTTTTTTACATATTCATCATAATCTTCTGTAATCAGGAAATAGCCTTCCGGATTCGCACGATACTGGAATTGAGGAATTGCCAGAAGAATCAGTACAACAATACCAATACCGGCATATCCCAGGAATTTCATGATGACAGTGAATGCAGGCCAGACTGTTGCCCAGTCAAACATTCCAAGATAACCTCCATATTGTGCAAGTCCTACAAAAGAAGCAATCAGTGCTGATCCAATTACCTGAATAATTCCTGACAGGAACGGGAAAATGCACGCCGCTTTTACTCCGCCTCGATGATTTGCAAAAAGTGCGATTGCTGCATTGTCAAAGAACAATGGAATAAACCCGGCAATAACAATAACCGGCGACTTGAATAAAATCATTAATCCGATTGTTAGAAATTGTCCCAGTGCTCCAAAAAGAAAACCAATCGTTACCGCATTTGAAGAACCAAAAGCCAGAGATGCCGATACATCAATTCCCGGAACAGCTCCCGGCAGAAGTGTGTTGGAAATCCCCTGGAATGATTCTGTCAGTTCATCCACAAAGGTACGAACTCCCAACTGCAGAATAGCCAGATAAACAGCAAAGTACAGAGAGGTTTGCAGAATGTAGAAGAAAAAGCTTTGACCTTCAACCATAAATTCTGCTTGAATCAGATAATCCTTGCCAAGTACCAGCATAATAATTCCAAAGAAGAATAGCATCAAAATGGAAGTGGAGACCATATTTTCATTAAAGATAGAAAGAAAGCCGGGGAATTTCATATCCTCAATCCGTTTATTCTTTTTCCCTTTTTTCATTTTCTCAGCCAGTCTGGCAAAGATATAAATTCCAAACATCTGCTGATGGGCGATCGCAAATCCGGCACCCTCCGTTAATTCCTGTGTAATTCCAACAGTTAGATTAGAACCGACTGCCCAGTAGCAACCAAGAACCAATCCCATAACCAGAAGCATTTCCACACGTCCCAAATCAGGGAAACAGAATAGCAGCAGCCAGAATGCGGTTGCAGCCTGTTGAATCTGAACGTTGCCTGTTGTAAATACTGCCCGCAGCTTCGTATATTTTTTAAAGCGTACCAGCAAAATATTCATGACAAAGGCAATCAGCAACAAGATCATCGTATCACTGAAAGTCCGTCCAAATGTCTCTTCAATCCCTGCTGTCACTGCATTTTGACCGAAATAAGGGTCAATAACCATTGCATCCAGATTAAATCGTTCTTTTAAACCAACTAGAATAGGGCGGAAATTATTAACTAGCCCGCCGGAGCCCACGGTTAATATCAAATATCCAACTGTTGCTTTTAAAAAACCGGCAACACTTTCATAAAATGGTTTTTTCAATAACATGTAACCCAATAACACTATAAATCCAATAAGAAATGCTGGCTGTGTCAGGATGTTTGCAGCAAAATAATCCCAAATCCCTAATAAAAAATCTAAAACCTGTTCCATTCTATCCTCTTCTTTCTTATAATTGATATTTCTCCATCACATCTTTATAATCCGACATTGTTTCAATTGCAGATAAATCATCAATCAAGCCGTCCACCATCAGCATTTCCGATAATTTTGAAATATTTTGAACATGTTCCTCGCTGTTTTTTGCTGCCAGAGTAAAAAACAGGCTCGCATTTTTTTCAGCATTTCCCTCTTCAAAAACAATCTCCTTCGGCATTTTTGTAAAAGAGATTGCCGTACCAAATACTCCTTCACTTTTTTCTGATGAATGAGGCATTGCGACACCCGGAACAATGACAATATAGGGACCAAATTCTTTTACACAATCAATGATTTCGTCTATATACGTCTGATTAATGATTTCTTTTTCCAGAAGATTTTCGCAGCTGATTTTAACAGCTTCTTCCCAATTCTCAGGTACTTTTTCACTCAATCGAATCAAATCATTTTCATAAAAATAACCAAGCATGTTGAATCCCCTTTCATTTTTGATAAATCATTTATTAACCTTTTTAGTTCTGATTACTTACACTCCAGTTGACTCCGTGGATATCGGAATCAACTGCAGCTTATCCTGCTAAATTTCCAGCGACTTTTCTGACGATTAGAGGAACGATGGAAACGGTGTATCGTTTTCCACTGTAAATACATCATCAAATCCACGATAGAAATTGAACTCAAGCTTGTCCTTATCATTCGGATAAATGAATTTTCCGCCAACCTGCCAGATAAACGGCTTAAACTGATAATTCAAACGATCTTTTTTAAATTTCCAGATTTCAGTAATTTCTTTGGGATCAGCCATGAAATTTGCCCAAATATCATAATGCACCGGAATCACTACTTTGGCATTCAATGATTCTGCCATTCTCAGCATATCAACTGACGTAACTTTATCTGTTATTCCTCTTGGGTTTTCTCCGTATGCACCCAGACAGACATCAATTTTATGCTCATTCCCGTGTTTGGCAAACATATTGGAATAATGGGAATCTCCTGCATGGTAGATATTTCCTCCGGATGTTTCAAATAAGTAGTTTACTGCAATTTCATCCATATCCTGAGGCATTTTTCCTTTCAGAGTCACTTCAGGATTTTCGCATGTCACTAATGCTGTACGATCGAATGCTTCCAAAGCAACCACCTCAATATCTTTGACTGTCACACGATCGCCCGGTCTTACCACAGTCGTTTTTTCTTCAGGAATGCCCCAATTCAGCCAGGTATTAACAACCTCCCGGGGACCGATAAAACGAGCTTCCGGACAATTTTGATGAACAGCAGCAGCTGTGTTAATATCCAAATGATCAGAATGAATATGTGTAACAATCAGTGCATCTACATTTTTTACCGCAAAGGGATCAATGACAAACGGCTGTGTTCTTAAGTTTGGCTGCATATTTTCACAACCGCTCATTCGCATCATTTGATGCCCTTTTTTCATTTTTCCATCTCCATGGCTTCGTTTACCTGTCCCGCACCACAGATCACAAAGAATATTTGTTCCTTCATGCGACTTAAGCCAAATACCTGTACAACCCAACCACCACATCGCCACAGTTCCTGCCTTAACTGCTTCATTTTCTATTTCCTCGTTTAAGTAAGTTCCCCATTCCGGAAACGTGCTTAAAATCCAACTCTCTTTTGTCACATCATTAATTGTTGCCATATGCTACCTCCATTTTGCTTTTTCTGTTTCGTTTACATTTTCATTCTACAATAAATTTAACCGTTTTCAATCCATTTATACGATCATTAAACATTTTTAGGATCATTTATATTGATATACAATTATTTTTAGATCGTTTAAGTATTTTAATGTTGATTTAAGAACGTTTTGTGATATTATTGCGATGAGGTGATGGAAATGAAGAAAATATTTTGGTCTTTTTTTTATACTAGTAAGAAGATTTTACTTTGGATTATTTATTTGATTTTCACGGTATATATCATATATTTAGTCAGCAATACAGATGGACTAGGTGCGAAGATTATTTTTGGTTTGATCGGCAGTATCGTTTTGACAGTGGTCCTTCTTTTTGAGTATTTAAAAAGAAAATATGAACAGATGATTTATGCTCTAACGATTGATTGTGATATTCCTCGGGCTGAGAACTTGAAAATGGTGCTGGAAATAAAAGATATTTTTAACGGTTTCAAGCGTTCTATGTATATTTTTGATGCATTGCTTCTTCTTGATAAGGGAGAATACAGAAATTGCCTGGAACACTTAGCAAAACATGAAAGGTTTTTCCGTTCAACCTATGACTATCTTTTCATTTACTATCATACACAGCTTCATTGCTATTATTTTTTAGAAGATTATGAGAATGCAGAGCATATTTTGAATTCAATAGTAAAACTTAAATCATTGAAAAAGAAGCAGCTCAGCGGACTCTATTCATGGCATGAAATTGAAGGAATCAAGTTCTATTTACAGGGAAGAAACAAGAAGAGCCTTGAAGCCTTTAGCCAAGTAGATACAAGTCGCCTGAACAATCGGGAACTCGCTTACCTGTTTTATATGCAGGGATGCAGTCTTATTAAAAGCGGAGATACATCAGAAGGCAATCACTTCATTAACAAGTCACGGTCTGTAGGCAAAACACTGTGCATAAATATAGTTTAATGCGGGGAGAGAATAAACATGAAAAGTTCGTATAAAACAATTCAGAACAGACGAGATCAGATTTTTGAGATAGTAAAGGAAAAAGAAATAGTTACTGTCAGAGAAATCAGTGATATGTTAGCTGTATCAGAAATTACTATTCGTCGAGATTTGAATGCTATGGAAAAAATGGGCTTGATTTTAAGAGAGCACGGAAAAGCAAGGATTCTTCAGAAAGAGAACGGACAGGTGTTTAACAAGGAACTGGAAAGTCTAAAATGCTGTATTGCCCAAAAAGCCGCAGAGTTCGTCAAAGATGGAGATACTCTTTTTATTAATACTAGCTCTACTGCTTTGGCTGCCATAAAAAAACTGGAAGAAAAGCGCGTGACAATCGTTACAAATAATGTGAAAGTTGCCAACATTGATCATAATCCCAATTCAACAGTCATTCTTTCGGGAGGAGAAATTCGATTTCCAAAAGAAGCACTGGTTGGCGATATTGCCATTGAATCTTTTTCAAAAATGTCCTCCGATATTTCCATTATCGGCTGCTCCGGATTGAGTCTTGAAAATGGCATCACTACGCCTGTTCTGCATGAAGCAAAAATCAATTCTCTGATTATAGAAAGAACAAGAGGACCAGTAATTGTAGTAGCAGATTATCGAAAAATTGGAGTTTCTTCTAATTTTACCAGCGGGAACATAAAAGATATTGATTATTTAATTACAGATTCTTTTGCCTCACCTGAATCTCTGAATACCATTGAAAAAATGGGAGTTCGGGTGATACAGATTGAGATATAAAGCAAAGAGGTTGTGACAGCTCTTTGCTTTTCTGAGGAGGAATGCAAGTACTTGCTCCTACGCTTCTTCGAATGCTTGAATAGGCTACACTTTGTTTGACAATTTTTCTGTGGAAAATAGAGCGTTAAAAAACACGATCTACGGTGGTTCGTTGGCGAAGCGAACCATTGACAATGAGTTGAGGGATGTTATCCGGAGGGAATCGTCTGTGCCGTTTCTAGGCTCAGGCGACAAGACGAAAACACATACCCCAGAAGGCTCATTGTCAATGGCAACCGTAACAGAACAAACGGATGTGCCTCAATTATTTATAGAAACTGTCAAAAAATTGTTGCCATTCCAGCTCGTCACATATCTGAGAGTCCTGCAAGTACTTGCTCCTACGCTTCTTCGAATGCTCGTCGCATGTCTGAAGGTCCTGCAAGGGCTTGCTCCTACGCTTCTTCGAATGCTCGTCGCATGTCTGAGGGTCCTGTAAGAACTTGCTCCTTCGCTTCTTCGAATGCTCGTCGCATGTCTGAAGGTCCTGCAAGGGCTTGCTCCTTCGCTTCTTCGAATGCTCATCGCATGTCTGAGGGTCCTGTAAGAACTTGCTCCTTCGCTTCTTCGAATGCTCGTCGCATGTCTGAGGGTCTTGCAAGGACTTGCTCCTTCACTTCTTCGATTGCTCGTCACATATCTGAGAGTCCTGTAAGAACTTGCTCCTTCGCTTCTTCGAATGCTCGTCGCATGTCTGAAGGTCCTGCAAGGGCTTGCTCCTTCGCTTCTTCGAATGCTCATCGCATGTCTGAGGGTCCTGTAAGAACTTGCTCCTTCGCTTCTTCGAATGCTCGTCGCATGTCTGAAGGTCCTGCAAGGGCTTGCTCCTTCGCTTCTTCGAATGCTCGTCGCATGTCTGAGGGGGTTCCTTGCAAGGCAGGCCAATACTTTTTCAAATAGGTGCACATTTGTATTGAGAATCGAACAATGTGAGACTCGTAGAGACAGAAGTACCCAGTTTTAAGAACTAGGTAAGTACTGTTTAACGCTAGTATGAACTAAACTACGATGAGTGTTCTATAAGAAACCTCGGGCAAGCCCGAGGCTTTCTTACAAAATAGTGATTCTCAACAATTTCTAAATGGCTTTGCCATTTAGAATTGAAGGCTCTCGCTCCAATCCTCAAAGTATATACAGACTGGAACACCGTTTATTCGGTTGCAAATATCCAAGACAGACTACTGTCACAAATCCTCTTTTCGATTCTAAAGTCAGCCAAACTTCCCCCATTCATTTCTTTTTTTGCAGGTCGTCTGTTTTTCTCTTTTCTTAAAAAGAACATCTATTATCAGCCCACTTCTTCACACTCTCTGCTACTATTCCCTGCCAAAATCTTGTATACTAAAAAAAATAAGGAGGGATGCTTATGAGTGAAAAAATTGTTTTACTGCTTTTAACCGATGAATGGGCAGATTGGGAAGCCAGCTATGCAATTTCCAACATCAATCATACTGCTCCATACAAAGTTAAAACCCTTTCTATAGATTCCGATCCCAAAGCTTCAATCGGCGGCCTTAGAGCAATGATTGACCTGACAATAGACAGCTTCGAAGATTTTGAAAAGACTGCACTTCTGATTATTCCCGGCGGTCTTTACTGGAAAGAGTCTGTGGCGGAGCATAAGCAAATCAGCACATTCATTGAAAAAATCAGAACACATGAAATACCCATTGCTGCTATTTGCGGAGCAACCATTTTTCTAGCCAGACATGGTTTTCTGGATTCCGTTGATCATACCGGAGATGAATTTGCTTACTTCAAAGATGAGAAACCGGCTTATCAGGGAGCTGATCATTTTAAAGAAGCTCAGGTCGTCGTCGACCAAGGATTTATCACAGCTAATGAAACCGCAGCAGTAGATTTTGCCCACGCCATTTATACATTACTTAAAATTGACACGACAGAAGAAATTGAAGCTTGGCGGGATAATTTCAAGTTTGGATTGGTTCGTTAACAAAAAAATAATTGGACACCAAAAAAAGACTCCTTCTGCAACAAACTCAAAAAGTTAGATTTTCGGTCTAACTTTTTGAGTTTGTTTTATTCCAAAGTCTTCTTTTTTCTATTTTGCTGTTACTTTCTTTTCTTTTTGGATTTGCTTGCTTCTCAGCTGTCCGCAGGCTGCATCAATATCGGTGCCATGCTCCTTGCGAATCACGCAATTTACTCCGTTTTTCTTCAGAACATCATAGAACGCCAATACATCTGCTTTATCACTGCGGCTGTATTGGTCATGTTCGCTGACTGGATTATAAGGAATCAGATTGACATAGGTTAATTTCTTCTTATCCTTCAGAAGCTCTGCCAACTGACGGGCATGCTCCGGGCGATCATTTACATGGTTCAGCATAATATATTCAAATGTAATTCGTCGATTTGTTTTTTCAAGATAATTGTCTACTGCTGCCATCAGCTTCTCTATTGGGAAGCTTCGGTTAATTCTCATAATGGACGTTCTAACGTCATTATTCGGTGCATGAAGTGAGATAGCCAAATTTACCTGCAGACCATTTTCTGCAAACTCATTAATTTTAGGTACAAGACCGCTAGTTGAAACTGTAATATGGCGTGCACCAATTGCCAGTCCTTTTGCATCATTAATGACATGCAGAAAATCCATTAAGTTATCATAATTGTCAAATGGTTCGCCAATACCCATGACAACTACATGACTGACACGTTCTTCTTTCTGGCGTTCATCAAAATAATGCTGAACTTCCATAATCTGCGCCACTATTTCCCCGGCAGTCAGATCTCGTTGTTTCGTCAGAAGTCCGCTGGCACAAAACGTACAGCCGATGTTACAGCCCACCTGAGTTGTTACGCAAACAGACAAGCCGTATTCCTGACGCATCAGGACTGTTTCAATCATATTTTTATCAGGAAGTTCAAAAAGATATTTAACTGTCCCATCTTGAGACTCCTGAATAATCACCTGACGCAGCGGATTAATGATAAATGCTTCTTCAAGAACTTCAATCAGCTGTTTGGATAGATTCGTCATTTCACCAAATGTTCGAACCCGTTTTATGTATAGCCATTCCCAGACCTGAGTTGCTCGAAATTTTTTCTCACCATGTTCTATAAACCAGTTGATCAGTTCGTCTTTTGTTAATCCATAAATGGAGATCTTTTCCACCTGTTTTCCTCATTTCTTCTTAACTTCGTTTCATTACTATAACTCATTCTTACAGTCATTGCAACAGAAGCTGCTATGCTTTTCACAAAGTTCTAATATTAATAAAGTCAAATTGGCTGCCTACGCACTAATACTATAGAAAGCTGATTGAGCGATGCTCGTTGCCATTATATATTGATCTATATGGGTTGATACCGGACAGGATAAAGAAGGGATATCTCTTCCTTATCCTATTCATGAAATATGTTGGTTTATGGGTCTATGAAAGGTCACAACAAGCTATAGCTCTACTTATTCCATCATGACTTAGACTTCAAAGTTATCGTATTTCCCCATTCAAACTAATATTTTGCGTAATTTATGCATCAAAAACCGAAACAGTTACAAGTATAGCTTCTTTTATTCCAATTGCCAGAAGATAAGCGTCTCTCATATTTAACTTTGAAAGTAAAATGACAGTGATTTGAAAGTTTTAGTAAGCTAATTAGTATTATGATAGGTATATAGAAATAACAGCGCTGAATTTCTAAATAAAATGAAAGGAGAAATCAGTATGACGACACAAGCTCAGGGTCTTCAGTGGATAAATAATTCCATTGGAAAAACCTATGATTTTGATGGTTTTGCTGGGGCACAGTGTTTTGATCTAATTAATTCTTATGCCTTTGAACTCTTCTCAACAAGTTTTCCAGGAGCTGGAGCAATTGATTTATTAAGTACTGGTAACAGGGCTGGTTTTAAAGTGATAAATCAGACAGTCAATAGTTATCCGAAGCCAGGTGATATTTTCATTATGGAGATATACGGTAGTCAATGGGGACATACAGGTCTCATATTATCTGCTGACACGGCAGGTATGTGGGTTGTTGATCAAAATTTCAAAGGTACAGCACCAACAATCAATTATCCGGCAGAAAAACGATATATTAAATATTTAGAATCCTACGGAAAATTAGCAGGTTGGATTCATCCACCATTTAGCAGTTCACTAGAGGAAGAAGATGGGACAAAAAAGAACACCAAAATGCAATGCTTTTTTAGAGTTACAAATGAGTCGTTAGTCTACTATTTTGATGGAAAAAGATTGACTCCAATCGGGAATCCCGATGAAATCAACATTTTAAACGATATTTACAAAGCCAACAATGGAAAAGCAATGCCAAGCTTTGTGCTAGATAAACCTTGGTTTGTTCGGTTATCAGATGTTGCAAAACGCAATGTGCTCATATAGAGACACAATCAGAAAACTTTCAATAAGTTTTTTGCATGAAAGGATAAAAAAGATGGCAAATGAAAACATGAAACCGTCCTCAAAAGGAAGGGATTTGATTAAGAAGTGGGAAGCTCTAAGGCTGAATGCTTATCAGGACTCTGTTGGAGTTTGGACAATAGGTTATGGGCATACCAAAGGAGTCTATGCTGGATTGGTCATTACAGAAGCACAAGCTAACGTATTTCTGGATGAAGATATGCAAAACCATGCTGTAGGTATCTTTAACTACGTAACCGTTCAATTGACACAGAATCAATTTGATGCCTTAGTCAGCTTTCACTTCAATCTAGGAGTAAATATTCTTAGTGGTTCTCAACTGTTGGTTTATTTGAATCAAAAGCAATGGCAGTCTGCAGCTGCTGAAATGAAAAAATATGTTTATGCAGGGGGCCAAATCCTAGAAGGTTTGGTCAACCGAAGAAAAGATGAGGTTGATCTGTTTTTAAAAGAAGAACCTGAAACTACGAAAGGAGAGATTACAATGCAATGTTTTTTTAGAGTTACAAATGAGTCGTTAGTTTACTATTTTGATGGAAAAGGATTGACTCCAATCGGGAATCCTGATGAAATTAATATTTTAAACGATATTTACAAAGCCAATAATGGAAAAGCAATGCCAAGCTTTGTGCTAGATAAACCTTGGTTTGTTCGGTTATCAGATGTTGCAAAACGTGCAGTATATAAATAATAACTCATAGTTATATACTAAAAATAACATTAAATCAGTAGAGTAGAAAACTGATTTCAAACACCGAGCCTCGGCTCGGTGTTTTACTTTCAGCTCCCCCTCATCAAACCGTACGTGAAGTTTTCCTTCATACGACTTTCCAACATTCTTTGCCTTGTGCATTACAGTTTTACTCAATTGCTAGTTTCTTTAATTTCCCCTCTAGTGGATTAACCACTACATGTCATTTTCTATATTTTTTTTTCGTTTTGTGTTGTAATGAATGATTAATAACTCCCTGATGTACCTATCAATCTTCGCCAACCATTTCTGGGCTTTCGTGATAAAAGATATACCCTAAAGGTCTGACACATATTCTTCATGGCTTTCTTATTAAGAACATGTTCCAGTATATAAAATACTTTTCCATTTTTCCCCCTTTTAGGAAACTTCCGATGATGAAACCTAAAAAAAAAACAGAATGAGTGTGGGACAATAGTCAGAAAAAAATCTAATTATTGTCCCACTTTTTTTGATTTTAAGGTATACAAAAAGCACACGACCTTATAAGATTAAAGTGACTAAACTCAACCAAAAAGGAGT
>NZ_JADOEP010000020.1 GCF_016745275.1 Enterococcus sp. BWB1-3
GAGTCGTGAGTAATTGTGGTGCTAGCGGGAGACCTTTCTTCAGTGGGCCTTTCAGGCTCTGGCCGGTAATAGAGGCTTTCAGCCGCAGAGCAAACCTCCAGTTCACACTGGAGGTTTTGATTTCAGAGTAAAATAACCTATCGTTCTCTGTTAAGATTAAGTCACTACACAAAAAAACAGAAGGGAACGACAGACCATATCTCGTGATATCAAAAAAATACTCAAATTTAACTATTTTAAACATTCATCAAGAACAATACCAGGGGGCTCAAACAACTGTCAAGCAGGAACTTAGCGGACAATCGGTACATCTCGGTTCGTTACGGCAGAAAGCTTTTGATTCTTCTGTATTTTTTCTCCAAAGTCATTTTGCGGGTTTCATTAGCTGGAGAGATTTTTTGATCTTCTTTATCATGTGCAACACGTTGTGTTGGGGAAATAATAATCTGAACATTCAGGACTTTCTTCAAGTAGTCTTTTCCATAGTCAATTTAGCTTTTAAACAAAGGACAGGCAGCAATCTGTCGATTTGACGAAACACAAATAGTAAAAGCAAAAGCATCTTCAATTAGTTCATGTCCGATGTAAGTCGTATGGTCGTCCAATAGCTTTATCAATTCGTCCAAGATCATTCTCTCCGGTACTGTTTTATTACTCTATGTTCACCGCCTTTGAGCAAGAAAGTCAACTCACTTTGGAAAAAACCGCGTTTATTCTGCCACAAAAAATAGCATTACTTTCTAAAAGCAGATAAGTGTCGGCTTATTTAGCTTGTCAAAAAATGATCAGTTTTTCAAATGGTCCTGCTTATTTTCGATTTTTTCTATTTCTCAATAACCTGCTGAATTCCTTACTTTGATGACATTGCAGTCCCAATCTTCACTAAAAAACCCAACGTTTTCTTTTTAAAACAAAATAGGAAACAAGTAGTATAGCTAAGCAATAGCTCAAAATAATACCTGCTGAAAATGGAAAGGAAATCGTTGTTCCTATAGGCTCTGTATATCCTGAGCCGCCAACTACAATGTTGGGAAAATTAACGTGAGAAGTAATCAGAAAATCATTTTTAAATGGTGAAAATTCAGCGCCCAAAATCAAAAAGAACAGCATTGACATATTTACAGCACTATTCCCTGTGAACAGCGAAATCAGAAAGCTTAGGCAAGAAAAGAAGAGCAACCACAAGCTAAACAAAACGAAAATGCGTAATAAATACACAGAAAGTGTGATAAGTTCGGCTTCACCATTGTTAGTAATAATCCCAACTGGATAATCCAGTGAACCTGTTCCTTCAAAAGCGCTAAAGATTAGGAAGACAATAACGAAAAGGAACAGTGTCCCTAAAAAAGTATATATGAATCCTGATGCTATTTTGATGAACATCTTCTTTAAAGGAGAAACAGGGAGTACATTATAAAATGAAATCGTGTACTTCCTTTTTTCTAAAGTCATTATTCCTGAAATGATCAAACCAATAAATATAAAGAAAAAAGTATAAGGGAGACCGTATGATACCGTCATATGCAGATAATTCAGACCAGGCATTTTCGTTTTATTGTAGTCAACTTGTGTAATCTGATTTTCAATTAAAAAGTGTAACTCTTTCACTGTCTTCTCTTGTTCCACTAACGGCCTTCCGTATAATTTGCCTGAAAGTGTATCCTCCAAATTTTTCATTTCTAATTCATATTCTGTTTTTACTAATGCTTCCTTATCCCCCTGCTCTATCGCCTCAAGCATTGATTCTAAACGATGATTCACTTCCTTTAAATCTTTAACAAGAGTACTTGCTTCCGGGGTATCTGCTAATTGATTGATATTCTCCTTATTTTGTTTCAGCACGCTTTTAAGCTGAACAGCTTGAAATTGGTCATTCAAAGTATCTCTTGAAAAAACTGGTGATAATAACATCAAAAAGAAGAGCGCCAGAAGAAAATAAAAACTCTTTTCTTTTAATATTTTTCTAATTTCAAAAATGAACATGCTACAAGCGCCCCTTTCCTTGAAAAATAAGCTTGTATTCTTCTTCGAGATGAGTTAGTTGTTTCACTACACGAGCAATCTTTTTATTTTTCATAAAAACAACTCTCGAACAGGTTCTTTCCAAGTTAAATAAATCGTGTGAGGAAAGAAGAATAATTTTATTTTCTTCACTCAGTCTTTTTAAGCAGTTATTGACGATTTCCACACTAGTTGGGTCTAAACCATTAAGCGGTTCATCAAATAGCAAAACAGTTGCATTACTAGCTAGATACATGCCAATCAATAGATGCTGCTTCATACCTAGTGACAGCTTTTTAACGGGTTTATCTGCATAGTCTGTCATTTGTAACAAGGTCAAAATTTTGTCAACCTCATCTTTCCCTTTCCAGATATGGTTTACATAATTTAAATGTTCTCTTGCTGTTAAATTTTCATATAAATTGTCTACACCTTCAATAAAGAATATATTGCCCAGATACATTTTTCGGTTTGTTTCCAAATCAAAATGGGAGAGTACGATTCGCCCTTGTTCAATTGGCAATAATGTACCGATGGTTTTAAATAAGGTGGTTTTACCAGTACCATTAGGTGCAACGACACCCAGTACTTCACCAGAAGTCACTTGAAGACATAAATGTTCAATAATTTTCTCTTTTCCAATTTTCACCGTAAGATTCTCAATAATCAACTCCATAAAATACCTCCATTTTGTACTATTTCATTAAAAAAATTATTAACAATTAGACATTTTTTTGTTATTGTACTATAAAAGAGTTCAAAAAAATGTTTAGAAAGAATTTTTTATGAAAAAGTTATCACATCATTTTGTTTATTCGTTATCAGCTTTTCTTGTTTTAGTCTAGGTCTATATTCTGCTTCAGCTGCAGAAACGAATGAGACAGCAATATCAAACCATTTAGAGGGAAATGACGCACTAACAGAAATACTTGGTAATTTTGAGCCAAAAACACGAGCCTACGTAGAATCCGTACCTAACATTGCTGATCAGATCTTGTACAATGGGAGAGATTGGTCTTCATTACTAAACATTCAATGGCGATCTTTAAGCTTTAGAAATGGCTATACCAGGTCATTTTATGAAAGAAAGGCTTCCTCCTATGTATTTCCTAACCATAGAAGATACCACTGGGCATTTACGTATCAAACCTATTAAAATCATCTTATAAATTCATAAAACCAGTGAACGAAATTTTTACTAGAAATTTTATTCACTGGTTTTATCCTTGATGTTGCGTTAAACTATTCACTATCCAAAAACAAAAAAAATCCTTTATAATGAATCTCGGATGACTTATCCTAGTGCTCTGACCAAATTATATTAAGAGATCGTTCATAAATGATATTCAATGATAGAAAATTTTAACTTGTATGCTTTAACAACAAGAACGAGCAGCCTCAAAAGCAACTGGGGAATTACCAGCTGTTTCTATAATTTTTACAGCTAGTTTGACTCCAGTTAGGGATGAAATCGGCGTTTTTTGCCGAGTTGCTCCCGTGCTGTCTGCACATTTCTTGGGTTAGAAGCATCATTTAATTTTAAGGTGGTCAACATACTAGACCGATATATAGGAGGGAACCAGTTCCTGAGTCAACCAACAGGCAGAAAGATTTTCTTTGGCTAACTGCTGGATTTTCCGACTACTGAAGACACTGCGGGTGTAAGCGAATAAAAGTAATTTCAACATAGCGTTCAGGTCATACTCTCTGGGTCTGCCAAACAGATAAGGTTCAGAAATTTGGAGAGCTTCAACGAGGTCGTTAATGAACCCTGCGGTATTATTTTTTGATGGAACATAAAAAGTGAATAGTTCCAAAGTAAGTTGATTGCATGTTAGAATCAGTATGCATTTGTTTTAGTCCTTTCTAGGTAGAGTACAGGGACAATCTGTACTCTTTTATTTTACCTAAAAACACCAATGAACCCTATTCAGGTATTTCATTGGTGTTTTTCTATGGACTTATTGTATAGACTCGTTTGCGTATTGGGCTTACTGAGTTTCTTTTAAATAACTGATGATATCCTGCAGATTATTTACCGGAACGATTTCCATATCCGACTGCAAAAAATCTCTTGTTCTCACTGCTTCAGCATAATTTGACTCCGAGGTCACATCAAGGTCTGCCCAGTCAGGAACAAAGAAGATTTCAGCCCTTGCGGAGTGAGAAGCCGCTACTTTTTGTGAAATCCCGCCAACCTGACCTATTAGTCCTGATTCTTCAATCGTGCCAGTTCCGGCAATCGTTCGGCCTTGCAGCAAGTCCTGACCGGTAAGCTGCTGATAGATACTCAATGTAAGCATTGCTCCTGCCGAAGGTCCGCCAAAGCCTTTTGAATCAATCATAACTGATGGTGTTTTTTCCTCGATAGCCAGCACAGCACTTAACAAATACCCTTCCAGCTCTGTTTTTTCCACAGTTAAATCTACTGTTTCTCCATTTCTGATAACAGTTAGCTTGGTCTCTCCCGCGCGAAGCAGTTCTGGTAGAGCAGAGAGTATTTCCTGCGAAAACGGTTCATCATTCACCGCTGTCAAAATATCATTGACTCGTAAATCATCTAAGCTTGAAGCCTCCCGATTGACTGCCATAATCCTTATGCCTACAGCTTTCAGTTCATTTTCAATCTGAGCTGCCCGATAAGCTTCAACGATCGCTTTTTGCTGAGAGTTCGCCATAAAGGCTCGTTGGATATCCTGGTTATCTCTCCCCATGATCCCCTGATTCGTGTAATCTGTTTTCACATCCGAATAATAAGAGACCAGAGCTGCCAGATAGCTGGCTAACGTCGCTTGACGTCGTCTGACTGTAGTGACAAAGGCCTTCCCTTCTGTCGTTTCCGGTGTATTTGCTACAGAAACCATCTGAACGGCATCTCCCAAAGGTCCAGGTTTCAGTATATATCGGTTGGGCAATTTAAAAAAGAAGATAAAATAAACAGCAGCCAAGCCGATAATAGTGATGATTATGTATTTTTTATTTATTTTCATGTTACACCTCTTATCCTGATAAAGACGAATGATTAAACAATGTGATTCTATCTCTTAAATGCAGCATCTCTTTATCCAGCAAGTGTGCCGTCTCTGAACAATGCTTCAGCTCTTGAATCAGCGTCATGTCTTTGTATTCATTTTTATATTTTAATTCATGCTCAAGATTTGCCCAGAAATCCATTGCTGCAGTACGAATTTGAACCTCCACATTCACCTTTTTTTTCATTGTAGATAAAAATACAGGGATCTGCACAATCAAATGAAGACTTCTGTAGCCATTTTCTTTGGGACATTGAATATAGTTTTTTTCCTTCACAAGAACTACATCATCCTGTCCTAAAAACATCTCTCTAATTCTGTAAACATCATCAATGTAGGAACAAATAATTCGAACACCAGCTCCATCAAAAATTCCGTTTAAAATACTGTCAGTTGTCACAGGCAGCTTCTTTTTTCGGCATTTTTCAAAAATCGAACTGCTGCTTTTTACTCTGGAGCTTATTCGCTGTATCGCCGTATGTTCATTCTTCAAAGACAACTCGGCAAGTAATATATTAAACTTCGTTTCGCATTCCTTCATCGCGCACTCAAAAAAAAATTGAGCATTGCGAATTTCCATTTGACAATGTGAAAGTGACTGATTCATCGTTTCCATCCCTTCTACCTAACAACTCATACTTTTTGCCGGAAAGGCAGGGAGAGCTGCAACTATCAGCTCTCACCGCATACTATTTTTCGGTTATTCAGTTAACCAAGCATCAGTCCGACAATCAATCCTCCTGTAAGTACAGAGGTGACTGTAATCGTTGAGAATCCTGCCGTTACCATGATCGGAAGTAAATTTTGCTCAATTACAGCAATCTCCTCTTCTGATTCACCTACTGCTGCTGCAGCTTCTTTCGTTAAGACCATTGTTCCCGGAAAACCAAAGAGTGTCGTCATCCCAACAGCGATAGACAATGGTCCTGAATAGCCGACCGCTTTTCCAAGGAAATAAGAGATTAGGAAAATTACCAGGACTCCTGCTGCCAGATAGAAAGCAATAGGTCCAACCAGATTAAGAAGATCAGCTGGAACAATATCCGCCAAAGGTCCAAAGGCAATAACCATTATTGAAACCATCATCAAACCAAAAGCATCTGTTGATGACAATGCATTGGGCTTCAGTATTTTAAAGTGTCTCAAGATAATACCTAGGAGCAAAGCAATCACGAAGGTATTAATATTTCCATTCGTCAAATCGCTTAAAAGCCTGGCTACATAAACGGTAGCTCCTAAAATGAATAACGTACCATAGGCAGTCTGAAGAAATTCCGGAAGAATACTTGTGCTTTGTTCTTTTGTATTTTCCTTCACTTCATTTTCATAGAACGTCAGGTTTCCTTTACGATACTCTCCCTGCACCCGTGTAGCTTCTTTCTTTAAAATATTTGCAGTTACTAAAAATCCGACCAGATTCTTTAGATTGAGAATCAGCAGAGGGAAAACCGCTAAAAGGTATCCCGACAGCAGACCTAAATCTCCTCCAGCGCTCATAATCTCTGTAACTTTTTCCTGAACCATCAGAATGGACAACGTTCCGCCGGTAATCGCTGCTGTTCCGGCAACTGCAATATTCCGGTCAAAGATTAATTCTCCAATAAAAATCAACACCAGAGACATAACCACTACAGTAATTGAACCGATCACAAAAGTTCGCCACTGCGCCTTCAAATCTTCAAAGCTCATCATTGTTCCAAGGTGAACAATAATTACGCCCACTACCGCACTCCCCAACCCCAGCAGTCCGGATTGTTGGATCAGATCATGAGGCAGCAAGTCTGCAGCAAATCCGATTAGAAAAATCATGGATGCTACAAGCATCATTGAAATCAATGCTTTTGTTTTCGACGAAACCAGTTCCCCCACTGTCCAAATTAACATAACAATTGTAAAAGCCAATATTGGTTCCATTTTTATTTCCTCCTTTTTCTCCTACTGGATTGGATGATACGTAAAGCCCAATCCATGTACTTCAGCAACATTGTAAGTAATCACAAAGCTGTCCGGATCAATTTGATCAATCACTCTTTTTACTCGAGGATATTCCTGATCTGCAACAACCATCAAAATCATTTCTCTGCCTTCATCATCTTTTCCGCCTCGAATATCAAAAATCGTCAACCCACGGTTCATCTCATGCTGAAGTTGTGTTCTCATATCTCCTGCATGAGACTGACTGATAATCATGATAGCTTTTCTTCGTTTTAAGCCAGTTTCAATATAGGTCATAACAACTGATGTAATTCCTATAGACAGAATGGCAAAAAGAAACTCCTCAAATCCAAAAACATAAAGACTCATAAAGACAATTACCACATCCGTTAAGAATAGACCCATAGATGTATTTAAACCGAAATATTTTTCAAAAATCAGTGGCGGGATTGTCGTTCCTCCGCTGGATGCCTGTATTTTGTATAAAAGAGCTACACCTACTGCAAAAATGATGCTTCCAAATATCACTGATAATAAACGGTCCGTTGTCAGCATAATCTCAGGAACAACACGTAAAAATAGCGGAAATAATATACTGCCGAACAACGTATTCCAAAAAACTTTTTTTCCAAGAAAAATTGCAGCAAGTATCAGCAATACCACATTAAATGACAGAACCACCCATGCTCTATTGATTCCAAGCATGTATTCAAGCAAAATCCCAATACCGCTCACCCCGCCGGCCGCAATATGATGCGGCCCCAGAAACATGTTGATGCTGATTGCCAGCAGCAAAACTGCTGCAGCAATCTTTAAAATTTGTGTTCCCTGCTTTTTCATTGTCACACCCCTGTTCTCTCCGGTGACTGCTTAGCCAGCTCCATGACCAGCAAAACTGCCTTTTCCATTTCTGCTACCGGAATATATTCATCCGTTGTATGGATTTTTTCATAACCTATCGAAAGGTTGACCACACGCTTTCCTTTCTCATTGAAAACATTGGCGTCACTTCCTCCTCCGCTTGTTTCTCTGATCACTTCATAACCAAGCGCTTCACCTGCTGACAAAAGCAGCTGCATAACCTTTTCGTCATTATCAACATCAAATCCTGTCGCCATTTTCTTTATGGTGATCTCCACTGTTCCACCATGAAGGGAGGCTGCCTGTTCAAACGCTGCAGTCATTTCAGCAATCAGCTCCTCTGCTTTTTCAGGATCGATTGCACGAACTTCTCCTTTTACCAGAAGCGAGTCCATCACAATATTCGTGGCTTCGCCCCCCTGGATAACTCCTATGTTGGCAGTTGTCCGCTCGTCAATTCTGCCCATTTTTATTTTCTTTAATGCATCTGACAAAATTGCCACAGCTGAAACACCCTTTTCAGGCTCAAGTCCCGCATGTGCGGCCTTTCCGGTTATTACAGCGTCATACATATAAAGTGTCGGACTGGCAACTGTTACTCGTCCTACAGAACCTCCGCTGTCAAGTACATAGCCGATTTGGGATTTTATTAAATCCATATTCAGCGCAGAAGAGCCGATCAAGCCGATTTCTTCACCCGGAGACAGGACAAATTCCAAATCACCAGTTTTAATTCCTTCTTCTTTAATCCGCTGAATTGCTTCCAGCATAATCGCAATTCCAGCCTTGTCATCTGCTCCAAGAATTGTCTCTCCTTTAGAATAGAGAACGCCGTCTTTCTCGATCATCTCGATACCATTTCCCGGTGTCACTGTATCCGTGTGTGAAGAAAACATCAGCGGTTCTTTCCCGACAGCTCCTTTAAGTGTGGCAATCATATTATTTGCACCTAAGCCTGTTGATTCCATACTCTCATCCTCTGTAACTGTCATTCCAAAGGAGACAAATTTTTCCTTCAAAAATTCATGAACCTTTGCTTCATTTCCTGAAACCGAATCAATTGTTACCAACTCTTCAAACGTCCTTACCAATCTTGATGTACTCATTTTAATCACTCCCATTATTTTGTGTTTTTTAAAAGGGATATTAGCCAACCCTTTCTTCAAGATAAACTATAACAAACAAATGATTCATCCTGAGATCAACTTTTTCATACAGGACTGAAAAAAAGTAAATTTTCTTTTCCTTTTTGAGTCTGATGAAAAATGACAGAGAATTCCGTAATTCTCTGTTGTTAAGTTGAGTATATCCTTATGTAAAAATCTGGTCAAAGATTCAGATTTTGTTATTTAAAAAAAATATCCTGTTTTTACAGTAAAAACTTTTTTCCATCTTGTTCCCCATCTGACTATTCCCTTATCAGCTATTGATTTTCCTGATATTTTTTTAAGTAAGAAAAACAAAGCTGTTGTAAAATAATTTTTCGTGAAAACTCCAAAACTTCATCCAAAGTTATTCGGACCAGACCTTTTTTACCAGCCGTGGTACACTTATAAAGTTAGGAACCGGAATAACCGTTTTGTTTGTATTCAGAAAAACGATGGGAGATGAAGGATATTGAAAAGAGACCGGCAACAGCTTTTTTTTATCTTGTTACTGTTTGTTTTATTTGCGTTAACCAATCTTTTATTATTGTTCTTTGGTGAATCCCCTCGAGGCATTTTGCTTAATCTGATTTCCGGTCTAGCCTTTACACCAGTAGAGGTTTATGCCACTGTTTTTTTTCTGGAAGGCTTTTTACGAAAGCGGGAGGAAAAGATAGAAGAGTTACGGGAAGATACAGACTATTTTTCCATCGCTAAAGAAGAACAGGTACAGCTCATCTGGACAATTAAATATTGCTTGCTGGAAAACTTTTCAACAAACACTTATGAAGATGTTGATGCAGCATTTTACAACTTATATGCCCATCGGAAAACCGCACTTTCCGCTCAATTCTGGGAGAGCACACTGTTGGCCGAGCATTTAACTCCTTCAATGAAATCATACAATTTGGAACTCCTCGGAAAGAATCTCTCTCATCTTTCCGCTCTGGAGCTTTCAACAGAAATCGGCAACTATATGCGAAAGGAGATTACTGATTTTTATGCGATTTACTTAAAATTTATTCCTTTGGATATTTTTAAAGAGCTTCACGGTATCTATAAATCCGTTGAGGTCAGTATTTTATTCAGCGACAACGCCTATCTTCTCCAAACTAAACAAGAGCTTATAGAAAAACAAAAGATGAAAGAGCTGACTTCGGAAGAATACGAAAAACTGGCACAAATTTCTCAAACCTTACTGGCAGATATTTACCGACATATGCAGAATATTTCTGCAATGACGATGGAACACTATACTAAGCTGGCAAATGATGAGTAAAAGTAAGCCAAAGAAAAGCAAAACGTTACGTGAACAGAAAATGCAGCTTGAAACAAAAGAACTGCCCCCAAAATATGCTGGGAGGCAGTTCTTTTCAACTATTGAAATTTGGTCATCCGTTTATAATTTAATTGTCCACGCCATTCTTTTCACATAACAATTGAAGCTTGTAGATAACACATACTAAGATATAGCAAAACCATTTTTCCATTACCATCCATGAATAGGTAACTAAACCCAAATTACCTGCTTCCACTAATTAAACATGGCGGCTACTATCCAATTTTCCGGTTTGTATATTCATTCATATTTTTATTTGATTTCCAAAAATAAATCTGCCTCTTTTAAAATCTGCTGCATTCCTTCCATACTTGGAATGTGTCCACTCCTTTCAATTATTTTTGCACTTAAATTAGAGTTTTTACTATTATTCACGAAGGATTTAACCATCATCGTTGAAGTTACACTATCAGTATCTCCTTGTAAAATACGGTATGGTACCTGCATATTCTTTAACTCTTCAGTTAAATTTACATTCATTAAATCTGTCAATAACCCTCTATTTCTCATACTTCTGTTTATAATTGCAGCTCTTGCATCTTTCAATGTATAATCCGGACTGTTTAAAATTCCTAATAATAATTTACTTAATGACATCTTTTCCCCTTCTTTTGAAAGATATCCGTCTGTATATTTTCGAATCCACCCCATAACTTTCTCTAAATCTTCTATTGTTTTTGGTTCTTTTTCCCACATTGACTTTAATTGTCGCTTTTTCTTCTCAGACATTTTAGCATTCAGTAACGTACCAAATGTTTCCTCATTAAATGCCAGTTCCTTTAGCACCTGCCCGTATATAAGTACTTTATCCACTAAATGCGGGGCTTTTTCAGCTGCTTTAGCTGCCAGAATAGACCCCCAGGATATACCAAAAAGAGTAATCTGATTTTCAGGGAATTTCTTTTTGACCTTTGTAACTAAATCTATAGTCATATTTACAAAATTGTTAATCTTAAAATTTTTGTCTAACCTGCAATTGTTAATCCCGCATCCCAACTGATCCCAATATACCATTATAAATTTATCTGTAAATTCTGGAAACATCCCCCGGCTTCCCGCACAAAAAGGAAAAGGTACTCCAGGCCCGCCATGTAAAAAAATCACAACTGGATTTGTCGCCTTCTTTCCCTCCATCAATATCTTCTGTCTGTGCCCTGCCAAGGAATATATCGCTATTTCTGATATTTCATTGTTCTGTATTATTTTTTTTCTCTTTTTATTCATCTTGATCACCTTACTTTTCTTTGATAGTTTTTGTATTCTTTTGAACAAAGCTCTTTAACATTCTTCACTGGCGATTTAACTATCTAAACCATTTAGTAATTAGATGCCTCATTACCATAATTATCTATTTAATCATTAATTTTAAGGCTCTGATATGAAGTTGTTGGATGCTGTTATATCGTTTTTAATAAGCAGCCTAATGTGTTGACCGATCAAAATCTAAGTTATGCGCCAATATAAATGAACAGCTGCTCCTATTAGGAGATGAATTCTTCACATTCAAAGATTGTCATACGCATACAGCCATCTCTTCGTAACAGAAGTCAATCAGTTAACAAAATATGAATTCTCTTAATTTTCTGAACAATCAGCGGATGTTCTTCTCTCAGCAGTTTTTCCAAGTACTCAAATAGTTGTTTATGATTTTCAATCTCGTAAAATTCACGAATACTTTTGCTTTTACCATGAAGGAGTCCTTCTAAAATGACAGAAATTGTCTGAGGCAAAGAAATCGTATTTCCCTTCTAGCACACTGGGATGCATATGCCATTCGAACAAGAACATCATCCAAATAATCTTGTGAGCGATTCGGACTTCATCCTATCTTTTTCAAGTCATTACTGTTCTTAATTATACAACAATCTATTTATCAAAACAGAGATTAAGCGAGATACTGATTCAGATTTATAACCCAAGCAGGCTTTTCACCGTCAAAACAGCCGTATCCATTCATTCGGATACGGCTGATCTTCCAATATACATTATGCACGTTTAAACTTTTTCTATATACCCCGATCATGGTTGGCTGCTTTACTCCCTGAGTTGATATCTTTCTTTTCTGCCGCAGTATACACTAGTGTCTACAGCTCAAATACCTTTATCAAATCAGCAGCAACTGGCGAATGATCTTCATTCGTTTCCATAATATCCGCCATATATTCCCACCATTTTTGATTAATCTCTGCAGCAGCTGTTTCCCGCCAACGTTGTTCATCTTCTATTTCCAGATAAGCAAACAACTGGCTGGTTTCCTTTTCTAAAAAAATGGAGTAGCTGGTTGCCCCGTGTTCATTAAGCATCCGGCGCATCTCCGGCCAGAGTTGGGCGTGCCGTTGTTCATATTCCTGGTGTTTATCAGGGTAGACCTGCATAACAAACGCTTTTTTCACCTTTCAACTGCTCCTCTCCTGTATTATCTCTTTATCTATGAGACTGGTTATTTCTTCTCCACTTCCCAATACTCTATAAAACAAACTTACCATTTTATAAGATGCCCTGTCTCCTTTCGTTAATCAGCTTTAGTCCTCTGGCTGCTCCATCATCTTTAGTCTCCTCCAGAACAACATAGGAAAGTGGGCGGTACTTTTCAATGATTTCAAGAATTGCCAGATAGTTGATCCGGCCTTCTCCAAGATTTACAGGGACAATTCGATCCTTTTGAATTTCAAAATCCTTCAAGTGGACAGCAACAATTTTTTCGCCAAAGCTTTCAAAGGCTTCCTTAACAATCCCAACTTGCTCCTGATCGTTGCCGCTGTGAATCAAATTGGTAGGATCTAAAATAATACCCAGATAATCAGATTTAACAGCCGTCAAAAGCTGTTTCACCCGCTCAACGGAATACAGCGGATGATTTAGCCCAGGTTCAATCCCAACCATCATCTGATACTTCTCACCAGTCTCAACCAGACGTTTAATGACGGAAACCAGATCTTCAAAGGCTTCTTCAGTAAAGTTTTTTTCAGTATAGTATATCTCCGGCAGGACACAGCCGGTTTCAGATGCAACCATTGAAGCACCAAAATAGTGTGCATACTTCAGATATGCTTCAAAGCGCTGCAGCAGGCTCTCTCTTTGAACAGGATCAGGATGAATCATGTTGATGTAACAACTTAGAAGTCCCACCTCAACTCCCTTCTCGGCCAGCTTGCGTTTTATGAACCTACCCATTCCGGGATTCAATTTATCTGCTCCAGACCATTCCGGAAAAGAGATTCCCAGTGCCAGCTGTAGAGAATAAATGCCCTGAGCTGCTGCTTGTTCTGCCATTTCTTCAATCGTGTTGCATGTTGTCAGATCATGTCCGCGAATCGCATAATTTAACATGTCTTTCCCTCCTAGTCTGAGCATTTCAGCAGCAAGGTTTCATACGCCTGCAGCTGATGCGCTCCCATGGAAAGCAATACTCCGCTCTCCATTTCCATTTCCTTAATCAGTTGATACTCTGCAGACACTCCGCTTAAATTGACCAGATAGAATTGCCGTACACCTGTTTCCTGTTCAATTCGCTGATATTTGACCAGACCATCAGATATCTGCACATACGCAATATCCCGATCATGACACCTGATTTCCTTCATCACAAACTGCTGCCAAGAGGTGGAACTGTTCAGGTTTTCAGGCAAACCACCTAAATAAAAAACTTCGCCAGTACCCACAGGACGTTTCGCCCACATCGCATTTCCTTCAGCAGTTCGCCGCAGAACTTGCCATTTATCAGTCAGAGTCAGAACAGAGACCAAGCCTGCCAATACTTCCTCTGAATTTTCCAACAAACAGGGCTGCTCTTTAGAAGTCGCAAACTGCAGTATATTCTCAACCTCAAGCCAGTTACCAAGCCGATCCAGACCATTATGTTCCGGCCAGGTCAGCATCTCCGTACGATCGCCAGTCAGCGGACCAAAAACAATGCGCCCACCGTCTTCAGCAAAAGCTTTCAGCTTTTCCAGCAGCGTCTGACTGATATAGCGGATAAACGGAACCAGCAATATTTCAAAGGAACCGAAATCGCTGCTTTCCTGTATAATCTCCGCCGACACCCCCTGATGAATCAGAGAGCCGTAGTACTCTGTGATCAAGCTGCGATAATCATAGATACCTCCAGATTCAATTGTAAAAAATCGTTTGGCACAATCGGAATAAATCAGCCCGATTGTCGCCGGCTGATGGATACTGCATAACAGTTGAGGCTTAAGCCGCTGCAGCATCTTTCCAATCTCCGCCACTTCCTGATAACCTTTCCCCGGTTTGCCCCAAGGAGTCACGACAGTACTGTGCGGCTGCTCAACACCGAAGCGATGACCACGGAAATGCCAGTAACAAAAGCTTCTCAGTCCGCCTGCAAAACCGGCAAATGCCTCAGCAGTCAGATAACCATTAGGATGCGGAGCAATGTAGTTTTCGATATGTCCAGCATGCGACGTACTCGTCTCCAGCAGCATTACTTCCGATACATCTGTTTTCACATTTTTCCAAAGATCCAGATTTAATGTAAACCCGGGATAATTTGCTGCCGGTGCATAGGTATCAAAGGATACAAAATCCAACTCACTGAACAGCTCCTGATTCATCAGGTGAAAGCCCAATGCTGTATTATGAGTAATCGGTATATCCGTTTCCATACGAATCATATGACACAGCCCATGAGCAAATTCATTGAGAGATTCAGCAGTAAAGAGCCGAAACGCATTCATCAGGGAGGAGTTATGAACAAAGGGTGTTCTTAGCGGAAGCGGAATCTCAGCGAAAGAGGTGTATTCCTCACTCCAGATTTTAGTTCCCCACTGCTGGTTCAGATAGGCAATTCTTCCATATTCTGATTGAAGTGCTTTGTGCCACTTTTCCTGACAGGAACAACAGAAGCAAAGGTCCACATGACACTTAAATTCATTGTCCAGCTGAATCCCTATAATATTGTCAAACTCTTTTGTCAGTCGAGCAATTTTTCTGGTTAATAAATAAGCACGATGACGGAAGTACGCATGATTAGTGCAAACATGCTGACGGGAGCCATGCACCATAATAGTTTGATCCTGATTGTGAATACAGCGCTCTGGATGGTCCGCGGTCAGCCAGCGCGGCGGTGTAGGTGTTGGAATACAAAGAAGCACCTGAATCTCTGCTTCGTGATACCATTTCAGATAATGCCTCAGTGTTGAAAAATCATACACCCCTTCTTCGGGTTCCAGACTACTCCAGATAAACTCTCCAATACGAGCAAAATTCATGCCCAAGCACTTCATATGCTGAATATCTTCTTTGACAATCTCCTCCTCCCACAATTCAGGATACATACACGCACCGTAGTAGAGATCATCAAATAATGTCTCTGACCCGGCTTCTCTTAATAAAGGCTGCAAACGTAAATACACATAACGTCCCAAAATATCTCCGCCTTTAACAGAAAAGTGCGTATCATCGTAACTGCCTCCGGGATAATTTGCTGCTTCTCCGGGAGCCAGCCAGGTGAAATAAGAATGGGTCTCTTCAATATTCGGTGAATAAGAATAATAAAAATAAGAATACTCATTCAAATCGATTAAGGGAATCTCCTGCTCCTTGGCCAACCTTTTAATTAACAAACACTCCCGCTCCAGGGTATGCTGAAGCATTCCTTCCTGAATTTCGTACCGTTCCGGCGGTGTACAAAGTACCGGTTGTCCACCTGCCTTCCGGGTAGTCAGCACCATTTGCTGCAGATTGCGATAATAATCATTAGGAGAAACTCCACTCATGAATTTTTGGTCGTTGTGCCCAAATTGAATGACTACAATATCATTGTTTTCGATTGCTTCAATCAGCTGCTCCCACCAACCTTCCTCTACGAAGGAGCGAGTAGTAGCACCTGACTTGGCAAAATTTTCCACTTGAATCTCCGGATGCTCTTCTTTCAATTTTTTGCTGAGTCCATCCCCCCAGCTGCTCATGGGATGATTTTTGGAACCATAGTGCGCAACGGTTGAATCTCCGGCTAACAAAATTTTCATAAGACCTTCCCTTCTTTAACAAATAATAAAGACCGGGACTTCGGTTTCAGTCCCGTCCCAGTCTTTTATCATGATCGTTTGTTTTGCTTACAGGCTGATCCCATAAGTCTGAAATGACTCAAGACAACTATCTGCAATGAATGCCAACCATTCCTTCTGCATGAGATCAAAGCCGATCGAATGGACAACCCGTTTGTACCATCATTTCCCGGAAAGTTCCAAAACAGCTCAAAGTTAGGAGCTTTTTTCTTGAAACTCCTCTGGCAGCCATCAAATAAAGTCATACAGATATTCCGAAAATGCTAAAACAACCAGCGATTGACCATAAGCCATGGAAGTCAACGGAATCGTCCGGTAGTAATCCAGATTCTCACCAATAGCAGTACCCACAGAAACCTGCTGCACCTCGCCGGAAGCTGCTACCTGATCAACCAGCGCCTGAATGGCACGTTCGCCGTTCATCTGATATTTCTCATCAATGTATCCTTTGCGCACAGCTTTTAGAATTCCGTATGCAAAGCCGGCAGTCGCCGAACTTTCCTCATAGCTTTGCGGTTCATTGATCAATGTGGACCACAGTCCGGATGCATGCTGATATTCAGCCAAGGCTGCTGCCTGCCGCTCCAGAGTATCAATAAGAAAGGCACGGAAACCATCTCCCGGCTTCAAATCCAGAATATCAATTACCTCGGGAATCGCTATTGTAATCCAACAGTTGCCCCGACCCCACAATGCTTCAGAAAAATTATGATTTCCCTCAAACGTCCAGCCATGGTACCATAACCCGCTCTTTCGATCCGTCAGGTATTTAATATGCAGCATAAACTGCCGCTTAACCTCTTCAAGATAATCATCACGCTGCAACAGTCGACCGATCTTGGCCAACGGCAGCACTGTCATCATCAGGGTATCATCCCACAATTGCTGGAAGCGTTCAGGTCCATAGGTGAGATGCTCGAACCCGTGCTCGCGGGTGCGCGGAAGCTTTTTCATCACCCATTCAGCCCATACTTCTAAATAAGGCAGATAACGTTGATCTCCTGTCTTTTCATACAGGAAAGCCATTGTCAGAAGAGGAGCCATCGTATTGACATTTTTGGGAGGGGCGCCCGTCTGCAGCTGTTTCTCAAACCATTCAAGAACCACCTGATATGCCTGCTCGTCCTCTGTCAGCTCATAATACTTATACAAGCCGTATAACCCAACACCTTGAGGCCAGTTCCAGACATCCCAGCTCTTGTCATCAACGACTACATCCTCAAAATGTATAAAGAAATCTCCATTATCCTGAATCGTTGTAAGATTTTCGATAACCAGTGCTATTTTTTCCTGAATTATCTGTTTTGAAACAATATGTTCGACTACGTTGTGATCTTTTTTCATTCTATCACCTTTCTTTACTTCAGCCCTGTAGTACTGATCCCTTCAACAATATATTTTTGAAACATGAAAAAGATAACCAGCACTGGAATCAGAGAAACAACTGACATGGCAAACATTGCGCCCCAGTTGGAGCTGCTTGAGGAATCAAGAAACTGCTTCAATGCAATAGAAACAGTGTAGCTTTCCGGTTTCGTCAAATACAGCATCGGACCAATCAGCTCTTCCCACTTCCAGTAAAAAGAGAAAATTGCTGAAGTTGCCAAAGCAGGCTTAATCAGAGGAAGGATAATCCGAAAAAAAGTTCCGATCCGGCCGCAACCGTCAATTTTTGCTGCTTCATCCAGGTCCGTTGGAATTCCCTTAATGAACTGCACCATCAGGAAAATAAAGAAGGCCTGTCCAAAATAAGAAGGAACGGTTACTGGTAAAATCGAATTGACCCAGTTCAGCCTATTGAACCACAGATATTGCGGTACCATAATAATTTCCTGAGGAAGCATCATGGTAACCAGTACACAGGCAAACCAGAAGCCCTTCCCTTTGAAAGGAATACGGGCAAATCCATAGGAGATAACCGCAGAGGAACAAACAGCCCCAACCGTAGCAATCAATGAGATTCTCAGTGAATTGCCTATATAGGTCAGGAAAGGCGTTCCTGCAATACCCTGAAAGCCCTTGGTGAAATTCGCCAGGGTCCATTCTCGCGGGAACAGCTCCGTGGCGGTTTTAAAGATATCCGTATTTGGTTTCAGTGAGCTGAAAATCAGCCAAAAAATCGGATAAAGCATCAGTAGGGCGATAATCAAAATACAGACATCAAAAATAATGCTTTGTTTTTTCACTTGTTGCATAATCTCCTATACCTCCTCTGATTCTGAGAATACCCAGAATTTTGATGACGCAAACAACGCCAAGGTCACAAGCCCAATGATAATCAGTAAAATCCAGGCCAATGCCGATGCGTACCCCATCTTGAAATCATTGAAAGCCTTTTGATAGACATACAATGAGTAAACCAGGGTACCGTTTCGCGGAGCTCCGGTCCCATTCGAAATAATAAAGGCCGGTGTAAAGGTCAGAAATGATTGAATTGTCTGCATCACCAGATTAAAGAAAATGATCGGGGTCAGGCAAGGCAGTGTAATACCAAAAAACTGACGAATCTTACCGGCACCATCAATCTGGGCCGCTTCATAATAATCAATCGGAATGTTCTTCAACCCTGAAAGAAAGATCAGCATCGAAGAGCCGAACTGCCAGCCGGCCAGCAATACCAAAGTCAGAAGAGCTGTTCCGGGATTCTTAAAGAAATAAACCGGATCAATCCCGATTGATGTCAGTATTCCGTTAATCAGACCTGAATCGCCAAAGATGTTGCGCCACATGATGGAAACCGCCACACTTCCTCCAATGATTGATGGTATGTAAAACAGCACCCGGTATAAGCCGGAAAGTTTAGAGGGACGGTTAATCAGCATTGCGACCGCCAAGGCGATGACCAGACGCAGCGGAACTGCGGTAATTACATATTTAAGAGTGACACCCAGTGACTGACGAAATTTAGGGTCATCAAAAATAATTTTCTTGAAATTATCCAGCCCGCTAAATGTGGCTTCAGTCAGGAGATCATAATTGTGGAAAGCCATAAACAGGGAAATCCCCATTGGTACCACGATAAAGGTCAAAAAGCCGATAATAAAAGGGGATATAAACATATACCCCGATACTGTGTCCTGTTTTTGGGTGGAGAGGCGCCGGAAGCGCCCACCTAACCCTTTGATCGAATTACTCATAGTTTTCATCGAATATCTCCTCAGCCTTCGCTGCAAAATCATCATACGCTTCCTTCGGCGTCATGGTCGCATAAGTGATTTCTGCGTACAGGTCTTTAAAGTGACTGTTCAACTCAGAATACCCTACCGGCGGTACAGGTGAAGCAGCGCCAACCATTGATTCGATTTTATCCAAATAATCAGAAGTTGCTTTTTCTGTCTCTGTCATTTCTTCATAAATCGCTTCTTTAGCTGCTGCATTCGCTGGAATTCCACGTTCGGTTCCAATGATCTTATTGGCTTCTTCATCATTTACAATAAAATCAACAAATTTCGCTGCGGCGTCCTTCTCCTTTGACGTTTCTGAAATAGAATAATAGAAGGTTGGACGGTAGTACATTGCTCCTGTTTTTTCTGCATCAAATGGCAGCTCAAGTGAGAACTCCACTCCGTCACTGGCAGACTCCTGATACGTTACGTACTGATTCGTCCATGTTTGTAAATACGCAGCTTCGCCCAAAGAGAATGGGTATTCATCGAAGCTCTTAAGATTGTTTACAACTTCTGCTGTCGGCAGAGCTCCAGATTCGGCAAGTTCTTGAATAGCTGTCATAAAGGTTACGAAGCTCTTCTCAGAAAAAGCCAGTTTGGGTTTGCCGTTTGAATCATATTTATACAGCTCTTCTCCTTGAGTACGCAGATAATACTGCAGTAAAACAGAGTTGTCAGAAACATCCATCCAACCGTATTTGCCGGTTGCTTTTTGGGTATCTGAAACAGATTTGACAAAATCATCAAATGTATACTTACTGAAATCCACCGTTGTTCCCGCTTCATCAGTAATTCCTTTGTTTACCAGCATGGACATGGCATTCATTGACGGTGCAATAGCATACAGCTTATCATTCATTGCTGCAGTTTCGATCAGAGATTCATTGATGTTGGAAATATCGATACCTCCGCCGTCTACCACAAAATCTGTCAGGTCTGCAAGCTGATTTTTCTCTCCATACTGTGCCAGATAGGACGCATCCATCTGCATCACATCAGGCAGTTCACCGGCAGCTGATTTGGTCGCCAGCTTTTTCCAGTAATCATCCCAGGCACCATACTCATACTCAATATCGATATCCGGGTTCTGTTCCTCAAAAACTTCAATTGCGGCAATGTACTTTTCATGTCTGACTTCGGCTCCCCACCATGTAAAACTGACCTTTGTCTTATCATCGCCGGAAGCTGTCTTCTCTTTTTCCTCACTCCCTGAACCACAGGCTGCCAGTCCTAAAGCAAGTGCACTGATTCCTAAAAAAGCTAAGATTTTTCTTTTCATTTTTTGTTCCTCCTATAAGTCATACTTTCTCTCCGTGTCCGCTTACAACTTTGATTTTATGGCATTTCCTGTAGAATAAAAAGGAAAAAATCAGAGGAAAAATGTAAAAAAACCGACCTCCCTTTTTTTACCTGAAAAAGATAGACACCAGATGTGCTATACTCAAAATATACTAGGGCCGGTCGGAAAACTATCAAGAATCGAACAAGGTCCGTCAATTCTTAATGGCTCTGCCGTTTAGAAATTGATGAGATCGAAACGAAGTCCTTCAATTCTTAGTGGCTTTGCCATTTAGAAATTGATGAGATCGAAACGAAGTGTAGTGTAATGTAGTGAGACTCGTAGATACAAGGATTTCCCACTGTTGCAGTAACAGCTAGTGGGATGGTATGCAATGCTCTGATTGAAATAAATGGGCAAACATTTATTTTTCTCACTAAGAGATTACTAGTATGCGAAGCGCTGATGGGGATAAATTTGTTAAAATTTATTCCATATACAAAGAGGTAGCTGTATGCAGACGACAAGCTTTGAATAGTAAATAGTCATCCCGGAATAGGAGCTGCTGTTCATTTATATTAGAGTATATCCATCAGCCTCATATATAATACTACTGGATATGTTCCATGTTTCTTCGATTAGAAGCATAACTTAGGTTTAAATCGGTCGATACACTAGGGTTTTTATGCAGGTCCTAAATCACATGGCTTATAGGGAGGATGCTTTCATGTTCAAATTCACTTCTTCATTAATGGATATTTTTAGTTACACAGCGTATTTTGTCTATCTTAATCTGTTGTGGCTTCTTTTTTCGGCACTAGGATTGGGATTATTTGGAATCGCTCCGGCAACGGCTTCTTTGATAACGCTTACCTCTGAATTAAGAGAAGAAAAGAACTATCACGGTATCAGGAAATTCTGGGATTTATACAAATCCTGCTTCTTTAAGACAAACACCTATTTCCTTTTAAGTACCTTCTTTTTTTGTCTATTATTATTGAATTTTCGGATCACAAACGTATTTCTCGGGGGAAACCAGCTGCTGAATATCTTGTATCTGGCAGCAGGGGTGTTCGGCTTCTTTATTATCTGGAATTTGTTTTTCAATATTGCCAAAAATCCAGAGCTGACTACCAAAGAGAATTTTTCACTGAGCTTGTTTATGCTGACACGCTTCCCTCATTTAAATCTGACCAATGTACTTTCAGTCTATGCCCTGTGGCTGCTGATTAGCCAGAAGAGCAGCTTACTTCTCTTGTGCGGAGCAACTGTGCTCTGTTACTTTACAGAGTTTTTCCACAGTCGTATGATCGAAAAAACAAAACAACTGAAAAAGCAGTGGGATACGCCATGCTCACAACCATAAAAAGGACATTTAAACAGCTGAGCTTTCGCGATAAATTCCGTGTGCTGATCGGCGGAATTATCATCGTATTTGCTATTTTTTCTCTCATTATCATTCTGGTCTGGCGCAGAGTTCTGGCGCAGCAAACCTATGAAAGTGCCTATAATCAGACAATTATGAACTCCCAAAGCCTCTACAGCCATTTTGCCGAGGTAGAGCAGCTGACATATCGGGCTATCGATGATGATGATCTGCAGCGGGAGCTGAAGAGCGCCAATGCAGAGGATCTCTCAGAAGAAGAACGAAATCAGCTGAAGCGCTCCCTGTATTCCAGAGTCAGTCAGTTAACCAGAAACAGCAGCAATATCAACAACAGCTATCTTCTTAATACTAAGGATGATAATTTTGCCAACTTTATGAATAACAGCCGCAATGTCCTTCTTGACCTGTCCGTTAACGACATCAGTAACAAGCTTTCGGATTCGCCGGCCAAAGGGGTTTGGTTCTTTTCAGATTCCCTGTCTCAGGCTGTGTATGCTCGTAAAATTTTTGAAACAAGCGGACCAACACTGAATTTTCTCGGCACGATTATCTTTGTTGTAGATACCAGCTTTATCACTGAAGAGCTGAACAGTAACCCTAATTATTCGGAAGATTTCTTTTTCTTTATAAATTACAGTGATAATTTTCATCATACGCTGCAGCAAAAAGAGGATAAGGATGCTCTGCTGCCAGAGCTCAGGGAGCAGCTGCCAATGGGAAGCAATACCTTTACTCATTTCAACTATCAGGGGACTTCCTACTATGTGACGATTGCCAATCATGAAGCGTTCAATTTCATCTACCTGATTTCGGATAAAAATATTTTGAAGGATTTGGTACGCATCCAAACAATTCTGCTGGCTGCATTGGGGCTTGTTCTCCTAATACTGCTTCAGCTGATTGACCGCTTTACCAACCAGCTGACTCGTCCGATTACTGAACTGGCTGGAAAAATGGCAACTATCCCTCACACCAAACGTCTGGAAGACTTAACCCCCATCAGTGTTCCTGATCAGCAGAATGATGAGATCGTTATCTTGTATAACAGCCACAATGCGATGGTCAATGAGATCAACCAGCTGATTACCGATAATTACAAGATGAAAATTCTGTCTCAGGAAATTGAATTTGTGGCATTGCAGGCACAGCTGAATCCGCACTTTTTGTATAACACACTGGATTCAATTAACTGGCTGGCACTGGCTAACAATCAACAGGAGATTTCCGAAATGGTTACCGCACTCGCTCTGCTGTTTCGAAAGAAAATTGATACCTCGTCTCCAAACACCACACTGCAGGAAGAGCTGGAATTAATCGAAGCCTATGTAACTATCCAAAAAATCAGATTCAGAGAGCGCGTCGAATTCCTTTCACTAATTTTAGTGGAAGATCTGAGCCATCAGATACCCAAGCTGACCATACAGCCGCTGATTGAAAACGCATTCAAATATGCTGTTGAAAAAATGACCGGCTCCTGCCAGATTATCTTAAAAATTGAAAAACAGGCAGAACTGCTGGTTATCTCAGTGACAGACAACGGTCCCGGCTTTGAAGCCAATCTCAATCAAAAAAGCCAATACGGAATTGGACTGAAGAATATCAAGGAACGTCTGGCATTGTATTATGGAGACGACGCAAAATTAACCATTCATTCACAAGCTTATAAAGAAACAACTGTCAGTATATGGATCCCTTTAACTGAACGAAAGGAAGATGAGCATGATAAAACGCATACTGATCGTAGATGACGAGCCGCTGATTGCCAACGGGGTCAGTGGTTTGATCAGACAGTTGGAGCTGCCGCTGGATATTGTTCATACTGTTTTTTCCAGCGAACAGGCCCTAACCATCTGTCAATCTGAGAAAATCGATATTGTCGTAACAGATATTAACATGCCTGGACTCAACGGAATCGAACTTATTAAAAAAATCAAAAGCTGTCAGCCTGACAGTCAAATGATTATTCTAACCGGCTTCGGCAGCTTTGATTATGCCAAAGAAGCCATGTCTTTGGGTCTGCGTTTCTTCCTTGAAAAGCCTGTAGAACGTGTGAAGCTGGAGCAGGCTTTAAGCGAATCCATCGAGCTGCTGGATCAGCGGGATATTGAAAACCGTCTTTGGATCAAGCGCTGCATTGAACGCAGCGTCAGCCTTCGGGAAGACATTGATCCTTGGCCCAATGTAATCTCCTTTCCACTCAAAATCATTACCTTTCACAGTGACAGCTATCAACTGATTTCTCAGACAGTTAAGGAAAACAAGCTGTCCAGCCATCTGATCACAGGGTATGTCAAAGATACCGGATACTTGATTACTACACCGAAAAATCAGAATTTTGAGGAACTTTTTGAACAGCTGAAGCAAAATAACCAACTAAATAAGGGGCTTTTTTTCTACCAAACAATTAATAGTCAGCAGGAGCTTCAGACCTGCTTTGAACTCAGCCGTGGAAATTTTGACAAGTCCTACTACTTTGATTCACCGCAGTTTTTTAACGGAACTCACTTGAAAATCAAAGATGTCGTGTACAGCAATGAACAGTTCTCCGGATTCAAAGACCAATTCCTTCACCTGTTGGCTCAAGGTGAGCTGACTAAGTGCAAGATTACAGTGAAGGGGTTTTTCGAGCAGTGTCAGTTAACTTTTTATCCTGTGCAGCTGTTGCAGCTGCAGGTGAACGATCTGCTGAATCTTCTCTTTGAGAAGTACTCCCTGAAAAAAGATTCTGTTTTCGATGACTATTCCTTAAAGGTGATTCTGCTAAGTGACTGCCGTGAGCTGCAGTATCTGCTGATTCACGGGATCGAGCTGTTTGAAAAGCAGACCTGTCTGAGTGAAAATACAAGTATTGCTCAAAACGTCAATATCATTATTGAAAGCTACTATAGTCAGGAACACCTTTCCCTCAAATGGATTTCCAACAATCTGCTGTTTTTGAATCCCGAATATATCGGGAAGATCTACTTCAAAGAAACAGGTGAACGCTTTAACAGCAAGCTGGCTGCCTATCGCATGGAAAAAGCCATTGATCTGTTGAAAAAGGGCTATCGAGTTTATGAAGCTGCCAATCTGACCGGCTACAGCAATGCCCCGGAATACTTTGTTCAGACCTTTAAAAAGTATACTGGAAAAACCCCTAAGCAATTTGTCAAACAAGCAGAAACAGCTAAATAAATCACAAGGATAGATTCCTTCCTCCAACATAAAAAGACGCTTTTCCCATCTGAAAGGTGGAAAAGAGCGTCTTTTTATGTTGGGGAATCTATTTTTATTGACTGATATACATACATCTTCTCAATTCACTATACAAAAATCTTTACTCTGCAACTATTACTACTTAACCATTAAAATTCTATCAAAATATTTTTATGCACAAAGATATCCCATTATTATGCTATAGTCACTAGTGTTTTACACAAATGATTTGGTACTTTTGTCCAAGAAAATGATAGAAAATGTTAATCTGTGTACTTCAATAAAAAGAACGAGCAGCCCTTCCTCTCACAGTTGATTATATTTTTATCCAATCAACTGTTTATTTAGTGAGATCATCTCAATCAATCCCTGCGCTGCTTCGCTACCCTTGTTCCCAGCTTTTGTTCCTGCCCGCTCAATCGCCTGTTCAATGGATTCAGTAGTCAGCACACCAAACATCACGGGAATATCCGCTTCCAGTCCAATATGTGCTACACCTTTTGCTACTTCATTACTGACCAGTTCATAATGAGTTGTCGCACCTCGAATAACGGTC
Source organism: Enterococcus sp. BWB1-3 (assembly GCF_016745275.1). Taxonomy (GTDB): domain Bacteria; phylum Bacillota; class Bacilli; order Lactobacillales; family Enterococcaceae; genus Enterococcus_L. The sequence goes on from NZ_JADOEP010000020.1 coordinate 25,927, forward strand.
CCCAAAGTAATTAATCCATCGTACTTTTTGGCACTGACTAATTTCTTTGTAACAAAAGGGATCTCAAATGCCCCTGGTACCCAGTAAACATCAATATTTTCTTCCAGTACGCCATGACGGATTAAAATATCCATAGCTCCGCTGAGCAGTTTGGCATTAATAAATTCATTAAATCGGGCAATGACAATACCAACTTTCATTCCTTTTCCAATAAGCTGTCCCTCAAACGTAGTCATATTCTTCTTCCTCTCTTAATTAGATAATAAATGATGAAATTTTTCTTTTTTCGTTTGCAAATACTTTTTATTTTCTTCTACCGCTGGGATTTCAATTGGAATACGATGCTTCACCTTAATGCCATATGCTTCCAGTTGTTCGATTTTTTCAGGATTATTGGTAATCAAATCAATCTCTTCAACGCCTAAAGCAGCCAGTATATCTGCCGCAAATTGATAATTTCTCTCATCCGGCTGAAAACCCAGAGCCAGATTTGCATCAACCGTATCCATTCCCTGCTCTTGCAATTGATAGGTGCGTAATTTATTTTTCAGCCCAATTCCCCGACCTTCCTGACGCAGATATAAAACAGCCCCCGTTCCTTTCTCTTCAATCATTCGCATTGACTCATGCAGCTGCTCCCCGCAGTCACAGCGATAAGAGCCAAAAATATCCCCCGTTAAACACTCAGAATGAAGCCGAACCATTAACGGCTCCTCTGTATGGCGAATGTCCCCTTTGGACAATACTAAATGTTCTTTATGCTGCTGATCTTCAAAAAGCATTAAGTCAAACTCGCCAAAAACTGTAGGCAATTTAACAGCTGATGTTTTTTCAGCATGAAGATAAGTCACCAGTTCTTCAACTGTAATAAACGGAAGGTTATGCTTCTTTGCAAATACTTCAAGCTGAGGCCGTCTTGCCATGGTTCCATCCTCGTTTAGAATTTCACATATATAAGCCGCTTCACTCCGGTTAACCAGCTTGGCTAAATCAATGGCTGCTTCAGTATGACCACGCCTTTCCAGTACACCCCCTTCTTTACCAATCAGTGGAAAAATATGCCCCGGCCGATTAAACATTTCCGACAGGCTCTCCTTGTTCGCCAACGCTTCAATCGTTTTGGCACGGTCATAAGCTGAAATACCTGTTGCTGTTTCTACATGATCAACACTGACAGTAAAGGCTGTACCAAAGCTGTCCGTATTATTCCCCACCATTTCTGCAAGATTTAAACGATTCGCAATTTTTTTAGAGACAGGAGCACAAATCAAGCCTCTCGCGAAGGTAACCATAAAGTTGACATTTTCAGCCGACACCAGATTTGCAATACCAACTAAATCGCCTTCTGCTTCCCGATCATCATCGTCTGCCACCACAATCAGCTTGCCCTTTTTTAGAAACGCTATGGCTTCCTGAATCTTCTCTCTACTCAATTAAACCAGTCCTTTCCAGTTTGTCGGCTGGTATACACCCAGCTGTGCTTTCACATATTTTCCCAACACATCAGTTTCAATATTTACATAATCGCCGCAATTTAATTTCCCTAAATTGGTCTGATCCTTTGAATGAGGAATCAAGCTGACGGAAAAACTCGAACTCGTAATCTGTGTAACAGTTAAACTGACACCGTTAACAGCGATAGAACCCTGAGCAATAATTTCTCCATGAAATGAATCTGGAAAGTCAAATGTAAGAACAAGCGCATTCTCCTGTACTCTTTTTTCTTTAAGGCGAGTCATGCCGTCTATATGTCCGGTAATCAAATGTCCTTCCAAACGCCCTTCATATAGGAGTGCCCGTTCCAGATTTACTTCATCATTCACTTTCAAGCGGGAAAAATTTGTCCGCTGATAGGTTTCCGGCATAATATCTACGGTAAATTGTTGTTGAGCGATTGAAATTGCAGTTAGACAAACCCCGTTTATGGCCATACTGTCTCCAATTTGATAGTCCCTGAGCAATTCTGCCGAAGCTTGGCAGGTAAGCTTTACAGTCTGCCCCATATAGCTCATTCGAATAATTTTTCCTTTTTCCTGAATCAACCCTGTAAACATGTCACTCTCTCCTTCCGACAATTCGAAAATCTTCACCGATTTTTTCTATCTCTGTGAACTTCATTGAAGCTAAATGGCTAGTCTCTCGATTACTTGACATCGCCGGAAGACTATTTCCACCCAAGAGAGTCGGTGTCATATAACAAATTATTTCTTCCCAACAATCGCTTGCTAAAAAAGCATCATGGATTATTGCTCCACCTTCTACATAAACAGACTGAATGGTTCTTTCCTGCAGCGCATGGAGTACTGCTGGAATCGTGACTTTTGATAACGAGACTACTTCTACATGCCCTGGCAATTGTTCGGTGTTTACAACTGCTTCAGTAAAAATCAGTACGGGTGCTGTTTTATCTTTAAAAATATTAAATTGGGGATGCACTAAAACTCGTCCTCTTCGATCCAGCACAATGCGAACGGGAGGAAATGGAGACTTGTTTGTTGATAATAAATTGGGATTATCCGTTAAAATCGTTTCACTTCCCACTAAAATTGACTGATAGCTTCCTCTTTCTTCATGAACCCTTTTTGAAGCCGCTTCCTGCGTTAGCTGTGTTCGTCTTCGGGCAAAAGAAATTTTCCCATCCGCTGACATTGCCTGCTTTAAGGTAACGAACGGCATCTGCCTTTCAAAAAAATAATTGTAGTGTTCGTTTAATGAACGAACCTCTTTTTCCAGAATACCTGTAATCACCTGGATTCCCTGTTCTCTTAACTTTTCCACACCTTTTCCTGAAACCAGCGGATTAGGGTCCAGCTGCCCAATGACTACGCATTTGATTCCTGAGTTGCTGATTATCGCTGTACATGGCGGCTGCTTTCCATAATGATCACAGGGCTCCAAGGTAACATAGAGTGTTGAATTGAATAATTTTTCGGGAGTTTTACATAAATCAATTGCATTTTTTTCAGCATGCGCTTGTCCAAATTCGAGATGTGCGCCTTGCGAAATCACTTCATTTCCACTAACGATGACTGAGCCAACTAAAGGGTTTGTATAGGTCTTCCCCTGCCCCTTTTTTGCTTCCTCAATTGCCAGCTTCATAAACATTTCATGCAAAATAATTCCTCCTTTCCAAAACAAAACAGCCCCGCACAAATACACAGGGCTGTTACAAATCAAACTCAAAGAAACAATGACAAAAAAAGATACACTTCTCCCGTCAAGTTCTACTAAGTTTTTCTTCTCCCATCCAGACTTTAACTGTCGGTTCCAGAATTTCACTGGATCAACCGCAAATATGCGGGTCACGGACTTCAAGTATTGCTTGTCACCGTCGGTCGGGAATTACACCCTGCCCCGAAGAAATCTATTCAATTAACAGTTTAAGAATACAGTTGCAAAAACAGAATGTCAATCTCTTTCCATACAGCTGATAAATTATTTACAGCAAATAGGTGCCTTCCAATCTTAGGAAAGTAAGTCAATTACAAGATGAGATTTCTTTCCCAAACATCTTATACGATTTAGCTGCTGAAAGCACCCATCCTTTTATACCAGTCGGCTTTACCTCAATGCCGGATCTTCCAGTATACTGTCCTGCATGTTTTTTAAGGTTTGGATGGAATGCTGCATGCTCTTCTTCTCGTCCTCATCAAGAGGCGTCTCAATAATTTCCCGAATGCCTTCTCTGTTTATAACCGCATTGGAGCCAATACAAACATCTTCACTGTTGTATTGTCCTTCCAAATGAACAGAAACCGGCAGCACCGAATTTTCATCCTGCAGAATCGCCTGAGTAATTCGTGCCAGAGCAATTGCTATTCCATAATGCGTAGAGCCTTTATAATTGATAATTTCATAGGCAGCGTTTTTGACATTTTCTGACAGCTTCAAAAGATCCTCCTGTGAAAACTCTGGATGCTGATCCAGCCATTCTGTAATTTTCAACCCTCCGATATTGCCATGCGACCAGACAGGAAATTGTGTGTCTCCATGCTCTCCCAAAATGTAAATATTCACATCTCTTGGATCTATCTGAAATTTTTCGCCTACCGCACTTCTGAGTCTTGCACTGTCCAAAGACGTGCCAGAACCAATTACTTTTTTTGGAGGAAATCCAGTCAGCTCTTTTACATAATGCGTCAAAACATCCACCGGGTTGCTGGCAATCAGAAATATTCCATTAAACCCCTCCCGAATAACAGCTTCGACAATGGACTTCATAATAGCGGCATTCCGTTTCACCAGATCTAGTCTGGTTTCATTTTCTTTTTGAGCAGCTCCGGCTGTGATCACGATCATATCCGCATCAGAACAATCTGCGTAAGTCGCAGAATAGATATTTTTTGGTCCGACATAAGCCAGTCCGTGAGTAAGATCCTGTACATCACCGGCGACTTTGTTCGCATCCAAATCAATAATCCCCACATCACTTCCTACCCCTTGGGCCATCAAAGCAAAGCTGTAGCTTGAACCGACATCTCCATTACCGATTACAATAATTTTATTCATACTCGTTCACCTTCCTGTCTAATAAATATGTTGATTTCAGCAATTATACACTAGGCTTATCTGTTTGCTGCCTCAAAGAATCGGCACAAACAACGCACTGATTTTTTCCTTACATTTTTCAAGCAGCGTTCTCTTTGCCTGCATGGCTTCATTCACTTGACCGGAATTGCTCAGATCAGCAGCAAACTGGTCAGTCAACTCCTCAATCGCCGGTGAAGGACCATAAATAAAGAGTGACAGTTCATGATTAAGATAAAAACTGCGGATGTCAAAATTCGTCGAGCCAACTGTTGCTGCATGATCATCAATAATCATATATTTACAGTGAATAAAAGAAGAGCGGTCATAGGCATACACTTCTATCCCTGCTGAAAGCAGCTCGTCAATAAACGAATTTGTTCCATGATACGAAATCCCACGATCCCCTTTTCCGGGAATGATCAGCTGGACCTTTACACCGCAGCGCGCTGCCCGTCTTAAAGCGCCCAATGTTTCTTCATCCGGAACAAAATAAGGCATGGCAATTTTGATGGAAACAGCAGCCTTACTGATCAGATCGACAAATGAATCTTTAATGACCCGCTCCTTGTCATACGGTCCGCCGTAAATAACCTGAACAATTTCAGAATCTATTGCTGCAGTTTCATTCTCCACTAATGGAAAATAGCGTTTATCATTAACCAGAAAATGAGATAGAGTATACTGCCCTTTATCCAAAAACAGCCAGTCATAAATAAAGCATTCCTGTACCTCAATGACTGAGGGTCCTTGTAAACGAATATTGGTATCTCTCCAGTAGACAAATTTTTCCCCTCGCCCGCTGTATTCATTTCCTATATTCATTCCACCGACATGAGCGATTTCTCCATCAATAATAACCATTTTTCTATGATTACGCCAGTTGGCTTTGTTACTCAACCAGGGAGAATTCAACAGGTCATAGGTTCGCACTTCAATCCCCTGACTGCGCAGCTCCTCCAACAGCTGATTCGGAAAAGCAATGGAACCCAGACTGTCATACATAAAACGAATCTTGACTCCCTCTTTTGCCTTTTCTATCAGCGCATGAACCAATTCTGTCCCCGTCTCATCCCCTTTAATAATGAAATAAAAAACGTGGATATGGTCTTGGGCCTGCCCGATATCTTTCAATAAAGAGGCAAATGCTTCTTTTCCTTCACTCAAGATGTTCACATAATTCCCATTTGTTGGATATTTAGAGGAAAGATGAAAAATATCCTCCGACAGAGGATGTTCATTTTGAATAATCTCGGGATATTTTTGCAAATGCTCCGACACAAAGTCCTGCAGCTTTTGCTCATCCTCTATCTGTTTCTTTGGCAGCCTGCGCTGATGCGGTTCCTTTCCCAACAGAAAATATAAAATGATGCCAATCAGAGGCAGGAAGAGGAGTGTCAGTATCCAGGCGAATTTGGAAGCAGCATTCCTCTGATCGAAGAACACCAGCTGACCACAAACCAGAATTGCGAAAAGCTCAACTATACCAAGAATAAAACTGAAACTGCTAAAAAAAACAGCCAGCAGAACTACTGCAAGAATCAGCAGGATCAGAAGAATTTTATATTGTTGTAGTTTGCTTTTCATGGTCTCTCTCCCCGTTTATGATTTGATTTAGTGGAATAGTTTTTTTGCAGTAGTACTCTTCTTATCGTTTCCGTCCGACTGAGTACCGCATTAATGAACTCGCATAGTCTGTCTTTTTGTCGAGAATTGCACCTTCCCCTGACAGCTTTATGGTATGAGTTCAGCTTTGGTTCTATATTTATTTCTTTGGAATTACTCATGATAATCCTACCTGTCATACCGTTCTTATTCCCTGCTTCGAAATAAACTATAACAAACAAAGCATCTATTTTGAGAGCAATCTTTTCATAAAGGACTGAAGAAAACTGTCTGCTCTTTTAGCTGTTTTTCTAAGATAACAACAAAAACTGCACCCAGCTGTCACTGAGTTGAGTATAGTCTGTCGTAAAAATGCAGTCAAAAAATTTGATTTTTTTGTATATACTTAATTAAATAGTTCCTTTACTAGTTAGTGTTGTGGTGATTCTATTCTAGCGGAAAAGTTGTGTATCTTCTTTGTTTTTTTATAAAAAATTGGAACCGATAGAATTTTCTCTATCAGTCCCCAAAATTATAGCGCCTCTTTTTACCGAATAATTTCTTCTATATTCTTTGGCATCACCGGGTTTGCTTAACCAAAACTTTTATAGCTCCTTTAACATTGAAAAAAAATCTTTCCGATTTTTATTTTCGGAAAGATTTTTTTCTTTGGTTACCCCAGCCCATAAGGAAATTTAAAAATATGCTTACTAAGTACAGAAGTCAGCTTTAGCTAAAAAGTCTCTTTATATATAGAGATAGAACGCTTACTGATATTCAAACACAGAGAACATAATTATAAAGAGAATATTTTCCTGATAATACCAGGGGAACCAGTTTGATCTGGCGGTTATTGAACAAAGATTTACTTTATTGAATCATCATTTTATAGCCTCAACAACTGATTTAGCAACAATTTTTGCTACACCAGCTTCAAAAGCATCTGGTATAATATTGGTAGTAGTCAGTTCATTTTCAGGAATTAAACTAGCAATACCTAAGGCAGCAGCAATCTGCATTTCTTCGGTAATTCTAGTTGCCTGTGCATCCAGCGCACCTCTGAAAATCCCTGGGAAAGCCAAAACATTATTGATTTGATTCGGGAAATCACTACGACCTGTACCAACAATATAGGCACCCGCTGCTAAAGCTTCATCAGGAAAAATTTCTGGTACTGGGTTTGCCATTGCAAAGATAACAGGCTTATCCGCCATCTTCTGAATCCATTCTGGCTTTAGAGCCCCCGGCGCAGAGACACCGACAAAGATGTCTGCATCAACCAAAGCATCTTCCAATGTACCAGAAACTTTATCTCTATTTGTCACTTTTGCAATTTCAGCGTGATGCGGCGGCAAACTTGCACAATCATCTTCATTGATAATGCCAATTTTATCAACAATTATAATATTTTTTGCACCGGCTGCCAGAAATTTCTTTGCAACAGAAAGTCCGGCAGAGCCGCCGCCATTGATCACAATTTTAACTTTATCTAATGTTTTATTGATTAACTTCAAGCTGTTATAAACTGCTGCTAAAACCACAATTGCTGTTCCATGTTGATCATCATGGAAAACAGGGATATCACATTCTTCAATTAATCGTTTTTCGATTTCAAAACATCTGGGTGCACTAATATCTTCTAAGTTGATTCCTCCAAAGGTCGGTGAAATAGCTTTTACAATTTGAATAATTTCTTCTGTATCTTGCGTATCCAATACAATGGGTATAGCATCGACATCTGCAAATTGTTTAAACAGAGCTGCTTTCCCTTCCATAACAGGCATTGCTGCTTCTGCGCCAATATTTCCTAAGCCTAAAACAGCAGAGCCGTCACTAACTACAGCAACCATATTTTTCTTAATTGTTAGCTCATGTGCCAATGCCTTGTTATCTGCAATCGCTGAAGAAACAGCTGCAACACCTGGAGTATACGCAACACTCAAATCGTGGCGATTGTTAATCTCAACTTTAGAAACAACAGATAATTTCCCGCCGTATTTCCTTGCTTGTTCTAATGCTAATTCTTTTACATCTTTCTTCATTGTTATTTCCTCCATAACTAAATTAGGGTTTGTCTGAATACTTTAGATTTTAGAAAATCATTCTTAAAATAGCCGTCATGGTTATCACCGTGATAGCACCGCCTAAACGTGTGGCTACTTGAGCAAAGGGCATCAAGTTCATACGATCAGTAGCACTTAAAATTGCAACGTCGCCAGTTCCTCCCATACCACTTTGGCAGGCTGATACAATCCCTGCTTCGACAGGATTCATATTCATAAAACGAGAGATGAAGAAACCAGTTGCAATTACAGTAAAAACAACGCTGATAACAACAATAAAATACTGCCATGTTAGTGTTCCAACTACATCTTTTAAAGGAATATACAGTAAACCTAAGCCTGCCATCAGCGGAAAGGTAAAGTTGCCGGAAATAAATTTGTATAATTGTTTTGAACCTGTCTGTGTTTCCTTAGGAACGATGTTTACATATTTTAAGAAAGCTGCAACAAGTATCATCAAAACAGGTCCAGGAAATCCAGTTAAATGCTGCAGCAAGTTCCCTGTAATGAATAATGCACATGCAACTAGGACCCCAGCACCCATTAATTTTATATCAAATGGGCTTTTATCTTCTTTCAATGCATCTGCCATGTCATCATTGTCGGATATTTTTACCAGTTGACCCTTACCAGAATATTTAGGATATTTTTCACCAAACCGAGAAAGTAATGCTGAACATACGATAGCAAAAAAATTACCGATAATTGTTGCAGGAATCAGTTGCGCAACTAATTGCTCGCTGCCTGTGCCTGTAATTGCACTGTATCCTAAGGAAAGTGGTAAAATCCCTTCACCAATTCCTCCTGCCAAAACTGGAGTTACGATAAAGAAGAGTGTATGTTTCCAATCCATTCCCAGCAGCAAACCTACAGCAGTTCCCACTCCCATTGCACAAATCATACCAACCATCATTGGAATAATCATTTTCATAAGTCCTTGAACTAAGATTTTTCGATTCATTCCTAAGATACTTCCACAAACGAGACAAGCTATATAAAAATATAAAAAGTTGGCTTGCTTCATAAGTATATCTGCTGAATCCAGCACATTTTGATTAATTAGATTAAAGAAAACTAAAATAGAAGGAACTAGTAAAGATAAAATTGCCGGCCCGCCAAAATGTTTTAAAACAGGAAGATTTGCTCCAATTGTCCCTAATAGCCACCCCATGGTTAATATAACAGCAAAGCCGCCAAGCATGTTTACTGGTAATTGCTGCAAGTAACCTGTAATCATAATAACTGCAGCCAACACTATATAGACTGGCAGAGGAGTAGAACCAACTCGGATTTTCATCCACCTCTCTAAAATAGCATTTCCTTTTTCTGCTGGCTGATTTGTTACAGTAGCTTTTTTTTCTGTTTGCTGATTTGTTTTTGACCATTCACGCTTTTCCATAAATTTCCCTCCTGATTTATTTGTATCTTTAGTATAGTCATGATATTTCAGGTAATGAAGCTTATTTAACTAATTTAAGTAGTTCAACTAATTTAAGGAAATGGTCGGGAAAAAGACTATGGTATAATTTCCATGGAGGGATCATCATGAAAAAGAGCATTAGCTTATGGCTGCTACTATCGATTATCTTTATTGTTACCTTATTAACAACAAACACCATTCTTTACGGATTAATATTAAAGGAAAATACTGATCGGGTACAAAAAGAAGAAGAGCAATTGTTGCTTTCTGTAGGTAAGCAAGTTGCTTTAGAACCAGAAATTAAAAGCGCTTTACTAATAAATGAATCCTCGGATGCACTTGAACAATATACATTAGATATAGCTGAAATCTATAATTTTGATTTTGTTGTCATTATGAATATGGAGGGGATTCGTTTAACCCATCCCAGTATAAGTAAAATCGGGCAGCCCTTTGAAGGTGGGGATGAAACAACAGCAATGTCAGGGAAAGAACATATCTCTATCAGCAAGGGAACATTAGGTGACTCATTAAGAGGATTTGTACCAATCTTTGAGGATTCCAAGCAAATTGGCGTTGTGGCTTTAGGAATTAAACTGACTTCTTTAGATACCTTAATTAAAGCTTCCAGAGAACGCTATGCTTTTTCTCTTATCATCAGTGTTGGAATTGCTTTGTTCACATCTACCTTAGTTGCTTATTATTTGAAACGCCAATTATTAAACTTAGAACCTAAGGAAATCACAAAACTTTTAGAAGAGAGAAATGCGATGCTTAATGAAACGAAAGATGTAGTTGTTGTAATCGATAGATTAGGTAAAATCACTTTGGCAAACACAGCCGCAAAAGAGTTCTATCTTCAATTGGGCGGAAACAGCGATTCTTTAGAAGGACAATTAGTGGATGCCTTAATACAGGATAAAGCTCAGCTGAACTTTACGCGTAATGCCGAGCAATTATATCGGCAAAATGGCCAAGATTATCTTTTTTATATAGCACCAATATTAGTGAGAAAACAAGCAGTAGGTTCCATTATCTTTCTTAGAGATGCAACCGAATCTCTTTTCGTTATGGATCAGCTGGCAAGTACCACTTCCTATGTATCAGCGTTACAAAATCAATCCCATGAGTTTATGAATAAGCTTCATGTTATTTATGGTTTAGTAGATTTAGCAGCTTACAATGAATTAAAAATTTATCTTAATGACATTTTAAATCCAGAAGAAACGTTTACAAACAGTCTTTCCATTTTGGTAAAAAATCCTATGATCGCTGTTTTTTTAGTTGGTGAACAAGAGAAGTTTTCAAAATATGGGATAGATTTAGCAATTGAACTTTTCTCTGAATTACCTGATTATCTGGATCAAAAAAAGACAATTACAATCATTAGCTTATACCGCTATATCCATCATGTTTTATTGCAGCAGGAATTACCTGAAAAACTGCCAGTAACCATTGACTGTACAAGTAATTTATTGACTTCAAGCTACATTTTAACCGATAGTACTATAAACACTGATAAATTATCTGTCTTTTTCCAAGAAAATTATTTTAAAGAGCTACTCAAAGATGCTGAAGGAACATTTACGATTGAAACCCAATCATCGGGAACGATTTTGATTTTAAAAACCAGCTATGAAGGAGGAGCAATATGAATGTCTTAATTGTTGAAGATGACCCTATGGTAGAATTTATTCATAGAAATTATCTGGAAAGAATGAATAGTTTTGTAAATATCTATTCATCAAGTATTGTTAAAGACGCCATGGCGTTGATTACCAATAAAAAAATCAATTTAATTCTATTGGATATTCACTTGAAAGATGACAATGGCTTGGAATTTTTACGCATGTTGCGAAATCAGCAAATCAATGTAGAGGTCATCCTGATTACGGCTGCGAATGAGGCCTTAAGTGTACAAGAGGGGCTGCATTTTGGAGCATTGGACTACTTAATTAAGCCTTTTACTTTTGAACGCTTCGAACAAAGTATTCAATTGTTTCTTGAAAAAGAAAAAAGTTTAAAGAGAGAAACAATCGATCAAACTGTCATTGACAATTTAAGAGGAAATTCTGCTAATACAACTGTTTCTGAAGTAGTTCTAGAAAAAGGATTGTCTAATGAAACCTTAGAACTAATTATTGATACAATCAATAGCCTGAATCAACCATTTAAATTAGAAGAATTAGTCAAAAAAACAGACCTTTCTCATGTATCTATTCGTAAATATTTGCGCTATTTAGAAACAATAAATCGATTGAAGCCTGAAACTATCTATACTAAAATTGGTCGCCCGTACAAAATTTATTACTTTAAATAAACCTAAACTACTAGGGCGTGTCTGAAAAGTTAGTGGTATTCAAATTTTTCAGTGATTTTTGTTGAAATCAAGGAAGAAAACGCAGCTTATGTGGTTCATAAGCGAGTATTTATGACAAGGAGTTCGATAAAAATCATCAAAATATTTGCCGCTTGAGTTTTCAGACACACCCTAGTATTTTGTTCTGTCCGGAGATTAATCCCCTATAATTCGAATAGTAACAAAGGTTTATCTCCTGTAAAACACAACTGCAAGAATCATTAGGATCAAGCATTCGGTCAGCGGACCACAAGCAACTCGGCTGTGAAAAGCTGCTGCCCGATTCCATTACTAAATCGAGTCAAATCAGCTGCAACTATCCTTGTAAAGCATCTGCTAATTCCCGAATTTCCTTTGATGCTGCGGAAATTCTTGACCGTCCGATCTTTTCGTTTCTCACTGACTAAAACATAAATCCTATCATTTCTTGAGATGAATATTTCACATACAAAGATTGTCATCTGCATACAGCTATCTCTTTGTATGTGAAATAAATTCTGACAAATTTATCCCCATCAGCGCTTCGCATACTAGCTATCCCTTAGTAATGAATATAAATATTTGCCCACTGTTGTTTACTATTCCTATAGATGCATTCCTACAATCAAAAAGAATCATATCTTTATTCGTTTGGCTGACTCTATAGTAAAATAGAGAAGATATCTACACTTTTCCAAGGAGGAGATCTTTATGAAATGGTATCAAATGGATATGACCGCACTGTCTAAAGTGCTGGACACATCTGAAATAGGATTGAGTCAGGAAGTTAGAAAAAAAAGGCTGGAGCAAGACGGGAAAAATATACTGACCGGAGAAAAGGAAGATGGAAAATTAAAAAAATTTTTCGCTCACTTTCATGATTTGCTGATTTATGTATTGATTGCTTCCGCCGTATTAAAAGGTCTGTCCGGCGATTTTATTGATATGACCATTATCCTTTTCGTTGTACTTATTAATTCAATTATTGGTTATGTTCAGGAAGCAAAAGCGACAGATTCTCTTAAAAGTCTGAATGACATGATGAGTACCTCCGCCGTGATTCTGAGTGATGGAGAAAAACAGGTAACAGATGCTGAAACATTGGTGAAGGGCGACGTGGTTTGCTTAAATCCGGGAGATATCATTCCTGCAGATCTGCGTGTCTTTGCAGCTTATAACCTAGTCGTTGAAGAGGCAATCTTAACTGGAGAATCAACACCCGTAGAAAAACACAGTGAGATGATTACGGAAAATGTGGAGCTTGGTGATTGTACGAACATGGTATTCTCAGTAACCTTAGTCACCAGCGGCTCCGGTAAAGGCGTAGTCGTCAGTGTTGCCGATGATACCGAAATTGGGAAAATCAGTCAACACTTAAAAAGTATTGATAACAGTGAAACGCCTTTGATTAAGAAAATGAAAATACTGAATAAACAAATTTTTTATACATTAGCTGCTCTAATCACCGGCTTGACAGTTTTCAGTATCTTTTTTCGTGATTTTACAGGAAGCAAATTATTGTCTTCCATGATTGCACTAGCCGTTTCAGCGGTTCCGGAAGGTCTGCCTGCAGTACTGTCGATTATTTTATCTGTAGGAGTTGCCAGAATGGCGCAAAAAAAAGCGATCATCAAAAAAATGCCCGCTGTAGAAACTCTGGGAAGTATGGGAATCATTTGCTCTGACAAAACCGGTACATTAACAAAAAATGAAATGCAGGTTGTTTCAATTGTAACGGTAGATGGAACTGAAAAAAGCAGTCAGATAGAGCCTGAAATGTACCAAAAAGAATTAACTCAGGCAGAAGAGGATGATGTACTAAGAAAGCTGATCGAGGTTGCCCGATATTGTAATGATACAAAAATTACTTATAAAAATGGACAGCGGGAAGTGATTGGGAATCCAACAGAAGGCGCCCTGCTTGAATGGGCAAATCATTTGTCGATCATAGAGGAAGAACATGACATCAGCAAGATCCCTTTTGATTCTTCATATAAATATATGGCAACCTTAGTAGAGGTGGATCACCGCCGCTTCATTTATTTGAAAGGAGCCCCTGATATTCTATTGCGCATGGTAGAGTTTCAACTCCATAAAGATGGAAGACAGCCATTTAATGAGACCTACTGGCAGGAAAAAATTCAGGCACAGGCGCAAAAAGGACAGCGCGTTCTAGCTGCTGCTTTTAAAGAGGTCCCTCAGGAAAAAGAGTCGCTCTCACATCAGGATCTAAAAGATGAAATGATTTTGATTGGGCTGTATGGCATCATAGATCCACCGAAACCGGAAGCAATCGAAGCAGTCGCAGTTAGTAAAAAAGCAGGTATCTCTGTCAAAATGATTACAGGAGACCACAAGGACACTGCCATTGCGATTGCAAAGCAGATTGGTCTGGAACAGTATGACCATGCATTGGAAGGAAAAGATATTGAACAATTGTCTGATGATGAACTCGCAGAGATTGTTTTGAAAAACGATGTCTATGCTCGAACAACGCCGGAGCATAAATTACGTCTTGTACATGCGATACAAAAGAATGGATACATTGTCGGAATGACCGGTGACGGCGTCAATGATGCACCTGCATTAAAGCAGGCAGATATTGGTATTGCAATGGGAATAAAAGGCACGCAGGTCACAAAAGATGCTGCAGATATGGTACTGGCTGATGACAATTTTGCAACGATTACAAGTGCTGTAAAAGAAGGTCGCAGAGTGTATGACAATTTAAAGAAAACTATTTATTTTTCTCTGCCCACAGCTTTTGCACAAGGGCTGCTGGTGGTTCTTTCGATTTTATTGGATCGACCGCTGCCGCTGACTTCTGTACAAATCTTATGGCTAAATATGGTTACGACAATCACCCTTTCCTTTGCACTAGGCTTTGAACCCTTGGGAAGAGGCAGAATGGCAGCCCCTCCCAGAGATCCAGAAAAAAACATTTTAGACAGGTATGCTGTTTTTCGAATTATCTATGTTTCCATCTTACTGGCTGCTCTTGGATTTTTTGTCAATGATTTCCTGGCAACTCGTGAAGCTTCAGCTGCTGTTATGCAGACTACTCTGATTATGACAATCGTATTCGGTCAGGTTTTCTACATGATCAACTGTCGGGAAATCACTGATTTTTCCATTAATGCTCAAATACTAACCAACAAAGTTCTTTGGCTCTCCTTGCTTGTCCTGTTCATTTTGCAAAGCCTGCTTATTTATGCGCCGTTCATGCATACAATCTTAGGAACTGCCGCTATTGATTTGAATCATATCGGTCTTTCCCTGACAGCAGGAATCATTCTATTTGTTTTTGTTGAACTGGAAAAAACAATAACAAGAAGCCTCTGATAATAGATAGTTCTGAGCTGAAACACTATAAAATTAACACTGGTAATTAAAGGAAAACCAACCGTTGCCATAGACAGTCTGGTATAGAATTAAGGGACTATGACAAAAGTATGTCTGAGATCCCTAAAACCGAATAAACGGTGTTCCAAAGCCCCTCCATGCTTCGAGGATCGGAACGAAGTGAGAACCGTAGACGCAGAAGCTGTCTCTTCGGAAATAAGTCGAACTATACTGAAAATATGAGTAGCTATTTTCGTATAGTCCGACTTATTTCTTGAGACAGAACACTTCTTATACGAAAACTAAAACTCAAAAAATGCAAAAAAAGACTACCTGCTGCTTAATGTGTGGTTAGTCAAATTTGGTCTAGAACACTTTAGCAGTTGTTTGTTAAGGTGTTCTTTCTATTTTGTAGATAATTCTCTCCAAGTTCTTGATAACGGGACGCATCGGAAAACATCCGATAAATGATTCGTACCATCAAATGTACGGTCGCTACAACCGCTTTTTTGTGTCCGGTATTCCTTCTTATCCGAAAGAAAAATGCCTGTATTCGATTGGGTTTCCCTTGGGAAACGGCCAATGCTCCTTGTGCTAACACTTTTTTTAGATAAGAATTGCCTTTCCCTACACGTCTGCTGTAGGTTTTTCCAGCACTCTGATTATTCCCCGGACTCACTCCTGCCCACGAAGCCAAATGTCCGGCTGTTGGAAACACAGACAGATCTATCCCGATTTCTGCGAGCACAATTGCGGCTGTTCGCCGATTGATTCCCGGGAGTTCTTCTAACCGTTCCACATAATCTTCATAGGGAGTGAGATAGTCGTTGATTGTTTCTTCGACTTCTTGAATTTGTTTTTCTAAACACTCAATTTGTTTGAGATGAAGAGCGAGCATTTTTCGATAATGAACGGTCATGAACCCTTCTAAAGAATCCATCAACTGCGGTACTTTTCTGCGTAAAGTAGTATAGACACACTCGAGAATAAGTGTTTCTGTGATCTCTTTATTTTCAATTAAGGCATACAGAAGCGCTCGACCGGATTTGCCATAGACATCTTTAATGACAGAAGTCAGCTTTATTCCGGCACTTTGTAACACCATATGTCCACGATTTTTTTCTCGATTCAAGTCTTCAACTAAATGCTTCCGATAACGAGTGATATCTCGCAATTCTTGAATAGGCTCGGGTGGAACAAAGCTTGTGGGTACGACACCCAACCGAGTTAATCGAGCAATCCATTCGGCATCTTTCATATCCGTTTTTTTCCCTGGAATATTCTTGATGTGACGGGGATTCGCCAATTGCAGGTCAAAATGATTCTGTAGAATTCGCCACACACATTTCCAATAGACCCCTGTACTTTCCATACTGATATGTGTGACTTCGTAAGAAGATAACCAATCAGATAAATCCAATAAGCCGCGAGTTGTTGTTTCGAAACTGCCAAAGAATTTTTCCGGGCGTTTTTTTCCTTCAGCAGAACGAATCACACAGGCAACAATGACCTTTTGATGGATGTCTAATCCAGCACAACAAGAACGAAGTACATCTTCCATGTCCAATTCCCCCTTGAAAAAATGTACAGAAGGAGCTATTCTACTTATAGAAACAATTTATTTTTATACGCAGGTTCTATGACCTAATGATTGGTGCATATCTTTTTGTGCGACGAGTAACCGCAGGAGCAGATAAGTAGAACGATCTAGTTTGTCCCTCAAGGTCAACTTGGAAAAGAACCTCAATAAGTGATCGACCTACAAGCCCTTCTGTCCTCTTTAGTATGACAGGAAATAGCGTGTAGGTCGATCATTTTTTCTTTTCATTCTGTTTGGTGTGGGCGATAGCCCTCATGAGTGTTTGTCACAACCTCTTTCTCTATATTTTCATTTTCAAATTCAGCTCTTCCAGCGATGAAAAAATACATAAAAGAACCTTTAAAAGCAGATTTATCCTCTTACCTCAGAATCTTCGCCGCTCCAAAGTATCGAGCTTAAGCAAAGACATTGCCCCATTCCTCACGCTGATCCAAAAACTCTTTAGCTAATGCTTGAGCCCCTTCCAGTGTATGGCTGGCTGCCCAGCCGCACTGAACTGGATTGCTGGCCGGAACTTCAGTCGCCACCAGCACATCCTTCATGGTTAATTCTAAAACCTCCATAACCTCATCAATGTTGTCGTGATTCAAGACAGTTAAATAGAACCCTGTCTGACAGCCCATTGGTGACCAATCAACAATATAATCCGCATGATTACGAATCAATTCTGCTGTCAAATGCTCCAAAGAATGTAATGCTGCCATTGCCATGTGATCCTGATTCGGCTGTTTCAAACGAACATCGTATTTCACGATTAAATCCCCGTTCGCACCCGTTTTTTTATCTGCTACCCGGATATAAGGCGCTTTAACCTTCGTATGATCCAAATTAAAACTTTCAACATTCATTTTCATCTGCTTTTTCCTCCATTCATTTTTTTTCGATAACCAGCCAGACAAAACAATTCATTTGGCGGTAGATGGTCTGAAAACCGTTCTTGGTAAAACCTTCCTTCAGGTCGACCATGAGCGGATAATACACCCGCTCCAAATCTGCTGCAAGATTGAATTCTCCCAAAGCTTTTTCTCTGTTACGATTTTAGCATAAGTCGCCTGAGATAGAAACATTGTATCACCAAATATGATTTTTCCGCCCTCTGACAACAATTGACCACAATTCTCAACGGCCCTCTTTTTTTCAGCCGCTCTCAACTGATGAAACACCCTGTTTGAAACGATCACATCAACCACTGCCGGTAATTCAGGGAAGTTTTCCATACCACCAGCATAAAAAGTTGGATTTTGAAGGCTTGTTTTTCCTTTGGCAATCTTTCGCATTTCCGGAGAAGGCTCTACCAGATAAACAGTCTTTCCCGCAGTGATCGGTTTTTCTATCAAGTTGCCGATATCACTCTCAAACTCCAGCACTATTTCACTGGAAGCCTTGATGATCTCATCCAATATTTTTCAATAGCTGGCAAATACTTTCTAATACTCCGGATTACCACCATTGACCTCCTCATCGTAATCTGCTGTCCATTCTTTAAAAATCAGCATAAATTCCAGACCTATAGTTAGGCACCAGCCTTTTCAAATGCCTGTTCAAGATCCGCTAAGAGATCCCCTGCATATTCAAGTCCCACCGACAAACGAATCAGCCCATCTCTAATTCCTGCAGCTTCTCTTTTCTCTTTCGGGATTGATGCATGCGTCATGACTGCCGGAACTTCCACCAAACTTTCCACCCCGCCCAGGCTCTCTGCTAAAGTGAACAGCTGCAGTGCTTCAACAAAAGCAGTTGCAGCAGCTTCATTCTTTAATTCGAAAGAAATCATACCACTGAAGCCGCTCATTTGTTTTTTCGCCACCTCATAACCGTTATGGCTGGACAGCCCAGGATAATAAACGTTGGCGACTGCCGGATGGCTTGTTAAAAATTCTGCTGCCGCTAATGCATTTCGCTGATGTTCCTCCATTCTTACGCCTAATGTTTTAATCCCCCGCTGCATCAGCCAACTGTCTTGCGGACCTAATACAGCCCCTATCGCATTTTGTAAAAAGGACAGCTCTTGAGCAAGCTTAGGATCATTCGTCGTCACTAAGCCAGAGACCACATCGCTGTGTCCGCCGAGGTATTTTGTTCCACTGTGAATCACAATATCTGCCCCCAAGGCTAACGGCTGCTGGAAATAAGGAGTAGCAAAAGTGTTATCCACCATCACAACTAAATTATGCTTTTTAGCAATATCAGCTGCAGACTTGATATCTGTAATCTTCAATAATGGATTGCTGGGAGATTCCAGATAAAGCCCCTTGGTATTTGGCTGTATATTTTTCTCAATATCTGCCAGATCACTTGTATCAACAATCGTATACTCCAAACCATTTTTAACAAAAACCTGCTCAAATATACGAAAAGTTCCGCCATAAACATCGTCACCCATAAGCAGATGATCTCCCGGTACAAATAAGGACAAGATCGCATGAATACCCGCTAATCCTGAGCCAAATGCAAATCCCTGTACACCGCCTTCCAAGTCTGCGATTAATTCCTCCAATGCATGACGCGTTGGGTTACCTGAACGGGAATACTCGTATTCCTTTGGCTGCCCAACTCCATTTTGTTTGTACGTAGAGGTTTGATAGATTGGTACACTAACTGCTCCAGTCGTTTTATCTTCTGAAATCCCGCCGTGAATTAGTTTCGTATTGATATGCATATTAATAGTCCTCCCGCGAATAAATATTTTTGGATAAATAACGATCTCCGGCATCAGGGAAAATCGTGACCACCTGACTGCCGGCAGGTAATTGTGCCGCTTCTGCCAATGCTGCGACCATTACAGCTCCTGACGAACTGCCCACTAAAAGCCCATGTTCCCGAGCCAGCTTTCTGGTCATGGCGAATCCATCCGAATCAGTGATAGCGGCATAACCAGTGATAGGCAGCCCCTCCAGAAAGGTCGGCATGAACTCGACCCCAATTCCTTCGATTTCATGACTGTGACTTGCTCCGCCGTTTAAAATTGAACCCTCCGGTTCTACACCGATTAAACGAATCGCCGTATTTCTTTCCAACAGGTAACGTGCAACTCCGCTAAATGTTCCGCCGCTGCCAACCCCCGCCACAAAGCTGGTGATTGACTCACCAAGATCGGCGACCAGTTCAGGAGCAAGCGATTGATAATAGGCTTGGGGATTGGCAGGATTTTCAAATTGCGAAGGCAGATAGCTGTCTGCAAATTCTTCTTGAAGCTTTTCAGCTTTGGCAATCGCCCCGATAATTCCTTCTTCGGTAGGTGTATGAACAATTTCCGCCCCTAGAGCCCGCATCAATGCCTGCTTTTCCAAACTAAACTTTTCCGGAACCACAAAGATCGTCCGCAAACCGAAAGCAAGTGCTGCAATAGCAATACCGATACCCGTATTACCGGCAGTAGATTCAATAATCGTCGTCTCTCTGGTTATCTTGCCGCTTGCCAACCCGACCTCAATCAGATAGACACCTAAACGATCTTTGATGCTACCACCGGGATTCAAGTATTCCAGCTTGGCATAAACTGAGGAGCCTTTAGGAATTTCAGCAAACTCACGATGGGTGAAACGCAGCAGCGGGGTATGACCGACAGCTGCTTGGATAGAATCAATAATCATAGTAAACTCCTTTAACATTTTTTTAAACAACAAAAAAGGTACTGACTATTAATCAGCACCTTGAATTTCCATTAGGTCGTCACTAAAGAATAGAAAAGCTCCTATTCATGGTATCAAAAATAATCGAAAAATTGGGCAGTTAACAGGCATGACAAAATGGTATGCTGCTTTTTAGCACCATACAACAACAGCAAGATTTAACTGCAACAGTTTTGCTGAATGTCATGTCCGGTTCCTCCAATTTTTTTGGTTCTTACGATGTTGTAAAGGTTAGCATAGGAAAAAATTTCTGTCAACAGAAAAACTCTGCTGGATATATGCTCCTTCTTGACGGGAAAATCCATCCTGCCTTATGCATTATTCAGTAATTGATGCAAGAAATCCATCCGAACTTTGTGGAATATTGCTCTATTTTTAAGGCTGCTTTTCCATCGTATTTCCTGTATTAACTTTTATATATGGCTGCTATATCCTGTATTCTGCGCTTTATTTCTATGCGGACATGTGCTGGCTCTAAACATTCACATTTATCGCCAAAGCTGAAAAGAATATTGTAATAATAGTCATTTTCTATAAAGGGAAAGCGAACGATATAATGCTCATCACCATCGTCCAACAAGTCTTCAACTGTACAATAATCAAGCACCCTTTCTATAGCAGATTGATGAAAACGAAGGGTAATATGTGTTCCCATTTCTGCTAAAACATCACTAACATCCAGCTGCGGTTTTTGATAGTCGCGCGGTGAAAAAACCACTTCTTGAATTTGCAGGTTTGACAGGCGAGATAGTTTGAATAAGCGAAAATCATTTCTTTCACAGCAATACCCATACATATACCAGTGATTGCTTTTCAACACAAGCTGACAGGGTTCAACTGTTCGTGCGGTTTTATTTCCGTGACGGTCTGTATAGTCAAACGAAAGCTGTCTGTTTTCCTGTAAAGCTGTTTTGATTCTTTCCAGATAGGGTTGTATATTCCTGTTGCTCATCCAAGGACTCAAATCTATAAGTAATTGATTTGTTTTTAATTCAATGTCTTTCGCTCTGTCAGCAGGGATAAAGCTCCTGACTTTCGCAAGAGCATTAACCAGTTCATCCCCATGCACCATATCGGAAAGACTGGAAAGCCCCATCAGTATCGTGGAAAGATCAGTTGGCGAAAATACTTTTCTGTCTACCTTGTAATTCTGCATGATTTCAAAGCCGCCGCCCACTCCTGATACTGAACGAACAGGAATTCCTGCCAGATTGATAGAATCTATATCCCGATAGATTGTTCGGGGTGAAACTTCAAATTTTTCAGCCAGCTCCTGTGCACCCACACGTTCTTTATCAAGAAGAATCATAATAATACTGACAAGTCTTTCCACCTTCATCTAACAGCCGCCTTTCAAAATTTATTTTTTCCATTATAGATTGTTGCCATACTGATGTCAACAATTGCCAGGTATAATAAAGATTAAACAAATCAATTACTAATATCTGTCTGACAATTATTACAGAAACAAATTTTTCAGATAGATCTTAATCAGGAGGAAAAGCCATGAAGCAAAAAGCTTTAGTCATCATCGACATTCAAAACGACATCACAAAAAATTACAAGGAAATTATCGGAAATATCAATACCGCTATTGATTGGGCAGTCAAACAGGAGATTCATGTTGCTTATATTCGACATGAAAATTTATCAGCCGGCACGCGGACATTTAAAACTGGTACTTCCGGCGCTGAATTAGCTCCTGATTTAAAAATAGTCTCAAAAAATATCTTCACAAAGTATAAGGGCAACGCATTAACCAGTGAAGAATTTACAGCGTTTATTACAGCTAATGAAATAAGCGATTTCTATATCACAGGAGCAGACGCTGTTGCTTGTGTGAAATCAACCTGCTATAACTTGCGTAAGGCAGATTATGACGTTACGGTGTTATCAGATTGCATTACCAGTTATGATAAGCGAAAAATTGATGACATGCTGCGTTACTATGAAAGTAAAGGAAGCAAGATTAGCTGCTTGGATAGCTTATTCATTTAAGAAAATTTCCTGCCTAACACATTTAAGAGGATGTAACATACTTCTGTCACATCCTCTTAAATGGTGTTCAAAGGTCTTTATGTACAGTCCCTATTAACGTTTGACTACTTACACATTTATCAGAATGGCTTCGCATCCCCCTATCTCTTACTGCAGTAATAACTGTCGACAAGTTCATTTCTATTAGAGCTGCACATACCATCACTAAAAGTTTTTATACTAAAGAAAATTCTTGTATCTACAAGTCTCACTACACTACACTTCGTTTCGATCTCATCAATTTCTAAACGGCAGAGCCATTAAGAATTGAAGGACTTCGTTTCGATCTCATCAATTTCTAAATGGCAAAGCTATTAAGAATTGAAGGACTTTGTTCGAGTCTCGGCACAAACATGTCTAATTGGCAACTCGTCACGTTTAATCTACTGTGCTGCAAGGATTAGATCAAAGTGAAAGTATATCCTCCAAGTCCAATTAATTATTATTTTTTTCACGCAGACTCTTCCTGTAAGCAATTTTCTTTTTACGGTATTGGAGCGGAGAAGTTTCAATGTATTTTTTGAAGACCCGATTATAATAGGTCATATTTTGATAGCCTACTTCTTCTGCTACTTTAGCAATTGTCCAATCTGTGTCTTCCAACAGCTTCTGTGATTGTTGGATTCTTCGAATATTCGTAAATTCAGAAACGGTATAGCCCGTCGAACGTTTAAATATTCTGGATAAATAGCTCTTATCTAAATAGAAATATTTTGCTATATTTTGTAAAGAACCGGCTGTTTTATACGAGTCCCGAATATATAGGGCAACTCGATTAACCAATTCATCTACTTCATTTGTATTCGCCACTTTCTTTTCACGCGGCCCGCTGGTCTTTAATCTCGTCAGATAGACAAACAACTCCGTTAAGCGTACTTGTACTGACAGTTGATACATAGACTGCTTCTTTTTCACTTCATTAGCCAGATCCATCAATAGCCATTCTAAATAGGAACGATCTGTTTCAGGAATCTGAATCAATCCGTTATATAAGCTGAAAAATTCATCCATATCAAAATCCGTGTCTGCTAAAATCTTTTGAAACTTTTCCTTTTCAAAAGAGAGAAGTACCCGGTCATGAAACAATTCTTTATCAGAAGCAGTATTATGAACCTGATTGGAATCAACGATCACTAAGCTGCCGGGCTTACACACATAATCCTTGTTTTCAATAAAAAACAGACGTTTTCCCGAAAGAAAATATTGAAATTCAACTTCTGGATGCCAATGCTTTACCATTTTATATTCTTCATGCCGCGTGCAGCGTTCTATTACCAAGCCATCCATCATACCACTATAAATAATATGTCTCATACGGTTCTCCTTTCTTACTTTGATACCAATTGATTTCTGTTCTTAAAGAATCAATTGCTTGCATCCCAGAGGTCCGATAGCCAACGCTATTCTAAGTTGATGCGTTTGCGACGAGGATCTCAACGGAGAGAGAACCGTAGGAGCACTATTTCTAAATGAATAAAATCACTAAGATACTGCGGTTCTCCTCTCTAAAAGAAATGTTCAATTATCCAGTAAATCAGAAACTGCGCTTAAAGCGATGTCTGTAACTAAATAATACAAAAAAAGATGATTAAAACGCAACCAGATCATTAAAATAAAAATCAAATACTGCTGATCGGGCTTCACAGGAAAATACCTGTGTTGAATCAATGATCAGTAAAAAGAAATGACTAGAGGAGTGTTTAATGGGAAGACAAATATTTGATCAATGGAAGATACCGAAAACACCATGTAATGATTCTATGATAGTATATGTGCAATGTGACTGCGGAGAGTTGGCAAAAAAGGTATATGGCAAGTATTATTTTACTTGTGATCATTATAGCCGAGAGTACGTGCAACAATTTGGAGATTATGTAGAAATAAAGAAAAAAAGACTCCGATCATTAGAAGTTGACCAGAGCTGATGTAGTCAGTATTTATGCTTCACCAAAATATTTGGCCCAATAAAAAATTCCAAATACTGATTTTACTTCATATGTTTCTAAATAGGAATGTGTATTATCATCCAAAGGAGGAGGAGAAACTTTGAAAAAAATTGAATACCTAAACTTTTCTTTTTCTGTAGATTCTGACTTCTCTACTTTGCTTGAAAAAGCTTCTTTAAAATGACCAGAGAAAAAAATATTGGATCTAAGAGCGATTTCAGGCGTTAAATGTGTGAAACAAAATAGAGCAATAACTGTGAAAAATATTATTTTAAGTTTTGTATTTAGGCTTGCTTTCTTCATGATTTTCCTCCATAAACGCTATCATTTATCTGTAATTATATCAAATTTAGAATTTTAATAGAATAAATGAACTGTAAGCAGAAACGTCAAGACCGTCCCATGCTTCATTTAAGCGATCAGTTGTGTGCTGTGTGATATATGCTTTAGTGCCAGATTTTTGGCTAACATATGAAGCGTGAGTAATTTCATAGGTGTTTTTCTTCCAATAAGCTACGAAAGTACCTTCAGTCATTCCTTGTTGAGCAGAGGTTTTAGTTGTGTACTGAGAAGTCGATGCTCCACTGGCTGTCCAATATACAAAAAACTGGTGTGCTAAAGTCCATGTTGGTGAGTAGGACAAAGCGTTTACATAATACCAAGTCATTCCACTAGCATTTTGATAGTAACTTTGGCTTTTTCCACCAGCGTTAGCAATTTGTGAAACAAAATTAGTACAGTCTGAAGGGAACGCACGATAATTAGTGTTGTAGCTTTTAGCATGCTTTTTAGCATATGTTGTTGCGCTATAAACACCAAATCCCGTTCTAGATTGTATTCGGCTACTACCGGCATTTTCAGCTGCTAAAATTGAAGCTCTATTTTCTTCTTTTATCTCATTGTAAGTTTTGTTCAAAAGTGACGTGCGCGCGTTAAACATATCTAATGTAGATGTTTCAATTTCGGTAATAGGCGTAATCGAACCAATTCGGTTTGTATAAATGGAAGCAAACTCATTAAATTCAATGTTTTCACTTTCGGATGATCCAATTTTAATTTTGTCAGTATTGGCAACTTCATTTAGGAAATTGAAGTATTCAGAACTAAATTTGTCTTCGAATGTTTTCCCTAATTGTTCTTTAGCGGCAACTAGTAATTTTGTTTCGGAATCTATCAATTTAGAACTTAAGTCGAAATCAGAAACTGATCTTTTTCGCTCATTTTGCATAATGACTTGTCCTAGACTGCTACCTTCATTTCCAGCTATAGTGCTTTCTTCAGCACTTGCTTTAACAGACAATACAAACGGGATGGTAATCATAACTAGCGCGACTTTCAATTTACTAATTTTCATAAAGTACTCTCCTTATTCTTTTTTTACTTTGAAATATAATTAGTGTAACTAATTTATATATATTCTCCTTTCTGTGGTGTTTAATTCGTTTTAATTGTAACATTTAATACCGAAAGAAGAAAGCGTTTTCTTTGCTACGAAGTAAAATTAATGAGTCTTTTTCTCATAACATGTAGCCTTTCTAATAAAACATTATGGAAACGATACGGGTCAATCTCTTGTTGATCCGTTTCATACAATTCCAACTAAGGATCACTTTGGCTTGATTCAAAATCATCAATAAGAAAAGTGTAAACCATAATGGAAAAATGTCTATATGATTATATTCAAGAATTTCCTGATCTTTCAGAAACTGAAGTAGAAGTGAAATTTATAAAAGATAGTATTGAAAAAATTGGCAAGCAATGTGTCCTTAGAAGAAGCAGAAGAGATATGGTCCATTCATTCTTTAAGCTTGTATACAACCTGGTTAGGTATTTCAGAAAAGGAATCAATAGTGAAACTATTGAAAATAAAGATTACATGAGAAAGTATTTTTATGATCATGTATATAATGAAGAAGACTGTGTACTTGTAAACGAAGACAGTTCTGTCAGTTTCTATAGAGATTTACCAGATGCTAGGATGCAATTCCTTAAAAAGGATCAGAAAGGTGTTAAGTAATGGAAATTACAGCGGAGCAACTGTTACATTATGAAAAAATTCCTAGTAAAAAATTTCTTGAAATTACGAATAGACTGAAGCAAGTAGCTGAACATGAAGACAAGGAACTGCTTATTGCGATTTATCAGGATCAGGATTATAAATTTCATTGGGCAGAACCAGAACAAAAAGGAAACTTGGAAGATGTACAATTCTTACTAGAGGATAAACTATTAGTAAATGAGACGTATGCTTCACTGGTTTGTATAATCCATTCACACCTGCTTAATCTAAATAGGCCTCAGTTCTCGATTGCAGATAATATAGCAGATATGCAAATTCCTTTTGTTATATCAGTAATATTTGATTGTGCAGCTGTTTATAAAAAGCAATTGTCTACAGAAGACTTAAATGAGAGATATTTTAGATTCAGAACCTATAATTCATTTGAAGAAACATTTAAATATTTTGATTTAGACGATATTTGCAAAAAGGATCGTTCGGATTCTTAGAGAAAATTTTTCGGCAGCAGCTGCAGATCGTCCGGGTCAATTTTCCAAAAGGCGAACAGTCAAAATTCCTAAATCTGAAAATAGTTCGGCTTTTCAAAAATGATCAGTAAGAGGAAATCTTATGAAGATAAATAAAGAAAAAATAAGAAAATTGTTTTCTTATTTTGAAAATGTAAAATTTTCTAGTATTAAGGAAATAAAATTAGCATTTGAGAGCTGCACAACATTATGTATACAAGCAATTACTGATAAAATATCAAATTCAATAGTAATCATTTATTCAGATGAATCAAGAGACCAAGTGTATTATTCCCTAACAGAGGGGAAATATGTTCTCATTAATGACGAGAAATGTACAGCAGAAAAAACACTCCTGCTCCTATCCAAACACGGTGAAAATGATCGATCTATTCCCTCTTTCCTGCCAAACTAATGAAGACAGGGGGAACAGCTCGATCATTTACTAAGATATTCTCCAAGCAAACTTTAGGGAAAACTGGATTATTTGACTTGGTTCCCTATACTTTTTCAAAAAAATATTCCAATACCGGAAGAGGCTATCCATTCCTGTTATACTGGAATTAGATAGTCAGCATGTATCACTTATCCAGTCATTCAAACAGCGAATCAACCGTTGCCTCCATATATTCAGAATAAGCATAGATTAAGGGACCAATTCCTTTGCCGTCATCACTTACTACAGGCTCAGAAATATAGTATTCATAAGTGCCGTCCCGTTCATGATACTCTCCCTTTCCAGGCATTCCGCCTAAGCCGGCAACCAGACAAATGTCCTTTAGTTTGATCCGTCCATTCTCTTGAACCATCTTTTGATTCATAACCTCTCTAAGAATTTCCCCACCCTTTTCCACATATGATTGATCAATAATTCCAAGTCTTACACCCTTTATCAAAATATACGCAATTGCACACGAGGCGCTGGTCTCAAGATAATTTCCTAGTCGATCTGCCTGATCCGTCACCTGATAAAAGAGCTTGCTTTCCTGATCCTGATACACCATTATAGAATTGATTAATTCAACCAGGTAAACAGACAGCTCTTCGGCAGCTTCCGAACAGGTGGTCTGAAGGAGTTCAATTGTGTCAATCAATCCCATTGCGTACCAACCGATTGAACGGCTCCAGAAGCTCTTGCTGCAGCCCGTTTTCTGATCAGACCAAAACATCTTTTTACTTTCATCATAGCCATGATAAAGTAATCCGGTTTGCTGGTCTTTCATGTATTTCTGTACATTTCTAAATTGAATTAATACGTCTGACAGATTGTTTCCAGCCAGCCACCGCAGACCATAGGCCAGATAGAAGGGCTGAACCATGTTCAACCCATCCAACCATATTTGGTTGGGATAAATCAGTTTATGCCAAAAGCTGCCGCTCTCAGTACGCGGCTGTTTTTCCAACTGACCGTATAATCGGTCAAGTGCTTTCCGATACTTCTCTTCCCCCGTCTGATCGTATAAGTCGAAGAGAACCTTCCCTTCATTGATGGAATCTGAATTCATACTCTCCAGCGAATAACCTAGAATTTCACCCTCTTCATTAATGAAATAATCAATGAACTTCTTTAGAAAGTCAATATATTGTTTCTCTCCTGTTACATTGTACATTCGTTGAACAGCAATTAATACACAGCCATCGATGTAACTCCAGTGAGGCTTTTTCTTTTCCAAAATCGCTTCCTGATTCCAAACGGATTTCTCCGGAGAAGAATCAGCGAGAAGTTCATCAAAATACTGCTTAATCATTTCCATCACATTGCTCCTTATTCTTTCATTGCACTTCTTCTATTTCTCTCTTTACCCGAACTTTTTTCAGTTCAATAAGTTTCGTATGCGTTGCTTCCTCATGCCCGCCTAATTTGCCAGTCAGCATCGGTACGCAGATAAAGAAGCAGCTCATCAGCTTACACAGGATTTCCCGTTGAAATACGACAGCTGCAGGAACATCCGTCCGTTCTTCATCTGTGGAAATAATTTGCAGGCGATAAAAGCCTTTGCCAACTGTCTGTCCATTTATCATAAATGGATATTGAATCAAAAAATAGGCAAGGACGAAAAGAAGCATCCCTAAAATTGATCGAACCACATCATTTGAAATAATCAGCTTTACTTGAGGCAGCAACAGACCGAAACATACAAAAAGCAGCAGAATACCTAAAAAGAAATCAATGGCCTGTGCCATTATTCGTTTTATTAAGAATGTCATCTTTCTATTCCTTTCCTGACCTATTATTCTTTACCACCTGTACTTGCAACGCCATCAACAAAATATCGCGAACCTGCAAAGAACAGTGCAATCATCGGCAGCAGTCCCAAACAAGAAGCCGCAAAGACTCGACCGTAATTGACCATCGCTTCTCCATCCAACTGCTGTTTCAGCACAACAGACAGGACTGTCTTATCTGCACTGTTTAAATAAATCAATGGACCCTGGAAATCATTCATTCCCCACATAAAGCTAAGCAATGCAACAGTGATCAAAATTGGTTTAATTACCGGAACAATCACTCTCCATAAAATCTGAAAATCATTACAGCCATCCATAACAGCTGCTTCATCCAATTCTTTTGGAATCGTCCGCATAAACTGAACAATCATAAAGATGAAGAAGGAAGAGGAGGCGAAAATATCACTGACATACAAACTAGCAAAACTATCCAGCAAACCTACTTGTCGATACAATAGATATAATGGAATCCGAAATGCCAATTCCGGCATCAGCAACGTAACAATAACTGCGCCAAAAACAAATTTTTTCCCTTTAAATGACTTACGTGCAATAACATAGGCAGTCAGTGTACAAGAGATAACAGTGAAAATTGTTTTAGGAATCAAAAATTTCAATGTATTGGTAAAATAAAACCAAATATTATTCTCCTTTGTAATCTGCCATGCCTCCTGAAAGTTTGTCATAACAGCTTTTCCTGCAGGAGGAAAAAGGGTTAACGTACCGAAGATGTCTCGGTTTTCCTTGAAGGCAGAGCCGATCATCCACAACAGCGGATAAATCAGAATAATCCCGACAATAATCAGCAATACATAACGGATAGCTTCATTAATGCGTCTTCTTGACTTGCTCATTTCCATCTTATTGTTTCCTCCTTAATCGTTGTAGTAAACCCAGTGATTGGAACTGCGGAAAATGACAATCGTGAAGACACCAATAATTGCCAGTAATATCCATGTCAACGCACTGGCATAGCCGTAGTTTCCATTTTGAAAAGCCTGGTCATAAATATATAAGTTTAAAAAATAGGTTGATTTATTCGGTCCGCCCTTAGTGATCAAATAAGCTGAGTTAAATTCCTGGAAAGCTTTGACCAGTACATTGACTGCATTGAACAAAATCACCGGAGTAATAATCGGAATCGTAATACTGAATAACTGGCGGATACGACTTGCCCCATCAATGGAAGCTGCTTCATAGACGGATTGTGGAACGCCTTGAAGTGCTGACAGGAAAATCAGCATCGTTGAACCAAACTGCCAGGTCTTCAAAATAACTAGAGTGAAAATAGCAAAGGTTGGATCTTTCGTCCAGTTGATTGCCACGTCTCCACCCAAATTAAAAATACTTAGGACCGTGTTGACCGGCCCGTTTACGTCAAACAGCATTGTCCATAAAATGGAAACTGCTACGTTCCCGCCAAGAATAGAGGGGATGTAGTATGCTGTACGGAAGAAATTTACTCCTTTTAACTTAAAATTCAAAATTGCAGCAACAATGAAGGAAACAATCACCACAGCAGGTGTCCCGATCAATACATACTTTAAAGTAGCACCCAACGCCGCCATGAAGGTTTCATCTTTAGTAAAAATTTCAATATAATTTTGCAGTCCGACAAACTCCGGATCTCCCAGGATAGGGTATTCCTGCAAACTGTATACGAAAGATGCACAGATTGGATAAACTTTAAAAATGACAAACCCAATCAGCCATGGAAGAAGCATCACATACATCAGATAATTTTTCTTTGTTTTCATATTTTGTGTCAACTCCTTATCAATATCACGTAATCGTATTTTTTATAATTATATCTCCTGCAGACAACTCGGATTGATTAAGCAGGCTTATGTGTATAATGAAATAGTTTCTGTTTCAGTGGAACAGAAAACCTGTCAACCACGCACATGAACCAGCGGGATTCGGATAGCCTCAAACCTTTGGATTCACATAGGATAGATGCAGCTGTCGGGGAACTTTAAAAGAATGACTGCTCGCCTTTAGGTTTTCTTTTTTTAAACGATTATGTAAAACCTCTTCAAGTTTTGCAGCAAATACCAGCTGAAAATTACCGAAATGCATCAGTTGAAAAAAATCGTTCATAAATCCTCTCAATAAACTAAAGTATCTACACGCCCCCATGTTCTTTTAAGCAGAAAGAAGGGACTGTGACAAACACTCATGAGGGCTGTCACAACCTCTTCTTTCCAGCAAATTATTTCTGGTAATGCTTATCTAATGCATCTTGTTGTTTGCTGATATACTGTTTCGCTGCTTCACCAGCGGTCAGCTTACCTGTACGGAATGCTTCGATTACTGTGTAGCGTTCATTACGTACATTTTCATCTTCAAAATATGGATCCATTACTGTTTGTTCGTATTGATCCAGTTTTTCATAACCGTCCTTTACAACACCTTCCAACAAATTGTTCTTCACTTGAAGCTCATTCGTAATCTTATTACTGGAGATGCCCAACGTATCGCCAGTTTCTTTCACTGCTTCTTCATCTGTCAGCAGGAAATTGATAAAGTCTGCCGCAACTTCCGGATTTTTTGAATTACGTGAAACTGCATAACCAAAGTTCGGTTTAACGTAGATACTCACGTTTTGATCAGCAGCTGGCAAAAGATAGTCTCCAACGAGCAGCTCATCTTTCGCTTCACCGCCTTTGTAGGACTCTGCCCATTGTGCCAATGAGTTCGCCCATTCATATACACCGCCGGCTTGCCCTTCCACCCATTCTGGATTGGCATTTGTATCAATAGAGCCGTCTTGTGCAAATGTTGGAAAAGCATTTGCATCTTCAAATGCCTGAT
The DNA here is from genome assembly GCF_016745275.1 of Enterococcus sp. BWB1-3. Taxonomy (GTDB): domain Bacteria; phylum Bacillota; class Bacilli; order Lactobacillales; family Enterococcaceae; genus Enterococcus_L. Next base: position 58,006 of record NZ_JADOEP010000020.1, read on the forward strand.
ATTGCTCTAGAACTTCTTTTACATCTGCTTCAGAGTAATTAACTTTTCCATCTGTCTGCATTACTTCTCCAGTTTTATTAAAGAGCATTTGAGCGATAAATAGATCTTTAGAAACTTTACCCATGTTGACGAAAGCATATTTATTGTCTTCCCCGGTTGCTGTATTGTCTTTTCCGATAACTTCTCCAGCTTTAATCAGATCTTCATATGTTTGAGGCAGCTCCAAACCATTATCTTTATATAGCTGTTCGTTGTACATTGGAACACGTCCTGTCATACCATGAGGAACAGCTGCCTGTTCGCCATTCACCTGCATGGCTTCAAGATATTTTTTATCCCAATTGGATAAATCCAAATAATCTTTCACTTCATTTAAATCATAAAAAACATTCTTTCCTTTTCCATAAGAGAACAGCCAGTTGTAATTCACCTGCATAACATCCGCTTCTGTTTTACCAGATAGCTGAGTTAAGGTTTTAGCCTGCCAGCCTTCCCAAGCGCCGTATTCTACTTCTACAGTAACGTTCGGATGCTCCTCCTCATATAACTCAACAACTTTTTTCATAGCTTCATGGCGGATATCTGCTCCCCACCAGGCAAACTTGATAGTCACTTCTTCATCTGTCAATACACCTGCTCCCTCTACTTTCGATCCAGCTGAACTGCTTCCGCTGCAGCCAGACAACAACATTGTAAGTGCTATACCTGAAACAAGTGTCCGTCCAAATAATTTCATTTTCATTTTTATTTCCTCCAAAAAATTATTTTTAAGTATGCGTTTACAATAACTATATATCAATAATTGTTCACGTCAACATTTCTTGAGTATCAAGACAAGTTAGTGGCTAAAACTAATCGTTTTTATACTATATTGACTTTAAAAAAATATACTGGATTATCTTTGAAACAGCCTTGATTTTATTTTAGCAACCGCTACAATGATTGGTATATCAATCATTTATCAACTTAGTGAAAAATACGATACTGCAAAAGGCAAATAAATTTATTTTAACAAAAATACTATATTTTTAATGAACACTCTTTTGTGAAATTAATTTCCGTACATTTCAATAAAATAACAAAAATAAAAACTAGCTACTATCAGTTTTTTCTCTTTCAAAAGCATGCACACGTTAACAAAACAGTTGTTATGACAGTATTTGTCAAATTAGTCGGCAAGAATTTTTGTTGACCTTTTAATACCAATTTAAGACAGGAGAATATCAAATGTATTACATCACAAATTATGGTGCAAAAGAAGGAAAATTGAACACACTATTTATTCAACAGGCAATTGATACCGCCTTTGAATCCGGCGGCGGCAAGGTCATCATTCCTCATGGAACATATTTGACAGGTGCACTCTTTCTTAAAAGCAACGTGGAACTTCATCTTGAGATTGGGGCAGCACTTCAGTTTTCCACCTCACAAAATGACTATCCAGTGGTTGAGTCACGCTGGGAAGGTGTCCAGCGCGAAGTTTATGCGCCCTGTATCTACGCAGAAAATCAGACTAATATTGCTGTCACGGGATTCGGTACTTTGGATGGCTGCGGAGAAAGCTGGTGGGAAATTTTTCGTGATGATTCTGACATCCTTAAATATCCCAGACCCAGACTGATAAGCTTCCATCAATGTCAAAGAGTCACAATTAAAGATATACGCTTGGTGGACTCTCCAAGCTGGACCGTTCACCCCTTATTATGCGAAAATGTAACCATAGATAATGTAACTATTAAAAATCCTGCTAATTCGCCCAATACCGATGGAATCAATCCAGAATCTTGTACAAATGTTCGAATCAGCAATTGCCATATTGATGTAGGGGATGATTGTATCGCTGTAAAAGCAGGAACAGAAGATACTCCTGAACGTGTTTCCTGTGAAAACATCACCATTTCCAACTGTACAATGGTTCATGGACACGGCGGGGTCGTGCTTGGGAGTGAGATGAGCGGAGATATCCGAAACGTGACGATCACTAATTGTATATTTCAAGATACGGATCGGGGAATTCGTTTAAAATCCCGCCGCGGCAGAGGAGGAACAATAGAAGATATTCGTGTAAACAATATTGTTATGGATAACGTTCTCTGTCCATTTATTCTTAATTTGTATTATTTTTGCGGACCAAAAGGAAATGAGTCTTATGTTTGGGATAAAACCCCCTATCCACTTGATGAACGAACGCCACGTTTCCGCCGGATTCATTTTGCAAATATTACGGCTAGAAATGTTCAGGCTTCTGCAGGTTTTATCTATGGATTGGCCGAACAGTACGTTTCCGACATTACATTCAGCTCCGTCGATATCTCCATGGCAAAAAACTCAAGAGGCGGTGTTCCTGCAATGATGGCAGGAATCTCTGAGACGAAAAATCAAGGCTTTTACATTGGCTTCTCAAAGGATCTGATTTTTGACCGTATTTCCATCGAAAATCACATTGGATCAGCCTTCCAGCTTGCCAATTGCAACAATATACAGCTGGAGAAAATCCGCTCTTACAATTCTGAAAAAAATGAACAGTTGATAGAAGAAATCAATACAATCCTTGATTGACTATTTTTAAATGGTCTGAAGCAGCTCCTGCTCTATCGCGGTTTGGTAAAACCTGTCAATGAATCATCAATCAGCTAACAACCTATATGCAGGACGACACAGAACAAACACAATAAAATTACGTTAGATTTAGGAGGGATTGTGGTATTAATACAGAAAAAAGAGACTATTGCCGATAAGTTTATGAGTATTGCTTTATCGAAGGAATGATCAATTTTATTTTTTGCTGTGAAGTCAGCTTTTCATTACCGACTTCACAGCGATGAAAGCTCTGAGTCAGATTATATTGCAGCAACCTCAACACCGAAAGATCAACAAGCAGGCCTTCATTCCTATTTCTGTCTTTTGACCAGCGATTAAGGAGGAACAAATACCTATTTGGGCAGACCTTGCCTTTTGTCACTACTACCTTTGAAGACTGCTTTTTAGGCAATCACAGTGGAAAGGTGGGCTAGCCAGAACAATACTTAAAATAAGCAAACCATTGATTTTAGAAAAATAAACAGCCTGCAAGCTCCGCTTGGATAAAAACATAAAGCAATCATTTTAGAGACGGCCTATAATAAAAGTGCAAAAGGCAAACAGGAAATTTCCAGCTTCTTCTCTCCTTGCCAGATCAACCACCTGTTAATAACAAACTCTATTCAGTGCTTAAGGTGATTAGCCATAGAATTAACTTACCTGCATTGCTTTTTGCAAATAGCCGTATGAAAATAATTTAGGAGGATCATGCCTGTTGTACTCATTATCTGAAAAAATTAAAATTCTTTTCTCCGGAAAAGCAATCCCTTTTTCTTTTGTTGTTTCACTTGTCATTCCGGTCATTATTGATCAATTCTTTCTTGTAGGGTTCAATTTCATCAACACTGCTATGATCAGCTCTTCCGGAACACAAGCTGTCAGTGCTGTAAACATGGTGGGAAGTCTGCATTTCTTTCTCGTTCAGATTTTCACCTCCGTTGGTTTAGGAGGAACTGTGTTGATTGCCCAATATTACGGTCGCCGATACTACAAGGAATTAAGTAAAGTCTGCAGCGGGACCATTTTTAGTGCTGTAATAATGGCGTTGATTGTCACAGGCAGTTTACTTATTTTTCATGAAGGTATTCTTAATTTGCTGTTTGGAAATGCAGAAGCTGCTGTATTAAAAAATGCAAAAATTTATTTAGTAGGACTGCTTCTCAGCTATCCTATGCAGGCAGTTGTAGAAGGAGTAAATGGAAATTTACGAGGAATTGGGCAGACAAAAGCATCACTAAAGCTTTCTTTGCTGATGAATGCAATGTATATTTTATTTAACTTCATTTTTATTAACCAATTAAACATGGGTATACGTGGTTTAGCTGTTTCAGTAAATATTTCCCGTTGTATAGGTATGCTTTTTGCTTTCTATACTCTTTATGCCAACCGTGAACGATTATTCCTAAAGAAAAAAGATTTCACTCGGATTCGATTTTCACTCATCAGAAAAATTGTCAGAATCAGTTTGCCCTTTGCTGCAGAAGCCATGTTTTTTAATGGAGGAAAAATCATCGTCCAAATCATGATTGTCGGCTTGGGAACTAATGCCATTGCCGCTAATGCCATCGCTTCTTCATGGATTCAGTTGGCTGAGATTATTCCAAATGCCTTGGCCATTTCCCTAGTCCCTATTGTAGGACAATGCATTGGTAATGGAAACATCGGTGATGCAAAAAAGCTAACAAAGTCTTTTGTTATCTTAAGTATGATTGCGTTCTTAATAGTTGATTTGACCCTGCTGCCCTTGTTTCCTCTGGGAATGAAGCTTTTCAATCCTCCGGAAATCATCCTTCCAATGATTTTCCGCTTGTTTATCATTGCTCTGGTCATGCACTTTATCTCTTGGAGCATTAGTTTTGTTCTTCCGGCAGCTTTGCGGGCTGCGGGTGATGCTAAGTTCACTACAGTTGTTTCACTACTCTCAATGTGGATCTTCAGAATTGGCGTGGGCTATCTGATTGGCATTCATTTTGGTTTTGGCTTAACAGGAATTTATACAGTTATGACAATAGAGTGGTTCATTCGCGGAAGTATTTTCCTGCTGAGATTTAAAGGAAGCCAATGGTATCGTCACCAGCTGATCTAAACAAATTTTTTTGATTAAGATAACATAAATTACTAAATTTTACAATTAATTTTAACGTGTGCAATGCTTTTATACAGGCATTCCATATCATTTTATAGATTGACAAAAGCGACGACACGTTTTATAATGTGAACGTTAACAAAAATAATTCGAGGTGCGCTATGGTCACAATCAAAGATATTGCAAAAACTGCCGGCGTTTCCCATACGACGGTTTCCAGAGCATTGAATAACAGCCCGCTCATCAAGGAAGCAACACGAAAAAAGATTCATGAATTGGCAGCTGAAATGAATTATGTTCCAAACTTCAATGCAAAAAGTCTGGTAAACCAGAAAAATTATATGATCGGTCTGTTCTTCTCCAGTATCGAAGAAGGAACCAGTTCCAGTTTTCTTGTCGATGTAATCAAAGGAATCCATTCCAGACTTGACGAAAGCTATGGTCTTTCAGTTCAGGGAATTGATGAAATTCAAAACCTGGAGCAGATTAATTTTCAGCGTTACGATGGGATTATTATCATGAGTCAGAGTGACAGTGATCAGGGCTTCATTGACTTCCTCAAACAACAGCAAATCCCGTTTGTCGTTCTCAATAGGCAGCTGGAGGATAAACATATTATTAATATCAGTGCTGATGACGCTGCCGGTGTTGAAACAGCCATCGATTATGCAATCAGTCAGGGTCACAGGAAAATTGCCTGTATCGGCGGGATAGAGGGCTTTCGCTCTGCAAGAGAACGGAAAGCCGGACTGATAAACAGTCTAACCAAACACCATTTGCCGATCAATGTGACTTATTTTTTTGAAGGAGATTACAGCATCGAAGGCGGCTTTCAGGAAATGAAGAAAATTCTCTTATTAAAAGATTTGCCGACACTGGTGTTCTGCGCAAATGATGACATGGCAATCGGAGCCATTCGAGCAGCTGAGGAAAGCGGACTTCATATTCCACAGGACATTTCTTTTATAGGCTTCGATGATATTCCATTCGTTGCTTATCTAAATCCGCCATTAACCACTGTGCATAAACCAATTAACGAAATCAGCAGGCAAGGAACTGAGCTGCTTTTAAATTTGATTGCCGGCAACCAGACAACAAGCTCACAAGTCAAGATCCCAACTCGACTGGAAATCAGAAAATCAGTAGCCAAGCTGGAAACAGAAAAAAATCTTTAACAGCTGAAAAATGAACGTACGGATACATATCCGCTATTGAATCAGAATAAACAAAAAGATACGGCCAATATTTTAGTCGTACTGATACTTGGTTTTTGGAGCAGGAGTCTGTGACATTAGTATATCCAGAACTTTTAAAACCAAATAAATGGTGTTCTAGAAGCAGCTCCCTCGAAAATAAGCCGAATAATCTCAAAAATATGGAAAGCGCTAAAGTAGGTAACAATCCACAGCTATTCATTTCATGAATAGTGCTCCATAACAATTTTCGGATTATCCTTCTTATTGTCATAAATCACTACGATTGACTCGTCAGAGTAGATGATGCATGTTACCCTACTTGGTTCTTGAGGGGAATACTTCTACTCCTGCGATTACTCGTCGCATGGAGAAGCTTTGTCACAACCTCTCCTCTTATTATAAACAAAAATGTTCACGTGTGCACACAAAGAAAGGATGTCATTCTAATGGAACAATTATCAGCAGCAATACTGAAAAAAGAGCTTCCACTCCCTGTAAAAGTCATTCAATTTGGTGAAGGCAACTTTATGAGAGCCTTTGTTGACTGGCAGCTTCAGCAAATGAATAAACAGAACCTGTTCAATGGGCGGGCAACGATTGTCCAGCCAATCGCTCAGGGATTGGGCGCTATGTTGAAAGAACAGGATTCTCTTTATACCGTCATTCTTGAGGGGTTGATGAATGGAGAAATTATCAATGAAGCAGAGATTATTTCCTCTGTCGAATCAGTTATTAATCCATATGAAGACTGGATAAAATATCTTGCTTTAGCCGAAAATGATGCAGCCGAATTTATTATATCCAATACAACAGAAGCCGGAATCCAGTATAATCCGAATGACACTTTGGATAATGGTCCGCAGCAAAGCTTCCCAGCAAAACTGACAGCTCTTTTATATAGGAGATTTCAACTGAACAAGTCAGGCTTCACTATCATTCCCTGCGAACTAATTGATCGAAATGGCGAGCGGTTGAAAGAAATTGTTTTGACCTATGCCGAAGAGTGGCAGTTGGGGGATGACTTTATTCAGTGGCTGGAAACAGAAAATACCTTTTGCTGCAGTCTTGTTGACCGAATCGTTCCCGGTTATCCTCGTGACACAGCCCAAGAGCTAAATGAAAAACACGGCTACATCGATAATTTAATGGTAAAAGCAGAACCTTTCCTGCTCTGGGTGATTGAAGGACCTGAAAAACTAAAAGAGACACTCCCCTTGGAAAAAGCCGGTCTAAATGTTGTTGTTACAAATGATATGACTCCTTATCGAGAACGCAAAGTTCATTTATTGAATGGTCCGCATACAGCAATGGTTCCGTTAGCTATGCTGGCTGAACTGGATACTGTTGAATCAGTCATGAAAGACAGCGATTTTCGAACCTTCATTGACAACCTGTTTACAGATGAGTTGATTCCTGTACTTTCCCTTCCGGAAGAAGAACTGATTGCCTACTCGGAACAAATCAAGGAACGATTCCTGAATCCTTTTGCCAATCACCAATTGTCGGCAATTTCTTTAAATAGTATCTCAAAATTTCAGGCCCGCTTACTGCCGGTATTTCTGCAATATGCGAAAAAAAAGCAGATGCTGCCGCCATATATGACCGCTACTCTGGCTTCCTTACTCCTGAGTTATCGAGGAGATAAAATCACTCCTCAAGACGACACAGAAGTAATTGCTGCGATCCAAACCGCCTGGAACACCCCAGAGACCGCAGTCTCAACCATTTTGAGCAACAAATCTCTATGGGGACAAGATCTGACCAGCGTTCCAGAACTCATCTCGCAAGTAGAACAAGATTGTACCTTTATAGAAAGACAAGGGACTCGAGCACTGATACAACAGTTAAACAAAGGTTAATTGTAGTTTCAGCTATTTCAATCGCTTAGAAATGGGGATATCGGACCTTAAAAATAAACGCAATCCAATAATTGATTAGCAAAGGATTGATCTCAACTAAGAAAAGGAGAACCGCAGTTCTTGCTATTTCAATCGCTTAGAAATGAGGATATCAGACCTTAAAAATAAACGCAATCCAATAATTGATTAGCAAGGGATTGATCTCAATTAAGAAAAGGAGAACCACAGTTCTTGCTATTTCAATCGCTTAGAAATGGGGATATCGGACCTTAAAAATAAACGCAATCCAATAATTGATTAGCAAAGGATTGATCTCAACTAAGAAAAGGAGAACCGCAGTTCTTGCTATTTCAATCGCTTAGAAATGAGGATATCAGACCTTAAAAATAAACACAATCCAATAATTAATTAGCAAGGGATTGATCTCAATTAAGAAAAGGAGAACCGCAGTTCTTGCTATTTCAATCGTTTAGAAATGGGGATATCGGACCTTAAAAATAAACGCAATCCAATAATTGATTAGCAAGGGATTGATCTCAACTAAGAAAAGGAGAATGAGCTCATGATCAACACTCAAACAAAAGCAGCTTTATTAAAGCTGAATCCAAGAGACACCGTAGCCGTAGCTTTGCGTCCCATTATTGCTGGAGAGTCTATCAACATTGACGGCATCCAGTTAACCGCTGAACAGAATATCCCGCAGGGGCACAAAATTGCACTGCAGCCAATGAAAGAAAATCAGGATGTCATCAAATACGGCTATCCGATCGGTCATATGCTTTCTGCTGCAGAAACAGGCGCCTGGCTGCATACGCACAACGTAAAAACAAATTTATCCGGGGAACTAGACTATACGTATACACCTGAACTCCACCAAGTACACTATCCAAAAAAGGAGCTGACGTTCAAAGGCTATCGCCGGAGCAACGGAAAAGTCGGTATTCGTAATGATTTATTTATCGTCCCAACAGTAGGCTGTGTAAACGGGATGGCTGAACTGATGTTAAAGCGGTTTACAGTGAATCATCCAGATTTGGGACCCTTTGACAACATCACAATTTTGAAGCACCCCTATGGCTGTTCACAGCTGGGAACTGATCATGCCAATACACGTGAGGTTCTGATTGATGCTGTCAAACATCCAAATGCAGGAGGAGTCCTCGTTTTTGGTCTTGGCTGTGAAAACAATACGGTTGACGCGTTCGAAGAAAAACTGGGTGACTATGATTCTGATCGAGTGAAGTTTTTGATCGCTCAGGATGTTTACGATGAAGTAGAATCTGGTGTCGCTTTACTGGAAGAGCTCTTTGAGGCTGCGAAAAATGATCAGCGAGAAGATGTGCCACTGTCTGAGTTGAATGTCGGCTTGAAATGCGGCGGTTCAGATGGCTTTTCAGGGATCACTGCAAACCCATTATTAGGAGCTTTCTCTGACTTTTTAATTGCACAGGGCGGTAGTACGATTCTAACTGAAGTCCCTGAAATGTTTGGAGCAGAACACATGCTGATGGCTCGTGCTGAAAACGAAGAAGTCTTTGACGCAATTGTTCAGCTGATCAATGACTTCAAACAGTATTTTCTGGTATTCGGAGAACCTGTTTATGAAAATCCTTCTCCCGGAAATAAAGACGGCGGCATCACTACGCTGGAGGATAAATCACTTGGCTGTACACAAAAAGCAGGAACAGCCCCCGTTGTTGATGTCTTAAAATATGGAGAAAAACTCAAAACACAGGGCTTAAGTCTGCTGCAGGCACCAGGAAACGATTTAGTTGCCGCTTCTGCTCTGGCTTCCTCCGACTGTCATCTTGTATTGTTTACTACAGGACGGGGAACGCCATTTGGTGCGTATGTCCCTACTGTGAAAGTGGCAACCAACAGCAACATCTTTAAACGTAAAGGTCACTGGATGGATTTTAATGCCGGCACATTACTGGAACAGCCGATGGAAGCTGTCTTAGAAGAATTCATTCAGAAGATCATTGCTGTAGCCAGCGGTGAATCAACAAGAAATGAAGAAAACGATGTAAGAGAAGTGGCTATTTTCAAAACAGGTGTCACTCTTTAGATAACAGAAAAAAGAACGATTCCCTTAGAAAGAAGGAAAATAAATGTTTTTAAACGATGATTTTTTACTCTCTACAAGCTGGGCAAAGAAGCTGTTTCACAATCATGCTGCCCAAATGCCAATCATTGACTATCACTGTCATTTAGAGTCTCAGGAAATTTATGAAAACAAAGCCTTTACATCCATTACAGAGGCCTGGCTAAAAGGTGATCACTACAAATGGCGCTTGATGCGCGCCTGCGGTGTTCCAGAGTCTCAGATTACAGGTAATGCCTCAGATTATGAAAAATTCCTGGCCTGGTGTCAAACTGTTCCTAAAACAATCGGCAATCCTCTGTATACTTGGACGCACCTTGAATTGAAGCGCTTCTTCGGAATTGATTTATTGGTAAACGAAGAAAATGCAGAAGCGATCTGGGAACAGGCGAATAAAAAAATCACTAGTGCGGCTTTTAAACGACGAGAAATCATTAAAAATTCGAATGTAAAAGTGGTTTGTACAACAGACGATCCTGTAGATGATTTGGGCTTCCACCAATTATTGGCAGAAGATGAACCTGCCTTTAAAGTCCTGCCCTCTTTTCGCCCGGATAAAGCACTGAACATCGATCAAAAAGGCTTTTCAGTTTGGGTGAAACAATTGGCTGAAAGCAGCGGACTGGATATTTCTACCTATGAAGAACTGATTGCCGCACTTGGCAGCAGAGTTGAATTTTTTCATTCACTGGGTGGACGCTTATCTGATCACGCACTGGATACTCTACGATATAAGGAAGCAGATACAGAAACATTGGAACGGATTTTCCAAAAAGCCTGTCAGGGACAGCCGCTGTCAGAAGAAGAAATCAATGCCCATCGCACAGAAACACTGATACGCTTAATTCATTTTTACCACCAGCATAACTGGACAATGCAGCTTCATATCCATGCGTACCGCAACTGTAATCAGACAATGTTTGATCAATTAGGACCTGATACAGGCTATGACGGTATCAACGACTTATCCATTACAATCCCGCTTCAAAAGCTGTTGAATCGGGCAGAAGCGACAGACCAGTTACCGAAAACAATTGTTTATTCCTTAAATCCAAATGACTATCCAGCCTTAACCGCATTAATCGGCTGTTTCCAAAAAGAGGTTAAAGGAAAAATACAGCTGGGCTCAGGCTGGTGGTATAACGATACCAGAGACGGCATGCGTCAGCAGCTAAGCCAATTCGCCAACGGAAGTGCCCTTCATAACTTTGTCGGTATGCTGACGGATTCCCGCAGTTTCCTGTCCTACACCCGCCACGAATATTTCCGACGCGTTCTCTGCGAATTCATCGGAGAAATCGTTGAACGAGGAGAAGCACCGGAGGATGGAATCTTGTTAGGAAACTTAGTTGAAGCAATCAGTTATACAAATGCAGAAACCTATTTCAATTTTTAGTCTGATTCCTGCCATTTATAAAGGAAGAAAAAGGAGGAAAAATCTATTATGCTGCCATTAAATTTAGGCATTCGTGCACACGACATCACTGCCGCTTCACGTGAAGAACTGGGAGAAAAGCTGCTTGCAAACAGCTTTTCTCATATTCAGCTGGCAGTAAAGAAATCATTTCCCGATGCACTTCCCAGTTTGGACAGCATCTCCAGCGGTACAGGACATTACTTCGGAGACTATTTCTCCCGACTAGGCATCAAGGTTTCTGTCTTAGGCTGTTATGTAAACTTAGCCAGTCCAGATATTACCGTTCGAACGCAGGCAATTAACGACTTCAAACAGCACATTGCAGTGGCTTCAAGCTTTCAGGCAGCCGTTGTCGGAACTGAAACAGGCAGCGTAGGAACCGGCTATACGACCAAGAATTATACAGAAGATGCCTACCGGACTGCCAGACAATCTGTTGCCGAAATGGTTGCCTATGCCGAAAGCTTGGGTGTGACTGTCGGCATTGAAGCTGGAATCAATCACCCTCTCCATACCGCTGATTTGGCCAAACGGCTGATTCAGGAAATCCAGTCGCCGAATCTGCGAATCATTATGGATTGTGCGAATCTGATATCTGTAGAAAACTACCATAAACAGGAAGAGGTAATCAATCAGGCATTGAACCAGCTACGAGATGATATCTGTTCCATGCACTTAAAAGATTTTGTAGTTGAAAACGGACAAATCAAAATCGTCCCCGTCGGCACCGGCTGGATGAACTATGAACAAATCCTGAAATTCCTGAAATACGACAAACCCCTGATGTTTGCCAGCCTGGAAGCAACCCCTGAAAAGCATCTGCCAAGAACTCTGGAACACCTAAAAGAAATGTATAAACAGGTGTAGAGAGCTGATCGGGCAAATCTTAATAAACACTTATTTACAAGGTTGTGACAAGGCTTCTCCATGCGCCGAGTAAGCTCTAAACTGCGATATGCGCTTGCATGAGAAAACAAAACATTACGCATTGACCGTTTGCCTGCCTTGAGCTGCTCATATTTTCAGTATTATTCGACTTATTTCCGAGATGTTGCCTGCGATTACTCGGCACAGTTTAGGACCGACCAGTGCTAGTTCTACTTTGCCACTTCTGCTTATATTCGTACTTTAGCAGAATGGTATGCGTAGTTTCGATAAGTATTCCTTGAATAAAACTAGCTCACTTGATGTAGTAGAACTGTATGCGGAGCGTAGAAGAACTGTTATCTCTACAAGTCTAACAATTCTCGAGACAAAATATTACGTAGAAGAACTGCTGTCTCTACGAGTCGAACGATTCTCGAGACAAAACATTACGTAGAAGAACTGCTGTCTCTACGAGTCGAACGATTCTCGAGACAAAACATTACGCTGTATCCGTTTTTCTGTGTCTACGGTTCTCACTACACTACACTTCGTTTCGATCTCATCATTTTCTAAATGGCAAAGCCACTAAGAATTGAAGGACTTCGTTTCGATCTCATCATTTTCTAAACGGCAGAGCCGCTAAGAATTGAAGGACTTCGTTCCGATCCTCGAAGCATGGAGGGGGCTTTGCTTTCTACGCTTCTTCGAATGCTCGGCGCATGTCTGAGGGGCATACAAGAACTTGCTCCTACACTTCTTTGAATGCTTGGCGCATGCCTGAGAGGCTTGGAAGAACTTGCTCCTACGCTTCTTACGAATGCTCGGACCATACAAAGATTGGAATACTGTTTATTCGGCTTTAGGGGATTCAGACATATTAATGTCACAGTCCCTGATTTTTTTAGCCAATCCGCTATGCGAATGATTTTCAATACAGAAGAAAGATCAATCACCCACTAATGATGATTGATCTTTCTAATTTCAATGGATAGCTGACTATATCATTATCCTTCTAGTTTTTTCTTCACTATGCATGGCGATCCATAGGCCACTACATTTTGGGAATATGTGGTTAGGCTTCAAACGCATATCCCAATAAATTGTCTGCTCCTTTTGAAGCTCCTCAATTTCAAAGTAGACTTAACCGGAATGCATTTATTCCTTGACCTTTATATAACTTCTCCTCTAGTATTCACTGTCGACTGTTTGAGCATCCTTCAATACTAACCTACCAAGTAAAACATTTGCAATTCTATGATTTTCATTTGTTCCATCAGAATCTATCTACCAAAAGCGTTTCTTCCTATCAAGCTCTGTTCCAACTGTCTCTTTTTCATTTGTATTGAATGAATCACGCGCTGTAACAATCCGTTCTATCACTGTTTCGCAACATTTGATTCGTATCGTACAACGATTTTGTTTAGATTCTCCTGAAGCGAATGAACCATTTCCAAATCTGCTGCCTCATATTTCAACTATGTCCTGTTTCTATTAATTTCTGCGATAACATACGCCTAAGCCCTTCAAAAAATTACGCGCATATTTATCTCCACACGGTTTAAAATTACGATGTCCTTCCTTTCTCAGAATAGCCCCCAGTTCTCCTTTTGAAGGATAGACACCGGCTTCAGCCAAAATATCCAGCATATCTTCACTGGTCAAAGCTAAAGCAATCTTCACCTTTTTCAATAAAATATTATTCATATACCGGACTTCACTACTTTTTAATGGCGTTTTATCTGTTGATCCATCCTTCGGTTCTCCTCGTTTTAAAAGAATCAATCCGTTCAAAAATGTATCCAGTACTTGATTATTGATAGTTTTAACATAGATATTTTTTTCAAAAATATCATTTTCTTCTTGCTGTGGATTATTTTCTTTGGTCAGCATTGCCCTCACTTCTTCTTTAGAGACAGTCATCCCGCCTAGTTCAAAAGCTTTCACTATATCTGTATCCTTAATATCCAAGGCATATCTCAGACGCAGCAATATGTCATTATTGTTCATTCATTTCCTCCATCATTTTTCCAGATGCTCTTACTATATCATAAAAATAGCTGGTAGTTTTTCTTATTACAGCTTTAGTGTACCCACTTTCACAGCTTCTCTTGAAAACATTGAATTTATCGTTGCTATATCAGGGTCTTAATCATCTTAAAAACCATACTGAGTTATGATAGGGTTCTGCGTATCACAAGTGAATATACTCAGACTCACTCTATCAGTCTATATTTCTCTAAATCGAGTAGAGGAGAAAGTTAGCTAACTTTCCGCCCTCTCACAACACTGTACGAACGGTTCGCGTATACGGCGTTTCAATTTATATTTCAGTGTGTACTTTTAGATAATGTCCAAGAGCAGACGGTATTCCTCCCTACTCAAGCTGTTTATTTGAGAGTGCTCGTTGAACAACTTTGGATAACCCAATGTAGCGATACCCTTTTCGACAATAGGTGAGCTCTTTGGCCTCTTCCTCTGGAATCCCCAGTTGAACGAGTGATCGAATGCGTTTATCATTATTCTTCCACTGTTTCCAGATAATAACACGGAGCCTCGAGCGGAGTTTTTGGTCAATTTCTACCAATTTACCTTTCATCTTCGCGATATGGAAATAATTCACCCAACCTCTTATCACCTGATTCAGTTTGGTGATTATCTCATCCAACGAAACACTCCAGTTTCTCTTCGTTAGTTTTCTGAGTTTTCGTTGAAACTTCTTGATTGAATCCTTATGAGGTCTACTCTGATACTTCTTGACTCGTTTCTTCCTTCCTGTCACGTAGCGAAAGATCATTCTCTTTTGATTATCCTTTGAGATACGCTTATACTTTCCTCATTAACACATTCAGAATTAACTCTTTCACGTATTCGTGGTGTAGAAACATTATAAATTGTTCGGTCCTTCATGGAAAAAAAATCCATTACTATGACCTCTACTGACTTCTCACGATAAACCTTTTTCGACCGGCTTTCTTATTAGGGTTCTCCTCAGTCGTCCGTGAGACCTCCCAGTGTAAGACGACTACCTTTCCTCTTTTACTTGCCTGATTTACCATGCAGGTTTACGCACATCTTTTGGACTTCAGCTTGTGTTGGAGCCTTATCCGTCTGCATAGCCTTTGTATCAGATTTCTGTTCGTCAAGCCAAGAGTTTGATACACGCTTCCTTCAGCCCCACCCTTGCGAGTGATACCTTGCGCTTCTCTAGCGGTTAGTCGATGTGTACCTCTGCAGTGGACTTTCACCACCCAGATAGTCACCATGCCTGGCGCACAACATAAAAACCAGCACACCTGATGTACTGGTTTGAGTAATTAAAACTGTTAACTCTTTTCTGTTCCTGTCCCACATTTATAAGAAGAGACACACTATCTAATCTATTTTTGATCAAGTAAATTCAATAGTTTTTTCAAATAGCGTGTTGACACATAACAAGTTTCTCCATTATTCATAATAACTATCCGCTCTGCTTTTTTCACTTCGCTGATATTATTTAAATTGATGACAAATGATTGATGACATCGATAGAAACTGCGATCTTTCTCAGCCAGCTCTTTGATTGTGCCATAAAATTCTATTTGACGATTTTCTAAATGAACAACAACCTTATGAGGCGTTGAAGAAGATTCAAAAAATAGAATTTCTTCCTTATTCAATTTGATAATTTTTTCACCAGATTTGATTTGGAAAAATGATCTATTGGGATTCAAATCATTCAAATAACGTTCATGTGCTACATTGATACAATCCTGAATTTTCCTAGTTAAATTTGGATCATCCTTTGCAATGTAATCCATCGCCTCTACTTTGTAAGAAAATGTCAAATGAGATAATTCAGCATGGGTTGTGATAAAAACAATTTTCCCAGCCGTATCAAGTTTTCTCAATTCCACAGCAAGGCCAATCCCTGTCATTTCATTACTCAAATCTACATCTAAAAAATACAATCCTGTTGTCTGACGTTCCTTCACTTTAGTCAATACTTCCTGAGGATCAGCAGTTGCCAGAGTAAACTCTAGATCATAATCTTTCATCAATATGTAGTTTTTTATTGCAGTGGTTAAATTCTCCAACTGCTTTGGATTATCTTCACACACATAGATACTTAACATAGTTCACCTCTAATTAGTAATTTCAATTTTTTGAATGAAGCAGTCATTATCAATAAGCGTCTCTAGTGTCACATTCATCTGTGGATCAATCATTTCTTTCAAATTACTTAAACCTAAGCCTCGGTTTTCTCCCTTTGTAGAAAAACCACTGCGATTCATTTCAAAAAGCTTCGGGTGCCCTGTTTTAATTGTGTTCTGAACAATAAAACTAATACTTTCCATCTCTTTTATAATTGCCATTCGTATGAACCCTTCTTTATTTTCCTTTGTCTCCTCGATTGCATTATCTAAAATAATTCCTAAACAACGAATCAAAGAAACTGAATCCATGTTCACATCATTGATTCTATCTTTTACTTCCAATTCTGTGTCAATTCCAGCCCATTGAGACTGCAACAATTTTGAAATCACGATACTCTTGATTTCTGTGACTTCCAAACGACTGATCTCTGACAACTTAAAATCATTTTTCTGCATCAGCTGCTGAGTTTTTTTGATCGATTGATAATAGTAGTCTTTCAACCGATCAAAGTCATCCTCTTCAATAAAGCTTTCTAACGACGTCAAAATATTCTGATAATCATGACGAAATTTTCTCAGTTCATTGTAATTACTCTCAAGATATGTTGTGTATTCTTTCAGATTCTGCTTTTCTTTCTCTTTGTATTTGTCTTCACTTCTTTTTTTCATATAGAAATAGGTGATAAATAGCAAAACTACTGTAAACGTAAAGTACAAAGTAATGAAGAAACTATTAAGTAAAACTGTACTTAATAGATTCCCTTCAGCATTCGCAAAAAAAATAATTGTACATAATATTATGTATAGGCCTAGTGATAATGAAGTAACCAGCCAAGTTCCAACATCATCCAGATGCACGCGTTTTTGAATTTTTTTAATACCATAAATGGTTATTCCAGCAAACATAAAATAGAAAAACACTCGTAATAAAAAGAGCATTTGTGAACCTATCTCTACTTCTTTGATTATTTCATTTTGACCATATAAGAGTATGAATGATGCAATATGATCAAACAATACGATTAAGCTACAACTTAAGGAAGCGTACAACAGGTTCTTATTCCACGTTTTTTTCAAATAATAATTCAATATAAGAACAGAGAAAAACACTAAAAATTGAATATATATACCTATATATCCAAATACGTATCCAAATATAACACCAAAAACAAGTGATAATAGCGTTCCTTTCAAGCTTAGAAATTTTTCACTAATGAAGTGTGAATTCATTGACAATACAATGAAATATTGAATACAAATGATTATATATATCAAAAATAAGTCCCCCCTAACTTAAATCTACTGCCTCCTCAAACCAATATATTAGTAAAATAATCAAAATCTCACTAAGCTATTTCAATTTTTTGAATGAAACAGTCATTATCAATAAGCATCTCTAGTGTCACATTCATCTGTGGGTCAATCATTTCCTTCAAATTACTTAAACCTAAGCCTCGGTTTTCTCCCTTTGTAGAAAAAACACTGCGATTCATTTCAAAAAGCTTTGGATGATCTGCTTTAATGGTATTCTGCACAATAAAACTGATACTGTGTATCTCTTTGATGACCGCCATTCGGATAAACTCATCCGCGTTTCCTTTGGTCTCCTCAATCGCATTGTCTAAAATAATCCCTAAACAACGAATCAACATCACTGGGTCCATGTTAATCTCATCGATTACTTCTTTTATCTCCAGCTCAGTCTCAATTCCAGCCCATTGAGACTGCAACAATTTTGAAATCACGATACTCTTGATTTCTGTGACTTCCAAACGACTGATCTCTGACAACTTAAAATCATTTTTCTGCATCAGCTGCTGAGCTTTTTTGATCGATTGATAAATAGTAGTCTTTCAACCGATCAAAGTCATCCTCTTTTTCTAAAATATAAATTATAAAACATCTAAGATTTGTATATATACCCGATATAACTATACCCACAGTGCTGGTTAATTAAGCACTTAATTTCTCAAGTCCAATTGAAAATTTTAATGTTTCACTATCTTCTTTATGTGCTTCAGCCAACAAAAGATTATAAAGCAGAACCGTTAGTTGTACTCTTGTCATAATACGTTGAATACAATGTGCGTGAATCCCCTCTATTCCAAGGATTTCTAAAGAAGAAAAGACGGTTTCAATTGCTTTTCTTTGTTTTTTGAAGAGAGAATAATCTATTTTATTCGCTTCTTTCATAGATTTTCTAGGAATCGCAAGCAAGGTAATCCCTTGTTTAGATAGACGATTTGCTCGTTCCTTTCCAACATACCCTGCATCACCTAGAATAG
>NZ_JADOEP010000021.1 GCF_016745275.1 Enterococcus sp. BWB1-3
ATGTCTGGGGGGCATGTAGGAACTTGCTCCTACGCTTCTTCGAATGCTCGTCGCATGTCTGGGGGGCATGTAGGAACTTGCTCCTACGGTTTCTTCGAATGCTCGTCGCATGTCTGGGGGGCATGTAGGAACTTTCTCCTACGGTTTCTTCGAATGCTCGTCGCATGTCTGGGGGGCATGTAGGAACTTTCTCCTACGCTTCTTCGAATGCTCGTCGCATGTCTTAGGGGCATGTATGAACTTGCTTCTACGCTTCTTCGAATGCTCGAATCATACAAAGACTGGAACACCGTTTATTCGGTTTTAAGGGACTAGTACAAACTTATGTCACAGCCCCTTGAATAATGTAAAAAAAAATAGTAAGAATCCTCTCGTTTATAGGCGCAACAGAGCTTATAAACGAAGGGATTTTTTGTTTTACACTAATTTGCTAACGAAAAGATTTACAAGTGGTAAATATGTTTGCTGAACTTATTAATAACGGTGATATCTCCTTTGTCGTACCGATGTCTTGTTTGGGAATATTCAAATGGAATTTCATTATCTAAATAAACTGTTTGTTCGATTTCCAGAACCGGATCATCTGCTTGACAATGGAGATGCTCAATATCATATTGATCGGGCTTGTCTGCCTTAATCCGTCTATGGGATTTTCCAAAATTCAGGCGTAATTCTTCTTGAATATACTGATAAACGGAATGTTTCAGAATATCTTCAGTAATTCCAGGAATAAGGAGTACTGGCATTACAGTGTACTCTAGAGCTAAAGGTTCTTCATCTAATATACGCAGGCGAATAATATCGTAAACAGGATCATTCTTTTGAAGCTTTAGTTTCTCTTGGTCCTTCTCACTGGGAAAGGTTACTTCAAAAGAAACGATTTTGCTGTCCAGTTTTCCTAGATGGCCGAGTTTTTTTGTCATTCCGCCATAGCTGGTTGCATCATAATCATAGACAGATTCAGGACCTTTTACAAAAGATCCTGAGCCTTGCCTGCTTTCGATGAATCCTTCAATTTGCAAATGCTTTAAAGCTTTTTGAATCGTTACGCGACTTGTGTTATAGATTGTAGCCAACTCCGTTTGATTAGGCAGTCTGGATTCTTTCGGATAAATTCCATCAATGATTTTCTTTCTAAGATCTGTTGCAATATACTGATAAAATGGCATTTTTTTCTCCTTAATCTTTAGTAGGACTAGCGAGAGGGTAGGTGTAAGCATTCATTCCCTTGCATGAAAGGGTTTCTATGGAAGGGGAAGGGCTGCTGCTCCTACGGTTCTCGCTACGCTGTGATCCTCGTCGCAAAGCACAACACTAAAATCGCTTTCCTCCGGTTCTCACTGTGTTACGATCCTCGTCGCATGTCTAATGGGCATACAAGACTAGCTGCCAGTTTTGCTTGCGCAGGAACAACTAGCTGAATGGTAGACAATCAAGAGTGCGTAAGCATTCTCCCTTAATTAGATGAATTTGTAAATGCATAAGTTTACAAATTTTTAGTATAAATTAATTTGAATTTACAAATGTCTTTCCATGTATTAAATTAACGATGTAATCGATTGCAAAAAAAGAGATATTCGCGTTTTTATTCCTTGCTTCTTCAAATTTGTAAGGAAAGTATACCATAGTTGGAAATGTATATTAAGTATTGAGGAGGACTATTATGAAAAATGGTTTTATGGAAAAACTTACCGAAGTTCTCGGAAAGTTTGCAACTAAGATTAATTCGTTACGATATATCATGGTGATAAAAAATGCTTTTGCATCTTTAATACCTGTAATCATTACAGGTGCATTTGGTACCTTGTTTTCAGCAATGGTATTTGATAGTGACAATGGCTTGGCTCGTATTAGTACGTTAGGTTTTTTAGCTGATTTAAAGCCTATTTCGTCAGCAATCAGTTATGTTACCTTAAGCTTTCTAACAATTTATGCAGTCTTTTTAATTGGTATTGAGCTGGCAAAATTAAACAAAGTAAACGGGATTTTCCCTGGGATTATTGCTGTGATGAGTTATCTTTCTGTTAATCCCTTTGTCTATGAATTTGTTAATGCAGAGGATGTCAAAGTCATTGCAGAAAATGTTTTGGCGAAGCAATATACGGATACAAAAGGACTTTTTCTGGGAATGTTTGTTGCAATCGCTTCAATAGAATTATACTGTTGGTTGGGCAGACAAGATCGACTCAAACTGAAAATGCCTGACACTGTTCCAGCAAATGTATCAGAAAGCTTTTCATCTTTATTCCCGACCATATTAACCATTGCTATTATTGCTACAGCAGGCTTTGTTATTAAAGCACTAACTGGAATGTATGCTTACAATATTATTTATAACATCATTCAAAAACCATTAGAAGGAATTGTCCAAGGCTTACCGGGTATTTTACTGTTAATGTTGATTGCTCAGGTTTTTTGGGTAATCGGTATTCATGGAAATCAGATGGTTAAACCTGTACGTGAACCGTTGCTTCTTGCAGCGATTGCTGTCAATACTGAGGCGTTTGAAGCAGGTAAAGAGATTCCTAATATTATTACGATGCCATTTTGGGATATGTATATGAGTATGGGCGGTTCAGGTGTAACAATCGGACTTTTAATTGCTGTTTTACTTGTTAGTAAGAGAGAGGACATGAGAGAAATAACCAAATTATCACTGGCACCTGGAATTTTTAATATTAATGAACCAGTAATATTTGGGATGCCAATTATGCTTAATCCAATTCTGGCAATTCCGTTTATTGTTACACCATTGGTCACTGGAACGATTGGCTATATCGCTACATCCATTGGTTTTGCAGCAAAAGCAGTCGTTATGGTTCCTTGGCCAATGCCGCCAATTGTCAATGCTTATCTGGCAACCGCAGGCGATATGGGTGCCGTTTTAACCCAAATTATTTGTATCATTGTATCAATATTGATCTACTTACCTTTTGTAAAAATATCAAACAAAGTAACCACTGAAGTTGCTTAGTTCTAGGAGGAAAAACATGGAAATCAGAATTCCAAAAAAATTTATCATTGGTGCCGCTTCTTCTGCTTGGCAAACAGAAGGATGGAAAGGAAAAAAGGAGGGGCAGGACTCATTTTTAGATAGTTGGTATAAAAATGAAAAGTTTGTTTGGAATGAAGGCTATGGTCCAGCTGTAGCTACAAATTTTTTTGAAGAGTATGATAAAGATATTGCATTAATGGAAGAAATTCATTTGACGCACTATCGAACCTCTATCAATTGGGCACGTTTTTTTACAGACTATGAGAATTTGATTGTGGATGAAGAATATGCAAGTCATATTGATGAGGTGATTAATTCATTGATCAAAGCGGGTATTGAGCCGATGATTTGCTTGGAACACTATGAAGTTCCTGAATATCTGATGAAAGAGTACGACGGCTGGTCATCTAAAAAAGTATTGGAACTATATGTAGCGTATGCTCGTATTGCATTTAAACGTTATGGAGATCGAGTAAAACAATGGTTTACGTTTAATGAACCAATCGTTATTCAAACAAGGTGCTATTTAGATGCTGTACGTTGGCCTCATGAACAGAATACTAAAAAATGGATGCTTTGGAATTATCACAAAGCATTAGCGACTGCTCGAGTAGTGGAAGTTTACCATCAAGAACAATATGATGGAAGGATTGGCTGCATTATAAATCCTGAAATGGTTTATCCAAGATCCAGCTCTGCTGAAGATCTCCATGCAGCAAAGATCTATGATCTATTTTTTAATAAAGTCTTTTTTGACCCAATGATTAATGGCACCTATTCTAAAGAGCTAATAGAGTTATGCAAAGAGCATGATATCTACTTCGATCCAACAGAAGAAGAATTAGAGGTAATAGGAAAGAACACCGTTGATTTTTTAGGTATCAATCAATATTATCCGAAGCGAGTCCGCTCACCACGCTATCAATGGAATGAAAATACGCCTTTCCACCCAGAAAGATACTACGAAACGTTTGATCTTCCTGGGAAACAAATGAATAACTCACGTGGCTGGGAAATTTATCCGGAAATTATGTATGATCTGTCCATGTATCTGAAAAACAATTACAAACCTATCCCTTGGCTGATTACTGAAAACGGAATGGGGAGAGAACAAGAAGAACAATACCAAGATGATGCTGGTGTTGTACAGGATGATTATCGCATTGCATTTATCTCTAAACACTTGTACCATTTGCTTCGAGGCATTGAAGCTGGTTCGACTTGTGAAGGGTATATGTTATGGGCATTTACAGATTGTGTCTCTCCAATGAACGCATTTAAAAACCGATATGGACTGGTGCGTATAGAACTGGATGAAGATAGAACCAGAACACTTAAAAAATCAGCTTATTGGTATCAGACACTCATAGACAATCGAATCCTGAAAATGCCAGACATGGAAGAATTTAAATAGAGCTTTGATAAAAAAACAAGATAGAGCAGCTCGAAACCTCTATCATGGCTAATGAAACCTTTGGAAAAAACCAGTTGTCGTAACTATTACAATTTTTAGTCTGGGATATAAGCCTATTAATTGGGCAGACAATAAGATACGGTTTCCTTTGATGAAGAAATAGGAAAGTTATTTTTTAAAGCTTATGAACACTGACGGGTATGATATTTCAGCGGATAACTTACCCGCTAACTCTAGTATGTACATGATAAAAGTATACAGAAAATACAAACAAAAAAGCTTGAAACAAAGTGAAAAATAGATAGCTAAAAAATGGGAAGCACAGAAGAAAAAAAGCAGCATCCAGCTAAGCAACAGGTTCCTGTATACTTGGCTGGATGCCTCTCTCTTTACAGAGAAACAAACAGGATGTTCTATGGTTTCAACTGTCCGTTTTTAAAACGGACAAACTTCTCCATAATAATGAAGAGCAGTTTTCGGACTTTTGCTGTGTTAATATATTTTATTATCATTACTGCTAGAAAAGAGAAGTGATTAAATTGGTTTGTTCCACGACAAAAGCATGAAAAAATAGCTGCAAAATAAAGTCGAATGCCTCTAATAAACAACTGTAGATGGAGGCAGCCAGCCGTGAGTGACTTGGTAAAAATCGTGCCGAGTCACTCACTAAATGAAGTCAAACCAAGAGTAACACAAGAAGTACGCTTGGTCATTTCTCATTTGCTTTTAGAGTTGCGTCTGTCTTCCGTTGCTTACCGAGGTGTTTTTACAAAACCTAAATTCTTGAAAGGATTATTTTGTATTATTCTTCAAGTGAAAGCTTCTAAGGTGTAAAATTATAGGGATCTGTTTTGGTAGTACTGATGTTGTCTCTAATCTTTTTGATTGATTCGATGTTCTGATCATAGTTGTGGTGCATAACATTTGTATATAAAATATCCATCACCGTCAGATAGCTGATTCTGGAAGCCAGTGATTCTGTTCTAAAAAGTGTTTCTTCGGTTAAAACAATGATTGCCTGATTGGCTAAAGTAACAAGCTCAGATCCGCTGTTGCCAGTTAAAGCAATGATCGTTGCCGATGTTTTTTTTATTTGTCTCGCCAGGTTTACAGATTCTTTTGTTTGTCCTGAATGAGAAAAAATGAACACGCAATCTTCACTTGTTAGCTTTGTGGCGAAGCCCAGCTGCATATGATAGTCAAAAATATAATTACAGCGATATTTAGTTCGGATAAATTTATGGAAACTATCAAAAGCAACAATGGAAGATCCTCCAAGTCCAAAAAAATGTAATGTTTTAGCTGAATAAATCAGCGATAAAACCTTGTCAAGCAATTCTTCAGTTAAAAAGTGAGTGGAATTGCTTAATGAATAAATATTTGATTGTAACACTTTTTTGGCAATATCAATACTGGAATCTTCTGGATGAATATCTTCTGCACCTGTCATATAATTTAAATTATGGAAGGTAGGCTGGTAATTTGAATTACGGGCAATATCGATTTTAAAATCTTGAAAACCACTATAACCGATTTTTTTAACAAACTGATAAATAGAAGACTGAGAAACACCAATGTCACTGGCCATTTCCTCTAATGTTTTTCGAGAGATCAGCTCGTCTGATTGGACCAAATAATCAGCAATTTTTTGCTCAGTTTCGCTAAGATTTCCCTTTTTTAATCTAATTCGTTGATCTAAATAATGGTTTTTCATAATGACCTCCATCTGGATTTCTACTGCATTCTAAACGTCAACTTAAAGGAGTTTAGTAGAAAGCAGCGACCTGCTGCATAACATTCGCTAAAACATCATTGATAAGAAATAAAATCAGTACAGGTGCAATCAAAAGAAAATATTTGAATTGTGAATACGTACTATTCTTTCACCTGTTTAAGTAATAGCAAGCACGAAAGACGAGAAATAATAGAATTTTGTAGAAAGTTGAGTATATTCAGTTGTCTAGTCCGGAGTTGTTTTTAGATCTTTAAATGAATTAAACTGCCATTTTTCAGCTTATCTATGCTACACATCTAATAATTAATTTATCAATAGGAGAGTAAATCCAGCTAAAGCAATTAACAAAAAAAGTAAGTGATTTATCTAATCGGACTCATTTATTATTATAGAGAACAAAATCATAAAAAACAATTTTTATTTTTATTGACGTTTAGAAAAAAAGTTTCGGTTAAATAAATTGAAAAATTGTATATATTTTCAGCTGTCGGTTCTAAGAACTGAAAAAAATCTGCTTAGATTTCAAGGAGAAATGACAGAGCAATTTTTATTTTTGTCTTTCCCCTGATTGATGCTAAGGCATTCTTTATTTAGGTTATTATATAACATCAGCATAGAATTTATATATATTACATACTTATGTAGTCACTTATTTTTCAAATATATTTGTAGGTTGGTATCTACTGTTATTATTATAAAAAAACGAATATGAATTGAATCTTATCACTGTCATCTGAACTTTTTTTGTTCTAATTATTCGTGGTTGAGTAAAGAAGGACTTTTTTTAAAATTGTATTTTTTTATTAGATTTGTCGTATTTATTCATATTTATGAATTCGTTTTCAATGCTGCTGATTAGAGCTTTTGAAGGATGGAAATAAAAAATATTTTTTATTAACTGAAAACATTTACATAATTTTTTTTATGAAGTACTATCTAGATATAGAAAGAAGAACAGAAATCGTCAAAACAATTTTTTTCGTTCTTTAATCAGTAATTTAAAAAGCGGCGTATTGCAGAGGGGTGAACTATTCTATGTGGAGAAATATTGATTCCCTAATTTCTGCAACAAAGCTGTTCAGTGAAGGAGGAGATGAAAAAGTTTGCTAGGGTTATTTTAGGAATAGATGATTAAGAAGTGCTTTTTGTGAAAAGGCTTACAAAAAATCGAGAGAACAAATGCGCAGACAGCTTGGTCAAACTGAAAATGAATAGCAAGGGAGCTAGATTAAAGAAGGAGTTAGATAGAGATATGTCGAAATATAAGATTGCAATTGTTAATTCCAGTAGCTTTGGTAAAATTTTCCCCAAACATATTGAAAGGCTAGAAAAAATCGGTCAGATCAAACATTTTACTGTTGATGGTGAGATTCCTGGACGAGAACTTGCTGAACTTCTTCAAGGCTACAATATTATTATTGCAAGTGTTACGCCATTTTTTACACAAGAATTTTTTGCTTATAAAGATGAACTTATTCTAATTACAAGACATGGAATCGGCTACAATAATATTGATATTCATGCAGCTGAAAAGCACAATACAATCGTTACAATTATTCCGGCTCTTGTTGAACGTGATGCAGTTGCCGAGAATAATGTAACTAATTTGATGGCTGTTTTACGCTGTACAACAAAAGCGGATCAGCGTGTACGAGAAGATCGTTGGGAAGATCGGGCTCAATTTGTCGGTCGGGCGTTATTTAATAAGACAGTTGGAGTCATTGGAGTCGGTAATACAGGCAGTGGAGTAGTGGAAATTGTCCGCAATGGCTTTCGCTGTGATGTTTTAGCTTATGATCCATATAAATCTGCTTTGCATATTCAAAGCTTTGGCGCCAAAAAAGTGGAGTTGGATGAGCTGCTTGAATCATCAGATATCATTTGTTTATGTGCGAATCTGACAGAAGAAAATTATCATATGATCTCAGATAAAGAGATTGAAAAGATGAAAGACAATGTTTATATATCAAACAGTGCGAGAGGTGCTTTAGTTAGTGAGGAAGCAATTATTAAAGGCTTAAGCTCTGGAAAAATCGCAGGGTTTGCTACAGATGTTTTAGAAGAAGAACCAGGACGAAAAGATCATCCATATCTTTCTTTTGAAAATGTGGTTATGACTCCGCATACTTCAGCCTATACAATGGAATGTCTGGAAGAAATGGGTGAAAAATGTGTTCGTGATGTAGAGAATGTCGTTCAGAGGAAATTACCAGAACGAGCGGTACAGCCGAATAGTGCCTACATTGCGTAGAAAGTAGGGAGTGTTTGAATGCTAGATGATTTAAAAGTAAAAGTAGGGCCTCAATTTTATCAATATCATGAAGGGGCAATTGACTTTGTTCCAACCGTACTAAACGAATATGCTGCGAAGAATGTTCTGATTGTACATGGAACAGTATCATGGGAAAAAGCACAGCCGAAAATGGGATTTTTAAATGATGATCGCTATAATTTTTCTTATCATCAATACACAGGAGAATGCAGTTATTTTGGGACAGATTTAATAGTTGAGATTGTAAAAAAAGAGCAAATTGATTTCATCATTGGTGTTGGCGGCGGAAAACTAACTGATCTGGTTGGTTATGCAGCACATGTATCAAATAGTAATTTTGGTGTAATACCGACTTTAGCCAGTAATTGCGCGCCTTGGACACCACTATCAGTGATGTATAAAGAAACAGGAGAAGCAGAAGGCAAAACGGAGCATTATCTGAGACAAGCAGCTTTTCTAATAACAGATCCTGTGTTGGTTATTAACTCACCAGTGGCATTTTTTATTGCTGGATTAGCAGATACGATTGCTAAATGGTATGAATCAGATGCTATTTTACAGCAAACTCATTTAAAAAAAGAGCCATTTTTGCAATTAGCAGGCTACACAGCAGCGCTATGTAAGGACGCAATTGTGAAGGATTCGGCAAAAGCTATTCAGGATATGGAAAATCGTGAACTTTCCGACGAGTTTATTCGCTTATCAGAAATTGTTTTTGCCATTGCAGGAATGGTTGGCGGATTGGGCGATAAATATGCTAGGAATGCCGCTGCTCATGCAATGCATGATGCGATGAGTAAATATATTCCTAAAAGTCATCAGTTTTTACATGGTGAAAAAGTAGCTTATGGTATTTTTTATCAGCTGGCAATCGAGAATAAATGGGCCTCAATCGATCAGCTGCTTCCATTTTATCAAGAGTTGGATTTACCAATGTCTTTACATCAGATGGGCATCTATCCTGAAGATGAAACAGTCATTGATGCTATAGTTAAATTTATTGATTCAAAAGAAAAAGTTCATCTCATCCCGGTAACGATTACTGAAGATTTGTTAAAGGAATCAATTTATCAGTTGGAAGAATACATTAAAGGAAAGAGATAGAGGAGGAGGACATATGGAAACATTAAGTGTAACGCAAAGTTTGTTAATAGCAGTGTGGACAGCAGCCGTTATGTCAAGATGGCTTGGGGGAGGAGCAACATTAACGCTGCGCTTTTCACCATTGATGACAGGGCTTATTGTAGGGATTGTAATGGGGAATGTTCCTCAAGCGATGATTGTAACCGCATCACTTCAAATGATTTATATGGGTGTTTTCTCACCAGGAGGTTCAATGCCTGCCGAACCATCAATCGCAGCTGCGATTGCGGTGCCCGTTGCATTGATGGGAAATTTGGCTCCAGAAGCGGCAATTGCAGTTGCTGTACCAGTTGGCCTTTTGGGAAGCTACTTGTACCAATTTAGATTCTTCATTAATACATTTTTAGGAAAATACACCGATAAAGCAGTAGACGATTTGAATCCGAAAGCTATCTCACGTTCGATAATTGCTTATCCAACAATTGCATCATTTTTGTTATTCGTACCATTAGTATTTATTGCTCTTTATTTTGGAGCACCAGTTATTGCTGATGTAATCACTGCTTTAGAAGGAACTGTGGTTATTCACGTGTTGGAGGTTGTCGGCGGCGGCTTAGCTGCAATCGGGATTGCAACAACTGTTTATGTTATTGGTCGAAAAGACTATATGGTTTTCTTCTTCCTTGCATACTTCATGAGTATCGTATTTAAATCATTAGAAGTAACAATGGTTACTTATGCAGTGTTTGGTATTTTAATCGCATTGATTTTCGTACAGTCTCAAAAAGGGAAAAATATACAGGCGGCAAGCAGCGACACAAGTGCAGCACCATCCTTTGATGGGGATGATGAAGATGATTACGATGACGGGTTCTAATTAATATGAGTCTAGCTTTTTGAGCTTCTTGCCAGTTTTTAGAAATTGAGAAAAGTGAAACAGAAAAAGCTGAGATCGCTTTGCTGAATTTCTTCTAGAATCAGCTGAGCCAAAAAGCGTTTTAATAGGAGGGAAAAAAATGACAGAGATAACAAAAAATACGAATCTTGCACCAGAAGAAATTACTAAGAAAGATGTTACAAAAGCTTATCTTAGATGGCATTTTGCAAATGAAATTCCGCACTCATTTGAACGTTATCTGGCCCCATCTTTGTTGTATGCGATGATGCCGATTTTGAGAAAATTATATAAAGATGATGATGCGTTGAAAGCTGCCTACAAGCGTCAGCTGTTGTTCTTTAATACACAGCTTAGCTGGGGTGGTGGTGTTATTACTGGGTTGATGTCATCCATGGAGCAACAAAGAGCGCAGGAAGAATATGAAGGCACAGAAGTGTTGATGCAGGATGATTTGATGTATAACACAAAGGCCGGTTTAATGGGTGCCTTAGCAGGAATTGGGGATGCAATCGATTCAGGAACTGTTCAGTATATCTTTATTGCGATCGCTGTTCCTTGGGCTGAACAAGGAAGCGCATTAGGGGCATTATTCCCATTCGTCTTCTTTGCATTGTATCAGGTATTACTAGGAGTCTTCTTTGCTCGTCAAGCATTTTCAATGGGACGTAATGCAACAGGCTTAATGCAAAGCTCAGGTGTTCAAAACGCAATTGAAACATTGTCTGTTTTGGGATTGTTTATGATGGGAATTCTAGCCGGAAATTATGTAAAAGTTTCTTCAACCTTGCAGTTTAAGATTTCCGGGCGAGAGTTTGTTATTCAGGAAATACTCGATAAGATTATTCCAGGGATATTACCATTGGCAGTCGTAATGGGTGTGTACTGGTTCTATACGAAAAAAGGACTAAAAGTAACGCAGGCATTGGTCTGGCTGACAGGTATTTTAATTGTATTGGCAGCAGTTGGAATCTTATAAATTAAAATAAAAGGAAGTGAATGGAAATGGGCGTAATCAATTTAGCACGTGTTGATGAAAGACTGATTCATGGTCAAGTAATGGTTACATTATCACAAAAGAGCGGGGTAAATTCGATCTTTGTTGTAGATGATGTAGTGGCTAAAGACAAATTTATGCGTGATTTATATAAGAGCGCAGGAAGCCGTACTGGGCAAAAAACAATCGTTATCACTCCTGATAAGGCAAAGTTTTATTGGGATGAATATGAATTTAAAGATTACAATTGTATTTTGATTACTAAAACAGTCGGTGCTATTTACGATTTAGTAAAGCATGGTCTTCCTATGAAAGAATTAAATATTGGAGGAATTGCTCAGAAAGATCCAGCGAAAGATATTTTGGTAACAAAGTCTGTTTATTTAAATAAAGAGGATGCTGAAAAATTAAAAGAATTGAATGAAAGCTACGGTGTGGAAAATATTTATTTCCAAGCAACACCATCAGCGCCTAAATCATCACTAAAAGAAGTGTTGGTGAAATTCAATTTGTAATCTGATTTCTGTCAGTGAGAATTATCACTTCTGCTGAAAAAATGGAGACGGAGCGTTAACCTTTTAAAGCAGCTGTGATAATTTTTATTTTAAAAGCTAGTAAAGTGAGATGGATGATGGGAAGTGATTGGCATTATGGAACAAAACGAGCAGCTTAAAGACTGGATCTTTCGCTATCAGTATGTCTATCGCTTGAGACGTACTAATAAACAGAAACAAAGATTTCTTTCAGCATTGGCAGCAGATATAGTCAAAATACGTCAAGATATCCAAGTGATTGAATATAAGCAAAATAAAAAATATGTTTCCAGTAATTTATACGTTGGGAATATTGAAACAGCTGACCGAATCATTTGCACGTATTATGATACCCCTCCACAGGGATTTGGTCCGTATTATTTGTTTGACAGAAAAAAACAAAGTAAAGCTGTCACAAGCTTTATACTGGCAACATCTATTGCGAGCTTATTGATTGGATTACTGTTAACCGTTCTTTATATGCGGGTTTCCAATAATACATTTGATTTTGCTTCTTTCAATACATTGCTTATTATTTTAGGCTATGGTGTTTATTTTTACTTGCTTAGTAAAGTAGCTAAAGGTCTATCCAGCAGAAAAAATCTTATTCGCAATACTTCCTCTGTCTTATCATTATTAACACTTATACAAACGATAAAGGGAAATAAAATGGCTTTCGCTTTTGTAGATGAAGGCAGTTTTGGAGATATGGGTCTTGATGTCTTGAAAAGTTCTTGTAAAGCTTCAGCTAAAATTTATGCACTCGATTGTGTCGGTGCAGATACTGAACTGCATTTTATGGGTAATTTTACCAAAGAAGACAGACTGAAAGGGGTGACTGTTCACCAACCGTCAGACAATCAAGTGAGCTATTTATTTGGAGCAAGAAATTCAATTGGGGATCATGAAAATGCCTATTATCTTAAAAAATCTGATTTGAAGAAAAAAGTGCTAAACCAGAAAAACTTGACGAAAATAATAGAATTATTTAATTGATACTTCTCGTCTAACTTGTTTAGGTAAATAGAGGTGCTAAAGCAGTATTTGTGAAAATATATACTACTAGAAATAGGGAGGACATAAGATGCTTGGGATTGTCATTGCAACACACGGTAAACTGAGTGACGGGCTAAAGGATTCAGCAGAAGTTATTATGGGCGCAACACAGAATATTGCGACAGTGAGTCTGAATCAGGGAGACGACATTCAGAAATTGGGACAGAAAATCAAACAAGCGGTTCAAGAGGTAAATCAGGGAGACGGCGTTGTTGTATTGGTCGATTTAGTTAGTGCCAGTCCATACAACCAGTCATTATTGATCATCAGTGAACTGGAAAGTGAGCTGCAACATTCGGTTCATGTTATAAGCGGAGCTAATCTGCCGATGCTTTTGGAAGCAATCAATCATCAAATATTAGGTACAGCTGTTGATCAGGCAGCTCAAGCGATTGCTGAACAAGGAACAGGCAGTGTAACTATCTGGCATGTGTCCATGGTAGATGAGAATGATGCCGAAGAGGATGATGATTTCTAAAAATCTTGGAAAAGCTGACGGAGAAATCATTGAGGGCGGACTCAAAAAAATAAGTGAAGGATGATGCGTAGATGAAATGGGGATTCAGATGGTATGGAGAAAAAGATTCCATTCCATTAAAAAATGTGAAGCAGATTCCCGGTATTAACGGTATTGTGGGAACTCTGCTGAACAAATTGCCGGGAGATATTTGGGAAGTAAATGAAATTCAAAAATTGAAGGATTCTGTAGAAGCTGGTGATTTAGAGCTGCTTGGAATTGAAAGTGTAGCTATTCATGACGCAATCAAAGCAGGAACACCAGATCGGGATCAATACATCGACAATTATATACAAACCATTAGGAACTTATCTAAGTGTGGTGTGAACTTGATTTGTTATAGCTTCAAGCCAATATTTGGCTGGGCAAAAACAACTTTGTCCTATGAAAATAGTGACGGCAGTTATTCGCTTGTATATGATCAGTCAGTTGTAGATAAAATGCAGCCAAGTGAAATGTATACGTTAATTCACAGCCAATCCAAAGGGTTTAATTTACCTGGCTGGGAGGAAGAACGACTGAAAAAATTTGATGCCTTACTTAAAATTTATGAGGGTGTCACAGAAGAAGATTTGTTTGAAAATTTGAAATATTTCTTATTG
Organism: Enterococcus sp. BWB1-3; assembly: GCF_016745275.1. Lineage (GTDB taxonomy): Bacteria > Bacillota > Bacilli > Lactobacillales > Enterococcaceae > Enterococcus_L. Next base: position 14,100 of record NZ_JADOEP010000021.1, read on the forward strand.
AAGATTATTCCGGTTTGTGAAGAGATGGATGTTAAAATGGCCATTCATCCGGATGATCCGCCCTGGGAAATTTTCGGATTTCCAAGAATTACTAAAAATTTGGCAGACCTGCAAAGAATTATGGACATCGTTGATTCCCCTTATAATGGAATTACATTCTGTACGGGTTCTTTAGGAGCAGATCCGGCAAATGATTTAGTTGAGATGGTCCAGCAGATCGGTCATCGCATCAACTTTGTTCACTTCCGTAATGTTGGTTTTATGGGAGAAAGGAAATTTAAAGAGACTGCTCATTTGAGTACAGAAGGCTCATTGGATATGTATGCGATCATGCAAGCGTTGATTGATGCTGGTTTTGATGGAGTGATTCGTCCTGATCATGGAAGAACTATCTGGGGTGAAATCGCAATGCCAGGCTATGGGCTATATGATCGTGCAATGGGGATCACATATATGCAGGGGTTGCACGAAGCAATTACGAAAGCCAAAAAATAAGTGCTTGTATTATTGACTAACCTGCATGATAAATTTTTATAAGAAAGTGAGTAAATATGCTGGCAAATATGGATCATGAAATTTATAAGCAACTAGAAGAGGTAAAATTGTTACCACTATACACAGCAACTGATTTAAGTTATTTAGACAAGCTGGAAGAGATTCTTGTGAATAATGATGTTCGTTTTATCGAAGTCACTTTTCGCAGTAATCTGGCTGCTGAAGCAATTAAAAAGTTAGCTGTGTCTGGTGAATTGGTAGTCGGAGCCGGTACAGTAAGAACTCTTCAAGAAGTTAAAATTGCGGTAGCCAACGGGGCGAAATTTGTTGTATCACCAGCAGTTGTTCCAGAGGTGATTGAATATTGTCTTAAACAAGACATTCCAGTATTTCCCGGAACAGCAACTCCCGGTGATATTCAACGAGCTTTGGATTACGGGATTAAAGTCGTTAAATTTTTCCCGGCAGATATTTATGGCGGACTTAAAGCTATTAAAGCGTTGAGCGGTCCATTTTACGATGTGCGATTCCTGCCAACTGGCGGTATCGACAAATCAAACTTTATTGAATATCTCAATAGCAAACCAATAATAGGTGTGGGCGGCTCGTTCATTATCTCAGAAGCATTGATCAAAGAAGATAACGGCAAAACAGCAGACAGTACGCTGAAAGAGCTGGTTGATTTAATCAAAGCAAATAAAAATGTCTAGACTTAATTGAACAACCAAACTTGTTCGCCGACAAAAGGGCTTGAGACAAAAAAGCATAAAAAAATGAAACAGGGGGATTATTTGGATGGGTAAACCAAATGACCCTCTGTTTCTCGTTTAAATAGATCAGGAGAGTATAAAATATTTTGTGTAAGTTCCAATGGTAAAACGAGATAAATAAACTAGGAGAAACAAACCATGAGTATGCTCTCTAGAGATCAAATCAAAGAAATGATTCAACACTATGATATTAAGACTACTGAAGACATAAAAGACGCATTTAAGGATATGTTTGGAGAAAAGGACCTGCAACAGTTTAATTAACAGTCAGTTAGATTACTTATTTTACACTCTCTGTTTGCCCAAGGCTGGACACTTGATGTGATTATTAGCTGAGGAGCGGCAATTCCTATTTCTTGCTCTGTTAGAACGCTCTATTGCAAGTTCAAAGCCAATCAATTTGATGTCGCAACACTACCAATGAAAGGAAAACGAAAGCCTAACGGATATAAAGAGTGTCACGGAAAGCGAGCATTTAAATGTACTATTTTAGAAAGACTCACTGACTATCCTGAATTTCAACAAATGATAGTGTAAACTCTTGGTTTTAAAGGAAGTTTGTCCGTTAAAACATGTTTGTTTTTTGCTTCTCTGGATTTTTCAAATGGGAAAGACAGTCAAGGGAATACTTTTAATTATCCGAATAAAAAAATCCCCAAGCCTACTTTTTCAGACTCAGGGAGAGACTCTTTAATTTTCTACATTTCGTACATAATCATCGAAATACTGAATCAAATCGGCTTTGATTTTCTGGTATTCTTCTTCAGTGTACTCTTTCTCCTCAATTTTGCCATTGAAAAAAGGGATTTTCAGTTCTTCTCTTAAGCGTTCTAGAACATCCGTGTGATCCATTTCAGCACCTCTTTAATTATTATCAACTCTCATTATAAGACATTGAACCAATTCGTCAACTCTTCAAATGAACTTTTCATCACATCCAGCTTTTTATAAAGAAGTGCAATGTTTGTATCCTCATGAAGAAAGACCTGTTTCAGTTCAAAATAAAAATCTTCAAATGCATCGAAAAAAGGTTCCGTTTTATTCTGTGCAAGCGCCTCGTTACTGTAATAAAAAACCCGCACACTATGGAAATAAGTGAATACCTCATTGATATTAACTAAGATCCGTACGTCCGTTTCATCTGTACGAGGCTGGATGCTGATTAAATCATACAAAGCCAGACATTTGGTATGCGTTTCAGATAGGTACGATAAAAAGATTTCAATTTTTTCTTTTGTTGCTGCCATCACAGACACCTCCATTTATTTTATTATAATAAAGATCGGCTGAATTGAGAAATAATAACTTGTCTGTGTTCCAAGGTATCGGAAAGAGCATTCGCAGAACTTCATTACCGATTTGAAAACTGAAAGTCAAACAGTGCTGTGTTTAGCTAGTCACTGAAAGGCTTCATTGCTTTAAAAACATCTATACAGCTTTCAACTAGTTTTTTTTCCTGCGGCAATTCAAATGTCAGATCATACTGAACATGCCAGCTTTTGTATTTAGTATACGGATCAATGACTGTTCCTTTTTTTTTCTATCTGGCGGTTTCATAGTAATAAAAAAACAAATTGACTTACTAGAGATTCTAAAGTAAGATTGTAAATAATATTTATAAAGTTGGTTTATAAAATGTGATAAGGATAAATTGAGGTGAAATAAGATGAAGGCGGGAACCCCTAATCAGCTGAAAAACAGTAATCTTCATCGGTTGAGAAAGATTATTCAAAAAGAAAAAAGAATAACGAAGCCTGAACTGGCTGAAAAAAGCGGGTTAAGTACAATGACGGTCAATAATTTAATGAAAGATCTTCTAGCAGAGAATGAAGTCATTGAAACAAAAGCTTCTGCAACAACCGGCGGCAGGAAGGCCAGTGTATTTGAATTTAATGCCTTTCATCAGCTGGTGCTTACAGTAGCTCTGTTGGAAAAAGATAAAGCCGTCACTTTTTTATTCACCGTTCATGATTTGAATGGTCAGATACTGAGACAGGAAGTCCAGCTGGGCAATTATTTTGACAAGACACTGGTGAAAGCACAGATCGCCGGATTTATTAAAGACTATCCGGCAATTCAGTGTCTGGTTATTGGGCTTCCTGGGGTAGAGCATGAGGGTATATTGAAGGATATGGATTTTCCTTTGTTAAAGGATGAGAATTTAAAGGAGTATCTGGAGGAAGCCTTTGGTTTTGATGTAATTACTGAAAACGATGTGAATGCAGTAATTTATGGATACAGTCAGGTGATGCTGTTAGAAGCAGAAAACGCTGTTGTCGGTTTGTATTATCCTGAAAGCTTTCCACCGGGCGCAGGTATTGTTCTTCATGGTCGACTCGTTAAAGGGAGAAATGGCGTAGCGGGTGAAATTGCACATTTGCCCTCTGATCCGGATTGGAAAACATTCAGCTTTAGTGAGGAAGAAGTGATCGGAAATTTGCTGAACAATGTACAAACGTTTATGAGCCTTTATGACCCAGATTGTTTTGTGATTTATCGGGATAAAGGATTTACTGATGAACATTTAAAAGAAAGAATAGAACAAAGAATGAAAGAAGAGTTTCCTTATGCTGAATTGCCTGAAATCGTTTTGTCAAAGGATTTTCATAATCATTATATTTATGGCTTGTTTGCATTGGGCATTACACAATTGAATACGCAATGGGAACAGTTCGATTAGGGAAAAAATTACAGGAATAATGAAATGCAGTTCGCAGACCTTGAAGAATGGAGTGAGCTGCTTTCAAATAGAAAGGGCCGAAAGATGAGAACTAAAATGTACTCTGTCTAAAAGATACGTAGAAAAAGAACGGATGCTGGCAGGTGATTTGTATATGGCTGCCGATGATGAAAATTAAGAGAAGACCTTCGTTGATCGGGAGAATTGACAGATCTGTTTAATCAGACGATTAAAGAGCTGCTGGAATACCATAACGAATTACTGAGAGAGCTGTTCGAAGCGACAGAATAAACTATATATATCGAACCGCCTTTCCGCTGTGATTATGGCAGTATTGGTTTAACTGGCAGTCTTTTGTATACAATCATACTGGCTTCTGCTGCTTATTCGGTGATTATTTTGTCAGCCGAAGTTGCCGGTTTGGGCTTAGGAATGTCGCAAATGCTTTCAGTGTTTTTTTCAGTGCCATACTAAAAAGGACTTTGTGGCAGAAGGAACATCATTTATCGTGTTTGTTCAAGACTTTTCCGCTGTTACTGTCGGCATTGTCTATTCTGAACAGCTGAGGATTGCTGTTTATACTGGCAGCTGCTATTGTATATGAAGTTTTGCTGTTTTTGTTGGCAAGCCGTTTTTATAGAGGACCAGCTCGCAGAAAGAAGTCTGCTGAGGATAAAATAGAAGAAAAGATGATCGAGGAGGACATACAATGAGTCAGATAAAAATGATTGCAGTAGATATGGATGGCACATTTTTAAATAGTCAAAATGATTATGATCGGGAGCTGTTTCAGCAACTTTATAAAAAAATGCAGGAGAAGGATGTAAAATTTGTTGTGGCCAGCGGGAATCAGTACTATCAGCTGAAATCCTTTTTCCCAAAAATAGCCGCTGAAATTGCTTTTGTTGCTGAAAACGGTGCATATATTGTTAATAACGAGGAAGAAATTTTCTGCGGAGAGCTGTTACTTGAAGAAGTTCATGAAATTTTGGATATCTTAGGACAGTATGAAAATGTGCACACCATTTTATGCGGTAGAGAAAGTGCCTATGTAAATAAAAAAGAGCCTCAGTCCTTTGTTGATCACGGCAGTATTTATTATCATCGTCTGAAATTAGTAGACGACTTGTATGGAGTTGATCAGGATACGCTGTTTAAATTTGCTTTGACTGTACCGAAGGGAAAGGCACAGGAAATTTTAGACAGCCTGATTTCTGCCATGGACGATAGAATAACTCCGGTTTCAAGCGGTCATGAAGACATTGATTTGATTATTCCGGGTATTCATAAAGCTAATGGACTATTGAAGCTGCAGAAGCTGTGGGGAATAAAAGACGAAGAAGTCGCAGCTTTTGGTGACAGCGGCAATGATCTGGAGATGCTGAAGCATGCAGGTTTCAGCTATGCGATGGGCAATGCACATCCGAAAGTCAAAGAGACAGCCAAAGAGATTATTGCAACAAACAATGAAAATGGTGTGCTGAAGCAGATAGAGAAGCTGTTGGGTGAATAGAAGACAGACAGAAAAACAGAGTGTGAGACAATAATCAAAGTGAAAATTGCCTCACACTCAAAACTTGAATAAATGGCAGGACAGAAATAAACATTCTTTTGTGGGTTCATCAACTGAACTGTGGGAGTTAATTGATTAAGAAGATTAACAAATAAAATTTTTTCGCTGTTTTCGAACTTAGAGAAAAACTGTTTGAAGATACCGTTGAATAAACCGATGTTGAAAATCCGGCACCAACAGCACGACCGCTCATTAAAATAATGATTTCTTTTTCTATTTTTATAAAAGAAGCATCAAATTTCTTTGTTTCTTTTTGGATTTTCTATTTATCTGTTATATATTTTCTTCCTTTGCCAGCAGAGTTATCCAGAGGCTTTTTGGCTAATCGAAAATATGAAGATGATGACTCGAAAAAATGTACTATTGTGAAAAATTGAGTACTACCGTTCCATATCTAATTTGAAGCTGACGAGGAAGGATGGATAAATAGATATCCTAACAGATAGAAGACTAAATGAGGAACAGCTTGAAAAGCAGGCAAAGGATAGGATTTATTTTTTGAATGGTGAGAGTGAAAAGTGATTCTGATTATCTTTTTTTCAAATAATAGTTGACATTGATGGGAAAATTCTGTAAGCTATTTTTTATAAGGTTTAATTGACAGAAAATTCAGTAAATAAAGGATGTTGATTGTAATGAAGAAAACCACATACAAACAAACCTTTTTATTATTATTAGCTGAGGACTCCGCTATCTGATTGCAACGATTTTTGATCAGAATGGAAGAGTCCTGTTTCGCATTTGCATGAACGGGATGATACGCATCCCAGACATGGGATGCTTTTTTTATTGGCAGATGAAGAAAATACTGAGAAGTCTCTAAATGAAGAAAATGATTTACTGAAAATGCTGTATAAAAGGAAGTGAACTGAGAATATAGAGTGACGAGACAACAACGTATGGATAATAGTCATAATTTTCTGAATACTCAAACGAATAAAAAATGAAGGGAGTAAGAATAATGAGAAACATTCAGTTTTTTGATACAACACTGAGGGACGGAGAACAGACGCCAGGTGTAAATTTCAATACAAAAGAAAAGGTGCAAATCGCCAGACAATTGGAAAAATGGGGGATAGATACCATTGAAGCCGGTTTTCCAATCGCATCAGTTGGAGACTTTGAAGCAGTTCAGGCTATTGCTCAGGCAGCAACCCGAATGACGGTTGCAGGATTGGCACGCTGTCAGAAAAAAGATATTGATCGGGCACATGAAGCGTTGAAAAATGCTGTTCATCCACAAATACATGTATTTCTGGCAACCAGTCCGGTGCACATGGAATACAAGCTGAAAATGACGCCGGATGAAGTGATTGCATCCATCAAAGAGCATGTTGCCTATGCCAGATCAAAATTTGAAAAAGTACAGTTCTCTCCGGAGGATGCTTCACGGACGGAAAAACCATTTCTGTTGAAAGCTGTTCAAACAGCGATTGATGCAGGGGCAACGATCATTAATATACCAGATACCGTGGGCTATTCAAACCCGACTGAGTATGGAGCATTGTTCAAATTTTTGATTGAAAATATTCAAAGCGATCAGGAAATCATTTTTTCTTCTCATTGTCATGACGACTTGGGAATGGCAACAGCCAATGCGCTGGCAGCGATTGAAAACGGAGCACTGAGAGTTGAAGGAACTGTAAATGGAATCGGAGAGAGAGCAGGAAATACAGCGCTGGAAGAGGTGGCACTGGCTCTTTACATCCGCAAAGATTTTTATCAGGCAGGAAGCAATATTGTGTTAAATGAAACCAAACGGACCAGTGATTTGGTTAGTCGACTGTCAGGTGTGGCAGTGCCAAGAAATAAAGCCATTATTGGAGCGAATGCCTATGCTCACGAGTCAGGAATTCATCAGGACGGTGTACTGAAAAATCCGGATACGTATGAAATTATTACGCCATCACTGGTCGGTGTAACCAATAACTCTCTTCCTCTAGGCAAGCTGTCTGGTCGTCATGCCTTCTCCACTAAAATGCAAGAGCTGGGCTATCAGCTGGAAGAAGAGGAATTGAAGACTGCTTTTAAACGTTTCAAAGCTTTGGCTGACAAGAAAAAGCAGGTGACGGATGAAGATTTGATTGCATTGATGATCGGGCAGACACAAGAAACAGAAGAGGTTTGTCATCTAGAGCGTGTCCAGCTGCAATATGTTTCTGACGGTAGTCAGGGAGCGATCGTCTCCATGAAAAATAATGAAGGCGACACAAAAACAGAATCAGCAATCGGCTCTGGAAGTATTCAGGCAATTTACAACTCCATTGACAAAATTATGGAGCAGACGCCGGAATTAAAGCAGTATTCCATCAAAGCCATTACCGGCGGAGAAGATGCACAGGCTGAGGTGTATGTGACTGTTCAGGATACAGAAAGCAAACGACAGTTTAACGGAACAGGGATAGACTTTGATGTTCTTCAAGCATCCGCAAAAGCCTATGTACAGGCAAGTGAACGATTCAAAAAAGAAATGGAGCAGAGATAATGACGAAAAAAATCATTGCATTGCCGGGTGACGGTATCGGAAAAGAAATTATGGACAGCGCACTGAAAATTTTATCAGAGGTAATGATTCAGGATGAACTGGCTTTCGATATTCAGGAATTTCCATTTGGCGGAGCCGGAATTGATAAAGAAGGCGATCCGCTGCCGGAAGAAACGCTGATTGCCTGTGAAGGGGCCGATGCTATTTTACTTGGAGCAATTGGCGGACCGAAATGGGATAATGCCCCTAAGCGTCCAGAACAGGGACTGTTGGGTCTTCGTAAAGCGTTGGGACTGTTCGCTAATATTCGACCGATCAGCGTGCCTGATGCAGTCGTTCACTTATCTCCATTGAAAGAGGAAAATGTTAAAGGGGTTGACTTCATTGTTGTCCGTGAGCTGACAGGAGGAATCTATTTTGGAGAAAAGAAACTTGAAGAAGATCAGGCCTCTGATCTGTGTATCTATACGAAAAAGGAAATGCAACGAATCATTCGCAAAGCATTTGAAATCGCTCGAACGCGAAATAAGAAAGTAACCTCAGTGGACAAAGCCAATGTGCTGGCGACAAGCAAGCTTTGGCGCAAAACGGCTGAAGAAGTGGCAAAGGAATTTCCGGATTGCACATTGGAACATCAGCTGGTGGACTCAGCGGCGATGGTGATGATTACTAAACCCAAGGACTTTGACGTACTTGTTACAGAAAATCTGTTTGGCGATATCCTAAGCGATGAAGCTTCTGTGATTCCTGGTTCTCTGGGCATGATGCCAAGTGCCAGCCATAGTGAAAGCGGGCCGTCTCTTTATGAGCCGATCCACGGCTCGGCACCGGATATTGCCGGGCAGAATATTGCGAATCCGATGTCAATGATTTTGTCGGCTGCTATGATGCTTCGACAATCATTTGGTATGGAGGATACAGCGAAGAAAATAGAAGCAGCCTGCGACAAGGTAATGAATGCAGGCGTTTTGACCCGGGACTTGGGCGGCAGCGCCGGGACGCAGGAATTTACAGATGCAGTAATTAATGAATTGAAGAGAGGCGAATAAGATGGGTAAAACATTGTTTGATAAGCTTTGGGAACGCCATGTGGTAACTGGAAATGACGGGGAGCCTCAGCTGTTGTATGTGGATCTGCATTTGATTCATGAAGTAACATCTCCTCAGGCGTTTGAAGGCTTGAGAGAAGCTGGACGCAAAGTGCGTCGTCCGGAAAAAACATTTGGTACGATGGATCATAATGTACCGACGAAGGATATTTTTAATATTACTGATCTGGTTGCTAAAAAACAGATTGAAGCATTGAAGAAAAATTGTGAGGAATTTGGCGTTACACTTTGTGATAATGGGAGTGATCGTCAGGGAATCGTTCATATGGTCGGACCGGAAACAGGCTTGACTCAGCCGGGTAAAATTATTGTCTGCGGAGATTCTCATACAGCGACGCACGGAGCATTTGGTGCACTGGCCTTTGGGATTGGAACCAGTGAAGTGGAGCATGTGTTTGCTACACAATCAATCTGGCAAAGAAAACCGAAAAGCATGGGTGTAAAAATCAGCGGGAAGCTGGAAAAAGGTGTGTATGCAAAAGATATTATTCTGGCACTGATCGCAAAATACGGTGTGGACTTTGGTGTCGGTCATGCTGTAGAATTTTACGGAGATACAATTGAAAGTCTAACCATGGAAGAGCGCATGACAATCTGCAACATGGCAATCGAAGGCGGAGCAAAAATGGGCATGATGGCGCCGGATGAAAAGACATATGAATATGTTCATGGAAGAGAATACGCGCCAAAGGATATGGGATCGGCAATTGCTGACTGGAAAACACTGCCAAGCGATCCGGATGCGGTTTATGATGCCGATCTAGAGCTGAACGCAGGCGAGCTGGTTCCTTTTGTCACGTGGGGAACCAATCCTGAAATGGGGATTCCGGTAACCGGTACTTTCCCTGAAATCAAAGACATGAACGATGAACGTGCCTACAACTATATGGATTTACAGCCGGGACAACGCCCATCTGATATTGAAGTGGGCTACGTCTTTATTGGGTCATGTACCAACGGCCGCCTGTCAGACCTTGAAGAAGCGGCAAATGTTGTTCGCGGGAAGAAAATAAAAGACGGTATAACAGCTATCGTCGTTCCAGGCTCAAGACCGGTACGGAAAGCAGCAGAAAAAATCGGACTAGATAAAGTCTTTAAAGAGGCTGGATTTGAATGGCGGGAGCCGGGCTGCTCCATGTGTCTGGGTATGAATCCTGACCAGGTACCGGCAGGCGTTCACTGTGCGTCAACGTCCAACCGAAACTTTGAAGGACGTCAGGGGAAGGGCGCAAGAACGCATCTTTGCAGTCCGGCAATGGCCGCTGCCGCTGCCCTAAACGGTACATTTATTGATATCAGAGAGGAGCTGGGTGCATAATGAAGGCATTTACACAGCATACAGGAACAACCGTACCATTGATGAATGACAATATTGATACCGATCAGATCATTCCAAAATCATTTCTGAAACGAATTGAAAAAACAGGCTTCGGCGAATTCCTGTTTGATGAATGGCGCTATCTGCCTGACCGTACGCCAAATCCTGACTTTATCCTGAATGAGCCTCAATACGAGGGAGCAGAGTTCCTGATCTCCGGAGACAACTTCGGTTCAGGCTCATCTAGAGAACATGCGGCGTGGGCACTGGCAGACTACGGCTTCCGGGCAATCATTGCCGGCAGCTTCAGTGATATCTTCTACATGAACGCAACAAAGAACGGTCTGCTGCCGATCGTACTGCCGCTGGAAGCACGCCAAAAGCTGGCGGCGCTGCCGGCAGACGCCAGCATCACCGTTGACCTGCCCAACCAACAGGTCATTGCCAATGACGAAGCCTACAGCTTTGACATTGACAGCACATGGAAACACAAACTGGTCAACGGACTGGACGACATAGCCATTACCTTGGGACATGAAAAAGAGATAGAAGAGTATGAGAAGGGGATAGTGGGGTATTGGGGGTAAGGAAATAAAGTAATATGGAATTAATTCATGAGTTTATATTTTTCTAATCGAAGAAGATATAAACTCATTTTTTATGTTGATATGTAGCATAAATTCGAAAATTAATATTTATAGAGTTTTATTAACTATTTATGGATCTTTTACTGATCAAAAACTGACTTTTTAGTGCTAAATTAAAATTGATTCTAAAATAGACTTTGTAAGATATTTTTTTTATGATAAGATTAGTTTGGTTATTTTTACTTATTGAAAAAGGGAGTGCTTGTCATGTCATTGAATAAAAAAGAACAAATTAAATTAATTGAATCATTAACACCAGACGAAAAGGGTATTGAGCTTGTAGTTGATTATTTAGGAGCAAAAGTTTTTCCAGTTGCTCCTATTGGTAAAGAAAAGTTTGATGGCTTTTTTGAAATAAATCGTCCTAGAGATATTGATGGACTCTTTGCCTATATTATTTTTGATGTGACACTAACTATAAAAACAGCAGCTAACAGATTTAAGACCTTGTTTGATCGTTTTTCCAATATAAAGAAAATGTCTGGGAATAATTCTATTGGTCAATTGGATTTTTTAATTATTGTTGGAGAAAAGCGGTTACTAATTTTTGATATTAACGAGTATTCAAGTAGATTAGATTTAAGCTTGGAAAAACTAAATAGGAAAACAGATAAATACAATTTAAAATTGGAATCCATACGCTTTTCTAACGTTGCAGACAAATATACAGAAGACTTTTTTACAGATACTACTTTAGAAGAATTTTCAAAATCATTGTTTAGATTTCCTATTAGTGATGACAAAGCATTCGAGATTCGTACAAAAAAACTTAGACAAGAATTAATGGTGTATATTACTAAACATACAAAAGCTCAAAATATTCTTGTAGAGAAAGTCATTCATGATGATATAGATGAATTAGATTATACTAATCGGTTTCATAAAGAAATAATTTCAGCTGTGACAGATACTTTAGTTTTAAGACAAATTTTAGTACGAATTTTAGAAGGTCGATACGGTTACACTGAAAAAGAGGCTCACAATGCTATAAAAAATTTGGGATTAGGAAGTAGTTTAGATAATTCAATTTCTAAAAAGAAGAATATTGATTTAGATAGTGAAAAAGAGTTACAGAATATGAAGAAACCTATTGATTCTATTGCTGAACAGATGGAATTATTTGAATCTGTAGAAATTCAAGAGGTTGAACCAGATTCTGACGAAAGCATAAACCAATTACGAGAAGATTTTATTAATAGCTATTCAGTTGTTTATGGAGGAGATTTATATGTTGGAGATGTTGCAGAAGCTGCAACTCAAATTGAGTTGTTATTAACTCCCAATGAGTGGTCTAAGATGTGGCATTGGACATCAAATGATAATTTTGATTTTGATTTAGCCGATGTCTCTCCTTCAACAATTGGTGAACAGTATGAACAGACTATGGGAAATGAGCTGAAAGAAAAAGATGGCTATCTTTATTATGATAAGGACAAAAGAGATCAAAAGATGAAAGGGGCATTTTATACTCAAGAAAAAATAACTGAGTATATTTTAGAAGAATCACTAGGAAGGAAATTACGGGAAGTATTAGCTGAGTTAGAACAAGCTCCCAAGAGTAAAAAGGAATTAATTATTGATAAATTTCTTTCGTTGAAAGTTGCTGATATTACTAGTGGAGGAGGTAGTTTCCTTGCTGGAGCAGTCAAACGTATAGGTAATTGTTATAACGATATATTAATAGCGGTTAATGATGAAAGACTAATAAAAAAATATTCAGAATTAGATAGTAAACAGAGTTTACAAAAGTATGCTGTCAATAGTATGGTTTACGGAATTGATATCGATTTGAAAGCTTTAATAGTTTCAAGTTTCGCACTTGGTTTAGAAACAATGTACGAGAACTCCGAACAGTTGCCCCAGTTACTAGGAAAAACTTTATTACACACTAATTCACTTGTAAGTGCTATTGATTATGAGAATAGGACTACATTTTTTAAGATTTATAATAGTCAAATTATTGAATTAAGGCAATTGAGACTTTTAATGTTAAAAAATGAAGTAGATTTTGAAGTCTATAATGAAAAAAGACAGGAATTACAAAATATTTTTTTGGAACAAATGTTGCTTAAAAATAAAAAACTAAATAAAAAAATATTGGAAGATAAACTTGTAGAAGTTTTAGAAATAAATCTTACTGAGGTCTTCTTTGATGAAGAAGGGCATTTGACAGAAGGATTTGACGTAATATTTGGGAATCCACCGTATATTTCATTGCAGAAATTTGAAAATAAAGAGAAGGATTTATATAAATTTTTAGGTGGGTTTGAAACGTACGAAGCAAGGGGAGATATATATACTTTATTCTATGAAAGAAGCATAAAGTTACTAAAAACATCTGGATATCTTGGATTTGTAACTTCTAATAAATGGATGCGAGCAGCATATGGGAAATCAATTAGAAATTACCTTTTAGAAAAAACTAATCCAATTCTACTTGTTGATTTGGGAGATAATATGTTTAATGCAACTGTTGATACTAATATACTGATAGTTGAAAAATCAGAAAATCAAAATATTTTAAAAGTAACTGATCTTTCTAGAGCTTCTAAAGATCCAAAGAAACGTATAGAAAATATGAGCGATTATATTAAGCAGAATTCTCAAAAGACTAGTTTTACTTTAGGAAACAATTGGACCATACTATCTTCTGTAGAAAAATCTATAAAAGAAAAAATTGAGCAAAATGGAATTCCTTTAAGAGAGTGGAAAATTAATATTAATAGAGGAATTCTAACGGGTTTAAATCAAGCTTTTATTATTGATAAAACTACTCGACAAAAATTAATTACTCAGGATCCAAAATCTGACCAATTAATTCATCCAATTTTACGTGGTAGAGATATAAAAAAATATGGTTATACTTTTGCCGAACAGTATGTTATTTATATACCTTGGCATTTCCCACTAGAAAACGAGAAAAGTATTCGTGGAGCATCATTATTAGCTGAAGAAGAGTTCAAAAAAAATTTCCCTAGTATTTATAATCATCTATTTCAATATAAGGAGCTATTGTCAAATAGAAATAAATCAGAAGTAAATAAAAGATACGAATGGTATGCTTTGCAAAGATATGGATCAAATTATATGGACGATTTTTTTAAGCAAAAAATTGTATTCTCAAGAATACCTGGAGATTCTCCTTGTTTCGCTATGGATAAGCAAAAAATGATACTGAATGATACTGGTTATATAATAACTGGAGAAAATTTAGAGTACCTTTTGGCACAATTAACTTCGGATCTCATTTGGTTCGCATTTAAACGCTTTTACATGGGAGGTGGGATCGATAAAGAGTTCAAATTAAATAACTTACTTGACTTACCAGTACCAAAGCCAGGGAAAATGATCGAGTTGACAGTATCTGAACAAGAATTTATTAAATCTCAATATAGCCGATAATTTTTCTTTGATCTTCTTTAATTCCATATATATCAAAAATCATGTTATCAACTTCCACCTCTAATTGATTGTGATCATAGATATTATCTTTTTTAAAGTTTTGAATTTTCGTAATTTTTTCGTAAAAAATCTGATTAACTTCCTTTGTAACCTTTTTCACCGGGATCATTTCGAAAAAAATTTTACTTAATTCTCGTGTTCCTCCTTGGAGCTCTGGAAAATTACTAGAAAAAGCAAATTTAAATAATGAAGAATTAAAGAAAGCAGTTAGATAGGCAATATTTTCTCCAGTAATTATAAAACATTTTTGGTTTGTAACATAACCATTTTCATCAAAAACAAATGGGAGATACTTTGTCATATTTGGATAGATCAATTTCTGCTTAAAAAAATCGTCCATATATGCTAAGCTTCTAAGATTATAGTGAGTCACTCCCTTATCTGTTCTTTTAGAAAGTTGATCATCAAATTTACTTAAATATGACTTTATTGCTGGATAATCATCAATACAAATTGGTTTAATTAGATTGTTTTCTTTTGTTGTGTAACCATTGTGAACGTTTATTAAAAAAAGATTTTGAAATTCAATTATATATCGCTTAATATCTTTGCCGCGAATTATCGGTTGAATAATTTTGTGTGTTTCTCTAAGTTCAGTTTTGGTTACACAATTATCTAAAATGTTTTTTCGTGTTTCATCTGAAATTATAAATGCTTCATTTAGTCCGGTTTTTATTCCGTAGTTTATTGAAATATCCCATTCTTTTAAAGGAGTGCCTACTTCTTCAACTTTATCTTTAATTGATTCTTCTATTTCGGAAAGAATTGTCCAAGTTTTTCCCAATTGGTAAATAATATTTATAGAATTCTGCTTAATATAATCGCTCGTTAATTTTAATCAATGGAGGAGTAAAAAATAAATGATTTATGGATATATTCGGGTAAGCACTGATAAACAGACGGTTGAAAATCAGAGGTTTGAAATAAAAGAATTTAGTAAAAAAAAAGATATTATCATTGAAAAATGGATTGAAGAAACCGTTAGTGCAAAAAAAAAATTAGAAGAGCGAAAATTTGGAAAGTTGTTAGTTAAATTACAAAGAAATGATGTTATTATTGTTAGTGAACTATCTCGACTTGGTAGGAATTTACTTCAAGTGATGAGTATTTTAAACGAATGTATGGAACGTCAAATATCTGTTTTTACAGTTAAAGAAGGATATGAGCTAGGCAATAATATTAATTCAAAAGTTTTAGCATTTGCTTTCGGTTTATCCGCAGAGATAGAGAGAAATCTAATATCTCAAAGAACAAAGGAAGCTTTAGCGAGAAAAAAATCTGAGGGAATAATACTTGGTAGGCCTAAGGGAACTTCAAATATAAAAAGTTTAAAGTTATACTCGAAAAAGAAAAAAGTCATCTCATTGTTGGAAGAAGGGAAGTCATATTCTGAAATTGCTAGAAGATTACGAGTAAATAGAATGACAGTAACTAAATTTGTTAAAAGGCTAAAAGAGGAAGGGGAGTGGTTGTAATAGAGCCAAAATATAATCGATTAAAAACTACAAATAGAATAGATAATGATGTTCTAACAATGAAAGACGCCATTAGCTCTATGCTAATTGATATGAATACTGGAGCGGTCGATATTGCAAGCGCCTTTTTTAGATTAAGTGGACTTAGTGAAATAAAAGAAGCTCTCCATTATTTTATGGAGACTTCTACAGAATATCCAGCAATGCGTTGGCTATTTAGTAATCATCTTGAAGAAGAAGTATGTTCTCTTTTTGAAGATGAATTATTTTATCCTGATAATGAATTTTTTTGTGATGTAGTTAATTGGATAAAAGAAGGTAGAATTCAAGTTAGAGTATTTGTTGGGGAAGAATTCATAAATACTAATAACTTGAAAAAAATTGAATTTTTACATGGGAAAGCGTACCTCTTTTCAGAAACTAGAAAAAGTACATCAGGTCATGTACTAATAGGCTCGTCTAATTTTACTCAAGGTGGTTTAGTAAAAAATAGAGAATTAAATATTTATTCAAATGATACATGGAGGGTAATCACTGACTGGTTTTCTGAAATTTGGGAAAATTATTCAATAGAATATAGCAGAGAATTAATTAATGAATTAGAAACTGAAAAGAAACAAGGGATAATAAACTGGACTGAATATGAAAAAACAAAAAAATATACTCCTGTAGGTTATGTGTACTATCAACTTGCAAAATTCTATGGGGAAAAAAAAGATTTAACTTTAGAACAGCGAATTCGAACTATAGAAAATAGTTTACCCTATCCTTTGAGAAAAGATGGAAGTAAATTTTTTATTCATCAAAGACAAGGAATTGAAAAAGTATACGAAAAATTACTTAAACAAGATACTGTTGTTTTAGCGGATGGAGTAGGATTAGGAAAAACTCTGGAAACTGCAACAGTTATAAAACTTTTTCTTGAGGATTTTTCTCAAAGTAATGACAAACGAAAAATATTAATATTAGCAAATAGTCGACTTGAAGAACAATGGCATTTTGAATTAAGAAATGTAAAAGTTAATAGAAGTGATTATGATATTATTACACGGCAAAGTTTTGCATTAAAAACAGATGAAGATCTAGATTTTTATGCAGAGTATTATGGCTTAATTATTATTGATGAAGCGCATGAGGGATTTCTTAAGATAAAGAATAGGGCTTATCAAAGAATGCAGGAGTTGATAATTAAATCTCGTAATAATAAATCAAGAGAGTTAAGAGGTCTTTTGATGACCGCAACTCCTTGGAATAATTCTAGAGAGGATGTCATTCGTTTAGGTACATTGTTCTTAAATAGTGAAAAGATTGACTTAGGTCGACAATATAGAAGCTATGTGATAAATAATAATCTTTCCTCAATGTATGAAACTAAAAGACGACAAGATATTAATCAAGTAGCATATGAACAGTTTTGGAACGATATTTTTATTCAACGAACACGTTTTAGTTTATCTAATGAAAACCATCTTTCTGATAAATATCCTAAACGTGTATTTCCCTTAGAGCAAAATGGAGATGAGCCCTATCGTATAGGGTATAGTCCAGAGGTTTCTTTAGCTTTAAATAATATTTTAGAGAAATTAATTAGACTAAAATTACCTTATCAAGATACAATCATCCAATATTTTTCTGATTCAGAGAGTAATTTATTAATAAGGCAAAGACAGCAATTGCTACGCAGAGCTGATTCTAGCAATGTAGCTTTTAAAAGAAGTTTAGAAAACATTGATAAGAGACTAAAAATGTTTAATCAAGAAATAGAAGAATTACAAACAGAAAATTTAAGCACAGTTAAACAGTATTTTAAGTCATTAATAGATAAAAGGTTTAAAGAAGTTGAAGATACATTTGAATTAGATTTAGACTTTTCTGAAGATGAAGAGTGGTTGAACGATATTGGTCAAGCTAAGCTAAATCGTCTTAAATTAATTGATCAAGCTTTGACAGAAAGTAATCTTACTAATTACTTAAATAGAATAATTACGGATATCAAAAAAGACCGAGCTCAACTTAAAAGTATTTTAGAAAATTGGAGAAAAATTTCTGATGATGATAGAAAGAAAAAAGCAATTTGTGAGGAAATTAGTAAAGAGTTAGAACATGGTAATAAGGTTTTATTATTTACTGAGTTCGTAGATACTGCGCGTGATTATTATAACAGTTTAATGGCTAATCCCCAATTTAGTTCCCATGGAGTAGGTTTTGTTTCAGGAAAGAATTCCAGTGCAAATAATGAAGTAGTGGATAAAGAAGATGTGTTAGGAAGATTTTCTCCTAGTTCAAAAAAATATAAACATGAATTACTTCCAGGGAAGGAAATCAATATTTTAATTGGTACAGATGCTATAAGTACAGGACAAAATTTGCAAGATGCAACTGTAGTTATGACGATTGAGTTACCTTATAATCCTATGCGTTTAGAGCAACGAATCGGTCGTATTGATCGACCGAAAGAATTATTAAATGGCGAAATTTCTATTTATGCGTTTCCTTCAGATGAAATTATTAATGCGGAAATTGCATTGCTTTCAAGATATCAATTAAAGGCTGAGAGTGCTTCGTATGATACAAATAGCGACATAAACTTACCTTTTATGAAAGACATAAAAGAAAATGGATTAAGAATTGCGTTGGAGAGAAATGAAGTAAGAGAAAATACATTTGATTTTTTGAGTAAACCAATGGAAGTTAGTGAACAAGAAGCTAAATACAGACTTTATAATTATTATGAAGAGAATGTGGATTATGAGCAAAAATATTTAGATGGAATAGAATTGTTTCCTAAATATGCTTTCACTAAAATTAATAATATGGATATATATTTAGTTTGTGGTGAACTAAAAGACATAAATGGGAAAATAGTAGAGATGATTGATAGGCCCAAACTTTTTACTTCTCATTGTAATGAGATTCCGTTAGTAGAAGCTGAAGCTAGTTTATTTTCTGGATTATCAAATTATTGTTATAGTGTAAGTGAGTTTAAAGAAGAGTTAGCTCAACAAGCAGTAGCTGATATAAATAAAGATCTGTTTCCAATCTCAGAGTATATTATTAATGAATTTAATAAAAATAATGCTGAAAAAATTAATGCAGAAGATAATAATTCTCAGCTTGTTCGAGAATTAGCAAACGAGTTAAACTCAAAAAAAAGAGAGTATATTTTAAATTTTAAAAATTCTGAAGTAAATCCTAAAATTTTTTCAAATATAGTTAATGCTTTACCTAATCGGGGGTTTAATAATAAGCAAAAAGATTTTATAAGGAACCTAAGAGGAGAAGATGGTAAATTAAATTTAAAATTGGTTCGAGACAAAATTTGGAATGAACTTACTACATTTATGTATATATTTGAAGAAGAATTTCATGAGGAAAATAAAGATAACTCAATTAGTACAAGGAATAATGCAGATATAGAAAAGAGTACAATGGAGTTCTTGGGTGTTCTAAAAAATATCTAAAAGTAAAAAGATTTTGTGCGTGTAGGATGGTAAAATTTATTTAGTTAGGATCGGTAATATATATGAAAAAGGAAATCCATGTAGTTGGAGCTGTTATTGAGAAGGATGGCTTGATTTTATGTGCACAGCGTGGAGCAGATAAATCCCTAGGTGGTTTATGGGAGTTTCCTGGTGGAAAGATAGAACCAGAGGAGACGCCTCAGCAAGCACTTGAGCGTGAAATTCAGGAAGAGCTTCTTTGTGAGATATTGATTAAGAATAAGATTGTTACCACTCGTCATGAATATGATTTTGGGATTGTTGAGCTCACGACTTTCTTTTGTGAACTTCTTAAGGGGGAACCGAAGTTAACAGAGCATAAAAGTATTAAATGGTTGACGATTTCTCAATTAGAAACTTTAGAGTGGGCACCAGCCGATATTCCAACAATAGATGAATTAGTTAAGGGAGTTTAGTTATGGATTATTCTTTGTTAGAGCATTTTCAAACTTCTTTAGAACACAGTTTTATTGATCGAAGTAGAGACTATAATGATTTATATAAAGCAAAGCTATTGATGAATCAAGAATCTGAACAAAGCTTTGTTTTAAATGAAATAATAGACGAACTGAGCACCTGCAAGGAATTTTTCTTTGCGGTTGCTTTTGTTACTGAAAATGGGATTCAGCCTTTAAAAACAGTTTTGTCTGACTTAGCGAATAAGGGAATTTGTGGACGAATGATTACATCAAATTATCTTTATTTTAATTCGCCAAAATCATTTAAGGAGCTAACGAAGCTAAAGAATATAGATATCAGAATTACAGACATGGAAGGATTTCATGCTAAGGGATATTATTTTGAACATGATACACATGAATCATTGATATTGGGTAGCTCAAATTTGACGATTAAAGCTTTGAAAGTGAACTGTGAATGGAACTTAAAGCTAAATTCTTTAGTTAACGGAGACCTAACTCGATCAGTAAAACATAGTTTTGAAGAAATGTGGGCAAATTCTATTGATTTAACTGAGACTTGGATCAAAAAATATGAAGACAGCTATAAGCCTATTGTAATTACTCGTAAAATTGATGGCTCTGAAAATCCGTTTTTGTCTGAGAAGGCTCTAGAGTTTGCTAGTGAAAGTGAAGACTATGCAGATTATCAAGTTGGAGAAATTACACCCAATGATATGCAAAAGCAAGCTTTACGAGAAATTCAAAAGGTTCGTAATGAAGGAAAACAAAAGGCTCTAGTTGTTTCAGCAACTGGTACTGGAAAAACATATCTATCTGCATTTGATGTTAAAAGCTTTGCTCCGAAAAGGCTATTATTTGTCGTCCATCGGGAACAGATTTTGACTAAAGCAATGTCTGATTACCAAAATGTGCTGAGTGAATCTGAAGAGAATTTTGGTATCTTATCTGGGAATAGAAAAATTCAGGATGAGAAATACGTGTTTGCAACCATTCAGACATTATCAAAAGATGAAACTTTACAGAATTTTGCTAAGGACACATTTGACTATATTTTAATTGATGAAGTCCATCGGGCAGGAGCTAATAGCTATCAGAAAATTATTGATTATTTTGAGCCAGAATTTTTCTTAGGTATGACTGCTACACCAGAGAGAACAGATGGTTTCAATATTTATGAATTATTTGACTACAATATTGCTTACGAGATTAGACTTCAAGAAGCACTAAAAGAAAAGATGCTTTGTCCGTTTTATTATTTTGGGATCACTGATTTACAGATTGATGGTTATTCTATAGATGATAAATCTGAATTTAGTCAACTAGTCAGTGAGGAGCGAACGAATTATATTTTTGAAAAGCTAGAATATTATGGTCATTGTGGAGACCAGGTAAAAGGGCTCATTTTTTGTAGTGGGAAAAATGAAGCCAGTGAGCTTGAACAAATTTTTAATGCAAACGGATTTCGAACAAAAGCACTTGTTGGTGATCACACTATTAATGAGCGCGAAGAAACGGTTAGGCAATTAGAAAATGGAATGTTAGATTATATCATTACGGTAGATATTTTTAATGAAGGTATTGATATTCCTTGTATAAATCAAGTAGTTATGCTGAGAAAAACACAATCAAGCATTATCTTTATTCAGCAGCTCGGTAGAGGTCTAAGAAAATTTGAGGATAAGGACTTTGTCACGATTATTGACTTCATTGGTAACTACGATAACAATTATTTAATACCAATTGCTTTAACTGGCGATAATTCGTTGAATAGAATTGATTTACGTAAAAAGACAATGGGGACCAAATATCTTTCTGGATTATCCACAATAAGCTTTGATGAAATATCAAAGAATCGTATTTTCCAGTCTATTGAAGAGTCAAATCTTAATACAGCTAAAAATTATAAAGAAGCTTATCAAAACTTGAAGAATAAAATTGGTAGACTCCCTAAATTAATTGATTTTATTGCGAATGATACAGTTGATCCTTTGTTTATAAGTAGCTATAAAGAGAATTATCCTGGTTTTTTAGTTTGGATGAAAGAAGATATTCCAGAACTATCTAAGTTAGAAAATCAAATTCTCACATTTCTTTCTAAGGAGTTAATTAATGGAAAACGAAACCATGAGCTTCTATTATTAAATACGCTAATAAATCAAAAAGCTATTTCGATTACTGAATATACTAGTTTACTCAAAAATTATAGTTATCCAATAGACGAAGACATATTAAATTCGGTTATGCGGATTCTTTCATTAGATTTTTTTGTTAGCAATGATCAGAAAAAATATGGAGATCAACCGCTTGTATTATTGGAAAATACTTATTACCGTTTATCTGAAAATTTTGTTGAAGCACTAAAAATGAACCAATGGTTTTACGATAATGTTAAAGATATTATCGAAACATCATTTGAAAGAAGTCATCGATATAAGTTGGAGAATGCTCTGACTTATAATGAAGTTTACACGAGACAGGATGTCTGCCGATTACTTAACTGGGAAAATGATGAAAAAGGAACCATGTATGGCTATCGAATAAAATATAATACGTGTCCAATTTTTATAAACTATCATAAAGATGATTCTATCGAAAATAGTGTGAAATATGAGGACGAGCTGATTAATCGTCATACGCTGTTATGGTATACAAAAGCAAATCGTACAAGAGAAAGTAAGGATGTAAAATTAATTGAGGACTATAAAGAATCAGGTTTAGCAATTCACGTTTTTGTTCAAAAAGAAGCAAAGCAATCTAGTGAATTTGTTTATTTAGGTAGAGGCTTTCCTAAGCTAGACACTGTTAAGCAACAGGTAGTAGAAGATAAAAATGGTAAAGATACCGATATTGTAAGTATTGAGATGAATCTTGAACAACCTGTTCCTATAGAAACCTATGATTTTATCAAACAAAAGTAATCTTTTTCTGAAGAAATTGCTTTAAGTATTAGTGTATTTGTGAAAAGAGTGAGCTAGAGATAATCGGATCGAAGAATTTCATCCTATCTCCGTTCGAATTTCGGTATATTAATAATAATCAAGGAGGAACAAGTTTATGATCAGACATATTGTCGCGTGGCATTTTAAGGACAATTTTACCGATGAGGAGAAGACAAGCCTTGGACAGAAGATAAAAGAAGAGCTGGAAGCATTGAAAAGTGTTATTCCAGGAATTGTTTCATTGGAGGTCATTACTGAGCTGTTGGATACAAGTACACATGATGTCGTTTTGTGCAGCTTGCATGAGGACGAGGAAGCGTTAAAAGCATATCAGACGCATCCGGAACATATTCGCGTAGGCGGTTTTATAAAATCGGTAACAGCGAATCGAGTTTGTGTTGATTTCAAACAAAAGAGTGTGGGACAATAATCAGATTTTTTTCTGACTATTGTCCCACACTCAAATAATAATAGTTATCTTTTTTATCTTGTAAGTTCTCTAGACCAATCTCATTACTGATAAGAAAATAACTATCGTAATCACAGTCAGCTGCCAGCCATTCAGTTTCTTTGTTAAAAAAACTTTCTTTCCATAAAGCATTGTATAGCTGATATTCAGCAAGAGAACGGACCACCAGCTAAAGAGTCCGACGCCTACCTTGTTATCCATTTGAGAAAACACAACAGTAAGAATCAGAAAAAGCAATCCAGCCAGCATTAGCCCGAGGCTTAGAACTTTCTTTTGAAATGGAACATATATTTGAGGTGCTGGAGCTTCATGTCGTTCTGTTTTATTAATAGGTGTCTCTACAGTTCTGGATGTAGGTTCATTTGCAAATGCTGTATGTTTCGTCCTATCTTTTATTAAATAAGAGGTGTTGCAATAATTGCAAACGAAGGAATCACCTTTTTTTGTCAGCTCATTGCTGCCGCAAGCCTCACAGTATAATTTATCCATATCCATACCAACTTTTCATATTATTTGTTTCTTGGATAGTATACCCTTGGGAAAGTAGGAGAAGCAACTCATTTTTTTGTATGATAAATGAATGATTGCAAATATGAGCATTTTTTGGAGCTATCAGATAAATGAATGGAGTAGAGCTAAACGCTGAAGCTGATCAAATGCAGAAAGTGTTTAGTGTTTGCCGTATTCAGTCATTTGTTGAGCTTCTTACCTGCAATCATTTGTCTGAGCTGTTCATTTTCTTGTTTGATATGCTGCTTGTAATCAGCATGAAAAATTTGAAAAAGCTGAGCGCAGGCGTGGTACTCCTGGATAATTTTTCGTTTATTTACTGGACTGCTTTGGTCGGAGAAAAACTGTTCGAGAACAGTTAAGGGTTCCTGCCAGGAAGTTAATCTTTCCATTGTTTCCTGCAGGGCAAGGAGATCATGATAGGGGATTGCTTTGATACAGTAGGGCTGATTTTTCATTTTGATTTTCCTTTCTTCTTTTTATATGATGAGATAGATTTTACGTTTTATTTTAGAAATTCGACAATTTTGTCAGATTCTGGCAGAAAAATGTATCATCGTGTAGAAATATTTTGAAAAGTTCGGTACAATAAAAGAGCTGATGCTTTGCATTGGCAAAGGGCAACTTGTTTAGATGGTTACAGCCATTTATTCAGGGCTTTGTTGTTCGGTTGGCGCCGGATGACGAAGTGCCCTTTTTTATTTTTCATAGTTCTGGATATTAAATCAACAGGATAGAAAAAAAGACAATAACAGGAATGTCCTGATACCGTCTTCAACAGTCTGCAAATAAACCTGATTCTGCTTTAGTATGGGAATAGGAGAGCCGTGAATTCTAAGGATGGGAGAATTCCAAGCATACTAAGGAAAATAAGAATTATTTGGACTATTGGCGACTTGCATGGACAGTTACAGCTGTTTCTACAAGGCTTCATTAATCCGGTTGGCGCCGAATCAAGAAGTGCCAATTTTCTATATTTAATTGTTATTAATTTCTATCCTGCATCTTTAGTATAGGTGAAAGAATCGGCGGTTGCAAGGCGAACAAAAATTAAATAACAACGGAGTTTCGGTCCTTTTATATTATAAAGAAAAAATAACAAAAGAAAATTTATTCATTAATAAGGCCTTCGATTTTCAACGGAAAAATTGAATGAGACAGGAGAAATTTCTATAAGCTCTCTTGGATTAGTGGGGGTTAAAAGCAGCTGCTTTTTCAGACATGCCCTGATTCTCTTTGTTGGTTTCATTTGTATTTTTTCAGATTCTTTATAATAATCATAGAAAGATATGTTTTATAGTGAAATACGTCACAAATAATAAGATAAAGATAAACTAAGAGTTGATACGGACTGTAGAGGGATCAATCTTTAAAAATAAAATGCTGTCTTTTTGTTTTTTAGTAAGAAAAAGTGATCATAAGAAAGACAATTTTGTTATACTGTGAGTAGATGGAATAAAAATGGAGGAACGTAAATGTCAGCTAATGAAAAAATTTCTGCAGCTAATTATTTGACTGTAGACAATGTGGACAGATATCGAAAGATTATGAGCTTTTTCTATCAACGACATTTGCAGATGAATGGTTTATTATATCGGCTGGATATTCTGAAAATGATGCAAAATGAGTATGATTTATCGTATTCGAGTCAGGAAATAGATCAGGATCTTCAAAATCTGGTTGATTGGGGAAACATCACGAAGAGACAGGAATTGATTCGACCGAAATCAATTGAGGAATATCGCAATAAGCACTTTCGTTACCAAATTTCAGAAACAGGAATTCTCTTTGAAGAGCTTTTGGTAAAGGTAAGTAAACTGAAAGAAAGTACGCGGGGAGAGCTGGATAAAAATCGATTTGTGCAGTTATTGGATGCTTTAACAGAATTGAAGAATATCTCTGAAGGAGACGGGTTGGAACTTGCCAGAACATGGGAGAAGGTTCGGGAAATCTTTATGAAAATTCAGAAAGATACGTCTGATTACATCGGTTACATTAACAGTAACGAGATTGACAGTCAGATAAAAACAGAAAGTTTTTTGCTGTATAAAGACCAGTTTATCAACTATCTCAGAGAATTTATTATTAAACTCCAGGAGCTGTACTACAAATTAAGACATTCAATTGAAGCGATAGCACCGGAACTTCAAGCGGATATCCGCTTAAGTCTTTATGAAAAAGAAAAACGGACCCCTCATCTTGAAGCGATCGATGCTGAAGAAATTGCTGAACGCTTTAATGGTGAATTATTTGCGCTAACTACCTGGTTTTCCGGAACAAAGGAGCGCGAAAGTGAATATAATTCTTTAATGCGTCAGACAGAGCAGATGATTGCCAAAATGACGGGACTGATCCATTATTTTGGTCAGGAGCTGAAGCAGTATCGCAGTAGAAAAAAAGATTATTTGCAGTTGGCAAACTGGTTCGCAGCAGCGGAAACGTTAGATGAGGGGCATCAAATGTTTGCGGCAATTTTTGGTTTAAGCCATACACGACATATTTTTGTGCCGGAACCAAGTGAAGCTACAGGCAGCAAGGATGACAGCTGGCAGCTTTCACCGGCTGAATTAGTTCTTGGAAAGCGTGGAAGAGGAGGCGGTGGTGAAAGAAAAGCACGGTCGTTTAAATTAAAAAATAAAGAGCAGGAAAAACAGCTTGAAAATTATTTGACTGTTGAAAAAAAGAAAGAAAAACGTGTAAGCAAATATTTTAAAAACGGAAAAATTATTTTCTCAGAACTAACTGATTTAGATAAAGACTCACGAAAAATTTTTTTAAAGTGGATTAGTCAGTCAATAGGGGATTCCCAGCACCTTGTTAATACAGAACTGGGCTTTCCGGTAAAAATAACAATTCATAATGACCGACGAATTAAGATATCCTCTGAAGATGGCGTCCTGGAAATGCCGGAAGTCATTATTGAAAAGGAGGGACAGTAATGGAGCCAGCAGAATACACCCGTGGATTACGTCTGCTTTTTGAAAATTTTTGGATCATTAAAAAAGATATGCCGGCAGAGTATATTTTTCTCAAGCGTCATCAAAAAGCACTTGAAAAGGAAATCTGGCAGCGGTTCGGATTATATCTTGTTGTTCGCCCTCAGTTTATCCAATTATTGAGACGGCCGCACACGCTGGCTTCATGGATGGGGCTTAGTGAATTTACTGATAAAATGGACTATGTTCTTTTTGCTTGTGCTATGGGATATATAGAAGAGCGTGAGCCGGGAACACCTTTTATGTTGAATGAATTGATACAGGAAATCGACCATTTGCTGCCGGAGAACTTATTCGTTGATTGGACTAACTATCAGCATCGGAAAAGCTTGGTTAGAGTATTAAAAAAGATATTGGATTTGAAAGTAATCGAAGATATTCAAGGAACTGCAGATGAGTTTGAAACAAATGTTGACAGCCGGGAAGTGTTGTATATTACGACATCTCAAAGTAGATACTTTTTAGGCAAATCACCAGCCTCTTATCGGGACTATGACACCTTCTCTGCTTTTTGGAAAGACGTTAATCAGTCAAAAGGAATCGAGAAAAATCAGGAGCTGTATCAACGCTTGATGATGGAGCCGGTTATTTTGCGAACGAAGGAAAATGAAGAGCTCTTTATTCGCTTAAGAAATTATAGAAAGTATTTTATGGATTTTGCCGATCAGCAAACTATTTTTCAATTTGAACTGACAAAGGATATGGCCTTGTTCACGACAGAGCAGCGGGATGGTATGGAAGAAGTATTTCCCAGTCGAAAAGTGATTGATGAGCTGCTGATTCAGTTGGCAACAATTTTTCAAAAAAAAGAAAAGCCTGTCGATGAGTATGGGCTGGTACGGCTATCTAGAGGAGAGTGGCTGGAGCTGGTCAAGGAGTCACGAAAAAAATACTTGAATTACTGGTCAAAGGAATTTGAAGAAATGTCTCTTGAGCTTCTTGCAGAAAAATTATTGGTACGGGCTGAAGAATGGCAGTATGTCATTGAACGAAATGATTCTGTAGTAATCACACCGCTCTTTTCAAGAATAGCAGCAGTAATGGAGGAGAATTGAAATGAATGAGGCAACGAATAAATGGCAAATGAATCGTGTGGGATTGTTGAATTTTTGGTATTATCAAAATCAGGTTTTTGACTTTGCTGGTGGGAAAATGCTTTTACGGGGAACCAATGGTTCAGGTAAATCATTAACGATGCAAAGCTTGTTGCCGGTGCTGCTGGATGGTGTAACAGCAGCTGCCCGTTTAGATTCGTTTGGGAGCCGGTCGCGAAGAATGGAGGATTACCTTTTAGGAGAAAAAGGTGTTTCAGATCGGGATGACGGTATTGGTTATTTGTACCTTGAATTGAAGCGAGCTGATCGGGAAGAGTATTTGACCTGCGGGATTGGGATGTCTGCCAAGCGGGGCGGGAAATTGACGAAATGGTTTTTTATACTGGAGGACAATTCTCGAATTGGCACGGATTTTTTTCTTCATACCGAAATTAGAAAAGAGGAGTGGCAGCCCTTATCCCGACGACGATTAATTCATGCGATTGAAGGTCGGGGCCGTGTGTTGGATCGGCAGGGAGAGTACAAGGAGTATATTAATGACCATGTATTTGGTTTTGAAACACTTGAGCAATTTGATGAGCTGATTGCTTTACTGATTAATTTACGCAGTCCCAAGCTGTCAAAGGAATTTCGCCCGACAGTTATTTATGAAATTTTAAAAAATTCCCTGCCTCAGCTGACAGAAGATGATTTGCTTCCGTTATCTCAGACAATTGAGAGTATTGATTCGAATCGAGAGCGTTTGGAAGAACTGGTTCGTGAACAAAAAGATTTGAGGAGCATTACCTTAAGCTATCAAAAATACCGTGATGAACTAGTGGGACAGATAAGCGGAAAATGGTTATCTCTTTCTTCAAATTATAACAAAGAAACGCAGATGCTGAAAAAAGACAGAACTGAACTGAAGGAAAAGCAAGCCCGTCAACAGGAAATTGGCACACTCATTCAGGAAAAACGAATATCTCTTGAGGTGGCACAAAGAACGATCCAGGAGTTGAGTCACCATGAAGGCTTTCAATTAGTAGAGCGAGGGCATGAGTTGGCAACAAAGATTGAACAACTTGAAATGGATCATTCACAGCTTCAGGAGCAACTGAAAAAGAAACGGCTGAGAGTAGATCAGCAGCAAAGAAAAGTTGCAGAATATCAGAGCAGGCGGGATCAGCTGGAACGAGAAACAGTTGCTTATTTAAGCAGCGGCGAACAATATACGGAACTGCTGAATATGGAACTGCTGCATCAAGAGATGACGAAAAAAATGACAGATGTATTTAGTCAAGCTGATTTCAGCTATTGGCAAAATGAAGTGAAAAAGAAGCGCGAGCACTTTGAAAAGGTACTTGAAACAATGAAGCATACGCAGTTATTAAAAGAACTTTATCAGGAGCGAGATAAAGAATTTGGCGCCTTGCAGCAGCTTATTGATGAACAGCATCGGGATATTCGGCAATGGCAGGATGTACAGGTGCGAGAAATTGAGCGATGGAAGGATTCATTTGATACATGGCGTAAGCAAATTCAGATGGAAATCACTGAAACCAAGTATGGAGAACTGTTATTTAATATTGATCAGTTGGCGGAAGCCCATTCAAAAGAGGAAATAGTCGTTCGCCCGTTATATGAGGAATATCAGCGGAATGTGAAAATTATCGGGCAACAACAGCTTCCTTTAGAGCATAAGCTGAATGAACTTGGAGAAGAAACAGCAGCTGCTGTTTCAGCAATAAAGAGATGGGAAAAAGAAGAAAAGCCATTGCCCGTCAGGTCGGAGGCTAGAAAAATAAATCGAGAAACGCTGAGAGAAAGCAATGCCGTTTGTCTTCCTTTTTTTGAAGCAGTCGATTTCAAAAAGAGTATTTCAGAGCCGCTGAAAAATAAATTAGAAGGGGCATTGGCTTCATCAGGGATTCTGGATTCTCTGATCTCAGCAGATGAATTGATTCTTTCTGATGATTTAAAGCTCACGCCCAATCCTCAATTTTTTCATGCCACATTAGCTGATCATATGGAAGTAATCTCAGATTTGCCAAAGGATATTGAACAATTGACAGCAGATATTTTGCAGACTATTTTAGTGGATGAGGATTTATCGGAAGGAACACCTCAGATATTCACAGATGGGTCCTTTCAAATGACAACCATCAAGGGAGCAGCTGATCCAAACTACCTGGCCTCATTTATTGGTGCTGCCAGCCGTGAACGATACCGACAAGAGCAAATCAAATTGCTTCAGGAGCAAATTGCTGCTGCTGAAGAAAAGAAAGAATTGATTAAAAATCAGCTTCTTCAATTGGAGCAGCAGCGATTGGCGGTTGAAACAGCTTATTTAGAGTATCCTAAAGGGGATGAAGTATATACAGCGTTTGATGAGAAACTTAAGGCTTTGACGAAGCTGGAAACTTATACACATGATGCTGAGTTAAAACAACAGCAGGTCGTTCAAGCGAAAAAAGATCTAAGTAAACAGCAGATTTTTGAACAGGAACTAACTTATGGAGATGGGATCAAGCCGACTCTTTCTGCCTATCAGGAGGCATTGAAATACATTGCTGATTATATGGACGATATTGGAGATGCCTATCGTAATTATCAGCAAAAATATGGTATTGAACAGTTTCTTTCTGAGACGCGTCAAAACCTTGCGGACAGCCAAGAGGATGAAAAACATTTGAATCAGGAGTTAATTGATTTATCTAATTCTCTCAGTAAATCAAATGAACTTTTGAAAGCAAACTTAGCACAGCAGAAAATTCAGAATGTCGAAGAATTGCAAAGAGAACTGGAAAAATATAAAAAAGATGAACGTGCACTTTCCAGAACCTTGGAACAGCTGAATCATGAAGACCGGCAGCTGATTGGACTGGTGTCTCAGCTTGCACAGGTTGTATCTGATAAAGAAGGCATAGTAGAAGGATTGAGGATTGAGGAACAAAAATGGTATTCTCTGTTGAAGGCAGAAGCAGGATACAAGAGTGAGGCGCCTGAATTTTTTAAGAAATATGCACAGGAAAAAGCAAGGAAGCTTGATATTGAACAGCTGCGTAAACAGGAGCAGGACTTTGATCGAAATTATACAATTGCAGGAGATCAGTTGAGAGAATACAATCCCAAAATTATTCAGGAACGCTCGATCCCTTTGAATACGGAAGAAGAACACAAGGAATTAGAGACGGACTGGCAAATGTATAACTTTCAAAAAAGACTTGTTTTTGAACTGGAGGAAGAAATACAAACACCCTTTGAACTGCAGGAAATTTTACTGGAGCAATCTGACAGGCTTCAACTTTATTTGAAAAAAGAAGATGAAGATCTATTTAAGCAAATTATTTTTGATTCAGTAGGGAAGGTGCTGCGAGGATTAATCGAAAATGCATTTAAATGGATTGAAAAAATGAACCGACTGTTATTGGACCAGAAAAATTCCTCTGGATTATCTTTGTCGATTCGCTGGAAAGAGCTTCAGGGAGATTCAGCAGAGGAACTGGATACAAGAGATTTGCTTCAGTTGTTGAGAAAGGATCCTGTAACCCTTTCAGAAGCGGATATAGCATCAATTGTTACCCATTTTCAAGCCAAAATAAGTCTGGCAAAGGATATGTTGGAGCTGGAGGAGGCAACGGATGATTCTTTATATAATGCAGTGAAAAATGTATTGGATTATCGTAATTGGTTTGATTTTGAATTAAAATATAAACGAGCCAATAAAGGGTTTCAGTGGCAGCCGTTAACGGATAACCGCTTCTTTATTTTTAGCGGAGGAGAAAAGGCTGTAGCGATGTATTTGCCTCTGTTTGCCTCAGTATATTCCCGCTACCAGGAAGCTTCAGAAAATGCACCCTATATCATTACCTTAGACGAAGCATTTGCTGGAATTGATGATTTGAATATTTCAGAGCTTTTTAAAGCCTGTGAGGAATTAGGTTTTAATTATGTAATGAATTCTCAGTCACTTTATGGAGAGTACAGCACAGTTTCTCAGTTAATGACGTATGAATTAGTCCGTCCGTTGAATGCCTCCGTCGTTTCTACTGTAAAATACTACTGGAATGGAAATAAAAAGGTTATGATACTGGAGGGAAATGAGTGGAGCAGCGTTTAAAAGAAGCGAAAGCTTATTTTGTAGATGAAGTCTTTCAATTGTTGGCTCAAAAGTTAGAGAAGAATTATTATCAACAAGGGACTTTTGGGAAAACTATTGGCAAAAAAGAATTTTCAACAGTGGATATGTCTCCGCTGATTCGTTTTTTGGGAATTCCTGATCATGAATGGATAAAGAAGAAACGTCTGTCTATTAAAACACTAGAGAACAGCCTGCTAAGCAGCCGCTTTCAGCTTTCAATAGTGGAGTTTGTTACATTGCTTTCTGGAAATGACCTGTTTACAAAAGAAGAGGAACAGGCTCAAAAGGAGTCTGCCTATTTAGAATTCTTAAAAGCGGTCAATCAAATTTCGCCTGTATTTAAAGAATATCTTGATGAGAAGCAATTAAAAAGCTGGCATCAAATGGTTCCCAAAAATAATTTGACAGCTTTTAAAAATGTTAGCCTGGCATTGAATAATATTCCAGCAGTCTTTACACGGTTGCCGGTATTTGCTTATAAAATGACTGGTGATCCACATGCGTTTGATGAGACGCAGCAATCAGGACGCCTGTTGTTACAGATGCTGGGGAAAATGTATCCGGAGGCAAGTTGCTTAGCTGAAAAGAGAGAGCTGTCAAAAACGGAACAATTCAATGAATTGTTAACAAAGGTTTTCCTGTTGCGAGATGATATTATGAACTTTGTTGCCGTCAACGGTTTAATAGGGAATGACAGGAAAGGTCAAAATATCATGTGGCTTGAGGCGGTTAAGAGGCACAGCTCGTGGAATGTTCCATTGAAGGAGCTATTGGAAATGCAGCAAATTTTTCCTGCATTTGGCAATTATGTTGTAGTAATTGAAAATTCAGGGGTTTATTCTATTTTGCTTGACCGTTTTCCCGAGCTGCCAATGATCTGTTCGAATGGTCAGTTCCGTTATTCCGTTTGGGTGCTGCTGCGTAAATTAATTGATAGTGGCGTCACTCTATATTATTCAGGGGATATGGATCCGGATGGCTTGTTGATGGCAGACAAGCTTCTTCAGATATTTCCTTCTCAAGTTCAGCTGCTGGCTATGAAAGAATCACTGTTTCATAAAGCAGCAGTAAAACGGTCGTATGATCCTAAAATAGTGAAGAAACTGCGACAATTGAAATCCTCTGAATTAATTCAGCTTAAACCGTTCATTGAATCAGGAAAAATTGCCTATCAGGAAGGGTATATTCAGGAATTGATCGAAGAAATTAACCATTTATACAAGGGAAGCTTTTAAGCACTTGTTTTGAAAAGAAATATAAAAAATATTATTAGGATAGAACCTGTCTGAAACCACTAGTGGTGAATAGTTTCTCTGCTTTTATACAACTTGTTTTGTTTAAAGAAATGATGAACAGATTCACTGACAGAGTTCTCAGACCTATCTTAGTATGTTGAAAGGAAGCTGCTTATATGAAAATTGGATTTATTGGAACAGGAAACATGGCAGGTGCAATCGTACAGGGAATTGTTGCCCAAAATTTTGTAAAAGGAGAAGAGGTTTATCTCTTTGATATTCTGACAGACAAGGTTCAGGAGCTTGGCTGTCAGATTTCTGGAAATATCTGCTCTTCAGCAGCGGATGTTATCAAGCAGGCAGACGCAATTGTTCTTTCTGTAAAGCCGAATATTATTCAAAAGGTCATGGAAGAGACAAAGACAATTTTGCTGGATAAAAAACCGTTGCTGATTTCAATTGCTGCTGGAACAACTTTAGATAAATTAGCCGGACTTGCTGGAACAAATGATCTGCCGATTGTTCGTGTGATGCCCAATGTCAATGCGATGATCGGAATGGGTGCAGCTGCTGTAACCGGTAATGAGACCGCATCCAAAGAGCAGGTTCAGTATGTTGTGGATTTGTTTAATGCAGTCGGAAAAGCTTGGGAAGTAGACGAAAAAGATTTCTCTGCCTACACTGCGTTGGCAGGAAGCTCTCCGGCCTATGCGTATCTGTTTATTGACAGCTTGGCTCGTGCTGGTGTTAAGCATGGATTGACAAAGGATAAAGCATTGGAATATGCAGCACAGGCTGTATTGGGCAGTGCGCAGATGATTATGGAGTCAAAAGAAAATCCATGGACCCTGATTGATAGAGTTTGTTCTCCTGGCGGTACGACGGTTGCCGGATTGCTGGCTTTGGAAGAAGAAGCATTCATCTCAACCATTGTGAAGGGAATTGATGCAACCGTAGCCAGAGATGAAGAAATGAAAAAAATGTGAATTTCAACAAAACATGATGGGCGAATCTGAAAACAACGGAGGAAATAGGTTCGCTCCCACGTATCACCGAATACTCAGCCCATGTTAGGGGGACATACAAGACGTGCCAACGCTTTTCTAAATAGACGCGTTTGTAGGAAGAATCGAATAAGGTGAGGCTTGTAGATACAAGGATTTTCTGTAGTAAACATCCATTTAGTGGGATGTATGATTCGTTCCTCATAAGTAAAAAAGGAAAAGTTTCAGATGTATGCTTAGACACTACTTCATATTCAGAGAAAAGTTTTTGAATTTTTTTTCCCGTATCAGCCAAATCAACAACCTGCAGCATTTCGTCAATCATTGAATAATCATGAATCCCTTTCTGGATACAGATGATTTTCATGTTTTCGTAAGCAGACAGCTTTGCGTAGGCAGCGGGTTCTTCAATTACAGCAACAATAGACTGTAGCGCCTGAGAGTAGCCAGTTTTTTTTACTTTTTCCCATTAAGATGATTTTGCCGCCGGATTCTCTGGAAAGACCAGTAATTCGTTTCATAAGCATTGTTTTTCCTGAATCGTTACATTCAATTTAATCTATAATTATCTCCTTTTTTGATTGTTGATGAGACAGTCCTCAATGCATGCTCTTTTCCTAAGCGTTTCGATTCATTTTTTAATGAGTAAGATAGGCTCATTTATAGTTATTCGCTCTTTCTTGTACTGTATTTTATGAATGTCTACTCTTTTTTTGGAATTGCTCCGTTTCTTTCAATATCTTTCCTGTAACAGTTGTTCTTAGCCAATTCTTAAATCATCAATAAAATGGGTTCACAGAACATAGGAAGAAAAAATTCAATGTTCATTTTTCGGAAGCGTCCCCAAATAGGAAGAGGTATACTAACTAAGTGTAATAAATGATTCAGTATTAATTCAGCATCAATCACAAAAGTCAGCTATTCTATTTTTCGGCAACAGTACAATATAAAAGGAAAAAGCAAAGGCAGAGAAGCTGAATGGAAAAAGGAAGAGGGAATTTAGATGATTACCGAAGAAGCAGTAAGAAAAGAATTTTATCAGGCGCTGCTTGAACGAAAAACAGAATATGATGGGATTTTTTTCGCGGGAATTAAAACGACAGGTGTTTTCTGTCATGCCACTTGTCCAGCACGCAAACCTAAATATGACAACTGTCAGTTTTATGAAACAGCAGAAGAAGCACTTTTGTCAGGCTTCAGACCTTGTAAACGGTGCCGACCATTATCATTTCCTCGTGAGATCCCTGAAACGGTTCAGAAAATGGTGGATTTGGTAGAAGCCCAGCCGGAAAAGCGTTGGAAGGACAGTGATTTTTCAGCACTTGGGATTCACGCTGCGACAGCCAGAAGACAATTTAAAAAGGTGTATGGAATGACATTTGTACAATATGCCAGAGCAAGAAGGATGGGGATCGCAATGAAAACAATCAAGAATGGCGAAAAAATTATAGATACACAACTGGATATGGGCTATGAGTCCACCAGCGGATTTCATGATGCATTTACAAAAATTATGGGAAGAAAACCTGTTCTTTCGAAGGCAATGAAAGTATTGTATGCAGATTGGGTGGATACTGTTTTAGGTCCGATGATGAGTATAGCGGATGATGAATTTCTTTACTTATTGGAGTTTGTCGATCGCCGCGGCTTGGAACGGGAAATTGAACGGTTGAGAAACCGGCTCAGTGCCCAGATCATTCCAGGAAAAACAGCGGTCTCAGAGCAAATTAAAAGAGAGCTGGATTTGTACTTTAAAGGAGTGCTGACAACATTTAAAACACCCATCACTTTAATGGGATCAGATTTTCAAAAAGATGTCTGGCATCAGTTGCAGTTGATTGAACCAGGGCAAACCTCGACATATAAGGAGCTGG
The DNA here is from genome assembly GCF_016745275.1 of Enterococcus sp. BWB1-3. Classification (GTDB taxonomy): domain Bacteria; phylum Bacillota; class Bacilli; order Lactobacillales; family Enterococcaceae; genus Enterococcus_L. The sequence continues at coordinate 50,238 of NZ_JADOEP010000021.1, forward strand.
CAGAAAAAATAGATAACCCTAAAGCTATTCGAGCAGTGGGGACTGCGAATGGAGCGAATCAGCTGGCAATTATCATTCCCTGCCATCGGGTGATTCAAACCGGAGGGGGGCTTGGCGGATATGCTGGTGGGCTGGAAAGAAAACGCTGGCTGTTGAATCATGAAAGGAAGAACAGAATGAAGTAAATTTATGTAGGGATAAGCGGATAAATGAATCTTTCAGAAAACTTTGGAAGGTTCGTTTTATTTTTCTGTTCGTCATATAAAAAATAGCTTAGAAGTTTTTCAAGTTTTCAAGATAATAAGCAATTGTAAGCAGCTTTGTTTATTTCAACGTTTTAATATGTCAAGATACGATGCGTAAAAGTAAATTTTATACTCTGGCATACAGCTTTTCTTACAGTTGAATTGTTATTTAAATTTTGAGCTTTTTGTTTGGATTCATTCGTATTACATGATATAATTTTTTCGATTAAAGAAAGGGAGAATAGAAATATGTTATCAAAAAAATTAGCATTAGTAGGTTTAGCAGGAGTAGCAACTTTGGTATTGGGAGCATGTGGAGCAGATAATGATACTTCAAGCGACTCAACATCAACTTCAGAAACAACAGAAGTAAGCTCAACAAGCAGCAGTGCAGATGTGGTTTCAACTGCTTCAATCAGTGATGATCCTGCAGTATTGGAAGCAGCATTGTCAGCAGACGGCAACTGGCTTATCGCAGCAACAAGTGATGTAACCTTTGAGTCTGATGTAACAGTTGCCGGAGAATTCCATGATAAAGGGGAAGAAAGCGGCGACATCTACAGAAAACTGGCATTGTATTCTCAAGATGCAGATCGTAATGTGACTGCAGAATACACAATTACAGTTCCAACATTGACTGTAGAATCTGAAAACTTCAATATCGTTCACGGTACAGTGAAAGGTGATATCGTTGTTAAAGCAAATGGCTTTGTTTTAGACGGAGCAACAGTTGAAGGTAACGTTGTGTTTGAAACACAAGAATATCAAGATTCAGCAGACGTAACTAAAAATGATTCATCTGTAACAGGAACAGTGACAGTCAGCGAATAATTTTATTTGAGAGATTGTTAATAGCAGTAATTTAAAAAAGATGGGAGATAACTCTAAGAGTCTTCTCTTATCTTTTTTGTGTTTAAGCGGAGAGTGTAAAAAAATCGTGTAAGTAACCCCTATCCTGGGAATGAGGTTGCTTTACGATTTTTCTTTTCCTGCAATAAAGGAGAAAGGGGATGAATCCATGGCGAAAAAGAAACAGAATCATGTCCCCGTAAAGCTGGCTGAATCCATTCTGAATGTTTACAAATCTTACCAACCTGAATCCGTTGAGGATATGCAGGAAACACTAAAAGACACGTTTTGTCCGTTGTTTGAAAAGATACTGCTGGGAGAGCTAACGAAGTACTTAGGCTATGACACTCATTTAAAATAAGACAAAGAACACGGAAATCAACGCAATGGTTATGAAAATAAGGTGCTTAAAACTAGTTTTGGTGAAATGTCTGGAATGGCAACCCTTTTCTTTTGCTAAAAAACACCAGTGAAATGAACCTTTTTCAGGTATTTCATTGGTGTTTTTCTATGGACCTATGTCATAGTTCTGTTTTCTATAAAAAATTAACTCTGAAACAGATGATTTAGACAGTTATCTATTTTCTATACAAACCTGTTTCAAATAATCAAACGTTAATTCTTTTGTAGAGGCAACCAAGGGGATGTCTGTGCCTAAATCTTCTGTTTTTCCAACGCCCACCGGCAAAGCGCCGCTTGCTTTGATTGATGCAATACCGGCCTGTGCATCTTCAATACCAATGCAGTCTTTTGCTTCCAGACCAAGCTGCTGTGCAGCAGCCAGATAAATATCCGGAGCGGGCTTCCCGGCTGCAACGGATGCAGGATCAACAATTGCATCAAAATAGCCTGAAAGCTTCATTTTATCCAAAAGCGTTGGGCCATTTTTACTGGCAGAAGCCAAAGCAATTTTGATTCCTGCTTTTTTCAGTTCTTTCAGCAAGTCCAATATTCCGGGATAGACATCAGCGGGGGATACCTGTTGAATCATCGTTACATAGTTGTCATTTTTTTCTTTGGCCAAGGACGCAAATTCTTCTGCCGTATAGCGGTCAGACTGATCTCCATGTGCTAGAATCAGCGCAAGTGAATCTTCTCGGCTAACTCCCTTAAGCTTTTCGTTAAATTTTCTGTCAATGGTAATTCCCAACTGATCAGCCAGTTTTTTCCAGGCACGATAGTGGTATTCGGCTGTATCTGTTATGACGCCGTCTAAATCAAATAGTACGCCTTGAAACATAAGATGATTCCTCCTCTATAATGTGTTTGTTCTATTTCTGTCACTGATGCATTCTGCTGATTACTGGATTTACTCATGGAAACCTGCTTTGCTCATCGTGAGAAATTGCTGCACAGAGCAGTGGCAAGATAGAATCCAACTCCTCTTTAACAGTTTAAGCTGAAAAAAGCATACCTCCTTTTTTGTTAAATTTCCATTATTTCAGTCTCTACTTTAATAATAAGTGCAAACGATTTCGTTGTCAATTTTAAAAAATAGCCTTCTAATCTTTGATTTCAGTTGTTTTAATGGTTTTTAAAAGAAAAATCGTGTTGTTGTTTACTTTTTATAAAGCAAGATATATAATTAATAACGAAAACGGTTGCGCTAATATCGAATAATTACTGTTCATTTTTAATGTCTTAAGCAATTATCGTGTGTTTATTAAAGAAGAGGTGGGAGAATGTGAAAAAATATTTTAATTTTGAATTTCTGCAAAAATTTGGAAAGGCTTTAATGGTCGTTGTAGCAGTGATGCCGGCTGCCGGACTCATGATCAGTCTGGGAAAATCACTTCCGTTAATTAATCCTGATCTTGGAGCACTGGTCACTACAGGCGGTGTTATCGAAAACATCGGTTGGGCAATTATCGGCAATTTACATATACTTTTTGCATTAGCCATTGGCGGGAGCTGGGCGAAAGAAAAAGCAGGCGGTGCTTTTGCTGCTGGAATTTCATTTATTTTGATTAATCGAATAACAGGTTCTATTTTTGGGGTTACTTCAGATATGCTGAATAATGAAGACGCTTTTACTCACACGTTATTTGGAACAAAAATTATGGTGAAAGGATTCTTTACCAGCGTACTGGAAGCGCCTGCATTGAATATGGGGGTTTTTGTTGGAATTATTGCCGGCTTTGTCGGAGCAGCAGCCTATAATAAATACTACAGTTACCGCAAGCTGCCGGATGCTCTGTCCTTTTTTAATGGTAAACGTTTTGTGCCATTTGTGGTAATTATCTGGTCTGTACTGGTATCACTGCTCTTAGCAGTAATCTGGCCGACTATTCAGGCAGGGATTAATAATTTTGGCTTGTGGATAGCTCAATCACAGGAAACAGCTCCTGTCCTTGCACCGTTTTTATATGGAACGCTGGAACGTTTGCTGCTGCCATTTGGGCTCCATCATATGCTGACGATCCCTATTAATTATACGCAGTTGGGCGGCACTTATGAAATCCTCTCGGGAGCGCAGGCGGGAACTCAGGTATTCGGCCAAGATCCGTTGTGGCTGGCATGGGCAACTGATTTAGTTAACTTGAAAGATGCTGGTGATGCCGGTCAGTATGCTTATGTTTTGGAAAATTGGACACCGGCCCGTTTTAAAGTCGGGCAAATGATCGGTTCATCTGGAATTTTGATGGGGATGACATTGGCAATGTATCGAAATGTTGATGCAGAAAAACGCCACAAATACAAATCTATGTTTGTTTCCGCTGCTTTAGCTGTTTTCCTGACCGGTGTAACTGAACCGCTGGAGTTCATGTTTATGTTTGCGGCAGTTCCGTTGTATGTTGTGTATTCTGTGATTCAGGGTGCGGCTTTTGCCATGGCGGATATTGTCTCTCTCCGAGTACATTCATTTGGCAATATTGAGTTACTGACACGGACGCCGATTACAATTAAAGCTGGACTGGGAATGGATTTGGTTAATTTTGTAGTTGTCACAGTGCTGTTTGGTGTGATTACTTATTTTGCAGCGAATTTTATGATTAAAAAATTCAACTTTGCGACACCGGGCAGAAGCGGCAACTATGAAAATGAAGGTACTGAAAGCTCAAATATTGACGGGACAGTAATGAACGCCGATCAGCAAATCATCAATATAGTAAATCTGTTGGGTGGACGTGAAAATATTGCGGATGTTGATGCGTGTATGACAAGATTGAGAGTTTCCGTGAAAGATCAAGAGAAAGTCGGAGATGAGCAGTATTGGAAAAAAGCCGGTGCAATGGGCTTGATTTTGAAAGATAATGGTGTACAGGCAGTTTATGGACCTAAAGCGGATGTGCTGAAGTCGGATATTCAAGATTTATTAGAATCAGGTGTCAAGATTCCTGAGACTGATTTTGAACAGGAGTTTATTAAGGCAGCAACAAGTGTATTTAGCCATACCGAAGAAGCTTCAGGGCTTATAAAAGAATTGAGAGCTGTTGCAGACGGTGAAGTGATTTCAATCGAAGAAGTACCTGATGAAGTATTTTCACAAAAGATGCTGGGCAACGGCTTTGCGGTCGAACCTGTATCAGGAACCGTCTATTCACCAATAGATGGAGAAGTAGTCAGTGTTTTTCCGACAAAACATGCGATCGGACTGAAAACAGAAGAAGGCTTGGAAGTACTGATTCACATGGGTTTGGATACCGTTGAAATGAAAGAACCAGCTTTTGAAATCTTTGTTCAGGTTGGACAGAAGCTGGCAGCAGGAGAAAAAATAGCGCACGCCGACTTGGCAAAAATCAAGGCTGAAGGGAAAGGAATTACGATAATTGTCGTCTTTACCAACAGTGAAAAAGTTCAAAAATTTACACTGGATAAAAAGGGGAGGCAATCAGGAAAAACAGTGATTGGCTCCGTAACAGTATGAATTAGATATAAAATTTAATAGGAACCTGAAAATTAAGAATTATTGATTTTTTGTTATGCATGCTGTGTTTTATTGTAAAACAGTAGAGGCGGCATACTGTGATATTTTTAATAATTCAATGAAAGTCGCAGCAGCTTGGAAAAAAGAAAGGACTGAATTGATGCGGGTAATGACCTTAAATACACACAGCTGGATGGAATCAAAGCCTTTGGAAAAACTCGAAGTACTGACAAAAGTAATCCTTGAAAAAGATTATGACTTGATCGCATTGCAGGAGGTTAATCAGCTGACTTCTTCGGAAACTGTTGAAACAGACGCTTATTTTGATACAGGAGCTCTTGCGGAGTATACGATTCATGAAGACAACTTTGCTTTTCTTCTTGCAGAAAAACTAAAGACGGCGGGCACTTTTTATTACTGGTCATGGATGCCTGTGCATCTGGGGTATGGGCAATATCATGAAGGATTGGCACTGTTTTCTAAAGTACCTGTTAAGGCTCAAGGGGCTATTGTTTCAAAGGAAAAAGAGTTTTCTGATTATCGGACGAGAAAGCTTCTTCTGGGCAGAACTGTTTTAGATGGACAAGAGATTCTAGCAATCTGCTGTCACTATTCCTGGTGGTCAGAAGAAACAGCGAAGGGATTCCAATACGAGTGGGGGCAAACACTTAAATTATTGGATAAAATCAAGTGTCCAAAACTTTTATTGGGTGATTTTAATAATCCAGCTGAGTATCAGCAGGAAGGGTATGAGTTAGTAACTAAAAGCTTTTTAGATAGTTATGCAGCTGCGGATACAACGAATAGTGGATTTACTGTATCTAAAGCAATAGATGGCTGGTCCGGTAATCAGCAGCAGCTGCGAATGGACTACATTTTCAATGATGAAAATTTCTATGCCGAAGCCTGTGAAGTTCTTTTTGATGGACGAGGAACCCCGATAATAAGCGATCACTATGGAGTGGAAGCAGAGCTGTTCTTCTCAGAATTAATAGAAAAAGAAAATAATACGGTCAAAGCAGAAGCGGAAAGTCTCTATTAGTTGAATTTCCATATTTTTCGCTAACAATCTTATTATATTAGTCGTTGTCGAAGCTGTTTTGTAAATAAATGAAACACGCTTCGAAATACCGTTAGTTCAAGAATCTTCTATATTAATTTCAAAAATTGGGGGTAAACTCAAATCTATTAGTATTGACAAAGCAACCGTTTGCATTTATTCTTATTAAGATAATGACAGAATTTTCTATAAATAATGAATGATTCTTCAATAATAATAAAGAGGGAAGAACTATGAGTGTGACAATTAAGGATGTAGCCAGAGAAGTAGGGGTGGCGCCTTCAACTGTTTCGAGAACGCTGCAGGATCATCCAAGTATTTCAAAAGAGACGAAAGAGCGTGTAAGAAAAGCCATGGATAAGCTTGGGTATGTTCCAAATGCCTCAGCGCAAAATCTGGCGAAGAAATTTTCCAATACAATTGGCGTTGTCTTCCCTGTTTTATCTTCTGATGACAGGAAGAGCAATCCTTTCTATCTGGAAGCAATTACGGCTATGAATCAGGAGGCGGGGAAGCAGGATGTGACTATCTCATTTGCTTCGGGTGAGACGCAGGAAGAACTGTTGGAAAATGTTCAGCTGATGTATAAACAAAAACGAGTGGATGGTTTTATTCTGCTGTATGTCAGAAAGAATGATCCGGTCTTACAGTATCTGGTTGAACAGAGCATCCCTTATACGGTGATTGGTCAGCCCTATCAATACAGCAACGGCACCAGTTGTGTGGATAATGACAATCAGCTTCTGGGAAGAACAGCCACGCAATATTTGATTGATAAAGGTCACAAAAGAATTTTATTTGTGACCAATTATGAGAAAGAAAATGTGTTTCAGGAACGCTGCTATGGGTATCAAAAATCAATGGAAGAATCTGGTTTAGAGCCATTTCCTTATGCAGTGTTGAAACAGCCGAGTGATTATATAGAATTTGAAGAAACGTTGAAAAAGTTGAAGCCGACAGCCTGTATGGCTATTGATGATATGTTTGCCTTACGTGTAATTCAGCTGGCTAATTTGTATGGCTATAAGGTGCCGGATAATTTATCGGTGATTAGCTTTAATAACTCAATTTTCACCACACTGATTCATCCCTATATCACCTCTATTGATATTCACACGGAAGAACTTGGAAGGATAGCGGTACAACAGTTTATTCAGCAGCTTAAAGCTCCGCAGGCAATGAAGCAGAAAGTCCTGATTCCGCATACATTGATTGAAAGGGAGACGGTGTTGGACAGGGCAAAAGCATAAAAAAATTTAGTTGAAAATCCGTGAGTTCAGAAATTTTATTGTCTGGCTTCATGGATTTTTCAGCTTTAGAAGTGGTTGAAAGGTTCTAAGCAATTATCGTTTCCAGCGCCCAACTAATTGTATCATTAAAGACAGTCTGGTATTCCTTTACTGTTTTTTGTTTGTAATCAAGTGATCGCTGATAATTAGCAGCGATACCACGTTCAATATAATTTTGGAACGATGCAGAATCTATCGGAAATATATCTTATCTTGAAAAAGCTGAAAATAAGTAAAATATAAAGATTTAGCAGGGAATCTGAAAGGTGAACGGAAATAATTTCTCTTCAGGTTTCTTTTTTGAGGATACGGCCAAAAGCTGTGTAGATGATTTAATAAATATTTTTTTGTAAAATTGTGTATAACTGAGCATAGATAGAGTAAGATTGTTTTGTATACATGTTTGTTAGCTGTTGGAGAAAGTTGTTTATGAAAGGACAGAAAAAAATGAAGCTGATTTTAGATAATGTAACTAAAGGATTTGATGGGAAAACCGTATTGGAAAGTACTGGCTTTACTTTTGAAACAGGTAAGATTTATGGATTATTAGGACGTAATGGAGCGGGGAAGACAACGCTGTTTAACTGTATCTCCCGTAATCTTGTTCTTGATGGAGGAACAATTGGTGTCGAACGTGATGGAATGATAGATACTGACTATGAAAATACTGAAATCGGATTTGTTTATACACAACCACATTTGCCGGCTTTTATGACCGCTTATGAGTTTGTAAAATTTTTTATTGAGATAAACAGCGCTCGAATAAAAAAGCCAAAAACACCTGAGGCTTATCTGGATTCAGTGGGAATTCAACAGGAAGATCAGCATCGTCTGCTCAAAGATTTTTCTCATGGGATGCAGAACAAAGTGCAGATGCTGGTGACATTGATGATTCAGCCTCCGGTACTGTTGTTGGATGAACCGCTGACATCTTTTGACGTGGTGGCAGCTCACGAAATGAAGGAACTTATTTTAGAGATGAAAAAAGAGTCCATCATTATTTTTTCCACACATATTTTGCAGCTGGCGCAGGATCTGTGCGATGAAGTGGTACTTTTACATCATAAAAAGCTCAGTCCAGTCGATTCTTTCAGAATTCATGATAAAGATTTTGAAGAGGAAATTGTGGATTTGTTATCAGATAAAGCTGCTGAGCAGCCTGTTGAAGAAAGCGGGGAGTGAAGATGAACAGCTTAAAAGTTTTTCTGAGAAATTACTGGTTCTTTAAACAGACTAAAATTGCATCTAAAGTAAACGGTCTTCTTTATTATTTGAAAAAGCTGCCTTTTTTAGGAAAGCATATTCCTATTGAAATTTATAAAAGCTATGGGATCAAAGAGGGGATTGCAATACTGGTTTTGATTTTTGATTATCTAAACAGCTTCTTAGCCAAATTTGTTTGGCTGGGTATGTATTTGGGCTTTGCTTACTTGGTACGAACATTTATTTTTGGAGAGCCTTCAGCGACTTTCTTTGATGTGCAAACAATGAATTTGGGTCTATTCTTTTGGTTCGTTTTCGTACCGATTTTCCTGGGCTTTTACATAGGCTATTCTTTTACAGCAGAGAAGCCGCTGGTTGATTTTATTGAACAATTTGGCTTAGCCAGAACGACCGTCGTTCGAGGAAATATGCTTTTAAACACAGCCATTCAAATGATTGCTTATATTCCGGCAGCGCTGGTTTACGGGTTTATTCTTGGCAACCCCCTGGCAATACTTTTCTTTATTATACTTTCTTATGCAGGGCTTAACTACGCCTTTAGATACTTGGGCCGTATTATTTTTACTTGGAATCTGTCGAAACGTGTCCGTCTCATTTTAGGAACAATTGCGGCTTTTGTGATTTTAGGATTTACTGTGATATTTGTATGGATAAGGCTTTTTGAGATGCTTATACCATTTCTGACGTCAATGATTGGGAATAGCTTATTTTTAATTTTTCTTATAATCGTCCTGTATCAGTTGCTGTATTTCAAAAAGGAAAATGAGTACCTTTTATACTGGATTAACCAGGCAACGATTAGCCTTGAAAAAATAGCAGAGCAGGCAAGTGACAGAAATTCTTATGTTGGTGAAGGTCTTGCTATGCAGAAAAAACTGACAATGACAGCAACTAGCCAGTTTGAGCATTTGAAGGGCAATGAATATTTGAATGCCTTGCTTTTCAGTCGTTACAGAAGTATTTTGAATAAAGCCCTAAGGTTTCGCTTTTACTTTATTGGAGCTGCATGGGTTCTTGCAATGATTGCCAGCTTTGCGGGGTTGTTTAAACAAGTAACGGCACATGAAATGACGGCGACATTGCCCATCCTCTTTTTTCTGATGTATCTGATGACTTTTGGGAAAAAAGTAGTCCAAATGGTTTTTGTAAACTGTGATGTATCGATGCTGTATTATCCGTTTTATCGGGAGTCAGGGACAATCTTAAGAGGATTTAATTATCGTTTCAGTCAAACATTCTATTACAATGGTATTTTATCTTTAGGGATCTTCAGTGTCTACCTGCTGCTGAGTGCGATGAATCAGTTTTTCCTGACATGGGAGTTTTTTGGAGTACTTATTCTATTGCTTGTATCACTTTCTTTGTTGTTCTCATTTCACGAGCTGTTTGTGTATTATTTGCTTCAGCCGTTTACAGGAGATATGGCAATTTCGAACCCTCTTTATAAAATAATTGCAGGGATTTTCTATGGAGTTTCTTATATGAATACACAGCTCCAAGTAACCGGTTTTTATTATGCGCTGGTTGTTTCAGGACTAAGTTTGCTTTATGTAGGAATCGGATTTATTGTTATTTATAAGAAAGCACCTCAAACCTTTAGAATTAAATCCTAGAGAAAGAGAATTGAAGAATGAATATAGAGACTGTGACAAAAGTATGTCTGAGATCCCTAAAACCGAATAAACGGTGTTCCAGTCTTTGTATGATTCGAGCATTCGAAGAAGCGTAGAAGCAAAGCCCCTCCATGCTTCGAGGATCGGAACGAAGTGAGAACCGTAGACGCAGAAGTTGTCTCTTCGGAAATAAGTCGAACTATACTGAAAATATGAGTAGCTCCAGGGAGGTATCAATTCACAGCTAGTCATATTATGACTAGTGTTCCTTGACAATTTTCGTATATTCCGACTTATTGTCATAAATCACTACGATTGACTCGTCAGAGTAGATGATGCATGATACCTACCTGGTTCTTGAGACAGAACACTTCTGTCACAACCTCTTTTTTGAAGAAAAAATGAACTGAAGCACAAACAGAATAATTGTAAAAAGCGTCTGCTGCTATAGTTTTACAAACAAAAAAAGCCTGACAACATAAATTGTCAGGCTCGAAATTTAATGGTTTAATTAAGCTTTGTTAACGTTAGTCGCTTGAGGGCCACGTTGACCATCTTCGATATCGAAAGTAACTGCTTGACCTTCTTCTAAAGTTTTGAAGCCGTCACCTTGAATAGCTGAGAAATGAACAAAAACGTCGTTTCCGTTTTCAGCTGTGATAAATCCAAAGCCTTTGTCTGAGTTGAACCATTTTACTGTACCTGTTTCCATAATAAAAATCCTCCTTATGTTTCCATAAATATTTTGCAATTACTTGAAGGGTGAAAATGTGGAGGATGTTTACTTTAAAATGAAACAACTACACATATACTACCGAACAAAAACTACATCTATTACTATAACACAGAAACTTTGATTTGCATAGAGAATAGCTGACTTATTAAATTTTTCATTAGTATAAAAGAAGTTTGTTACTATTGTTATTTTTTCTGTTATAATACAAATATGTTAAGCGATAAATATGAAAGCAAAACAGAAATCACATTGATGAAATCTATTCCGAAGGCGCAGTCTTGGAGCTGCATAGATTTGAAAGCAGGAAGGGTTCAAGTTGTATAGATGAGATTGATTTTTCGTTAGCTAATAGATAGTTTTTACCTGATTTTCTAACTAATACAATATTTGATCTACCTTAATAAGAATACTTAACTAGTACCCGGAATACTGACAAACCAGTATTCCGGGTACGTCTAATTTCAGAGGATAATTTATAAACTTTATTTTATAGAAATGTGTAAATAAGCTGTACTATACAAATGAAGAACTATTTTATAGGAAGGAGATGGGGATGTATGATGAAGAATGAAGAAATTCAATTAGTTAAACCACTGACAAATTCGGGACAGGGCTATAATGATGTGAATCAACATGTTAAAAAGTATCGAAACATAGTAGCTCGGGAATGTAGAAAGTAAAATTTTCAGATTAATTCTCAGGATGAATACAAGCCTGATACATTAAAAGACTTGTTTCATCATTTAGGAGATGGCTGTTATATTGAATCAAATTTCTTTGTGAAATTTAAGAAACTATCTGCATATAAATACTTGTCTAATGAAAAAGCAAGTGTTGTTTCAAGAGATGGATTTATTTTTTTATTATATTTGTAATTGAGCCCAAAATATGTAAAAGGAACTATTTACTTTAAACTGGTGTGAATCGCTCTTTTGCTTTTATATTCCCCATTTTTTAGTGCTTCAGCAGCCGAAAGTAAAATAAACAGTTTCTTTCATTGGCAGCTCTTTTTTAAAATAATAAATGTTAAAAAATTTGCAGTATAAAAAAGCAAGCCGCTGATGAATAACAACGACTTGCTTCACTAAGCCTACTTATTCTAATATCGTAAGATTCCCAACAGTGATTTTTCATCTGGTGAAGATGGCTGGTCAAGGACAAAAACATTTCCACCCGTTTCAATCACTTGATAAGCAGTATTGTTTAAAAGCTTGCGGTAATCGAATTCTTTTGATGTCATTTTATTTGTCTCATTCACAAAATTTGATGTTGAAATAAAGAAATGTGACAGACGACCTTCTGCTGCTGCAGGTACAATGTCTACCATTTGATCCAGAAATTTCTTATCCAAAAGCTGATTGTTATTTTGGGTCTGTTGATTTTCCAGCTCCTGATTAATTTTTTTCGCTCCTGCTTTGATGTCTTTTATGGAAGCTTGAGCAGGTGAGAGTGAAACAGAAGGTGAGGCTTTAAAGTACGGATTTTTTGCTACTTTCTTAAATATTGTTTGGTTCTCAGGCAATGCATATAAATAAATTGGAAGTTTATTAGGGTTATCAAAAGTATCTTTTAAATAGGCATCAATTGCCTGATAGTAATTTGTCCAGTCAATTTCCACCTCTTCGTCTTTTGGGTTTACCCCGTGGTAGATAACGCCTTCTTTTCCTGAATTGGCAGCACTGGCACTTCCTCTACTGGAGTAATTTAAGTTTCCACCGGTTAATTCATCACCTAAAGTGCTTACCATGTCAGTCGGTGCAGTTTTAGGAAGCTCGACTGCTGATACTTCATGATTGTTAACCAGATAAATTGACAAGGAATCTCTGTTTAGTGCAAGAAGATAATAGTTATGAGCAAATTGATTATCTTTGATAATACCAAGCAGATAAGGTTTCTTACCAACATAGTACTGATTGTCTACAGGGACATTTTGTTTATAAATAAATGTTTGATCCCTGGTGAATATAATAGTGAGACTTTTGGTATTATTACGCCAGAATGCTGCATCTGCTTCTAATGTATCGATTTTTTCCTGAAATGGTGCCCAGTCAAAGTCGCTGAAACGTTTTTCAAAGCGGGCTTTTGCAGACTTTCCAAGGTTCTTAAAAGCCAGAATATCTTTATTGACATCCTGGTGGGCGACATGCACATTCAATACAAATGTGACAAAAGGACCTTGAATTTTATCCGAGAACAATTCATTAAAACGAGTTTTTCCATTATCTGACATAATCAATTCCTCCTATAGTGAAATGTTTTCTATCTATATAAAAAGTGTAGCATAGAGGGGCTAAAGTAGAAAATGATATGATTAGACATTGAAGATATATATTCTATTCTTTTCTCATGGAAATTTTAATAAATCCATATGGATTCCTCATGTGATTCTCTATGGTTTATATTAGAATTGAGCTATGCCAATTATCCCGAATTGGTTTTTCATACTTACTCCTACCAAGAGTAAATAACAACCTTCATTTCCACCACATTACCCGATGTGGTGGTTTTTTGCAGCTTTTTTTCAAAAGCTTTCTGTCGATGCTTATTTGTGTTTAAAGATTTTTCGGTTTTAATGTTAGTATATTCAATAAATTCTTATATGAAGTCAATTTGATATGCAGCGCTTCAAAGCAAGCAATAATGAGTTCTTGTATTTCCAAGATTTTTTGATGGACAGATAAAAATGCCTCTATAGGGATTCTCTCTAATTAGAATAGAAAGTCATCCGTAATTTTTTCGCAAATCTCCGTTCTTATATTTTGATTCTTTGAGTATTTGAAGATAGTCTCAGAAGCAGTTCATTCTGCACCTCTCACAGGTAATTTTCTTTATCATAAATTATACTATATTATTATTTAATAAATCAGCAGGAATATTACTGCTCAGTTATTTTTGAATCAATGTTTTTTTACTTCAAATCAATCCTGTACTAAAATGTTTTTTTTCTGTTATACTTTTAAATAGAAGATTGAATGAACGAAGAGATCGTTATTTCTAAAGTGAAGAAGGGAGAATTAATAATGAAGTTGATTTTTCATGGACATTCTTGTGTAGAAATACAACTGGACGATGGAACCAATATACTGTTGGACCCCTTTATTACCGGGAACCCTGTATCAGATTTAATTGCTGATGAAGTGGAAACAGATGTAATTCTTGTTACACACGGACACGATGATCATATTGGCGACATGATTCCTGTCGGGAAACGAAATAATGCGAAAGTAGTAAGTATAGTGGAGATTGCTGAATTTGCTGCTGAACAAGGACTTTCCAGCCATGGAATGAATCTGGGAGGGAAATATGATTTTCCATTTGGACGAGTGACATTTGTCCCGGCGTTACACAGCTCCTGCTACAAGTTTGAGAATCAGAAGCTGTATATGGGAGAACCTGCTGGAATTATTTTTCAGGCTGAAGGAAAGACAATCTATCATGCGGGAGATACTGCACTTTTTTCAGATATGAAGTTGTTGGGTGAGCTGTATGAGATTGATGTGGCTTTTCTGCCGATTGGCGATAATTTTACAATGGGACCGGAAACAGCTGTGATTGCCGCAGATTATTTAAAAGCAAAAATAGTCGTGCCGATTCATTACAATACGTTTGACTTAATAAAGCAGGATGCGGAAGCCTTTGTTCAGAAGTTGAAAAACAACTCAGGGAAAATATTGGCAGTCGGTGAAATGATTGAACTCTAGGAGGATAATATGGCGACAAAACATGATCAGATTTTACAGCATATTGAAGGTTTACCGATTGGCGATAGAATTTCAGTAAGAAGTATTGCAAAAAATCTTGGTGTCAGTGAAGGAACCGCCTATAGGGCAATCAAAGATGCTGAAAACATAGGGCTTGTTTCAACCATTCAGCGGGTGGGAACAATTCGTATTGAACGTAAGCTGAAAAAGCATATTGAAAAATTAACCTTTGGTGAAGTTGTTCGAATCATTGAAGGCGATGTTCTGGGAGGTTCAGGCGGCTTAGATAAAGTTCTCAACAAGTTCGTTATTGGAGCTATGACCAAGAAGGCGATGCTGCGTTATATCACTCCCGGCTCCCTGATGATTGTAGGAAACCGGGATGAAGTACAGAAATTGGCTTTGGAAAATGGCGCAGCGGTCCTGATTACTGGTGGTTTTGATACAACAAAAGAGATTGAAAAGCTGGCTGATGAATTGGAAATGCCGGTTTTACGGACTACTTATGATACATTTTCAGTAGCAACTATGATCAATCGGGCTTTAAGTGATCAGCTGATTAAAAAGGATATTATGCTGGTCAGTGATATCTATACAACACTTGAAAAAACTAATTATTTAACAGTATCCAACACAGTAGCAGACTACAAGCATTTGTCAGAGGAAACGAAACATTCCCGATTTCCTGTTGTAAATAAGAATATGCGTCTGGTGGGCATCATTACAGCAAAGGATGTAATCGGAAAAAATGATACTATGCTGATGGACAAAGTTATGATAAAGGAACCAATTGTTGTTAAGAAAACAATGAGTGTAGCTAGTGTCAGTCATCAGATGATTTGGGACGGACTGGAGGTCATGCCGGTTGTCAAAGATGATTTTTCCTTGGTGGGTCTGGTTTCCCGTCAAGATGTGATGAAGGCAATGCAGCTGGTACAGCGGCAAACTCAAATTGCAGACACGATTTCTGATCAAATTTCAGGAGAAATTGTGACTGTAGAAGAACAGAGTCCTGAAACCGGGAAGCTTGAAACTCCGTCTTTTAAGTTCCGGGTAACACCGCAAATGGTTAATAGTGTTGGGACGATTTCTTTTGGTGTTTTAAGTGAAATTATTTCAAATGTAACACAGCGGACAATGGTCGTGAACCAGAAAAGAAACGTACTAATTGAACAGATTAACCTTCATTATTTACGTCTGATTCAGCTGGAAAGTGATTTGAATATCCGTCCAAAAATATTGGAATTAGGAAGACGTTCCGCAAAACTGGATGTGGAAATTTATCTGGAAAATGCAATCGTGGCTAAAGCCATTGTTGTCTGTCAGGTTATGGAACGGTCGTAGGAGGGGAAGTAGCAGTATGAGTGTGAGAAAGGATATTTTCTCAACAATAAAGAACTATGAAACGATAATTATTCATCGGCATCAGCGGCCGGACCCAGATGCAATCGGCTCTCAGGTTGGATTGGCAGAAATTCTTCGTGCCAGCTATCCAGAAAAACGAGTGTATCAGGTGGGAGGAGCTGTCGAAGGACTTGAATTTTTAGCAGAAATGAATGAAATTGAAGATAGCATTTATAAAGATGCGCTGGTTATTGTTACAGACACAGCAAATTCGCCAAGAATCAGTGATGATCGCTATTCTTTGGGGGATAAATTAATCAAAATAGATCATCATCCGAACGATGAACCTTACGGAAATCTTGTTTGGGTAAATACCGAAGCCAGCAGCTGCAGTGAGATGATTGTTGATTTTTATGATGAGTTTCAAGATGAGCTGGTAATGACAGATAATGCCGCACGATTGTTATATGCGGGAATTGTAGGAGATACAGGACGATTTCTTTATCCGGCAACAACGCCTCACACACTGGAAACAGCAGCTGAGTTGAGAGGCTATTCTTTTGATGCGACCGGTCTTAACCGTAAGCTGGAGGAGATGTCTTTATCTGTTGCCAAGCTTGCCGGATACGTTTATCAAGCGTTGGCTGTTGACGAGCAGGGAGCGGCTCAGGTGATTATTTCCAATGAACTTTTAAATGAAAACGGCATTGTTGATGCACAAACAGCAGCTATCGTAGCTTTGCCTGGTGCTATTGATGAAGTACTTGCATGGGGGATCTTTGTTCAGCAGCCTGAAGGCTATTATCGCGTACGGTTGCGCTCCAAAGGTCCTGTAATAAATGAAATTGCCAAGCGGCATCATGGCGGCGGACATCCGCTGGCAAGCGGCGCAAATGCCAGAGATATGGAAGAAGTCAATGTCATCTATCGGGAAATACAGGCGATCTGTAAGGCATTTCGCAAACAGCAGATAAAATAGGGTTGTTTAAAAATTAGCATTTTTAAAAGAAGAAAATTGATAAGCTTGTGCAATATATACTGAAAAAAGAACATTTTTGGAGTAGTCGATAAATTATTCTCTTAGAGCAGTTTTTATTTTAGTAAAGTAATAAGAAGTGTAATTTATTTCTATCTTTCATTTTTCAGTTAAGTAAGCTAAACTTATACGGGTATTGGTTTAAAGAAGGGTCTTGAACCAAAAAGGATTAGTTATTACAGCGCTAATCTCAATAAATACGAATAGCCCGCTGCATAGAAGCAAGTGGAGACTGACTGAAAGAGGAGATAAAATGGATACTTTGCCAAATTGCCCGGAGTGCGGGTCCGCGTATACTTATGAAGATAGGGGAATGTTGATTTGTCCGGAATGCGGTCATGAATGGACTGCCGGTGAATCAGTGGAGGAAACGGGGCTTGTTGTTAAGGATTCCAATGGGAATGTCCTTGAAGACGGCGACACGGTGACAGTCATTAAAGATTTAAAAGTGAAAGGAGCCAGCGGAGCTATCAAGCAAGGAACAAAAGTCAAAGGGATTCGTCTGGTTGAAAGCAGCGACGGCCACAATATTGACTGTAAAGTAGATGGTTTTGGACCGATGAAGCTGAAGTCTGAATTCGTGAAAAAAGCTTAATAAAAAAATCCTTCCTGCTAAACAGCGTGGAAGGATTTTTTTAACAAGTTAATCATAGAATTGTTTAGAAGCAAAAAAATGGTAGTTTAATCGTCAGTCAATTCTATTTCATAACAGCTCTACTTTTGCTCAGGATGTCCATGTTTTCTCGATTGTTGGAATAGATAAATCCGTTTAATTCCCCGCCCGCTGTTAAGTATGACTAAAAGAATACCGATAATTAAAGGCAGCCATAAAATTTCGGGAGGATAACCATAAAGTTTATAGGTATCTATGTTGGAAGTCCAAAGGGTTTGCTGCACCTGAAAGCTGAACAGGGTCATAAATGTAGAAATCAGTAAAAGAATGAATCCTATATAGTAATGAATGCTTGTTTTTATTCTGACTAATTCGAAAAAAAGATATAAAATCATTAAAAATATCGGTACACCAAATGCAAAATAGCTGTTTAGCATAATCTATCCCTCCCTTTTCTCTATAATAACTTTAACCAGTATATTTTTCAAAAATTACTTTCTTTCAACAATCATCAGAAATGACAAAAGTACATTTATTCTATAGACTGTAGAGGAGAAAGCGGGGAAGATACAATGTATATTTACGCAGGACCAATTAGGACAGCACTGATTATTTTTCCTTTTTTGGCATTTGCGATATCCTTTATTTTTATTATCTATGAATATCGAAAGTATGGTACGTTTCTTTTTTGGAGGGCACTTATTTTATATTCATTCGTATTCTATGTGCTGTGTGCTTATTTTCTGGTGATTCTGCCATTACCGCCTAGGGAAGAAGTGGCACATTATACCAGTCAGATCATTGAATTGCGTCCGTTTTATACCGTTGTTCGTTTTTTTACTGAAACAACCTTGGTTTTAGGCGATCCAAATACTTATATACCTGCTATGAAACAGGGGGTAGTTCTTGAACCGCTTTTCAACATTGTACTTTTAGTACCATTAGGTATTTATCTACGCTATTATTTTAAATTTTCATTTAAAAAAGTCGTTCTGACAGGTTTTCTTCTGTCATTGTTCTTTGAGCTGACACAACTTAGCGGACTGTATCTTATATATCCTCGTTCTTATAGGCTGGCAGACGTAAATGATCTGATCAATAACACATTGGGAAGTATGATTGGATATGCCATTACTCCTTTGTTTACTTTTTTGCTGCCAAGCAGAGAAGAGATTGATGAAGAAGCATATAGAAAAGGAGCACAGGTGACGGTTTTCAGGCGGCTGTCTGCTTTCGCTATTGACTGGTTTCTAATAGGTATTGTTCAAGCCATTATTACGACAGTCCCTCGCTTTAGCAGTCAATATCGGATGTGGGACGATCAGGTACATCTTTCTGACAATCGAATTTGGTTTTTTCCAATTGTCTTAATTGTCTTTATGCTAATTCCGACATTCACGAATGGTCAGACTATGGGAAAAAAGATTGTAAAAATCAGGATTGTGGAAGAAGGGAAAGCTAAAATCAGTTTTCAGGCGCTGTTTTTACGCTATGGTTATCTGTATTATATTTTTCAGTTGAGCAGTATCTATGCTTCTTATGCTGATGTATGGTTAAATTTAGCGAATCCAATACTTCAAGCCGTGAGCTTGATTCTGTTTATTTTCAGTCTGATTATTATTCTAATGTTCATATTCAGTATTGGTTATTCAATTTTGAAAAAGCAACGGCAGTTTTTTTATGAACGGGCCAGCCACACGTATACAGTCAGTACAATTACACCAAATAAAAAGTTTGAAAAAAGCACAGAGGAAGTATAGATTTTGTGTTATAATGCTTGAGGGCTAACGTAGAAAAAAAGAAAAGAGGTGGGGAAAATGAGTTCATTCGAACAATTTCAATTTCAACCATTTATCATGAAAGCTTTAGAAGAAAAAGGCTTTAAAGAGCCGACAGAAGTACAGGAAAAACTAATTCCTGTAATCAACAAAGGAAAAAGTGTGGTAGGTCAATCACAAACCGGCAGCGGTAAGACACATACCTTTTTACTGCCGTTAATGGATAAAATCGATCCGACTCTTGATGAGGTTAGTGTAGTCATTACAGCACCCAGTAGAGAGCTGGCTGGTCAAATCTATCGTGAAGCGGTGCAAATCGCTCAGTTTAGTCAACCGGAAATACGTGTAACAAATTTTGTCGGCGGTACAGATAAGCAGCGTCAATTGGCTAAGCTTGGAAATCAGCAGCCTCATGTGGTCATTGGTACGCCGGGACGTATTTTAGATATGATTAATGAACAAGCGTTAAAAGTGCATACTGCATCTGCTTTTGTTGTCGATGAAGCAGATATGACGCTGGATATGGGCTTTCTTGAAGAGGTGGATCAAATCGCAGGAAGACTGCCTGCTCATCTGCAAATGATGGTTTTTTCAGCGACTATTCCAGAAAAATTGCGTCCATTCCTTAAAAAATACATGGAGAACCCAGTCGTTGAACATATTAAACCAAAAGCCGTTATTTCTGAGACGATTGATAATTGGCTGATTTCGACAAAAGGAAAAGACAAAAATCGCCTGATTTATCAGCTGCTAACAATAGGTCATCCCTACTTGGCGATTGTTTTTGCCAATACAAAACAGCGTGTGGATGAAATCACTGAGTTTTTAAAAGGACAGGGATTGAAAGTAGCAAAGATTCATGGAGATATTACGCCCAGAGAGCGGAAACGTGTGATGCGTCAGGTTCAGAATCTGGAATTCCAGTATGTTGTGGCAACAGATTTGGCTGCCAGAGGAATTGATATTGAAGGTGTATCACATGTAATTAATGCAGAAATTCCTGCAGAATTGGATTTTTTCATTCATCGGGTAGGGCGGACTGGAAGAAACGGCTTGGAAGGTACAGCGATTACGTTGTACGAGCCATCTGATGATTATATGATTACTCAGATTGAACAGTTGGGAATAAGCTTCCATCCTAAAGAAATTAAAAATGGCGAGATTGTAGAAACTTATGATCGTAACCGTCGTACAAAACGAGTGAAATCAAAAGATGAGCTTGATCCAACATTGATTGGCTTGGTGAAAAAGAAGAAGAAGAAAATCAAACCAGGCTACAAAAAGAAGATTGATCGTGCGATTTCGGCCAGCAATAAACAGAAACGTAAAGTTGAACGCCGACAGCAAACGCGTACAGCGAGAAAATCAAAAAAGAATTCAAATCAGTAAACTATTACGGCTCTATAATATCTAGTGTTGGTGGCGTGATTGTCACTGACACTTTTTTCATTTTGAAAAAAAAACAGGAAAGACATCTTGAAATCCAGTAGAATTAAAGTCGACAAAAACCAATTCAAAGGAGTGTTTCAAGATGTCTCAGTCAAATCATATCAAAGAATTCTTAGATATTCTAGACCT
>NZ_JADOEP010000022.1 GCF_016745275.1 Enterococcus sp. BWB1-3
CGTACCCGAATTTTCTTACTCAACGGCCTTATTCAATACAAATAAAAAACACCGGAGAAGGAGTTCGATTCCTTCTTCCGATGTTCATTGGTGATACTATCAGTCCGATTTGACAAAGAGCCATTATTTAATAGAAGAAACTCAACCATCCAATCAATATCTCAAGATAAAAACGGCTCTTCTATCATCCCAAAGGATGACAGAAGAGCCGTTTACGTCCGAGTACACCAGTTTTTCCAAACCAGTTCTATTGCTATATGTTAAATTGAATTATTTAACGATTTCAGTAACAACGCCTGAACCAACAGTACGTCCACCTTCACGAATAGAGAAACGAGTACCGTCTTCGATCGCGATTGGGTGAATCAATTCAACGTCCATTGCTACGTTATCACCAGGCATTACCATTTCAGTACCTTCTGGCAATTCAACTACACCAGTTACGTCAGTTGTACGGAAGTAGAACTGAGGGCGGTAGTTAGTGAAGAATGGTGTATGACGTCCACCTTCTTCTTTTGATAAAACATAAACTTCAGCTTTAAATTTTGTATGTGGAGTGATTGTAGCTGGTTTAGCCAATACTTGTCCACGTTCGATATCTTCACGTGCTACACCACGTAACAATGCACCGATGTTGTCTCCTGCTTCAGCGTAATCCAACAATTTACGGAACATTTCAACACCTGTAACAGTTGTTTTGTTGATTTCTTCAGCGATACCAACGATTTCAACTTCGTCACCAACACGAACTTGTCCACGTTCCACACGTCCTGTAGCAACAGTACCACGACCAGTGATTGAGAATACATCCTCAACTGGCATCATGAATGGTTTGTCAGTGTCACGAGTTGGAGTAGGGATGTACTCATCAACCGCAGCCATCAATTCCAAGATTTTTTCTTCGTAAGAAGCGTCGCCTTCTAATGCTTTCAAAGCAGAACCAGCGATGACTGGAGTGTCATCTCCCGGGAAGTCGTATTCTGATAATAGATCACGAACTTCCATTTCAACTAATTCAAGCAATTCTTCGTCGTCAACCATATCCATTTTGTTTAAGAAAACAACGATGTATGGTACACCAACGTTACGTGATAACAGGATGTGCTCACGAGTTTGAGGCATAGGGCCATCAGCAGCAGATACTACCAAGATAGCTCCATCCATTTGTGCAGCACCAGTGATCATGTTTTTAACGTAGTCCGCGTGTCCTGGGCAGTCAACGTGCGCATAGTGACGTGCATCAGTTTCATACTCGATATGTGAAGTATTGATTGTGATTCCACGTTCTTTTTCTTCTGGAGCATTATCAATTTCAGCATAGCTGGCAGCTTCTCCGCCACCATGTTTAGCTAATACTGTAGCAATTGCAGCTGTTAAAGTAGTTTTACCATGGTCAACGTGTCCAATAGTACCAATGTTTACATGGGGTTTAGAACGGTCAAATTTTTCTTTAGCCATTTTAAAATGTTCCTCCTAAAATCAATTGATTTTTTATTTATCTGATAGGCGGTTCAACGACCGTCTGATCATCTTTAATTATTTTACCCGAAATCTCAAAAAAAGCCTAGTCCTAAGTTAGCTTCTCAAAGCAGCCTTTAACTATTCAGCGGAATTACCGCCATTTTTCTTGATAATTTCTTCTTGGATGGACTTAGGTACATCTTCATAGTGGTCAAATACCATCATAAAGGTTCCGCGTCCTTGTGTTGCAGAACGTAATGTTGTAGCATAGCCGAACATTTCAGCCAAAGGTACGATCGCATTCACGATTTGTGAGTTACCATGCGCTTCCATTCCTTCAACACGTCCACGACGACTTGTAACGTGTCCCATAATATCACCTAAGTAATCTTCAGGAACGGTAACTGTTACTTTCATCATCGGCTCTAAAATTACAGGATTTGCCTTTTTCGAAGCAGCACGTAAAGCCATAGACGCCGCTACACGGAAGGCAGTTTCATTTGAATCGACATCATGATAAGAACCATCATAAAGTTTTGCTTTAATATCAACTAATGGATAACCAGCAAGTACCCCATTGTCCATTGAGTCGCGCAATCCTTTTTCTACAGCTGGAATGTATTCACGAGGAACCACACCACCAACGATTGCATTTTCAAATTCAAAGCCTTTTCCTTCTTCGTTTGGTGTAAATTCAACCCAAACATGCCCGTATTGACCTTTACCGCCGGACTGACGGACAAATTTACCTTCAGCTTGAGTAACTGGTGCACGGAATGTTTCACGATAAGATACTTGAGGAGCACCCACATTCGCTTCAACTTTGAATTCACGTCTCATACGGTCAACCAATACGTCCAAGTGAAGTTCTCCCATACCAGAGATAACTGTTTCACCAGTTTCAACGTTTGATTCAACACGGAATGAAGGATCTTCTTCTGCAAGTTTTTGCAATGCTACACCCATTTTATCTTGGTCTGCTTTTGACTTAGGTTCAACCGCAACTTGAATAACTGGTTCCGGGAACTCAATTGATTCAAGGATAACTGGTGAATCCAGCGCACATAACGTATCCCCTGTTGTTGTATCTTTCAAACCAACCGCAGCTGCGATGTCACCTGAATATACTTTGTCAATTTCTTGACGAGTATTTGCGTGCATTTGCAGAATACGTCCAATACGTTCTTTTTTATCCTTAGAAGCGTTCAATACGTATGAACCACTTTCAAGAACACCAGAATATACACGGAAGAAAGTTAAACGACCAACAAACGGGTCAGTCATAACTTTGAAGGCTAATGATGCAAATGGTGCTTCATCATCAGCAGGGCGAGTTGTTTCTTCGCCTGTCTTCGAGTCAATCCCTTTGATAGCTTCAATGTCAAGTGGTGACGGCAGATAGTCAAGTACCGCATCCAACATCAATTGAACCCCTTTGTTTTTGAAGGCTGAACCAGCCATTACAGGAAAGAATTCAACATTGATTGTTGCTTTACGGATACCCGCTTTTAATTCTTCTTCAGTAATTTCTTCGCCTTCCAGATATTTCATCATTAAGTCTTCATCAGTTTCAGCAACTGCTTCGACCAATTTTTCACGCCATTCAGTAGCTTGTTCCATATATTCTTCTGGGATTTCAGTTTCCTGAATATCTGTTCCCAGATCATTTGTGTAGATTTCAGCTTTCATCTTAACTAAGTCAATGATTCCAGTAAAATCTTCTTCAGCACCGATTGGTAATTGAATCGGATGCGCATTCGCTTGTAAACGGTCATGTAATGAGTTTACTGAATATAGAAAGTCTGCACCAATTTTATCCATCTTGTTACAAAAAACAACACGAGGAACTTTGTATTCAGTCGCTTGACGCCAAACTGTTTCAGTTTGAGGCTCAACACCTGACTGCGAATCAAGAACGGTAACCGCACCATCCAATACACGAAGAGAGCGCTGCACTTCAATTGTAAAATCCACGTGCCCTGGTGTATCAATGATATTAACACGATACCCTTTCCACTGCGCAGTTGTTGCAGCAGAAGTAATCGTAATACCACGTTCTTGTTCTTGCTCCATCCAGTCCATTTGTGAAGCCCCTTCGTGGGTTTCACCAATTTTATGGATTTTACCAGTATAATATAAGATACGCTCTGTTGTTGTTGTTTTACCCGCATCAACGTGAGCCATGATACCGATATTACGAGTGTTTTCTAACGAAAATTCTCTTGCCATTCAGCTTATTTCTCCTCTCTTTATTTAAATGAACTGTAAAAACTTATCTGATGCAGTCTGAAGCTGCACACAGAGAGGGATCTTACCAACGATAATGTGCAAATGCACGGTTAGCGTCAGCCATTTTATGTGTATCTTCACGTTTCTTAACTGAAGCGCCAGTATTGTTGGCAGCATCCATTATTTCTTTTGCTAAGCGTTGTTCCATTGTGTGTTCGCCACGCAGACGTGCGTAGTTAACAACCCAACGAAGACCTAAAGTCGTACGACGTTCTGGACGAACTTCAACTGGTACTTGATAGTTAGAACCCCCAACACGGCGGGCTTTTACTTCAAGAACAGGCATAACGTTCTTCATGGCTTGTTCAAAAACTTCCAATGGATCGTTACCTGTAGATTCTTTAATAATATCAAATGAATTATAGATAATATTAGCAGCAATCCCGCGTTTTCCGTCAACCATTACACGGTTGATTAAGCGAGTAACTAATTTTGAGTTATAAATAGGATCTGGTAAAACATCACGTTTTGCAACAGGACCTTTACGAGGCATTCGTAACTCCTCCTTCCGAAATATTTCTTCTATTATAATATGTTAGTTGTCAGCAAATTAATTAGCAGCTTTTGGTCGTTTAGTACCATATTTAGAACGGCTTTGTTTACGATCGTTAACGCCGGCAGTATCAAGCGCACCACGAACGATATGATAACGTACCCCTGGCAAGTCTTTTACACGTCCACCGCGCAGCAATACTACACTATGTTCTTGTAAATTATGACCAATCCCTGGGATATATGCTGTTACTTCGATCAAGTTTGACAAACGAACACGGGCATATTTACGTAAAGCTGAGTTCGGTTTTTTAGGTGTCATAGTCCCCACACGTGTACATACCCCACGTTTTTGCGGAGAGTTCACGTTTGTTTGAGATTTCTTGAAACTATTATATCCTTTGTTCAATGCAGGTGAGTTAGATTTCTCTACCTTTGATTTACGAGGTTTACGTACTAATTGATTAATTGTAGGCATTCCTTGTTTTCCTCCTTCCTCAATTCGCTTCTAGTTCCACACATCCAGGTGGTTCTTTTTTTGCGATAAAAAATAATGCATCTATGCATCCTTTATCAAATATGCTTTGATAGACAGTCAGCACGTCTCAACGAGAGACCTGTACATAAAGCACCTTCGCTAGGATAGCACGATATACCCTATCTGTCAAGCTTTTGAAGTGTTTTTTTCATCAAATATTATTCTTAGATTTTTCTTCATTTTTTTCCCACTTTTTTTAATCCTTTCTATCTTTTCTATTCAAGAAACGGTACAATATTTTTGATAAAGCGAAAGGAGCTTGCACTGAAATGAATCAAAAACAAATGGTGGGAATTGAAGCAGCTAAATATGTCAAAGATGGAATGATTGTTGGTTTGGGAACCGGTTCAACCGCAAAGTACATGGTTGATGAAATTGGACGGCGCGTGAACGAAGAAAATCTTAATATTGTTGGTGTAACAACGTCTAAAGCAACTGAAAGACAGGCACTTGAGCTAGGAATTACGTTAAAAAGTATTGATGATGTTTCCCATGTAGACATAACAATTGATGGTGCGGATGAAATCAGTTCCAATTTTCATGGAATTAAAGGCGGCGGCGCAGCTCTGCTTTTTGAAAAGATTGTTGCTACTTATTCCAGAAAAAACATTTGGATTGTTGACGAGTCAAAACTGGTGGACAAGCTTGGGGCATTCCCTCTTCCAGTCGAAGTCATTCCTTACGGCAGTCAGCAGTTATTGTACCTTTTTGAAACAAAAGGTTTCAACCCGTCCATCCGAACATTGCAAGACGGCACTCCTTTAATAACCGATGGCGGACACTATATTATCGATCTGCAAATGAATGTGATTCCAGACCCAATTGCACTGGGCTCTTATCTTGATCAGCTGGTAGGCGTCGTGGAGCATGGCTTGTTTTTAAACATTGTCTCAACTGTGATTGTTGGAAGTAATGAAGGCCCGCAGACGATTCAAGCTCACTCACGCTAGATTTCTTTCTCTCCCTGTCTCAATTATATTTAAGCTCAAAACTATCAAACTATATAGGAAAGGATATTCTATGAATTTTATCGGTTATGCACGAACGACTATAAATGAATGCGATCTGGATACACAGCTCTCTTTGCTTTCAACCTATGGATGTGACAAAATTTATCAGGATACATTTAAGCCTGCTGAAAACAATGTCAATTGCTCACTTCTTGATTCAATTGTTGATGATTTGAAAGAAGATGATACATTAGTAATCTGCCGACTTAACCATCTGGGGAAATCTACCAGACAACTGACTGAATTCGCCCATTTTTTCAAGAAGAACCATATCCATTTAGTCAGTCTTGAAGAAAAAATAGATACCCGCGGTCCGGAAGGTCCTATTTATTTTAAGTTAATGCAGGGACTGGCAAAAATGGAGTGCGAGCTGATTAAAGAACGAACGCTGATCGGACTGACAAATGCCCGTAAAAGAGGCAAAATCGGAGGGCGCCCTAAAATCGATATGAAGGTTGTTCATAAAATACGGCAGATGTATTATGACAACCATGAAAATGTTCAGGTTATTGCTTCAAAATGCCAGGTTTCGATTGGAACCTGCTATAAATATATAAATTTAACAGAAGCGGATATTCAACAAATGAATAATTGAGAGAGTTAAGCTGAGATTGGTTTTCTGAGATAAAACTGTCTCAGCATTTTTTATTTCCTGCTTTTTTATCCTGTATTCAAGCTTATCACTTCCCCTTCTCTGCTCTGTTACGATTGCTGCGGCTTTTCCTGTTGCGCCAGATTCTTGGCTGTTTGCTAATTTATATTGGAAATTCAATGAAAAACATTGTACAATAAACAAGTAATGAAATTTTCAGAAACCATATATAAAGGAGACTTATCATGCCAAAATTAGTTTTTTCTCGTCACGGATTAAGTGAATGGAATGCATTGAATCAATTTACCGGATGGGTTGATGTGGATTTAGCACCTGAAGGGATCGAAGAAGCCATAGAAGGCGGACGCAAAATTAAAGAAGCAGGAATTGAATTTGATGTAGCATATACTTCAGTATTAACTCGTGCAATCAAAACATGTAACCTGATTTTAGAAAACTCAGATCAATTGTGGGTTCCTCAAATCAAATCATGGCGCTTAAACGAACGTCATTATGGTAAACTTCAAGGATTAAACAAAAAAGAAACAGCTGAAAAATATGGCGATGAGCAAGTACACATTTGGCGTCGTTCTTATGATACTCTGCCTCCATTATTGGAAGTAACTGATCCGGAATCAGCTGCAAATGACCGTCGTTATGCAATGCTTGACAAGCGTGATGTCCCAGGCGGAGAAAATCTGAAGGTTACATTAGAACGTGCCTTACCTTTCTGGCAAGACGAAATTGCTCCTGCTCTATTGGACAATAAAACTGTTTTAGTTGCAGCACATGGAAACTCTTTACGTGCATTGGCAAAACATATCGAAGGCATCTCTGATGAAGATATCATGGATCTTGAAATTCCAACTGGACAACCTCTTGTTTATGAATTAAACGATGATTTAACAGTTGCGAAGAAATATTATTTATAAGAATATCTTTTTAAGAACCCGCTCGGAACTTTCGAGCGGTTCTTTTTTAGTTAGACTCCGGTAGTCGTTTAACTAAAAAAGAGAGGCACACATCATTATGATGTCACTCCCTTTCCTCATTATGTTATTCAACCAGTTTTTCAGTATCTTCTTTACTTCATAAATTATTTTCTTCTGTTCCATGTAGCATTTGACCTAATTGTCATCATCGTGAATGCCGTCTAAAGTTACATCTAGTTGCTCAATTTCTTGAATATTACCTTTTACCAAAGAACCCTCGTAATTGAGCTGCTTGTCAATACTATCATTCTCTTGTTCAGCCGCCTTTTCTTCATCTCTTTCGATTTTATTTTCTTTGCGACTAATCGATTTTACTTCATATAAGTGCTTTTTCCTGTTCATAAAAGCACTTGATTTTGCTAGCATTATCTTCAATCTTGGCCAACGGCTCAGCCAGCTTAGACATTTCCTTGCCAATTTTTTCCAATAGTTTAACTTCTTTTTGTCCGTAGTCTGCCATTCTTTGTTCCTCCTAATTAAAACAAATCGCTGTTATTCAATATCAGCAGTTCCACAAAAGACAGAAATAACTAACTGATTCTGACATAAAGAATACACCCATAACTGATTTCCCTCAAAAATTTGTACCTCCTATATGAAAATCATAGAGAAAATAAAACAGGAATCCCCTGATTTTCCAAGGAATCCCTGTACATTGGCAAAAATTAATTCAATTGCTTACATTTTTACCTGTTTATTCATTTTATTAATCATCAAACCCATTACTATCAGAAACTGTTCTAAACCAGCGACCTGACTTTTTAATTGTGCGTTTGCCGTCTTCTGCCAGATCAACTGCAATAAAGCCATAACGATTTTTATAAGCATTTGTCCATGACCAGTTGTCCATGCATGTCCACATGTGGTAGCCTAGGCAGTTGCTGCCTTCCTCAAGCGCTTGATGCACATAACGCAGATGATCTTTTACAAATTCAATGCGGTAGTCATCTTCAATAACACCCAGTTCATTGATATATTTTTCTTCCCCTTCAACACCCATTCCGTTTTCAGAAATGTAGCAGGGAATGTTGCCATAATTTTCTCTTACATTTGTCAAGATATCATAAATCCCTTTTTCATAGATTTCCCATCCACGATAAGGGTTCATCTTTTTACCAGGCATGTCATATACATCAAAGTAGTCATCCGGCATTGGTCCATGTGTATGATCCACTGCTGATTCTTTTGCTTTAATACGACGAGGCTGATAATAATTGATTCCCAGAATATCAATTGTATTCTCTTTGATAACGACTAAATCATCTTCCTGCATTTCAGGAACCATATCCAGTTCTTTAACAATCTCTATCAATTCTGACGGAAACTCACCTTTCACTGCCGGATCAAGGAATGAACGGTTAAAGAATGCATCTGCAATCGCCGCTGCTTTCACATCTTCAGGGTTGGATTCATCACGCGGATAGCTTGGTGTCAGATTCAGAATAATCCCGATCTGTCCGTCCAGCTCCATTTCATGGTACACCTTCACAGCCAATGCACTGGATAACGCTTCATGATAAGCCACTTGAATCGCATGCTTCAGGTTGATTTCTTCTGGGTAATGGAACTGATACAGATAGCCCGCTTCAACCGGTACAATCGGCTCATTATGCGTAAACCATTTTTTTACACGATCTCCGAATAATTCAAAACATGTTTTCGCAAATTCCACATAGGCATCCACAGTTTTTCTATTTAGCCAGCCACCCTGTTCTTGCAGCGTCCAGGGCATATCAAAGTGATATAAATTCATGAAAGGTTCGATGCCTGCTTCAATCATTTCATTAATGTAGTCATTATAGAAAGCAACAGCCTTGGGATTCACTTCTCCCGTGCCGTTTGGAATTAGACGACTCCACTGAATAGACGTCCGAAATGTTGTATGTCCGGTTTCCTTCATCAACTGGATATCCTCTTTATATTTTGTATAAACCTGAGATGTTTTCTCTGGTCCTACCTCATTAAAAAACTTTTCCGGAGCCAATTTGTACCATTCATCCCATAGACTTTCTCCTTTACCGTCACCTGCTGCACGGCCTTCTGTCTGTGGTCCGCTTGCTGCTGATCCCCACCAGAAATTTTCAGGAAATTTGTATGTTGTCATGTTTATCCATCCCTTCTTATATCCATTCCCATAATAATCTACTTCACCACAAAAATCAATCTTTGCAAACAAAAGTATATACATTTATTTTAAAGGATAGACATTTAAATCAAAAGATGGTATATTTGTCGTTGTGATCGGTTACAAAAAAATATTTAGGGGGATATTTATGAATAGTTTTATGGATAAGCTTAGCGAAAAAATTATGCCTTTAGCTAACTGGCTAGGACAAAATCGCTATCTAACTGTTTTAAGAGATGCATTTATGCTGTCATTTCCGTTAACAATGTTTGGTTCAATTGTAGTGGTTATTAATAATCTGCCATTTTTCAGTGATGACTTAAAAGGAAATTTGGGAAATCTGTTTGGAAATGGTCAAAATGCTACAATGAGTATCATGTCAGTGTTTGTCACTTTTGGTATCGGCTATTATTTATCTAAATCTTATGATGTAGAGGGCATTTTTGGCGGAGCTGTTTCATTTGCCAGCTTCCTGATCCTGACACCCTTTTTCATAACTCTTGAAAGCGGCGAAACCATAAGCGGTGTGTTAAGTCTTGACCGCCTCGGTGCTAAAGGCATGTTCATTGGTATGATTGCTGCTTTTCTTGCAGCGGAAATCTACTGTCGTATTACAAAACGAGGCTGGCAGATTAAAATGCCGGATGGCGTTCCTCCAGCAGTAACAAAATCTTTTGCAGCACTGATTCCAGCAGTCTGTACCTTAACTATTTTCTTGTTCATCAATGCAGCAGTAACTGGATTCTTCAACACAAACCTTCATGACGTAATTTACGAAGTAATTCAACAACCATTGACTGGTTTGGGAAGCAGTCTTCCAGCAACACTGATTGCACTGTTTTTCGTTCAATTCCTGTGGTTTTTCGGTTTGCATGGTCAAATCATTGTAAATTCTGTAATGGACCCAATCTGGAATACATTGATGCTTGATAATTTGGAAGCTTACCAGGCAGGAAAAGAATTGCCGCATATTATTACAAAACCATTCATGGAAACATTCACTGTAGGTCTTGGCGGCTCCGGTATGACCTTGGCTGTAGTTCTGATTATGGCCTTCTTCCTTAAGAAAAAACAATATAAGGATGTTGGCCGTTTAGCATTAGCACCCGGGCTGTTTAACGTAAACGAACCTGTAATCTTCGGTTTGCCGATCGTTTTAAATGTCTCAATCCTTATTCCATGGGTTCTGGCTCCAATCGTTGTAACAACCATAAACTATCTTGTTATGGCAGCTGGGATTGTTCCTCCGCCAACCGGAGTCTCTGTCCCATGGACAGTTCCAATTATTGCAAGCGGTGTTCTCGCTACCAACTCCTGGCTGGGCGGACTGCTGCAGGTGATTGACTTCATCATAGTCGCTCTCATCTGGTTTCCATTCTTAAAAATTATGGACAAACAGGCAGATGTCAATATCTGATATTCAACTTTCTAAAATGATCGAAAAGGCTGGATTTCTATTCCGGCCTTTTCCTTTACCTCAAAATATAAAGTATATTGCAGAAAAGAAATTTTTGCCTATCAAAAGGTCCTAATGCTTTTTAAAAATCGCTCTTGCAATAATTACGGAGAGTAAACAAAAAAAACGATGACAGCCTCATTTTCTGAAAAGGTGAGCAAATTTTTCGTCATCGCTGTTTTCACTTATAAATACTGTATAAAAAAATTATCGTTGTAGAAAGTCACAGAGTTCGTTATACTCATGATTGAGGTGAAAGTTGTATGCCAAAATACGAAGAGATTGCGAATATACTGCGGGAACGCATAAAAAATAAAATATATCCTCCTGACACTCTGCTGCCAAATCAAACTGATTTAGTCAAGGAATTTTCAGTCAGCAGAATGACGATCAAAAAAGCTGTGAATATTTTGACAATGGAAGGACTGGTTTATGCGCAGCGCGGAGCCGGTACTCGAGTGTTAAATCACTCTTTTTGGGACAGAGATACTTCTCCTGCCAATGAATATCAGGGGCTTAGTGTCCAGATGAATGCCGCCAACCGGGAGCTTGCCAGTCAGGTCATCCTGTTTGAAGTGGAATTTCCCAGCGAAAATGTACAGGAACGTTTAATGCTTCGACCGGAACAGCCCGTCTACAAGATCATTCGATTAAGAATTCTGGAGAAAAAACCATATGTACTGGAACATACCTTTATGCCTGTTGATCTGGTTCCCGGCTTAACCAATGATGTTCTGTTAAATTCCATTTATGATTACCTGAAAAAAAGTTTGGGTATTCAATTTGCCGGTGCTTTTCGTTCCATTCAGGCGGACAAAAGCAACCACTATGATCAGGAATACCTTAATTGCAGTGTAGATGATCCCATACTTGAAGTGGAGCAAATTATTTACTTGAAAAATGGACGTCCGATAGAATACTCAAAAAGCCGCAGCCGATTTGATCAGCGCAGCTATTCAGTACTGGACGTTCAGGGAACATAATTGTTTGCTGAATCGGTTAAATACAAGAAAATTTTCTATAATAAAAATAAGCGTATCTGTGATATTAGTATATCTAGAACCCTTAAAATCGAATAAACACTGTTCCAGTCTTTGTATGATTCAAGCATTCGTAAAAGCGTAGGAGTACGTTCTTGCATAACCTTAAAACATGCGATGAGCATTCAAAGAAGCGTAGAAGCAAAGCCCCTCCATGCTTCGAGGAGAAAAGATGTGCTCTTGCAATTACTCGTCGCATGGAGAAGCTTTGTCACAACCTCGCTTATTTTTTATTAGGGCTTATCTAAAAAATATTGCAAAATCACTTTTCCAAACAGGTCCTAGATAAATGCAGATTCCGACATACATGCCTGATAAATGGAAATAACATCATAAACAGATAGCGGGACATACGCAGCTGTTTCGATTGTACTGTGTTTTACTGCCTGCTCAGCCATTTCGGTCAATTTTTCTTCATTAATCCCCACTTCTGGAAGAGTCATTGGAATACCGCAGGATTTAAAGAAATCATAAGTTGCCTGTATTCCTTTTTTAGCGGCAGTCATTGCATCCGCTTCTTCAATATTCCACACATTTTTAGCAAATTGCTGGAATTTAGCTGCTGTTTCTTCCGACAATACATGCGACATCCAGCGTGGTGTTAAAATAGCCAGTCCTACACCATGCGTAATATCATAAAATGCACTCAACTCATGTTCCATCGGGTGGCAAGACCATGCACCGTCTTTTCCATTTCCTGTCAGACCATTCAACGCAAGACTGCTGGCCCACATCAGATTGGCACGGGCATCATAATTGTCCGGTGTCTTCAAAGCAATCGGGCAGTTCTTAATCACAGTTTTCATCAATCCTTCAGAAACAAAATCCTGAACATTCGCTCCAATCGTTTTCTTAAAATAGTTTTCAAATAAATGACTTAATATATCTGCCGAACCGGCTGCGGTTTGATACGCAGGAACCGTAAATGTATTCTGAGGATCAAGGAAAGAAACCTTTGGTATCATGGAAGGCGCGCCCACACCCAGCTTTTGGTTTGCTGCAAGGTTACTGATAACTGCTCCGCTGTTCATCTCACTGCCTGTTGCTGCCAACGTCAGAATAGTTACAAGAGGCAATGCGGGTCCGTTAAATGTTCGCCTTTCCAAAACAAGCTCCCACGCTGATTTTTCATAATAATAGCCGGCAGCAACAACTTTGGCACAATCAATGGTAGAACCGCCGCCAACAGCCAAAATCACATCTACTTTATGCTCACGACACAAAGCAATCCCGCGATCCACTGTTTCAATCCGAGGATTAGGCTCAATTCCGTTTAGCTCCACTACATTGTTTTGATTCTTCTCCAGCAATTTAAGAACCTGGTTATACAGACCGTTCTTCTTAATACTTCCCCCACCATAAGCCAACAGGACAGTTTTTCCAAAAACGTTCAATGCATCTGTCAATTCATCCTTTAAACGATCTTTCCCAAAACGTACATCAGTTGGTACATAAAAACGAAAATTATCCATTCTTTCACCTGCTCTAAAAGTATTGTTTGACTCAAGATAATCATATACTTTTTCAAGCTCTTTCGCCAGTCAACGATTTGTCATTTAAAATTCTAACGGCACCGCTTTCTGCTGCAAATCACATTGCTTCTGTTCCGATCCAAAAAGTCGCACAAGCCAGAATCCAGCAAGCGCTCATAGCCTATTAAAAGGTTTCTCTCTGACAGCAATCATCACTTTTCACTTTTCAGCAGCAAATATAGGAAATAAGGAGCCCCGACAATGGCAACAATCACACCTGCCGGAATTTCACCACTTTCCAGCAGTAAACGTCCAATCGTATCACTAACCACCAACAGCAACCCGCCAACTAATAAGGAAGCCGGCAGCAGTTCTCTATGCTTTTTAAATCCCAGCCCTCTGACAATATGAGGGGCAATCAATCCCAGAAAATTAATACCTCCAGTAACTGAAATAGCTGATGCAGCCACCGCAACTGCCAATACTAATGAGAGCAATCGTTCTTTCCCTACACTCACACCAACTGAGGCTGATGCTTCATCTCCCAATTGAAAAATATCATAAATCCGATGTTTATGCATGGTCAGCAAAAAAGAAATGAACAGCCAGGGAATTAACGCCCACACAAATGTCCAACTGCTGCCCCAAATACTTCCCGCCTGCCACATCGTAACAAAGCGGTAATTTTCAGAATCCAGTTTTGTCATCAACAAAATAGTCAGTGCCGAAATCCCAGTACTTAAAACTACCCCAGTCAAAACCATTCTTACCGGTGTGATTCCTTTTCTGCGATCATAGGCAATCCAGACGATGCCTCCAGCCGCAGCCAAAGCACCAATCAATGCAACAGCAGGCAGCAAAAATACAGTCAAGCCGCTAGTTTCTATAAAGCTTATAAACAAGAGCACAGTAAAACCAGCTCCTGCATTAATCCCCATAATCCCAGTATCTGCCAAAGGATTCTGTGTCACACTTTGCAAAATAGTTCCACTTAAGCCTAACGCCCCACCAGCAAGTACAGCAAGTAAAATTCTGGGGAGTCGAAAATCCAGGATTAACAAACGTTGTGCTCGGCTTCCGCCACCAAGAAAAACCTGACACAGTTCCTCAAAGGAAACTGATATCTGTCCGTGCATCAGACTGAAAAGCACTGCTGCTAGAGTCAACATAAGAAACAGGATATACATAACCATTATCTTCTTTTTACTCATCCCAGGTTTCCTCCTTTTCTAAACAGATAAATAAAGAAAGGAATCCCAATTAATGCAACAACAACCCCAAACGGTGTTTCAAAAGGGGGATTAATCATTCGGGCTGTAAAATCAGCTGAAACAACCAGCAGAGCCCCGCCGACAGCAGAAAAGGGAATCAGCTTCCGATAATTCTCTCCTGCAAAAAAACGCATCATATGCGGAACAATCAAACCGACAAAGCTCACTGACCCGGCAATGGCAACTGACAGACCAGATAAAATAAGAATCAGCACACTAACCGTTAAACGAATACGCTGAGGATTTTTCCCTAGACTGACCGCAGTGTCATCACCAAAACGCAAGACTGTGACAGAAGAGCTGTAGAAAAGTGAAGCCGCTATTGCCAGAAGAAAGATTGGCGCAGCAAACTGCAGCTGCTTCCATGAAATCACACTGACACCTCCTAATGACCAGAAGGTAATATCCTGACTGAGATTAAACCAAAGAGCGATAAACTGGCTGATTGAAATAAATAAGGCGCTGATACCGGCACCAGCCAACGTCAACCGGATAGGTGTTGCACCTTGCCGGGAACGACTGGATATCTTGTATATCAGATAGACACTGACACCAGCACCCAAAAAGGACACCAGTAAAATTTGCCAATACCCTGCACTGGGCAGAAAAGCGAACGATACCGCAATTCCCAGAGCAGCTCCTGCATTAATACCCAAAAGCCCGGAATCTGCCAACGGATTTTGCGTAATCCCCTGAGCCAATGCCCCAGTCACCGCCAGACTTGTTCCAACTAAAGCAGCGCCAAGTACTCTGGGTAGGCGAATCGAATAAATCACCTGATGCAGCTGGTTCTCCTGATCAAATTGTAAAAAACTTTCTTTCATAATTTTAAAAGGAACGTTAACCGCTCCATTACTTATGGAGATAATCATCATGATTAGCAGAAGAAGTATTAGGAGCAGAAACGCCAGCCCCTGCTGCTGTTGCAGCTTAGCCTTCACATTCATATGCATTCTCCTTATCCGCCATTTCATAAGAAAGCACTAGCGGGCGCTTCGTTTTGCCGTGACAGACAATCTCTGCATCAATCGAGAACACCTGTCTCAGCGTTTCTTCAGTGATGACCTCCACTGGTGTCCCTTTTTTAAATATCTGTCCTTCTCTCATTGCAATTACCTGATCCGAGAACCTGGAAGCCAGATTAATGTCATGAATTGTCATAATAATTGTTTTTTTCTGTTCCTGATTAATCATTTTTAAAACATTCAGAATTTCCAACTGATGTGCAGGATCAAGATAGGTTGTCGGTTCATCCAATAGTAGAACCTCCGTATCCTGTACCAGTGCCATAGCAATCCACACCCTTTGTCGCTGTCCTCCTGATAAAATGGCCACAGATTCACGTGCCAGTTCTGTCAGCCCGGTCATCTCCAATGCCCACTGGATATATTTCTGATCTTCTACAGTAATGCTTTTCCAGCCTTTCTGGTAAGGATGGCGACCGAAAGAAACTAAATCAAAAACAGAAAGATCAATCGAGTTTTCTGGAGTTTGAGAGAGAATGGCTAGTTTCTGAGCTATTTCTTTGGATGTATACTGATTCAAATTTTTACTGTCTAAAAGAATCTGCCCGCTTAATTCAGGTAATATCCTTGCCAGCGTTTTCAGCAATGTAGATTTCCCACATCCGTTTGGTCCGATAATACTGGTCATTGATCCTCTTTCAAAAGAGGTATTTAAATTCATGCTGATTATTTCCCTGCCATAACCGCTTGTCAAATCAGCCGCTGTTAGAATATCCATAGTTCCCCTTCTTTTATGAAGCCTGTACTTGTCAAATATCTGCTAAATTGAGAATGATTCTCAACAGATTGCACTTCATTATAAAAAAATACGCTGTAAAAAGCAATCATCTTTAGAAAAGTTTGAAAGAAAATACTTTCAAACTTTTCTTTTTTACATCCAGACCATATCTGAAAACTATTGGGGAAATGGTTTTTTTAAGAATTTTAGTGAAGGTCTAAATTTACCAAATAAAAAAGCCAGCTCATTTTGGCATATTCATTTTTCTATAAACAATGGTTGGAAAAATAGGACCTATTCTCATCCGCATACTAGCGATCTCTTAGTGATAACCATAAGTATTTGGCTATTTATTTCAATCAGAGTATTGCATGCCACCCTGCTAGTGCCCCTAGATAAGCTAGCCTCCATTCAAGGACTCCGCATATAGCCCGTCTTATATGATCAAAAGACATGCGACGAGCATTCGTAGAAGCAAGCTTTTAATACTGGAATGAATTATTGCTAATTCATCAGATTGTCGGTTCGCATGCCATTCTACTAGCTATTCCTGCATCAGTAGAAAACCCTTGTATCTACGAGGCTTACTACACTACACTTCGTTTCGATCTCATCAATTTCTAAACGGCAGAGCCATTAAGAATTGAAGGACTTCGTTTCGATCTCATCAATTTCTAAATGTCAGAGCCATTAAGAATTGAAGAACCTTGTTCGATTCTCCATACAAACGCGTTTACTTGGAAAAGCGTTGACAGTATGGTGCATAAGCGAGGCTTTATGACAATGACTGCCACGAAAGTATTCGCCACTAGAATTTTCAGACAAGTTTCAATATAATGATTGACAAACTTCTTAATATAAATGATAATGAGAATCGTTATCATCATTAACAATGTTTAAGGAGAGTAATAAATGAACTTATTGAATAAATCTGCTCTATTTGGCTTAACGTTACTGATAAGCGGAGGTTTATTAGCCGCATGCGGTACACAGAATGCCGGAACAAGCAACTCGACAATCGAGAGTACTGCGAAAGAACGGGTTCTGACGGATACCTTGGGAAATGAAGTAACGATTCCAGCCAATCCAAAAAGAATTATCGCCAGCTATCTGGAAGACTATCTTATCGCTTTAGACGAGACGCCTGTAGCCCAATGGACAGTGAACAACGCCAGTATTCAGGATTACCTGCAGGAGGAATTAGACGGCATTCCGACAATTTCCTATGATTTGCCTTATGAAGAAATATTAAAATACGAACCAGATCTGATCTTGGTCAGCTCTTCACCACTGGTTGAAGGCGGAAAGTATGACGAATACAACAAAGCAGCTCCTACCTATGTTGTGAAAAACGGTGAGGGTGTTACATGGCGGGACCAGTTAACAGATGTTGCCAATGTGCTGAATAAAGAAAAGCAGGCGGAAGAAGTTTTAGAGACGTACGACACACTGGCTGCAGATACAAAAGAAGAATTGACTCAAGCCAATGCAAATAATCAGTCAGCTGCGGTTTTATGGGTAACAAACAATCAGGTATTCATGGTTGCTGAGACAAAATCAAGCGGTACTGTTCTTTATGGCGATCTTGGTTTGAAAGTTCCTGAGCTGGTAACAGAAATATCCAAGGATGCAACAGCAGACTGGAGTGCTGTTTCTCTGGAAAAAATGGCAGAACTGGATGCAGATAATATTTTCCTTATAAACAGTGACGAATCTGATCCTTTTTTTGAGGAAAGTGTCTGGAAAAATCTAGATGCAGTGAAAAATGATAAAGTATTCTCTTTTGGCGGCGATTCCAGCTGGTTGTATAATGGACCAATTGCCAACACCAAAATCATTGAAGACGTAAAAACATCACTATTAGGCGAATAAAGAAAAAGCTGAAACAAATGCTCAGAAAACGGGCAATTCTGTTTCAGCTCTTTTATTGTATACTTCGAAAAATCTATTCTGCAATCGCCGTTTCCAGACCTACTTCCATCATCTCATTGAAGGTTGTCTGACGTTCTTCTGCAGTTGTTTCTTCACCAGTAATGATATGGTCGCTGACCGTACAGATCGCCAGTGTCTGTACCTTGTATTTCGCACCCAGATAATACAGTGCAGCTGCTTCCATCTCAACTCCCAGAACCCCAAGTTCAGCCAGCTTCATTGTTTCTGCTGTATCATCCTTATAGAAAGAATCCTCAGAAAGTACGTTGCCGACATGTGTTCTATAGCCTTTTTCAGTTGCGAAATTATAGGCTTTCAACAGTAAATCGAAGTCGCCGATTGGCGGAAAGTGAAACTGCTGAAAATGTTTGGCAATCATGGATGAACTTGTAGCTGCTCCCTGCGCAATAATCAGGTCACGAACGTGAACATCTGTTGAAAGAGCCCCGCAGGTTCCAACACGAATCAGTTTCTTCACATCATAAGAGTTGATCAGTTCATGGGCATAGATTGTTGCAGAAGGCATCCCCATGCCAGTTCCCTGAACAGAAATACGCTCTCCCTTATAAGTTCCTGTATAGCCCAGCATTCCCCGAACCTGATTGTAACAAACCGGATTGTCCAAAAATGTTTCAGCAATATACTTTGCTCTTAAAGGATCTCCCGGCAGTAAAATTTTATCAGCAATTTCTCCCTGTTTTGCTTCAATATGGATGCTCATTTGTTTCCTCCTCATATTAACTTTCTTTCAATCCTATCACCTCTGTACTGCTTTTGATAAAGTACAGGTGATCCAAGATTTTTTACAGTTCTTCCAATGTTGCTTTAATCAGCTGCTTAAATTGCTCTTTTACTCTTTCCGTTGTTTCAACTACTTCTGCATGGTTCAGACTACTTTGCATTCCTGCCGCCAGATTTGTAATACAAGAAATACCTAAAACTTTCATACCACTGTGTACTGCGACAATCACTTCAGCAACTGTTGACATTCCAACCGCATCTGCTCCAATTGTCCGAGCCATGCAAATTTCAGCCGGTGTTTCATACGTAGGTCCAGAGAAACCCATGTAAACACCTTTCTTAAGCGCCAAGCCTTGATCAACAGCAACTTTCTCCGCTTTTTCCTGATACTCTTTTGTATACGCCTGACTCATATCCGGGAAGCGAGGTCCCATTTCCTCTTCATTTTCTCCAATTAACGGATTATCCCCGGTGAAGTTAATGTGATCCGTAATCAGCATTAAGTTGCCCGGTTCAAAGCTTGTGTTGACTCCGCCAGCCGCATTCGTCACAACCATTGAATGGATACCCAGTGCTGCCATCATTCGAACAGGATAGGTGACAGTCTGCATTGAATGTCCTTCGTAGTAGTGGAACCGCCCCTGCATTGCCAAGACTTTTTTACCCGAAAGTGTGCCATAGACCAGCTTTCCAGCATGACCGACTACTGTTGAAACAGAAAAATGAGGGACTTCTGAAAAAGGGATTGCAATCGCTTCTTCAATTTCCTCAGCCAGTTCTCCCAAGCCGGAACCAAGAATCAGTCCGAAATCAACTTGCTCAATTCCTTTTTCTTTTAAAAATGCTGTTGTTTCCTGTAATTGCTCGTTCAACTTTGTCATAGTTTCCCTCCTATTTTAGGTCCTTTAAAAAGCTTATGCCGTTTTCTGTTGGTGCAACATCAAAATTTTCTGCAATAGTTGCTGAAATATCTGCATAGTGTCCTTGAGCCAAACTTCCCTGTCCCTGCATATTTTTACTGTAGACCAATAACGGTACATACTCTCTTGTATGATCTGTTCCCGGGAATGTCGGGTCGTTTCCATGATCCGCTGTAATCATCAGTAAATCATCCTCCTGCATAGTATCGATAATCTCTGGAATGCGCAGATCGAACTCTTCAATAGCATGTGCATAGCCCACAACATCTCTGCGATGACCAAACAGTGCATCAAAATCGACAAGATTCGTAAAGCTTAACCCGGTAAACTCCTTTTTCATAACGTTCAACAGCTGATCCACACCATCTATGTTGCTCTTCGTACGAACAGCTTCTGTGATCCCCTGTCCGTTAAAAATATCATTAATTTTCCCAACTGCAATCACATCTTTGCCAGCTTCCTTCAGCGAATCCAGCACTGTATGCCCAAATGGATCCAGTGCATAATCATGGCGATTGCTTGTACGTGTAAAGTTACCGGGCCTTCCGAGATAAGGACGAGCGATA
Organism: Enterococcus sp. BWB1-3; assembly: GCF_016745275.1. Taxonomy (GTDB): domain Bacteria; phylum Bacillota; class Bacilli; order Lactobacillales; family Enterococcaceae; genus Enterococcus_L. The sequence goes on from NZ_JADOEP010000022.1 coordinate 20,641, forward strand.
ATACGACCAATCATATACGGTTCATCTTTCGTAATATCCCGAACATACTGACAAATTCGATACAGTTCATCCAGCGGAATAATTTCTTCATGGGCTGCAATCTGGAGAACAGGGTCAGCAGATGTATAAACGATCAAATCACCTGTTTTCATTTGATGCTCACCGTAATCATCAATAACAGCAGTCCCGCTGTAAGGTTTGTTACAGACAATTTTTCTGCCGGAAAATTCTTCAATCTGCTTCAGTAATTCCTCCGGAAAGCCTTCCGGAAAAACACGAAACGGCTTTTGTATGTTCAGTCCCATAATTTCCCAGTGACCGGTCATCGTGTCTTTGCCGACAGAGACTTCTTCCAGTTTTGTTGCATAGCCAAGATGATTTTTCTCAGCAGCTACATTATGAAGCGGGGCAATAGTCCCCAAGCCCAGCTTCTCCAGATTAGGAATTGTCAGCCCAGCTTCTTTTGCAATATGACCTAGGGTGTTGCTGCCGACATCGCCAAATTTATCCGCATCAGGTGCTTCTCCGATGCCTACAGAATCCATTACTACTAAATGTACACGTTTAAACATAACCATCCTTCTTTCTTCCAGTTTTGTTTAGATATATAAAAGGATGACGAAATATATCGCCTGCTTTCGCCATGCCCTTTGTCCCAATAAAAAAATAACTGACTCTTGGTTTCGCTCATTTAACAAGGAGAGTGGGACAGAACAAAGTTCCAAACTCTCTTCGTATCTAACCCCGAATAAACAGCGGTATAAAAGCAAAAATTCTTTTTGCGACGAGTAACCGCAAGAGCAACTCCTTTAGAATTAAACCGAACGATCCTGAAAATATGAAGAGCTTCAGGTCCTTCACCGAGCAGGTAACAGGACTTCATCTACTCTGCTGAAGCAATCCTAGTGAAGCCTGCCAACTCTAGTATGTTTTATATCTAGAAGTTGATGTGATCGAAGCACAGCGTAGAGTAGTGTATCCATTCACAGCTCTTCATTTTATGAATCGTGTTCCTTGACAATTTTCGGATAGTCCTTCTTAATTCTCGGAGCTGATCGCTTTTGTCCAGACCTCAGCGGCAGAAGCAATTAAACTGATACTCTGTTAAGAAGCTGCTGTTTTTCCTGCTTCCGATCTTTCTTTTACAGTACTCATTTCTACAAAAAAAGGCAAGACTAAAGAAATGTTCCCATAGTCCCGCCCTGTTGTACAATCGTCTCTGTTATTTTGATTTAATATAATTCTGTCCGTTCGCTTTCGGTCCTGATGCTTTTCCTAAGAAAAGTACCAGTACAATCACTGTCAGTACGTATGGCGCTGACTGCAAATAAACATCCGATATTTTGGAAATCAAAGGAATGCTGGCTCCGGCGATACTCAGATTCTGAGCAAAGCCAAAGAATAAAGCTGCTCCCATCGCACCAAGCGGATTCCATTTACCGAAAATCATGGCAGCCATGGCGATGAAGCCCTGACCGGCAATCGTTGTTGCCGCGAAACGTCCGGCGATAGACTGTGCAAAAATTGCTCCGCCCATACCGCCTAAAAAGCCGGAAAGCATTACACCGGAATAGCGCATCATATATACATTAATTCCCAGTGTATCTGCTGCCTGAGGATTTTCACCAACAGAACGCAGTCGCAGACCGAAGCGTGTTTTAAAGATAACAAACCAGGCAATCACTGCAATGCCGACCGCAAAGTAGGCAGGCAGGAATGTTCGTTTAAAGAATAGATCTCCGATAATCGGAATATCTTTTAAAATTGGAAATGCAAAATAACCAAATGATTTAGCAATTGTGTCTGTCTGACCTTTTCCATAAATAACTTTAACAAGGAAAATCGCCAGTGCAGGTGCCATCAAATTAATAACCGTTCCGCTAATAATGTGATCCGCACGCAAATTGACAGTCGCCACAGCATGAAGCAGCGAGAACAGCAGACCCACAGCTCCGCCGACCAGACAGGCCAGCCAAGGCGTAAGGCTTCCAAATGTTTCAGCAAAAGTTAAGTTGAACACCACTGAACTAAATGCCCCCATAACCATAATACCTTCCAAACCCACATTTACAATCCCGCTTCGTTCTGAGAAAGTTCCGCCCAATGCAGTTAAAATCAACGGAGTGGAATAAAATAATGTCTGATTGATAATCGTTTGAATTGTTGACATTAACGCTGCATCCATTAGATTTCCCCTCCTTCTTGACTCTCATTATTCCCTGTTGTTTCTATCTCCTGAACAACAGCCAGTTCTTTTTTCCCTCCGGTTGTTTTCGCCATAAAGAAACGAATCAGATAATTGATTCCCACAAAGAATATAATTGACGCAATAACTACATCTACTAATTCAGTAGGTACTCCGGCTCTAAGCGGCATTCCCTGTCCGCCGAGCTTCAGAATACTAAACAGCAAGGCAGACAACAGAATTCCTATCGAACTGCCGGCTCCCAGCAGAGACACCGCCATCCCATCAAATCCAATACTCAGAGAAGAGCCTTGGACAAAGAAGTTTTGGAATGTCCCCAGCCCCTGAACCACACCACCAAGACCAGCTAGTGTCCCGGAAATAATCATGGAAAGAATAATCGTCCGTTTACTGCTCATCCCAGCATATTCAGAAGCAAATGGATTCAACCCAACTGAACGGATTTCAAAGCCAGCCGTTGTTTTCTTCATTAAGAACCAAACAAGGACAAGGAAAATCAGAGCCAGAAGAATCCCTAAATTCAACCGTGAGCCATTACTCATTTCAGTCAAAAACGAATTTCTAAGAGTTGCATTCGCTCCAACCATCTTCGTTACACCTTTATTACTCATCACGTCCGATGACATCACATTGTTCACAATATGCGTACTTGCGTAAAGCAGGACATAGTTCATCATAATTGTTACGATGACCTCACTCGTTCCAAAATAGGCCCGGAGAATCCCAGGGATAGCTGCAGCTGCAGCTCCCGCCAGTGCTCCGGCTAAAATAGCCAGCGGCAATACGATGATTCTTGATGTATCCGGCATAGACAAAGCCACCCAAATACTTGCAACCCAGCCGCAAAGTGCCTGTCCGGAAAGTCCGATATTAAAGAAACCGGCTGAATTGGCAACAGAAAATCCTAACGCCGTAAAGATAAGCGGACCGGCTGTTACAAAGATTTCCCCGATATTTTTAGGTCCCTGTCCAAAAACAGTTGTAAACATTGCAGCATATCCTTTAACAGGAGAATAGCCGAAAATCAACATAATAATTGCTCCAAGTACAAACCCCATAACAACTGAGAGGATAGGAACCATAATATTTCTTAATTTTTCTGATTTATCATTCAACAGAATCACCTGCTTCCACAGTGTTTAGCTCTCGACGGGCTTCTTCCAGTGAATAGCCTGCCATCAAAAGTCCCAGTTCATTTTCCGAAGTCTCTTTCGGATCAACAATTCCCACAATCTTGCCGGCATGAATAACAGCAATACGGTCTGAAACATTAAGAATTTCATCCAGCTCAAAGCTGACAACTAAAACAGCCTTATTCTGGTTGCGTTGTTCAATCAAACGTTTATGAATGTACTCAATTGCTCCGACATCCAGACCCCGTGTCGGCTGTGAAACAATCAGCAGATCCGGATTGCGATCCACTTCTCTGGCAATAATTGCTTTTTGCTGATTTCCACCAGATAAAGCTTTTGCCGGAACCAGTTCGTTCGTTGTCCGTACGTCATATTCTTCAATCAGCTTACGCGCATACTCATCAATCTTATTGTAATTCAACACGCCATTTTTACTTAAAGGTTTTTGATAGTACGTCTGCAGTGCAATATTCTCTGCCAGTGTCATTTCCAGAACCAATCCATATTTATGACGGTCTTCAGGCACATGCCCAACACCCGCTTCTGTGATCTGGCGAGGCTTTTGATTTACAATGGATTTTCCATTTAATTCAATCGTGCCGCTTTCAATCTTTCTCAGTCCTGTCAGAGCCTGAATCAATTCAGACTGTCCGTTTCCGTCAATTCCAGCAATCCCGACCACTTCACCGGCACGAACATCCAGACTCAATCCCTTCACAGCTTCAAGTCCGCGACTTTCTTTTACTACCAGATTATTAATTGAAAGTACTGTTTCCGAAGGCTTTGCCGGTTCTTTTTCTGTCTTAAATGACACAGAACGACCTACCATCATGTCAGCCAGCTGTTGAGAGGAAACATCTTTAATATCTACAGTATCAATACTTTTCCCTCTGCGAATAACGGTACAGCGATCGGCTACCTTTTTGATTTCATCCAGTTTATGCGTAATCAAAATGATTGATTTACCTTCTTTTACCAATCCGTGCATAATATCAATCAGCTCATCAATTTCCTGAGGTGTCAGTACAGCTGTCGGTTCATCAAAAATTAAAATATTCGCTCCGCGGTAAAGAGTTTTCAGAATTTCCACTCTTTGCTGCATACCAACAGAAACATCTCTGATGTAGGCATTGGGATTCACATCCAGACCATATCTTTCCGATACTTTTTTGATCTCTTCAACCGCTTTTTTACGATCAAGAACGCCGCCTTTAGCCGGTTCATTACCAAGTATGATATTCTCGGTAACTGTAAAGGCGTCAACCAGCATAAAATGCTGATGGACCATTCCTATTCCCAACCGGTTTGCTGCTGTAGGACCATTAATATCTACTTTTTTCCCGTCTATGTAGATTTCACCTGATGTCGGTTCCAAAAGTCCTGATAAAACATTCATCAGTGTCGATTTACCTGCTCCGTTTTCTCCCAGTAATGCGTGGATTTCTCCGGGTTTCACCTGCAGATTGATGTTGTCATTCGCTTTGAATGTGCCGAATTGTTTTGTAATGTTGCGCATCTCAATGACATAGTTTTCAGCCACGTTTTTCACATCCTAATATTTTTTTCACTTGTACCAAGCAGTAATATACTAAATTTCAAATTAACTGCCAATTCATAACAGTCATGTAACGCAAAGCCCGGGGAATCATGCTTAAAAGCCGAGAGACAAAATCTGTTGTGTGACTTTTAAGAAAACAGGTTAGTTTATGCCTTATAGTACCAGTAAAGAAGCTCTCGAAGCTTCCCAGGTAAACTAGTTTATCTATCCTGCTTTCTTAGAAACCGGAACATTTATTGAACAAAGTCAAAGCGAAAGATTCTTTCTGTCCAAAACAGGAAGTTCTCCCGCTTCTTCTTTGTTTCAAAAGCAGAGACTGAGATACTGCTGTTTGTAATTAATATCTCAGCCTCCCAGTTCAACTAGTTGTTTAGTCTTTTACATCTTCTGGAACTTCCGGAACAGTGACTTCTTCAGCAATGATTTTTTCTTTCGCAGTATCAACAGCTTTTAGAGCATCTTCACTTAAGAAGCCCTCTGTCAAATCAACTCCGCCGTCTTTCAAACCATATACTTTATGTTCGCCGCCAGGGAATTTGTCTTCTAAAGCAAGATTAGAAATATCTTTCACTGCCGTACCCACTCCTTTAAGAGTAGAAGTCAATGTAAAGTTGTCTTCTTTTCCATCTTTAGTTGTGAATTTCCCTTCAGCTTCCTGATCACTATCAACACCGATAACCCATACTTTGTCCTGGTCGCCCGTTTCGTTTAAATCTTTTGCTTCCTGGAAGACTCCGGCACCTGTACCGCCTGAAGCGTGGAAGATGATGTCGACACCACTTTGGTACATTGCAGCTGCAAGTGATTTACCTTTTGCAGGGTCGCCAAATGAAGCAGCATATTTAACATCTACTGTGATGTCTTTGCCTAATTCCTCTGCCGCATCTGCAACGCCCTGACGGAAACCAGCTTCAAAGCGATCAATTACAACCCCTTCTTCACCGCCGATAAATCCAACTTTATCTGTTAATGTTGTATTCGCTGCAGCAACACCTGCTAGATAAGAGGCTTCGTGATCTTTAAATGTTGCAGAAACAACATTGTCTTTTCCTTCAATTACACTGTCAATAATACCGAATTGAGTATCAGGATTTTGATCTGCAGCAGCACTGATAGAATCAGCAAGCAGATAACCAATACCAAATATTGTATTGAAACCATTGGATACAGCTGTATCAATATTTGTTACATACTCAGAAGCATCATTTGACTGGATGTAATCATAACCACCTGCGCCTTTTGACAAGCCATTTTCTTTACCCCATTCCTGCAATCCTTCCCACGCAGATTGGTTAAAGGATCTGTCATCCACGCCGCCGATATCTGTTACAATGACTACACTGTGTTCAGCATCTGTCGAACCGCCTGCTGAGCCGCCGTCTGTTGAATCCGTAGTTCCGCCGTTTCCGCCGCATGCCGCTAACGCAACTGTTAAAGCAGCCGCAACTACACCTAGACCAAATAATTTTGCTTTTTTCATTTCTGTAAAGCCCCCTAAATAAAATAGTTTTATATTTCCAACAGCCAGGATGACTGAATGAAACTGATGTAATAACGCTAGAAATTCTACATGTCGTCTTCTGTAAATGCATATGGCAGCAGTTCAGCTACCGTTGTTTCTTTTGATACACCCTTATCACCGACCAGAGTTACCGGCATATCAGGATCACAAAACTCTGCAATAACTTGACGACAAGCACCGCAGGGAGAAATAGGTCTTGGCGTATGTCCTGCCACAACCAAATGTTTAAATTTGCGCTTTCCTTCTGAAACAGCTTTAAATATAGCTGTCCGTTCTGCACAATTCGTCAAGCCATAAGATGCGTTCTCAATATTAACACCTTGATAGATCTCGTCGTCTTCAGTTACAAGACAGGCGCCGACCGGAAAATGTGAATAAGGAACATAAGCCTTATCCAATGCATCTTCTGCAACAGCAAGCCATTCTGGTTTCACAGTCATGAGTTTCCCACTTTCCTGTTCATTTCATTTGTTTTAAAATCAGTCAGTATTATCAGTAACCAGTACCTGTAGCACCTTCCATAATAGATACGCCGGCACTCGTCCCGATTCTTGTTGCACCTGCATCAATCATTGCCTGAGCTTCTTCTTTATTGTGGATACCGCCTGAAGCTTTCACTCCCATGTCGGGTCCCACAGTTTCCCGCATCAGCTTCACATCTTCTACTGTTGCTCCGCCTGTTGAAAATCCTGTAGATGTTTTAACAAAATCTGCACCTGCTTCTTTTGCCAGCTCACAGGCCTTTACTTTTTCTTCATCTGTAAGCAGTGCTGTTTCGATAATTACTTTTACCAGTGCTTTATCGGCTGCCGCCTGAACAACTGCCTGAATATCCTTCAACACTTTTTTATAATGCTTCGATTTCAGTGCACCAACATTTATCACCATATCCACTTCATCTGCACCATTGGCAATCGCATCTCTTGTTTCATATGCTTTCACTTCCGAAGTATTAGCTCCTAAAGGAAATCCGATCACTGTACAAGTAGAAACGTTTGTCCCTGCCAGCTTTTCATTCGCCAAAGCTGCCCAGAAAGGATTCACACAGACAGAGAAAAACTCATATTTTTTTGCTTCTTCAATTATTCTCAACACATCTTCTTCTGAGGCATTTGCTTTCAAGATTGTGTGATCGATCATTCGATTTATTCCCACATTTGACACTTCCCTTTTCTTTAATATTTTACAGAGTAATTATATCATGAATCAGAACAGGTTCCTCGCCTGAATCCCCGATTTCAATATTTTTATAAAGCATTTCTTTGATATTCCCGATTTCTTCTTTATTTGAATAAATCGTCAGTAAGGATTCTCCTTCAGAAACCGGCATACCAACTTTCTTATGCAGCTTAATTCCTACTGCATAATCAATCGCATCTTCCTTTGTTGCCCTTCCTGCACCCAAAAGCATGGCCGCAATCCCGATCTCATTTGCAACAATTCGCTGGACAACGCCTGTTTTTTTTGCAGGTAAATCAATCTGGTATTTTGCTGTAAGCAAGCATTCAGGATTATCAACGATTGTCTCGTCGCCGCCCTGATTGCGAATCATTTCTTTGAATTTGGCCAACGCAGCACCAGATTTCAAGGCTTCTTCCAAAAGCCCGCGTGCTTCTTCCAATGTCGCTGCTTTTTCAGCAAGTACGACCATTTGACTGCCTAACGCGTAGCACATTTCCACTAAATCTTCCGGACCGTTCCCTTGCAGTGTTTCAATCGCTTCAACAATTTCCAGACTGTTTCCAATCGCTTCGCCTAATGGCTGAGACATATCTGAAATCACTGCCATCGTATTTCTGTTGGCCAGTTTGCCAATGCGAACCATTGTTTCAGCAAGACGACGCGCTTCATCCAGATTTTTCATGAATGCGCCCTCACCAGTCGTGACATCCAGCACAATAGCATCTGCCCCCGCAGCAATTTTCTTGCTCATAATGGAGCTGGCAATCAATGGAATGGAGCTGACTGTGGCAGTCACATCACGTAAAGCATAGAGCTTTTTATCCGCCGGAGCCAATTCTCCTGATTGACCAATTACTGCTACATGACTTTCATTCACCAGCTGAATAAAACGTTCATCCGGTAATTCCACCTGAAACCCCGGTATAGCTTCCAGCTTATCGATCGTTCCGCCGGTATAGCCCAGTCCTCTGCCGGACATTTTAGCTACACTGACACCGACACTTGCTACTAAAGGAGCTAAAATCAGTGTGGTGGTATCTCCCACACCGCCTGTTGAATGCTTATCCACTTTAATTCCCTTTATGCCGGACAGATCAATGGTTTCACCTGAATGCGCCATTGCCAGAGTCATCTCTGTTATTTCTTCATCTGTCATGTCCTGATAAAAAACCGTCATCAAAAATGCACTGATCTGATAATCGGGAATATCTCCTTTTGTATATCCGTCAATAATAAACTGAATTTCTTCTTTATTCAGCTTTCCTCCATCACGCTTCTTTTCGATCAAATCGACCATTCTCATGATTATTTCCTCCGAATCCCCAATGTTGTATTATGCACTAAAAAACTCTGCTGATGGATGTTTGGTAAACCAGTTTACTAAATCCAATCAGCAGAAAAAGAAAGCGCTTCTAAAACGAACTTTACCTTTTTTCTACGCATTGTCAATTTCTTTTGTACTGTTTCTTTCAATAAAGGTGGCTTCAAATATCTTATTGGGCATCTTTTCCCCTTCATCATGGATGGCATCAACCAAAAATTTCGCAGCAAAATAACCAATATCAAATGCGGGCTGATAGACAGTTGTCAAAGTCGGTGTCAGATATTTGGATATTTCCAGTCCGTCAAATCCAATGATCGAAATATCTTCCGGAATTCGCAGTCCCTTTTCAAATACAGCCTGATACGCACCGATAGCCATCTCATCGTTACCACAAAAAATTGCTGTAACCTCTTTGTTTTTTAACACTTCTTTAGCTGCCTGATAGCCGCCCTTCAAGGTGAGTTCCCCGCTTTGAATGTAGGCCTCCGTGATTGCAATCTCATGCTTTTCCAAGGTGTCTCTATATGCTGTCACTCGTTCTGTCAGCTTGTAGTAGCCCTGGCTTTCCTTCAGCATCCCAATATGACGGTGCCCTTTTGCTATTAATGATTCCATTGCCTGGCAGGCACCTTCGTACTCCTCAATCAGAAGCTGCCCCTGATCCCGTGTGTTGATTCCCCTATCTATAAGCACCACCGGAAATGAAGACTGCAGGTGACGATGCAGAACATGGTCTTCCGGTAAAATATTTGGTGTTGCCAAAATAATACCATCTACCGACCGATGAAGCAGTTCACTTACATATTTCGTTTCCTCTTCCTCACTGTGCTTGGAGTTGCAAAGAAGAATCATATAACCAAGTGAGTTGAGATAGGTTTCAACTCCTTCAATAATTTTCGAAAAGAAAAAATCAGTCACATCAGGTACAATCATTCCGATTGTTTTGGAATGGCGTGTAATGATGTTCGATGCAAAAAAATCTGGTTTGTATTGATGCTTTTCAACAATTTCCAGGACTTTTTCTCTTGTTTCTTTGCTAAATCGGCTGCCTTTATTATTAAGTATCTGAGAAACTGTGGTGACTGAAACACCTGCCAGTTCAGCTACTTCCCTAATGGTTAATTTCATCCTCGATTAGCTCCCTATAAAATCCCATACATTTTCAAAAATACTGAATTGAACAAAGTCATTTTACCAAAAATGTTCGGATAAATACAGAAAAATAAAAAATTTATCATAATAAAAATAACAGCATTTTTTCATTTTATTTTCTGAAAACAAGTAAACAACACCTTAGTAATCGACCGTTAGATACCTCTCAACATTTGTGAAATTTACTGAAAATTTTCAGAATCCTGGAAACATATTTAAGTCAAAAGACGAATATTCTATTTTTATTGAAAGACCTTCACTAAAACAGTTCGATTCTACTTCCCTTTACACGGACTCGAAGTCCCAACATACTTAAAACTGATTCTGAAAGTGTTCTAGACAAGCCTATTTTAACTGGATTTTAGCTATGGGGCTTTTTTTATGATCAACTGTTGCACTTAACATGTATATTCAAGACTAAAAAAAGGACTTTACAGACTTAAGTAAAAAAACAAAAGAAAACGTTTGCGAAACAACAGTTATGTAGTATTGTAAATTCAATAATTTGAAAGGTAGGGTGTTATTATGAACAAGTTTTTTAGGAAGACAATTGGGTTGGTGAGTTTAACAACAATTTTAGCAGCTTTGTTACCAGGGAGACGGTTCTAGCTACTGAAGATTCTCCACAAGAATGGGCTGGTTTATCTGGAATGGAACTGCTTCGGGATTCACTTTCTTTCGTTGTGAAAGAAAGGCTTGTTTAGATAGTGTCATGTCAGAGGCCCCCTTTCGTTTTAAATAGTGGTAAACTTCCATCGTTGCGGTAAGGTCACGTTTGAAAAGAAATGAATAAATGACCTCTTTTAAAGGGAATTTTCGATTCCGGTAAAACTGTTCGGCGAATCAGGGAATAGTACAATGGAATGGAACTGAGAAAAACCGAGTAAGCGGGCAGTCAGATCAAATCGCTTGTGATAGGGAACAGCCATGCAAATCACCCCTTTTCTTTTACTGTAAAAGATTTTGGGAGAAAAGAAAAGAGAAACTCCAACTTTTTTTCGGAGTTTCTCTTAAGTTGACGATGTTACCTACTTGGTTCTTGAGACAGAACACTTCTGTCACAACCTCATTTTTTCTAACTGGTAACTATCAAACCTTAACCGTTTACCAACTATTAGGGCGTATCTGAAAAATTCGGTTTCCTCCATAATTTTCAGATACACCCTGTTTTTTTCTGCTTCATTATTTTGTCATAGTGTAAAAAGGATCATTAGAATTTTTTCGAAGCAGCCAGATATAAAAAATGAAGCTCCCCGTACACAGAATAAACAACACAGTACCTGCTACAAATCCCTGCGGAAGGAAGACAAATTCAATTGTATGCTTTCCTGCCTCTACCGGTAAAGTCAGCAATGCCTGTTTGAAAATTGGAATTTCAGCCTCCTCACCATCGATATATGCTTTCCAGCCTTTATCATAGGGAATAGTAGTAAAAATCACCTGATTTTCCGATAAGTCAACTTCAGCTGTTGCTTTCCTGCCGGAAACTTCAAAATCGACAGCTTTTTTCTGAATATTTTCAACAGCACTTACAAACTTATTTACATCTAAAAACGCCGCCTCTGGCTTAACAATAGTAAATTTGCTGTCATTTACATAGACTTCATTTTTTTCCAAATTTGTAATAGTCATTTTTACTTTAACCGTTTTTGCTTCTTCATAATAGCCCAGAGAATAGTATTGTCCGGTTTCAACTACAGAACTTTGATAAGCTGTTCCCTCAACATCAAACTCAATAACCGGTGCGGCAAACGTCTTATAATCTACTGGATAAATACTTACGTAGCCCTGTTTTCCCGCCGGTACGTCCACTTCCCATTCCAATACTACAGGCTCTTCAATATCGTTCGGAGTATAGGTCACTATATCCGTTTTGTTGATTTTGTTTGTTTCAATCGTAACATTTTCTGAATCTGTCAAGTTTATTTCATCAAAGGAAAAATAGACTTCATCTAAAGCTGCCAAATGATTCAATAAGGATACCTGGGTTTCAACAGCTCCTTTTTCGTAAATCCCTGCATCCGTCAACATCCCCAAAGGCAATGCATAATTATTTTCATATAAACTAAATTCACCTTGTTCCGCAATCTTTGAGTAACCAAACTTCAAATTATCTTCTTGAGCTAAATTATACTTAATGCCAACCAGTGCATCCATAATCAGCGTGTTATTTGCATACCTTATGTTCAAATTGGTACCAGTTGACCGGTAGCCCAATGCATTCAGAAAATAAGAAGAATGTCTGTTTCTAATAGAAGAAAACATATTCACACCACTGTATCCATAGTTAAAGGCATCATTCGCAGAAACAGGATTAAGGTTTTCCATACGATAAAAGCCTTCTGCTTCTTCTTTTGTCTTATCTACCAGTGTTTTAATATCTTCGTAAGGTTCCGCATAATATTTTCTGCTGGGGTAATGCCATTCGTAAAGAATACCGCTGATCAGCACATAGCTGTTAAACATGGCTTCACTGCAAGCAAAAAGGACAAATAAAATACTTAACCACTTTTTTACTTTGCTTTGCTTTTTCATAAAGAAGAACAAGAATAAATAAATCAGCAATAATCCTAAAGTAAAAAGGAGACTCCAAGGATTGATATAATCGTAGTCCCCTCGATCTGTTACAAGCTTTGTTATTATATACGCAGTAATCAGCCCGACAACAATAGTTGCCAGCAGATCAAACTCTTCCTTTTCAAACTTTTCCCAGCCATAGCCTGCCAATGTCAGCAATAAAAAAGAGAAAACAAAGCTGAATCGGAAATTAAACATATTCGGCGTATGCATTCCCTGCCACATCAAATTAAGTGGTTCAAGATAGAAACTAGTGAAAATAAACAGTAGAAGCAGACCATAGCTCAGCTTCTTTTGCCAGTTTATTTTTTTTGTCAGAAAGAAGAACAGACTGAACATCAATGTAATCAAGCCGACGTAAATATAGGGAGTGGAAACTAGTTTCGTACTGTCATAAACCCCTACCATATTCTTAATAACCACATCAAATAATCCAGTATATTTTGTTTTTAATTGAGCGATTTCACTAAATGATTCTCCATTATTGCTTAAATCTGCAATGGTAGGCAAAATGATAATCATTGAAGCTCCGCCAGCCAGCAATGAGGTAATCAAATACATTGGAATACTTGATAAATATTGTTTTTTTTCTGTAAAAAGACGTACCCAATAATAGAGGAAAGAAAAAACGCCTACAATAAAGGCCATGTAAAAATTAGAAACAAACAGTAGAAAATAACTGATAAATAAAAGAATCGGTTGTTTTCGATCCATCAGTCGATTAATGCCTAAAATAATCAGCGGAAGATACATCAGGGAATCCTGCCACATAACTATTTCCGAATATGCAACAGTAAAAGACATCAGTGCATAGGAAAAACTCATTATCAGTTGTCCCCAGCGAGGAATCTTAAATGTACGATAAGCATAAAGCCAGAAAGCACCGCCGATACAGCCGATTTTTAACAGAGTTAGATAATACAAAAAATCCGGCATCTGTAAATTATTAAAAAAGATGACCAGCGGACTGAATATCCCTCCCAGATAATAGGAGATAAAAGACCAGTAATTCAGACCCAACGAGCTGTTCCACGTGTAAAAGATGCTTTGCTCGCCTCTTAACGTATTATTTAAGCTGGCAAAAAAATTGGCATATTGCGAAAATGAATCACTGGCAAGAATGGTTCGATGCTCACTGCCGGGATAAACACCGATTTTCGCGTAGACAATGATCATAACAAGAATTGGGAGCACAATACTTAACGAAAAAAAGCACCCTTCATTTTTAAAAAATGTATGTATATTTTTTTTCATCTTCAGCCTCATTTCTTTTATTAATGAATAAAGCCAACCTTATTAAATGGAAAGTAGCGAATATCCACTACTCCCTCAATCTGCTCTGCTTTTATAAAACCAAGCGTCCGGCTATCTGTTGAACGGTTCCGATTATCCCCTAAAACAAAATAATGATCCTGAGGAATTTCTTTTATTTCCTTCAGTTGCTCGCACAGTGCTTCTGAATCTATCTGCAGTACAATTGTGCTGTCCGGCAATTGACCGCTATGTATTAATTCTTCCAGATCTACAGCAGAAAACAGGTTTTCGACCAGATATAAACGGCCCTTATTCAAGCAGACTTTATCTCCCGGCATACCGATTACTCGTTTCACATAAGAGCTGTCTTCTGTCTCCTGATCAAAAGTGACAATATCATAACGGTGTATTGCTTTCCCTTTATGTGTCAGAAGCCTGTCGCCATTTTGAAGCGTCGGCTCCATAGATTGTCCGCTGACAAAATGAGAACGAAAATTCATCAGAGAATAGAGACACAGACATACAAACAAAATAAAAAGAATATTTTCAAGTATGCCATACCCCTTACTTAACCACTGTCTCCATATTCGATATTCTTTTTGCTTTGCAGTTTCTTTTTGAGTCCTCATTTTACGTTTTTTTCTAATCAGCTGATTTTTTACAGATATCTCTTTTTTTACCCGTTTTCTATGAAATCGATCAGAAGCCCCGGCTTTTTTTCTTTGTGATGTCTCCATAAAAAACTCCTTAATTTATAGTCCTCTCATCTCATGAAGAAGAAATAGCTTCATCTTCCCCACTCCAATAATATCTTTCGCATCTACCAATCTGCAGTAACAGCTGTCTGCCCCAAAAAATCAATTATTCCCTAAAACAAAATATTTTTCTTCTGGTATTCTATTTGAGCTGCTGCCCGGAATACCTTTCATTGAAATGTTTTCAGTCAGATGACAGTTCCCATCTCTTGCTTCCACCAATGATTCAGTCAAAAATCATTCTGGTTTTAATTTACTATTCCCCAGCAGTTCACTCTGAACGAAACTGTTTCTTTCTTCTGGAAGACCAATTACACTCTTATAGAAATTGCTTCCTTATGATTCGGTACCTTAAAATATATCAGTGGGAAGCGATTGATTTTACTTACTTTACTGACAAAGACCCAATCCCCCTCTTCCAGCTCCAGTGACATCCCCCCTGCTAACTTTCGACAGAGTAAATGTAAATAAAGAGATCGTGCAGATTAACAGAGGGGAGAAAAAACACTGAAGTATATTCATACGTTTGGCAGAATCGTTCAATTTATAGAATCAGCAGTTATCTGTTCCTGTACCTTGGTTTCTCCATTTCTCTATTTCTTTTTGGAGGCTGCTTTTTCCTAGGTTTCTGATTTCTCTTAGGTTTCTTATTTATTTTCCGTACAATCAAAAAAATAAGAATGATGACAACCAGCAGAATTCCCGCAACAATCAGAATCAGCATCCAGTTGATACCTGCCTCCTGAACCAGTGTCAAGTCCTGTTCGTTAAATTTTTTCGCTTCTTCGTTAGAAATAGTAAACTCCTGTTCCCACTGCCAACGTCCTCCGGCTTGAGTAGTAACCAGTATTTTTGCAAGATAATCTCCTCCAACCATCCTTTCCCCATTCATTGAGACAGGGAAATTAATTAAAGAGTTAGGGGCCATTCGCATATTCATTTTTTCCATATCATAAAGTACTTCATCTGAATTCTTTTTCATAATCTGGACATTTACAGTCATATCATTAACATAAACCGGTTGAATGTTGGAAAAATTAATATACACAGAATTTCGAAAATTATTCAATTCAGGATAGACTTTATTCAGTTTTAATTCCGGCTCTATAGCCTCTGTATCTGCCTCACTCAGTAGAATCCCTGTTTGATAGACAAATTTATTTTTGATCATTCCTCCGTCTGTTTCAGTATCCAGACCTTCTGTATCTTTTTCTCTCAATCCGACAGCTCCAGAAATATAGCCTTCAAAAGAGGCTTCCGGCATAGCAATATCCAGATTCAATATTTCCTGACTGTTCGGAGGCAGAACAACTTCTTCCGGACCTTTTACAATATCAGCGAAATCATATTTTAAAGATGCATCCTTCTCAATCTGATTGGGTCCATACTCGATTACACCATTACTGTTGGTTTTCGCGCCATTCAATTCAACTACAATAGTTATTTCCTTGTCTGATGAATTATTTAATTGAATTTGGATTGTTTGCTGCTGTCCGGGAGTCATTCTAAGATCAAAATAGCCGACTTCTGGATTATGTTGGTTTTCTGGCAGAATCACCTTATAAAAAAAGCCTTTCAGCTCTTCCTGAGTTCCACCCGCTTCCTCTGCTTCTACAGGTATAGAAAATAGAAATGCAACAGTTGTTATGTATAAAAAAGTAAGTATTCTAAAAATATTTTTTTTCATGTTAGGGTCCTGGTCCTTTCTTATCCTGAAAATAAGACACCGATTCCGAAGAATCGGTGATCTTTTCGAACAATAGGTTTAATTAGTTTGCATCAGCAATTGTCCAAGTGATTTCAGCTTGGTACTGACCTGCTTTCAATACGTTATCCCCAGGTACAGTCAATGTAACACCATCGTACGTATCGGCTTGTGCATTCGCAGTTGTATCGAACATAATTTCAAATACACCAAAGCCTTTTCCATCTTCATTGCTTTCAACAAATACTTGTGCTTTTGATCCGTCATCTGCAAACTCTAATGAAGTTACCTCTTGTACAGCATCTGTTGGAAGTGTTGCAGCGTTTGTACCTGTTACCAATGAAATATTTTTGTAAGTCAGTGTAGCTCCATCTAATGTAGAACTCATTGCCGTATTAGTGAATTGAGAAGTCAACGCTGCTTTGACTGTATAGTAGTTGCTGGCTACATCAGATCGAACATCCTGGAACCGTACAAAGTGTGCAGTTGTCTGGTTACCGTCAGTAAATGGCAATGCATCGTAAGTCTTTTCTGAATCATTTGCAACAATCGCATGTGAATCAAAATCAATGTCAGTTACAGAAACAACTTTCAAAGTCCCTGGATTTGGGTTTTGAGAAGGTGCCGTCAATGGGTCACCAGTTGATTCACCTGGAGGCAGGTTTGTTGGGTTAGTCGATGTATCAGTTGTAAATTCAACTGTACCTTTCCCAGATGCATCTGTTCCGTCAAAATCTGCTTTTGTTGCTGAAGGGATCGCAAGCCCTGCTCCTACTGCTGCCAATAAAGCAGCGCCTACTAATTTGTGTGAAGTTTTCATGTGTGTATTTCCTCCTATATATTACATGTTTTTATTTATGGCAACTCAGATACTATCCAAGTTATCATCGTTTCATATGCTACTGGATCTTTTTATGCAGCTGCCGGTATTATTAAGCTAAGTGCTTCATTTTGATAGATGGGCCTACCGTTAGAATCTGGATTTATTACCGGATTACCGGCACTATCCAAGCAAGGGAGAAGTAAGTGCTTCATCTTGTCCGTTTTTCATTTTATACGGAAGCTCTGAAGATAATGGACCATTGCCTTCCCCTATATTGGGATTTTCCTCTGCCAGATCATAGATATGTCTAATATTTTCAATCCAAATCACATCTTTTTGAATAACGGGTGCTTTTGAAAATTTCTGGGTGAATTCACCCAGAAATTGCCCAAAGAGATCACTGCTCCATCTAGTTCTTTGTTTTCAGTTGAGTCATTTTTAAAACGCATTTCTTGTCTTATCGGACATACGTACATTTGACCCAAAATTAAATTGCGGTACAAAATTGATACCCAAATTCCCGCTTATTGAGGGCTGTCATCAGGATCAGCTGAATTCCCGGAATTTTCAGGATCTTTTATCTGCTGCTCATATTTCCCTTCAAACTGAATATGCTCTTCACCAGTTACAATACTTTCCGCCTGAACTGATTCAGCATTCAGGAACAAAATTGAGGTTGCAGGCAACATTACCAGAAAGAAAGCTTTTGCTTCTTTTCACTCTGTTACGCACCCTTTCCTCCATTTGATTCCTGATCTTTTTTTCGTTTGAAGTAGAAAAGGATAAGAGCAATTAAAACCATTACAGCTCCACTGATTCCCAAACTTACTTTCACCATTTCACCTGTAGACGGATATTTTCCCGTTGGCTTGACCGTACCGGATTCAGAACTAGCTGGCTCTGAGCTGCTTATTGGTTCTGACCCAGATGGAACAGTTGAACTGCTGGGACTTGTTACTTCATCATAAAAAGAAATAACGCCTTTTGTTTGTACCGCCCCACCATTTTCAACTGCGTTTCCACTAATTGGTAAATAGAAAAGAAAGAGTACTACAAATAAAGCAGAAACACAGAACGATGAAATATTTCTAATCTGTTTCATTTATTTTTCCTCCATTGCTTTATGGTGTTTCTCCTACGGTCCAGACAATCGTTGCACTGTATTTTCCAAGTTCACGGACTTTTCCGGCAGGAATATCCAGCTTAAATCCTCTTTCCCCATTCGCCCACCTGTCACTGACATTATACTGACCATTTTCTGAGTGCGTATCTACCACAATTGGCTGGTCAGAATTATTCAGAACAATCTCTGAATCTTTCCCGTCACCCGTACGATAGCGGATGGCATCCGGAAGAACATTGCTGCCGCTGCCTCCACTGCTCGTCAGAGACGTTTCCAGTCTGGCTTTTAATGTCCACTCAGTCATCATTGTACGACTATCCCAAATAACCAGCTCTTTATCATATTCAGGCTGTTCTACCCGAACACCGAATACTCCAGCATTTTGTACACCAAAGCCAATTGTTGACGGCGCTGAATAAATAAACAGTGTACCGTCATCTTCAAAGGTAACGTAAATTGTCTTTTTCGCCGTTCCTACAGATAGTATGACTGGATAAGATTGTGCTGTATCTTCACCGACACTACTGTAATCAATTAAGAATAAGTCGGGATCTTCTGTCACATCAGTCATGATTGTTCCAGATATTGTATATCCTTTTGCTTTTCCAGCTGTTATGATAATCGCACGTTTTTCTTCATCAGAAGCATTTTTCCAGGAAGTCAGACTTATAGAACTATCAATTCCCCGTACAGAACCGTCACTGGTTGTCACAGTTTCGTCATCACTGACATAAATTTGTACTTCAGCAATTGTTTCGTTTCCAGCTGCATCTTTCACATTGACTTTAGCAATTTTCAGCCCTACAGTTTCAACCAAAGCATCCCTTTCTTCTTGTGTTGTCACCCAACCAACTGTCAAATTAGCAGTTGGTGTAGTTTCATCTGTATAAGAAGAAAGTGCCTGTTTCGGATCTGTAGGAATTGCAGCCGCCTGATTCTGTTGTACAGAAATCAGTTTTGTTGTTACTTTTGGTGCTTGTTTATCAAGTATTTTAATGGAAATTTCATGCGTTCTCTGATCCTTATCAACTAGCTTAATTGTTCCCGTTGTTCCTCCAGCAAACTGGGCGAAATCAGCATCATCAAAACTCCAGTTTCCATCCACATCAGTTGTAGTTGTAAAGGTCTTAGCTCCCAATGTCATTGTCAGAGTTGCAGCATCCGCCGACTTAGCAACATTTGATCCGTCAGGCACAACGTAATCAGTTGATCCCGATAATCCAACTTGATTATTGGGAATTTCATATATATCATCAACTAACGTCGCTTGTTCCTCTTCCAGATTAATGCTTGGCAGCAGGATATCATTTGACCAGCGACTGTAATTATTGAAATTAAAGATTTCAGCCATAGCTGGTTCTGATGAAGTAATGGTTCCTCTAACATTTGTATAAAGTCCCGTAATATCAAAGGTTGCGACATTCGGCCAAATCTCAATCGGGTTTCCTATACCTGCTTGTGTTGTTGACCAAACTGCATGATTCATATTCTTCACGCTGATACTACTTCTAGAACCTGAATTATAGGCATAGAAGAACTGATTTCTTCCGAAATAGCGAATATCGAAGATTTCCGGGGTATCTACAATTAAATTCATCTTGTAACTATAAATAGCACCGTTAGTTGCCCCTGTTCCCAGTGTTGATATTTCAGTCACTGAACCTGAATTGATAATAATCTGAGCATGAGGTGACTGAGCATCACTTCCATTACTGGTTATTGTTCTCAATGCAGATCCATTATTTTGAGCGATCGCACGCAATGTTCCGTCATTTTGAACCACCTGATAATTGGCAATGACATTCTGATAAGCTTGTCCTGATGTTCCATTATTTTGCCCATATACAGCAGCATTTCTCTGTACCCAGAACTTTAACTCGGTCGGTCGATTATTCCAGCCACCAGTTGCTCCATAATTTGTTCCCAAAACGAAGTTTAATGGGCCATACAAATCACCATAGTATGTCGGATTGCTATTTGCAGTTCCGGTTGTCGAAATAACATAGGCATTTTCAGGATCATCAGGATTTGTCTCATTACCGTAAACGGTAATGTTTGTTGCAACGATCCCTTTTCCTTCAGTGCGGATTGTTACATTCCCTTTAAGCATCACTTGTTTTGCATAATATAGATAGGCAAATTCATCGGCTGAATTAACGTCTATATCTTTAAATGTCACTGTCAATTCAGCATTCTGGTTACTTGGTCCGACATTTGATGCTATCCTATTATCTGCACGACCGTCATAGATCGGACCTCTATAGTTGCCCGTTGTATGCCCGGTTGAAGCAATTCCGCCTTGACCGATTATTGAGTTATAGATAGTAAAATCTGTAAAGTCCTCATAACCTTTCAATAGAAGCTTTCCTGCATTTCCAGAAAACGTCAGCGTGTGACCATTCAAATCAAGATTCTTGTTTGTCGATACAGTAGCTGTTGTTGTCAACGTAAGATCAGCAGCCAAATAGTACTCAATATCTGTCGTATTGGTCATAGCAGCATTCCAATCATCAATGTTATTGATTGGTTCACCAATTGGCGCAGCCATTAGCTGAATTTCAGCATTTGCCTCTACTGCAGCAGATACCGTACCTTGTAGAACAGTGATGTTTTGCGTCAACTCAGTAACCGAAAAGTTGTTCACATTTTTTGAAGCAGTAATCTTATACTCTCCGGCTTTTTCTGCCATAATCGGCAAAACCAGCTTCTCTTCTTTTGATGCTTTACCGTTCCACTGGATACGATAGATATTTTCTGACATTGTATTGCTGACAGAAAACACCCCGCGTTTATTTCTTATCCCAATCTCTTCTCCAACCAGATGCAGTCCTTTGGGAATATGAACCAATAGATAGGAAACACTGTTTTCAGTTATCTCCGCTTCGTTCTGCACTTTTTTATACGTTTCTACAGATAATGAGTGTGTATCTAAATCATAAATAGTTATTTCAAAGATACTATTTACTTCATATTTGTTATTTTCAGGAAGTGTGACCTCAAGAGCTGTTTTTGACTGCTCTTTTGCAGAGATGGATGTTGCTCCATTTATACTCCCGACAATCCCTCCCAGACCAAGTAAGCCTGCAACGAGTAACAAAACCTTTAGTTTTTTGCTATGCATTAGTTTCCTCCTTTCCACAAAATTGGTATGTCGCTTATGACACGTTTATTTCAACTCCTATTTCCCCTAAACTAAAATGAACTGAAATAGTTCAGCTCATCTATTAAAGGAAATAGAAAGTGAAACCATTATTTAGCCAGTGCCCACTCATCAAGGCGGTACCCCTTTGAACGCACTGTTTTAATGTACTGAGGATTTTTAACATCCCTCTCAATTTTTTTTCTCAGATGGAAAAACAAGTTCGTTACCTTGTATTTTTTATTTCCATCTTCTTCTCCCCAAATCTGTCTATAAATCTCATCATAAGTCAACGTCGTTCCAGATTTCGATTTCAGCAAATTCACTGCTGCAAATTCCAGTCTGGTAAGGGTTATTTCTTCTCCATTTTCTATAGATATGCTAAAATTTTGTGGGTAAAGTTCAATCATTTTAGCTTGCTTTTCATGATTGTTTTGTAAGCTTTTTATACAGCAGTCTCGTCTTTGAAGTGCATTTTTAATCATTAACGAAAATTCTTCTACAGAGCAGTTTTTGTCAACATATGCATTGATACCTAATTGCATATAAATCATTTTTCCAATATCCGACTCCTGATTCGACATGACATAAATCATAGCTGTAGAAAAATCACGAAAGGTCACGATCCATTCGCAGACTTTGCCGATCGTATCGTACCCCTTTTCTTCCATAAGAACGATCCCCAAAGAATTCATGTATTTTTTATAATTGCTCTCATTCAGGTAAATGATTTGAAAATTCTGCTCTTCCAGTTTTTCTATGTATTTGCTGTTTGTCTCATATGTCTCGCTCATTATTCCGATTGTAGTCATAGTATCAATTCGTACTCCTTTCTAATTTTTTATAGATTCTTCTTTTTGCATAGTATTAAAAAATAATTCAATGAAACATCTGATAGAGTGTCCATTTGTTTTCGTCATTTTATAGAAATGACGAAAGAAGGTCTTTTTTTATTGCTGTGTCTCTCTTTCGGCAGAACCTGTACTAAAGCACTGACGGCGTATAAAGAATAAAAAAAGAGGGCGTGACATTAGTATGTCGCAGCCTCCTAAAACCGGATAAACGGTGTCCCAGTCTTTGTATACTTCTGTGGTTAGCTCTCTCCTATTTAAAAGTATTCATGAGAACATCATTTCATATATGGCTATCTCTTTGTACATGAAATAAATTCTAACAAACTTATTCCCTTCAGAGCATTGTATAACATTCTTTAAGATTATTTTCTAATACAGAAAAGTCTTGTATCTACGAGTCTCACAACACAACACTACACTTCGTTTCGATCTCATCAATTTCTAAACGGCAAAGCCATTAAGAATTGAAGGACTTCGTTTTGATCTCATCAATTTCTAAATGGCAAAGCCACTAAGAATTGAAGGACCTTGTTCGATTCTCAATACAAATGCGTCTGTTTGAAAAAGCGTTGACATGTCTTTTATGCCCACCTAAGATATGCGACGAGTAACCGCAGGAGCACTTGTACGAACTTAATTGCGACGAGTAACCGCAGGAGCACTTGTACGAACTTAATTGCGACGAGTAACCGCAGGAGCAGATGATTCATGTTATCTACTTGGTTCTCAGCGATAAACACTTTTGTTATCCCCTCTTTTTTTATAAGCATTTATTTACATTGATAGTGTAAGGTACGATCCAGCTCATCCATAGCTGAAATGCGCTTTTCCATCATAGAATCTGTGTAAGTATCCAGTGTCATTTTTATTGAGGCATGCCCTAAAAGACGACTTAAACTAGCAATATCAACTCCCTGCTCCAAACACCTTGTTGCAAAGGTATGCCTAAGTGCATGAAATGGAATAGCAGGTAATTTCGCTTCTTTCAAAAGCTTACTGAAGCGATAACCAATGACTCTCGGTTCTGCCAGTTTTCCTCGACAAGAAATTAAATACTCACCCTGCTCTTCCATTCTTTTTTCTAAAAGATATCTTCTTAAATTCGCTGGAAGAGGAATTATTCTTGAAGACTGGCTTGTCTTGGGGGTTCCAACAAATAATTTAGTTCTTTTCTCACTTGAATCCATATCCGTAATTCGAGAAATTGTTCGATTCACGTAAACTAAATTTTCTTCAAAATCAATGTCTGACCATGTCAATCCACTGATTTCACCAATCCGCATTCCTGTATAAAGAGCCAGTATTACTGCTGAACACCCTTTCTCTTGAAAAGCCTGCATTTCCAATGCCCTTTGCTCTTTTACAGATAAAGACCGTACACGCTTAGCTTGACCCTTTGGCAAGACAACTGCAGTTGCAGGATTTTTAGAAATATTTCCTGCTGCTTCTGCTTGTATTAGTGCTTTTTTGACAAGAATAAAAATATTTTTGATAGAACTCGCCGCAAGTGGTTTGCTTTGGAGAACATAAATAAAATTTTGCAGCGTATTTTTATCTATTTTGTGTAGTCGTAAATCACCTAATTCAGGCAAGATAAAGCGATGAACTAAATGAAGATATTTGGAATAGGTCGTCGGTTTTACGCTCTTCTTTACTTCCTCATTCATCCACTGGCAGATCCAATCACCAAAAGTCACATAATAAAGGTTGAAACTTTTTCTAACATGCAAGTGATTTGCCTTTAGTATGGTTAACTTTTCCTTGACATCAGAGTATTTTCTTCCGTAAACATAGCCATACTTAGCCTTATTATCAACACGAGCCTTAATATAACGTCCCTCCCAACGACCATCTTTTCTTTTATAAATATTTTCACCTTTTTTAGGCATTTAAATTTCTCCTTCGCTATTCCTTTTTTGACGGATTTTTTGACGGCTAAAGAATGAACGTCTTAAACGTATGTATTTTGTTATTTCCATACTTTTTTACACCATCATTTGGTTCATTCCTGAAATTAAATTCCGTTCTTTTTTTATCTCTACGTCTTTTGTTAAAAAAACAGAAAAAAATGATAAAAAAACGATAGATAAAATATTGACTCTAACGATTCACTCCGCTAGAATATGTAAAGAAGCAAAAAAAACGAAATAATTTTTAGATTTTTAAGATAAAATTCCTCATTTCTATAAAATGACGAAAAATCCGGTTCCTTTCTAACAGTTATTTACATCAACAATAAGCAAGCCTACCAAGACATCAATCGATGTCTCTTTTTCACATGTTTTTGAAATAATAAAGATAAATTATCTCGAATATTCTTTTCCTTTTTCTACTCACTTCATGTTTTTCATTCATTTATTATATAAATATAACAAACAAACGATATAAATATAAGACCATTCTTTATATTTTTTCTTCTAAACTATTTTTTCTTCTTTAAGTTCCTGCTGCTGCCAGTATTACTGAAAAAATTTATGCCTAATTCACTAGCTAAGGTTCGTATTTTTTCCTTCTATTATATAGTAGAATGTTAACCAGTTATTTCATCAAGTTCTGAAAACAGAATCCAGACATTCAAGATCTAAGTATATTTACTATTCGATAAAAGAATATACACTCCTCTAACTGCTTTTTTTATTCCTTTTCCTTCTCAGCTTTTTTAGACACTCTGAATTGCAAAAAATACATCTTCCAACATTTTCTCGCCGTATCTTCCAGTCTACAAACTCGAGGGACGTTGGTCTTCCTGTCAAAACATTGGTGGATTTAGACCCGTTTAATCCAGATTGTGATAAAGTTACTGAGATAAGTAGAAAGTATCAGGTTACGAGTTATCATGTGTTTTCCCTATAATCTTCTACCGTTCATTGTCAAAACTGTGTGCCACTGTTTGATATTCCCGGGAAGAGTGTTACTGGAAATGTTGCATTAGTTTGTTATTTGTAATACTATTTGACTCCCTGAACAGCCATTCATCGAAAAATATAATTTTTGAGCAGGGCTGCTCAATGAGAATGTCTTCTGAAATTAGAACATTGATTACTCAGAATAGCGGACAGATTTATGATATTTATGTTAGAGGGACTGCTTCTGGTTTTACCAAAGAAAAGTTGGAGATTTAAACAAAAAAACAACTGAATTTCTGAAAAGCAGATGATCACTTACTCATCCTAACTTTTACTAAAACTCAGTCATTTCTTTTTGTATTTGATTTTTAAAGATTTATTGCTTATTTTGGAAGATCAAACTCAACAGAGGATCGTTTGAAATCTTCACTGTTCACCAGATTTAGTTTAAGACCAAAATCCTTCTCACGCCAAATCTTTTCATACTGCTCCTGGTCCATAGCAAACACCTGTAAAAGCTCTTTTTGCTCTCCTGGTTCTATTGTTTGAGTAGTATAGCTTAGCAGCATGCCTTCACTGAGAATTCTCTGAGAACCGTTATTCACTGTCAGTACAGCTGAAGTGCTGCTCATAGAAATAGGCTTCTCTCCCTGATTGTCTACATCAAATTTCACTGTCAGCAGTACAACTCCATTTTCAAAATTACTGAAACGAGCCGCTTCCATTTCATTTGGCTCAAAGAATGTAAACTGGTATTCTGACAGCGTTGCATCAATCCCGTCAACACTTTCAGTTTTACCGATAGCTTTCTTCTCTTTATCCAAAGTTTTTGTTCCCATGTCATCTGTACTTGCTTTATCCTGCAAGAAAGATGAATTCGCACTAGCTGTATCTTCTCCATCTGCAGTTACTGTTAATTGAATTTTCTGATTCGTTCCGACACTATCCTCAGCAGAGAATGACTCGGCCTTTGTAAACCCTCTTGGCACATTCATTGTGACTATACCTAAATCACTAATAGTGTCCAAAGCATTTTCATCAAAAATGTAGTTTAATGTGGCGGTCACTGTTTCGCCGGCACCAACCTCTCCTTTACTTTTCACAGATATTGCACCATAGTTATCATCAGAATCTTCGACAACTGTCCGATTATTAGTGTAAGCTTTTGTTGCACCTGTAAATGTCAGATCTGGTACAGTTGGATAATATAATGTTTTATCACTGTTATTTGTAATAGATATCGTCGCCAGCATAACTGCTCCTCTTACTGTCTGACCTCCAAATGGAATTTCAAAGTCCGAATCAAAATCAGTAAATTCAACCAAATCATATTCATCAATAGAAAGAGTCAAGTCTTCTATCTCAACTGTCACAGGCTTGGTCTGAGAATACAATAACTCGGCAGTATCTGCTCCCAAATATTCCTCCATCATTTCTGCCCGTTCTGACAATTTAGATGTACTTGAACTATTCTTTTTAATGCTGCTTGATTCTGTCGTTGATTCTTCAATTGAACTTGAATTGGACACCTCTTCAGTTGACGTCTGCGAGGACGACTCTTTCGTTTCTTTTTTCCCATTGTCGCATGCCCCTAAAACAACAGCAGATAACAAGAGCGCCAAAATAATTTTTTTCATTCTACATCTTTCCTTTTTTATTTTTTTGAAAAAAGGTAAACCCTCAAATATTCCACCAACAATAAAAAAATTTGATCGTCTTTTTACACCCTCTTCCTTTAAAAAGTATAGCATAGTTGAAATATAGGAATATCTCGAATTTTTTTTCAAATGAATACTTTTGTGAGAAAAGAATAATAAATTTTAACTTAGCATTTATTTCCAATGGTTTTCAGCATATATAGATCACATAAGTAAAAGAGGGAATCCAAAGGGGTGGAAAATTCTCTATTTTACCATTTGAAATATGATTCGCCAACAACACGCTGCCTCCAACCACTTCGTTGATTATTATTACAAATTAAAAAAGCAACCTATTCCCAAAAAGGAAAAGGTTGCCACAGTTGCCTGCATGAACAAGCTTCTGAAATGTATGCATTCCATGACTAGGAATCATACAAGATACGCTTATGCGTATACGGCCTCCAACGACCAATAAGGACGAATCCTTATAGCTAGATTATACCACAGACCAGATAAAAAAATGAGTCTTATATCTGGCTTATTTGAGGTGTCCTTTATTTGATAGACGAGTGACATAATGGAACTGCCAAGTTTTTTCAAGTATTTATTATTTTCTCCTTGACTAATCGGAGGAAATAGAAGGTTATTACTTGTCTCAGGTTGGCAATGCTTTTTCAAATAGACGTGTTTGTATCGAGAATCGAACAAGGTCCTTCAATTCTTAGTGGCTTTGCCATTTAGAAATTGATGCAATCGAAACGAAGTCCTTCAATTCTTAATGGCTTTGCTATTTAGAAATTGATGAGATCGAAACGAAGTGTAGTGTTGTGTAGTGTTGTGTAGTGTGGTGTTGTGTAGTGAGACTCGTAGATACAAGACTTTTCTATAGTAGAAAACAAGCTGACAGGATGATATGCAACGCTCTGAGGGAAATACAGGGGCAAACAATTGTGTTCATCGCTAAGAGGTTGCTGGATGAATGTGGAAGTATTCAGAACCTAGCAGGAGATAGCTAATCTCAGAGCATATAAAGACTGAAGCTCCGTTTATTCAATTTTAGGGAGTGTAAAATAAATATGTCACACCCCCTGCTGCCCCAGTTTTACTGTTCCTTCACACTCTTTAAAATGTAATACCCTTTATCCTTCGAAACGATCTCTACATTACCAAAAATTTCATTCATTTTCTTCTGAGCACTCGGTGCTCCTTGTTTCTTTTGAATCACCACAGTTAATGTACCGCCTGGAGTCAATAATGGCTCTGCTTCACTTAAGATTGTATGAACCACCTGCTTTCCGGCTCGGATGGGGGGATTGCTGACAATCGCTGCATACTGCTTGTCATGAAGCGTTTCATAAATATTTGAAGGATGAATATCAACTATCTCAATCTGATTCTTTGCTGCATTTTCAACAGCCAGCGAAACCGCACGCTGATTGATATCAACCATTTCAACAAATCGCCCGGAGGCATAAGCTAAAGCCAGACCAATCGGACCATAGCCGCAGCCAACATCCAAGATTTTCCCTTCCGGGAGTTCCTGCCAGTTAAAAGAGTCAATCAGTACTCGTGAACCATAATCCACACCTTTGCGGGAAAATACACCGCTGTCAGTGATAAAATGAAAATTTCGTCCTGCCAGCTCAAAAGACCATTCGTCTAATTCATGTGCACTATCTGGATTTTCTGTATAATAATGATTTGTCATTTCACTTCGTTCCTTTACTGAAAAGTCGAGACAACAACTACCGTCCCGCCTGATATTATTTAATCTGAAGCAATCTTCTCCCTTAAAATGCAATCTGCATAAGTAAGATAGAAAATGGCGCTGATTTCTCTAAATTATTTTACCCGTTTTCCTTTTATTTCACGAACAATTAAAGCAGCCAGAAATTCATAGCCCACCTCTGAAAAGTGCAATCCATCCGGTTGTAAAAATTCATCTGTTCCGGGATAAACCGTCATCGCATGGTATATATCAACTACAGGTACTTCCTGCTGCTCACCAATTTCCTTTGCTTTCGCCACAAACCGGCGAATTTCCTCAGCCTGTCTGTCCGGCTGTCTTGCTGAATCAACAAATGGCGGTGTAAATAAAACCACTTTTTCCTTTCCAATACTGTTGATCATCTGAGACAAATTTTCGCCATACTCCTGTACATCAATCGGACGACTATCAGAACAATCATTTGCTCCGAAGAAAATAGTAACCATATCCGGCTCTTTACTGAGCACATCTTTTTCCATGCGTTTCAAGCCGCCACTTGTCGTATCTCCCGGAATCCCGGCGTTAATAATTGCTATATCCATAATCTTCTGGGCCTCCAGTCCTTCTTTCACCAAATTAGTCAAGATCGGCGAAGCGGGTTCATCAAAGAAGCCAGCTGTGATACTGTCACCAAACAATACAAGTTTTGCCATAAAATGTCCACCTCTTCTGTATCTGTCGGATTTTTTTCAATCGTTTTCGAGGATTGAAACTCGATGGTTTTCTTGCTGATTTCCTTATTTAGGCATTGCGAAAAAGTAGCTTTCAAAAGCTCTTTCATTTCTTTGCTTTTTCCTGTCCGTTCCTTAATCATACCATTTGAAAAAACTTTTGCCCAACAAACATTTCTTTTCCGTAATTACTGTGTAGCAGCTATAGAATTATGTTAAAATAGGCAAAGTAAAGCATGTCACTATCGTTGGAGGATCTAATGGATGAAAAAATGAATTACTATCGTATTCCCCGCGAGGAATGGCAGGGATTCTACCGAAATGGAGAAGCCCCGCTGACTGAAGAAGAATTGGATAACATTAAAGGGTTTAATGATCAGATTTCATTAAAAGATGTTGAAGATATTTACGTCCCTCTAACCCATCTGATCCACCTTCACATGAAAGAATTTGAATCTCTGACACTGAGTAAGGGATTATTTTTGCATAGATATGTTCCTGTGCCTCCTTTTATTATTGGAATTGCAGGAAGTGTCGCTGTTGGAAAAAGCACAACTGCCCGGCTGCTGCAGACGATTTTAACACGTATTTTTAAGCGGCGAAATGTTCAGCTGATTACAACTGACGGTTTTCTTTATCCAAACAGGGTATTGGAAGAACGCGGAATCATGGATCGAAAAGGATTTCCTGAGAGCTATGACATGGAAAAACTAATTACATTTCTAAATCAAATAAAAAATGGCGAAGACGATATTCATGTTCCTATCTATTCTCACAGTGTTTATGATATTATCGAAGGTGAATATGAAATCATCTGTCAGCCGGATATTTTGATTGTGGAAGGGATTAATACCTTGCAGCTTCCCGCGAACCAACAGATCTATGTCAGTGACTTTTTTGACTTTTCTGTTTTTGTGGATGCAGAACCCAGACTGATTGAGCAATGGTATCTGGAACGCTTTGGCGCCTTGCTGGATACAGCTTTTCTAGATCCGAACAACTATTACTATCAGTATGCAATCGGCGATCGAAAAGATGCTTTTGAGATGGCTCGAGGTGTCTGGAAAAGTGTCAATTTGAAAAACCTTGAAGAATACATCTTGCCTACCAGAGGAAGAGCTGATATCATACTCCATAAAAAAGAGAAGCATATCATTGATGAGATCTATTTGAGAAAATACTGAGGATGTAACACTCCAGTTTTCTTCTAGAACAATGAACAACACTTTGCATTTAGAGAGAATGAAGCAACTGCGGCAACTATAGGCCTCAGCCTTCCTGATTTACTGGTGCAGGCTCTTCGCTGGCAGTTTAGCAGCAGAATTGCCGGCTTCCTCTATATCACTTCTCTTTATATAAAATTCTAATAGATAGGGGTAATAAATGTGACAAACGTTGCCGAAATGACAGACGTTGAAAAAATTATTGTATTGGACTATGGCAGCCAGTATAATCAGTTAATCACCCGCCGAATCCGTGAATTCGGTGTGTTTTCAGAATTATTGAGCCATCGTGTAACTGCTGCAGAGGTTAAAGAAATTGCACCAAAAGGAATTATTCTATCAGGCGGTCCCAACAGTGTGTATGATAAGGATGCATTCCGCATTGATCCGGAAATTCTTGAACTGGGCATTCCCGTTTTAGGAATTTGTTACGGCATGCAGCTGATGACTTATTGTCTGGACGGAAAAGTTGAATCAGCAAAAAATCGTGAGTACGGAAAAGCTGAATTAGAAGTGACTGCAAAAGACGCTGTATTATTTAACGGCCTGCCTTCACCACAGACGGTTTGGATGAGTCATGGCGATTTAGTGACTGAGCTGCCAACTGGTTTTGAACTGGTTGCCACAAGTAAAGACTGTCCAATTGCTTCCATTCAGGATACAAGCCGGAATTTTTACGGTGTACAGTTTCACCCGGAAGTCCGTCATTCTGAATATGGAAATGATCTGCTTCGCCGCTTTGCATTTGATGTATGTCACTGTTCAGGCGACTGGTCAATGGAAAACTTCATTGAAATGGAGATTGCAAAGGTTCGTGAAAAAGTCGGTAACCGCAAAGTATTGTTAGCACTTTCCGGAGGCGTGGATTCAAGCGTTGTCGGCGTGCTTCTGCAAAAAGCAATCGGTGATCAGCTAACTTGTATCTTTGTAGATCACGGACTGCTTCGTAAAGGCGAAGGTGATCAGGTCATGGATATGCTGGGAGGAAAATTCGGCTTAAACATCATCCGTGTTAACGCACAGAAACGCTTTCTGGATAAGCTGGCAGGCGTTGCCGATCCGGAAGAAAAACGTAAAATTATCGGAAACGAATTTGTCTATGTCTTTGATGATGAAGCAACCAAACTGAAAGGCATTGACTTCCTTGCACAAGGAACACTTTATACAGATGTGATTGAAAGCGGCACTGAAACAGCTCAAACCATTAAATCCCACCACAATGTGGGCGGTCTGCCAGAAGACATGCAATTTGAATTAATTGAACCATTAAATACATTATTTAAAGATGAAGTACGCGCACTTGGAACAGAGCTTGGAATGCCTGACAATATCGTTTGGCGGCAGCCATTCCCAGGACCAGGACTTGGTATCCGTGTGCTGGGGGAAATTACTGAAGAAAAACTGGAAATTATTCGCGAATCGGATGCAATCCTTCGTGAAGAAATCGCCAGTGCCGGCTTAGACCGAGACATTTGGCAATACTTTACTGTTCTGCCGGGCATCCGCAGCGTCGGTGTAATGGGTGACGGAAGAACCTACGATTACACAGTCGGTATTCGTGCAGTAACTTCAATCGATGGAATGACCGCAGACTTTGCCCGTATTCCATGGGATGTACTGCAAAAGATCTCTGTACGTATCGTAAACGAAGTCGACCACGTAAACCGAATCGTGTATGATATTACGAGCAAACCGCCGGCAACGGTGGAGTGGGAATAATTAAAGAAACCGTGAACCCTTTGATACTAAAGAGTTTCACGGTTATTTTTTATTTTTTGCAACCATTTTGCAACCAATAAGCCTGTCTAAAAAGGCAAATCATCATCACTAAAATCAAATGGATCCTTTCTGATATCAATCTTGCTTAAACGCATTTTTAGATTTTCTAAAATAATTTTCTTCTTTTGATAATCACTATTTAAAAACATTCTATAAAACTTTTCAACAGTACTTACTCGAATATAGTGATTACTAGAGCAAGTATAAGAATTATCTACAAAAGCCTCTACTAATAAATCATTATTTTGAATAAAATCTTCTAGAATACTGCTTTTAAGCACGATTTCCAAATCATTCAACACTTTATTTACCTCTATAGCAGGAGTGAATTTTCCATAAAATCTAATGATTATTCCCATCAAAGACTCTGCCATATTTAAATATATATTTTTTTCCTCTTCTGTAAAACTCATGTTTGAAAGGACACCTTTTGCGATATCTGCAGAAATATTTTCAAAATTCTCATATCTATTTTTGCTATCAACTTCACACATTTTTTCTAAAACATTGGAGAACTTAAAATCTTCATTGCTATCTAATTGAATCAACTTTCTAAAAAGATAACCAAGAAAATATATTTCTGTTTGACTTGTATATTCATTGGAGTTTATAACTTCATTTGGAAATTCTGTCGCTGGCCAATTTAAATAAATACTATTTTCCGAATTATCACTATCTAAAATCTTACTAAAACCAAAATCGATCACTTTAATTTGACCGTCATTATCAACCATTATATTTGCAGGTCGTATGTCTCTGTGCAAAATATTATTATCTTCTAAACAAACAAAAGCATCTATAACACTTCGAAATAATTGATTAAGATCAACAATATTATTATCTACATATTCATCTATGGGTACTCCTTCAATATACTCCATTTGAAGATAGCCTAAAGTATACTGAGGATACAAGTAATAATTATAAACCCTTACAATGTTTGGGTGAGATAATTGAAATAGTATTTTTATTTCATCTACAAATCTAAGATAAAAATCTTCCTCATACTCTGAATTACTTTTAGATGGTTGATATTTTTTTATTGCAAACAAAGTATCTGTAGTCTCATCTTTAAACAGATTAGTTACACCCGTTCCACCACTCCCTAGTTCTCTGATGAATTTAAAAAATTTTGATTGATTAAACTCAACATTTTCTCCCGCTTTCATGAAACAGCCTCCTAAAATAATAGTACTCAATAAATATTATTTTAACACAAAAAGACCAAGAATAATTCTTATTCCCAGCCT
Organism: Enterococcus sp. BWB1-3; assembly: GCF_016745275.1. GTDB lineage: Bacteria > Bacillota > Bacilli > Lactobacillales > Enterococcaceae > Enterococcus_L. The sequence goes on from NZ_JADOEP010000022.1 coordinate 54,125, forward strand.
CCGTTAACAATAGAATTTATTATCCTATTTAGAAATATTTATCTTCTCTTTCTCCCCTAGGTTATCAATCTTCTTCTTTAATGAATTTGTACTAAATAAAAAGTTTTCATGAAATGTATTGAAAATTCTAGCTTGTGAGTGGAACTCCCTCATAATTTTTTTCTTGTTCAATGGAATTGCTTGATTTTCGAAAAATTTATTTAGTAACTTTAGTGGCTCTTGCCACGAAGCTAGTTGCTCTAAGCAGTCTTTTAATTCGTGAATATCCTGTTGAGTAATTTCTTTGATCGGTTGGTTATTTTTAGTTATTATGCTTTTCATTATTCATACCTCCAAATATTTTTATGCGATTTTTGCATAGAAATAAACATGCGAAAAACGCATACTATAAAATTGCCCTGAGGTGATTTTATGTATTATCGAATTCGTGATCTACGTGAAGATGCTGATTTGAGCCAAGAACAAGTAGCCAAACTTCTAAATGTCAGCCAAACAACTTATTCTCGGTATGAAACAGGTAAGTTAGACATTCCTAGTCAATCTTTGATAAATTTAGCTAACCATTACTCTACTAGTATCGACTACCTACTTAATCTAACAAACGAAAAACGACCTTATCCCAGAGCATAGTTCTTATTTTTATTCTATGCGATTTTCGCATAGAAATCAATATGCAAAAAGCGCATAACGTAAAATTACTTTTGAGGTGATTTTATGTATTATCGAATTCGCGACTTACGTGAAGATACTGACTTAAGCCAAGAACAGGTAGCCAAGCTTTTAAATGTCAGTCAAACAACTTATTCTCGATATGAAACAGGAGATTTGGAAATTCCTATTCCATCTTTAATAACATTAGCTACCTTTTATTCTACCAGCATTGATTATCTCGTGGACTTAACAGACTACAAACAAGCTTATCCAAACAAAAAGAAGTAGATCAGAACAATACCATTAGTTAGGTACTATTCTGATCTACTATTATTCTATTTTAAAACTTTCATGTTATCTGCTTTGAAAGATAACGCAATGAACTTATTTGATACATAAGGATTCACAACTAAATTTTCAAATTGAACTTTTACTTCTTCGATTTTATCAATTTCCGATTGTGTAATAATCGGCTTCTCTCCCAACACCGTTACACGAATACTTTTATATCGTTTATCTTTCATTAATACTTCATACGTGTATCCATCAATTTCTCCAGTCCGTTCATTTCTTCCTGTTCTTTCATTCATTTCATATTTAATTTTGGGTGTAACTTCTACTAATTGTAAATCCTTACCTAGTTGATTAACTAAATCAAAGTCTTTCATCTTCATTTCCGGCATATTATTTTCCTACTTTCTTAATATATTGATTTCCAGAGAATTTCTTTTCTCTACGTACTTCATTCTTCCGCTGAATGACAATTCCTGTCAGTTTATTAGCAACTTCTCGGTTGGTATGAGGGTAAAGATGTCCATAAGTTCCTAGAGTCGTCTCGATATCCTCATGTCCTAAACGATCTCTTACGTCTAAAGCATTGATTCCTAATGAAATAAGCAAACTTGCATGTGAATGTCTTAAAGCATGAATTTTGATTTTATGAACATTAGCCAATTCCGAATGACGTTTAATTACATGGCGTAAGGTGTGTTTATTTGTTGGCAGTCCATTATAGGACAAAACATATTTGGAACCACCATTATTATCTTGTTTTTCCTTCCATTCTTTTAAGAGCGTCATCAAATCATCATCTAAGGCAATCGTCCGAATACTTGCTCTTGTTTTAGGCTCAGTACAATAAAATTCTTGTGCATTTTTATAGAACATAGATTTTTCAATACGAACTGTCTCCCTTGCTAAATCCAAATCCTTCCATTCCAAAGCCTGAGCCTCTCCTAATCTTAAACCTGTCATGAACAAAAAATAGATACTGGTATACGTGTAAAATTCATAATAATCAATAGTATCAAATGTAGCTATAACTTTTTGAAATTCATCTAATGTCCAAAATTCAATTTTTTGCTTTTGTTTTTTTACATTTCCAACAATTTTAGCTGTGTTATTCGCAACTAGACCTAGTTTGACCGCTAAATCTAAACTCATTTGAAACAAGCCATAAATATTTCGAATGTATGCACTTGAATACTCTTTTGATAACTGATTCTGCCATTTCTTTATAATAGGCGCACTAATATCAGATAGTTTGTACCGACTAAAGTAATTCAAATGCTTATCCATTGAAGAAAGCCGGTTATCATATGTTCGCTTCCTCACTCGTTGCTTATAGTCTGGTAAAAAATATTCATCAAAGAATTTTTTATAGGTCATGGTGCTATTTTTGCGGATAGCACTTTTCGAAAAATCGTTCATATACTCGTCATAAGCAATCTTGGCTTCTTTCTGAGTAGTGAAACCCCGTCCCCATTTACGAACTCTTTTTCCCTCTTCATCAAATCCTAAATTTGCGACATAATACCATTTCCCAGACTTTTTATCTTGATAGATATTTGAAATTTTAGGCATGCTGCTTCACTTCCTCGTATTGAGATAGCTTTATACCCAAAAGTTCTTCAACCGCTGTTACAGGCACTCTTCCTAAGCGTTTACTTGTATAATATAAACAACCTTTAGTTACCATTAAAGCCTTAGCTTTTCTAATGATTTCTGCTGACTGGCTTGGTCCAAAACCTAACTCAATCAACTCTTTTTTTGTAATTGTAATCAATAATCTTCCTCCAACTTCTCTTTATTGATTACCCAATCTGTGCTATACTTTAAATTGCGAAGTTTAAAGTGGAGCTTGAGACTGGATAATCTTATCCTTTCTTAAGTTCTCTTTTTTTGTCATTAAATAGACTGATTCTATTAAATCCTCTCGTCCGATATCAACCAAATGATCGACAATCTTTTTTGTTAAAGATCGAGATACTTCTGCTTCCTCTACCTCCTGTGCTAAATTCTGTAAATACCCTAGAGCATCATTCTTAGCCAAAAAATCAAAAGCTTTCAACGTAGATAAACCACCTCCAAACAAAAACCATTGTTCCGTGTCTTTCAACCCTCTAATCTCATATTTTCTTGGTATGTTTAATGGAGCAACATTTCCTAAGTAGCGTTTCCAGAATCGAGGAATTCTTGTATGATTATCGTCTAAATAGAAAGTTAGTTCTTGTTTAACAAATCCACGTATTAATACTTCTAGTGATTGATTGTCTTGTGAAATCAATTCGACTACCGAATGAGCTACTTCTCGCTTAAATTCCACTTCAAGACGTTTCCAAGAGCCAATTTCTTGAACTGCTCTTTTTTCCTTTTGGGCTGTTTCTAAATCTTTATCGTATATCCGAAACATAATATCTGACGTTCGCTTCCCAATATAGAGTGTTTTACTGGTTTTTGTTCCAACTACATTACTCTCAGTTACATGAAATTTTCGTTTTCTAGACTCATATCTTTTTTTCTTACACAGCTTAATCAGTTGCTCGACCTTAAAATAAGGCTGTTCATTTCGATCATCAAGCGCAATATCTAAACGTTTGACTTTAAAACGTTGATTAAACTGTAATACAAGCTGTTGAAAAAATATGATCCAACTACTTTCTAATGAAATAAGCAGCCTTTCATACAAACTACAAGCATCTCCACTAAAAACCAAATAACATTCTGTTTCATCATTAAGAGGAAATTCAAACGTATATATCCTTAAAGAACCATAGGAATAGCAAACATCATACTCCTTGTGCCGAATTTGAGCTTTCTCTACTAAAAAACATTGCTTTTCAATTTTTAAAAGAGATTCCAACAGTTCTTCAATTGAACAATGATAAAAAATAATTTGTAGCCAATCAATTTTAGCCGTTACATTTTTCTGGCTTATCTTCAATTATACATTCCTTTCATCAACAATTTTGCGCATGGTTAGACGTGCCATAAACCTTGTTAAATAAGATGTTTCATAAGAAGCAAAGCATAATGTTACAGTGCTATTAGTAAGCACTGATTTCTCGCTTCGCTCTTCTTGCCATCTTTCCTACTTCCAATCTGCCGATTTTTGTCTTTGTTGACAAAATCGTCAGTTGAAAGGGAAATCTGTCAAGATTTCTTTCTCGAAAAAGGCTTATCTAGCTTCCCATTCTCTAACTCAATGATACGCTCTTTTAACTGGTAGTTTTCACGCCTAACTAAGATCATCTGCCGATTCATGTCAGTCATTTTGGCGGTTAGATCGTCTACCTGCTCATTCATTTTCTTAATGAATTTTATTAACTTGTCAAGGATCAATTTGTTCTCTACTTCTTTTTCATTTTTCATAACTTGTTTTTCAAAAGCTTCAACAACAGCTTCCTTTATAGGTCGTCCTCGATTTCTCAAATCAGAAACTTGACGAAATTTTTCAACATCTGATTCAGAAAATTCATAGATTTTCGTATAGGTTGTTTTTCCTATTTGAATTGTTTTTTGTTGAAATTTCACATTACATAATTCCTCCGCAAACTTTCGCCAGCGATGAAATGTAGATACGCTGTTTAAACCATCAATTTTTGAAACCATCTCTTCTGAGTTTATATTTCCACCTCTCTCCAAACGTCATTTTGCGTCATTACGACAAACTAATAATAACCTTTACGTAAAAATACGTCAAGTACTTTTGCGTCAATTTACGAAAAAAAGCTTTGATTGTGTTATAATGGTAAATAAGAAATAAGTGATAGACTATTAGGAGGATAACAGATGAAAGAACCTAACTATAGAGATAAGCAACTAGGAAGAAACATTCGTGATATTCGTTTAAAGAAGGGGCTAACCTTAGAAGAATTTTCACAAGAATTTGATTCTCCTAAACCTTCAGCAAGTATTATTAGCAGATGGGAACGTGGTGTTTCTGTCCCTAGTCCCAAACGTCTAAAGAAATTGAGTGAACTTGGAGGGTTAGAAATTAATGATTTATATAAAAGAGGAATAGATTTTTTTGAAAAGCAGTTAGAAAATTTAGCCTTAACCTACGAAGAAGAACGTCCTAATATTAAACACGACATTTCACAATCCTATAACTTTTTCAATTTAGGGACTAAATATTTATCTTTTGCTAAAGAGAACTCAAACGAAAAATTAGTTGAGTTTGAGGAATTACTCCATCTAATTAATCAAGTAGCCGATCCTAAAACTCACAGCTATCTAAACTTATCAAAGGAAGAATCTTACAAAATTTTAAAAGAAGATATTATACAACAACTAGATAAGTTGCATACTGAAATGAGCCTCCCAGCTCCATTGGCAAAGGTAAAAAAAGAATATGATTCTATGAAATCTGATGGACTATTCTGAATTAAGTAATGTTAGCGTCTAAAATACGGGAAAATCTAATCAAAGAAATTCCAACTTTTTTTGCTTGAAATATATTAACAGGGGGTAGTATATGCTCATTTTCAATTCACTTAAAGAAGTATTACATAAGAAGATTTTTAAAATCGTGCTCATTGTCTGCTTAATATCATTATTTATCTATTTTTTTGAACCAATATATACCACTTTAAAGTTATTTATAGACTATCCATTTTCTATTATTGGTTTACTTTTCTTTATTGTCCTTATCTCAATAGCAATTTATAGTGACAGAATATCTAATAGAAACATGCGTGAATATTATGAAAAGTATAAAGGTCCAGATAAGCATTATTCAGATATTTTACAAAACATTCAATTCCTTGCTATAGATGAAATATATAACAAAACTAATAATGTTTTTGAAATGGACCTTTATTTACTGAATAAAAGTGATGAGGAGCTTATTTCCATTGATGGAAAAGCTATTTTCTATAAGATTGACCGTGATGTACACTACGAAAAATTAGTAGAGATTTCATTTAATGAAACGGATTTAAATCCAAAAACAAAAAAGAAATTTCAAACTATCCCTTCTACTTCTAAATGGAACTTTTTCGAGATACAAGTATATAATGCGACCTTTGAAAATAATAAGATAGAAAATAAGATATTCAAATCTAAAAGATTTTTTAGAAACTCTGCATGGATTTTGTCTTATTTTAGATTACTTGATAAAAAAATAGGACCTTTTTCAACTCCATTTAATTTGTACTGGTTTAAAGAAAAAGTAAGGCTATACACAAGACATATACACTCTCATTGTAAACAGGAAATATTTTTTAATTTTGATCTATTTGATCCTAGTGAAGAAGACTTAAAAGAACTTAAACTCCATATGAGAAGCATAAAAAGAAATAAAATACTCATATTTTTTGCTATCTCAGCAATTACGATAGTTCTAACTATTTCCATATGTCAATTTTTTTATGTATTAGTCCAATTACTTTACATTCTAGGGAAATGGATTGCTAATTTCTTAATTTAGCAGATAACATAATCTAGCAGGAAAATAGAATAAACATTATGGGATTTAAACATTTAAGGTTTCATCCCATAAAATTTTTGACTATTTCCGGAAAACAGATTTCATGATATGCTTAAACTAGATTTAATGCCTGTAGTAAGAGAGGATGATTTCATTGATTTTTATTTCTCATAATTATAAAGATAAACCAATTGTGGAACAATTTGCTGTTCGCTTAAGCGAGACTTATGGTCAAGAAAATGTTTTCTATGATTCATGGTCTATTCAACCTGGAGAAGGAATTATTGATAAAATGAATGCAGGTTTGGAAAGATGTAAGTTTTTCTTTTTCTTTATATCAAAAAACAGTCTTGAAAGTAAAATGGTTACTATGGAATGGCAAAATGCAATAATGCTTTCTGCTCGATCTGACGTGAAACTAATTCCTGTTAGACTTGATGGTTCAATTATACCTGTAATTCTAACCCAAACTTTATTTTTGGATTTGTTTACTGACGGATTAGAAGTAACTCTTACCCAAGCAAGTAACGTAATTGAGAAGAAAAACACCTATGTAAATGAAAAAACAGAGTTTTCTAATTTAGTAGCTCATACAGCATTAATTGACAATACTTTAACAATTAATATTAAAGCAAAATATTATATGGAACCAAAGTCTCTTTTTTTAGTTGCTCTGTCAAATGAGCAAGATGAGGCAGAAGTAATAGCACCATTTCATGGAATAACAACAAATGGTTTCTTAGAAAACTGCCTTCAAAGTCCTACAATAAAATCCAACGGCTGGATAATTGGTATTTCTGACCCAACCATCCCTAATTTTCCATTTCAAATCAATATAATTAAAACTTCTAATAAAGAACTTACTCTAATTGGCATCTATCATGCTGTATCCGAAACTGAATGGAAATCAATACCTTTGGAATAAAAGCCGAATGGGAAATAGGAGATTTAAAACTGTTTATATTGTTTAATGTAAGCAACCATTTTGCAACCAACCCGACTATAACCAATTAAATCAAAAAAATTGAAAGGACACTAAATCCTTTCATATCGCTTGTTTCTCGCCTAACCAACATCTATCATTACAGAGTGGGAATGAGACAAAAAGCCTTGAAAGTCCTTATTTATAGGGATTCTCAGGGCTTTTTCTTTTCTTGTGATAACACTTTGATAACAGTTTATATTATTCTTATCGGACTTCATAATACTCAAAACTAAATATCAATTACTTAAAAGATGTAAAATCAGAACAAATAGATACTATCTGTTTTTTATTTTTAACAAAAGATTCTGAAATACTATTTGGAACTTCCACATCTAAGAAATCAAAAGAGTTTATTTGTTCAAATTTTACAGGAGATTGAAAAGGAGTTGGATTAATTGTGCTTAAAATGCTATGTCCATTTCCTGATAGCTGCTGTGAAACATGGGTACCTTGCACAGTAAATAATACAACACTAGAATTATTTTGATTGTCTATAGTAAGTAAATAGATATCTTTTACTTTATTTTGTTCCATTGAACCATAGGAAAGCTCTGTAGATATTTCAGCATTTGTTAATATCTTTTCGTCACTAACTCCCCTAATCGTTATATCCAGAAGAGAACATGCATTCAAATTTGATTGAAGATCAAAATCTAGTTTATGGAAATCTGTCCTAGATATTTCTTCATTATCGTGTTTTGTATAAACTAAATACGCATATTGTAATGATCCAGAACTAATATTTAAATTTAATGTCGTACCAAACGAATATTTATACTCTTCTCCATACCATCCTTCAAGTTCAATTTCATTCTCAGATATATATTTTGCATCAAAGTCTACTTTATAAGTAATCTCTTCTTTGTTTATTTTTAACAACTCTTGAATATGATATGTAGCAGGTACTGCAAATACTAAAGTCAAAATAATTGTAAGTAGTCGTGAGAAAATTGATTTTAAAAATTTTCTAATATCCATTTTTTTATACCATCTTTGATTGATTATTTTTGTATCCTTTGAAAAACTCAACTTAATATTTACAGTTTCCTGCTTTGCTATTTTTTCATTATTTGTTCTCTCATCCATTATTTTAACTCCCATTAAAAAATATAAATTAAATACCATTATACTATAATGATAAAAGGATTTTCCAGAGGGTACTTATGAATAATTAGCTTGCCGAATTTATACAATTTATTGTTCACTATTCTGGTATAATGTAATCGTGTACTTTTAAAACATATTTTATAAACTCAAAAAGGAGGTACTCAATTTGGACAGTACTAGCATATTCACTATATTAATTAGCATTTTGAGTTCATCTATATTTACCCTTATTTTATCAACTTTATTTTTTGACCCCTTCAAAGATAGAAAAAAATATATATTTGAAGAAAAACAGAGGGTTTATGAATCAATTATTACTTTCGCTCAGATTGCACTTTATCCAAAAGAAGCTAAATTTTCTTTAGGTGTAGCAAGATACAATATAGCAGAACTTTCAGAACAAGAACGTATTAAGAACGCAGTGAACGACTTAAAGATGTCTATTCCAAAATTACAGCTCATTACTAATAATCCCAAAGTTATCAAACAAACGATGATCTTTATTGAACAAAAAGATGAAACATCCTTCAGTTTAATGATAGATGTTTTGAGAAAAGATTTATTTAAGTAACTTTTTTATATTAATAACTACAAACTACCGCACTTCCGTTTGGTAGCACTTGATTTTTCATAAAGAAATACAGACCATTTCTTTACAAAAAATCAAGTGCTACCAAATGGTCTACAAAACGATTACTAGTGATTCACTTTTTTCGCTAAATAACTTTGGGGAGAATAGTAATCTTTTCTTTTTTCTGGAAGATTAGTCCAACAAGAACTTATACTATGTTCTTTACAAAACTTATAAATTGATTCTCCTAAATGCTCTCTAGTTTTCTCAAAATTTCTAGCATTCTTTGGACTACTACTTCTAAATATTTTCCATCCACAAAAATATTTTTTGTCCGCTTCTGGCACATCACTTTTTTTATATTGGGCTACTTCATGAGGTTGTACTCTTGCTCCACTATAACTAGATGGTATTTTTTTCGCAAAATATTGCAAAAATTTGTAAGAAGTTAATCCTTCCTTACTTGGTCTTAATTTCAAAATATCACATAATTTGTAAAATACGTCATCAGGAAGTGATTCTAATTGAAAGCCAGGTTTCAACTCCAAAATAAAACTATAGTTTTCGTCAATTACTCCAAACAATAATTCAAACGGGGTACTATCAATAAAGAAAATAACCTCAAAAGTTACTTTGTTATAGACAAATCGGAATTTATCAAGTGTTTCTCCATTTTTTCTCATGTCAGATAGTAACGGCTTAATTTCTAATAACTGAATAATATTTCCTCCTCTCTATCTCTCTTTTATCAAACCTACAGGAAAACCTTCATTCAAACTTCCCTTATCATAAGTTAATGATTTCAATTCTTTGTTCAATCGTTCTGCATATTTATGATCGCCAATCAATTTAAAAATCTCTATAAATTTCAGTACACTATTATAATATTCAGGTTCGCCAGTTACAACGAGTTTTAATAAGTTCGTCAACTATTCAATATCTAGCCTATAACTATAGTTGTTAGAAAAGCCATCCTGTTTTTTCGCTAATTCTAAATATTTTTCCGCATAATCTAAATTATTGTCATAAATTCGTTTTGTAATGATGTTTATCATTACATTGTAAGCAAACTTTTTAGTTTTTTTCATCTCTATTTATCTCATCTTTTAATGGGAATGATTTCAATATAATCAAATCAGCCTCCTTTAAAGAGAAATGATGGATCATATTAGAAATAATTACATAATCATACTGATAATAATAGTTTTTATTTATCAATAGTTCATATGCAAGCTTTTTATCTTCTTTACTGACTTGCACGATTCGTACGGAAATCCTAATGAGTCATTTGAAGAAATCATTCCCCTGTCAAATAGTGTAAAAAGATTAGAGTGGGTATTTGAACTTGATGAAAATGAAGTATATTCGAATCTTTCGTCTGTACTACCTCCCCCTCAAATGAGGGATGAACTCAATACTCTAGCCTCTTCTCTTAAATACTTGGAAACTATTTTTACTGAAACAAAGGTATTGGATCAAAAGAAATTCGAGGAAGATTATAGTAAGGGATATATAGACCAAGAAGACATTTATGAGGATAAATTACCTTATATTACTTATGCACCAAAAATTGAGAGTATTCTTCCTTCTAGTGAAAAGATTAGTGAAATCCACAAACTTGTTCAAGACTTGAAATATATTGAGAAAAAGCAATAAAATTCTATAAAAATAGAAAAGTCACCCTACTTTATTAGTAAAGGCCACTTTTCTGTTTAGGAAGTCTTAAAGAGATAATTTATTACCAAACGTTATATACTTTTTTGAATTGATACACATCTTTTCCGCCACCAGACCAAGTCCACCATGAATTGTATACATACCAATGACTATAGCTATATCCATTTCTACAAATCAAACTTCTATAAGTGAACCCGTATAGTGGACTCCATCCACCAAAAATTGCATTGTCCTGAAAAAAGAAGTCCTCCACTCTAACGCTAATAGCTCTCGCTCTATTTAGAATCGCTCCTTGAGATAACATCTCCTTATCATATTGATTTAGATATGGATTATCAACTACACTAGACTCAATAGCTTTTTGTTCAGAACCAAAACCTTCAGTTTCTGAAGCTTCAACACTTGAATTACCTATAAATAAAGATACCAAAATGAAACTCATTGCTAAAATTTTCTTCAAAAAAACCAACTCCTTATTCATTTTTTTAACTTCCTAGTATATAATATTATAAAACTTATTATGTAAACAGAAAGAAGATAAAATATGATAAATCTAAATAATGTATCGATAAATTACTCAAAAAAAATTGTTATTAACAACTTTAATCTTCAATTATTTGCTGGAGATATTGTTGGTTTTGTTGCTCCTAATGGTTCTGGAAAAACTACTCTTTTGAGGGCTATAGCAGGACTTAAACCTTTACGTAGTGGAACTATAGAAATAGAAAAAAACTCTATTTTGGATAATAGAGAGCAGTTTCTAAAAAAAATTTTCTATGTAGAAAGTACCTCAAATTTATTTGATGACTTAACTGTAAAAGATCATTTACTCTTAATAAAAGAGTACTGGAAATCTCCCATCACTTTGAACGAAGCAGTCAAATTATTCGAAACAGAAAATTATTTAGACAAAAAGATAAATGAACTTTCCTTGGGTATGAAGCAACATGTCATTCTTTCAATGTACTTGATTAGTAATTGTGACATTCTTCTTTTAGATGAACCTTTAAACGGGCTAGACCCTACAAGTATTTCTATCATAAATACTTTTTTCATTGAGCAAAGTAAAAAAGGAAAGATCATATTTTTTTCTTCTCATAACCTGTTTAACATTGAAGCTATATGTAATAAAGTGGTGTTTCTCCACGAAAAAAAAGAACTATGTATCTCAACAGCTGACTCAGACATTTCAGAAACATACCATACTCTATTCAACGGAGGCTCTTATGAAATTTGAATTTAAGCGTTTATTTAATAATCCTCGATTATTAATAGTACTTATCGGGTTCTTCATATTATTTATCTTTCCTACCATGATTTCTCCTAGCAACTCTTTTAGTAAGGAACATATGTATCAAGAATTGAAAAATCAGTTGATTGCTGGGGAAAATTCAGCATTAGATTTGAAAGATATCCCCGAAGCAAACCATACTTATGAAGCTGTACTAAGAAGTAACAAAGCTTTAGAAAATATTCTGAATGCCTACGATAAGAACTCGTATTCTTTATTAATAGAATCCGAATTAGAATATGAACAATTGATGAAAGATCGCATTTTGAGTGGAACGCTATCCGGTCTTGATATCGGTGAACAAACAAAACGGATATATCAGCTAGAAACTTTTCAGACTCAAAATATTACCAGAATTGATAGTTTCCAATCGACTATCCCAGCTGTTAATCGATTTTTGAGATTAATAGAAATTATTCCATCAACAATATTCCTAATTTTTATTGTGATAATCTTTGCATATATCTATACAAGCAATAAAAAGAAAGGTTCTATTGATATACTGAATATCCTACCCATAAAAGTTTGGAAAGTTAGTTTCAACTCTATTTTCGCAAATTCAAGTTACGTAATTGTTTCGCTAATAGTATCTTTAGCAATATCAATAGGTGTGGTAACTACAATTAATACGTTAGGAAATCTAGAATATCCTATTTTTTATACTAGCTTTCAAAATATTTATACCCATATGCCAGCAATAGAATTTTTAATGAAATTCTTTATCTTAATGTTATTGCTAACCTTCTTTATCTCATTAACAATATACTTAGTTAATCTATTTTCAACAAATTTTATCTTTATCATTCTCATTTTTGGTGTCTTGTTAGCCTTTTCAGACTACAATATGTTAGGGTCTGCTATTCCAGACAGTATAATTCAATACTTGCCAGTCGGGTATTTTAATATTCAAGATGTACTACTAGAAAGTAATCGTTGGCAATCAGAACATATATTATGGAGTAATGCCGTTCTCTATTTTTCTATCGCCAGTCTATTATTATTAACGATAATCTCACTCATAGTTAACAAACGAAAAAAACTTTAAATCTGTGATAACACTTTGATAACAGTCCTAGAAAAACGTACTCACTTTAAAATGCTTCAAACTGTTTGAAATGCTGTTAAATCAGCTATTTCCTACTATGCGAAACTTGTTTATTTTTGAGTGGGAATAAAGAGCCAACATAATAAGGATGGGGAATGCCGATAAATCAACGTTTTTCAACTTATGAAATGCTTGATTTTCATTAAAAATGATATGGTTCCCTACCATTTTCCCTACCAAAATAAAACCCTGCTAAGATAATACTTGGCAGGGAATTTTTTTGTTCTTATTTTTCTTGACTTCATTTCAAAACAGTCATTTTGAAAGTGTTTGAAACTTTTAAAGCTAAAATACTAAAAAATATATGAACCAAAATCAGTATTTATTTAAACAAGTTACAATTTAATTCTTTTAATGAAATGAATTTGACTCCTTTGGTATCTAGCAAATCTTTTGTCATCAATTGCTCGGAAACAACAAATATAGTAACAACTTTCCAATCCCCAGCTTCTAATCCATAGCTATCAATCACACATCCTAAATTTTTACGAATCCAGTCGCTTCTTTTTAAATGCTTAGTTAAGAATGCCTTATCTCCTGTAAAAACTTTTTCTTGTTCCATTGCTAGTTTATATGGATTTCTTGAAAAACTGAAGTCTTTTGTTTCAATAACAAATAGTTTTTTATGATTTTGATTAATAGCAAGAATATCTATATCACCCAAAGTATTGTTCTTTTCATCAGAAATACGTTGCTTCCCAATCTTAGATACACCTTTTATTACTTGTAAATCAGAGTAAGTTCCGAGTATATTTTTTACTTGATCATTAAATTCATCTCCTAGTATATTTCGTAACTTAGACATAACATCTTTCATTTTTTGACTATTGGTTTTTAAACGCCCGCCCCAAATTAGCCGCATTAAATATTTTTGAGCATATATGACATTCCTAACCCCGAATATATACCTATTACTATATTTTATCAAAGGTCGCCTAATAAATGATAGTCGTCGATTAAATCTCCAAGGAAAAATATCCAGTTTTTCAAATCCTTTTGGTGGAGTTAAATATTTTTCTCTTTCTAAAAGAGTAATAGAATCTAATACTGACACTATTTTAATCTCACTAATTTTTTTGTCTAAATCGTTAAATATTTTGTGAACTAACTCATCTTCCTCTTCAATCCATACTATTTTCTCTAGATTATTATGTGTATCTATTAAACCTCCTATCACCAAATTGAACTCTTCATAAGAATATCCAAATGCTTCAATAAATGCACCATCTAGCTTAGACTCAAAAAGCTGCTCCACTCTTTCAACATATCTTCTGTTCTCCGAAATAGATAGATTAGAGTTTTCCAACTGAAGATTTCTAGAAGCTAACATTGCTGAATTTACATTTTTAAAGTCTTTCTTCTTAATACCGATCCTATTTGATTGTAGAAAATTTATTGTTGTATCTACAAAGTTATATTTAAAATAGTCGCTCCGATGTGCCCATTCGATTATTAATGAGCATATTGCTAAAAGTCGCTCAATCTCCCACATTCCTATATTTTTCTTTCCAGTAATTGGTGATGCAACTACATATTCTAACAAAAATTTTGTTGCTATTGAATTTCTATTATTTTCATTTAATTGCTCAAAAAAACGATCTTTTTCTTGAACTGAAAGAGCTATATCGTTATTGTAGGAGGATTCTCCTCTTAATTGTACAGGAAGAAGTGTTTCAATTTGAGCTATCAAAAATTTTAACAATTGATTTTTATTGAATATATTTGCTTCTTTTTCTAAAATAGAATACAAAAAACCAACTATTTTATTACAAAATTGTGGATTGTCCTTTTTAGGAATCGCACCATAAGAATAGCCTTGTTCCTTCAAGTATTCTCCCAATTCATCCAACAACTGATTCGTCTCGTACTCACTAATTTTTAAAAGTTGAAATCCATGAGTAGGAACTCTAAGTTTTCCATTATCATCAAGAAGCAACCCAGTCATTTTTTTCTTATATTCAGGATAAAATATTCGATCTAAAACATCCAAATCAGAAGTTTCGAGAGTATCAATGAGTTCACTAATGAGCTTTCGTTCATAGCTACTTGTTTTTGCCATTCCCATTTTTTGATAAATTTGTGAAGTAATATTCCATATAATAACATTTTCTGTCTTTCTTACATTTATTACAGGTTCTTGTTCTTCATTATTAACTTCATCCGCTAAATAATATTTTTCTAAATCTTCTTCTATGCGCAAATATATCACATGATTTTCTGGAAGTTCATTTATTGAATAGTATTGCTCTAACCAATATGAAACCGAATCAAAACTATTAAATAATATATCTACTTCTTCACCAGAATCGAATTTCTCAGTAACAATTTCAATAACTTTTCTATTTTTTGTTTCAATAAAACATCCAAAACCTTGTTCTACTGAACTATTATATAAATACCTATTACTAAATTCTTCTTTTATAGCAGTATAACAATTTCCGTCAAACATAGAATAAAACAATCGTTCCTTAGATTTTTGTTGAGCCTTTAAATAGTAGTCTGAGGTTTCTTCTATCCCCATGTGAATACTCATTTTTTTGTAATCTATATCATCACTTACATAAAATGATAAATTGTTTTCGGAAAACATGATGGCAGGTATAAAATCTCCTTCCCCAAATGCTCCTATCAATTGCGGTTCAAGCAATTGCATCTTAGCTCGCATAAATCTAGGTAAAAATATATCATCTGTTTCCACTTTTGAGATTGCTTTAAGCTCCATCGCTCTAAATTGAGCAACTGGAATATTTTTATCTATATAAAACCTGTAAAAGAATTTGAATTATAAGCATAACCGATCGATCACCTGTGTAGGAACCGTATTAACCCACTGAATAAACGAACGGACAGCTAGTGTTATCTGATAGTACTTTGAAA
>NZ_JADOEP010000023.1 GCF_016745275.1 Enterococcus sp. BWB1-3
AATGTGTATAAGTCATAGTGAAAAGTCTCCTTATTGATTGGTGTTGGAACCTCAATAATACACGATTTTTCACTAGGATGTTTTTTTATTTTTTAGGTGGCTAACTTGATTATAAAATTTGCGAAAATAATTAAATTTTCAGATACTATTTTTGACAGGATGGAAGACTGTTCAAAAAAGTTTAAAGATTCAGTCAATTTTTTATTGCATTTTTTTCTATACTGGCGTAACTTAGACAGTATAAATTTTAAAAATGAGGGATTCAGTATGAGAAATTTTGAAAAGTCAAAAAAACTTGAAAATGTAAGTTATGATGTTCGTGGTCCTGTTTTAGAAGAAGCAGACAGAATGCAGGAGGAAGGCATCAATATCTTGAAATTAAATACTGGGAATCCCGCCCCATTTGGGTTTGATGCCCCAAATGAAGTGGTTCGAGATATGATTATGAATGTACGCAACTCTGAAGGATATTCTGATTCGAAGGGAATTTTTTCAGCGAGAAAAGCCATTGAACAATATTGTCAGTTAAAGAAATTTCCTAATGTGACGATTAATGATATTTATACCGGGAATGGAGTCAGCGAGCTGATTACCATGTGTATGCAGGGCTTACTTGATAACGGAGATGAAGTATTGGTGCCAATGCCGGATTATCCTTTATGGACAGCATCTGTTTCCCTGGCAGGAGGAAACCCCGTTCATTACATTTGTGATGAGCAAGCAGAATGGTATCCTGATATTGATGATATCAAGTCAAAGATTACATCCAACACAAAAGCGATTGTAATTATTAATCCTAACAATCCGACAGGTGCTTTATATCCCAAAGAATTGTTATTGGAAATCGTGGAGATCGCCAGACAGAACGATTTGATTATTTATTCAGATGAAATTTATGATCGTCTGGTAATGGACGGTTTAACTCATGTTCCGATTGCAACATTGGCGCCTGATTTATTTGTTGTGACGTTAAATGGATTGTCAAAATCTCACCGTGTGGCTGGCTTTAGATGTGGCTGGATGGTTCTAAGCGGAGATAAAACAAGAGTGCAAGGATATATTGAAGGATTAAATATGCTTTCTTCTATGCGATTGTGCTCTAATGTACTGTCTCAGCAAATTATCCAAACAGCATTGGGCGGTTATCAGAGTGTAGATGAGCTTCTGCTTCCAGGCGGACGAATTTACGAACAGCGTGAATTTATTTATAATGCAATCAAGGATATTCCCGGGTTATCAGTTGTTAAGCCGAAAGCAGCCTTCTATATTTTCCCTAAAATAGATGTTGCCAAGTTTAATATTTATGATGATGAAAAATTTGTTCTGGACTTTCTTCATGAACATCATATTTTATTGGTTCATGGCGGTGGGTTTAACTGGAATCAGCCGGATCATTTTCGAATTGTTTATCTCCCTAAAATGGAGGATCTGAAATATACAACCGAAAAGATGACAGAGTTTTTGAGTACGTATAGACAAAAATAGCAGTCAAAGACTGGGGCCTCCTAAAGGTTTCCAGTTTTTTCATTTTATTAAGAATTGAAGATAAACTGTTCGAGTATACAGAGTGATTACTGCATAGAGAACAATAGAATATTTATTTGAATGTTACAGGAACTATCTGTTTGAAAATTATTTATTTTATTGCTTAGTCATAATGTTTCGCACAGATTGAATGTGGTAATGGAAATCGTATAAAATAAAGACCGCTTAAAAAGTATTTAAGCAGTCGTCATTTCTTCTCTTTTTGCAATTTTAGCTTACTTAGTAGTCATTTTTAGTCAATCATTGTACATTCTTTTTTGCTGATGACCATTCGATTTGTATATTTTTCTTTCATATCAGAGCTGGGATCATTAACCACAACTAAATATGAATTCTCATACTCTTTTTCTACATAGCCAACATGATTGTCTTTTTCCCAAGTAAAGCTGACTTTTTGTTCTTGTGCGATAAATAACACTCCTTAGTCTTAAAAAATAAAGTGATGTTGACAGTTGGTGAAGTGAATGAAGTTTCTTGCAGTTTATTATGCAATAAAGTACAATAAATTCAAAATGCGAATTCGCATATTTTTAATTAATTAAATGTTTTTGATAATCATTTTTTATAAAATGTTTTATTAGGAGTGAGAGTATGAATTCTTTTGGAAGTGTTATCAAAGAGATACGGAAAAAAAGAAAGCTGACTCAAAAGATGCTGTCGGAAGATATTTGTTCGCAAAGCGTTTTAAGTCGGATTGAAAATAATGAAGAGCTTCCGAATGTGGTCGTGATGCAGCAAATCTGTCAGCGACTCGGTGTGACGATGGATCAAATCATGCAGTTTCAATCGAAAGAAGTTCAGGTAGTGACACAGATGTTTGAAAAATTTGGCAACTATTTCCGCCACAAGGAATATGATAAGCTGATTCAATCCATAAAAGAAACTGGTTTGGAAGAACGTATTTATCTGGATACGGACTGGCAGCGCTACTATTATTATTTGGGAAGTTGTGAATTTTATTTATACCATAATTATGAACGGGCTGTTTTTTCCTTAAGAAAAGGGCTGTCGTATACCTATCAGACAAATAAGAGTAATCTTTCCGATCTTGAAATTCAGTTAATCAGCTGTTTGGGCAGTGTCTATGGCTTGATGGGGAAAAATGATGCAGCTGAGAAATATTTGAAGCTAAGTATTTATTATTTTCATGAATTGCCAAATGAAAGAATCAATGCGGAACTTACAAAGATCTTTTTTAACTATGCCTCATTTCTTCTTCAGGAAAACAGACCGAATGAAGCGCAGGTTCTTATTGATCAGGGTATTGTTTGGGCACGAAAAAAGAACAGCTATTACTACTTAGAAGAATTATTTGACCTGAAAAGCAAATTGTTGACAATGACCGGTAATGATAAGGATGCAGAAGTCTACAGCAAATTAACTGAACAGATAGGCCAAATAGCAACGATGAAATTATAGAAGGAATGGTCTACACCATTCTTGACTTATAGGCTGAGAAAGAGTAACTTAAACAGTGAGATAATTAAAGAAAGAAGGATGGTTATGAAAACATTTGTCTTCGCAGAAAAGTTCTTTTTGAAAAGTGATGTAAAAGGGCCGGGTTATCTGGAAATAACCGATGGAATATTTGGAGATTTTTACAAAGAACTGCCTGATGGTGAAGTTCAGGTTATTAAAGAAGAAGGAAAGTGGATTGCCCCGGGACTGGTAGACACGCATATTCATGGATTTATGAATCATGATGTAATGGATAATGATGCAGAAGGGATAAAAGTTATGTCGGAAGGACTTCTTTCCTGTGGAGTGACTTCTTTTCTGCCGACAACATTGACGTCCAGCAAAGAAAGATTGAAGGCTGTTGCTGAAACAATCGGAAAGGTTTATCAGGAAGTTCCTGGAGCTAAGATTCAGGGAATTTACTTTGAAGGACCATTTTTTACTGAGGAACATAAAGGGGCGCAAAATCCTAGTTATTTTGGAGATCCTGATTTGGCTGCTTTCCATGACTGGCAGGAAGCTTCCGGCGGTTTGATCAAGAAAATTGCATTGGCCCCTGAACGTAAAGGTGTTAAAGAATTTGTCAAAACGGTGACTGACGAAGGCGTAGTTGTTTCCTTGGGACACAGCGATGCAACACTGGAGCAGGCTGCTGAAGCAGTAGAAGCCGGAGCAAGTGTATTTGTTCATGCTTACAACGGAATGAGAGCATTGAATCATCGTGAACCCGGGATGGTGGGTGCGCTGATGTCATTAAAGCATGTTTTTTCAGAGTTAATCTGTGATGGTCATCATGTTCATCCCAATGCGGCGGATATACTGATGGAAAAAGCCGGACATGACCATGTTGCGTTAATTACAGATTGTATGATGGCCGGCGGTATGCCCGATGGTGATTATAATCTGGGCGAATTTCCGGTAGTTGTCAAAGATGGAACAGCTCGTCTTGAATCCGGTAATCTTGCAGGGAGTATTCTTAAGTTAAAAGAAGCAATCAAAAATGTAGTGGATTGGGAAATTGCGACCCCTGAACAGGCAATTATGATGGCAAGTCTGGTACCGGCAGTCAGCTGTAAAATTGAAGATAAATGCGGAATGATCGCAAGCGGTAGGGATGCAGATTTTATTGTTCTAAACCCGTCAATGGAGCTGGAAGCAACCTATCTTGATGGAGTAGAACGATACCGTACAGAAAAATAAAACATAAAAAACTCTCGGGCTTATATCAAGCCCAAGAGTTTTTATTGTTCATACAGGTGGTAATGTAGGCGATTCGATAGTTCCATCCTCATAGGCAATAAAGAAATCACTTAAAAAATAAGGATAAATCTCAATGTCGGTCTTATAAAGTGATTGAGGAATAACAAAGGTCTCCTCCTTGTTCCCACCGATGAAATCTCCATCAATTGTTTGACATACAACGAGAAAGTCAGCTTCTTTCCAGTCATTCACTTCTTCCATGGACAGTGTCTCTTCAGAGCTCAGAAAATTTATGCTGGTTTCAAAGATTTCTTCAATATTCATTTGAAAGACGAAAAAAGGATCATCGTCGGACTGTTCCTGTTCAGCTGAGGCCAAAGCTAAGAAGCTGTGAGGGTCTTTTTCAGTAAGTTCTTCTTTCAGTTTGTGAAAATCCATTTTATTCACCTACTTTTCGTTTTTAATACGCACTAGAAAATTAACAGTTGTATTTCTGGATAGACCTTTTGCTTCCAATTCAATTTCTTTACATAACAAGTCAGAACCTTCGTAAATGGGGGTAACTCGGTAACGGATTGTTTCCCCGTCATCCATAGCTTTTCGCACCTGATTCTCATATTTTGTCATGTAGGGAGTATTTACAGGTGTTTGATAAAGGGTTGTCAGATTTCTTGCATCATCTCCGGTGCCGCCCATTTGTCTGCCGATAAGATGCCCGCGAGAATGATTATAGGGTTCTTTTCCGGAAATAAAGCCGGGAGGACGAATCTCCTGCTTTGCAGAAGTACCAGTATTGACCATTTCTGGTTTAAGTAAGGCCTCAGCTCCTGTTGCTCTGCCCAGAGAATCCAGCTCGTGATAGGTGATCCATCCCTTTTTACTGTCTTTTAGTTCACTGTCAGTGAATGTTGCAGTTCCCAGTTCTTCCGGTCCCGGGTTTGTTGACTCCCCATTTGAAGGAGGGCTAGGAATGCTTTGTTCTACAGGTGCAGGCTCCATTCCAAAAAGCTCCTGAATCTGATCGGGTACCTGTATACCTAAAACACTTAATACTAAAATAATCAGCACGCCTGCCAATAGCAGCATGGGGTGATGTTTAAGAGAATCATTTTTCTTTGCCATACGTTTACTCCTTCATTTTACACTCATTCAAATATTATACGAAAAAAACGGACAAAGGAAAAGGCATTTAAAGATTTTCTAATGGAAGAATATCGGGGCAATTAACTGCTAACTGTGATAAAATTTTTAATGAGAGGATAGATGCAGATGAGTTATATTGATGTAATAAATGAATACAAAAGATATCACATGGGAAATACAGTGATCACGGCCAATGACGGGATTACCTTTTCTGTAGAAAAGGGTGAAGTAGCAGTTATTTTGGGTCCCAGTGGAGCCGGGAAATCGACAGTTTTAAATATTTTAGGCGGTATGGATTCTTGTGATGAAGGACAAATTATTATAGATACGACAGATATCGCCAAATTCAACAGCAAGGAACTGACCACCTATCGCAGAAATGATGTCGGTTTTGTTTTTCAATTCTATAATCTGGTTCCCAATTTAACAGCAAAAGAAAATGTGGAGCTGGCTTCACAAATTGTTTCAGATGCATTGGAGCCTGTCGAAGTATTAAAATCTGTTGGTTTGGGTGACCGTTTGGATAATTTTCCGGCACAGCTTTCTGGAGGAGAGCAGCAGCGTGTAACAATTGCCAGAGCGATTGCAAAAAAACCAAAGCTTTTACTTTGTGATGAACCAACTGGGGCATTGGACTACGAAACCGGGAAACAAATTTTGAGCATTCTTCAGGATACAGCCAGAAACACTGGTACAACAGTAATTATTATCACGCATAACTCGGCTTTGGCTCCGATGGCTGATCGGGTTATTCGAATCAATGATGCAAAAGTGCGGAGTATGACTACAAATGAGCATCCTGTTCCGGTTGCCGATATAGAATGGTAGGTTGTATGGAATGAAAAAAACGGCACTGTTAAAAACAAGTTTACGTGAAATCAGACAAACAAAGACACGTTTCCTGTCAATTACGGGGATTATCTTTTTAGGAGTAATGCTCTTTGTCGGCTTGAAGGCGACAGGTCCTGACATGATTGATACGGCTGACCGCTATTTTTCCAAACAAAAACTTGCAGATGGCCGAATCGTTTCTACGTTGGGACTAACAGAAAAAGATCTTGAAGCAGTAAAAAAATCTGAGGATGTTTCTGAGGTTTTACCTCGATATACAGCAGATGTGATGATTTCAAGTGAGAATGTTGCGATAAAATTTATTGGGAAAGATTTGTCTGCAAAGGATCAGTTGGTAGATTATGTAGTTACTGATGGCAGAATGCCTGAAAAAAGCGGAGAAATTGCATTAGACAGTTTGGCTGCTTTAACGAATAGTTACAAATTAAATGATACAATAGAGCTTTCGGACTCAGATGATCCGGACAATCAATTGAAGGTCCATGAGTTTAAAATTGTTGGCTTTGTTCAGTCACCTGAATATATCGAGGATATATCAAGAGGAAATACTACGGTTGGCAAAGGTACATTGGATTACTTTGCAGTCGTATCAGAAAATGATCTGGATCTTTCGGCATATACTGAAATTCTGTTTTCTTTTAAAGGTTTAGAGGGTAAAGGAACATACAGTTCTTCGTATGAAGCAGCGAGAGACAACGGAATTGCTGAACTGGAAAAGCAAACTGCCGCACGCCCAGAAGGAAGGGTGGAAGAAATTTGTTCAGAAGCTGCAGAGGAGCTGGCAGCTGCAGAGAAGCAGATTCTTGATGGTGAAAATACTTTAAAAGAAGCAGAACAAAAATTGAAGGAAAGCAAGACCGACTTGGATGAAGGATGGTCTGCTTTGGAAGAAGCTAAGGCAGCTTTTACTTCGCAGATATCAGCAGGTGAAAATGAACTGGCAGAAAATCAGGCAACGATCGATGCTTCTGAAGCAGAGCTGGTTAGTCAAAGAGCTCTGTTGGAACAAAAGAAGGCAGAGCTGGAGGCCGCAGCCGGGCAAGTAATAGAGGGGCAGAATGCTTTAAATCAACTTCAGTCAAGTCGGGCTGAACTGGTATCAAACTGGAACCTTCTGCAGCAGAAATTTGAAGACTACCAGGGTCTGACGGCCTCTATTACTGCTTTGCAGATGATTGAAGACGACTATTTTGCGAGCGCAGTTGCACAGCAGTCAGCTGAATGGATTGGGATTTTACAGCAGAACCAGGCATCAGCAGAGATTATGGCAGCAGTTCAACAATTGATCAATCAGCCTGTAAAAGAAAATCTTGCTGTTTATGTAAATACAGTTAATCCAGTATTGCTTGAAATTCAAAACCAGCAGAATCAGCTAAATGAAGGAATTCAAACAATCGATGCTCAAGCTACCCAAATTCAACAACAGATTGCTGAGTATAATGCTGGTCAACAGCAGATTATTTCTGCCGAAAGTCAATTACAGCAGGGGGCGGCTCAACTGGCAGACAGCAAGTCACAGCTGGCTGCAGGTTGGGCACAGCTGGAGCAATCTCGTGCAGAAGGACAGGCACAGCTGAATGCTTCCAGACAACAGCTTACTGAAGCTGAAGCTGCCTATAATGAAGGACAGGCAGAATTTGAAAAACAGAAGAAAGAAAAAGAACCTGAACTGGCAGCTGCCAAAAAGGAACTGAATGAAAAGAAGCAGGAACTGGCGGATTTAAAAGAACCGACCTATTATTATTTCACCAGAGACGACAATCCCGGGTACAAAGAATATAAAGAAAATGCTAATCGAATTTCTTCGCTGGCCGTTGTTTTCCCGATCTTTTTCTTTTTGATTGCAGCTCTTGTAAGCCTGACAACTATGACAAGAATGGTGGAAGAGAAGCGAACAGAAATTGGAAGCTTGAAAGCAATCGGTTATAAAAATTCAGAGATTGCGTTTAAATTTCTTCTCTATGGTATTACTGCAAGTCTTTGCGGCACAGTTCTTGGTTTAGCCGTCGGTTACTATCTGTTCCCGGTAATTATTTTTAATGCCTATGGTCAGTTATACAATATTCCGAACTTTATTACACCATGGTACCTTGACTATAGTCTGATTGCTGTAGTGGTTGCTGTTTTATGTACAGTGGGGGCTTCACTGGTTGTGCTTCGGATTGATTTATTTAGTACACCAGCTGTTTTGCTTCGCCCTAAATCGCCGAAAGCCGGAAAAAGAATATTATTGGAACGTCTGACACCGGTCTGGAAACGGATGAGTTTCATTGGAAAAGTCACGGCTAGAAATTTATTTCGCTATAAGCAGAGAATGCTGATGACGGTTTTAGGGATTGCCGGCTGTATGTCGCTGATTATCACTGGATTTGGACTGAGAGATTCCATTTCAGAGATTGTAGTGATCCAGTTTAATAAAATCTGGCATTATCAGGCAGTGGTTACGGCTTCTGATAATGAAACGGATGATGAATATAAGGAATATCAGGCGGAGCTGGATCGGATAGATGGGCTGAAAAGCGTCATGTCTCTCCATGCGGAAATATTTGAAACGACAGATGAAGCAAAAGCGGTGCAGAATGTTTCAGTTTATGTTCCGGAAAAGCCGGATGAAATCTCTTCATTTATTACGTTTATCAATCGCCGGACTAGTGAAGAATACAAATTGGCAGACGATGGTGTAATTATTAATGAGAAGTTGTCTAAGTTGTTCGGGTATAAAGTAAATGATGAACTTGTTTTAAAAGATTCTGATAATCAGGAATATACTTTTAAAATTAAAGGAATTGCAGAGAATTATACAGGACACTTTGTTTATATGACACCGGATTATTATAAGAAAGTTATTGGGGAAGCCCCGGTTTACAGAACAGATTTTCTTCTGTTTGATAAGAAACCGACAACGAAGGTTGAAACAGATACAGCTGAAATACTGATGGAAAATCCGGGTATTCTCAATATCTCATTTCTTTCCAGCTCCAGTGATAGTTTGAGTGACACGATCAGCAGTCTTAACGTAGTTGTCTGGGTTCTGATTGTGGTATCAGGCTTGCTGGCATTTATCGTTTTATACAATCTGACGAATATCAATGTATCTGAGCGAATTAGGGAATTGTCAACAATCAAAGTACTCGGCTTCTACGACAATGAAGTGACGATGTATGTTTACCGTGAGAATATTATTCTAACGATCATTGGGATTTTATTTGGTACGGCTCTGGGCAAGATTGTTCATAGATATGTGTTGGAGACAGTGGAAGTGGATATGCTGATGTTTTCTCCAACCATACATTGGATTAGCTATGTGTATTCTGCATTAATTACCTTATTCTTTACTTTTTTTGTAATGATTCTAATGCATAGAAAGTTGGAAAAGGTCGATATGATTGATGCGCTGAAATTAAATGAATAGATTTCTAAAAGATAAGACTAAAGCGTTTATTTAGAAAGATATTGTTTTATTGGACAGTATAGTGTCTTTCTCTTTATCGAGAGGCTGTTAAAAAAATCAATATTTTAACTGTATTACTCAACTTTCGAATTTTAAAATCTAAGCTTATCCATTGTTATTATTGAATCCAAGAAGATTTTAAAAGAACCCTTGAGTTATAAATTAACTTCTGCGAGCTTTTTTTAAAATTGGAAGGCAACGAATACGGAAGCGGTCGTAGTTACAGTTACTTGACTAATTCAATACGAAGTCATGCTGCAAATTTCCAAATAAAATTAATACAATAAATTAAGTTATGTTTTTCTCTTTCGGCACCAAAGCTTCGTTGTACTTTTCCAGGTTCGAAAGCTGATTCTGTTTTTTGAATCTAGAAAGATAGTAAGAAAATCTGTGTTATAAAATGAGATTTGAAGGTTAGTCAAGCTATATACCTTTTTCTAATAAAATAAACTATTATTTTGCTTCTGATTATTGTTTTTCCGATATTCCCTGTTATTTATGTGTAAATATTGGTAAACTATAAATAGCGTCAAACAAGAAAGGAAGTGAGAAGGTGATACAGGGAATACCGATTCAGACGATCTACTTGTATATCCTGATTATCTGTGCAGGGATTGCAGTACTTCTTTTGCTGATAGGTGATATTTTTGATTTTGACGGTCCCATTGATCCAATGCTGCTTATACCATGGATTGCCTTTACGTCACTCTTTGGCTATCTGGGAGAATACATAACGGACTGGAATCATTGGCTCATTTTACTGGCTGGCGGAGCCATTTCAACCATCATTGTCTTCGTATTGAATTTCTATTTGTTCAGCCCTATGAGAAATGCAGAATCTACGATATCTATCTCAGAAAGAGACATGGAAGGAAGTACCGCAACAGTGATTACTCCGATTCCGGTTAACGGCATGGGAGAAATCCAATTCAAAAGTGTGACTGGGTCGCTCAGCAGACCTGCAGCTTTCTATACTCCTCAGGAAAAGGAAGTGGAAAGAGGTCAGGAAGTATTGATTATTGAGGTGCGTGATCGAGTTTGTTATGTTGTACCCTATGAAAATACACTTAAGTTATAAGGGGATATGAGAAATTAAAAGGGAAGTAATGAAGCAGCTGTAATCTCTTGAAGAAATAGTTATAAGCTGCAAAGTTGTTTTAGGATTGGGAATGTATGTCTCTTAAGAAGACAGTCCATCTTCAAGGCGTGGGCTGCCTTAATGCCAAAAAGAAAAAGGAGTTTGATAGTATGGATTTATTTATTTTTGCCCCAATTGCATTGGCTGTATTTGTTTTATTAATGATGTTGATTATTTTTGTTTCCAAGTACCAGACAGCAAAACCGGATGAAGCGTTAATCATCAGCGGAAGCTATCTAGGCTCAAAAAATGTGCATAAAGACGATCGTGGAAATAAAATTAAAATTGTGCGCGGTGGAGGAGCCTTTGTTCTTCCAGTTTTCCAACGTTCAAACCGGATCAGTCTGTTATCAAGTAAACTGGATGTTTCTACTCCTGAAGTTTATACTGAGCAAGGGGTTCCGGTAATGTGTGATGGAACATCGATTATCAAAATCGGTTCATCTGTAGAAGAAATAGCTACAGCTGCAGAGCAATTTTTAGGAAAAACTCGGGAAGAACTGGAAAATGAAGCGAGAGAAGTACTGGAAGGTCATTTGCGTTCTATTCTGGGTTCGATGACAGTGGAAGAAATTTATCAAAACAGAGATAAATTCAGCCAGAGTGTTCAGGAAGTAGCCAGTGTTGACTTGGCAAAAATGGGGCTGATTATTGTCTCGTTCACGATTAAAGAGGTACGCGATAAAAATGGTTACTTGGATTCATTGGGTAAGCCTAGAATTGCTCAGGTAAAACGAGATGCGAATATTGCCGAAGCAGAAGCACTGAAGGAGACAAGAATTAAAAAAGCAGAAGCTGAAAAAGATTCACAACAGGCAGAACTGCAAAGACAAACAGAAATTGCTGAAGCATCGAAGGAAAAAGAATTGAAGCTTGCAATCTATAAAGAAGAACAGGATATTGCCAAAGCGAAAGCCGATCAGGCCTATAATCTGGAAAGTGCCCGAGCACAGCAGGAAGTTATTGCTCAGGAAATGGAAATCAAAGTCATTGAACGCCAAAAGCAAATTGAGTTGGAAGAAAAAGAAATTACGCGTCGTGAGAAACAATATGATTCTGAAGTGAAGAAAAAAGCTGATGCTGACCGTTACGCGAAAGAGCAAGAAGCACTTGCACAAAAAGCGCGTGAAGTCGCAGAAGCGGAAGCAGAACGCTTTAGAGTGGAAAGCTTGGCTGAAGCGGAAGCAAACCAAACACGCTTAGCCGGTCAGGCTCAGGCGGAAGCTATTCTGGCTCGAGGAAAGGCCGAAGCAGAAGCAAAACAAAAAATCGCCGATGCTTTCAAACAATATGGTGAAGCTGCAGTACTAAGCATGGTTCTGGAAATGCTGCCTGAATTAATGAAAGAAGCAGCACAGCCTTTGGGTAATATTGATAGAATTTCTGTTGTAGATACTGGTTCCGGCGGAGAAAATTCCGGAGCAAACCGTATTACCAACTACGCAACCAACCTGCTTGCAGGAACTCAGGAAACCCTGAAAGAAACAACTGGTTTGGATGTAAAGGAACTCATCGAAAACTTTACAAAAAGAGGAACCAGCAGTAGTGTAAATTACTACGAAAACGGTGACTCAGCCGATTCAAAAGAATAGGATAATAAGAAGATTAATCGATCAATTAATGAGACTGGGACATAACTCAAAAAGTTATATTCCAGTCTCTTAAAATCCAGATAAACGGTGGGAGCAGAAGCAACTCCTTGGGAAATAAGCTGAAAATTCTCTAAAATTTATGGAGCAATTTTCGTGAATTCCTTCTTATTTCTCGGAGTTAAACATTTGTCCCAACCTCATTATACTGAAAAGTACCTGTCCAGTTTTTTTGCAGTTTGGATAACTAAATGTAAAAAAGTTGAACTGCTGTACTAAAGATTTAAGTATGTGTCGTAATTAAAAACAGAGTTAAGGTCAGAGCATTAGCTGTTTCTAGAATTTTTACAGCTAATTTGAATCCAGTTAGGGATGAAGTCAATGTTCTTTGCTGAGCTGCTCCTGTGTTGGCTCCGCATTTTTTGGATTAGAAGCCTAACTTAGTCTTAGGTTGATCGATACGCTAGAGAGAATGTCGGTGAAGAAGAGTAATTAGATGCAAAAAATGGTAGAATCAAAAGTATCAGCTCTTATTTTTCATAAGAAGAATAAATTTTCAGAGATAAAATTTATTTATATAAAAGTTATATTAGTTTAAAAATAAATGAAAAAGATGAAGAAGGTTGTTTTTTCATTTCGAGAAAAATGATTGAAATAGAAAATAAACTATATAATAGTACATAAAATCTAATTCCAGCTGTTGTAAAAATATTCAGAACCAGAAAAAATCTTAGGACACAGCTGTTGCTTCCTGACACATAAAAGGATACATATTAGCATTTTTGAGAACTAATTCAATTTTTGAAAATCGCTATATAAATTTAAAGTTTTTTAATAACTTTTGGAGTAAAGAGTGTAATTTCAGACGTCATTTTGGTTTGCAGAAGAGTTTTTTTGAAGTATCATAGATATGTCAGGATATAATCAGTATTGCAATTTTCCTTTTTTTATCATCAGATGAAATCAGTGCAAATAAGTGTGAATACTCATCTTTATCCGTAAATCAATAGTAAAGATTGTTGTTATGTGGGAGGTTGTTTTTTTGTTGTTATCATATTCCACACTATTTCCAATAGTTTGAATTGGAAATTTCAAATGAAAAGAGTAAATAATAAATATTTTAAACAGATGTATTTGATAGAAAAAATACATCTATATAGAAAATAGAATACCTATTCAGTCTCTTTCTTCTCGTCAATTCTTTTGTTTATTTTCTTTCGCAGCTTCTCCAGTTCTTTCTCTTTTTTTTCCAGTTCCAACAAATCTTCGTCGATTTGGCGTTGTTTTTCAATTGGCTTGGAACGTATAAGAAAATTTATCGAGATTGCCACAAATGTTCCAATAAATGTGTCAAGAACCCGTTCAAATGCATAATAGACAGATTCACCCTGCGGCACACTTAATGCAATCATCAGCAATGTCGCGATTGCAGAGATAATTCCGGGGTTGTTGCCGATGCCGTCTGATAAAACAATAACAATGATAACCAGAAAAGGCAGGAAAAAGAGTTCAACCATAAAATCATTGGAGAAATATTTCAAGACAAAGAAGTATAATAGAGCAAGCATACCGCCAATCGAATTTCCGATTACCCGTGATTTGCCAAAAGCTAGGCTGGAAGTTAGATCCTGACGCAGGGAAAAAACGGCTGAAAGTGCTGCAATCATGGGACCTCCCCGATCAAAAATCTTGAATAATAAAATACATATCATAACTGCCAGAGCACTTTTCATTGTCCGCATGCCCAAACGGAATGGACCGATTACCATAATTTTCTCTCCTAAAAAAATATTTATTATTCCATGATAACCGAAATAGAGGTAAAATTACTAGTGATGAATTTTAGAATCAATAAATTTTTACGAGGAGATGTATAAATGAAAATAGGATTACGAACCGTTAAAACAGCTTTCAGCGCAGCTGTTTCAATTGTTTTAGCCTCCGGATTGGGTTTGCTGAATCCTGCTTCAGCTGGAATCATCTCCGTTTTAAGTGTGACAGCAACAAAGAGATCCTCGTTTTTAACAGGAATTTATCGGCTGCTTTCTTTGGCACTTGCTACAGGTATTGCTTTTTTATGTTTCCATATTTTGGGATTCACGCCTTGGGCATTTGGCATCTATCTGTTATTGTTCATTCCGGCGGCAGTTTCTTTGAATTTGTCTGACGGGATTGTAGTCAGTTCAGTACTCGTCACACATTATCTGATTGCTGGATACATAACTTGGGAATTGATAGCCAATGAATTTCTATTGATGATTATTGGAGTGGGAATGGCATTGCTGATGAACCTTTACATGCCGGATGTGGAAAAACGCTTAAAGGAGGATCAGGAAGTAATAGAAGCAGTTTTTAGAAAAATATTACATGATATGGCAATGTACTTAAATGAAAATCAGAAGGAGCGAAGTTTGTTTGTTCGCTGTGATGATTTGAAAAGCCTGATAAATGAAGGACAGGACTGGGCAAAAAATCATGCGGAAAATCAACTGCTGTCCAAAGACAGTTACTATCTGGACTACTTTACTATGAGAAGAATTCAAAGTACCATTTTAAAGGATATGTTAAGACTGTTGGAACGTGTGATTGTCGAACCGGAGCAGGTTAAAAATATTCAGGAGCTTCTAGCCTATACCTCTCAAACATTTTCAGAAGCAAATGATGGTAGGGAAATATTAGACAGAATACGTGCAGTTTACGAAATTTACAGAGAAAAACCTCTTCCGGTGTCCAGGAAAGAATTTGAGAATAGAGCGGAGCTTTTCCAGTTTTTGCAGTTGTTTTATTCATTTATTGAAGTGAAGGAAGAATTTGCAAAGGATAACTTAAATAAAATCAATGGTAATAACCGGGAAGAAGGCTGAGCTTTTCGGAAAAGCTAAACGATGAGAAAAGTTTGAAAAGAAAATACACAGACATAAGGCGGAGTAGTATGGATGATTCTGCCTTTTTTTTATTAAAAAGAGTAAGCGGTCAGCCTCTTTTATGACAACCTTTATTTATAAAGATGGAAATGTTAGAATAGTTTTGTTAGTTGAAAGTATTTTTTGAAACATCAATTACCAGAAAAAAAAGGCTTTATGGAGATTCAAGGGGAGAATACAATGGAAATAAATGAAAAAGATTTTTTGCTGGAAAAAGCAAGACAGGCCGCAGACAGTCTTGGTGCATTTTTAGATCAGGAACAGGAAGCAACTGGCGGTTTAGCAAAATCAAATGACAGTCGAATCAAGAAGACAATTCTCAGAAAGCCTCAGGAGGACATGGTACACCTGAGGGCTGAGAGAAAAAAACTTCTGTAACAATAACTTGTAACTGATTTGAATCGGTTGTTAGATTGAGACACTCATCTAAAGTAAGGCTCAAAAAGACACGGGAGAAGAATGCTGGAGCGCTCCAGCATTCTTCTCCTGTGTCTTTTTATGATTAGGGTGTGTCTGAAACCTATTGAGAATTGAAATTAAAAGTTGTTCCTACGCTTCTTCGAATGCTCGTCGCATGTCTTAGGGACATACAAGACATGCTATATGCACAGCCTCGATAAATATTCCTTGAATAGAGGCTCGCTCATCTAGGAGCATTAGCAGGATGGTATGCAATGCTCTGATTGAAATAAATTTATCGGAATTTATTCCCAGTACAAAGGGATAGCTGTACGTGTAGACAATATAACGAATGTGGGGACATAGTAATATTCCTTCTTTAAGCAAAATTAGCTCTATCCATTTTTTCGAAAATATTCGCCGATAGAGTTTCCAGACAGATTCTAATTATTGTTGTGCCCATTTTTGCTGTATCTGATCCAATAAATCAATGGTATCGATTGTCATGAATAATGAGCGGTTTGGTTGATCCCCGCTAATAGCAGCAATCATGTTGCTTATTTCATAATTAAGTGCCTGACTGGTATCTCCTGACACAATCGTTTCTACTGTTCCGTCATTAAAATGTATTTTTGCAAGATCAGCTCTTGGATAGTCTTCAATAGTGATATAGGCATTTTCAAATGAAACAATCCCCACTTTAGGAGCTTTTGATTGAAAACTTAACGTTACTGCAGCCATTTCCTGTTTCTTATTTTGCAGAATGGTCACAGATTGTTCGTCAACTCCGGTAGAAAACGGCTGCATGACAGAGGCTGCCACAAAAGGCTGCTCTGTCATGAACCAGCGTGCAAAAGAAACAGCGTAGGTTCCGATGTCCAGCAGAGCGCCTCCAGCCAAGTCTGGATTAAAGAAGCGGTTCTTAGGATCTGGCTCTTTGTAACTTCCAAAAGGAGCCTGAATCATTTTTAGTTTTCCGAATTTTCCTGTATCAATCAGCCGCTTTAATTCAGTGTAAAGAGGCATGTTGAAAATCGTCATTGCTTCTGCGAGAATCAAATGTTTTTTCTCAGCAAGCTTTACTGCTTCCAGCAATTCTTCGCTGTTCATCGTAATTGCCTTTTCACATAGTACATGCTTTCCTGCCTTGAGAGCAGATAGAATATGTGCAATGTGCTGTTTGTTTGGAACCGATATATAAATAACATCAATGGTTTCATCTGCCAGCAGTTCCTCATAGGAGCCATAATAATCAGGTATTTGATACGCTTCTGCGAAGTGTTTGGCTTTGTCAGCAGAACGTGAAGCAACTGCTTTTAAAACACTTTGTTCCTGTTGGAAGCCTGCAGCGAACTGATGGGCAATCTCGCCAAGACCAATGATCCCCCAGTTATAGTTTGTCAAGATAGTTTCCTCCTAAATTATTTGATTTCTTTTATTATACTAAATAAAAGAATGTCTACGAAAAGATTTAACGTTAAAAAAGAAAAAAGCTTTCTTTTTAATAATTAATAAGTGCTTTTTTAAGCCATTTTAAGTAAAATGAGAGAAGGAGGGATGAAGATGCATCAAGTATATGTAGATATTATTGTCAGTGCAATTATTGAACAGTTCTTTTCAGAAGAACATTTTTATTTGGAACATCTAAATATAGATAAGGATCAGTGGGAGAACTGGAAGAACGGCAGAGGAAATCTGAACAATGAGGATATGCAAAAAGTAAAGAGTCTTTTTACTGATTATGAGTGGATGCTCACTCAAAAAATTATGCGGCAAACGGTCTTATTTCCTGAAAAGCGGAATATTGCTGTCTCTGAATATAAACGGTTGAAAACAATGATAGCCAGAAAATGGATGAAAAGTGATGTTGGACGGGCGGAGCTGCTTCCGTTTAACAATTCCATCCAGGATGATGAAGGCTTCATCAATTTAAAAGTTTCAATTGCTTATGGAGAATGGGGATTTGATGATATTATCACATTCCGATTGCCGTCTAAACTACAGCCGCAGCTTGAGGGATCAAAAGTTGAATTGCTGGATTGGATGGATGAAAATTTAATGGAAACCTACGTAATGGATTAGACTGGATTGATTCTGCAGAGAAAAACTGTTATAATTACTGACTTGTAAAGTAATGAGAGCTATTTGCCAAGACAGAGTGATCTGTGTACAGGAAAACAGTAAATAAAAAAGTAGGGATTTTATGAAAGTTAAAAGGGGTAAAAAAAGACAATTTCCTGTTATTTTGTTGGGGTTGTTGATTGTTACAGGAATATTTGTTTTTTCTTTTCGTATGTATTTTGGAGATGACATTGAAAAGACTATCAATACACAGGACAACGCATCTGTATCAAAGGAAGAATTTATTGATCGAATCAGGCCCCATGCTCAAGAGCTGCAGGCATCCTATGGTGTACTGCCAAGTATTATTATTGGGCAGGGAATCCTTGAATCGAACTGGGGGCAGAGCACACTCGCAGCTGAATACAACAATCTTTTCGGCATCAAGGCGTATGGTGATGAAGAGAAGGTCAATCTTGAAACCAAAGAGTACATAAATGAGTTGTGGGTGACAATCCAGGGGGACTTCAGGGTTTATGATACATGGGAGGAGTCAATGGACGATCACACACGTTTGTTTGTAAATGGTGTCACCTGGAATCCAAGACTCTATGAAAATGTTCTTTTAGCAAACAATTATAAAGAGGCTGCACAGGCATTGCAGTCAGCCGGTTATGCGACAGATCCGGATTATGCAGATAAAGTAATCCATGTAATTGAGAGTTATGAGCTTTACCAATACGATCAGTAGCTGAAGCAGTGAAAGGAAGTGCTGAGATGGAAAAAAAGTGGGTACCAGAGGTCATGACACTTTTGAAACAGGACATTATTAAAGTTCCAGAAGTAATCAATGAGGCGAGCGGTATTCTAATTTTCGGGAAAAAGATTCGTTCGATTATTTTTACAACAGATATATCAATTATCAGAAATACAAATGCTGATGCTGTTATCGCAGTCTATCCATTTACACCACATCCTGCAATTACCAAAAGTATCATTGAAGCTGCTGATATTCCTGTTTTTTCAGGAGTAGGCGGCGGGCTGACACAGGGGACACGCTCTGTATACATGAGTATGTTTGCAGAGGCGCAGGGCTCACTTGGTGTGGTGCTTAATGGACCAACGCCGATTGAGACAATCCAAAGTGTATGTGATGTGGTTGATATTCCTGTGATTAGTACTGTGACGTCAAAATACACCCCTCTGGATGATAAACTGAAGGCGGGCGTTTCTCTAATAAATATCAGTGCCGGTAAAGAGACGCCAGCCACTGTAAAATATTTTCGTGAAAAGTATCCAGAGCTGGGGATTATTGCCACTGGAGGGCCTACAGAAGAAGTGATCGGAGAAACGATTAAGGCTGGGGCGAATGCTATCACTTATACGCCGCCGTCAAACGGTGAATTGTTCAGTAAGAAGATGCTGAAGTACCGTGAACAGGAAAAAAAAGATATGCTGTAAAATGATTGAATCAGGATGGGAGTAGAAGACTCCTGTCTTGATTTTTTCTTTTTAAGATCGGTCTGAAAATTTTTGAATGCTCGTCGCATGTCCAAAGGGCCTATGAGACATGCTGTATGCGAACGATAAGACGAAGAATATGGGACCATTCTTTCTTTAAACGGAATTCGCCTATATCTGCTTTTGAAAGGGCTTGCTTCAGGGTTTTTTAGACAGGCCCTAAATAAAAACTATTTTTTTTATTCTCTTTTATAAGAAAATTCTAAGTATGGTTATCTTGTATTTTAAATAAAATTGTGGATAATTGAATCTATTATATTTCTTAGTATGTATAGGGTCATAACAGGGGGCCGTTTCTGCCCAGTACCATAAATTCCGGACTATAAGCGAAGAAGTGAGTTCAATAACGCCCCCTTTTTTGCTTTGCAAACTTTTTTTAGTTTAGGAGGGACGATAGAAATGAAAGAATTAGTGGAAAGAATAAAAAAAGACGGGCATGTTCTAAGTAATGGCGTTTTGAAAGTAGACAGTTTTATTACCCATCAGGTGGATGCCGAGTTGATGGAACGAGTGGGGAAAAGGTTTGCTGAAGTTTTTGCAGATAAAGGAATAACCAAAGTAGTGACAATCGAAGCTTTGGGGATTGTTCCTGCGGTCTATGCAGCTCAGGCATTAAAGGTTCCAATGATTTTTGCCAGAAAAGCGAAGAGCCTGACGATGTCCGAAGAGCTGTTGACGTCCTCTGTCTATTCCTTTACAAAGCAGGTAACCAGCCAGATTTCCATTTCAAAAAAATTTTTAATTGGGGAAGATAAGGTTCTGATCATTGATGATTTCCTTGCCAACGGTCAGGCGGCAAAGGGACTGGTCGAATTGTGTCAGCAGGCAGGAGCCGAGGTATCAGGTATTGGTATTATTATTGAAAAATCTTTCCAAAGCGGGCGTGCGCTGTTAGAAGAAATGGGCTTAAATATTGTTTCTCTGGCACGGATTGCTTCTCTGGAAAATCAGCGTGTAGAATTTCTTGAGGAGGACGCATAAAAATGGAGTTGGATAAACAGCAAATTCGTTTAGCAGTGATAGATACAGAATGAAGTCTGAATAATATGAAGTTGTAAAGGCGAACATTTGATGAAAAAAGGATGATAATATTCGATATTTCTTTGACATGATTTCGTCCTGTTGCTAAAATGAAGAGGAGAAAAAGCCATAGAAAGGAATTTAATATGCCAACTGTAGTATCTGTGATTATGGGGAGTATTTCTGACTGGGAAACAATGAAGCTGACCTGTGATATTTTAGAAGAATTTCAGATTCCTTATGAAAAAAAAGTTGTTTCTGCTCATCGAACGCCTGACTATATGTTCCGTTTTGCTGAATCAGCCAGAGAACGTGGAATTAAAATCATTATCGCGGGGGCCGGCGGTGCTGCCCACCTGCCGGGAATGGTTGCAGCAAAAACCACACTTCCGGTTATTGGTGTTCCTGTGCAATCCAAAGCACTGAACGGCTTGGATTCGTTACTGTCAATCGTTCAAATGCCTGGGGGAGTCCCTGTTGCTACAACAGCAATAGGAAAAGCGGGTGCATCCAATGCTGGACTACTTGCAGTTCAGATGCTTTCCATGTATGATTTAGAGATAGCGAAAAAATTAGAAGAGCGACGTAAATCTCTTGAACAAATCGTGATGGAAAGTAGTGATGATCTTGAATAAGCCTGTATTACCGGGGGCTATGATTGGAATAGTCGGTGGAGGACAATTAGGTAAAATGATGGCCTTAAGTGCGAAGGAAATGGGGTTTCGTATTGCCGTATTGGACCCTACGGCTGATTGCCCGGCAGCACAAGTGGCGGATTGGCACTTATTGGCGGAGTATGATGATTTAGAAGCATTGGAAGAAATGGCCAATCATTCAGAAGTAATAACCTATGAATTTGAGAATGTAGATGTGGACAGTCTGGTTCATATTCAGGATAAAGTAGAGATTCCTCAGGGAACAGATCTGCTGGCAATTACTCAGGACAGGCTGTTGGAAAAAAGCTTTCTGGAATCCAATAATATTGTGATTGCTCCTTACGCAACAATTGTCAGCCCAACTGATATTCAAGATGCCATTGACGGCATTGGGTATCCGTGTGTGCTGAAAAATACTCGAGGCGGTTATGATGGAAAAGGGCAGTATGTGTTGTACAGTCCTTCAGATCTGGCACCGTCAATGAATTTGTTAAAAGAAGGAACCTGTGTTTTGGAGGCCTGGATTCCGTTTGAAAAGGAGATATCTGTTTTAGTTGCCGGAAATGGCACCGGAGATATTCAGACATTTCCTGTAGTAGAAAATATCCATAGAAATAATATTCTTCATGAAACGATTGCACCGGCAAGGGTGGATGAAGACGTGAAAGAAGAAGCACAACGAATTGCCCGATTAATCGCTGAAGAAATAAATTTGGCAGGAACACTGGCAGTGGAAATGTTCTTAACGAATAATGGTGGAATCTATGTAAATGAGCTGGCACCAAGACCTCATAATTCTGGACATTATACACTCGAAGCTTGTTCTTTTAGTCAGTTTGATGCACATATTCGAGGGATCTGCGGCTGGTCAATTCCTGAGATCAAATTGCTGTCTGATGCAGTAATGGTGAATATTATGGGTGATGAAATTTATGAAACCATGGAATTTATTTCAGAAAAGCCTAACTGGCATTTTCATTATTACGGAAAGGCAAAGGCAAAACCTGGAAGAAAAATGGGACATATTACGATTCTGACAGAAAATTTATTTGATACATTAGAAGATATTTATCAAACCAGTATTTGGGATTAAGAAAGGATAATACAATGATCGATCGTTATTCAAGACCGCAAATGAAGAAAATTTGGACAGATGAAAATCGTTATCAGGCTTGGCTTGAAGTGGAAATATTAGCTGATGAAGCATGGGCAGAGCTTGGAGAGATTCCAAAGGACGATGTGAAAAAGATTCGGGAAAATGCCTCCTTTGAGGTAAAAAGAATTCTTGAAATAGAAGAATCTACCAGACATGATGTGGTTGCGTTCACCAGAGCAGTTTCTGAAACGCTAGGAGAAGAACGGAAATGGGTCCATTATGGTTTAACCAGTACAGATGTTGTAGATACAGCCTATGGATATTTGCTGAAACAGGCGAATGATATTTTAAGAGAAGATCTTAAAAATTTTGCTCAAATTATTGCTGACAAAGCAAAAGAGCACAAGTACACTGTTATGATGGGACGTACACATGGCGTTCATGCAGAACCGACTACCTTTGGCTTAAAACTGGCATTGTGGTATTCTGAAATGAAGAGGAATATCGAACGTTTCGAGCACGCCGCAAAAGGAGTGGAAGCAGGCAAAATCAGTGGTGCTGTCGGCACGTTTGCGAATATCCCTCCCTTTGTAGAAGAATATGTTTGCGGAAAATTGGGGATTCGACCACAGGAAATCTCTACACAAATACTTCCGCGGGATTTGCATGCTGAATACTTTTCTTCTATTGCTCTGATTGCCACCAGTATTGAGAAATTTGCGACAGAAATTCGCGGTCTTCAAAAGTCGGAAACAAGGGAAGTAGAAGAATTTTTTGCAAAGGGTCAGAAAGGTTCTTCTGCAATGCCGCATAAGCGTAATCCGATCGGTTCGGAAAATATGAGCGGGTTGGCTCGTGTGATTCGCGGACATATGGTAACAGCATATGAAAATGTTACGCTTTGGCACGAAAGAGATATTTCACATTCTTCAGCAGAACGGATTATTATGCCGGATGCAACGACTTTGCTGGATTATATGTTGAATCGCTTTGGCAATATTGTTAAGAACTTAACTGTATTTCCAGAGAATATGAAGAGGAATATGAATGCGACTTTTGGTTTGATATATAGTCAGCGTGTTCTGTTGAAGCTGATTGATCATGGAATGACGAGAGAAGAAGCATACGATTTAGTGCAGCCTAAAACAGCTTATGCCTGGGATCATCAAACAGACTTCCGTCCACTTTTAGATGAGGACGAAAAAATTACTTCAGTCTTAAGCAAGGAAGAACTAGATGATGCCTTTGACTATAATTATCATCTTAAAAATGTAGATACTATTTTTGAACGTGTAGGTTTATAGCCAATAATAGAAACAGAACCTCCTGAAATCCAAGCCGAATTCAGGAGGTTCTGTTTCCAGAAAAAACGTCACCGCAGATTTTCTATTCTGCGGTGACGTTTTTCATTTATGCTAATACTTCCTCCATGTGAAATGATTTTTCCGGATTTTCCTGTAATGTTTGCAACAGGCATTCAATAAATGCATAACTGCATTCATGTTTAGCCAAATATACTTCAATACGGTAGCCATTTTTGAAAAAGTGCTGTTCATGTATTTGATTGATCATTAATTCTACTTGTTGGTCATTCACATAATTGAAACATCTTTTTCTTCTTTCAGAATATTTTTTTACACCTCTTTTAATATTCTTAAATGTATAATACGTATGATCCTGATTCATATGATGCACAGTTTTTAAGGCCAGCAGATCATTGTAAAGCCGTATCTTTTCTTTCTTCGTAAGTGATGCCAAGAAATCTTGAGCAATCGTTGTATAATCCTCTTGCATAATGAAGTCCTCCCTACAATCAAAGAAACGTTATCTATTTTTTCTACTGTCATTATTGACTTAAGAATACCATTGAACAAACGAATTGTAAATGCTTACTATTTGTTCTTAATAATTGATTATTCTTCATTCAACTGATCAATTCGCTTAAACACGAACAATTTTATATTCAATTGTGATTATTGTTCATATTTCATTGACTGTGTTTTGGGAACTTGTTAAAATATAGACAAAGTAACGGACGAACAATTTTGAATGTCATAGTAATAATATTTGGAAAGGAAGTACATCATTGTTGGAAAAGACAGAGTTAATTTACACAGGGAAGGCAAAAAAATTATTTACTACAAATCAGACAGGTCAAATATGGATCGAGTATCTTGACCAGGCGACGGCACTGAATGGTGTAAGAAAAGATGAGATTTTAGGGAAAGCCGAACTGAATAATCAGATTACTTCGCTGATATTTAAAGAGCTGGCTAAAAAGGATATTCCCAGTCATTTTATTAAACAGCTTTCCAAGACCGAACAATTGGTGGAGGCAGTAGCTATTATTCCTCTTGAAGTGGTTGTTCGTAATGTTGCAGCAGGAAGCTTTTCAAAAAAACTGGCTATTGAAGAAGGAACACGGCTGACCTTTCCAATTATCGAATTTTACTATAAAAAGGATGAGCTGGATGATCCTTTTATTAATGAGGACCACATAAAGTATCTGGAACTCGCAACTGATGAAGAACTGATTGCTCTCAAAGAAGCTGCGCTAAAGGTGAATCAGGTATTAATTGAGCTTTTTGATCAAATAAATATACGGTTGATTGATTTCAAAATTGAGTTTGGACGAAAAGAGGACGGTACAATTCTATTGGCAGATGAAATTTCTCCGGACACTTGCCGTTTATGGGACAAGACCACAAATGATCATCTCGATAAAGATGTCTACAGAAAAGAATTGGGCGAAATTGTACCAGTATACAAGGAAGTATTTTCACGATTAAAAAATAAATAAGTATAAAGGAGTTTATCGAATGTATTTTGTTAAAGTTTATGTAACTTATAAGGATTCTGTATTGGACCCTCAGGGAGAAGCGGTTAAGGGTGCTATTCATCGTTTAGGCTATGAGGAGATTGAAGAAGTTCGTATTGGAAAGTACTTTGAGATAAAAGTTGCTAAAACAGAAAAACCAATCGAAGAAGCAATTGAAACAATATGTGACCGTTTATTGGCCAATGTCAATATGGAAACGTATCGCTACGAAATTACGGAGGAAGCGTAACATGAAATTTGCAGTCATTGTTTTTCCAGGGTCAAACTGTGATATGGATATGCTGTGGGCGGTTAAAGATATTCTAGGAGCTGAAGCAGAGTATGTTCGCCATGATGCAGCCAGTCTTGAAGGCTTTGACGGAGTGCTGCTTCCAGGAGGCTTCTCATATGGCGACTACCTTCGCTGTGGAGCAATAGCCCGTTTTTCAAAAATTATTGACGAAGTTATTCGTTTTGCAGAAGAAGGAAAGCCGGTTTTTGGTACATGTAATGGTTTTCAAATTCTGACTGAAGCCGGACTGCTGCCTGGTGCATTGATTCGGAATCAGTCTCTTCATTTTGTCTGTAAAACAGTGGGGTTAAAAGTGGAAAATGCTCAAACCATGTTTACAACAGCTTATGAGAAGGGTGAAGTGATTCAAATTCCAGTAGCCCATGGTGAAGGAAACTATTATTGTGATGATGAAACACTTCAAAAATTGAAGGACAATAATCAGATTGTCTTTACTTACGCAGATGAAAATCCAAACGGAAGCCTGGAAAACATTGCAGGAATTATCAATGAGAAAGGAAATGTTCTGGGAATGATGCCTCACCCTGAACGGGCAGTGGAAAGTCTGCTTGGATCAGAAGATGGATTGCGTTTCTTCCAGTCCATTGTTACTAATTATGGAAAGGTGACGAATCAAGCATGATGACAATTAACGAACCGACTGCTCAGGAAATTAAAGAGAAAAGAATTTATGCGGAGTGGGGGCTGACTGACGAAGAATATCGCATGATTGAAGAAGATATTTTAGGCAGAATGCCAAACTATACTGAAACGGGTCTCTTTTCAGTTATGTGGAGTGAGCATTGTTCTTATAAGAATTCAAAGCCTGTTTTAAGAAAATTTCCTATTTCAGGCCCGCAGGTGATTCAGGGACCTGGAGAAGGTGCGGGAATTGTTGATATTGGAGATGGTCAGGCAGTCGTTTTTAAAGCCGAAAGTCACAATCATCCTTCGGCAGTTGAGCCTTATGAAGGTGCAGCAACAGGTGTTGGCGGGATTATTCGAGATATCTTCAGCATGGGAGCTCGTCCTATTGCTATTTTAGACTCTCTTCGTTTTGGTGAACTGGATAACCAGAGAACAAAGTATCTTCTTGAGGAAGTAGTCGCCGGTATCAGCGGATATGGAAATTGTATTGGAATTCCTACTGTTGGCGGTGAGGTCGCTTTTGATCCTTGTTATGAAGGAAATCCTCTGGTAAATGCGATGTGTGTGGGTCTGATTAACCATAAAGATATTCAAAAAGGTCAGGCAAAAGGTGTCGGCAATTCCATCATGTATGTAGGAGCTAAAACCGGGCGTGATGGTATTCATGGAGCAACCTTTGCTTCGGAAGAGTTCGTGGAGGGGGAA
Source organism: Enterococcus sp. BWB1-3 (assembly GCF_016745275.1). GTDB lineage: Bacteria > Bacillota > Bacilli > Lactobacillales > Enterococcaceae > Enterococcus_L. The sequence continues at coordinate 26,517 of NZ_JADOEP010000023.1, forward strand.
GAACAGCAGCGATCAGCCGTGCAGGTTGGTGATCCGTTTATGGAAAAGCTGCTTTTGGAAGCCTGTCTGGAACTGATTTTGGAGCATTCAGATATTTTAGTTGGGATTCAGGATATGGGGGCAGCAGGTTTGGTGTCTTCCAGCTCAGAAATGGCTTCAAAAGCCGGATCAGGGTTAAAACTCTATTTAGATGATGTTCCTCAGCGTGAAACTGGAATGACACCTTATGAAATGATGCTTTCGGAATCTCAGGAACGGATGCTGATCTGTATTAAGCGGGGACATGAAGAAGAAGTGATTGAGCTTTTCAAAAAGTATGATCTGGATGCAGTAACAATTGGTGAGGTAACAGATGATGGCTTATATCGTTTGTATCATCATGAAGTGGAAGTGGCCAATCTGCCGGTAGATGCATTGGCTGAAGATGCACCTGTTTATCAGAAAGAAAAGAAAGAGCCGGCTCGTATTCAAGAATTTGCGAATTTAGCAGACTTTGAACCGTCTGTGACAGACAGCAGCGAATTACTTCTGAAATTATTGCAGCAACCCACTATTGCTTCTAAAAAAATGATTTATCAAACCTACGATTCACAGGTAAGAACAAATACAGTTGTTTTGCCGGGAAGTGATGCAGCTGTTTTACGTGTAAGAGGAACGAATAAGGCGCTGGCAATGACAACAGACTGCAATGCCCGTTATCTTTACCTGAATCCGGAAGTTGGAGGACAAATTGCAGTCGCTGAAGCAGCAAGAAACATTGTTTGCTCCGGCGGTCAGCCGCTGGCAATCACAGACTGCTTAAATTATGGCTCACCGGATAAACCTGAAGGATTTTGGGAGCTGTGGACATCAGCTGATGGTATTGCGAAAGCCTGTGAGCTGTTGGATACACCGGTTATTTCCGGAAATGTATCTCTTTACAATGAAACGAATGGAAAAGCCATTTATCCAACCCCAATGATTGGTATGGTTGGTTTAGTGAAAGATATTGCTCATGTGACTACGCAGGAATTTAAAAAGGCAGGAGATTTAATCTACATTGTAGGTGAAACGAAAGCAGACTTTAATGGGACTGAGCTTCAAAAAATGCAGCTTGGGCGTATTGAAGGGAAACTGATGGATTTTGATTTATCTGTAGAAAAAGAAAACCAGGATTTAGTACTGAATGCAATTCAACAGGGACTGGTAGCCAGTGCACATGATTGTTCTGAAGGAGGTCTTGCAGTAGCTTTGGCTGAGTCCTGTTTCAAAAATGGATTTGGTATGGAAAGTACCATAACTATGCCTCAGTCTTGGCTGTTCTCAGAAACTCAGTCTCGCTTTGTTCTATCTGTTTCGCCTGAAAAACAAGAAGGCTTTGAAGAATTGATGGGCAGTAAAGCTGAAATGATTGGAACTGTTACCAACGATAATACGATGGTGATTCAGGCAGCTGATGGAAATCTGCAGGTAGATACTGCAACAGCCAAAGAATTATGGGAGGATGCCATTCCATGTCTTATGAAGTAAAAAGCCTAAATGAAGAATGCGGCATCTTTGGAGTCTGGGGGCACCCAGATGCCTCCCGGTTAACCTATTTCGGTCTTCACAGTCTTCAGCATAGGGGACAAGAAGGCGCAGGCATCGTTTCCAATGATAACGGGAAATTGAATGGACATAGAGATCTGGGGCTGCTCTCAGAGGTTTTTAAAGAGGATCGGATTATCGAAGAACTAAAAGGGGCTGCAGCAGTTGGCCATGTTCGCTATGCAACTGCGGGAAACGGCAGTGTAGATAATATTCAGCCGTTTCTGTTTAAATTTTATGATGGCTCAGTAGGACTTGCTCATAATGGGAATTTGACTAATGCAAAAAGTCTGCGGAAAAGTCTTGAAAAGGACGGAGCAATTTTTCACTCCAATTCTGACACAGAAATTCTGATGCATTTGATTAGAAGAAGTAAGCAGACAACATTTATTGAACAGCTGAAAGAAAGTCTGCGTCAGGTAAAGGGGGGATTTGCCTATCTTTTGATGACAGAGACAGCGATGATTGCGGCTTTAGATCCCAATGCCTTTCGACCTTTAGCGCTGGGAAAGATGAAAAACGGTGCTTATGTAGTTGCCAGTGAAACCTGTGCACTGGAAGTCAGCGGTGCGGCTTTTATTCGTGATGTGGAGCCGGGTGAGGTAATTATTATTGATGATCAGGGCTATCGTATTGAAAAATACACAGAAGATACGCAACATGCAATTTGTTCAATGGAATTTATTTACTTTGCACGTCCGGATTCAAATATTGCTGGAGTGAATGTTCATACTGCCCGAAAAAATATGGGGAAAATTCTAGCTGAAGAAGCACCTGTTGAAGCGGATATGGTGGTTGGTGTACCAAACTCCTCTTTGTCAGCTGCAAGCGGGTACGCAGAAGCCAGCGGGATTCCTTATGAAATGGGTCTGGTAAAAAATCAGTATATTGCTCGAACATTTATTCAGCCGACTCAGGAACTGAGAGAACAAGGTGTTCGGATGAAGCTGTCTGCTGTTCGAGGTGTAGTTGAAGGCAAGCGTGTCATCATGGTCGATGATTCTATTGTAAGAGGAACAACCAGTCGTCGGATAGTCCAGCTTCTGAAGGAAGCCGGAGCAAAAGAAGTTCACGTTCGAATTGCTTCACCCCCACTGAAATATCCCTGTTTTTACGGGATTGATATTCAAACAAGGAAAGAGCTGATTGCAGCAAATCATTCGATTGAAGAAATTCAGGAACTGATTACTGCAGATTCACTGAGCTTTCTAAGCGAAGAAGGGCTGATTAACGCAATTGGTTTAAACTATGATGCTCCTTATACAGGATTATGCATGGCATATTTTAATGGAGATTACCCAACACCGCTCTATGATTATGAAGAAACATATCTTGCTTCACTGGAAACAGAAAATGAGCGTTGATTAATGGTTCAACCGATAATAAATAAGGAGGTTCAGCATGGCAAATGCGTATGCGAAAGCCGGAGTAGATGTAGAGGCCGGATACGAAGTAGTCGAAAGAATTAAGAAACATGTTAAGCGAACAGAGCGTCTCGGTGTTATGGGAGCTTTAGGAGGCTTTGGCGGGTGCTTTGATTTGAGCAGTGTGGAAGTGAGGGAACCAGTTTTAATTTCGGGAACAGATGGTGTGGGAACCAAGCTGATGCTGGCCATTCAGGCTGATAAACATGATACGATCGGGATTGATTGTGTAGCAATGTGTGTGAACGATATTGTAGCTCAGGGTGCAGAGCCTCTTTATTTTCTTGATTATATAGCAACAGGTAAAAATGTACCGGAGCGTTTGGAAAAAGTTGTCGCAGGTGTCGCAGAAGGGTGTGTTCAATCCGGTGCTGCTCTCATCGGCGGTGAAACAGCTGAAATGCCTGGCATGTACAATGAAAATGATTATGATCTTGCCGGCTTTACGGTGGGAGTTGCTGAGAAAAGCCAGTTAATCACTGGTGACCGAATCAAAGAAGGAGATGTGTTGTTGGGACTGCCATCCAGCGGCATCCACTCAAACGGCTATTCGCTAGTTCGAAAAATATTTTTTGAAATGAATGATTTTAAACTGACGGATCACCTTCCTGAATTAGAGGGAAAAGAGCTGGTAGAAGAACTACTGATGCCGACAAAAATATATGTGAAAACACTTCTGCCTCTTATAAAAGAACAGCTGCTTAACGGGATAGCACATGTCACTGGCGGTGGTTTTGTGGAAAACATTCCAAGAATGCTGCCAAAGAATACTGCGGCGTCCGTTGAATTAGGAAGCTGGCCGGTTTTACCGATTTTTACTCTAATGGAAAAATATGGGAAGATTCCGCCTATGGAAATGTATGAGATTTTTAATATGGGAATCGGTATGGTTTTAGCTGTTTCTCCGAAAAATCTGAATAGTGTTCAAAAAATTCTCGCTGATCTTGGAGAGGAAAGTTATACTATTGGTAAAGTAGTAGAAAGAAAAGAGCCGGAAAAGACTATTCTTTTTACTGAGGTGAGCCGATGAGAATTGCTGTTTTTGCTTCAGGAAGCGGAAGCAACTTTCAAGCCATCGCTGAGTCTGTTCAAGCAGGAAAAATTGATGGAGAAATTGTTTTGCTGTTTTCCGACCAAAAGGATGCAAAGGTGCTTGAAAGAGCTGAAAAATTGGGCATACCAAGTGCTTCTTTTTCTCCTAAAGATTTTTCATCCAAAGGGATTTATGAAGCAGAGCTGCTGCATTTATTAGAAGAAAAAGAAGTTGAGTTAATTGTTCTTGCAGGGTACATGAGATTGATTGGGCCTGTATTGCTGGAAGCATATCCGGAAAAGATAATTAATATTCATCCTTCATTATTGCCCTTGTTTCCGGGACTCCATGGAATTAGAGATGCTTTTGAAGCTAAGGCGGAAGAAACAGGAGTAACCATTCATTTTATAGATAAAGGGATCGATACCGGACCTGTCATAGTGCAGGAAAAAGTTGCAATTCATTCAGACGATACATTGGAAGGTCTTGAAGAAAAGATTCATAAGGTAGAGCATCGACTTTATCCAATTGTCATTCAAAAGATAATTAAAGAAAAGAAGGAGCGATAGACTGCATGACAGCAAAGCGAGCATTAATCAGTGTTTCAGATAAGACAGGTGTAGCAGATTTTGCCAGGAAGCTGACAGAATTGGGGATAGAAATCATTTCAACAGGTGGAACGAAAGTGATGCTGGAGCAAGAAGGCATTTCAACGATTGGCATAGAAGAAGTTACGGATTTTCCGGAAATGATGGACGGAAGAGTAAAAACACTTCATCCTAAAATCCACGGAGGACTGCTTGGTCGTCGTGATCTGCCCGATCATATGGCAGCCATGACTGAGCATAACATTCAGCCGATTGAGATTGTTTGCGTAAACCTGTACCCATTCAAAGAAACAATCTTGAAGCCGGATGTTTCTGTTGCTGAGGCAATTGAAAATATTGATATCGGCGGTCCAAGTATGCTGAGAAGTGCAGCAAAGAATCATCAGTTTGTCACTGTTGTAGTAGACCCGAAGGATTACAGTACTGTCTTGGAAGAGCTGCAAAGCCAAAGGGAAACAACCTTTGAAACACGGCAAAAGCTTGCAGCGAAAGTTTTTCGTCATACTGCGGCATATGATGCGCTTATTGGTACGTATCTAACAGATTTAGTGGGAGAATCTGAACCGGAAACACTGACATTTACGTATGAATTGAAGCAGCCTCTGCGGTATGGAGAAAATAGTCATCAGCAGGCAGCCTTTTATCAGGATGCACTGCCTGTTCCATTTTCAATTGCCAGCGCGAAACAGCTGCATGGAAAAGAGCTTTCTTACAATAATATTAAGGATGGCGACGCAGCAATTCGTATAGCCAGAGAATTTGATCAGCCTGCTGTTGTTGCTGTTAAGCATATGAATCCATGTGGGATAGGGATAGGTGAAGATATCTTTTCTGCCTATAATAATGCCTATGCTGCAGATCCAGTATCAATTTTCGGTGGTATTATTGTGTTAAATCGGGAAGTTGATCAAGCCACAGCGGAAAAAATGCATGAATTATTTTTAGAGATTATTATTGCTCCCGGCTTCTCAGATGAAGCCTTTGCGATTTTATCAAAGAAAAAGAATTTACGCCTCATGACTTTGGACTTTACGCATAAAGACGAGGCCCATGATGATGAAAAAGTAACTGTTTTAGGTGGCTTGCTCATTCAAAATCAGGATGTTGTAAAAGAAGATCCTGAGGAATGGAAAGTTGTGACAAAACGTCAGCCGACAGCTCAAGAGATGACGGCAATGGCATTTGCCTGGAAAGCTGTGAAGCATGTCAAGAGCAATGCGATTGTTTTGGCGAATGATCATCAGACTGTGGGGATTGGTGCAGGACAGATGAATCGTGTAGGGTCTGTCCAAATTGCTATCGAGCAGGCAGGTGAAAAAGTATCTGATGCAGTATTGGCAAGTGATGCATATTTCCCAATGGGAGACAGTGTGGAATATGCAGCAAAGCATGGAATTAAAGCAATTGTACAGCCGGGCGGCAGTATCAGAGATCAGGAATCAATTGATATGGCGGATAAATACGGCATTGCAATGGTCTTTACAGATGTCAGACATTTCAGACACTGATTAACAAGGGAGGATATCATGGGCTTAAAAATATTAGTGATCGGCAGCGGTGGCAGAGAGCATGTCATCGCACAAAAATTTATGCAAAGTTCGCTGGTGGACAGTGTTTTCTGCGCTAAAGGAAATCCCGGGATGAAAAAGGATGGGATTCAGTTGGTGGATCTGAAGGAAGACGATCATTCAGGACTGATTGACTTTGCTGAGAAGAAAAAGATTGACTGGACGTTTGTCGGTCCGGAAGTTCCTTTATTGAACGGGATTGTAGATGACTTTAAAGCAGCAGGACAGAAGATTTTTGGTCCTGATAAAGCAGCAGCAATGATCGAAGGCTCCAAAGACTTTGCAAAAGACCTGATGAATAAGTATGATATTCCAACAGCAGGACACCAGACTTTTTTTGATTTTGACCAGGCGAAAGCCTATGTTGAAGAAAAAGGCGCGCCAATTGTGATTAAGGCAGATGGACTGGCTGCAGGCAAGGGCGTTGTCGTTGCTGAAACAGTAGAAGAAGCGGCAGATGCTTTACATGATATGCTTGAGGACAATCGCTTTGGAGAGAGCGGCGCAAAAGTGGTCGTTGAAGATTTTCTTGCTGGTGAAGAATACTCATTGCTGGCTTTTGTCAGAGGAGAAGAAGTTTATCCAATGACTGTCGCACAGGATCATAAGAGGGTATTTGAAAATGATCTTGGACCTAATACTGGTGGGATGGGGGCGTACAGCCCGGTTCCGCAAATCAGTGAAGAATTAATCAGCGAGTCAATTGAAAAAGTCTTAAAGCCTGCTGCCAAAGGAATGGTCAGTGATGGTTGTCCATTTACAGGCATTTTATATGCCGGATTGATAGCAACGGCGGATGGACCAAAAGTAATTGAATTTAATGCACGCTTTGGCGATCCGGAAACACAGGTTGTTTTGCAACGACTGGAGAGTGATCTTGTTCAAATTATTGATGATCTCCTTAATGAGCGGACACCCGATATTCATTGGAAAACGAGCGGTTTTAGCTTGGGTGTTGTTGTCGCTGCAGAGGGATATCCGGGTGATTATGAAAAAAGCGTCCAATTGCCAGAGTTTTCATTGCTTGATGGTCAGCGAATTTATTACGCTGGAGTAGATGAAAAAGCTCAACAATTGGTTTCTTCAGGAGGACGCGTGTATCTGGTTGAAGCAGAGGGAGACACGCTGGAAGAAGCACAAAAAAAGGTCTACGAACTGCTCGGTTCAGTAGATACTGCGGGTACCTTCTATCGTCATGATATAGGCAGTAAGGCGTTGAGATAGAGAACAGTTCAACTGAAATAAGAGGATAACGTTAAAAACATCGATATATCAATGTTTTCAAGAGATGCCAAGAAATTGGTACCTCTTATTTTTTTGAAAATAGAGAACACTTTATAAAATAATATTTTTTTAGAAGTGAAAGGAGCACTCTGAGAAAGAATTGGTCGCTCTTCGAAAGCGAAATCAGCAGCTGGAAATAGAGAATGATATTTTAAAGCAAGCGGCGCTGATATTTGGATGAAAAGACAAGTAATTAATGCTAATAAGCACAAATATTCCATATCAGCGATATGCAAACTCTCCCATATTTCTTGGCAATCCTATTATTACAAATCGAAAAACACCCTTGTTAATCGGAGCTTCAAAAGGCCGGCACCGAAGAATTTGAGAATAGCTGAAAGAATTATGGTACGCACAAAATTAAAGTCGCTCTCGCTCGCCGAGGGATAATTGCAAGCCGAATAAAAATTGGAAATATCATGAAGATACGCGACTTGAAGTCCAATTATACCAAGGCGAAATTTCGCAATCCTACCACTTCAGTCAACCAATCAACGATTGCGAATCACTTAAATAGAGAATTCTAGATGACGGGCTGGTACAGTTCACGGCGCTTGGCCTTGATGGAATCGGACGTCCGGAAGCAGAAATCACCTATCGTTTAAAAGATAAAAATGATAGCAATAAAGTGATTTACACCGGAACAGAACCATCGATCGGTCGAGATTATCTATACCCGAATTATCCGGTTTTATTTAAGGATGCGCAACGGTATCTGGAGTTGTCCAGCAACTGGCAAACCAAGGAACTATTGACCACTGTATTGAAAGAAAATCATTTGTATCAGGCAGAAGCGACTGTTACGTACAATAAAAACGGGAAAAATGATAAAGCAGAAAAAACGTATGACAGCTTCCAATTGTATAAGGTCTCCAGTCAGGACACCTTGTCTCGACTACTGGCCTTTTACGGATTAGAGAAAAATCGAGCTAGCTTCATGAGAGACAACAACATGAAGGATGAGATGCTGACACAAGGAAATGTTGTGTTTATCCGCAATCCAAAAAAGAATGCTGGAAAAGCGTATACGCCAAAACCCTTGACGGATGCTGAAAAGATCCGATTGGATTCTCTGTCTATGGGACGTGGGAAGCACTGCCAGTTCAATTTTGAACCGATCAATATCGGCAGCGGAAATCTTTTGTATGAGATGACGGACGGTACGTGGTATGACAATGAAGTAGAAGAGCGGTTTACCAGAACGTATAATGCAATGGGCGAGGGACAGGATAGTCCAATCGGACGAAATTGGACCTTGAATCAGCTGCTCAGTTTGAATCAACTGGCAGATAAAAGTATGATGCTGATGCTGGATGACGGCGGCAAGGTCTTTTTCACTCGAAAAGATAACGGTAGTTATGTAGTCGAAGGTGCGTTGCCTTACGAATTGAGCAAGGTAATGGAGACCGTAGATGAAGTAGAAAAACGGACGTTTGTCTTGAAGGATACACAAAGAAAATGGACGTATACTTTTGATGCGACGGGGCAGATTCGCTCGATTCAGACGAACAATGGAACGAAGAAAGAGTACAGCTATGATGGCGAAACAGGCTTTTTAAAGGAAATCAAGCTATTTAACGGGAAGAAGCTGCAATTCAAATGGGATAGCAATGCACATTTATCAGAAGTTACTTTCCCAGATGGCACTAAGAACCAGTATACGTACAGCGAAGCGGGAGACCTAATTAAGGTCGTTGATGCATCGGGTAAGAAGTTTACCTATGTCTATGATGATCAACACCGTATGCTGAGCTATGCTGGCGATGACGGTAAAACGATTTATGCCAATGAATATGATAAAGAAAACCGTGTGATTAAACAAACCGATGCCGAAGGAAATGTCGTAACACTTTCTTATGGAAAAGGAACAACCACGACAGTTGATGGCAATGGCAATAAAACGATCACTACGTACAATGACCATTATCAACCAACAAAAATCGAGTATGCAGATGGTACGACGGTAACGAATGTTTACAACGACAAGTACCAGTTAACGGCGTTTACCGATCGAGACGGTCAAAAAACGACGTACAGCTATGATGAAAAAGGCAATCTGACCAGTACCGGCTATTCAGATGGAACGAAAGAAACAACGACTTACAACGAATGGAGTCAACCGCTTGTTGAGACGGACCGTCAAGGCAATACCATTCAGCATAGTTATGACGCTAAAGGAAATGAAATTACACTGACCGATCAAAACGGACACACGACTCATTTTGAATACAACGCATCAGGTGAGAAAATCAAAGCAACCAACGCTTTGGGACAAGTGACAAGCTATACCTATGAAAATGGAAACTTGACGAGCGAGACGGATGCTTCCGGGCTGATCCGAAGCTATACCTACGATGCTCGTGGGCTTTTACTATCAGAAACAGATGGGAATGGCAAAACAAAATCCTATGAGCGTAATGCACGTGGTGAGCTGATAAAAGAAAGCAACTTCAATGGACAATTTAAGACCTACACCTATGATAGTGAGGGCAATCAAACTAGCGAAACTGATTTTAATGGCAACAAGACGAGTTATAGATACAATGTGATCGGGCAAGTCATCAGTGAAACCAATGCTGTCGGAGGGGTGAAAACCTTCAGCTATGACGGCAACGGCAATGTAATCACTGAAAGCGACTATCTCGGCAATTTGAAGAAGATGTCCTACAATGCTTTGAATCAACGAACGGAAATAGAGTTTCCGGATGGCACTAAAGCAAAATACCAGTATGATAAAGCCGGAAATGTCACAAAGGAAATCATGCCAAATGGGAAAACGATGACCTATACGTATGATGTGAATAACTTTGTAGCAACAGAAAAAGACAGCCTTGGATATGTGACGACCTATGAACGAACAGCCAATGGCTCACCGACTAAAATCATCTTTGCGGATCAGACGACGGAAGAGTACACATACGATGCGTCCGGCAATCTGCTGACGAAAAAGGACAAGGGTGGAAAAATTACTACCTATGTCTATAATCAGCAGCACCAGCCGATTTCAGTCAAAGATGGCGATAGAGAGACAAAACAGTCTTTTGATAGTCGGAGCAATCGAACGGAAGAAACGAACGCGCTGGGTCAAAAGACTGGCATCACCTACGATGCCGGAGGCTTTGTAAAAGAAAGTACTGCAGCAGATGGTACAAAAACGTTATACGAATCAGATGGCGAAGGCAATGTGCTGAAAATTACGGAAGCCAACGGCGCGGTCTATCAATTTGCTTATGATGGCAATGGCAATAAGGTCAAGGAAGTAGGACCAGATAAGACAGAAACATTGTATACCTACAACGCCTTAAACCTGCTTGAAACCCAAGTATGGGCAACAGGAGCAATCGAACAGTACAAGTATGATAAGAATGGCAGCCTGATCGAAAAAACAGATCCAATGGGCAACCGTACGACATACAGCTATACCAAAACCAATGAAATCAAAACGATGACTGATGCTCTAGGAAATAAAACTTCCTTTACCTATGATGAAGGCGGCAATGTAGCGAGTCTGACTGATTCTTTGGGTAGAGTCACGAACTATGTCTATAATAAAGCCGATCAGCTAGTGGAAGAAATCACGCCGATGGGTGTTGTGACCAAGTATTCTTATGATAAGATGGGCAATCTTATTAAAGTCTCCGACAGTACAAAGCAGGAAGAAACGTATTCTTATGATGTGATGGGACAGTTATTGTGTGTGACAGATAGCCAGAAGAGACAAGAGACGTATGCTTACAATGCGTATGGAGAGCTGATCGCTGAAACAGATATCGCCGGAAATAAAACCTCTTATGCTTATGATGCACTTGGTCAGCTGATCCAAACGACGAGTCCTCAGGGAACGATTGAAGCAAACACTTATGACAGCCGTAATCAGCTGATAGCAGTCCAAAAACATAACGGCGGAAGTGTCGGCTATGAGTACGATAACGTTGGAAATCTGATCAAAGAAATCAATAATGGAAAAGATACGAAATCCTATCAGTACAATTTAAATCGGCAAATGATCCAGTTGACCGATGAAAACAATGGACAAACCAGCTTCGTTTACGATGCGTTAGGCAGAGTCATCGAAACCAAAGATGCACAAGGTTCTGTCAGCAAGCAGAGCTATGATGCTAATGGGAACATTACGAAGGAAGTAGATGCTCAGGGCAATGAAACGACACATGGCTATGATGCGTTAGATCGTTTGGTGGAAACAGTCGATGCTAAAGGCTTCAAGCAAGTCTTCACGTATGACAGTGCCGGACGAAAAATAACGGAGAGTGATTTTAAAGGGAATTTGACGAAATATGGGTACGATGCTGGCAATAATTTAGTTGAAACCATCGATCCGCTTAATCGTAAAACCAGCTACACGTATGACCTACGCAATCAATTGACGAACATCACAGATGCTGCCGGAGCAAAAACCAGCTATACGTATAATGATGATGGGACCTTGGCGAGTGAAATCAATGCGAAGGGCTATGAAAAGCTGTATGCTTATGACAAGTTCTCTCAATTAACGGAGATTTCTGATGCGATTCATAAGCAGCCGTTAAACACGTATACGTATGATCGATTTGGCCAGTTAACGAAAGAAGTAAAGGCCGGCACACAGGAAACGAGCTATGCCTATGATAAAACAGGCCGTATGACTCGTATGACCTATCCGAATAAAACGAGTATTCAGTACGAATATGATTTATTGGATCGTGTGCAAAACATGATCGATATTCGCGGCAACAAGACAGCCTTTGTTTATGATGGCTTAGGCAACGTGAAGGAAATGATCGCACCAAACGATGCGCATACGACTTATACGTATGATAAGAACGGAAATCTACTAAAAGAAACAGATCCGCTCGAATTTGTGACCAGCTTTGCGTATAATAAAAACAATCAGTTGATTCAAACCACCGACGCAACAGGAGCTGTGACGAAGCAAACGATCGACAGCAGAAATCAAGTGTCTGGCATTACAGATGCGCGCGGGAACAAGCAAACATTTGCGTATGACGGCAACGGCAATCAGACGAAAATCACTGATGCGAAAGAGCAGAGTCAGGTCTTTACCTATGATAAAGTCAACCGTTTAACAGGAATGACCAACCGCTTGGAAAAAACGACCACTTATGCGTATGATGCTCAGGACAATCTGACAACTATTACCGATGCCAACAATGGGCAGACCAAGCTGGAATACACACCGGTAGGAGAGCTGGAAAGTCTGATCAGTGCAAATGGGAAAAAAGAAACCTATAGCTATCGATTGGATGGACAGTTATCTGAAAATACCAAAGCAGACGGGGCAACGATCGCTTACAGCTATGATGAATTAAACCGTATGGTTGGGAAACAGATGAACAATCAGGATTTTGTCTTTAATTATGACGAGAGTGATCAGCTGACAGAAGCGGCTCTTACGACCACCTTTGATTTTAGTGAAATAGAAGAGCAGGCATTCAAGGATCAACTGCCGACAGGTCATACGCTCAACTTTGAGCGAAATGAATTTGGCGACTTGACGAAGGCTGTGACCAACACAGGAGAAGAAGTGGGCTATGCTTACGATGCTTTTGGCCGTCGTACAGAGATCCACTATCCAAATGGTACAAAAACAGCGTATGAATACGACAAGAAAAACCAATTGACCAAAGTCAAGGATGCAGCAGGGGAAACGACATATCGCTACGACGGACTTGGACAAATTTTGGAAATCCAATATGCGAACGGCACGAAATCCATGTATAGCTATCTGGCAACCGGGGAAATCAGTGAAGCAGTCACGCTTGATATCCATGGTCAGGAACAATCCAAGCAAACTTATGCGTATGATGAAAACGGCAATCTTATCAATGAAACACTCAAGTATCCGAAGTTCTCGCTGGAGAAAGCCTATGAGTACGACAAAGAAGATCAACTGATCAAAGCGACGGAGAAAGAAAGCAAGACGACCAGAGTCACCTACTATATTTACGACAATGTAGGGAATCGGGTAGGTGTAAGACAAGAAGTCAATGGCAAGTCTAAGGGCGCACAGGAATGGACGCACAATGCGGACAATCAGCTGGAAGAAATCACCGGTGACAAAGGTGCTGTTTACGAATATGATGCAAACGGTCATGTGAGTAAAAAACAAAGTACTTCCGGGGAAGTGACCAGCTATGTCTATGATGCAGAAGGACGTTTGATTCAAGAAAGCAGTACGTGGGGCAAACAGCTATTCTATTATTACGATGCTTTAGGTAATCGTGTGTCTAAAACGACCGGAACAGAAAACGACCGCAAGTTGAAGACAGATATGATGGAATGGATGAAGGGCACGGATAGAGAAGCACAGCTGCGTTTAAGCAGCAGCGATGTTACGTTGAAGGATGCGTTAACAGCAAAATTCTCACTATTCTGCCTGCCAATGAAAGATCGAACTTGGCGGATCGATCATGAAGCGAAGCGTCGAGAAGTCAAAGAAGAAAAAATGAAAAAAGCATTGGATAAGGATCACACGATCGAAATGATCCAGTATATCAATGACTATACGCAGGAGTATGTCAGTCCCTTACAAATGACAACGACTTCTTACGACCAACGAATCAAAACGACTGAGGAAGCCACACTGTTTTATGATGATCGAGGAACCGCGATCGGAGACGATCTGGATAATTATCATCAAGACGGTTTGGGAAGCAACATCACTCAGACGGAGAAAGCAACTGGCAGATTGTATTCCAGCAACCTGTATCAGGAATTCGGTCGCAGTGAACGACGAATCGACAACCAAGCAGGCTATCGCAGTCAGTACCATGACAACTGGAAGCAGCAGCACCTGCGTGCCAGAGAATATGATACAACGACTGGTCGCTTCACTCAGCAAGACACCGTACTTGGTCAGCAGGATAAACCAGTGACTCAGAACAAATACACGTACGCCAATAATAATCCGTTCATGTATCGTGACGATGCCGGACGTTGGGGTTGGATCAGTAAAGCCGTTAATGCAGCGAAGAATGTGGCGAAGAAAGTTGTAAATACGGTGAAAAAAGTTGTGAAGACAGTTGTTAATACGGTGAAAAAAGTCGTTAACACCGTTGTCAATACGGTTCGGCGAGTGGTAAATACGGTTTCGCGAGCTGTAAGTCAGGCAGTCAGCTATGGCAGCAGTGCGGTTCGAACGGTTCAGCAAACCTATAATGCGGCAGTCAGCTACGCCTCGCAGGGTGTTCGCTACGTCAGCAATCAAGTCAATCACTATGCTGGACAAGCCACACAGTGGGTCGCAACCAAAGCCCAGCAAGCACAAATTGCTTACCAACAAGCACGTGAGTATGCGATTCAAGTTGCCCAAGAAACACGTGTGAAAGCAGAAGCACGCATTCGTAAAATGTGTGAAGGTGCAAGCACGTTGTGGAAAGGTGCGAGTAAAACAGCATCCAATATAGGTAAATCAGCAGGTGGAGTGATTACAGATTTCAGTGAGGGTGCAGTAGCAGGAGTCATCAACTCACTGGCTAATTCCAATCCTGGCAAAGCAATAGCAGAAGCAATTACAGGGGAAGCTATCCATGCAGATTTAAGCGGAGGCAACAACAGTTTAGCTTACAATGTAGGAGAATTCACTTCTTCATTGGTGACTGGTGTAGGTGGCACCTTACTTGTGACAGGCGGAGGAGCCTTATTTACAGGAAGTGGAGCAGGAACTGTTCTATCAGGGGGTTCATCATCACCGGTGACTGTACCGGGAATGGCAGCAGGAGCTACACTGGTTGTTGCAGGTGGTTCAATCTCTATTGGTGCAGGAGTAAATGCCATTGAAGCTGGACAAAATGTCATTCAAAACATTGTTGGTGGAGATAGTAGTTCAGATTTTGAGGATCCTACCAATATAAAAATGGTAAATGATAAGTATCTAAAGAAACAAGGGATTGATGCTCATGATCTAAAAAAAGATTTTGTTGGACCCAAAAATGGAGCTCATTACGATATCTATGTTGACAAAGATACTGGACAACTTTGGATATATAGAAAAGGAGGTAAAGGAGAAGGGATAGCAACTGGTGAATATATAAAGTGATCACCTATTCAATTTAAAAATATTTGGTAACAGCCTTAAAGGTTGTTAATCTCTAAAGCTGTTACCTTAATTAATAATCACAAGGAGGTTTATATGACTTGTTCAAGTGTAATTGTAGAGTTCTCTATTGATGATAAGGTATTAGATGTTGATTATATAACAAAAAAATTAAACATATTACCTAAAAAAAGCTTTGTTAAAGGAGAAATCTATCAAAATGATAATATGCCGAAACCTAGAATCAGGAATTTCAGCCTATGGTGTTATTCGCTTAGAAGTGAAGAGACCTATGATGCCGAAAAGCAGATTGATAAAATTTTGGAGATAATTCGTAGTAAAGAGACTGAGCTACTAGAGATTCATAAAAAATATATGGAATGTAATTACGTATTAGGAATTGTTCTTAAAATAGAGGATGGTATAGCACCAGCAGTAGTATTAACTCCTAGACAAAGTCAGTTACTTGCAAATAACAACATCACAGTAAGCATTGATATTTACCCATAGGTTTTTGAGTCGGTTCTGTTGCAAACTCTAAAATGAAGAGATTTTTCTAGCATTGGTCCTGACATCAAGCAGGTATTCCCAACAAAGTATTGATTTCTATGCAGACTGAAACATACTAAGATTAGTGGGTAAGATATTCCATCGAATATCTTACCCACTATTTTCTATTTATAGCGTATAGTGAGGGTGAAAGGAAGCTCGATACGAGTCCAAAACATAAACTGAGCTCCTTCACTGTCCTTTTAGAATCAGGTTTAAGTATGTTGGGACTGTGAGTCCGTGTAAAGGAAAGTGCATCGGAAGGAATCAGTGAAGGTCTTTCAATTAAAAAAGAAAAGAGGAAAAATAATGGCGTTTATCTTAGCTTTTGATGTCTCAAAAGGAGAGAGCTACAAAGTGCTTTATCAAAACGAGTGCTGTCTTTCAGAAGGGAAAATTACGCATAATTGACAAGGCTTTCATCTGTTATTGGAAGAAATTCGTTCGTTGCCTGATACACCTGAAATTGTTTTTGAAGCGACAGGAGTCTACTCTCGTCCGTTAGAAAAATTCTGTCAGGACAATCACCTACTCTATAGTCTGTTAAATCCTTTAGAAGCAAAGAAATAACTGGAAGAAGGATCTTTGCGTAGTTGGAAAACCGATCAAGCCGATGCGCATCAATTGGCTCGGACTCATCGGAAAAACCAGCGTCCAATCAAACAGCTTCAACAAGCGAGCTTTGGTAAGTGTATCTATCCATTGAGGAAGTTCATGAGAAACAACTTGCTGTGCGAATGACTCAACAGTGGAACGTGTACCTAAAAAAAAGCAAAAAAAGGCTACTCTCTGCATAAAATAGAGGTGTCTTTTTTTAGAAACTTGGTTTTTGATTTTGTTTATATTTATTGTGGTGCTTGTATTTTCGCTTGTTCCTTGGGGAGCTTTGTGGAAGATAAACGGATCGCAATATATCCTCTTGTCAATACAGTTTCGCGAGCTGTAAGTCAGGCAGTCAGCTATGGCAGCAGTGCGGTTCGAACGGTTCAGCAAACCTATAATGCGGCAGTCAGCTACGCCTCTCAGGGCGTTCGCTACGTCAGCAATCAAGTCAATCACTATGCTGGACAAGCCACACAATGGATTGCAACGAAAGCCCAACAAGCCCAAATCGCCTATCAACAGGCACGTGAGTATGCGATTCAAGTTGCCCAAGAAACACGTGTGAAAGCAGAAGCACGCATTCGTAAAATGTGTGAAGGTGCAAGCACGTTGTGGAAAGGTGCAACCAAAGCCGTTGGCGATTTCGTGAAAGAGCATGAAGGAGCAATTAAGACTGTTCTAGGTGTAGGAATGATCATCTTAACCGTTATACCGGTAACTGCTCCATTAGGCGTGGTTCTGGGAACGACGTTAGCAGTTGGTAGTGTGAGTAATGCAGTAACAGGTGAAGACTGGTTGACGGGACGGGAACTAAGTACGACTGAACGAGTAGTAGAAGGGGTATTCGGTACGATTGGCGCTGCTTCAGGCCTAGGGTCAGTAGCGAAGCAGGCAGTAGGAACTGGCTTGGTGGATGATGTAGTGAAGCTAGTCACTCCAAGTGCTTCTGTAGCAGATGATGTTGTGAAAGCAGCTGTCGATAGTGGAAAGACAACTACAGGTACAAAACCACCATTGAAGATGGATCTGCAATTTTTTGCGGATAAAGGGGATGATGTGGTTGCAGAGTCCACTAAGGCTATATATAGAGGTGTAGGGGCAGACGAATACTATGACATTATGGAGACTGGACAATTTAGACCTAATCCTAATGGTCAATCGTTAGAAGCAAAACAATTTGGAAATAATTATGATGAAGTTTTAGATTTTTCTGATAAAACAATGAATAAAGATATTTCAGCAATAGTAGAAGTAAAAATACCTCAAAGTACGTATGATAATTTAAATCCTATTCAATTAGATCCTGGAATATTTAAATCAGGAACAGTAACAGTTGAACCAGGTATGTTAGATGATTTTAATAAGTCGATTATAGAAATTAATCATAAATTTTAAGTGGGGGTGTAGAAAATAGTTATTATTGAAGCTGAAATAACCTTTCCAAAAAATATTATTCATGGAGAAGTTGTACCTGATGGAAAGGTAATAAGTGTAGGGATAGATGGAGAAGGATTTATTTCTCAGTTAAAGAGTCTAAGTGGAGAAGATTTTTCTGTAGGAAAAAGTACAATTGTAGATATCTGTATTCTTCGTGGAGAGACGGCGCTTGATAAGATAGCAATTGGAATTAAGGTATATTTTGTTGTTGATAGATTTTATGAAGTAGGGGTAGTAAAAAAAATAAAAGAAGTATATGTTGAGAAGGAGTGGATAGAGTACATTATTGATATTGAGGGTATTAATAAAGCACGAGAAATTGTTAGGTTAGCTGAAAAAATGGATAATGCCTTGATTGAAGATGAAGTGTATTCATTGATATAATATTGATTATTGTTGAAGAAAACTATACTGTTTGATCAATGCTAGATTTAGGATGAGATGATTTAATCATGCGAAAAAATACATTCTATAATTTTGGACAAGAATTTCATCGCTTAATTCCAAAAAAATGGTAAAGAATAAAGGAAAAGAAAGAGTATGAAGGTACTTTTGATTCACCCGAAAAATCTTTGAATTATCATTATGGGGAGCATGGAGCGGAAGTTGGAGTAAAAGATATAAATCAGTATGTTAGAAAGGCGCAAGAATTCGCTAGAACTGCTAAAAAATCAAACCCAACTGGGGGAACACCTGGAGCTGTTAAGTATACTAAAAATGGCAAGTATGTAATATTAGGACCAGATGGAAAAATTCTTTCATTTGGATTGGAGAGGTAAAACTATAATGGATGAATGGAAACAGATAAAAATTGAAGGAATTGCAAAAATAGAAAAATGTGTAGGTGAGTTTGAAATTTCAGAATATTATATTAGCCCATGGCAAACATTTAAAATTAAAGTCTATGAAAGTCAAAGTGGCATGTATACTGGAGTATCAAATTTACAAATTAAAGATGGAGATGGTGATTTTTCTGTTTTTGTAGGAAATGGTAAGACAATATCTGATGCTCTAGAAAAAACGATTCAGTGTTTTTTTGAGCGGACAAGTCGAAAGCCGAAAGAAGAATGGAATATGGAAGATTTTAAAAGTTCTGATCCATATGATTTTTGAGAAATAAACTCGTTATGTAAATATCAACTTATATTGATAAACTCAATATATGAAAGAATGTCTAGATAGAAAGCTTATTTTAATAAGCATGTAAAGTATTTAGTTAGAAAAAATTTAACAAGCCCAAATCGCCTATCAACAGGCACGTGAGTATGCGATTCAAGTTGCCCAAGAAACACGTGTGAAAGCAGAAGCACGCATTCGTAAAATGTGTGAAGGTGCAAGCACGTTGTGGAAAGGTGCGAGTAAAACAGCATCCAATATAGGCAAATCAGCAGGTGGAGTGATTACAGATTTCGGTAAGGGTGCAGTAGCAGGAGTCATCAACTCACTGGCTAATTCCAATCCTGGCAAAGCAATAGCAGAAGCGGTAACCGGAGAAAAAATCCATGCCAATCTTAGCGGTGGGAATAATAGCCTTGCTTACAATCTAGGTGAATTAACCTCTTCTTTAGTTATTGGAGTAGGTGGCGTTACCCTAGCGGCAACTGGGGGAACCGTATTTACTGGAAGTGGAGCAGGAACTGTTTTTTCAGGAGGTTCCGCTACACCGGTGACTGTACCGGGAATGGCAGCAGGAGCTACACTGGTTGTTGCAGGTGGTGCAATAGCTGTAGGTGCGAGCTCAAATGCCATCGAAGCCGGACAAAATGTCATTCAAAACATTGTTGGTGGAGATGGTGGTTCAGATTTTGAAGATTGGGGTGGAAAGAATAAGCAGTCAGATGCTGAATACCATTACAATCAACATGGAGATGAAGTAGGTGCAAAAGATTTTAATGATTATACGAGGAAGGCAAATGCTTTCAAAGACATTGTGCAAAATAAAGGAAAATCACCTACAAAAGAAGTTTTTGGAAAAACTCCAAATGTTTTTCGATATAACTATAATGGAAAATATATTGATTTAGAACATATCATGGGAATAGATGTATTTGGTTTGCCTAAAATTATTGATTATAAAATTATTTCGTATGGAACAATCAAGTAAATAAGTTAGTAGAAGAATATATTTTGAAAATCATATTAATTTTCAAAATATTTTTGGAGGAAATCAAGATGTTAAATCATAAATTTTATGCCTATGATGAGAATTTTAATATACAGTTCGTACAAGAAACAGACTTTATTAGAATATCTAATCTGTTGATAGAGAGTCTAAAAGATAGACTAAATGAACATCTATTTACTGACTACTATTCAGAGAAAAAAGTTCATGGTCTTAGTGATAGCGCTACTTTGTTAACTAATAATGATATTTTATATATTAAGAAGTGTTTGATTTCAGTTGAGAACACTTTAAAAGAGAAAGAGATTGTAAAATTCTTGTTTTTTTTAGAAGACTGTATTTCTATCGGAAAGCAAGTATTACATGTAGATGGAAGTCCCTCAACAGTGGGGTTGGTGCACAGGTTTCTTTTATGCGATAAGGTTCCGGAAAATCTTGATCCTAGAAACTTCAGAAACAATACAATCAAAATCCAAGATCAATTTATTGGTGAATACTACGATGTTTTTAAAGATGTTAATATGTATTGGGATACTGTGGAAAATTTAGATCAAGGATTTAATTATTATGGCATAACAATTATTAGTCCTGATATAGCAAAACAATTGCTATTTAGGATGACAGAATATTTAGAAGGTAATAGGAGCGAAGCCGCGGAATATTTTATAGGAGATGATTATGAGACACTAAAAATGTTATTAAATAAAGGTATAACAAAAGGTGTATATATTATTCATTTCGGTATTTAATGTTTTTTATTGTTTTTATATTTTGACTCATGATACATTTTTGTAATCATGGGTTAATTACATATAGTATTTTGGATGTGGCAAATATAAGGATTACACTTCATTCATGCATCATGCATCATGCATCGAGATGATGCTGGTGCTGAATGGGTAAAACCGCTAATGCAGTAAGAACGTCATTAACATGGTTCAACGAGTTGCCAATACAGTTTCGCGAGCTGTAAGTCAGGCAGTCAGCTATGGCAGCAGTGCGGTTCGAACGGTTCAGCAAACCTATAATGCGGCAGTCAGCTACGCCTTGCAGGGTGTTCGCTATGTCAGCAATCAAGTCAATCACTATGCTGGACAAGCCACACAGTGGGTCGCAACCAAAGCCCAGCAAGCACAAATTGCTTACCAACAAGCACGGGAGTACGCAATTCAAGTTGCCCAAGAAACACGTGTGAAAGCAGAAGCACGGATTCGTAAAATGTGTGAAGGTGCAAGTACGTTGTGGAAAGGTGCAAGTACAGTGATTTCTAATGTAGGCAAAACAGTTGGCGGAGTTATTTCAGATTTCGGTAAGGGTGCAGTAGCAGGAGTCATCAACTCACTGGCTAATTCCAATCCTGGCAAAGCAATAGCAGAAGCAATTACAGGGGAAGATATCCATGCCAATCTTAGCGGTGGGAATAATAGCCTTGCTTACAATCTAGGTGAATTAACCTCTTCTTTAGTTATTGGAGTAGGTGGCGTTACCCTAGCGGCAACTGGGGGAACCGTATTTACTGGAAGTGGAGCAGGAACTGTTCTATCAGGGGGTTCATCATCACCGGTGACTGTACCAGGAATGGCAGCAGGTGCTACACTGGTTGTTGCAGGTGGTGCAATAGCTGTAGGTGCGGGCTCAAATGCCATCGAAGCCGGACAAAAAGTGATTCAGAATATTGTTGGTAGAGATGGTGGTTCTGAATCAAACCAAGATTATTACAAGAAGGGGTTGAAAGAGGTTCCTGAAGATTGGATTGAAGTGGCAGCGCCAGAAGAGTTTAAAATAAAAAGTGAGTCTTTTAAAAATTTTTTGGAAAGTGAAGGACATAATTCTAGCAAGTGGAGAAAAGTAGTAGAAAAATAGGCATCCCCTGATGGAATAATACTTCAAAGGAATTATTGGACAGATGGAAAAAATTACTACTATCATAGACCAGGGATAGAAGAGTTCTTTCCACATTAATATAGAAGAAGGTGATTAAAATAACAGTTAGTGTTGATTTGTTGAAAGAAAAATTAGATAGTTATTTTTCAAATAATATAACTAAGGAGCAGCTTGGGATATGGGCAAAAGAAGAGTATTATAAAGTTTTAACAGGTGAGTATCTTTATATTGATAAACTTGTAATCCATAAATTCTTGAAAAAAATCTCAGAGTTTCATATTAAAGAAGATGATAGAAAAGATGAATATCCTGCTACTGAGGAAGAAATCTGGGATATATATTCTATTATTAATGGTGAGAAGGACATTTCTTTTTATGGTTCAATAAGAATTCTCCAAAGGTATTTAGAAAAATTTCTCTCAAAAGAAGAAATCTCGAAAATCTCAAAAATAAAAGAGTCCATTTTAAAAAATTCGAATGATTACCATAAACAGAAAGTATGTTTGTGTTTGCAACAGATTAATGAAATCTTTGATCAAAAATGTATACAACCTACTACGATCATTGAAATGTTGAGAGTTTTCATTGTAGATATGATAAATAATATGATGACAAAATCAGTAATAGACGTATCATCTTCAAGTTTTGGTCTCTATCTCAGACCTGAAGATCGTACAGACCAAAAAAATATAAACAAAATTTTAAAATTAATTTCTTGTATTTTAGGAGAAGAAGCTTTTGAGATATGTATTATTTATAATAATGGATGTCCTAATATTTCATTTTTGATATAAAGTTGCTTTGTATTGTGGTTATTTTCAAGAGAAACTAGAAAAAATATGAAATAATCGCCAATAAAGATCACAAGTTAAAAAATCATAATTCTGAGAAGTTCGGTTAGGTGTCTAAAAATCAGAACTTCTTGGAGTACATAATTTGTAAAGCTAGTTTTCTTAGTGAATAAGGTGTGGAGGAGGAGAAGCAAAACCGTATCATCAGCAGGTAGAGTGATTATAGATTTCGGCAAAGTAATGGCAGAAGCTATCCATGCAGATTTAAGCGGAGGCAACAACAGTTTAGCTTATAATGTAGGTGAATTAACCTCTTCTTTAGTTATTGGAGTAGGTGGCGTTACCCTAGCGGCAACTGGGGGAACCGTATTTACTGGAAGTGGAGCAGGAACTGTTTTTTCAGGAGGTTCCGCTACACCAGTGACTGTACCAGGAATGGCAGCAGGTGCTACAATGGTTGTAGCAGGAGGTTCAATCTCTATTGGTGCAGGAGTAAATGCCATTGAAGCCGGACAAAAAGTGATCCAGAATATTGTTGGTGGGAATGGAAGTAATAATATTTCAGAAATATCCTTAGATGACTTACCTGATGATGCACAAGATATCTATAATAAATATGATAAAAATGGTTGGAACGGAAATGTCTCAGGACAGAGTCAGGGAACTAAAGCAGGAAGGTCTTATAAGAATGACGGAAGCGAAGGAAGTCAAATTCTACCAGAAATAGATGCTAATGGTAATCCAATTAAATATAAAGAATTTGATGTTAATAATAAAATCCCTGGTCAAAATAGAGATTCAGAAAGGTTTATTAAAGGAAGTGATGGATCAACATACTATACAGATGACCATTACAAAAGTTTTCAAAAAGTAAAATAGATAGGGGGACAAAAATGGCTAAATTAGACGAACAATGGATTGTTTTACCAGAGGAAGATGAGAACAAAATATGGGCTAAAGTTTATGAAAGTTATTCTTTTTCACCAAATTCAAACACAGAAACTTTTAAAATTAGAGAACCCCATGATGTATATAGCTGTAAAGAAGCAATTTACAAAGCTGAAACTGATCCCAATTGGTCAGAAACATTACGTAATATTTTTTCACAAGTATTGGGTAACAAACCCTATATGTTTGTTTTAGATTGGCAACATAATAGCTTCAAATATGATCCTACAAATACAAAAGAAAAGAAAAATCCAATTTTCATTTCAGATGAAAGTTTCATGGGGGGAGGGTACAATGTATATTTTCCAAGTTTTTATCCAGATGGAGATTACTATTTATTTATAGCACAAGATTTTAGTTGGGGTTATTTAACTGATCCTCAAAAACAGCAAATTTTTGTATATGGAGAGACTCTTAGAAAAAAAATAGAGGATCATAAGAATTTTTTACAATTTATTTATTTGAACTCTAAATAATAAATTTACGCTTTAAATGAAAATAAACTTATACAATTGTAATCAGTAGACTAGTTCATTATCGAGTTACTAGTGAAAGTATTAAGAACCCGAGCAGTTTGGACAGGAATTTAAATCCGAACTGCTTGGTATACATAATCTGTAAGTATGCTGAATGATGATGTATCCACTGTTACGAACAGAGCAACCTCTCAAACTGGCGCTATTATATCTGCTGGAACCTAAACAGGTACGCAGATTGTTATGGCAAATAATGGCGGTAGTAATAATTTTGATCCAGATAAGTACTAAGTTGGTCAGGGGAACAACGAAATAAGTGCAGCAATTCATCAGCAATCTTGTTCAATACGCACGATGAGCTTGCAGCACGGCAAAAACCTATATTTCACAGAGTGTTCGCTACGTCAGCAATCAAGTCAATCACTATGCTGGACAAGCCACACAGTGGGTCGCAACGAAAGCCCAACAAGCCCAAATCGCCTATCAACAGGCACGTGAGTATGCGATTCAAGTTGCCCAAGAAACACGTGTGAAAGCAGAAGCACGCATTCGTAAAATGTGTGAAGGTGCAAGTACGTTGTGGAAAGGTGCAACCAAAGCCGTTGGGGATTTCGTGAAAGAAAATGAAGGTAAGATTAAAGTTGCTTTATCTGTTACAGCGGGTATTCTAACTATCATTCCTGCAACTTCCGTTATTGGTGTAGGGATGAATTTAGCACTGGGAGTAGGGAGTGCATCCAATGCTATAACAGGAAAAGATTGGCTAACAGGAAGAGAATTGAGTACCACTGAAAAAGTAGTAGAGGGAGCCGGTTCTCTTTTAACTTTAATACCTGGTGCATCTAGCGCTTTGAAGGGGACTGCAGAAGCTGGGAAAAGCACATTAGTTAATAGCATCAAACAAGGGGTACAAAACGTTACTAATAATATGAATGGTGGCAATCTGGCCATGGCTGGAGGCGGGATACTCGATGATGCAGTGACAGTTATTGCTAATGGAGCCAATTCTCAAGCTGGTGCTATTACATCTACAGGAGCCCAAACTGGTACGCAAATTGTTATGGCAGCGCGAGGAGATGGTGGCGGAGATTCAAGACACGCTAATAAAATAAAGCCCGATCCTGATGCGACAGGAGAACACGATGTATTTAAATGCGATCCAGATACGGGTGAGATTACAAATTATAAAGAATATAAACCAAATCCTAAAAATCCTTCAGGTTTTGATGAAGTAAAGGGATATGATGGTGTTGGAAAGCCTCATACAAATAAAACTACTGGTGAGAAATTAATGCCACATGTACATGATAAAACAGTACCAGGAGGGGTTCGTGTCCCTAGACCGGATGAAATTCCAAAAACCCCATAAACTATTTAAAAGGAATGGTGATAATGGATATACTTCTATGGCTTCAAAAATGGTATCAAGATCAATGCGATGGTGACTGGGAACACTTATATGGTGTTAAAATTGATAATATAGACAATCCAGGATGGTCAGTGTCAATTGATTTAGTAGATACTTCTCTAATCAATAAAGAATTTGATAAAATCCGATATGACTATGGAGATGATAATTGGTTAATATGTCAGATTAAAAATAATAAATTTGAAGGGGCTGGAGATCCATCTAAACTAGTAGAAATTTTAACTATTTTCAAACAATGGGTTGAGAATAGCTGAAAACAGTTATTTAATGGGTGAATTTTTCAAGAACTTCGGATTGTCAATAATTATCCGAAGTTCTTGAAAGTACATATTATCGGTAAACATAGTTGGTAGTGTGAGCAATGCAATAACGGGCGAAGACTGGTTGACGGGACGGGAACTAAGTACGACTGAACGAAAAGTCATATCCAACAAATGGAACTCCTGGAGCAATAAGATTCACTAAGAATGGTAAGTATGTCATTGTAGGGCCAGATGGAAAGATTTTATCATTTGGATTAGAAAGGTAGGTATGATTCATGGGAACACAACATCGTTTCTATTTGGTAGATAAAGAAGTTGAGTGGAGAGATATACCGAGTAATTCTCAATTTGTAAAACTATCAGAAAAGCTGATTTTACAGTTATCAGACTATTTATTATGGATAAGATTTACAAGAGCTAATGGAACCATTGGAGATGGTTTGGACCCGTATGGTGTATCCAGTATAGATGGGGATGACTTAGATGGATTTGTAAGCTTAATAACAGATTTATATAATCTTTTTAAGTTATCTCCAGAAACTTTTGAATTAACTGGAGATTTTCTGGCCAATGAGGAAATATATGAGAAAAATGAGTTCAAAAAGAAAGATGTTTTAAACCAACTTATAGAATTAAAAAAAATAATTGAAATAGCAGTTCATGCGGATAAAAAAATTATTCATTGTGGAATATAAATCTTCACTGAAAGTGAGGTTAATGGTGTAAAGAAATTTGAATTTGCAGTTAGTAATACAAAAAAGAGAGAGAAAACCGTGCTTTCGATCATCCTGGTGGTTAGTTGATATTGATTTATCAGATACTAATATGGCAGATGTTAGTTTTGAAACATTGGGTTTAGATGGTAATCAACGAAGTATTGTTTACCGTGGATTGGAAATGAAAATTTATTTTGGAGACGAAAAATTTGAAATATTTTTAAGTAATGCGATTGTAACAGAAATTGAGGAGTTGGTTCTATCCAGCTTCTCAATCTACATATAGGCGTTGCTCTAGGAACAACGTTGGTAGGTGGTAGTGTGAGTAATGCAGTAACAGGTGAAGACTGGTTGACGGGAATTAAGTACGACTGAACGAGTAGTAGAAGGGGTATTCGGTACGATTGGTGCTGTTCTAGACTTAGGATCAGTAGTGAAATAAGCAGTAGGAACTGGATTGGTAGACGAGGTAGTGAAGCTAGTCACTCCAAGTGCTTCTGTAGCAGATGATGTTGTGAAAGCAGCTGTCGATAGTGGAAAAACAACTACAGGTACAAAACCACCATTGAAGATGGATCTTCAATATTTTGCGGATAAAGGAGATGATGTGGCGAAAGATGTAGGAAACTATTTAGCGACTAAAGCACCTAATCAGGTAACTGCTGGAACAAGAGTGTTACAAGGACAATACGTTGATGATTTGGGAAGGGTTCAACCTTGGGTAGCGCATTATGATGAATATGGAAGATTAGTTGGAAGAACTGATTATAACGCAGGAAACATTGCTCAAGATATACCTAATAGCTACTATCATACGTATGAATGGGGACTTGGGAAATCTCTGTTTGAATCAGGAAGTCACATACAAGGAGAATATATACCATGAAAGAAAATGAATTAATAACTAACTTTTACCAAGAACAAAAAAATATGGCTATTTAGACTCATTAAATATTTATCGTAATATGGAAGATGAAAGTTTGAACTACAACATTGATATGTCTCTATTTAACTTTCCTTATGTCGAAGGAGCTGATAAATTATTAATAACTTTCTATGATGTGAAAAATATCAAAATAAATAGTTTAGACGGGTTATTTAGATTGGTATTCCTTATTAAAGATATCTCTGAAAACCAGATGGAGAGGATAAAGTATAAGGTTATAGAAGATGAAAATAATCTATTTTCTTTTTATTGTAGAAAATTGAAATCGACAAATAGTCTAAATTACTACTAAAAAAAGATTTCTAAATAGAAAGTTGTACGATTTAACTGATGAAAATGAGGTAGATAGGTAGCGTTACCCTAGCAGCAACTGGAGGAACTGTATTTACAAGAAGTGGAGCGGGAACTATTTTTTCAGGAGGCTCCGCTACACCAGTGACTGTACGAGGAATGGCAGAAGGTGCCACGATGGTTGTAGGGATTTCGAAGAGCCTACCAATATAAAAATGGCTAAAGACAATTACTTGAAAAGAAATGGATTTGATGCCCATGAAGTAAAAGCAGACGCTTTAGGAACAACTAAAAATCTTGCTTAATATGACATCTATATTGAAAAAGATACTGGACAATTGTGGGTATATAGGAAAGGTGGACAAGGTGAAGGGATTCCTACAGGAGAATATATTAAATAAAGGAGATAGATAGTGCATGGAAAAATCTTCAGTGGTTATAGAAGTAAAAATTGTAGGTGATATATTAGACACTAAAGTGATTTCCGAATATTTGGGAGTTACTCCAACTTATCAATTTACAAAAGGTGAATACTATCAAAAGAAAACAATGCCTGTTTCAAAAGTTAGAAGTTTCAGCTTGTGGTCTAAAGAAATTGGTAAGGAATATACGTATGATAGTTCTGATTTATTGGACAAAGCCATAAAATTCATTTCTGAAAAAAAAGTAGGTCTTTCTAAGGTAGCAGAAAAATATGATTGTGAAGTTACTATGGAAATAGTGTTAGGAATAGAGGAAGGAATAGTTCCCAGTGTTGTAATTGAACCTAATCAAAGTTTAATTTTAGGGGAGCTAAATATCGCTGTTGACGTAGATATTTATGCTTATTCACTTTAAATTAATGAAGACTTTAATATCTGTTTAGAAAAACTGGCTGTACAAAGAGTGGGCAGAATGATCCTTATATTTCAACGACAAGTGATTTGGATGTAGCTAAAGGATTTAACCAATCTGGAAGTCAACTTGGTGTAGTTGAAATTGATCTAAGCAAGGTTCCAGCTAATCAATTGAAGGGTTACGAGAATTTTCCAAGAGTAAGTGGGCAAGAGGGGTTGCCATATCATTACTCAGTATGGCAACAAGAAACATCTATTTATCAGCAGATTCCACCAGAAGCAATAAACGGTTTTGTAAAATAATAGGTTTATAATTTGAAAGGAGGAGTATGAGATGAGTATAGAAGAAATGGATAGATTAGCTGAAGAAATCGATAAAATGATTTTGGATATCTTATTACCAGCTAGAGCAGAGAAAAAAATTGGTGAAAAAGATTTTGAAAAATTAAAAGGAATATTAAATGATTTGAAAATACGATTAAGTGATGCTCCAGTTATTTCGAGAAAACTATCGGGTATATTATTTTTTATGTATCATTATCGGATGAAGCAAAGTTTGTTGATGTGAAGTAGATTTTTTGTTCAAGTAGCTGAGTTTGAAGAAGATTTAGATAAGATATTTGGCGTGAAAAATGCATTTTAGTGAGTAAGAAAGGATAACTTTATAATGACGATTTACTTTTATAAACGAACAGAAGAATATGGATATATGTCAAACTTTGCTCATTATGAGTTTGAGTTAGATGAAGAGCACTGACCTACAAGTGAGCATTATTTTCAAGCTGCAAAGTTTGCGGATAAGGAGTACCGAAAGAAGATACAACAGGAAAAGAATCCCATGAAAGTAGCCAAGCTAGGTAGAAGCAGAGCATATCCTATACGTGAAGATTGGGAAGAAATAAAAGATGAGGTCATGAAAAAAGCCTTACTGTCAAAGTTTCAGCAAAACGCCGAAATCCGCCAACAGCTTTTGGATACGGGTGAAGAAGAGCTTGTAGAAAAAACAAGCAACGATTATTACTGGGGTTGTGGAACGGATGGCACGGGTAAAAATATGTTGGGTAAATTACTGATGGAAATTCGGGATTTTCTAGCAAAGGAAAAGAAATAGTCGTGTGAAAAATCAAGAAGCTCAGCTAGGAGTAATAATTATACCTTTAGTTGAGTTTCTTGAAGTACATATAGTGTATTGAAGCCCCTCCGATAAAAACAGGAACACAACAACCAAAAGAGAACTTAGAGAAATATTTTGGGAAACCAAATAGTCAAGCTCAGTATTATATCCCATCACCGACAGGCACGAGAGTATGCGATTCAAGTTGCCCAAGAAACACGTGTGAAAGCAGAAGCACGGATTCGTAAAATGTGTGAAGGTGCGAGTACATTGTGGAAAGGTGCGAGTAAAACAGCATCCAATATAGGTAAATCAGCAGGTGGAGTGATTACAGATTTCGGTAAGGGTGCAGTAGCAGGAGTCATCAACGCACTGGCTAATTCCAATCCTGGCAAAGCAATAGCAGAAGCAATTACAGGGAAAGCTATCCATGCAGATTTAAGCGGAGGCAACAATAGTTTAGCTTACAATGTAGGAGAATTCACTTCTTCATTGGTGACTGGTGTAGGTGGCACCTTACTTGTGACAGGCGGAGGAGCCTTATTTACAGGAAGTGGAGCAGGAACTGTTCTATCAGGGGGTTCATCATCACCGGTGACTGTACCGGGAATGGCAGCAGGAGCTACACTGGTTATTGCAGGAGGTTCAATCTCTATTGGTGCAGGAGTAAATGCCATTGAAGCCGGACAAAATGTCATTCAAAACATTGTTGGTGGAGATGGAAACAATATTAATGAAGTGGAACCGAGTGAAGGAAGTAAAACACCCTCTGATAAAGAATTTACAGAACATGGAGCTGATCAAGCAGTGAAAAGAGGATACTCAGCTTCGGATGTTGATAAGATAATTGATAATTGGTCGAATAAATTTTATCAACCAAATGGTAGAACCGTATACGTAAAGAGACAAACATATGGTTACGACGTTGTAATAATAGATAAAAATGGAAAAGGAGTAGTATCGGTTATTGGAGGAAACTCAAACAATGGTGTGGGTAATACACTACCGGATTTAAATGCTGTAAAACAAATGTTAAATAATCAAGGTGGTTATTCTACAATCCCAATGCCATAGTGAATTTCTCGATTTTAACTATTTTTATTTATATTAACCAAGTATAGGAGGAATTTAAATTAATGCCTAAAATAATGAATAGCTATTTTAAACCTCAAATTGATTTAGAACTAAATTTAATTCAAAATAGTTCGTTAATCTACAAAAAAGGAAATGCAGGATATCTTAATTGGTTTCCTATGGATTTTAGATTACAAGTAGAAGAAGAAGAATACACATTTGAATATATTCCCATCTTAAGTTTAGATAGTCTGGATTTATTATTTAATACTATAAGAAGTCTTTTGAAAGAAAAAAAGGAAAAGGGAATAATATCTTTAGATGAAGAGTACCAAACTTTTGAGTGTGGTGCGACAGAAGGTGAATTCAATTTAAAACTAAGAAACACTCATGATGAGTTTGGAAAAGATATCGTTTCAATAGAACTTTGGTTAAATGTAGCATATTTAAAAGGAAAATCAGTTGGATATAATAAAGGATTTAATTTTACTGTTTTTTTAGAAGACATAGACAAATTTTTTAGAGAAATGGAGTTACAATTATATAATCTTACAGATGGATATGAAGGTAGAATAACATAGACTCGTTGGATAGCTCCTGTTAGATTTTGCTTTATTAAAAGTAAATATTTGAGAAAATCAAACAATTTACAATCTATAGTTACTCAACAAGTTTACATGAGACAACAAGCTGCTTTAGCCATACACAAACGTGCAGAAGCACGAATCAGAAAAATTTGCGAAGCAGCTGACAAAAAATAATAGGTTCAAAAATTAATACACCACAATATAACCCTAAAAACGGTTATGTATACAGCAATACAAATGCAGTGCCGCTTGGTTCAACCGTAATTGCCAAGAGCCGCCGGTGGTTCTAGTTTCTGCGTTTCAGGTTGGGGCTGGGGAGTCGACGGAGTATTGTTTCTCCTTGCTAGTGGAATGTATTTGTATAATCAAAATATTCAAAACTCAGTTTTTTCAAGCTATGACAAATAAAGAAGCAACGGACACCGCAAAAGAACTAGATTTGGAACTTACGATGATGAGCTGAATAGAATAGGAGATTAAAATGCTTTATTATAGAATAACAAAATACGAGTCAAAGTATAGAGATCAATCAGATAGGTTTATAACGAATACATGGACTTCTGTTTCAGACATTGGAAGAGAGACTGAAGGATCAGTTTTACGTTATGATGATTATATTTCTTATGAGATAATGTACGTTCATTTTGGTTATGATTATTATATGTATGTAGGTTCAAGAATAGAACTTGACAGTAGTTGCATACCTTCAAAATTATTTATTGAGAATTTTAAATCGCCTTATCTTTAATTTTCTATAGGGCTACTTTTTACAAAAGTAGAGATTAGGCAAGTTTAAAGCTTTTCATAGAACTTGGAAGTTACTTATCCAAGTTCTATGTTTTACATAATAGGAATTCATATAGCTGTGAAGAAAACGATGGTTAAAGCGTTTTCAGGACGGTTGCCAATGTGGTCAGAGGGACTACGAAGCAAGTGCAGCAATTCATCAGCAATCCTGTTCAATACACGCAATGAGCTTACATCATGGCAAAAACCTATGATTCACAGAGTGTTCGTTATGTCAGCAATCAAGTCAATCACTATGCTGGACAAGCCACACAGTGGGTAGCAACCAAAGTCCAGCAAGCACAAATTGCTTACCAACAAGCACGTGAGTACGCGATTCAAGTTGCCCAAGAAACACGTGTGAAAGCAGAAGCACGCATTCGTAAAATGTGTGAAGGCGCAAGTACGTTGTGGAAAGGTGCAACCAAAGCCGTTGGCGATTTTGTGAAAGAGCATGAAGGAGCAATTAAGACTGTTCTAGGTGTAGGAACGATCATCTTAACCGTTATACCGGTAACTGCTCCATTAGGCGTGGTTCTGGGAACGACGTTAGCAGTTGGTAGTGTGAGTAATGCAGTAACAGGTGAAGACTGGTTGACGGGACGGGAACTAAGTACGACTGAACGAGTAGTAGAAGGGGTATTCGGTACGATTGGCGCTGCTTCAGGCCTAGGGTCAGTAGCGAAGCAGGCAGTAGGAACTGGCTTGGTGGATGATGTAGTGAAGCTAGTCACTCCAAGTGCTTCTGTAGCAGATGATGTTGTGAAAGCAGCTGTCGATAGTGGAAAAACAACTACAGGTACAAAACTGCCATTGAAGATGGATCTGCAATTTTTTGCGGATAAGGGCGATGATGTGGTAGCGGGAGCTAAGAAAGCTAGTGGGGCTAATCCTCCTAAAACAGATTTTGGCGCAGAGAACCCTGTATCTGGAAAAGATTGGAATAATTATTTTAAAGATAAATATGGTGCTGGAAATGTTAAATGGAAACCTAGTTCGTTAGAGGATATTATTTCTAACCCTGAAAAATTATACGGAAGCTCTAAAAATGAAATCAAATCTATATTGGGGGAAGGATGGACTGAGGCATCATATGGTTCAGCTGGTACTGGTTGGAAGTTTACTAACGAAGGAGATGGAATGGTATTCTACCACCCCGGTGAGGGAATACATGGAGGTTCATATTATGGATTTTCAACAGGTGATACTGGTAAAGTTAAAATTGTTGGGGAAGATTATATAGACTTTTCAAATGATAAAGCAACAATTATAAAGTTTGGAGGTAAATAGTAGTTGAAAAAATTATCTTTAGGTGAAAAGTTTGATTGGTTTATAGATACTTTAAATAAAAGTGGTATGTTCATTTTAGATTTATCTAATGAAGAAATAGAAACATTCATTTTTGAAGATTTAATTGTTGGTGTTACTTCTTTTCTCAGTAAAAATAATTTGAATGAGTTGAAAGAGAATGAACTAATTGATGAAGAGATTGAAAAAGATGCTTATCTTCTCAGAAAAAAAGTATTAAATATTGACAATACAAATTTGTGGAATATTGATAGTGTGAGACAAAGTTCTGAGTGGCTAGACATATTTAAAATTTCTGATGAGTTGAAGAAAAAGATTCATGAAAGATGGTCTGATGAAGAAATAGAATACTTGAAAACAACATAAAAAGGCACTTCACTATCTGATTGGCGTCGGATAGTAAAGCCTTGACTAGTAAGCTAGAACTCACTAATCAAGTTGCCAATAGCTAACAAAAGCTAACCCTCAACAAGTTGAGTATACCACAATTTAAGAAATTCTCCAATTCAAGAAATGGGATAGGCTGACGCTTTCTTGCCCACTGCTCGCCACTTTGAGTATGTAGAGGCTTCAAACCGAGATTGCCACTTATTGATTGAATAGAACTGGAGGACTATGGATAGAACCCAATATTTGTATGTGGGTATGGACATACATAAAGAAACCCATACCGCTGTATTACTGAATTACCTAGAAGAAAAACAAGGTGAAATCACCATTACGAACACCTTACAAGGATTTCACAAGCTAGAAAATTATGTATTGAAACAAAAAGGCAAACTTATTCCAATTTTTGGGTTGGAAGATGTGACACACTACGGCAGAAACCTTTCTATTTTTCTATTGGATAAAGGGTATCCTGTAAAAGAAGTGAATCCCTCGTTATCTTTTATGGAACGTATGAGTTATGCCAGTACCAAGAAAAATGATAGTTGGGACGCCCAATGTATCAGTGCAGTTCTTATGAGGCGTTCGCACCTTTTACCTGACGCCAATCCGCAAGATTATTATTGGACAATGCGTCACATTGTGAACCGAAGAAATGCGTTAGTTAAAAGTTTGGGAGGTCTTACACGACAATTTCATGAACAACTACAAGTTGCTTATCCAAGCTATAAACAGTTTTTTCATGAGTTAACTTGTGCCACCTCTTTAGCCTTTTATGAAAGATTCCCTTCACCCAAGCATTTAGAATACGTGTCAGAGGAAGAACTAGGGACATTCTTACGAGTGCCAAGTCATAACACTTGTTCAACCAATCGAGCGAGAAAAATTCTTGATTTAGTGGCACAAGAACAACAGACAACCTTAGACTATCAACAAGAAAGAGATTGCCTTGTTCGAAGTATTGCCCAACAAATTCGGTTTATCTTGAGAGAGATTTCAAGTATAGAGAAACTCGAAAAGCAAATGTATCGACAATTAGGGTATCAATTGGAAACAATTCCAGGTGTAAATATCGTAACCGCTTGTTCATTAGTCGCCCATATAGGCGATATACACCGATTTTCCAGTCCACACAAACTAGCAAATTACGCAGGCGTAGCCCCTTTACACTTTGGTTCAGCAGGAAAAGGAAAAGACGTACAGAACAAATCACAAGGGAACAGAAATCTCTATTCTACGCTGTACTTTTTAGCCATACAACAAATTTATCTTACGAACAAGGGAGAACCAAGAAATCCAGTGTATCGAGCGTACTTTGAGAAGAAAATATCCGAGGGGAAAACCAAAATACAGGCTTTAATCTGTATCATGCGAAAGCTCATTCGAATTATCTATGTGATGATGAAGAAAAAAGTTGCTTATGAACTCCCAGAACTGAAACAGAAGGCTGTAAGTTAATAGAAATGTGTTAGAATATTGTTAAACCAATGTTCTAACACACATTCTTAAAGATATATTTCAGCCCAGAGAAAGCCAGTGGACTTGACGTAGCAGAAGAGACAGTTACTTATCGCAGGGTTCAGGGGGGACAAGGGACTAAATCTAGTCAAGATAGAATTGTTGTAGATGGAGATGGAAATGTTTTTATCAACAAAAAAGATAGAGATTTAAATATAAGTATTGATAATGGAGAACATGCGCAACACTTTATTGAAAACAATAGACCTGGGGCAGATTTAATAGAAATTGAGGTGCCAAAATGGTTTGATGATTTTGTAAAAGAAAACATGATTCCACAGGCTGGTTCTAAAACCAACCCAGCAAATCAGGGAGGAACTGCTCCTAAACTAACTGATCCAACTACTCCAGGAGTAAGTGTTGAGTTTCCTCCTCCGTGGGCTGAATGGATTGAAGAGGTTGCTATCAGTTCCAAAGTCATAAAAGGTGGGAAATAATGAATTTAATACCAGATTATACAGAAAATATAATTGTAGCAGTTGTGTTAGAAGGAAATTTATTATGGTATGTTTCTGATAAAGAAATTTGGTTTTTAGATTATCAGAAACGTATTGAAGCATTTAAAAATAAAGGATATAGTATTAATATTGACTATATTGATGAAAGTAGAAAAAACAACTTGGTTCTAGATACCTCTAATGCTTTGGATTTTCTTAATTTAATACAAGAAAATGAAGCAACTGTTGAAGAATTAAGAGAATCTTTATTAAAAAGTAAAAGTGATGTAGATGACAGCTGGAAATATGATTATAGACCGAGTCTGTATGTGAATTTTGACAAAAAAATATTGTATTCAAATTACTCGGAACCATCTTCATATGAAGACTATGCTCCTGAATTTTGGGATTCTAAATATAAAGATTTTGAAAATGAAATTCCAAGTTCAAAAAAATATTGGCTTAGTCATAATGGCGACAATTTATTTAATGACTAGTTTAGGAAGGAATGTTTTAAAATGAAAAAAACTATTTCAATAATGACAGAAGAATTTGAAAATGAGCAAACTGGAGAAAAAGTTGAAGGCGTTACAATTATGGTAGATGGTATGCTAAAAGAATTTGTCAACATCGTTAAGTCTAAAGATTCTAAGTATCAAACGACTGTTGATGTCATACAGGATGCTCTGATGAAAGGTTTAGAAGATATTAAGAAAGATTTTAGTAAATAAAGATTACTCATAGAAAAAAGGCACTTTATCACGAGACTGGTAATCAAGTGACAAAGCCTTGACTAGTAAGCTCGAACTCACTAATCAAGTTGCCAATAGCTAACAAAACGCTAGCTGTATTTATTGTACAAAACTTCAAAGGACTTTTCTAGTTTTTTTGAATGTTTATTTGAAGTACAGTCAGCTAAATTGTAGACTATTGAAACGGTATTAGTGAGGAAACAGCCACTGATACCGTTTTTTCATGTATCAAAAAATTAAAGGGGCTCATTGTCAACTAGTGTTGGTGAAAGAAATACAAGAGAATAAAGCCAAGCAGTTAAGGGGCCCTACCTAGCTGCTTGTTTTTCATGCATGGATTCTGTTAATGAGGGTTCTTTGGAATGGCAACCCTTTTCTTGACAGTTTTTATAAGGTGTCCGATTTCAATTCGCGTTATTGTCCGATTGTCCTTGACAATGAGCCTCCTCGGATATGAGGAATACCGGCAGAAGCTAATA
>NZ_JADOEP010000024.1 GCF_016745275.1 Enterococcus sp. BWB1-3
TCCTTTGAATTGGTTTTTGTCGACTTTAATTCTACTGGATTTCAAGATGTCTTTCCTGTTTTTTTTCAAAATGAAAAAAGTGTCAGTGACAATCACGCCACCAACACTAGATATTATAGAGCCCTTTATTTTAAAGGATTGCAGGGTGTCTTTTCCATATATTTTTACTAAAAAAGATGCCAATGATTTTTCACCAACATCATAAAGTATAGAGCCTTTCGCCCACCTTTCTGCTAGAGTACTTATGTGAGCAGAACTAGTAATTAAGGAAAGAAAGCCGATTGTTACCATAATTGAAGCTCAAATTGTTAATTATTTTTCCGATGAAATAGGCTCTTATTTGTTTTCTTACATATTTGTGAAATCTTACCATTATTTTCTATTTTTCTAAAAATAAATGTGGAAAATAAGTGTAATTAAAACAGGTAAAATAGGCAGTGAGCCAAAGTAGAATAAAGATTGCCCGAAATCATATGCGGGTAGAGGAGGTAGGAGCTTGAAAAATATATGGTGCGGATTATGGAATTCAGAGAAATGCTTTTCGTTGGATATTCTTGAGGAAGAGGATAGAGAAAAATATAGGGAATTGATGGATTATTCTGCAAAGATTCGTGAAGAAGCGAACGAATTAGTTCAGCAAATTAACGGAGAAAACTTTTATGAAGTTCTTCCTCAGCTGATGAAGTTTGATGCAAAGCTTCGAATTGTTTCCTTCTTTTTTTCGAACAAAGAAATAATTGAAGAATATAGGTGTGAAGAACTAATTGAATTGGCAGATTCAGAATACAAAAAGACTCATTTTGATCGACTGGCCAGCTTTGAGATTAAGCCGTTTGAAAAAGATTCATTGTTGTTTCAAATTGGATGAAGCAAGTCAGAATATTTATGAATAAATATGATAAAAGAGCAGACAGAATAAAAGTATTTTTGAAAGGCTATCTTTCAAATAACCATTTATTCCAAGCTGCTTTTTTATTTTATAAGTGTAAAGGCCAGCACTTCCTTAAGTTCTTCGATTCCGGGAGGGAAGTTAATAAACAGGAAATGTTTAACACTCTCAATACTCCCGGCTAGCGGTGCCCGTTTATCAAGGATAAACAATGTATTTTCAACATCATCATTCTCAATAATTTCACTGGTTAATTCAGTATACGTTGAAAATTCGATGGTTTCCGGAAGAAACCGTTGAATTGCTTGTTTTGTAATGTGGTAGTCAAAACTGTTTTCTGTAATAAGTGCAATCGTGTTTGCTTGCTTTTGCAGTATGAACGGACTCAGCCGAGAGCATAAGGCATTCAAGTGTTTTTCCGTAATAATTAGTCCGCAATCATTCCATTTATCCACAATTTGTTTTATTTGATTAAAAAAGTATGGATCAATTTTATTAGGCTTTGAATATTCTATGGAAATCATTGGGTGTAAGTTAAATGTTGAGCCTTTTAAAAAAATATATACAGCAGATAGAAACCAGTCCTCGTTCGAATAATCTACAGAGAATGTTTCAGTGAAAAGCCTCAGCAGTTTTTGAAAACAGGAATTGCTGATAAGATTTTCACGGTAAGCTGCCAAAATTTCTTTATTTGTTGTATGATCAAAAATATGTGTGTTAATAACAATTAAGGCCAGTATAGTGAATTTGTATTCGTCATTAAAGCGTTCTTGCCAAATCGGTTCAAACTGTTGTTTCACGAACTCTTCAAAGTTTTCCGGACAAGTATATTTGCTGATAGAGTAAATTGCTTCTTTTGAGAAAATCAATGGAGTTTTTGGCAGATCCTCTCCAACTGTTGTCTGCATTAAGGAATGAAAGAAAGTCCGTTCGTATTCAGAGAAGCAGATGCCCATATTCAGTTCAAAATGATCAAGTATCCGATTTGATTTCTGAGTAACAATCGGATCGAAGACCAACAGCTCAGCACCAAACTGTCTATCCAGTTCGGAAATTAAAAAACGGATTCTGGACAGATCACCAGTGACATGATTATCAGTTAATTGTAATCCAATCTTTTTTAGAAAATGCTCCACATCTGATCTTAATTGATATCCCTTGGAAACTGAAATAAAATGTTCATCAATAAAGTCAATATATTTTTTATCAGAGGGAACGAGATAAAAATTCAGGCTTCGCAAAAATAGTGAGTGGGAGTAGACTTCCTTGCTAAGCCTCTCCTGATTGCCTGCAATAAAAGGATCGATACGAAGATTTCCCGTTTTATCCTCTGTGACAGGGATGCACAGCTCTTCTCTGAGATAAGCAATATCTTTCTCTAAAGTTAAAATAGTGCAATTGAGTTTACTGGAAAGTTCTGCAGGAGAAAGATAGTCACTGCCGAACAGCAGGTCGATAACGTCTATGGCTCGTAATAACTTTTTTTCTAGATATGTGTGTATCATTTGTTCTCCTCATAGACAAATTAGATTTGACATTGGATTCAAAAGATTCTCTTGTTAAAAGCCTATAAGCTGAATAAAATGACGGTAATTTATGCAGTATAATCCAGAGATACTAGAAAATAGCTGCAGCTCTTTGTCGTTGTAGTACTCAATTCAGATTACCGCTCCACTTAGAAAATTAATTGAATACATGTTAAAAAATAATGTATTTTTTGTATTTAACGATCATTAATTATAGTGTTTTTTTGCTTGATTTTCAAGAGAAATTAAGTGTTTTAACCCCATCTGTTCATTAAGTGAAAAATAAAAAACCAGAGTGCCAAAAAATACTTCATTGGGCTGCTCTGGAATAGAGTTAAAATATTTATCGATTTATTTTTGCTGTTTCTAGAAAAGAATGATAAAAGGAGAGATATTGGCTTTCATTTTTAGTGTCTTTTTTTATATATTGACAGTTAGTGTCTGACTGTGGAAGAGCCTTCTGATTTATTAGTCCTAAAAGTCCAAAGCACGGTTCATTATTGGCAGATAGCAGACAGTCTTTGCCTAAAATATCAGCAGTAAGCTGACTTAATGCCGGATGTCGAAAAACACCGCCATTAATAGAAATTTCCTGATCAGGAAAGGGGCTTGCGTCCATAATGGCTTTTAGGTTAAAAAGCAGTCCTTCGACGGCAGCACGGATAAATTCATTTTGTCCATGCAGTGCTGTGATCCCCTGATAGGAGCCTGTCAGAAATGGCTCCCACATAGGTGCTCTTTCTCCGTTAATATAAGGGAGGAAGAGTAAATGTTCTGCTCCCGGAGAACTTGCTTCAAGGGCGCTATCCAGGTGCTCAAAAATGGCTGTTGGATGATTGAAAAACAGCTTGCTTAGCCATTCCAAAACAGTTCCTCCATTATTTGTCGGACCGCCTACAACCCATAAGCCTTTCTTCAGATAGTAGCAAAATGTTTTTCCTTCAGAATCTAACTCTCGGTCTGCTGTGATCTTTCTGATGGCGCCGCTTGTTCCTAAAGTAAGACTAACTGAGAGTTCCGTGTTCAAATAACCGGCGTACGCAGCTAAACAGCCGTCGCTTGCACCAATTAAGAGCTGCGTCTGAGGCGAGAGTCCCAACGCTTTTTTTGTTTCATCAGAGAGGGCTAAAATTGTATTTGTATCAACCAGTATAGGCAGCTGTCTTCTGCTAATTGAGAGGTAGGTCAAGATTTCATTATCCCAGTCAAGAACAAGGCTGTTAAACAGCCCTGTTGCCGAGGCCGCTGAATAATCAAGGTAATATTCACCCGTGAAGAAATTTGAAACCAGTTCTTTTAGTCCAATCCATTTAATAACATTATCCGGCAGCTGTTCTGTTTCCTTTAACCACAAAAGTTTTGAGAAAGGGGACATATAGTGGATAGGCGTCCCAGTTTTTTCATAAAAAGATTGGCTGAGTGCTGACTTTCTAAATGCAGCAGCTGTTTCGGCAGCTTGATTATCAGACCAGATCAGCAGTTCCCCGCAGCTCCCGTCTTCATAGACTGGCATCAGTCCATGCATTGCGGTGCTTAAGGCGATATAATGGATAGGGTAAGGATACTCTTCTATTATGGAGTGGATTCCTGTCTGCAATAAATCAAGTATTTCCAAAGGTTTTTGATATTTTTTTCCGCTTTTTTCAGTGTAAGTTTGGATACGCAGCTCTGTTGTCAGAATCTGATTGTGATTCTGGTAGAGAGTAAATTTAATTGCGGTGGTGCCAACATCAATGGTCACTATTGTTTGATGTAACATCTTATTGCTCCTTTCAATGGTCGTTATGTGCTTTAAACAATCTGTGTGGTAAAAGTTTAATGATTTTAACTTTTTATACTTTACAGAGTGATTGAAGAAATTTTTAGGATAAAGCCATCGTATGAGTACTTTTGACCTATACAGTCTTTGAAATAGTTGCTTCTTTTAGGAGAATTCAAGGGATTTTTTCCATGGGATAAAGACTCTCCTTAAACCAATTACCTCGCTTTGCTTAAATCAGAGAAGGAGTACGTCTCTTAAGATAAGCAGAGTTAAATTGAGCTTTGCTTATTTTACAGCAGCGTTGTCTGCGAGTGTGAATTCACGTTCATTAATCAGCTGCTTGTACAGTGTGCTGTTTTTAAGCTTTTTGTCTAATTGTTATCCAATTCGATTCGTATGAAGTCCATAACGCTTTTTAAAAGCATTCATTGGAGAAGCATGGTCTGTAAATGCTAAAGTATGTAATCTTCAAAGTTGATTCCTTCTTCAATTTCCCGCAGAAGCTATGCAAGCTGCTGTAAAATGAATTCAATACGAATTATCCTCTACGATGCCATTTTCATCTATATATTGTTCTTTCTGCTCATGTTGTTTTCACTGACAAGCCAAGGTACATTCCCATAGTGTTTTTTCAGGTAGATACCTATATCATACATCATTTTAGGATAAATTTTCCAGTGAGTCAGTATAAAAGACTTTTTTGTTGGATAAAAGCATACGCTCAATTTTGTGGAACATTGAATGTTTTGATGCGAGATCTTTTTTAGAATGATATTTCTAAAGAAGACAGAGTAGAGAAGAACTGAAGTCTAAAAAGATTAAGAGGAATATATCAGGTTCTTTTTATTTTTGTTAAGCAAAAAATATAAAGCGATAATGCCTTTCATATGGTATGCTTAGGAGGATTACGTACATTATTATAGATCATGCCTTGGAACCTGTTCTTGCTGAAGCATAGGGGTGCCATTCAAATAAGTTTGATCGTTGTTCGGAATCGAGAACCTATAATAAAAGAAGTAAGGAAGTGTAAGATGAAAGATTATGTTTTGGTAGCAGAATCCGGAGCGGATATCCCCCAGATGTATGTAGAGAAATATAATATAGGAGTAGTTCCCATGCATGTAGGGATGGGTGATGAATTCTTTGATGATGGGTCTATCCTGGTTTCAGAAGTTTTTGCTTATTATGATAAGACAGGAAAATTGCCGACAACAGTTGGTAGTAATTCTAATGATTTTGAAACAGTTTTTGACCGTATTCATCAGGAATTTCCAAATAAGCATATTCTTTATCTGGCTTATTCTTCCATTACAACTGTGTCTTTTCAAAGTGCAAAGATTGCTGCGGAGAATCGGCCGTATGTTACTAGCATTGATACAAAAATGGTTTCTGCCGGACAGGCAATGATTGTGATTAAAACCGCTGAATTTATAGAGACGCATCCGGAAGCGGAGTATGATGAAGTTATCAATAAAATAAATGAACTGATTGATACCTGCCAAATGTGTTTTATGCCTGAAACGCTGATGTATTTGAAGGCCGGAGGCAGAGTCAGCAACCCTGCATATCTTGGTGCAAAACTGTTGAACTTAAAGCCGTTGATTGAAATGAAAGAGGGAAAGCTGACATCAACAAAAAAATATCGTGGTTCCATGATGCTTGCGATGAAAAAATTATTTGCTTATTATATAGAAATGTATAATTTAGATAGAGAAGAATTAACCTTTGTATACAGTGAGGGTCTGTCGGAAGAAATTCGCAAAACTGCAGAGAGGTTGGCAGCAGAGGCGGGGGTTAAAAAAGTACATTGGATTCCTACCGGTTGTGTGGTTTCTAGTCATGGAGGTCCAGGAGCATTTGGTATTGTCGGTTTTTCCGAGAATAATCTATAAAAGTCTCTTGATTTTTTGTTGAATAATAAAGCTGTAGAAGTACTTTGATTTTTTGCCTGCTGTGAAAAAGATAGAGAAGGAAATTCAGGTTTGATATGCTCCCGACATAATAGGAACTAGAAAAAATAAAAATTTCTAGACTACTATGTTGGGAGCTTTTCGTATGTCAAAAGAGTGAAAATTAGTGTTGAAAAAATGTATTCTGTCCGTGAAGTTCTTGATGGTAAACAGTCAAAAATATTCATGTTAGGAATCGTACGCAAGCTTCCCTCATCTTCAATCAGCTGGTGAGTGATGCTCTCTGGGAGTCGTTATTCCAGAAACGAACCTTGGTAAAGAGACAGGGGTATTGGGGTAGGCGTAGGCAATTTGATTAATGTGCTGATAGGTGATGAAGAGCTGTTGAATCTGATATAAAACGAACCTGATAATAAAAATGAGCGGCTGATTTAACGAAGATCTCCAAATTTGGAGGTCTTTTTTGCGGTCGCAGTCTAATTTAAATCCCGTATCTCCCATATTAAGTTTCTGCATTCGTTTGCGTAAAATAAAAATAGATTAGCAATCATAATTACAGTGATTTTAACTTTAAATGAATGGGGAATGGTATGGAATGAATGTGTTTATAGGGTGAAATAATCTTGTTATCGGTAACAGGATAAAAACGCTTGCAAAATAACGAAATCGATTGCACAATATAGATGTTAAGAAAATAACTTTGGAGGGACCAAAATGAATAAAAGAAGCTGGAAGAAAATTGGT
Organism: Enterococcus sp. BWB1-3; assembly: GCF_016745275.1. Taxonomy (GTDB): domain Bacteria; phylum Bacillota; class Bacilli; order Lactobacillales; family Enterococcaceae; genus Enterococcus_L. The sequence continues at coordinate 6,832 of NZ_JADOEP010000024.1, forward strand.
TTAGGTTTATTGGCGTCGGGAATCGCATTAAGTTTGGCAGCATGCGGGAATTCTGCTGATAATAGCGGCAGTTCAAGCAATAGCTCATCAGACAAAACGGAAATCGATATTTTTCAATTTAAAGTAGAGTTCAAAGATCAATTTGAAGCTCTGGCAAAAAAGTATGAAGAAGAAAATCCGGATGTAAAAATCAATATAGAAACAGTTGGCGGCGGTTCTGACTATGGTGCTGCACTGAAATCTAAATTCTCTTCCGGTAATGAGCCTGATATCTACAATATCGGTGGTCCGGAAGATGTAAATATGTGGCTGGATAATTTAACAGATTTAAGCGATACCGAATCTGCAAAGCAGGCACTTGAAGGAACATTGACTGGTGCGACAAAAGACGGCAAAGTACTTGGGCTTCCATACAATATTGAAGGCTATGGTGTTCTTTACAATAAAGAAATTTTTGAAAAGGCAGGCATTGATGCAGAAAGCATCTCTACCTTATCTGATTTAGAAGATGCAGCGAAGACGTTGGAATCTAAAAAGGATGAATTGGGCATTGAAGCGCCATTCGCTTTGGCTGCAAAAGAACAGTGGATTACAGGCTTGCACGGGTCAAATGCATTTTTAAATGCTGAGTTTAACAATGATGTAATGCAGGCGTATGAAGCGGAAGAAGTGGAGTTTACTTATGGAGATCAATTTAAAAAATATATCGATATCTCTAATAAATACTCTGTACAGCCGACAAATAGTCTGGATTACTCTCAACAAATTGAACAGCTGTTTGCAAATGGAAAAGTTGCCATGACACAACAGGGGAACTGGGTTTATCCAACCATTACAGAACTTGACGAAGAACTGGCAAACGAAAATATTGGTCTGTTGCCAATTCCAATTGATGGTGTAACGGAAGGAACAATTCCAGTTGGTGTACCAATGTACTGGGGTGTAAATCCAAATGGTTCTGATGAAGAAGTTCAGGCAGCGAAAGATTTCCTCGATTATCTGTATACAACAGATGAAGGAAAACAAATTGTATTGGAAGAGTTCAAATTTGTGCCAGCATATGCAGGCTATGATACAGATAAAATTTCTGATCCTCTTTCTAAAGAAGTGTACACATACTACACAGAAGGAAACACGACTGGCTGGGTCTTTATGGGCTATCCTGCCGGCTGGGGCGAACAAACACTAGGTGCTCAAATTCAAAAATATGTTGCCGGAGAAGCAACATGGGATGAAGTAGTAAAAGTTTCTCAGGATAAATGGGCAGAAGAAAGAGAATAAGACTGTATTAAGGGGATATAGTTTTAAAGAAGGACCAATAGAACAGAATAGAACAGTAGAACTGACAATCAGGCTGCCATACTATTCAGCTGATTTCAGGTGCTGTTTAAAAGAATACAGTTTATTTCCAAAAGAAATGGTTTTGGAAAACTGAAAATCAAGCTTTGTGTGAGGGTGTGACAGAAGTGTTCTGTCTCAAGAAGTAAGTCGGAATATACGAAAATAGCTACTCATATTTTCAGTATAGTTCGACTTATTTCCGAAGAGACAGCTTCTAGAACACCGTTTATTCGGTTTTAGGGATATCAGACATACTTATGTCACAGTCCCTTTTACATAAGAGGAGGGAACACATAATGAAACATCAAAAGAAAACGTGGTTTTATCTATTTGCTGCACCGGTTGTGCTGGCATTGACGATAGTGGTCGTCATTCCGTTTTTATATGGTGTCTATTATTCATTCACAAACTGGGATGCAGTTGCCAGAGGAGAGTTTGTTGGTTTAGCGAACTATAAAAAGTTATTATCTGACAGTGGCTTTTGGTCAGCTATATGGTTTACAGTTCGATTTTCTGTTGTATCGATTGTATTAATCAATGTGATTGGACTGGGACTGGCTATGCTGGTGACCAGTAAATTTAAAGGTGCGAACTTATTAAGAACGGTCTTTTTCATGCCAAACCTTATCGGCGGGTTGATTCTTGGATTTATTTGGCAGTTTATTTTTATTAATGCATTCAGCGCAATCGGTGATCTGATTGGAAATGAAGGACTTAAAACATGGCTGTCCACTTCACAGACTGGTTTTTGGGCGATGATTATTGTGATGTGCTGGCAGATGTCTGGGTATATCATGGTTATCTATATCTCTTATCTGCAAAATGTGGATGATGCTCTGCTGGAAGCAGCAGATCTGGATGGAGCAACTTCCTGGCAAAAATTCTGGCATGTAAAATTCCCGTTGATTATGCCCGGTTTTACGGTAAGCCTGTTCATGACACTGTCCAACAGCTTTAAATTGTATGATCAAAACCTGTCTTTGACAAATGGAGGACCATACAATTCAACGCAGATGGTGGCTATGAACATCTATAACAGCGCCTTTGTAGAAAATAAAATGGGCTATGCACAGTCCAAAGCGGTAATCTTCTTCATTATTGTAGCCGTTATTTCATTGGCGCAAGTATATCTGACGAAGAGAAAAGAGGTCGAAGTATAATGGAAAAACAAAAATCAAGCAGCAGAATACTTCGAATGATTCTGGGGATCGGTCTGGGACTGGTCTGGCTGATTCCTTTCTACTTAATGATCAGCAACTCATTCAAATCAAAACAGGAAATATTTACCAATCCGCTTGGTATTCCTGAAAACTTTACATGGGCAAATTATCCTGAAGCTTTCAGTCAGCTGGACTTTATTAAGACTTTATTTAATTCTCTTCTGATCACTGTCGTAAGTGTAACAGTGATTGTAATTTTCTCTTCCCTTTGTGCGTATGCACTGGAGCGGATGCAGACGAAATTAAGTACATTTATTTTCATGGTATTCGTGGCGGCAATGCTGGTTCCTTTCCAGTCTGTTATGATTCCATTAGTATCACTATTTGGTAAAGCACAAATGTTGAATCAGACAGGTATCATTTTCATGTATCTTGGGTTTGGTGCGAGTATGTCAATTTTCTTATACCATGGCGCATTGAAGAGTATTCCAAAGGCATTGGATGAGGCGGCGATTATTGATGGAGCCAACCGATTTCAGGTATTTTGGAAAGTGATTTTCCCGATGCTGAAGCCAACGACTGTAACAGTGATTGTATTGAATACAATGTGGATTTGGAACGATTATCTGCTTCCTTCACTGGTTATTAATTCACCGACAACACAGACGATTCCGTTGAAAATGTTTTTCTTCTTCGGACAATATACAAAACAATGGCATCTAGCATTGGCTGGTCTGGTACTTGCAATACTTCCGGTAATTATTTTCTACTTTATCATGCAAAAACAAATTATTAAAGGAGTTGCCGATGGTGCTGTGAAATAGGTACAGGCGACAGTTGGAGGGCTGAAATGTATAAACGATTATTTGAGATTGATCCTTGGAAAATAGCGACCAACCAGTTAGATCGTGAGAATAAACGACTGATGGAAAGCTTGACATCCATTGGCAATGGTTATATGGGCATGCGAGGAATGTTTGAAGAAACATACAGCGGTGATTCACATCAGGGGTTGTATCTGGCAGGCATCTGGTATCCGGATAAAACTCGAGTTGGCTGGTGGAAAAACGGTTATCCGGACTATTTTGGAAAAGTAATTAATGCAGTCAATTTTATTACTGTTGATATTACCATTAACGGAACAGTATTAGATCTTGCAAAGCAGGACGTAAAAGACTTCTATATGGAATTGGATATGAAAAACGGCTTGCTGAAACGAACATTTGTCTATGAGGAAGCAGAAAATAAGGTTGCCTTTTCTTTTGAGCGTTTTGTCAGTATTGTTGATAAAGAACTGGGCTTTGTCCGTGTTAAAGCAGAAGTGCTGTCAGGAAATCCGGAAATTCGTGTCTTTTCAAAAGTAGATGGAAATGTCCGAAACGAAGACAGCAACTATGACGAAATGTTCTGGGAAGAAAAGCAGCGGGAAAATCAGGATGGAATAAACTACCTGATGATGGAAACCATTCCCAATGCATTTGAGGTGCCCAGATTTACTGTTACTACAGTAATGAAAAATAAAGTCAGCGAGTCTGTTGAAGGACAGAGGGTTTCAGAAATACTGCTGGTTGGTGATCAGTTTACCTGGTCGGGAAATATCGGACAGATGTTTACATTGGAAAAGACAATCGCTGTCGTAACAAGCAGGGATGTTCCAGAAGAAAATCAGCTGACAGCAGCGAAAGAGCTTTTAACAGCTGGTCTCTCTCAGACTTTCGATCAGCATCTTGAAAAACAGGAAGCAGCGTGGGAAGAACGCTGGCATAAAGCAGATGTTCAAATTATAGGAGATGATGAAGCGCAGCAGGGTATTCGTTTTAATCTTTTTCAATTATTTTCCACTTACTACGGAGAAGATGAACGTCTGAATGTTGGTCCTAAAGGCTTCACCGGAGAAAAATATGGAGGAGCAACATACTGGGATACGGAAGCATATATCGTTCCGATGTATCTGTCTGTTACTGAGCCGAAGGTTACCCGGAAATTACTGGAATATCGATACAAGCAGCTTGATGGTGCGCTGATCAATGCGCAGCGTCAAGGGCTGAAAGGCGCTTTATACCCAATGGTGACCTTCACAGGGGTGGAATGTCATAATGAATGGGAAATCACCTTTGAGGAAATTCATCGAAATGGGTCAATGGTTCATGCGATTGCTGATTATACCAATTACACAGGAGATGAAACCTATTTACTAAAAGATGGAATCAAAGTCGTAGTAAATATTGCCCGTTTCTGGGCTGACCGCGTTCATTATTCGAAACGTGTTCAGAAATATATGATTCATGGAGTGACAGGACCAAATGAATATGACAATAATGTCAGCAATAACTGGTTTACCAACTATATTGCTTCATGGTGCTTAAAATATGCGCTGGATAATATTGACCGTGCATATACTGAATCAAAGCATGAACTGAATGTGTCGGCAGATGAAAAGGAAAAATGGCAGGACATTATTGACCATATGTATTATCCTTATGATGAGGAACTGGATGTATTTGTTCAGCATGATACATTTCTCGATAAAGATTTGATGCCGGTTTCAGACTTAAGACCTGAAGAGCGTCCATTAAACCAGCACTGGTCATGGGATCGCATTCTGCGCAGCTGTTTTATTAAGCAGGCTGATGTACTGCAGGGTGTTTATTTCTTCGGTGATCAGTTTACAAGGGAAGAGAAAGAGCGGAACTTTAATTTTTATGAACCAATGACGGTACATGAATCCTCCCTGTCTCCATGTGTCCATGCAATTCTGGCTGCAGAGCTGGGGCAGGAAGAAAAAGCTGTGGACTTGTATAAACGAACTGCCCGCCTTGATTTGGACAACTACAATAACGATACAGATGATGGGCTTCACATCACATCCATGAGCGGCAGCTGGCTGGCAATTGTTCAGGGCTTTGCAGGAATGCGCACCTACGATGGACAATTGACATTTAATCCGTTTCTTCCTAAAATGTGGCAGGGCTACTCATTTGCCATTAACTACCGCGGACGTCTGATCTCAATCGCAGTGAATTCAGAAACAGTTGCGCTGGAATTGGTTGAAGGGGAAGAACTGAGTCTGTCGATTTATGAAAAAGAAATGACTTTAAGAGAAAAAATTACAGTCCCGATTCGTAAAGAAGAAACGGTTGACTAAAATGAGCGGAGTTGCTCAGGAAATGCGTATCTATATTATGACAGCAGCGGAACAACTTTATGTGGAAGGAAAGCTTCTAACGATCTGAGGTCGGGACAAAAGCGATCAGCTCTGAGAATTAAGAAGGAATATCCGAAAATTGTTGAGGAATACTATTCATAGAATGAATAGCTGAGAATTGAGACACTACACTGTACTTTGATCACATCAACTTCTACGTACGAAACATACTAGAGTTGACAGGCTTCACTAGGCTTGCTTTAGCAGAGTAGATGACGTCCTGTTACTTACCCGGTGAAGGAGCTGCTCCTGCGGTTACTCGTCGAGGTTGTGACAGAAGTGTTCTGTCTCAAGAACCAGGTAGGTATCATGCATCATCTACTCTGACGAGTCAATCGTAGTGATTTATTTCCAGAACTGCTGTCTCTACGAGTCTAACGATTCTCGAGACAAAACATTACGTAGAAGAACTGCTGTCTCTACGAGTCTAACGATTCTCGAGACAAAACATTACGCTGTATCCGTTTTTCTGCGTCTACGGTTCTCACTACACTACACTTCGTTTCGATCTCATCAATTTCTAAACGGCAAAGCCATTAAGAATTGAAGGACTTCGTTTCGATCTCATCAATTTCTAAACGGCAAAGCCATTAAGAATTGAAGGACTTCGTTCCGATCCTCGAAGCATGGAGGGGCTTTACTCCTACGCTTCTTCGAATGCTCGAATCATACAAAGACTGGAACACCGTTTATTCGGTTTTAGGGGTCTCGGACATACTTATGTCACAGTCCCTTTTGTCCCGCCGTTCATTCGGGGGGGAGATACGAAGAGAGCTTGGAACTTTATTTCTGTTCCGCTCTCTATCGTTATTCTCAGGAATAGCAGCAGAAGCTTGATGACTCCAAAGGAATATGCAGGTAAAAAGCTTCAAAGCAGGGAGGAAACTATGGAAAAAAAATGGTGGAAAGAAGCAGTTGGTTATCAAATTTATCCTCGAAGTTTTAAAGACAGTAATGGGGATGGTATTGGCGATTTGAATGGTATTCGAGAAAAGCTTCCCTATCTAAAAGAGCTGGGTGTCAACTTTATTTGGATTAATCCGGTTTATGATTCTCCAAATATAGATAATGGGTATGATATCAGCAACTACCATGAGATTTTAGCGGATTTTGGTACAATGGCAGATTTTGACTTGCTGCTGAAAGAAGCGCATCAGCTGGATTTAAAAATAATTATGGATCTGGTGATCAACCATACCTCTGATCAGCATGACTGGTTTAGAGAGTCCGCAAAAGGCAAGGATAATCCTTACAGAGACTATTATATTTGGAAAGATGGAGTGGACGGCGGACCGCCTTCTGACTGGCAGGCGATTTTCGGCGGCTCTGTCTGGGAATATGATGAGACAACAGAACAATATTACTTTCATGCATTTGCGAAAGAACAGCCGGATTTGGACTGGGAAAATGAAGAAGTGAGAAAAGAACTGTTTTCAATGATCAGTTGGTGGCTGGATAAAGGAATTGACGGATTTCGGGTAGATGCGATTTCTCATATAAAGAAAGCCGCTCATGATTTACCGGCACACGAAACAAAGGTTGCAGCAAGATACCAGAATATTGAAGGTATTGACAGTCATTTAAATGAGCTTAAAGAAGTATTTGATCGTTACGATATTATGACTGTAGGCGAAGCCAGCGGAGTGAGTGCACATGAAGCGGAAAAATGGGCAGGGAAAGACGGCTATTTCAATATGATCTTTGAATTTGAGCATATTGGACTTTGGAAGCAGGAAGAGTCAGAAGAATTTGATATAAAAGCGTTTAAAGAAGCTTTGTCAAGCTGGCAATATGCATTGGACGGCAAAGGCTGGAACGCTTTGTACATGGAAAATCATGATGTTCCCCGTTCTGTTTCAGCTTTTGGTAACGATTCTAAGGAGCTCAGAGAAATTTCTGCGAAGGCTCTTGCGTTGGTGTACATGCTTTTGCAGGGTACCCCGTTTATTTATCAGGGACAGGAGCTTGGAATGACGAATATGCCATTTGAAAGCATTGAGCAGGTAGATGCGTTGGATTCCAAGTACCTTTATCATGAACTGCGGAAAAAGGGAAAATCGGAAGAAGAGGCTATGGCAGTTATCCGGGCTACTTCCCGGGATAATGCCCGAACACCGATGCAGTGGGATGATACACACTACGGCGGGTTCTCAGAAAACAAACCTTGGTTGTCTGTAAACCCAAATAAATCCACAATTAATGCAGAACAAGAACAAACGGAGACGACTTCTGTTTTTCATTTTTATCAACAGCTGATTCAGCTTCGAAAAGAAAATCAGGCATTGATTTATGGCAGCTTTGAAGAGCTGTTACCTGAAGATGAACAGTTATATGTATACCTTCGACTTCTTGAAGAGGACGTATTTCTAATCATTGTGAATCTTTCAGGTGAACGGGCAGCTTATAAACATTCTAAACAATTAGAGAAATTGGGGGAAGACTGGCAGCTGGTTTTAGGCAATTATTTCGAGACTGGAAAGCTTTCTGAACTAAGTACACTGCAGCCCTATGAAGCAAGACTTTATCAATTGAAAATAAATGAAAAAAATAGTAATTGATTGCAGGTGGGGAAATGATAAAAGAACATAATGAACTTCAAGAAGAATCAACTGGAAACTGGTGGCAAAATGCTGTGGTTTATCAAATTTATCCAAGGAGCTTTCAGGACAGCAACGGGGATGGCATTGGTGACATTCAGGGCATTATTCAGCGGATTGATTATTTGGCAAAATTGGGGATTACAGCCATCTGGCTTTCCCCGGTGTATCAGTCGCCAAATGATGATAACGGTTATGATATCAGTGACTATCAGGAAATTATGACGGAGTTTGGTACAATGGCTGATATGGAGGAACTGATTCAAAAAGCAGAAGAGGTCGGCATCAAGATTATTATGGACTTGGTTGTCAATCATACCTCTGACGAGCACCGATGGTTTGTGGAAGCGAGAAAATCAAAAAATAATCCTTACCGCGATTATTATATTTGGCGTGATCCGGTTGAAGGAAAAGAACCAAATGAGCTGAGATCCATTTTCAGCGGCAGTGCCTGGCAGTTAGATGAAGAAACCGGTCAATATTATCTGCATCTGTTCAGTAAAAGACAGCCGGATTTAAATTGGGAAAATCAAGCTGTTCGTAAAGATGTATATGCAATGATGAATTTTTGGCTGGAAAAAGGCATTGGCGGTTTTAGAATGGACGTGATTGACCTGATCGGCAAGCTGCCGGATGACATGCTGACAGCGAATGGACCAAAGCTTCACACTTATTTACGGGAGATGAATCAGGCATCATTTGGAAAATATGATGTGATGACAGTAGGCGAAACCTGGGGAGCAACACCTGAAATTGCTAAACTGTATTCTGATCCGAAACGTCAGGAATTATCCATGATTTTTCAGTTTGAACATATGGGTCTGGATCAGCAGGAAGGAAAAGATAAATGGGACCTGCAGCCGCTGTCTGTTGAGAAACTAAAAGAAGTATTGTCCAAATGGCAGACGTCTTTAGGCAGTCAGGGCTGGAACAGTCTTTTTTGGAATAATCATGACTTGCCAAGAATCATTTCAAGATGGGGAAATGACCGGGACTATCGTGAGAAGAGCGGGAAAATGTTTGCGATTCTGCTTCACATGATGAAGGGAACACCTTATATTTATCAGGGAGAAGAACTGGGCATGACTAATCGTCCGATTACTTCGATTGAGGAAGTGGAAGACATTGAGAGTGTCAATATGTATAATGAACGGCTTGCTGCAGGGCATTCAGAGGAGAAACTTATTCATTCCATTAACGTTAAAGGCAGAGATAATGCCCGGACACCGATGCAATGGGATGATTCAAAGAATGCAGGATTTACCGAAGGAACTCCTTGGCTGCCGGTGAATGAAAACTACCACGAAATTAATGCAGAAAAAGCATTGGAGAATCCGGATTCTATTTTTTATACCTATCAAAAGCTGATTCAGCTTAGGAAAGAACATCCGCTGATTGTCTGGGGAGATTACGAGCTGGTTAATACAACAAAAGCTGAGGTATTTGCTTATTACAGAGAATATAAAGGAGAGCGCTGGCTGATTGCGGCGAATTTCTCCAGTCAGTCACATACATTTGAGCTAAAAGATACAGTTCAGGAGCTTATAATCAGCAACTCTTCTTCTGTCTCATTTGCTTCATCATCTATACAATTAAAGCCTTATGATGCGTGGGTTGTACGTGTTTAAAAAACTGTTTTTCATGTATAATCAAAGGGCAGTGCTTTTGGCACAGAAGACAGCGCAGCAGGCTATGAAGGGCGAGGTGAGTAAATGGCAACACTTTCTGATGTGGCAAAATTGGCAAATGTTTCAAAAATGACAGTTTCAAGAGTAATCAATCATCCGGAACAAGTGACGGATGAACTGAAGGAACTGGTTTATCATGCAATGAAGGAAGTGGATTATCATCCAAACATTGCGGCCAAGGCTCTTGTGAAAAATCGTTCTCAGATTATTAAACTGTTTATTTTGGAAGAAATTGATACAACAGAGCCCTATTATATGAATCTGCTGATGGGAATTGCACGATCGGTTGGAAAAGCGCATTACTCTTTACAGCTCGTTACAAAGGATGGTTTTGATACCGGCACCTGCGATGGTTACATTATTACGGGATTTCGGGCAAATGATTTTGACTGGATTCGTACACTGGAAAAACCTGTAGTTCTCTTTGGCGAAAACAGTCAGGGCTATGATTATGTAGACAGCGACAATCAGTATGGAACAGAAATGACGACCAACTATGCGATTGCCTGCGGCTATGATGAAATCATTTATATTGGAATTGATGTGGATGAGTCCTTCGAACAATCAAGGGAACAGGGATATCTGAAAACAATGGAGCTAAATAATAAAGCTGCCAGAATTGAGCGTTTCAATAATCGATCAACCCTAAGTCAGCTGTTTATTGAAGCGTACTGGGAGACTTTTTCGCCTAATACCTGCTTTATTTGCAGTTCAGATCGGCTGGCAATCGGAATCGAGCGGGGAATCGCCAACAGCGGCGGGAAAATACCACATGATTTTGGTATTATTGGTTTCGATGGTGTTTTTCTGGATCAGGTCAGCTCGCCCAAGCTGACCACAGCAAAACAATCGATTGTGAAAATGGGTGAAGTCTGCGGAGAGATGCTGATTAAAAAGATTGAAGAAGATGGTCAGAGCCAGGGATACAGACGCTTTCTACCTGAACTGATTATCAGAGATTCGACAAAGAGGAAATAGAACAGAGAATGAAACAGAACAGCAGCTGATTGATTGAAGCTGCTGTTTTTCTTGTTCATTAATGAAAAGTATCCCTTTTTTATTGATGAAAGAGAATAAATATGATGGAACTTTTAGAATACGTAAATTAAGCTGTAGATTCTTTTAGACGGGTATTACGTCCAGGGATTATTCTTCTATAAAATACAATTGTAAGAATCGCCATGTTCAATCATTCGGGCAGTGAGCCGCAAGCTGCTTAGCTGTGAAAAGCGATTGTCCGATGCCATTGCTGAATCGAGTCAAATCAGCTGTACTTGTTCTTGAAAACAGCTGTTAACTCCCAATTTTCCTTTGGTACTGAAAAAACTCTTGACCATCCGATCTTTTTGTTGTTCACTAACTCAAACATAACTCCTATCATTTCTTGATAGGAGAATTTTCTTTTACTAGACTGTTCTTATTTAACAGCAATAGAGTAGATTAATGTCCGGACTGCCAAGAGCCGTGGGATTTATATCAACAGCTTTCTTGCTTGGAAAAAAATCGAACGAACTTCTGAGTGTCTGTGATAAAATTAGAAAAAGAAGACTTGTAAAAAGAGGAATTCTCTCAGTAAATTAAACAATGAACGGAGGAAAAGAAGTGAACTTTTTTAAGAAGCTATTTGGCAGAGAAGAAGAGGTTAGTTTAAAACCTTCAACTGGGCAACAAAAGGCAGTGGATAAAAAGATACCCGCAGTGAAGCGTGAAATCGAAGCAGCTGCTTTACATAATTTCGCTGAGAACTTTCCGAATCTTCCAAAAATAGAGATGACAAAACTGGTACAGGCATTGAAGAATATAATAGATCAGAAAGCAATGCAGAAAGAACAGAATAAAGTGTTAGGTGAAGATTATTTAAATAAACCAGATTTTTCATCTATTACATCTATGGATAAAGCGTTAGAAGAGGCAAGAGCGGGAAATTTAGAATCGCTGTACCTGATTGATGAACGCTTTGGAGGCAGCACAGGCATTGAAAATACTGTCTTTGTTCCGGTTGGTATAGCTAAGATCAAGGATTCATTTGATACTCTTTTAGAAGGTCTTCTAAGAAACGGGACAAAGATTTCTTTTAACTGCCAGCCAGAGTATAAAGGGAGAAGTTTTATTCCTGCTGTAATCGTGATTAAAGCAACAGATACTGAGACCGGTAAACTAATTGTGGATGAAAAAATCATTATCTGGTAAGGGAGAAGAATATGTCAGGAATTTTTATTAGTATCTGAGCGTGAAATTATTGGCGACATGGTTTTGACTGAGTGCGAAGATATGGAGAGCTATGAACTTTCTGAAGCAGTCTTTTATCTGGAAAAAATAGTGATTCATCCTCTTTATCAGGGGAAGCAGTCTATTGATCATCTGTTCCGTTGTGCAAAGGAACAGGGAAAAGCGTGTGGAAAAATGGTGTACTTTGATTGCTGTTCTGGGAATCATAAATTGACGGAATATTATTCCAGGAAAGCTGAATAGGTAAGAACAATGGCAGAATAAGACTATGAGATTGCGTTATTTTGCTTATAGAAAATAAAAAATGTTGTATGGAAATGAGGAAAAAGGATGGCGATACTTAAAGAATTCGGTCAACAGACGAGAACAATCTCGAGTGCAGGGGAAATTAAATATTATTACAATAAACTGTTTTTAGACTTGGCACATAAAGAAAAGTATGTGGGGATTTTTCAAGACTATATCGAATGTTTAACTCCTAGAGAATTTTTAATAACCTATAAAGAATTACGAAAGTTTCAGTACTTTTATTCAAAAAAGTCGCAGGATTGGAATTGGAGTGATTTGAATGAAAGAAAACTTAACAAAGTTGGCGATATGCCTCCGGAAGTTTGGTGTTGGCTGGCTGGCCATCCAAATGGCTATATTAGAGAATTTGCTCTAAGCAAATTGTATATGCAGCCTGTAAGAAGAAAAATGATTGTTTGTCTGCTTTCTCTAAACGATCATATTCCGGAAATTCGAAGCATGGCGAAGGCGATGATCCTGCAAACAGCTGAGCAGACAACTGATGAAGAGTTGATTTTCAGCTTACCATTCATTCAGCGACTGTCCGGACTAAAGCAGATGGAAAATGAAGCAATAAAAAAATATCTAAATCAATTGCTTCTTGAAAAGCCGGAAGTATTGTTGAGTGCGCAGCAAAGCGAAGATCCATTCATTTATCGTTATGCTTTCGAGCTGAGCTATTTATCTGATGGAGTACTTAAAGAAAAGAGCATGGAAAATGGGCTTCTGAAAAAGGATAAATTAACACTGGGCAGGACCTTCCGAGAATTGATGAAGCAAACCGTTGATGCAGAGATTCGGGTCAGGGAACTAATGGAACATCCGCAAACAATCATCAGAAAGCTAGCATGTGAATGGTGCTATAATCATCTTGAGTGGGAAGAAGCAATGCTTCCAAAATTGATGGATTCCGTTACCAGTATACGCTATCTGGCGAAAGATTACATAAGCAAATATTTTCCAGATATCAATATTCGCAGCTTCTATTTGGAGAAGCTTTCAAAGGAACCTGTTATAGCCGTCCAAGGATTGAGCATGCTTCAGAACCGAAGTGATAAGGAGTTGCTGGTACCGTTGATACATGATGCCAGGAAAAAGCTGCGGTCAGCTGTAATAAACTGGTCAGTTTGTCTGTCAGAAGAAGAGCAGCTGCCGTTGCTGTATCTGGGAATTATGGATATTTCCAGATATGTTCACAAAAAAGCAGTAGAATTACTCGTTTCACATTTTACTCCGACAGTGAAAGAAAAACTGTTTGTTATATTTAATCAAACCGATCTGGAAAAACATCAAATTAGTGTGATTAAAGTGATGACAGGAGATACACGTAAAGAGTATTTGATCGATTTATTTACCTTATATCCGCAAAGTCTGAATGACGATGTCCGAAGAGAGATCATTATTCGGATCAATCTCTGGCATCAGGAGTGGAACCGAAGATTTTTTGTGCAGTTCACAGAAAATGAGGAAGAGCAGTTGAAGAGACTTGGAGAAGATTTTGAAGAATTGAAGGTAGAGCGTTTTTTGGGGTGAGAGCAAGTATAAAACGTGAGAGAAAGAACTGAGATGGCAGAGATTCAGCAAAGAAAACTGTATCATTCAGTTCTTTTATTTTCATGCTAAAATAGAATGAGTGCTATTATAATAGTGGAAAGGTTTCTTTCGAGTGATTTTGAGAATTTTACTAAGTGATAATGGAAAAAATTTTGATAATCGAATAGTGAAAGCTGAGAGGTATGGGTTAATATGTGACCTTTGATAATTTATTATGGAAGAAAAAAAGTATTAGTTAACCAATCAAAAAAGAAAAGTATACTTTGAAAAGCAGAATGTAGTACTAAATAAGAAATAGAGGAATTTTAGGAGGCGGCAAAAGTGAACTTAAGAGCACGATTGACACAGGAAAAAGGTGGAAATTTTTCTGGGGGTCTGTATTATTGGACACAGATTTTATTTGCCTATAATTCCAATCATATGGAAGGAAGTCAGCTTTCAGAGTCACAAACCAAACAAATTTTTGATAGTGGAACTTTTTTCCCTGATGGCAGTAAACCAATAAAAACAGATGATATTTTGGAAACATTAAATCATTTTAAAGCGTTTGATTATATTTTAGTACATGTAAACGAATCATTAACTCATGATTTTGTTAAGCATTTACATAGACTGTTAAAGCAGAATACCAGCCAGGAAGGCAGTGAATTATTCAGCACTGGCGAGTATAAGAGATTTAATAATCAAATAGGAAGCTTAAATGCTGCTCAAACGACCTCAGTAGAAGATGTTGAGAAAGAAATGACGACTTATTTTAAAAAGTACAAAGATATCAAAGATGAAGGAAAATCAATAGCCAAATTTCATTATGATTTTGAAAAAATTCATCCTTTTTCTGATGGAAATGGTCGAATAGGGCGTTTATTATTGTATAAAGAACTTTTAAGGATAGATGGAATACCACTGGTTGTTCGGGATGAAAATCGAGCTTATTATATAAGAGGGCTGCAAGAGTATGAAACAAATCAAGGATATTTGATAGATACGTTATTAAATGAACAGGACTATTACAGGGAATTGATTGAACGATTTAATTGATGTAGGTGAATAAATAGCTGCTTCATAAGATGTCTAAACAAATAAGTAAGGTAAGATTGTATTATTGAGGCTATTGAGTGATTAAGAGAGTAAGCAAACTTACTTTCAGAAAAGAAGAGTACAGGAATGAAGAGTGAAAAAGATGCTGAACAGAAAAAAGCTGACTAATCACTTAGCAGTCCAATATAACTATCCTATAACCCAAAACAACTGGTAATGTGCCAGTTGTTTTTTTGAAATAATAGTTTTTAAAAGATATTCTATTTGGTATCAATTTATGTTATCTATTACAAGGGGAAATTGATACTTTTAATTATCATAAATAAACGATTAGTACCCTGTTTGGTAATATTTTAAAATGAAATAATAGATTCTAAATTCGATCAATTAAACACAAAAGGAAGTTGTTAGAAATTACTTACTCATGATACAATCATGCTATAAATACTCATACTGATGAAGAACGACAGTATTATCAAGTTGTTTAAAGAATTTATCAATTTTATTCTGCTCTTCAATTTTCGGCATCAGTAGCTCTAAGCTATTCAAAATAGTTTGACTAACATTAAAACGGGTACTACCGCCTGCCTTTTTTTCTATTTGTTTTCTGTTGATAGAATTTAATGAAAGTTCAACGAAATGTGGATTAAACTCATTTATCTTCTTCCTTCGAATAGAAAATCCACTATATAAAGCATATTCTTCCTCTAAATAGGCTTTAGCCCATCTTACTTCTTCTGGAACTTCAGATGACCTAACGAAGACTAAAGCTCCATACTCAATTTTATTTTTTGCTTCAATTTTTGCATCAACTTGAACAGAATTTCGAATATATTCATACTTTATAGGCTGATCATCAAGGATATATCATCTTATGACCTTTACCATAATTCTCTTTTGGGGCATTAATACTATTTGAAAATGACATCAGGCTAGATGACTCATGCAGTTCCCATGCATCGAAAAATTTTTTTCTGAATAACAAAATCATATGAAAAAATTAATTGCCAGAAATAAAGACGGTAATGGAATTCAGTAACTAATTCTTTTCTGTAGGATATTAAATGGAATTTATCCATCTTAAAAAAACTCCACGACACCTTATTCAAATAACTTGTTTTTTTATTACAAATGATAGTTGCTCCAGAAAAATATTAGTCCTGCCCGGTCATCTTCCCAAAGAGTCCGCCAGCAGGCTTTTTATGTTTCAAGAAAGTTTCTCATTTGTTTAGAAAAAAATGAAAATTCGAGAGATTTTTCTAATGAAATATTGTTATAATATAATTTGAGAAAAGTGGGGAAATGGGAGAGAGAAATAAATCTGGAAGACAAGGACTGCTGTGATTCAAACATCGGAAGGTATAGATATTATAAAAAGGATGCGTGACTTATGAGGAAGGTATGGAAGCTGTATAAAAAACTGATTCTTTCCGGGACAGTGATTACCGGATTAACACTGGCTGCGGTGAGCGGACTCTGGCTTTTTAAATATGAAGAGAGTGAGAGCCGATCTGGCAGAAATAGTCAGGGAGCAATGGAAACCAAGATAAAGACATCTGATCAGGAGCTGAAGGATGAATTTCTTGTGTATCATTCAGATGGTTTTATGGGATTGATGGATGAAAACGGGGAAATCGTTCTTGATGCTGAGACAGAAAGAGTAAAAATGATTGAAAGTCTTCCAAACAGCAGCTGGTTTAAGTGTTCCAGAGGGGACTACACAGGATTTTATTTTAATACAAAAAATGAATGGCGAATAAGGACAGAAGAATTTTCGATGGATGAAACCTCTTTTGTGGAATCAAATTACAGCTCTTATTATAATAGGGAAACTGGAAACTATGGACTTATTAGTAAAGATGGAAAGAATATCATTGAGCCTGGAAGACTCAGCGGACTCGAAACGTTAACAAGTAAGAATAATTATTTTATGACGGCTTCATTTGCTGATGGAAAGCAGGGGGTTTTTAATATAGAAGGCGAACTGTTAGGCAAAAAGTTTGATGATGTGGTTTTGCTTGATACATTTAACGAGCATATAAATGTAGTAGCTGCTCGTATAAATAAAGAGGAGTTTGGTATTTTCCACTCTGAGAAAGGATTAATCCTATCGCCCGAAGAAGTAAAAAAAGAAGGAATAAATTTTATTAATTCATATGGGGCTGCACCGGTTGCTCTCTATTCGACTGTTGAGGGAATGGATGGAATAATTGATCGAGAAGGGAAAATTGTCAGAGATGAAGAAGGAAATAAACTTCTGTTTCATTATATAAGCAATTTCAGCTCCAACGGTTATGCTTCCGCTCGAACACTGGAAGATGAAGCGGTGATTATTGATGAGACTGGTAAAATAGCAGCCAGCAGCTTAAAATTGAGCGAGAAAGAAATTCATAATATTTATGGATTTAACCCGGATGGGAGAGCGATAGCAGTATTTTTAAATGATGGGAAAGAAACATATGGTATGATTGATGAAAAGCTGACGATTCTCTCAACCATAAAGAATAAAGAAATATCTAAACCAAGTTATCTGGGCCAGGATCTGCTGTCAGTCAGAAAAAATTATAATGATGAATCGCCAGCCTTAATCACTTCAACGGGGAAAGAGCTTCTTTCACAGGAGGAGGCCGCAGAAGAAGAGATTATTGAGATCGGTCCTTTTACTAAGAATGGACTTTCCGTTGTCGCCAATGAAGAATATGATGAAGGGCTGCTTGATAAAAAGGGGAAGATACTTTTCCCAATTGAAGACGGAATAGTTATTAGTATTAATCAGATCAAAAATATTTTTGTAATTGAACGCCTAAATGAAAACAATAATACATCAGAGGTTATTTACACCAATATTGATGGTGCACTTCTATACAAAGGGTCAGAAGATGAGCAGCTGTTGATAGGAGAACGCCGGGTGATGATCGTTCATTCAAACGGTAAAACAGAAGTGTTTGACGAAAATGGCAGGACAATGGGTATTGTAAAAGTTGAAGCAGATTAAGAGAGATTAAACAAAGAGGCAGTAGTGAACTAAAGGTTTGGTGCTGCCTCTTTGAACGGCTGTGCAATAAAATCTTGGAGAATATCCACCTCAGCCGCTATCCTTATTTCTTTATGCCAAAGAAAATTACCGACAGTATTTGAAAAATAGAGTAAAATAAATAAAGAATTGTTTTTGGAACTTTAATCATAAATGATAGGAGAGGATGAATCATGGAAGATTTAATCAATGAAATAAATCATTTTAGAGATGAAAGAGACTGGCGTCAGTTTCATCATCCAAAGGATTTAGCGATATCAATCAGTTTGGAAGCTTCTGAATTATTGGAAAATTTTCAATGGTTGACTGATGGTGAGGCGCTTCAGGAAAATACAGAAAATATCCGACAAGAGCTGGCAGATGTGTTGATTTACAGTTTGATGCTGGCTTCTGATTTAAATCTGGATGTAAAAGAAATTATCCGAAGCAAGATGAAGCTGAATGCAATAAAATATCCTGTGGATAAAAGTAAAGGAACTAAAGAGAAATATACAGAATTATAGACAAAAAGCACCTTGAACAGACGATTTACTGAAAAGTTAGTCGATCCGTACAGGGTGCTTTCAATTATTGAGTTGCTGATACTGCAACTCAACCTGATTTCAGAAGAAGTAAAAAGAAAAGGTTGTCTCAAGAAACGGTCCAGCCAAACTTCTAAATGTGAAAGTTTAGTCTCAAATTGGAGTGAACAAAGAAATACTGACTGGAAATTCTCTGTAAAGTTCGGTACAATAGAGAAGCCAGTGCTTAAGTGCTGGTTAGGGCAAACTTGTTTAGAGGGTTGTGGCTGTCTAAACAGGGTTTCAAAGATTGGTTGGCGCCGATCTTTGAGATGCCCTTTTTTTATTTTACCTCTTTTTGAAAAAAGGCAGGATAGAAAGAAAAAACGATACTGGAAATATCCCAATATCGTTTACAATAGTTTTATTAAAAGCAATCACACTTCTCCCCTATTACAGGTGCACCTAAAAAAGCACAGGGTAATGGAGAACTGCAGGCTAATTGGTATACAATTCAGGCAGCGGATTACTGATACTATTGGCAACAGGTCGGGCAATTGTGGTTGTCTCAACATTCTTATGAAATGGTTGGCGCCAAATCAAAAGAGCCAATGTTACTATTAAATTATACTTTCTATCCTACCCTATTAGTATAAACGAACTAAATAAAAACGCAAGACAAAAAGTGAGAAAAATGAAAATGGTGAGGAAAGGGAAATAAAGTATAAGTAACTATTTTTTTTATTTTCCTTTAGTTCTTTTTTTTTGAAAAAGAGTCGACTTTGGTGAATATAGATCTTCAATAAAGATTGTGATAATCGCTTGTTTCTGCGAATAGTTAAAGTGATGTTGAACAAATCATTGTGCTATATTTTTCTGATTAAATGGAATAGAACAGCCTGTTATTTTAGGGGAATCTGTAATTTCATATTCAAAATAGCCCTTTTTTCTCACGACTTTTATCCTTTTTGTAAAATTTTGATAAGATAATACAGTTTTTAGTGTTATTATTTTCTTATATTATGTATATCTTTGCTGCTTGGATATAGCAAGAGAAGAATAAGGGTAAATATTTTTAAAAGAGAAGCATAGAACCAAAATAATAAATTATACATATAGGATGCTTCCTCTTTATAATTTGGAGTGATTATGTTCATGAGAGAAAAACAGGCAGAGCTGATCGTAGAGAATTCTTTAGCAGTATTAGAGCTTCTGGATAGAGAGTATTTTATAAATAGGGATGAGGTTACCACGATAAATGGCAATCAATGTGCACAGGAATCTGTCAATATTGCATTAAAAACAGCAAAAGAGATTCATTTGATTACAAGTAAATCTATTTTTCATTTAAGAGAGTTGGAATTGAGAGCGAATTGGAATGACACGTATTAGGATAAATACTGGTTGGTCGGTTTAATTAGTGCAGGATTAATCTGTTAAAAGTATCGCTGTGCGTTATCCAGGACGACAGAAATTTTAGGAGAGAGCTATGGTTATAGAAATGGATTTAACACTGGCAAGATTGCAGGTTGAAAGTATACGGGAAATGTGTCGGAGCCAATTACAGGTTTACGAACAGTTACAAAAAACAATTAAGCATTTAAGTATAACAATTAGTCGGGAGTCACCGATGTATGATTCGACACAAAAGTATTTTGTTGCTGTCCTTTTACCTTTAGTCAAAGGAGCGGCTTTGCTAAGTGAACTTATTGTAGAGGCGAATGTGCGATTTATTGAAGAATATCTGGAAAATATAGACGATTGCAGCTTGAACTCAGCTGAGCTGGAAGAACAAATCAAATTATGGGAGCTGCAAATTACGACAAGTCAAATGAGGCTGAGAGCTTTGGCTGATTCTTCTATGGATCCACGAAATAAAGCTTTTCAGATCAGTGAAAATATGATGATTTTAGGAACCTATGGAGGAATTAAGGCAGAGTTGAAACAAAAGCTCGATCAGCTGATAAGTTTTCATAACAGCTCTTCAGCGATCTTTGATAAGGTTAATCAGCTAAATAGTATCTTAGAGCAAGGTTGCAGACAAGCTGACAGCTGTTGGAATGAGCGTGACAGACAATTTGTTCTTCCTCCTCAGGCAGAACTGCTTTGGGCGGCAAAGCTGGAGTATTGCTACTATATAAGAAAAAAACAAAGAATTGAAGACTCCGACACTGTTCCGATTATCAATAAATTATAATAATGACTGAGGACTTTGCAAGTAGTTTTATTAAGAAAATATGCTGGGTCCTGATTAAGGAAGGCTTATAAGCTTATGAAGCAGCCCTTTTTGAGAGGATTGGATACAAAATGAATGAGCTTCATTAACTGCTTTATGAAAACTAAAATCAGCTTTTTCTGTTGTGCATTTCTCCGATATTCGATATAGTAAAGTTAGGTCCATCCAACAATAGAATGCCTATATTGGATGGACTCAGAAATTGGTTGTTGAAAAGAAAAGGGGAAATAAAATGATTAGCAGCGAGATAAAAAAGAAAGCCAAACAATTATTGCATAAGAATTATGGACATTGGAGCACGCTTGTGGTAATTCCTTTTGTTTTATTGGGGATTTATTTCTTCTTTATAATGATTTTTTCCATCGCAGCGGCTACAATCAGCAGTCATACCTATTATGATGACAGCAATGTTTATCGTTCGTGGCAGGATGGCGGAACAAATAATAATACATACGGTGATTATTGGGATGGCTATGATGATGGTTATAATGATGGCTGGGACGATGGTTGGGATGAAGGCTGGGATGCATATCATGAAGATGACTATTATTATGATGATGAAGAAAGTCCGCTGAATATCCATGTTCCATTGAGTACATCGACAGCAACTTTGTCAAATGAAAGCAGCATGTATCGTTCTTATCATAATTATGGGGACAGATCAGGCTTCATTGGAAGGTTCTTTGTTTTTCTAGTATGGCTATTGATTATGATTGTCATGGTCTTGTATCAGGGAATGATTAAATGGGCAGCTGTTGATAATATTGAAGGAGAACCATTTAGTTTAAAGCTGACCTTTAATAAATTCTTTAATGAAAATCGAAGTCGTGTAGTCAAAGCAAACTTGCTGGTATGGCTCTACACATTTCTGTGGGCGCTGTTATTCTATATTCCAGGAATTGTGAAACGAGTTTCCTACAGCATGACAAATTATCTGCTGCGAAAAGATGAAAAGTTGACGGCACAGGAAGCTATCGCGTTGAGTATGGAGTTAATGAAGGGATATAAGATGGAATATTTTATGTTTACTCTGTCATTCGCTCTTTGGTATTTCTCCGCTTTCTTCAGTATAGGTATTTCATTATTCCATATTATTCCATACTTCAGTGTTTCAGAGGCGTTGTTCTTTGATCAGCTGATTGCCGAAAAACACCATTTGTTCAGTCATGAACTGGAAGCAGGATTTACAGATTTCTAAAGAGTATAAATAATAAAATGATTCTGGGGAGAGCTTGATTTACCACTCAGAATCGTTTTTTTTTGAAAGATGGTATAATTAGCAGAATGAAAAAGGGTGTGGCTACTCGTCGCATGTCTTATGGTTATGTAAGAATTTGCTTCTGCGCTTCTCCGAATGCTTGTCACATGTCTTAGGATCATATAAGACATGCCAACACTTTTCTAAATAGATGAGCTGTATTTGTATTGATGTGGGACGTGTAGATACAAGGGTTTTCTGTAGTAAAAAGTCAGTTATCAGAATTGCCAGTCTTACTGTTACAGGAACATCAAGTGGAAAGGTATGCGCAGCTCTGATGGGGATAAATTTGTCAAAATTTTATTCTATATAAAAGGACAGCTGTATGCGAACTGACGATCTCATAAATGTGCAGATATTCACTCTTAAATAGGAGATGGCTAATCACAGAGGTATATAAAGTGGAGTATCGTTTATTCGGTTTTTAGGGAATGCGGTATAGTTCCCCTTCTGTACAAATAGTATTTAATTGTGTATGAAAGGTGTGTAATAAATGAAACTGAATATAAAAGCATTAAAGAATAAATTCAAACAGGGAAATGTCATTCTTTTTTTAGTGAGTGAGGTGCTGATAAATCTGATGCTTTTTTATCCGCTTGTATTTGCTGTGTCATTGGCAGAAGCGTCTGTTGGATTTTCCATTTTTAAGCTAATCATTTATCTTCCGTTTATCAGTTCAGCTTCCGGCTTGCTGGTGCTGCTGATGACAAAGCCTTGCTGGATAAAACTTTTCTCAGGGTTATTTTTTCTGTCAAAAATCTTGTTGCTGATCTATATCTTCCTAAAGCTTTTTCAAAGCTGGTATGGCTGGCTGCTGCTTTTCTTTATTCTTGTAAGTTTTGGAATTATCGTGAGATTTTTGAAAAAAAAGGTTCATTAAGAATACAGGGATGTATTAAGAATGAATATCAATTATGGAGCTGATCCTCTTCAGATCGGCTTTTTTTGTATTTGTATGAACGGTAAATTTTATTGATATAAATTAATAATAATTGTTATTTTATCTAAATATTTCTCGTGTGAAAAACAGATGAAATTTTAACTATTATTTTATTGACTTCATTTTTTGATGTGGGTATAGTAAGAAAGTGAAAAAAATTAGAGAAATAATAAATATAATTGGGGGTTTCTTACGAATATACTTAGTTGTACAGCCGTATAGTAAAAAGGACTTATTTTAGAACAATGGCTGAAAAACACTGGAAAGGGTTTAACCAATGAAAAGAAAAGCTAGAATGAGTATCATTATTTTTTTGTCGGCTGTCTTTATTTTGGATGCACTAGGCTGCTATGCAGCACTTACTTTTTTTAGCGCCAAAGAAAATGCAGAAGCAACAAAGAATAATGACTTTACAGGGGATGATTTACAGAATGATAAAGAGCTGACAATCATGCTGATTGGAACAGACACACGAGATGTTGACGTAGATGACGATGTAGATGGTGGTCGTTCAGATACGTTGATGATTGCGCACTACGACACTACCAGTAAGCAGCCGAAGCTAATCTCGATAATGCGTGACAGCTATGTGAATATTCCGGGATACGGCTATGACAAGATTAACTCAGCTTATGCATATGGTGGAGCAAAGGTGATAAAAGAAGTGATAAATGAAAGCTTTGATCTTCCAATAAACTATTATGCAGTGATTGATTTCAGTCAGTTTAGCGGGTTGATTGATGAGCTTTATCCAAAAGGGGTATCTATTGATGCTGAGAAAGATATTAATCTGGACGGTGTTGATATATACCAGGGTGAGCAGGTGATGGATGGTCAGACATTGCTGCAATACGCCCGTTTTAGAATGGATGAAGAAGGCGACTTTGGTCGTGTGCGTCGCCAGCAGCAGGTAATGGTTGCTTTAGCGGATCAGTCTAAGGATTTAGTTCCTTTACTAAAACTGCCAAAAGCAGCTGGAAAAGCAGCCGGCAAGCTTGATACGAATGTTCCGACGGATTTGATTATTGATTTGGCGAAGAATTTTCTGATTGGCAGAGTCAAACCATTGGAAATTTTATCAGTGCCTGTTGAAGGAAGCTGGAATTTTAACAATTATACTTCTTCAGGAAGTGTGATTGAAATTGATGAAGCCATGAATGCACAGGCAATAAAAGAATTCTTAAATGGTACTCAGACTGCTGAAAACACTGATCAGCAGATCGCTGACAGCAGACAATAGGAAGTAGTAAAAATAAATAAAAGACCCTTGACGGAGCTTTTTGAAAGTCGTCAAAGGGTCTTTTTGCATCAAACGATTATTTACCGGAAGTAATGAATGGAGAAAGCATTCCAGCCAGAGCTTCAACATTTCTTGTTTGAATAAGAACAGTTCCCCTGCCATGGAATTCATTAACCAGACCTTCACCTGTTGTGAAGCCGAACATACCGGAAGCCGCTTTAATATTGTATTCCAACGACTCAGACCAAGCTACTACGTGCTGGTTATCGATAATAAATGGTTGGCTGCCGTCAAGCTGAAGTTCTACAATGTCACCGTATGCATTAATTAAAAGTGTTCCTTTTCCTGATGTTTCCATAACGAAGAATCCACCGGTGCCACCGAAGAATGCGGTACTTATTTTTTGACGTTTCATTTGATACGAAACTGTTGAGTCGGCTGCCAGAAAAGCACCGTCATTTAAACGCCAATGTTCCAAACCAACATCCAGTTTTTTGATTGCTCCCGGAGTTCCCGGAGCCAAAGCGATTATGGCGTGATCACTCAAGCCTTTTGCCTGTGTAATAAAAAAGCTTTCGCTGCTTGCCATGGAACGCCCTAACGCACGAATTGCTCCGCCCAGACCTGATTGGCCATTGCTGTTCATTTTTCCTTCTAAATTAATTTGCCCATTGTGATAAACCATTGCACCACGTTCTAATTGAATCATTTCTCCATTTTTTAAAGAAATTTCAACCAACGGAAACAACGTGTTTTCTGTCATTTTAAATTCCAACAGTAATCTCCTCCTCGAATATCCTTAATTAAAATTTAACTATTTTTAATAACGCATGTGCAAATAATTATAACTTTATTCCAAGATAATTCAAAGAAAATTCTAATTTAGAATCAGGAAATTCATAATAACTCAATAGATTCAAGATAAACTATAAGAGGATATTGGGAGAAAATGAGGTAGGGAGTGAAAGTAATGAATGAAATACTAAAATTAACCGGTCTTTCCAAAAGCTATGGAACGCAGGAAATTCTTGATGAAATCAATTTTGTGATTGATACACCTGAGATTATTGCGCTTGTCGCACCAAATGGTACCGGAAAAACAACCCTGTTGAATTTAATTGCGGATATTGAGGATTGTGATGAAGGAGAAGTGAGAATTTGTGGACGACCAAATTATGACTATCGGATTTTTTATGATATGTCATATCTTCAGGATCCGACAATCCTGTACCAGCATTTAACTGGCTGGGACCATATGGAATTTATTCGGCGGGAATATAAAAAGACAAAAGAAGAAATGACGGCTCTTGTAGAAGAACTTGGCATGACCGATTATATGGAGAAAAAAGTAAAAAATTATTCCTTGGGTATGAAACAGCACTTGCTTCTGGGAATTGCCTTAATGAATGATCCCAAGCTGCTTCTTATGGATGAACCCTTGAACGGTTTGGACCCAGGCAGTATTTTGCAGGTTAGAGAAATCTTAAGTAAGCTCCATAAAAAAGGGATAACCATAATCTTATCTTCTCACAATCTGGAGGAGATAGGAAAGATTACGGAAAACATCCTGTTTTTACATGAAGGAAAGCTTATCCCTAAGGAAAAAATAGATATTGATGAAATGGAGTATGAGTTTATTCTGTCAAATCAGGAACTTGCAGGTAGTTTTCTGGAGAATATCAATGTATCTTATCAAAGCTGTTCGCCTTATAAAATAAGGGGCTATTTTTACTCAGAACAGCTTCTGGCATTTCAGGCGTTTTGTGAGGAGCAGCATATTACGATCTTTGAACAGAGGATGGCAAAAGAGACACTGGAAATGATCTACTTTACACTATTTTCAAATATGCAGGCAGTTTAAGCTGATAAAACTTGAATGAATAAAGTGGAAAAGAAATTCTAAAAATGTATTGCTGTTGATCATTCTTTTTATTCTTTTGGGATTCATTTAGCTGGTCGATAGGACAGAATCCGATGTATGGACAAGGCTGATTTAATGAGCTGAAAGCAAATGCAGACAAAATTCAACAGCTCTGGAGATACGCAAGTCCGGCAGAGACACACAACCTTCCTCAGTATTTTGGTGAGGGTGGGAATTTTATATCAGGGAAACGAGAAGTATAATAATATTGAGGAGTTGATATTTTATACTTGCTTGAATCAGAAAATAAGAAATAGTCGGTACTGACAGGAGCAGCTCAATGTTCAGACAGAACGACTGACATTTCAAAAAGAATATATTGATCTTGGCAGAACACAATGGGAATCTGTATTCTATGAAGAAGCTAAACGGCAGGAAATTGTTGTATACGACTATTAATCACAGGAGTAAATAAGTAGAACGATCTAGTTTGTCCCTTAAGGTCAACTTGGAGAAGGACCTCAATTAATCATCGACCTACAAGCCTCTCCTGTCCTCTTTAGTATGACAGGAAATAGCGTGTAGGTTGATGATTTTTTATTTTCATTCTGTTTGGTGAGGGTGATAACCCTCATGAGTGTCTGTCCCGATCTTTTTATCTATCTGTTTTTTACGTGAAAAATCATTTTTTGTATGTGAGTCATACGTAGAGATCATAGAAAGAAGAAAAATAGTTTTGGTTTCGTTTAAGACAAAAATAGAATCTTTACTTTTTAAGAATGAACACATAGAATAATAGAGTGTCTATTTTACTTAAAGGAGATTGTTTGTGCATACATATATAAAGAAAATAAAAGACTTTTTTGGAAAAATGAAATGGAAAGAAGGACTGCTGATTGTTGGCATACCGCTAATGATTCTAATCAGCAACTTATATTTACAGATGTGTCAAAATGACCTGTCTTTTGACTTGGCTTTTAAATTTGCTTTTTCATGGCATACAGAAAAATTCCTTTTAGGATGCCTGGTTCTTGGAACATTCCTGCTGTTTTTAGTAGCTTTATCTGGGTCGATAGGCTTTGGCAGCTTGTTGTATGTCATTATTATCGGAGTGCTGGGCTTTGCTGATTATCAGAAGATGTTTTATCGGCTTGAACCCATCTATCCCGATGATTTAAAAATGATAACCGAATTTGGACTGCTAAGGGAAATGATTGGAACGGTACTTTTTGTGGTGATTATTGGAATCAGTTTGGCTGGCTTGGGGTTATTCGGTTGGGCCATCTATAAAAGCTTTTCCAAGCCAAAGAAAACACAGATCATCAGAGGAGCTTTGTTGATTTGTTCTGTTGGATTAATGTTCTATTTCAGTGATTTTAACAATCCAAATAATCTGCTTAGAAAAGCATATAACAGATCAGCCTTCTGGATTCCTTACAGTCAGAAAATGAACTATTATAATACCGGATTTATTGGTGGCTTTCTCTACAATCTAAAAGTTACTGCTATGGAAGAGCCGGAAAATTATTCAAAAGAGACTATTGAAGAAATAGTCGAAACATACACTGCAGAAGCAGAGAAAAAGAATCAGGAAGCTGTTGAGGAAAAACCAAATATTATTTTTATAATGAGTGAAAGCTTTTCTGATCCGCTGGCACTCGAAGGAATTACTGCTGATAAGAACCCGCTGGCAGAATATAAGTCAATTGCTGAGCAGACTTACAGTGGTCAAATGCTTTCTCAAAATTATGGCGGAGGTACAGCGAATATCGAATTTGAAGCATTAACCGGCTTGTCCATGGAGCTTTTCAATGCGCAAATGACAACGCCATACACCATGCTTTTGCCAAATATGAAGGAGTTTCCTTCAATCGTTTCTTTCTTAAAAGAAGAGGATTATGCAACGACAGCAATTCATCCTTACAATACCTCGATGTATAAACGGAAAGATGTTTACACTATGCTTGGTTTTGATGAATTTATTTATGAAGACACAATGGAACATACTGACAAGATTGAAAATAATTCGTATATTTCAGACGCAGCAGCTTATAAGGAAATCATGGGTTTGTTGTCAGGGACGTCTGATCCGCAATTTATTCATTTGGTTACCATGCAGACGCACATGCCATACAGCGATAAGTATACAACCTTGAACTACTCTTCTCAAAGTACTGAAAATAAGCACAGCATCGACAGCTATATGCAGGATATTGCATACAGCAGCGAAGCATTGAAAGATTTTATTGAAGAGCTGAACCAGCTGGATCGGCGAACACTCGTTGTATTTTGGGGAGATCATCTGCCTAGTATTTATTCAGAGGAACTTCAGGCTGCCAACGAAGCAGATGCTAAAATGCACAGAACAGAATTTCTCATGTATGATACAGCCCATCAACTATCTGAAAAAACAACACATGATGCAATCACGAGTCCATACTACTTTGCACCATCCTTGCTTGAGCAGAGCAATTTGAAAACATCCGGCTTCTATCAGCTGCTGTTAAATGTTCAGGAAGCAATCCCTGCATTTGAAAAAGGAATTTACTATGTTGGTGATCAGTGGAGTAAGGAAATGAAGCTCAGCAATGAGCAGGAAGCCTATTATGAAGCTTACCAGATGGTTCAGTATGATTTGGTATCAGGAGAAAAATACAGCTTGAAAACAGATTTTTATAATTCAGCTTTTGAGTAGACGAGATGTCCGGTCATAATTCTGCGTTTTTCTCAATAGAATGATAGGTAAGAGGAGTACTAAAATGAGCTTTAAGAAAAAAGACAACTCAATTTATTATAACCCGATTCGCCGTGCGGTCTTAAATTATCAAATGATTCAGCCTGGAGAGAGAGTTGCAATTGGAATGAGCGGCGGGAAAGACAGCACCAGTCTGTTTTACTTTTTAGATACTATCTCGAAGCAGGAGCGGTTGGGCTTTTCGTTTGAAATTGTGCCAATTTCTTTGGATATGGGATTTGATATGGATATTCGCCCAATGCAGGACTTTGTGGAGAAGCTGGGCTATTCACTTGATGTTGTACCGACCAATATTGCCAAAGTGGTCTTTGACATCAGGGAAGAGCGTTCCCCCTGTTCTTTGTGTGCAAAGCTGAGAAGAGGGATTCTGTATAATCGTGCTAAAGAGCTGGGCTGTAATAAAGTGGCGCTAGGACATCATTTGGATGATGCAATTGAAACGTATTTCATGAACTTTCTCTTTCATGGAACGATGGAAAGCTTTGAGCCGAAGAGCTATTTGACAAAAACAGCGGTTACCTTAATTCGTCCGTTGCTTTATCTTCATGAAACGGATATTGTCAAGTTTGTGAAGCGAGAAGAGCTGCCGGTGATATTCAATCCCTGTCCAGTTGATAAAAAGACAAAGCGGGAAGAAATAAAGCGTTTGGTTACAGGGCTTTCAGAAAAGTATCCGGATATTCGCGAGAAATTCATCATGGGAATGGAACAGGGAACGCAAGAAAATTTCTGGACAAAAAGTCTGAAATTCAAGGATGAAGGGTAGGGAATCAGGCGGTTTAACGCGAAGAAAATTGAGATTGGTAAAATCCTGAAAAATCGAATAACTGTGCGGCTGTTTCTTTATTTTGAGGTCGTGACAAAGCTGCTCCGTGCTCCTGCGGTTACTCGTCGCAGTTAAGATCGTGCAAGTGCTCCTGCGATTACTCGTCGTATGTTTGAGGGGCATATAAGAACTTGCTCCTATGCTTCTTACGAATGCTCGGATCATACAAAGACTGGAACGCTTTTTATTCGGTTTTAAGACTTCTAGATATACTAATTCCACAGTCCAGAGAAAATTAAGTCATTTTATTTGAGTGAATTACTGACCTCATGAAAAAAGAAAGCATGAAAATTTACTTTTAGACTTGAAAAACGGATCGCTGTCAGTCATAATATTAGAAACGGTAATTTTTAAAAACAGTTGTTGTTTTTAGAGATTATTCTTTCATGAGGGAGTAACTGGCAGCTGAAGAGCTGTGGCAGCATCACCAACACTGGAATTCGTTCCCTGGTGTTGTCTTAAACAGTGAGACTTATGTGTGTACTTAATTTTTAAGTAGCATGCAGAAGTCTATTTTTTTATGTTTTGTAAAAAATTAGGTAAAATAGACTGGAAAGCAGCTGCAATGTTCAAGGAGGAAGAAAATGTCAGAACAGAGAAGAGTACAATTATCAGAAGCATTTTATACGCAATCGGAGGAAATAGTGCTGGAGAAAATGACCACCAGTGTTGATGGTCTTTCCGAAGAAGAGGCGAGAAAGAGACTAACTGAATACGGAAAAAATGCATTAGAGGAAGGCAAGAAGAAATCAATTTTTGTTAAATTTTTGGAACAATTCAAAGATTTTATGATTATCGTATTACTTGCTGCAGCGGTAATCTCGGCTTTATTTTCTCATGAGATTGTTGACTCGGTAATTATTTTACTAGTGGTGGTTCTGAATGCCATTTTTGGTGTTGTTCAGGAAGCTAAGGCGGAAGAAGCGATCGAAGCGCTAAAAGAAATGTCTTCGCCAAATGCCAATGTTCGTCGTGATGGGCATGCTCTTTCCGTTAAAAGTGATGAACTGGTTCCAGGCGATATTGTATTGCTTGATGCTGGAGATGTGGTTCCGGCGGATCTTCGATTACTGGAAGCAGCAAGTCTGAAAATTGAAGAGGCTGCGTTAACCGGAGAATCCGTACCTGTTGAGAAAAAAGCCGGCACATTGGAGCAGTCGGCACAGGAAATTGGAATAGGTGATCGTTTGAACATGGCTTATTCCAACAGTAACGTAACCTATGGTCGTGGTGTAGGAGTTGTTGTCGGTACAGGAATGAATACGGAAGTTGGGAAGATTGCCGGGATGCTTGCTGGTGAAAAGGAACAGGAAACACCGCTCAAGCAGAACTTAAACCAGCTGGGAAAAGTTCTGACTGTTGCAATTCTGATTATTGCAGTGATTATGTTTGCTGTCGGATTAGCAAACGGCAGAGATTGGGTGGACATGCTGCTGACGTCTATTTCGCTGGCAGTAGCTGCCATACCGGAGGGGCTGCCAGCTATTGTAACGATCATTCTGGCGCTAGGCACACAGAAAATGGCAAAGAAAAATGCGATTGTCCGCAAACTGCCTGCGGTGGAAACTTTGGGCAGTACAGACATTATTTGTTCGGATAAAACCGGGACATTGACATTAAATCAAATGACTGTTGAAGTGCTGTATGCGAATAATTATTTGGCACCCGCTTCACAGGCTGTTTCGTCCGATAATATGGCATTAAAGATTATGACCTTTGCTAATGATACAAAAATTTCTCAAGACGGTACACTCATTGGAGATCCAACGGAGACTGCACTGGTACAGTTTGGACTGGATCACAGCTTTAATGTTACGGAGAAAGTAATGGCTGAACCACGTGTGGCTGAAATTCCATTTGATTCCGATCGGAAATTGATGACGACGGTTCATCAACTTGAAAACGGCAAATACTTGATTGCTGTGAAAGGCGCACCGGATGAACTGCTGAAACGCTGCAGTCAGATCGAAATAAATGGTCAAACAGCGGTTATTAGTGAGAATGACCGTAAGGAAATACTTTTAAACAATACGAAAATGGCGAAGCAGGCACTTCGCGTTCTGGGAATGGCTTATAATTATGCTGATACAGTACCATCTGAAATGACTTCTGAATCAGTGGAAAAAGACTTGATTTTTGCTGGTTTGGTTGGAATGATTGATCCGGAACGGAAAGAAGCTGCAGCGGCAGTGAAGGTTGCCAAAGAAGCAGGTATTCGTCCTATTATGATTACAGGAGATCACCGTGAAACAGCTGAAGCAATTGCTGCAAGACTTGGTATTATTAAAGAAGGGGATGACGCTGCGGTAATTACCGGAGCGGAGCTGAATAATCTTTCTGATGAGGTGTTTGCAAGTACTGTCGGTAAGTATTCTGTCTATGCTCGTGTTTCACCTGAACACAAGGTTCGTATTGTCAAAGCATGGCAAAATGAAGGGAAAGTAGTCGCCATGACTGGTGATGGGGTTAATGATGCACCGGCGTTAAAAGCTGCAGATATCGGTATTGGAATGGGCATTACAGGTACGGAGGTTTCCAAAGGGGCATCTGATATGGTGCTGGCAGATGATAACTTCTCAACGATTATCGTTGCGGTGGAAGAGGGACGTAAAGTCTTCTCCAATATTCAAAAAACGATTCAATACTTGTTGTCCGCGAACCTTGCAGAGGTATTGACGCTGTTCATTGCCACCATGTTGAATTGGGATACATTACTGCCTGTTCACTTATTATGGATTAATCTGGTAACAGATACTTTCCCTGCAATTGCATTAGGTGTTGAGCCGGCAGAAAGTGATGTTATGAAGCAGGTGCCAAGAGGAAAGAATTCCAATTTCTTTTCAGGCGGTGTACTGAGCAGTGTGATTTATCAGGGAGTACTCCAAGGCGGACTGATTCTGTTTGTGTATCATCTGGCCATCACGAATCCTGCTCATACTGCAATAAATATGCCGAATTTATCTGCACAGGCACTATATGACCTGCAGCATGGCGATGCATTAACAATGGCATTTGCTGCATTAGGGCTGATTCAACTGCTTCATGCATTTAATGTGAAATCGATCCATGAGTCTATTTTTACAGTTGGTTTGTTCAAGAACAAGACCTTTAACTGGGCGTTGTTAATTTCTGCGCTGCTGCTAACCGCAACGATCGTGGTTCCGGGCTTTAATGACCTGTTCAGAGTAACTACGCTTGATCCCTATCAGTGGATGATTGTGGTATTGGCATCTGTGTCAATTATTCCGATTGTTGAGATTGTTAAATTGGTTCAGAGACGAACAGGCAAGGCATAACTTCTTAAAAATCAGGATATCAGTACTTTAAAAAAGAAGAAAAGGAAAATTTTTTTCCAGTTCATTAGATTGAGTATAAGACAAAGCCGTTTGAAGGTGGTCTTATACTCTTTTTCTTTAATTCATATTGCCTTTACAACAGAATTGAAACATGCTAAACTCGTAAATGAGCAATAACGAGTTGTTTTTTGCGAATTCAAGCTCTTAAGAGCAGAAAGAGGCTGTAAGAATGATAAAAGAAATAGAGAACAGAGCTATTGCAGGGATTAGGAGTTTGGCAATTGATATTGTGGAGAAAGCAAACTCGGGACATCCGGGAATGCCGATGGGCGCAGCACCAATGGCTTATACTTTATGGGCAAAGCAAATGAAGTATGCTCCCACTGTTCCAAATTGGATTAATCGGGATCGATTCATTTTAGCTGCTGGACATGGTTCTGCGCTGCTTTATTCGTTAATGTACTTGTTTGGTTATGAAGAGATGACTGTTGAGGAGCTGAAACAGTTTAGACAGCTGGGCAGTAAAACACCTGGACATCCTGAATATCTGCATACAGCCGGAATTGATGCTACAAGCGGACCTTTGGGACAGGGAATTGCCATGTCTGTGGGGATGGCTATTGCTGAGGCGCATCTATCAGAAACTTATAACAAGAAAGAGCTGAATCTCATTGACCATTATACCTATGCGTTATGCGGTGATGGGGATTTAATGGAAGGAGTTACCAGCGAAGCTTCTTCTCTGGCAGGTCATTTGAAACTTGGAAAGCTGATTGTTCTTTATGACAGCAACGATATTTCTTTGGACGGTAAATTGAGCCATTCCTTTTCTGAGGATGTTCAAAAAAGGTATGAATCCTATGGCTGGCAGATCCTAAGAGTTGAGAACGGTAATGACATTGAGTCCATTGATGAGAAGATTAAAGAAGCCAAAGCGAATCTTGAACAGCCGACTCTAATTGAAATCAGAACAACAATCGGATTCGGCTCACCAAATAAAGCCGGAGCTTCCAGTTCCCATGGCGCACCTCTGGGGGCAGAAGAAGCTGCTAAAACAAAAGACAACTATGGCTGGTCAGAAGAGCCATTTGTTATTCCAGAAGATATTCTTGAACATACACGCGCTCAGATTGCAACTGGGAAAAAACTTGTTGAAGAATGGAATCGGAAACTTGAAGAATATCAGGAAAAATATCCAAAAGAAGCGAAAGAATTTGAGCAGGC
The DNA here is from genome assembly GCF_016745275.1 of Enterococcus sp. BWB1-3. GTDB lineage: Bacteria > Bacillota > Bacilli > Lactobacillales > Enterococcaceae > Enterococcus_L. The sequence continues at coordinate 41,102 of NZ_JADOEP010000024.1, forward strand.
AATCAACTTTTCTTATGATCTGTCACAGCTCTCCTATCCGGACTATGAAGCAGGACAAACGCTGGCGACTCGAGTCTCCTCCGGGAAAGTGCTGAATCAGCTTGCAGTGCAGATTCCATCGATGATTGGCGGTTCTGCTGATTTATCCAGCTCAAATAAGACCTATCTGGCTAATGCAGGGGACTTCAGCTCGTTTAATTACCGAAACCGCAATATCTGGTTTGGTGTTCGGGAATTTGGAATGGCAGCAATTTCCAATGGGATGCAGCTACATGGCGGATTGCAGGCATTTTGCTCCACATTTTTTGTCTTTTCCGATTATCTTCGTCCGGCAATTAGGATGTCAGCTTTGATGAAGTTGCCTGTGACATATATCTTTACCCATGACAGTATTGCGGTCGGAGAAGATGGACCAACGCACGAACCGATTGAGCACTTGGCAGCAATACGTGCAATGCCGGATGTAGATCTGATTCGACCAGCTGAAGGAAAAGAAGTGATTGCAGCATGGAAAGCTTGTCTTTCCAACAGGGAAGAACCAACGATTTTGGCATTAACCCGTCAGGATTTACCAACACTTTCTTCTGATCAGAAAGTCATTGATGCAGGGGTGTCCAAGGGAGCCTATATTGTTTCTGAAGCAGGAAATAACAGAATAGACGGGTTGCTGCTTGCGACAGGCTCGGAGGTTCATCTGGTAATTGAAGCACAGAAAAAACTGGAAGAAGAAGGGAGCTTTGTCCGGGTAGTTTCAATGCCCAGCTGGAACCGGTTTGAAAAGCAAAGTAAAGAATATAAAGAGTCTATTCTTCCTGAAAAAATCACCAAACGTTTGGCTGTTGAAATGGGCAGCAAATTTGGCTGGAGAGAATACATTGGCAGAGAAGGCGAGGTGCTGTCCATCGACCGTTATGGAGCTAGTGCCCCAGCAGAGCTGCTTATGGAGTCATTTGGCTTTACAGTGGAAAATGTTGTGAATAAATATCGATCTTTGTGAAAAAATAAAACTTGAATTTCTTTATTTTAATGTTATACTCTCTCTTTTTCAGCTTAATTGTATGGGTCTGAAAAAGGGGAGGGTTTATTTAATAAACTCATAAAATAACACTATGATATTTTTTTTGAGGGGAAAACCTTTGAAAAACCATAATTATTGACTAATTAGAAACTATTTTATAACAAGTGAATGATTCGAAAAAAAGTTTGTTCTTTTATTGAATTACTAAATGAATTATGGTCTCATAGAGATAAGAGCGGATGTGAAAATATCTGATTTTATCACAAATTGTAAGCGTTTACCATTCCGTTGAAAGGAGTTGTTTTGATGGAGAAAAGAATTGATCATATTTTGGGAGCGTTGGAGGAATGCTGTGTACTGATTAATGATGAACAAATTGACAGCTTGGAGGTAGGCTTTACTGCTTCGGATCTATCAGAGAAAACTGGCTACTCAAGAAATAATGTCAGCAGAGAGCTGAAACAGCTGGTTCTTGAAAATAGAGCCATTAGAATTGGCGGAAGACCGGTTCTTTTTCTAAGTCGTAAATTACCTGGATTAAAAAGCTACAGCAGTGAACAGCTAGCTGGAAATACATTTTCATCATTGCCTGAATTCATTGAATCGGTACGGAACGGCAAGGAATTGGAAAAGCTTGCTGATAATGAAAAAGAGAATGCGTTTTTAGATTTGATTGGCTCAGACAAAAGCATGCAAACACAGGTAAAACAAGCTATTGCCGGAATACTTTACCCGCCGTCTGGCTTGAATACTCTGCTGATTGGTGAGACGGGTGTAGGAAAAACAACCTTTGCTAATGCAATGTATCGTTTTGCGGTAGCAAATGAGAAATTTACAGAGGATGCGCCTTATATTTTATTCAATTGCGCAGACTATTCCGGTAATCCTCAGCTGCTGTTATCCCATCTGTTCGGTCATGTCAAAGGAGCTTTTACCGGAGCGGAGGAAGAAAAGCGGGGCCTTGTTTCTCAAGCAAACGGCGGTATTCTGTTTCTTGATGAAATTCATCGTTTGCCGCCTGAAGGACAGGAAATGCTGTTTTCATTAATGGATCGGGGAGAATACCGTAGACTGGGCGAGTCTGCCACACATCAGAAAGCCGATGTACTGATTATTGCAGCTACAACAGAAGATCCAGATGAAGCCATTTTAAAGACTTTTTTGCGGAGAATTCCCAACGTTATCAAAATTCCATCACTGAAAGAGCGCTCAATGGAAGAAAGACTGGAACTGATTTATCTGTATTTTAAAAGTGAAGCCAAAGCGATTAATCGGCAGATTACTGTCTCAACAGATGTGATAAATTTTTTATTGTTTTATGACTGTGTTAATAATCTTGGTCAGCTGATTAATGATATTAAGTTGACAACAGCAAGTGCTTTTTCTGAGAGTCTGGTAAGCGGAACAGAGTGTTTAAACATTGAAGTGGGGAATTTGCCAAAGCATCATTTTAATTTCTTTCTGATTCTGGAAGAACAGAGAAAGCATTATTTCGACTGGAATGGAAAAGAAGCATTTGATTTTTATCCTGATGATGCACCCAGCTCAATTGAAGAATTGGTTACTAATTTTCAACAGGAATCTGCATTTTATAAAGAATTGGAGAAAAATTCCAAGAAGTATTTTGAAAAAGGAATTGCTGCTGAAGAAATACGCAGGTATGTTGATACAGAAACGATGAAATACTTTGGCAATGCAGAAAATCGAAGAATTTACCAGGGAGAAAATGAACAGGAAAAACCAATTTATAAAATTATTCCGGAAGAGGAATACCATTTTCTGTTCAGGGTGATTGAAGAAACGCTGTCTCAGCAGAAGATATATTTGAATAATCAGGCGATGATCGGTTTGATGATGCATCTGAAAAATGTTATCAGCAAAATTCAGGGCGGGAGCTATAACAGTCACTCGCGCAGTGAAGTGAAGCAAAGTAAGGCACTGTCCTATCAAATTATGGCAGAAAAAATTATTCATCAGATCAGTCAGCATTATCATATTTCTGTGCCGGCATATGAAACAAGTATGATTGCGCTTTTTCTCAACTCACTTGATCTGAAAAATGAGGGAAAACGCGTAGGGATCTTGGTTATTGCTCATGGAAATTATGCAGCGAAAGACATGGCTGCTGTTGCAAATAAACTGCTGCAGGTCAAGCATTGTCATGCTATTTGTATGCCGCTGGAAGCAAGTGTCAGTGAGGTTTTAGAGCAAAGTATTGAGATGGTTCGTCAAATTGATGAAGGTAAAGGAGTTCTGCTGCTGGTCGATATGGGGTCGCTGACAACTTTTGGTGAAATAATCACAGAGGAAACAGGGAGTTTGACCAGAACACTGAGCTGTGTAAGTACTCCTTATGTCCTTGAAGCTACCCGCTTAGCTTTAAGTAATTCGTATGATATTGATGAAATTCTCAATGTTCTGCAGGATAATGGAAAAGAATACAGCTATGTTGCGTCAAGTCGACATGGACTGCCGGAGGTTGATACTCAAAAACCAAAAATAAAAGAGAAAATTTTTCATCTGATTGAAGAAACAACGACATTCATCAATGTTGATAAAGTCAGTAAACTGTTGGAGGATGCGTATCAAAAAATTCTTGAACAAGCTAAGATTCAACATACAGATTCGTTGTATATCAAATATATATTTCATACAGTAACAATGCTGGAACGGGCTATTCAAAAGAATACACTGAGGTATTATAATTTTGATGAAAAAATTAGTGAATTTGAATCTATCTATGAAGTTATTGAGAAAGAATTTCAGGTTATTGAGGCTTCTTTTGGTATTCAGATAGACAAGGATGAAATTGCCTATGTAGCAGAAATTTTCTATTTTTCAAATATCAATGATGATCAGGCGGGTAAAAAGAAAAATGAATTACTTCTGAAAAAATTTATTAACTGAATTTAAAAGAGCAAAAACAAGTGTGAAATTGCTTGTTTTTGCTCTTTTTTTGAGGTTTTTTTCTGCATAGAGTTTAAACGAGGGTTTACAAGCTTTGGGAAAGGTGGTAAACTCGTAATCGAGCTAGAAACGAGTTGTTTCGAGCGATGAAATTTGGAGGGAAGCATTATGAAAAGCACTGTAGAATCTGTTATGTATCGATTGATCCAGCCGGGTGTTATTGAAGAGGTCAGTACAGAATGGAACATTCCAAAGGGATGGGCTGCTGTAAAACCTAAACTCGCCAGTATATGTCATGCAGATCTGAGATATTTTTCTGGAAAACGTCGACCTGAAGCACTGGCAAAAAAATTACCGATGGCTTTGCTGCATGAAGGAATTGCAGTTGTTGAAGAATCGAATGCGCCAGAATTTTCAGCAGGTGACCGAGTCGTGATTGTACCTAACATTCCCGGTGCTGTTCTTCATCCGGAAATTGAACAAAAGTCAGAAGTGCCGGTTAACTATACAAAAGGGAATTCATTTTTGGGAAGCGGCTATGATGGTATTGCGCAAAGTATGCTGGTTCATCCGGCAGAATGTCTTGTGAAAATACCTGATGAAATTCCAGACGAAGTTGCGGTTCTCGCAGAGCTGTCAACTGTTTCCTTTCATGCTATTAGCCACATACGCTCAAAACTACTCGATAAAACAAAGAAAATTGCATTGTTTGGCGACGGTCCTGTAGGCTATTTCACCGCTTCTATGATAAGATATATGTATGAAGTTGAGAAAGAACGTTTTGTTGTTTTTGGTGCAGACGAGCAGAAACTCGCAGAATTTGACTTTGCGCAGACAGAAAACGTGACAACCTATGATTTTGAAAACAGCGAGATGTGTTTTGATATATTGCTGGAATGTACAGGCGGCGCCTTCAGTGAGAATGCACTAAATCAGGCGATTGATATTGCTGATTCCTGTGCGGATGTTATTCTGATGGGAGTGACCGAAGCCCGGGTTCCAATTAACACCAGAGACATTCTGGAAAAGGGGCTTACATTGCATGGCAGCAGCCGCTCATCTACAGCAGATTTTCAGGCAGTGATTGAAGGAATGAAGAATCTGTCCTATCAGGAGGCGCTAAAAAGGATTCTTCCTGTCAAAATGGATGATGTATCCAATGGAGCTGAGTTCAAAGAGGTGATGGATCGAGTTGCTGCAAATCATGGATGGAAAAAAACAGTTATCAACTTCAAATGGGAATAGACAGGAGTCGGTAATGTGTTAACAGATGAAAGAAGATACAAGATACTTGAATTAATCAAAGAGAAGCAGTTCGTTTCAGTCAATGATCTGGCAGATGCGTTTTCTGTTCACGAAACAACCATTCGAAGAGATTTGGATGATTTGGAGGAAAAGGGACTGGTTGCCCGTATTCATGGAGGTGTGATTCCGTCAGATGTAAAAAAAGATGAATCTCCTTTTGATGAGCGGCAGACAGAGAATATTGATGAAAAGGAACGAATTGGGCGTTATGCAGCAAGCTTAATCAAGGATTACGACAGTATCATTCTAGATTCAGGTACAACGACATTACAGATTGCCAGACATTTGACAAATCAGAAAAATTTAACTGTGATCACAAATGATATTAATATAGCGACAGTTTTAAGAAATAACCGGGAAGTAAAAACCATTGTAACGGGCGGCGTTGTTCACCATAACAGCTATATGCTGAATGGGATGTTGACAGATGCTGCACTTAAAAATTTATTTGTCAATAAGGCATTTATTGCGACCCCAGCATTTGATCTGACAACAGGGCTGAATCATTTTGATGAATATTTGATTCCGGCAAAGAAAGAGATGCTTGTATCCGCTCAAAATGTTATTGTTGTAGCGGATCATACAAAGCTGGGAAGAAAAGCGCTGCATGCATTTTGGCCGATTGAAGAAATGGATCTTTTGATTACAGATACAGAGGCTGATTCTGAAAGTATTGCGCTGCTTCAGTCGAAAGGCTTAAAGATTGAACAGGCTTAAACAGAATGATTTGCTGAATAAAGACTTCGAATGTAATATGAAAGGGTAAGTGGAAAGGCGTCTGAGCAAAGTGCTCAGACGTTTTTTATAGTTTTGCGAGTGTGCCGAAAATGTGTTCTTTTGGCGAAGTGTGCTGAAAAAGATATATTCAGTATGAACGAGCAGAAGTGAGTGCTTCTTTTTGGGTGTTTTTTGTGCTGGAAGTTTAAAAAGTGTGCTATTTCAGCTTTTTTCAAGGATAAAAGAGTTATTTTTTCTTGTAATACTTGTACTGAGGAAGAAAATATAGCAGGCGGAAATATAGCAGTATCAGGGCTTCTTTTTTCAAAAGCAGACTAATCACGAAAAGAAGCAAGAGTAATAAGCTGGCACAGAAAAGTTGGCATGCCTGTTGCTTATAAAGAAGGTGAAAGGAAGTGATGGGGCATGACAGGAATATTGATTGTAACGCACGGAAAAATGGCAGATGGCATCATGGACAGTCTGGAACTGATTATGGGAAAGCAGCAGAATTATCATACCTTAAGCTTGTGCCACGGAGATGATATTAATTTATTTGCTGATCAAATTCAGGAACAGATAAAAAAATTAGATAAAGGAAATGGTGTTCTGGTGATGGTTGATCTTTTCTCAGCCAGTCCATACAATCAAACGGCAATGAGCTTCAAAAAATTGGAGGGACATAATTATCGCCTAATTTCGGGAGTCAATCTTCCAATGGTCATTGAAGCATTTAACCAGCGGATGCTGGGGATAGTATTGGATAATATGTATAAAAATGTGATGCAGGCAGGTAAAGACGGTATCAAAGAGTTTTTTGAAGAACTGACGTCAGTACAGGCGAAAAAGTAGAGAGGAAGATAAGAATGGCAAAAATCGTGTTAGCAAGAATTGATGATCGGTTAATACATGGACAGGTAATGACAGCATGGCTGCAGTATACAGGAGGAAACCATATCGTTATTGTTGATGAACCGACTGCAGCAGACGAGTTTACTAAATCAATCATTTCTATGGCTGTACCTGGAGGTATTGATTTATCAATTGCAGGCATTGAAGATGGAGCAGAGCTGTTAAAAAATGCTCCGGCAAATGACAAAATTATCATTTTGACAAAAGGACCGGAAGCGTATCTTCAGCTGATTGAAAAAGGTGTTGCTTTGGAGAAGATCATTATCGGCGGAATGGGTGTAAATAAAAACAGAAGCAAGTTTTATAAAAATATTTCTGCCTCAGATAATGAAAGAGAAACATTCAGAAAGATTGTTGATCATGGCGTGGAAATGAGTATTCACATCATTCCAGACGAAAAAGCTGTATCAGTAAAAGGGATTTTATAATTAGCAAGGAGATAGGAGGAAAAGTGTTATGCAAATTAATATTGTACAGGCAATTTTGATTGGTCTTGTGTATTACTTGGGCGTTAACGGCACACCTTGGATTACATTGGTTGGAACGCACGGCTGGATGAGACCACTTGTAAATGGAACAATTGTCGGACTGATTCTGGGTGATCCGGTTCAGGGCTGTATTATTGGAGCAGCAATTAATTTACCGTATTTAGCATTTATTTCAGCCGGAGGAACCGTGGCAATGGACCCGGCATTAGCAGGTACACTGGGCACAGCACTGGCTATGGCTGCCAATGTTGAACCTTCAGTAGCTGTGACACTGGCAGTACCTCTTGGTTTATTGGGTACATTAGTCTGGGTGGCTCACATGACTGTCGATATTACCTTTGTCCATTTGGCAGATAAAGCGGCGGAAGAAGGAAACATTGACCGGATTAACATGCTTCATATTGTTCCGCCCCAATTATTCTTACTGGTAATCACAGTGATTCCGGTTGCGTTGGCTTCTTATTTAGGTGCAGATGCAGTTGCAGGTGTGGTGGATCAGCTGGGAGGAAAACCGTTGGAAGTTCTTTCTACAATCGGAGGAATTCTTCCCGCTTTGGGGATTGCGATGAACCTTCGTTCGATGAATGGAAAAGGTACATTGATTTTCTTCCTGCTGGGCTTCATGTTTTCAATTTATTCAGGACTGCCAACACTGCCGATTTCGGTATTTGCTGCAGTGATTGCCTATGTATTTACTGAACTTTATCTTAAGAAAAATGGGAACGGGAGGACTGTCTAATGGAGGAAAATGTAGTAGAACAATATACACCAGAGAAAAAACTGACCAAACGTGAAGTCGTTTCTGCGTTTTGGCGTTGGACTTTCTTTTCTCATGCAAATTACAACTATGAAAGACTACAGGCAACAGGAGTGGTTCATGCCTTATCTCCAGTATTGAAAAAGCTTTATGGCAAGGATTCTGATGAAATGAAATCTGCGCTTGAAAGACATATGCAGTTTTTTAATACTGAGCCGTCATTTGGCGGACCGATCTTGTCTATGACAATAGCGATGGAGGAACAAAAAGCGAATGGAGCAGAAATTGGCGATGCAACGATTAATGGGCTGAAAACTGGGCTGATGGGACCACTTGCCGGTATTGGAGATACGCTTTGGCAGGGAACATTGATTCCAATTCTGCTTTCATTTACATTAGCGTTTGGTGCAGAAGGAAATATCTTATTAGGACCTGTTGCGTTTTTCGTTCTCCATTTGGGCATCATGACAAGTATTGCCTATTTTCTATGGATGAAAGGATACGAAACAGGAAAAGAAGGGATTCAAAAAATGCTTTCCGGCTCATTGCTGCCATATGTGATGACCTTTGCTCAGACTTTAGGAGCAATTGTTATTGGTTCACTGGCTGCTTCTTTTGTAAAAGTTGGAACGGATACTTCTATCAAATTAAGTGGGGACAAGGTTCTGTCAATGCAGACGGATGTATTGGATACGTTGCTGTTGGGGCTGCTTCCTCTGGGGGCAACAATGCTGACCTATATTTTGCTTAAGAAAAAAATGAAGCCGACAACCGTTCTTCTGATTTTGATTGTCGGCGGAGGAATTCTGGCTGCTTTAGGAATATTGACGAACGTTTACTAATAAGAGATAGAGAAGGTAAAATGATGAAAGTATATCTGGCGTGCGACCACGGCGGCGTGGAATATAAAAATGCAGTTAAATCATATTTGAAGCAAGAAGGAGTAATTGTTGAGGATCTTGGTGTTGATCAGTATGAAAGTGTTGATTATCCGGATTATGCAGAAAAAGTCTGTTCTCGAGTTTTGGATAAAGAAGATGCTAAAGGAATTTTAATTTGCGGTACAGGTATCGGTATGAGTATTGCGGCAAATAAAATTAGGGGGATTCGGGCAGCTCTGGTCAGCGACTGTTTTTCAGCAAAAGCAACACGGGAGCATAACGATACAAATGTTCTTTGTCTGGGACAGCGTGTCATTGGTGAAGGACTTGCATTGATGATTGTTGATGTATGGCTTAATACAGAATTTGCGGGAGAAAGGCATCAGACAAGAATAGATAAAATAAATAGGCTTGAAAAAAATAAATAGTATTGGAGTGCAGAAAAGATTACTCAAGAATGAATCATTTTTTTCTGTACTCTTTTAGTGCTGAAATTAGGATGAGACTGAAAACAAAGGACTTTCTCCTATACTTTCCCAATGCTCGTTGCATGTCTGAAGGTTATACAAGATATACCAATGCTTTTCCAAATAAATACAAAGTGGGACCCATAAATACAAGGATTTTCTGTAGTAAACATCCATTTAACAGAATGGTATGCAGATGACAATCATTGAATGTTTAAACGGAGACTGCTGAATATCCTCCATATTTCTTGGTTTAGAATTATAACTTATTTTTAATGTGGTCAATATACAGAGGCTATTTTTATCCGCAAATTTTAAGACGAGAAGCCAGAAGAACGATCTGCTTTCTTTAGACTTTTCTTCTTTTGGGCTTATTTTTTTGGTAAATTCAAAACTACAAAATGTTGACAATCCAAAGGAGTTCGCTATAATGAAAAAATAGGGAATGAGGTTCTCCCTTGGTTTCGACCTAAACCGCTTATTTAAGCTGATGACTTCTGCTTTGCAGAAGCCACCAGTCTATCTTTTTTCTATTTGAAGTTCGAATAGTAGATACTCCGTTGATGACTGCAAAGCAGTGCTCAACGGTTTTTTTGTGGAGACTTTAAGAATGAATGGAAAATGGAGGAAGAAGAAATGTTAGCAAGTTTGGCGTATATGTTTTTGATTGGTATGATGTTAGGGGCAGTTTTTCAGCGACTGAGATTGCCGAGTTTAATTGGAATGCTACTGACAGGTATCATTTTAGGTCCTTACGTGTTAAATCTGTTAGATGAGTCAATTTTGTCGATTTCAGCAGATTTAAGAGAAGTAGCTTTAATTACAATTTTAATGCGAGCTGGGCTGTCGTTAGATATTTCAGATTTAAAAATGATTGGTCGTCCAGCAGTATTAATGAGTTTTTTTCCCGCAATTTTCGAAATGAGTGGGACAGTGTTAGTTGCCAGAATGCTTTTTAATCTGCCTTTATTAGATGCAGGTATTTTAGCAGCAGTTGTGGCCTCAGCATCGCCGGCTGTGATTGTTCCGCGAATGATAAAACTAATTGAAACAGGCTATGGTACGGATAAAAAGATTCCACAGTTGTTGTTAGCTAGTGATTCAGTCGATGATATGTTTAACATCGTTGTCTTTACATCGTTACTTGGCTTAACCAATGGTGAGGTAGTTTCTGCTTTTAAAGTTTCAGAGATTCCGATTTCAATTGCAACTGGCGTGTTGGTTGGGATTATCGTCGGCTGGTGCTTAGTGTTGGGGTTTAAAAACTTTCATTTACGTGATTCAATAAAAGTTATTATTTTATTAAGTGTGGCATTTTTATTAGTCACTGTTGAAGAGGTGTTAGTGATTCCATTTTCCGGCTTATTAACAGTTATGGTGATTGGTATTGTGCTATTAGCGAAATTACCTAATGTGGCAAACCGAATTTCGATAAAATTTTCCAAAGTTTGGGTGGCAGCTGAAGTCTTATTATTTGTTCTCGTTGGGGCAAGTGTAAACATTACTTATGTCTCAGCAGAAAGTGCAAAAACACTTCTTCTGTTGGTACTGGTCTTATTATTCCGAGCTGTAGGGATTTTATTAAGTTTAATCGGCACTGGACTTAATTGGAAAGAGCGTTTGTTCTGTATTTTTGCAGGTATTCCAAAGGCGACTGTTCAGGCAGCAATTGGTGGTATTCCTTTAGCCATGGGCTTGCCAAATGGGGGCATTATTTTAGCGATAGCAGTAATCTCAATCTTATTCTGTGCACCAGTCGGAGCGTTGATTCTTGATTCTACGTATAAAAAATTATTGAATCATACAGAGTAAACTAGATAAATCATTATCGTTTATACGCAAACCAGTGTTATATCCGCACGTCAATTCACTATATTGCTGTTAAACAAGAGCAGTCTGGTAAAAGAAAGCTCTCTTATCAAGAAAGGATAGGATTTATCTTTGAGTTAGTGAAAAAAGAAAGGATCGGATGGTCAAGAATTTCTGCAGTGTCAAAGGTATATCGGGAAGTAGCAGGTGTATGATAAGGATAGTTATAGCTGATTTTGTCAGTTCCACTTATATAAAAAGTTGTAGTGGAATGATAGGTGTGGCGACAATAAATTGAATTTGCAAAAATTCACTCATTACTAAGAGCTAGCTAATACTAAGACCACCTCTGTGAGGAATTGTCATTCATTTAATCGTCACACTAAATAGACTGACAATTCAAGGCAACGTAATAAGAGACTATAAACTTAGCTACCCGAATTCTTGACCATGACGATTCTCACAGCTGCGTTTTATAGAAGAATATTCTCTGAAAATAATGCGAGTGTTTTGACAAAATTAAAATTTTGGATAGAGGTATTTGAGTTTATCTCTGGTTGTCTCAGTTATAAATTGTCAATCGGCTTCTTTTTTATGTGATTTCTAGAAACTTACCAAGCACTGAGAAGTTGATTCAACTGACTTTAAATTTTTATATTTTCCTAAAAGGGTATTGAACTGATCTTAAATGTAATTTTTAACATCTGTGATTGCAGTTCTTATTTTTAAATGAAGCTTAAATCAAATAATTGTTTTTTTGAACATAGGCATAATTTCTATTTTAAGAAAAAAATCAATGATTTTTTTTTAAAGGAATCTGAATTTTTACCATCTTTCAAATCAATATAATTCTGAAGAAATCTTAAGTATTTCCATCTTTAGTTGCCGACAGTATTTTGCTACACTGAAGATGGGAAAGGTGTGGAAAGAATGACAACGATTTTATTGGTTGAAGATGAGAAGGAAATTGCTGACTTGGTCAGCTACTATTTAAAAAATGAAAATTACACAGTCATCAGCTGTGCCTCAGGTACACAAGCCTTGGAAGAGCTGGATAAACAGAACATTCATTTGGCGATTTTGGATGTCATGCTTCCTGATCTGGATGGGTTTGAAATCTGTCGGAAAATAAGAGAAACACAGACTTATCCGATTATCATGCTGACAGCAAAGGGAGAAGAAATAGATAAAATTACGGGGCTGACAATCGGTGCGGATGATTATATGACGAAGCCATTCAAGCCGCTGGAGCTGATTGCCCGTGTGAAAGCACAGTTGCGGAGGGTGACGACCTATAATGGCGGCACAGACTCTGTAATGAGTATTCGTGGGTTGTTTATTGATTTGGATAGACGGAAAGTCCTTTTAGATGATGAAGAAATCTATTTGACGCCGCTGGAATTTTCCATTTTAAAGCTGCTTTGTGAAAATAAAGGGCAGGCAGTCAGCTCGGAGGGAATATTTCAAACAATTTGGGGTGAAAAGTATTATACTAGCTCAAACAATACGATTATGGTGCATATTCGCCATCTCAGAGAAAAGATGAAGGATTCTGTAGAGAAACCGAAATATATAAAAACAGTCTGGGGAGTGGGGTATAAAATTGAGTAAAATAGAAAACCGTAAATTACTGTTTAGAATCAGTCTGATCAGTTTGGCTATTCTGATGCTGTTTTTTCTCTTTATTCAAAGCAGCTTCAGCCAGATATTTAGAACTCTTTTTTATGAATATCTTGTCTACAATCGCAGTTATCAGCAGGACGGTATGATCTATAATGAGACGATGGTAAACCTGAGTGCACTTAAGCTGCTTTTAACAGCGGCATTTATTTTCCTTGTCATTCTTGTTGCCGTACTCAGCTATTTAATTTCCAGACGGGCAGTGACTATGGAAGTAAAAAAACTGTCAGAAAAGATTCCTAAGTTTTTAAAAACAGAGAATGTATCTACAACCGGTGATCTGTCATTGGACAATGAATTGTTGAAAATTAAGGCAGAGAACATGAAAAATGAAGAACTGCTGAAACGTGAAACACAGCGAACGAAGGATATGATTACCTATTTGGCTCATGATTTAAAGACACCGTTGGCTTCAGTCATTGGGTATTTGAATTTACTGATTGATTCTCCTGAATTAACAACTGCTCAACGAGCAAAGTATCAGCAGATTACTTTGGATAAAGCCGGTCGCCTGGAAGAGCTTATAAACGAATTTTTTGATATTACAAGGTTCAGTCTACAGGAAATCCATCTGTATAAAACGAGGATGGATTTGGTACTGCTCAGTCAGCAGATGATCGAAGAGTTTTATCCCTTGTTGAGCGACAAGAATCAGGAAATCAGCTTTGAAGGATCTGAAAGCCTATCAATAGAAGCTGATAGTGAACAGTTGGCACGTGTATTTAATAATTTGTTGAAGAATGCATTGACCTATGGAAATCCGGATTCAGTGATTCAAATGGAATTGCGTGAAGCGGAATTTACAATTAAGCTGCTAATCAAAAATGAAGGACCGACAATTCCAAAACGACAGCTGGAAATGATTTTTGATAAATTTTACCGGCTGGATCATGCCCGCTCTGCAAAAACAGGCGGCGCCGGGCTGGGGCTGGCAATTGCGAAAGAAATTGTAACAGCGCATGGCGGGAAAATATCAGCTGGCAGTGAGAACAGCATTACAACGTTTGAAGTCATTTTACCCAAGTCTTAAGAAAGCTTAAGATGAACCTAAGTATAAATTAAAATCTGCTCTCTCTTTTATTGGTTTAATGGAACCATAAAGGAGAGAGTTTTTTATGTACAAAAAAAGAAGTAGAAAGCTGGGTTTCTGGATTTTTCTTTTAAGCGTTATCGGGTTATTAGTGAAAGCCGATGTTCTTACTATAAATCATTTACCATTTCTTCAGTCTCATATAAAAGAAGTCTATTCACAAAACAAAGAAGGAATCGAAGGAATTACTGCGAAGCAGATTCTTTTAAAAGAACGCGGGGGAGCAGTTTTATATGATAGAAGCAGTCAACAGAAAACCTCGATTGCTTCATTGACTAAAATTATGACAGCTGTATGTCTGATAGAGGCTTTTCCAGATACACACCAGCAAGTAATTATTCCATCAGATATTTTCCCGTATATTTGGGAGGAGGAATTGGCAACAGCCGGATTCCAGCAGAATGAAGTTGTTTCTCTGGAGGCTGTTCTCTATGGAATTATGCTGCCTTCCGGGGCTGAAGCCGCCCTTGCCGGAGCAATCTATGCTGCAGGAACAGAGCAGGCTTTTGTTGAATGGATGAATCAAAAGGCGAAAGAGTTGGGAATGAACCAGACACAGTTTTCAAATGTAACCGGTGTGGACAGCACAAGTCATTTTTCAACAGCTTCGGACTTGGTGAAGCTGGTTGAGTATGCACTTGAAAATCCAACATTTTATCGATTGTTTACCACCTTGACGTATCGTACGCTATCAACGGCTTTACAACCGGAAGGACTTCAATTGAATAGTACCTTATTGATGACTGGAGAAGCATTAGGTTGGGAGCAGGGGGAGATTATTGGCGGAAAGACAGGCTATACACTTGATGCTGGACAATGTCTGGCCAGTCTTGCAGTTGTGAACGGAAAAGAATACATTATGATTTTACTTGGTGCAGAAGGAAGTCCAGGCAGCGATCAGTTAAATATTCGTGAAAGCCGATTTATCTATCAGAAGTTTACTAGGGCGTGTCTGAAAAGTTAGTGGCATTCGAATTTTTCAGTGATTTTTGTTGAAATCAAGGAAGAAAACACAGCTTATGTGGATCATAAGCGAGTATTTATGACGATGAGTTCGATAAAAATCATCAAACTATTCGCCGCTTGAATTTTCAGACATGTCCTAATTAAAGAGGACAACTCAAAAGAATCTATGAAAAACTGACCTGATTAAATAATCAGAGCACGTGACAAAGAGCTGCCATCGTTGAGCACTTCAGCAATAAAAGTGCAGCAAAGAAATAGGCTGGAACAACTATTGAAGCTCAATACTGCTCATTGTAACGTGTTCGCTTCGCCGCCTAAGATAACATAAAAAGGAGGAGAACAATAACAGGTTATAACCCTTTTCATATCAAGGATTTGGAGGGAGAGATGAATATATTTTGAGTTGCTTTAAAGAACAGGGAGGAAGAACAATGAAAACAATTGCAGTATTATTTGGAGGGAAATCATCAGAATACGAGGTATCGCTGCAATCTGCAACAGCAGTTTTAGATGCATTGGATCAGGAAAGATATGAAGTCATTAAAATCGGCATAACAAAAAGCGGAGAGTGGTATCAGTATATCGGCGATAATGAATCAATTTCGGCGGATTGCTGGCTGGAAGAAAATTGCCGACAGCTGACTCCGGCAATTGGCGAAAGCTGGAAAGGATTTACTTTACTGGAAAATCAGGAACCGCTGCCTGTGGATGTTCTTTTTCCTGTGATGCATGGTGAATTTGTGGAGGATGGACGAATTCAGGGAGTCTTTGAATGGATGGAGGTTCCTTATGTTGGCTGCGGAGTTGCTTCCTCTGCTGTATGTATGAATAAAAAGCTGACACATCGCTTTGCCAACAGTATTGGAATAAAAACAGCGCCATCAATACAATGTTCGCTTGCAGAACTGGATATGAATGCTATAAAGAAATTCATTCGTAAAGAAGGCTTTCCCCTGTTTATCAAGCCATTGAGAGGCGGTTCATCGAAAGGGATCAGTAAGCTGAATGAACTGGAAGAGCTTTCCAAAGCGATTGCTTCAGTAAAAGAAATTGATACTCATTTTATTTTGGAAAAGGGAGTGAATGGCTTTGAGGTTGGCTGTGGAATCCTTGGGAATGAACAGCTGGTTATTGGTGAAGTTGATGAGATTGAACTGGCAAGCGGCTTCTTCGATTATACAGAAAAGTATCAGTTGATTTCGTCGACGATTCACATGCCTGCTCGTATCAACGAAACGTTAAAAGGTGAAATTAAATTTCAGGCAGAAAGATTATATCGACTATTGGGGTGTCGAGGCTTGGCACGTATTGATTTTTTTCTTACACACAACGGTGAAATTTTGTTAAATGAAATCAATACATTACCGGGATTTACGGAACATTCACGTTATCCAAGTATGCTGATGAATATGGGGCTGTCCTATAGAGAAATTGTTGAACGCCTGATTCAACTGGCTGAGGAGGGAGGAAAATGAGAAATAAACTAACTATCGATTTTCCGATTTTGGTAAATAGTGAGAACCAACTGCAGCCGGATTTCATTCCTGCTGACCTGGTGCAGGCTCCTCTTTCTCAAGGAAATAAATGGATGGAGACAACTGCAGCCGCGCAGCTGGAAAAGCTCATCCGCTTTATTGGCGGCGAAAAAGATATCATAGTAACTAGTGCATACCGAAGCTTTGCGGAACAGGAAAAACTGTATAACTATTCCCTGCGTGTTCGTGGAAAGGCGTATACTGAGCTGTATGTAGCCAGACCCGGATGCAGTGAGCATCAGACAGGATTAGCAGTAGATTTGGGCTTGTCTGATAGTCAAAATGATGAGATATGTCCGACGTTTAACGGCAAAGAAATCAGTACTCGATTTTTAGAAAGAATGTCCGAGTTTGGCTTCATCCTTCGGTATCCGGAAGGCAAAAGCCGGATAACAGGTATTGCTTATGAGCCTTGGCATTTTAGATACGTCGGATGTTCTTATAGCCGGTTTATCGCGCAACATGACTGGACTTTGGAGGAGTATTATAACTTTTTTAAGCAGTGGAGAGAAAAAGATGACTAAGAAAAATACAAAGACAATAAATATGTCCAGCCGATCTTCCGGAATTGACCAGTTTCGATTGATTGCAGCAGTTATGGTTGTTGTTATCCATACATTTCCATTCGGCTCTTTTGCGCCTTATTTAGATGATGTTATTACACTGACGTTGTTCCGAATTGCTGTGCCTTTTTTCTTTATGATCACCGGCTATTATGTATTGGGTCCCTATGCTGAAACACCCGATTATGCTAAAGCCTGGAAAATTAAAAAGACATTGCGTCAGCTCCTGAAGCTTTATTTATTCGCCTGTCTGCTCTATCTGCCGCTGTCGTTTTATAATGGGACCTTACGTCTGTCAATCTCTGTTTCTGATATGGCAAAGCTGCTGCTGTTTGACAGTCCATTTTATCATTTATGGTATTTTCCGGCAGTTATCGTCGGCATGCTGATTTGTCGCCTACTGTTAAAGCACCTTCCTTACTCAAAAGTACTGATCCTTGTATTCAGCCTTTATCTAATTGGACTTGGCGGGGACAGTTACTATTTTCTGATACAGAATACGGCGCTTTTAAAAAAATTCTACGATTTTCTCTTTCAGCTTTTTGATTATACCCGAAATGGTCTGTTTTTTTCTCCGTTGTTTCTGGTATTGGGGGCAGGTATTTATCTGAAGAAAGGGGAAAAGCGTACATTCTCCAGTTTGAAAATGATTATTGGGCTGTTGCTATTGTTCATTGAGGGACTGCTGCTGCATAGGGGAACCGAGCTGAAGCATGACAGTATGTACTTGTTTCTGCCTCTGACGATGTATTTTCTTTTTCAGTATTTGCTGTGGTGGAAGCCGAGACATTCATTTGTCCATGCTTTGGACTATTCATTATGGCTGTATATTCTGCATCCAATTAGTATTATTATTCTTTATTTTGCGGGGAAAATTATCCCAATGTTTCAGAACAGTCTGATTCAGTTTCTATTAATTCTGCTTCTGACGATGGGACTTTGTACGTTTACGCTTTCCATATTGACTCGTTTAAGACAACAAAAACCGGGAAAAATTCATCGTGCCGGCAAAGTGATAAACCTGACCGCGCTGGGCAGAAATTTGCGATCTGTCGAACAACGACTCGACAAAGGTACAAAAATAATGGCTGTTTTGAAGGCAGATGCGTATGGTCATGGAGCTGTATCCTGCGGTCTCTATTTGGAAAAACAGGAGGTAAATTTCTTTGCTGTTGCAACTTTGGGAGAAGGCATTGAGCTGCGGAAAAATGGAATTCAAGGTGATATCTTAATTTTGGGCTACACAGACCCTGTGCTGCTTCGACAAGTTGCCTATTATGATTTGATTCAGTCTGTTTTTGATTTGGAGTATGCACACCAGTTAAATCAAACAGAGATAAAGGTTCGTTGTCATTTGGAAGTAAACACAGGAATGAATCGTCTGGGCTTCACCCCAAACCTTGAAGACCTGTTGTCTGTGTATAGAATGGAAAATCTGCAATGGGAAGGTATTTTTTCCCATCTTGGTTCTTCAGATACACTGGATGAAAAAGCAGAAAAACGAACAGCTGCACAAATTCAGCGATATGATCAGCTGCTTGAAGAGTTAAAGCAATGCGGGATTGATTATGGTGTGACACATCTTCAGAGCAGTTATGGTGTAATGAACTATCCAGAGCTATCCTACGATTATGTACGGGTGGGAATCCTTTTATATGGTGTGCTCAGCCAGCAGGATCAGGAGATGAGAAACAAAATTAAATTAGAACCTGTATTGTCTGTCCATGCTGTGCTGATATCTGCCAAATGGGTTTCAGCTGGAGAATATCTGGGCTATGGAACAGAGACAGCTGCTGTAAAAGAAATGAGGGTTGGTGTAGTCTCTATTGGTTATGCAGATGGTATTTCCAGAGAACTTTCCAACTCAGGTTTTTCATTGAGCTATCTTGATTATGAAATCCCGCAAGTTGGTCGGATCTGCATGGATATGCTCCTGGCAGATATTACAGATGTACCGGAGATTAAATTAGGAACACAAATAACTGTACTTGAAAATAGTGAAGCTGCAGCAGGACAGGCACAAACTATTACAAATGAAGTACTGAGCAGAATGGGCTGTCGGCTGGAAAGCATGAATAGATAAAGGGTATTAAAAAGAAAATTCAAATTTTTTCTGGAATTTCCCTAATATCTAAAATATTTTTTTGTATTCGATGGAAAAAACAAATTATTCAATTCGCTATTTTTTCTTTTTATATAGAATTAAGAGGTTAGGGATAAATAAATATTAAATTGTTTGAAGGAAAATTTCTTTAAAAGTCTTCTTTTGGTCAGGTAAAGGTCAGTTTCATGCGATTCCTTTAAAATAGGTACTTCATAGTTTGAACAATCCTGACTTTTTGGTAGAATAGAAGAGTGAGAGAAGTGGGCGAAGCTTCGTTCACTACTGAAAAGTAGGAGGTAGGATTCATGTATCGTTTAGAAGAAGAAGAAAAAGATACGACACCAAAAAATGATCAAAGTATGATCATGAAAAAATTATGGGAAGAACGCACCATTTTAATTTACGGAGAGGTCACTCAGGATTTAGCACGTGAAGTTTCTTCACAGCTGCTTCTATTGGCAGCAATGGGCGATGAGCCGATTAAGATTTTTGTAAATAGTCCAGGTGGGCACGTTGAATCGGGAGATACCATTCATGATATGATTCAATTTGTCAAACCAGATGTATATGTGATTGGAACAGGATGGGTTGCGAGTGCCGGGGTCACAATTTTTCTGGCAGCTGATGCCAAGAACAGATTCTGTCTGCCGAATACACGTTTCATGATTCATCAGCCAGCCGGCGGTGTTCAGGGACAGGGGACTGAAATACAGATTGAAGCCAAAGAAATCGTTCGTATGAGAGAACGAGTTAATCGGATGATCGCAGAAGCAACAGGTCAAACGTATGAACAGGTAGCGAAAGATACAGACCGCAACTTCTGGATGTCCGCAGAAGAAGCCAAGGAATATGGCATGATTTCAAAAATAATCAAAACAAGTGATGAAGTGCTTTAAGAAATAGTAGTAATTGAAATAGAATCAGTCTCTCAATTGAGGGGCTGATTTTTCTTAGCTTGGACAATAGGAAAAACTCTGCAAAACGCCTCAGCTAATAATCTTGCGGCTCACCTTCTCACTTGAAAAGCCTTGTTTATACCGAAAGCTCTAATCCGGGCTTGTCAGTACGGAAGGAAAACGGTAAAATAAGTTGATAATAAAAGAAAGTAGGAAAATAAGTTGAAACCAAATATTGGCTATTATATTCAGGTAATTAATGATATTGTACAAGAAACAGAAAAAGTGGGAGAAGAAATGAACGGGCACTACGAAGAGCTTCGTCAGGCCATTGATGACAAGAAAGAAGCAGATATTTCTAAAGAAAAGCTTGCTGAAGTTCAGGGGATTTTTAACGAAGGTACGGAAAAGTACGAAGTATTCTTAAAGCAAATATTGGGACTTCGTCCACCGGTAAAAGTAATCGGCATTCATAAAAAACTGGAGCGCTGCTACACAGAGTATGTAGCAGGCTGTAAAGAGATGGTTCTTTCATTAGATCCTGAAAAGGGATTGGACACAGCATTGTTTAATGCTTCAGAAGAGAAGCAGGATAAAGCAACAGATGATATTTCTTTTTGTATTACCAAAATGAGTAATCTATTGTTAAAAAAATAAAGATAATTTTAGTAAAATTGAATCAGGTTGAAGTGTTATTACTGGACATTTATTTTAAAATATTGTATTATTTAACCATACCAACAACAACCTTTTTATTTTTCATTTTACTCTTATTGAGTAATACTCCTTTTCCATCGGCTCACCAAAGCCGATGGTTTTTTTCTATATTTTATCATTTTGATTTATTTGGGCTCATTGTCAACTAGTGTTGGTGAAAGAAATACAAGAGAATAAAGCCAAGCAGTTAAGGGGCCCTACCTAGCTGCTTGTTTTTCATGCATGGATTCTGTTAATGAGGGTTCTTTTTAACTTCTTTGAAATACGTTCCTCTATAAAGGAAAATCCTTTCTCTAAAATTATTGAAATTACGAAAGCC
>NZ_JADOEP010000025.1 GCF_016745275.1 Enterococcus sp. BWB1-3
CTTAACTTTTGATGTGGTGGTCGGGAAACCAACTTCATCTTATCAGTTTAGGAGGCTTTTTTACTACCACGCTGGAAGCTCTCAAGAACCCCCAGCATAGCTGGGGGTTTTCAGAACATACAAAAAAAGATTATATTGAAGACCTTTCCTTAACAGGAAACTTCAACATAATCTTTTAAACAAGATAGATAACTGCTGATCTGACCAAATTATAAATTATAATAAAAGATAGTTTATAAATAATGTCCAGCAATAGAAAATTTTAAAATGTTCTGAACCACTCATCCTTTATTCAAGTAATCAACAACAATACTGCCCATTGCTTCCGCACAAACCAGCAATGACTTTTCATTGATATCGAACTTAGGATGGTGATGTGGGTAAGCTGGCTTTCCTTCTACCTGAGCCCCCACATAAATAAATGTACTTGGCACTTTTTCAGCATAATAAGCAAAATCTTCTGAAGGCGGTAACGGCGGAGTCACTTCGACACTATCAACATTATCCATCTGACTGTTCTTCAAGATTTCCGCAACCTGTCTTGTAAATGCCGGATCGTTATATAAAACAGGATAGTCTGTTGTATATTCCAGTACACAGTTTACACTGAATGCTGCTTCCAGTCCCTCACAGATTTTTTTGATTTCTGCATCAATGATACTCCGTGCACCCTCACTCATCGCCCGTACATCTCCATCCAAAACAACTTTATCCTTAATGACATTGAACATTCCTTTAGCATCAAAGGAACCAACTGTCACAACACCCATATCAAAAGGATTGATTCGACGGCTGATAACGGTTTGCAGCATTGTCACAAAATAACTGCCGGCAACAATTGCATCATTTGCTTCATGCGGAGAAGAGCCATGCCCCCCTTTGCCCTCAATTGTCAGCTTGAAGAAGGAACGGGCAGACTGAACTTCGCCTTCTCTATAAAGAATCTTACCAAATGGAAACGTACTCATCACATGTATCCCGACCACATTGTCAACGCCTTCAAGGCATCCTGCTTTGATCATGCCCACAGCACCTCCAGGAGGAGTTTCTTCCGCAGGCTGATGAAGCACTTTGATCTTTCCATTCAGCTGATCTTTCATTTCAGCCAAAGTTTCTGCCAATACAAGCATGTAGGCAGTATGAACGTCATGACCACACGCATGCATAACACCCTCATTTTCAGAAGCAAAGGACAGTCCGGTTTCTTCTTTGATTGGGAGAGCATCAAAGTCTGCTCGAATAGCTAACGTCTTCCCGGGTTTTCCTGAATCAATGGTTACAATCACGCCATGTTCTCCACCAATATTTGTCTCAACTTGAACATCCAAACCCTTACCTTCATAAAAATCAGCAATATATTTTGCGGTTTCTGTTTCGTAAAAAGACAGCTCAGGATGTTGATGCAAGTATCTGCGAATTTCAATCATTCTGCTTTCTTTTTCACGTAATTTTTCAAATAACTGTTCTTTTAAACTCATGTTTTTTCCTCCCTCTACTCCACAGCATTTACGCTGTCAGCTTTTTGAGCACCATCAAAATATCTACGTGAAGTAACATAAGAACCAATCCAACCAAATAGTGTTAATGCAGTGAAAACAATCATAAACAGCCATGCTGTACTGTAAGAACCTGTCATATCTAAAATCCTGGCAACAAACACTGAACCGATAGCTGTCCCGAGAGTTCCTACACTGCTAACCAGACCGAAGGCTTCGGGATAATTTTTTTGACCAAAGACACTCGCTGTAATCAGTGGTGGAGAAACCGTTCCAATCGGAGTACCCAGCCCAAAAGAAAATGCCATTAGATACATTACTCCTAGATTTTGCCCAAAAAGCATCAAAATAAATGCAATAAAAAATGCACCACAGCCAAAGATACTGCTTGCTACCACGCCAAATCGATCATTGATCCAACCAAGAAGCAGTTTTCCGAAAATTCCGACAAATGAGTAAATAGAAATAATATTTGCAGATGTTGTCGGATCATGCATTTCCTGAATCGCTGCAGGAAAGTTGGACAAGGCACCTGTATTAATCAGACCATTAAGGAACATGCCAATCATGACCAGCCAGAAAAAGAATTTTCCATAAGAAGCCTTTACGGTAATCGCAGAGTCCTTACTTTCTTCAATCGCTCCCTCAGATTGCTTAGCTGGTTCAACATCAGCACCATAGGCAACCAACCCTTTTTCAGCCGGAGAGCTTTTAAATACAAAAAGTACAATTGGTAATGAACAAACCAGCGCAATCCCCGCCATCAGCTGATACGTTGTCCTCCAGCCATAATTATCCAGGAAAATAGTAACTACCTGAGAAAATATTGTTCCGCCTAAACCAATCCCTGCCATGGCAATACTCATAGCCAGTCCACGCTTTTCCTTGAACCACATTGTTACCATGTAGCTGATTGGAATAAGTGCAGAAGCCCAGAAGAAGATTCCGATAAAGAAGGAGGAAATATACAAATGCATCGTGTTTTGAGCAAAAGAATAAGTAAAATAACTAATGCAAAATCCAATGATTCCCCCAACCTGCAGCATTTTCATCTGACCTAAAGCAACTCGTTTGGATACAATCGGCGAAAGAAATATCCCAATCATTTGTACAATTGTATTCGCCAGCATAAATTGACTGCGGTTAATGCCCAACTCTTCTGTTACCGCTAAAGCGTACTTTCCTGACAACGACATGACTAAAGGCACGACAGTTGCTGTGATGACAACACATCCTGCAACAATCCACCAGCCATAAAACATTTTCTTTTTATTTTCCATAGTACGTCTCTTCCCTTTCATTGATTACTTCATACTTTGTCTCCAAAAACAAAAACAATGCTCCCCTCTCAATCAATAAAGATTTTTTAATGACTCCTAAATATCCTTTTGCCAATTGCTATTCCTGCTGCTGTTCTGGCTAATCCTCCTTCCGCTGTTTCTTTAAAAATGCTGGTTATCTGTCTCCCAACATTATTCAAGGCTTCAATTACTTCATCAGCTGGAATGACTGATTTTATTCCTGCAAGAGCCATGTCAGCTGAAATAAACGCCTGTGAAGCACTCAATGTTTCGTTGCACAGAGTACCTCCACCAGACCTGCTACAGGGTCGCATATCAACCCTAGCATATTTTTCAGCGTTATGGCAAGAGCATTTGCAGCTTGTTTTGGTGTTCCACCCATTGTTATCACAATTGCTGCGCTGACCATAGCACTGGCAGACCAAATTTTCTCTGTCATTGCCGCTGGATATAAAGCGCTTTCAAATATATCTATGCCTCATTTCTGCTATATTAAAAGAAAAAACTTGCAGAATGGATACCTGAAATAGTTTGAATTTTATTTATCAATTCTGCACTTTTTTCTTGTGAATCTACTTCCAAAACTATAATTGCCTTTTCTCCTTTTGACTCTCTTGTTATCGTCAGCATAGCAATATTAATCTGATATTCAGAAAAAGCACCGGCTGTTTTAGAAATTAAGCCCGGCATATCCCAGTGAGTAACCAGGTATGTCGGAATGGTTATGGATAAATGGCGTTTAAACCCATTGATTTCAGAAATTTGAATACTTTCGCCGCCTATTGAAATACCTGTGGGACTTAATTTGTACTCTCTTTTTTTAAGCTGATTCAAACTGTATTTGGATGATCCGCATGAGCTTTTGCTAGTGTAAGCAAAACCTCCATACCTTGTTCAGGGGCAATTTCCAAAGAGTCTGCCAGCCTACCATCATCCGGCTCCATTCCCAACAAGCCGCCTACCAGTGCACTATCTGTACCGTACCTGCGATATGTTTTAGCAAACGATTCAAACAATTAAAAATCTTGCGAACTACTTTGCCGATCCAAGCGAGATTGTGACAAAGCTTCTCCATGTGACGAGCAAGTTCTAAACTGTGCTAAGCATTTGCACGAGAAAACAAAACATTATGCCTTGATCGCTTATCTCCCTTGAACTGCTCATTTCCAGTATCATTCGACTTATTTCCAAGATGCTGCCTGCGATTACTCGGCACAGTTTAGGACCGACAAGTGCTAGTTCTACTTTGCCGCTTCTGCTTATATTCGTACTTTAGCAGAATGGTATGCGTAGTTTCGATAAGTATTCCTTGAATGAAACTAGCTCACTTGATGTAGTAGAACTGTATGCGTAGCATAGAAGAACAGCTGTCTCTACGAGTCTAACGATTCCCGAGACAAAACATTACGGGTATCCGTTTTTCTGCGTTTTCGGTTCTCACTGCACTACACTACACTTCGTTTCGATTTCATCACTTTCTAAACGGCAGAGCCATTTAGAATTGAAAGACTTCGTTCCGATCCTCGAATCATGAAGGGACTTTGCTTCTACGCTTCTTCGAATGCTCGTCGCATGTCTTAAGGTCGTGCAAGAACTTGCTTCTACGCTTCTTCGAATGCTCGGCGCATGTCTGGGGGTCATGTATGAACTTGCTCCTACGCTTCTTCGAATGCTCGTCGCATGTCTTAAGGTCGTGCAAGGACTTGCCCCAAGGCTTCTTACGAATGCTCGAATCGGAATACCGTTTATTCGGCTTGAGGGGGGCTCAGGCATACTTCTGTCAAAACCTCCTACTATAACAGGACCAATACTATCAAAAACACTTGTATACTGATTTGTCATTCGCTTTCTCCTTCAGAAAAAGTTCTGCTTTTCTGTTTTACTCATAAAGCGGATATCTCTCACATATTTCGGTAACTCCTTTTCGGATTCTCTCTGCGGAATTATCAAAATCAGTAACTGTCTGCTTAATAAAATACGCAATTTTCCGCATATCTTCTTCTTTGAGGCCTCTTGTTGTCACTGCCGGTGTACCAATACGAATTCCGCTGGTTACAAAAGGACTTTTCGGATCATTCGGAACAGCATTTTTATTTACAGTGATATACACATCATCTAATCTTTTTTCCAGCTCTTTCCCCGTAATATCAAAATTTTGGAGATCCACCAGCATCAAATGATTATCTGTTCCTCCTGAAACCAGTTGGAAGCCTTCTGAAACCATTGCTTCACCCAAAGCATTGGCATTTTTTATGACTTGTTGCTGATACACTTTGAATTCCGGTTTAAGAGCTTCACCGAAGCAGACAGCTTTAGCAGCAATAATATGCATTAGCGGTCCGCCCTGAATACCAGGGAAAACGGCTTTGTTAAATTGCCTGCCGAATTCCTCATCCTTTGTCAGTATGATTCCGCCGCGAGGACCCCTTAATGTTTTGTGGGTCGTTGATGTCACTACATCCGCATACTCTACCGGATTTTGATGAAGTCCTGCTGCGACCAGCCCGGCAATATGAGCCATATCAACAAACAAATAGGCATCTACCTCTCTTGCAATCTCAGAAAAACGTTTAAAATCAATTGCCCTTGGATAAGCTGAAGCACCAGCAACAATCATTTTGGGCTTGCATTCCAATGCAGTTTTCCTTACTTTTTCGTAGTCGATAAAACCGCTCGTTTCATCAATAGCATATGGAACAAAATTATAGTATTTACCAGAGATATTTACCGGAGAGCCATGTGTCAAATGTCCGCCATGGGCTAAGTTCATTCCCATAACTGTGTCTCCCGGTTCCAGCAATGCATAATAAACTGCAGTATTTGCCTGTGCTCCTGAATGGGGCTGTACATTTGCATAGCCCGCACCAAATAATTCCTTTAATCGTTCATTCGCAATATCCTCTACGACATCAACATGCTCACAGCCTCCGTAATACCGTTTGCCGGAATACCCTTCAGCGTATTTATTGGCAAGTACAGTGCCCATAGTCAGCATTACTGGTTCAGAAATGATATTTTCTGAAGCAATCAGCTCCAGATTTTGCTGTTGCCTTCCCAGCTCTTCAGCAATTGCCGAACCTACTGCTGAATCATAGTTTTTAATATAGTCATTAATTGTATTAATCATATCCTACCTGCTTCTTTTTAATTTTGTTAACAGCCTTATTTCCGCATCGGCATGACATGAATGGCATTCCCGAACGTATTTTCCAATGCTTCAGCGATCCCTTCACTGAATGTCGGATGCGGATAGATCACTTCAATTGCTTCTGATACCGTCACCTTCTGATGGATCATCTGTGTAAAATGCATAATCATATCCGTTGCCCGATCACACATCATCTGAGCCCCCAATAGTTCGCCTGTTTCCCCATGGCTGATTACTTTAATAAAACCCATATCGCTTTCAGCAATCATGCTTTTCCCATTGCCAGCCATGTTATATTTCCCGATTTTTATTGGAATGCCTGACACTTTTGCAGCTTTTTCATCCATCCCTGCAGAAGCAATCTCCGGTGAGGTGTAGACACAGGAGGGAATTAAAGAAAGGTCATACTCAGCAGCCTGTCCATTGATGGTTAAAACTGCATTCACTCCCTGAGCGGATGCTGCATGAGCCAGCTGAACAGCTCCGCTGACTACATCCCCGATAGCGTAAATAGACGGAATATTGGTCTGGAAATTCTCATTTACAATAATGCCGTCCTCGTCCGTATGACACATGCAGCCCTCGGCAAATAATCCATCCACATATGCTTTTCTTCCTGCAGCAATCAGAACTTTATCACATTCAACCGACTGCTCTTTATTTTTACTGGTAAATAGACACTTTAAAGAACCCGCCTGACTTTGTATTTCAGAGACACTTGCTTTCGTATGAACCGCAATTCCCTTTTTCTTAAGTGAAAGTGCCAGCTTCTTAGATATTTCTTTGTCAAAATTCGGCAACAATGTATCAAAGGCTTCAATGACTGTTACTTCACAACCGAAAGCCCGAAATGCACTTGCGAATTCAACACCTATGACCCCACCGCCCACAATAACCAGCCGCTTAAAATCAGGTACTTCTGCCAAAAGACCATCACTCGTAATAACCTTGGACAGATCGACTCCTTTGATTGGCGGTATCTGTGGAGCTGCACCAGCTGCGATCAGTATATTGTTCGCCTCCAGAATTTCTGTCCCGACAGTCACCTCATGAGGACCGGTTATTTTAGCTGTTCCCACTATTAGGTCAACACCATTAGCGCTCAATAAGTTCTCAATACCCTCTACAAGCTTAGAAACAACAGCATTTTTTCTTTGATACAATTCTTCTAAATTAATATTCGCTTCCCCAAAGCTCACCCCGCTGTTTGAAGACTTTTTCACTGCTTCGATCACCTCTGCAGCATGAAGAAGTGTTTTAGTAGGAATACACCCGCGGTTCAGGCACGTACCTCCCGCCTTCCCTTTTTCGACGACAGCAACCTTCATTCCCAGCTGAGCAGCTTTAATAGCTGACACATAGCCTCCGGGACCAGCACCAATTACAATCAAATCATACATAAACTAAACCTCCTCAGAAAATTCATAACGAATTTTTGGGCTGCGTGCGGCAGTTACTTCATCTACTCGACCAATAATGGTCGTCTTCGGGAAATCATGGAAACTCTCGCCATCCCTATAAGCCAGCTCATGCAAATCTCGATAAATCTGCAGTGCCTCATCCATTGTCTTTTTAGATTCTGTTTCCGTCGGCTCCAGCATCAGCGCCTCGGGAACAATCAGAGGGAAATACATGGTTGGCGGATGCATCCGATGATCAAGGAGTCCTTTTGCCATATCTAGTGCCGATACACCAGTTTCTTTCTTCAGCTTGTCCAAACTCAAAACAAATTCATGCATGCATCGTTCACCATACGGAACCTCAAATTTATCCTTCAATCCATTCAACAGATAATTTGCATGTAAAACAGCTGTTTTTGAAGCAGATGAGATTCCCTCAGAACCAAGGAACAGTACATAAGTTAAGGCACGTGTTAAAATAGAAAAATGTCCATAGAATCCTTTTACAGTCCCAATAGAATTTGCAGGAGTTGAAAATTCAACCCCTTCCTTTGTTTCAACCGGATAAAAATCAGGCAGAAATTCTTTCAGCAGTTCCTTACAACCAACCGGACCCAGTCCCGGTCCGCCCCCGCCATGAGGCGTAGAGAATGTCTTATGAATGTTCAAATGGACAACATCAAAGCCCATATCACCAGGTCGCACCACACCCATAATGGCATTTAAATTGGCACCATCATAATAATTTAAACCACCTGCCTGATGAATTATTTCAGTAATTTCCAGAATATTTTTATCAAAAATACCGATTGTATTTGGATTCGTCAGCATCAAGCCTGCAGTATCCTCTCCCACAGCATTCTTAAGCGCTGCCAAATCAACACAGCCGTATTCATCTGAAACAACATTTACAATCTCAAACCCAGCCATTGCTGCACTTGCCGGATTTGTACCATGCGCTGAGTCCGGAATAATGATCTTATTTCTGTGGCTGTCGCCGTTTTTCTTATGGTATGCTTTCATCATTAAGAGTGCTGTCAACTCACCATGTGCCCCTGCACCCGGCTGGAAGGTAAATGCATCCATTCCATTGATTTCTGAAAACCATTTTTCTGCCAATACATAAGTTTCCAGACAACCTTGGATAGAGTCAACCGGCTGCAGCGGATGGATATCTCTAAATCCGGAAAAATTGGCAACTTCATCATTGATTTTAGGATTATATTTCATCGTACATGAGCCCAGAGGATAGAAGCCATCATTCACACCAAAGGTCGCATTTGCAAGTTCTGTATAATGGCGGCTCAATTCATTTTGAGAAACTGTCGGCAAATTCAGTTTCTTTGTGCGACTCAACTCTTCCGGCAGTTCACATGGAGGAACTTCACTTTGACCGATCCAGTCAGTTTCATATCCCTCAATCGAACGTTCAAATATCAGCTTCATATTGCAGCCTCCTCTCTAATGAGTTCATTTACTATTGAAACGACCTCATCGATTTCTTCTTTGGTATTCATTTCAGTCACACACCACAGGAGACCTCTTTCTGTCGGCAACCCGCCAAGTATTCCTCTTTCTTCCAATCGTTGCAGCAGCTTTTCATCCTCTACCGGGAGCTTTATTACAAATTCGTGAAAAAAATCAGTATCATTTACCAGTTCAACTTCTGAAAGAGCAGAGAGTTTGTCGGCCATATAATGAGCTTTGTCATAGCACTGCATTGCTGCTTTTTTCAACCCTTCAGGTCCAACTGCACTTAAATAAATTGAAACAGTCAGCGCGCAGTGGGCCACATTGGAACAAATATTGGACGCCGCTTTTTCTCTGCGAATATGCTGTTCTCGAGCCTGCAGCGTCAGAACAAAGGAGCGTCTGCCTTTGACATCTGCAGTTTCACCGACAATCCTCCCTGGAAGACGGCGCATCATCTTATTGGTTGTCGCAATAAAACCAATATAGGCTCCGCCAAAATTCAATGGCAGTCCCAAAGGCTGTGCTTCGCCTACAGCAATATCTGCACCCATTTCTCCCGGTGTCTTCAATACTGCCATCGACAGCGGATTCACAGCTACAACTGCCTTGGCTTTGTATTCCTTCGTAACACGAATGATTTCTTCTACCTTTTCAAGGTTTCCAAAATAATTCGGCTGTTGAACCAGCACACATGCTGCAGTTTCATCCATCAATTCTTCAAGCTTATTCAAATCGACTTGACCGTCTTTTTCCGGAATGACAACAATTTCGATTCCTCTCGAATCATAGTAGGTTTTAATCGTTGATAGTGTCATTGGGTGAACAGTTGCTGCAATCAATGCTTTTTTACGTTTCTTTTCTATGCACATATTAATTGCCTCGGCAGCAGCTGTTGCACCATCATATACAGAGGCATTCGTTGCGTCCATTCCAGTCAGTTCACAAATCATTGTCTGATATTCAAAAATTGACTGCAGCAGCCCCTGACTAATCTCTGCCTGATAAGGTGTATATGCAGTAACAAATTCCTCCTTAGCTGCTATCTGATTTACAATAGCTGGAATATAATGTCTGTAAGCACCCGCACCACGGAATATTGTCGAAAACACTTTATTTTTTTCTGCAAGTTCCTGCATCTTCCTTTTAACCTCACGCTCAGAACCGCCCTTTGGAAGATTAAGTTCACTAATCTTCACTTTGTCAGGTATTTCTTCAAACAGCTTATCCAGCGTATTCAGTCCCAACAGTTTTAACATTTCCTGCTGTTCTTTTTCGGTCGTTCCCAAATAATTGCCCATCTGACAACCTCCTCAAAATTTTTGCTTATTACTTCTCTGATTCTTTTTGAACGAATACTTCGTACTCTTCTTTTGTCATCAGTTCTGCTGTCTCACCCAAATCCTTCACTTCCATAATCCAAGAATCATATGGGGCTGAGTTGATAAGCTCTGGGCTGTCTTCAAGCTCTTCATTAACTGCCGACACCGTTCCGCTGATTGGTGAATAAAGCTCTGATGCTGTCTTTACCGATTCGATATCTGCAAATCCTTCTCCTGTTGATACTTCATCATCTATATCAGGAAGATCAATATACACAATATCGCCTAATTCTTCCTGTGCATAATCAGAAATACCCACCTTCGCTGTATCCCCTTCTAGCTTTACCCACTCATGTGATTTTGTAAATTTTACTTCGCTCATTACATTTTCTCCTCTCAAATTAAACCGAATAAAACGGCATTTTTACTATTTTTGCTGGAATTCGCCTATTCCTGACTGCCAACTCAATTTCAGTACCAACAGCTGAATGGTCCTTATCAACAATTGCCATAGCAACTGCCTTTTCAATAAAAGGACAATGGGTTCCCGACGTTGTTTCTCCGATCTTGTCCCCGTCTTTTAAATAGACTTCCACATGCTCTCTTGCAATTCCACGCCCCGTCAATTCAATTCCGACACGGGTTACTGACGGCGCCTCCTTGCCAACCAGTGCTGATTTCCCAATAAAATCATCTTTTCCCATTTTAATACCAAAGTTTAAGCCCGTTTCAAAAGGAGTGATGGTTTCATCCATTTCATGTCCATAAAGAGGCATTGCTGTTTCCAGCCGCAATGTATCCCTTGCCCCTAGACCACAGGGAACCAATCCGAACTCTTCACCCGCTGCCAGTAAAGCCCGCCAAAGTTCCGGCGCCTTTTCTGATGAGCAATATAATTCGTATCCGAAAGAGCCTGTGTAGCCGGTTCGCGAAATGATACAAGAAACACCTGCCACCACTGCATTATCCGTAAATGTATAATATTTTTCCGGTATCATAGCTGCTTCAGTCAATTTCTTAATTATTTCTCTTGATGCAGGGCCCTGCAAGGCAATTTGACCATAGCTGTCTGAGACATCTTCAAAATGTACTTCTCCAAATAAATGCTCCTGCATCCATTGAATATCCTTCTCACGATTGCCTGCATTCACAACCAGCAGATATTTTTCTTCTCCCATTTTATAAACCAGCAAGTCATCCAAAACTCCGCCTTGATCATTGCACATCAGACTATACCGCACCCGTCCAATCGGCATTTTCGAAAAGTCGTTCGTCAAAAGTTTCTGGATATTCGCTGTCGCATCCTTCCCCTCATAAAGAACTTCCCCCATGTGTGAAACATCAAACAGTCCAGCCTCATTTCTTACAGCCAAATGCTCCTTGATTACTCCTGTTTCCTGATACTGTACCGGTAAAAGATAACCGGCAAAGGGAACAATTTTCCCGCCTGCTTCTACATGGCATTCATACAATGACGTCTTTTTCTCCATTCTTCACCCTCACTTTCTTTTAATTATTGCCGTCTAACTTTTTGAGCGCGACAAAAAGAGGATAACAGCAAAAAAATCCTTGCAGTTATCCTCTGTTATTAACCTGAGAGATTCTCCTTTTTCAAGGGTTGCTCCTTCGGTGCATAATGCTCTCCAGAGGTTTGTCAGATTACGGTCCTTTTACCTGAGATCTTCACAGCAAATGCCTGCGAGGTTTGCTGCTTATTCCTTCGGTGACAGATCGCCTGTTCTCTCCCGTAATCCTCAATCAATATTAGTAAGCGCTATCATTTTTTATCTTACCAATATTTTGTGAAATATACAATACAAAATTCAACTATTTTTTTCAGTCTGCCTAAATTGAACAAATTTCACAACAAAATTTAAATTTAAGATTCAAACTGAAAAACAAGAAAAAGACTGGTTTAAAGCTGTTTATCTTACAATTGTTATTGAGGAAAAATAATAAAAGTCGGTAAAAGCTTTTTCTGAAAATAAAGTTGACCCTTATTTTTTCCGAGGAGTTTTTCACAAAATCAGCAGAAATTATATTCAAAGACTCAACAATAACTTCATCAAAGAAGCTATATATCTTTTACTCATAATAAGGATAACAAGAGTACCAAAAGTTACTTATCAGAAAAATTTGAAAAAGCAGGTGCTCATAGATAATGAAAATACTGGCAGTCTTACTACTTATCACATTGTTGCTAACCTCTTGCTTCACATCAAAGGATCTAGAAGGTACTTCTAATTATAGAAAAACCAGCAATAAAGCAAACCACAGGAAATGAGTCTTATTCAAGAATGGAAGCAATCCAATATAGATGAATCAGCACTAATTCATTCCTGCTCTTCAAATGCTCGTCGCATGTCTTAGGGACATACAAGACATGCTATATACGTAGTCTTGATAAATATTCCTTGAATAGAGGCTAGCTCATCATACAAAGAGATAGCTCTGTATACAGACGACAAGCTTTGAATGTGACATATCTATCCTTGAAGTTACTCTCATATCAACCGCACGTTTCTTGGATTAGAAGCATGTCTTAGTTTTAAATCGGTTATGGCATGTCTATAAAGTCGGTGGCATTCGAATTCTTCAGTGATTTTTGTTAAAATCAAGGAAAAAAACACAGCTTATGTGGGTCATAAGCAAGTATTTATGACGATGCGTTCTATAAAAATTATCAAAATATTCGCTGCTTGAGTTTTTAGACACACCCTAATACAATGGTTGAAATTCTATTAAGCAGGATTAGCATTGTATTTTAAACTGATCCTAACCGACCGATTTTTCAGACCATTGAAAAATAATAACCAGCTGATTATATAAACATAAATAATGTACATTATCTAAATAAGATAGGACCGAAATCCATTGATCCCCCCTAACAAGTCAACAGTTTCAGTCCTATTCATTAAGATTCTATGGAGACAGCGGGAATCAATTATATATTATATAGACCCTGGTAAGATTTACTGTCTTTTTCTCGTGCCGTCAATAATGAACATTTGCTTTTTTTCTTCTTATTTGGCTGCCTGAATTGCTTTTTCAGTGATGTTTTTTATGGTCAGTCCGTAAAATTCTTTTAACACTTCCGGCTCACCAGATTGACCAAACTTGTCTTGAATTCCAATTTTGATTACTTTTGTAGGATAATTTTCAGATAAAAATTCGGAAACGGCACTGCCTAAACCGCCAATCACACTATGTTCTTCAACAACGATGAGCCATGGCGTTTCTTGCGCTGCTCGTAATACAAGCTCTTCATCCAGCGGCTTGATCGTGGAGAAATTCAACACTCGTACTTCTATTCCTTGTTGTGCCAGCTGTTCAGCAGCAGCCAGACTCTCTTGTACCATCAAACCAGTTGCAATAATCGTACCATCATTTCCCTGCCTCAGCATTTCTGCTTGCCCGATGATAAATGGCTTCTTCTGTTCATGAATACGCGCAACAGCTAAACGACCCAATCGTAAATAAACCGGCCCTTCTTGTTGCATGATCGCTTCAATCGCCGCTTCGGTTTCTAAATCATCAGACGGATTGATAATTGTCATGCCTGGTATGACTCGCATCAATGCAATATCTTCGATTGCCTGATGAGAACCGCCATCTTCACCTACTGTAATTCCGGCATGCGTCGCAGCAATCGTCACGTTTAATTTTTGGTAAGCGACTGCATTACGAATCTGCTCATAGGCTCGACCTGCCTCAAAAATTGCAAAACTGCTGGCAAATGGACGTTTGCCGCCTAAAGCCAAACCTGCCGCTGTCCCAATCATATCTGCTTCTGCAATCCCCAAATTAAAAAACTTTTCTGGTGCTTCTTTTGAAAATCCATCTGTTTTTGTTGCTGCAGATAAATCCGCATCCAACACGACTAGCTCTTTCTTGTCCTTATACTTTATCAATGTTTCACCATACGCTTGTCTAGTGGCTTTTTTCACTTAAAATACCTCCTTCAACTCAGCCAAAGCTTTTTCAGCTTCTGTCGGAGAAGGGGCTTTGCCGTGCCAGCCCACTTGATTTTCCATAAAGCTGATCCCTTTTCCTTTAACTGTTTGACATACAATAACCGACGGCCCGTCTGTAAACCTTTTTGCTGTAGTAATTGCATGAGTCAAGGAAGTGAAATCATGTCCGTCAGCTTGAATCACATGCCAATTAAACGCAGCAAATTTTTCATCAATTGACTGGACAACCATGACCTCATCGTTGGTGCCATCGATCTGCAAGCCATTGTTATCAATGAAAGCAATCACTCGATCCAATTTATAATGAGCGGCGGTCATTGCTGCTTCCCAGATTTGTCCTTCTTGTAATTCCCCATCGCCGAGCAACACATACGTGTTTTTTTCAATACTATCCAAACGTTTTGCCAAAGCTAAACCATTAGCAATTGAAAGGCCTTGCCCTAAAGAACCGCTGGACGAATCCACCCCTCTTGTTTTGATGCGATCCGGATGACCTTGTAGATGACAACCAAACTTTCTTAAATCAGTTAAATCATCTTTTGGGAAAAATCCTTTATCTGCCAATACAGTATATAAAGCAGGCGCTGCATGCCCTTTCGAAAGAATAAAATGATCCCGATCATTTTGATCATAATTATTTAATGTAATATCCATTTCTTGATAATACAAAATAGTTAAAATATCAATAGCTGAAAGAGAACCTCCGGGATGCCCTGAGCCTGCCTGTGCCAATGATTGGATCACTGCTTTACGCAGTTCATTTGCTTTTTGTTTTAAATCCGTCATGTTTTCATGCCCAATCCCTTCATTTTCTCATTTGTTCCAAGAATACATTCATCAGCATCCACGAGGATTCTGAACCGGGATCTTTATGCCCTATCGCACGTTCGCCTAAACGCATGGCGCGTCCTTTTTTGGCAATCAACGGAATCGTCGATTCGGCTCCCTCTTTCATAATTTCAATCATTTTTTCCATTACTGCCAAATAATCAGTGTCCTCTTTATGTGCTTGTAAATAGTCTATCCCTGGCAAAAGTGCATCCAGCATCGTCTTGTCACCCAACTCAGCCTTTCCCCGAAATTGGATAGCCTCAACACCATTTTTTATCATATCCGCAAACTCTGGAAAAGTGACCGTTTCTTTTCCTATATGATCTTTACCCATTTTTATAAAAAAGCTGCCGTACAATGGACCGGATGCACCCCCAACTTTACTTAATAAAATCATTCCGGATTTTTTTAAGAATGTAGCAGTATCAGGCGATTCTGCCAGTTTCTCAGCCAGCTTTTCTGAAACTTCCCGAAACCCAATGCTTAAGTTGATTCCATGATCACCATCCCCAATATCTGAATCCAGTTTTGTCCAATAGTCACGATTAGCTTCGGTCAGCTCTGCCATTTTTACTAAACTATCCGCAAAAAATTGTTTATCAAATACTTGTTCACTCATAAGTCCACCTCATTATGTTTTAAAAATCACTTTTACTTGAACTTGGCGTTCGTTAGACCCGCTGCTTTCTTGCGAATCAAATGAAAACAAGAAAGCAGCTTTGCAAATTTATCTATAATTTGTAATAAGGGGTATCGCAAGGAGCATCAAGTAATTCTTTGATCTCATCATCTAATTTCATCAGCGTTACGGACATACCTGCCATATCCATTGATGTTGCATAGTTTCCGACATCTGTCCGATGAATCACAATTCCTTTCTCATTCAAAAGTTGATCCACACGACGATAACAGATATATTGATCTAATAAAGGCAGTGCGCCTAACCCATTGACCAAAACGTAGACCTCATCATCCGCTTTTAATTGTGCATCTTCTAAGATGATTGTCATAATCTCATCAATAATCACATCTGCTTTTTCAATTTTTCGCCTTTCAATCCCGGGTTCGCCATGAAGGCCCATACCAATTTCCATATCACCTTCATCCATTTGGAAAATCGCTTCTCCAGTCACAGGTAAAGTAGAGGAAGATAAAGCAACACCTAATGAATACGTATTATCATTGGCTCTTTCCGTCACCGCTTTCACTTGATCTAAATCATACCCTTTCGCAGCAGCACTGCCTGCCACTTTGAAAACAGGCAAGTCGCCGGCTACACCTCGCCGATCTTTTTTATCCTTAGCTGAATAGACATCATCCGTTGTCGTAACTGTTTCTACACGAATGCCCTCTTCCTCCATCGCCATTTCAGCACCCATATCAAAATTCATGACATCTCCAGCATAATTTCCGTAAACGTAAAGACACCCTTTGCCGCTGTCAACAGCTTTAACAGCTTCGTAGCAAGCATCTGGAGCAGGAGACGTATTGATATTTCCAACTACTGCAGCATCGGCAAAATCTTTACCGACATAGCCCAAAAACATTGGTTCATGACCAGATCCGCCGCCAACAATCACACGTACCCGAGGTTCTTCACTCATCAGCTTACTTACAACGATCCGATTTTCTGCGTCCAAAGTAACGTATTTTTTGTTTGCTTTTGCATAGCCTGCCAACATTTCTTCTACTACATCATAGCCATCGTTAATTAATCGTTTCATTTTTTCCAGTCTCCTTTTTTATAAGAATAAAGATAATAAAAGCCCGCCAAGTACACCACCTGATACTGCTGCAATTATATTAGGAAATGATTTTTTTATATTCCCTCCAACCAATGCAGAAGCTACCCAGACACCCACACCAGCCGCAAGTCCCTGATCGACCCACGCAGCACCGGATTGTGTGATCATCGGGGTTGCAATCCCATGATTGATACACCAAATGGTACCAACGATAAATAGTGCTGCCATCCAGCCGCCGACCGGTCCCCATTTTTCAACCATTTTCCCCCAAGCCATTCTGATCACAAAGGGAAATAGAAAGCCGCCGCAAAACGTTGCAATTCCTAAACCAATAGTCACTGTATTTCCTCCTCTTCAGTCATTTGACCGCTGTTTTTTTGATTGTTTCGGTTTACTCTTCAATCGCCAGTTTTTTTAACTCTTTTTCAGTCATTCCTGGTTCTGGTGCTTGTTCTTCTGCTGCTTTTTCAACCGACATGCTTTTTTCAAAAACCGCTGCAGCCAGCCCGCCAAAAGCTGCACCTCCTGCAACTAATGCAATCGTGGGAATTGATGCAGACAGAGCAGAACCGCCATGCATAAATGTGTCTCGAGCAAGACCGCAAATTGCGATTGCCAGCCCCATGTCAACAAATGCTGCGTCCTCTTCATTACCAGTCAAATTAAGATAATGATTCATAAACCACATTGGACCAATAATAATTCCTGCTGCTAAATATCCGCCAAAAATACCAAAACTTCCCAGTTCTCCCCAAACTGCCATAACAATAATTCCAGCAATCATATAACCAACTATGCTTCTCAGAAATTTCATGTCTTTATTCCTCATTTCTTTTTATAATTAGTGTTGCTAAAAAATCATAATTGAGCTAATTCTTGTAGAATTGCTTCTTTTTCCTGGCATACTGTTGCTTGTACAGCAGCCGCAAACGCTCCCTCCACTAAAGGACAATCCATTAATTCTATCTTTCTCATCAAGTACTCGTCTTCAATCAATTCAATGGCTGTTTCAGAACTAAGTATAGCGCTTCCAATATCGCAGAAAACTAAAATATGATTACAAGCCGCCAAAGATTCGATGGCTTCCATAATCATAATTGCATTTGTTCCAAGACGTCCGTCCCCCGTGCCGCCTGCTGAGATGATCCGTACAGACCCATTGATGCCGCTCATTTCTTCGATCATTTCTTTGGTTCCATCAGTAATCTTTCGACTATGAGAAACTAAAACGATGCCAATCATTGTCAAACCCCCTTTATTTTTTTCACTATTTTAACAATCGAAGCATATTGTTTAGGCTGATGACCAAAGCGGCCCACAAAGACACCATCCACATTGTCATCAGATACAATTCGTTCACTATTTTCTTGTGAAACAGAACCACCATAGATAATTCGAATATTTTCAGCTGTTTTTTTATCAAATAATTCTGCCACGCATTCACGAATCAAAGAATGTATCTGATGCACATAAGCCGCACTAGCCGCACTAGTTTTCCCCACCGCCCAAGCTGGTTCATAAGCCAAAATAACTTTTTCAACCTGACTATTTTCCAGTTGGAATAAATCAAGAAAAAGCTGCTTTTTAATTATCGCTTTGACTTCCTGAGGATCATCTGTTTTTTCTGTTTCGCCAATACACAAAACCGGTATCACATCATGAGCTAAAGCAAGACGAACTTTTTGATTAATCATGTTATCGCTTTCACAAAAAAGCGTCCGTCGTTCAATATGTCCGATTTCAGCATAGCTGCCTCTCATATCCTTTAATGACTCCACCGAAAACTCACCCGTATATGCCCCATTTGGAGCAAAAGAGATATTTTGTGCCCCCAAACCTATTTCTGAGTCTTTTAAAATCATTGCAACAGGATAAAGAACACCCATACCAGGACACATAAATTGTTCAATTTCTTGTTTCTCACCGACTTCTTCAACAATTGCATGAGCGAAATCACGCGCATCATCTATTTGATTTTGATACATTTTTAAGCTGATTCCTACAACTGGTCTTCGCATGATTTTTTCCTCCTTCGTCTCTGTGACTTATTTTTTAAACGCCTCCCAATCTTTCAAGAACGCTTGAATTCCTGCATCGGTCAATGGGTGAGACCAGAGTTTAGGAAACAGGGTTCCTGGAATAGTCGCAATGTCTGAACCTAGTTCAGCTACCTCTTCCACATGCTTTAAGCTGCGAATGCTTGCAGAAATAATTTCCGTTTGATAGCCATATTGTGTCAGTACTTTCTTTAGATTACTAATTAATCCCAAGCTGTCTGTCGCAATATCATCAAGCCGTCCGACAAAGGGGCTAACATATGCTGCGCCAGCTTTAGCTGCCATCAAGCCTTGGGCAACAGTAAAAATTAATGTGACATTTGTCTTGATTCCTTCGCTGGACAAAATATTTACAGCACGCAGCCCTTCTTCAGTCATCGGGATTTTAACCACAACATTGTCTGCCCAGGTCGCGATCTCTCTAGCTTCTTTCACCATATTCTCTGTGTCAAGTGCGATAACTTCTGCACTGACAGGTCCGTCAATCAATTCGCAAATTTCGGTGATCACCTCTTTAAAATCACGTCCTTCTTTGGAAATAATCGTAGGATTGGTTGTGACACCGTCAACTAGTCCTAATGTATTGATTCGTTTGATCTCTTCAACATTTGCAGTATCTAAAAAGAACTTCATGGGGTATTCTCCTTTACTATTTTTTTACAAATTCTGCTTCTTTTTCCATAATTTGATTAATTTTTCTTTCGCTATTGCCCCCTTCAAATTGAACTGATAAATATTCGTCAACGATTTTCTTCGCTACATCTATACCAATAACTTTGGAGCCTAATGTGATAATTTGTGCGTTATTACTTAATTGTGCTCGCTCTGCTGAATACGTATCATGTACCTGTGCTGCACGAACACCTGGAATTTTATTTGCTGCCATTGCCATTCCTATCCCAGTACCGCAGCACAGAATCCCGCGTTCAATTTCTTGCGCCAGTACAGCATTCGCCACGTGAAAAGCAATATCTGGATAATCAACCTCTTCAGCAGAAAAACAGCCGTAATCAATCACTTCAACTCCTTTTGATTGAATATATGATTGCAATTGCCGTTTCATCTCAAACGCATTATGGTCTGAGCCAATTCCAATTTTCATTTCCATCACTTCCTTTCTTTTTATACCCTAATAATAATATCGAGATTTCGCTTTGTCAACATTTAATTTCGTTTACTTTCGATCATTTTCGATTTAACAAAAATTTACTTCAGTTAGTAATCATTCTAATTTATTATCTACATCACAAGACAAAACGAAAGGAAAAAGTTGTATGGTTTAAAGATATTGTTTATAATTTATGGAGAATAGAGAGAATTCGGAGGAATTTTTATGTATACAAGTGAGCGAAGAAATAAAATATTATCTATACTTCAAGAAACGGGATCTGTCTCTGTAAATGAACTAACAGAGGTTTTTAACGTATCAAAAGCAACGATTCGATCTGACTTGAATTATCTCGATATGAACAATATGTTGGTTCGAACGCACGGCGGTGCCGTTTGTACGAAAGAAGACGAAGTGATAAAGGTTGATAAAAACTATGATATTCGAAAACAAAAAAACATTGAAAAAAAAGCTGAAATTGCAAAGATTGCTTTTCAGCTAATCAAAACCGGCGAATGTATTATTTTGGATGCTAGTTCCACTTGTTATGAATTAGCTAAACTCATTAGTCAATCCGATTTAAGAATTACTGTTCTAACAAATGGGTTACGCACGGCTTCTTTACTCAAGGAAAATTTGAACTTGACTGTAATTTTGATTGGTGGCGTCGTAAAAGGAACCTCTAATGCAGTAGAAGGTGTGTTGGGCATTGAGATATTAAGGAAGGTAAATATTGATACACTTTTCACTTCTTCTTATGCAATTTCAACAACAGGCGGACTTTCCGATTTTAATCTTTACGAAGTCGAACTGAAAAAACGAATGGTTGAATTTGCTTCGCAAACAATTGCCTTGGTTGACAGCAGTAAATTTGAAAAAAAATCAATTGCTACTTTTGCTGCATTGGATCAATTAACTGCCTTGATCACTGATTCGCAGCTGGCTAGAGAAGTGCGTGAACAGTATAGTTCAGAGGTAAACTTTTTAAAATGAAGGGGTTACCAAAAAGATAACTATTGAAAAAACTCCCTATTTTAGAGAAACAGGGAGAGAGGAAGTTAATACTACACATTGTCAAGAAGCGATAAACTTATGGGCTAAGAAATTAAAATGTTCTAAAATAGTCTTAAATTATGCCGACATAGTGTTTGATTATAGTATTCAGATTAACTTGATATAGCCAACAATCCAACTAAATTCATTACACTGCCGATAGCTAAAAATAATAGTAATGAAAAAGAGGCGATTTATTATTCTAAAAAGAACTTTCCTTCTTTTTATCATATTTAGAAAAAATAACCCGAAAATGTACACTTTATTTAGAGTGTCAGCTTTTATCGGAATGAAAAAAGTCGAAGCTTTAGCTTTAATATGGAAAGATATAAATTTTGAAAAACAAATCATCCGAATGAACAAAACTCTAACTCGTGGTGAAGAGTCAAAACTTATCATTCAAACGCCAAAAACAAGTAATCTAAAGCGATTTATTCATGTTGACGATAAAACCCACTTGGAATACTAAAAGAATGGCGTAAAACACAAAGAAGCAGTATTTATTTTTTGGCATTAATATGATAAATAAAAATCAGCTGCTTTTCTCTAATTCTGAAAATGAATTTTTGCAGCCTGCTGTCACAAAGAAATATTTAGATCGCATATGCAAAAAAATAAGCTTAAGAAAATCATAACTCATGGTTTTAGGCGCTCTCACTGATTGAAGCCGACGCTTCAATCAAGGAAATTCAGAATCGTTCAGGACATTTAAACTACAATGAACATCTATGCTCATATGACCAAAGAACGAAAAGAAAGAACTACTGCCTTGTTTGCCAGTTACACTGGAATTTAAATGGCATTTAATATGGCATTTAGTCCGA
Source organism: Enterococcus sp. BWB1-3 (assembly GCF_016745275.1). Taxonomy (GTDB): domain Bacteria; phylum Bacillota; class Bacilli; order Lactobacillales; family Enterococcaceae; genus Enterococcus_L. The sequence continues at coordinate 21,730 of NZ_JADOEP010000025.1, forward strand.
ATAAAAAGAGCTAGAAACAATTGATAAACCCTAACAAATCAACGTTTCTAGCTCTATTTTATTAAAACTCTATGGAGACGGCGGGAGTCGAACCCGCGTCCAAACATATTGCCACTTAAATATCTACGCTCATAGTTGTACTATTTAGATTTCGCTAAAGCTCATGCCGCACAACTGGCCCAAGCTTTCACTAGTCTGATGATCTCCTCTAAATTTTACAGACGGAAAAATTCAGCGTATCCCACTTAATTTGAGACCCTTACCCGAGCACATGGGCGATGCCGGGAGGATCTTCACCCGCTGGTTTTACGCAGCTAGAGCGAAAGTATTGTTTTCGTTTTTAGCAGTTATATTTAACTGTAACGTTTTTACGTAGACGTAACCTACGAAACGCAATTCAAGCTCAACTATGCCTGTCGAATCCGTAACGCCCCCAGATGGATGCTACCCTCATAGTATAACAGATTTTCTCTTTCAAATAAAGAAATTACTCCCATTTTCTAATCCATTTCTATTGAATTAAAGAACATCCATACTTCAATTGAAAAATAAGAAAAACAGCTTCCAAATCAGATTTTTTTTATAATCCAGCTATAAAATTAAACATTACTGAAATCTGGATAGCAATCCAGATTTCAGTATCAAAATTTCAACTATCTTTCCATCCCCAAGTAAACAATCTTTCCCTTACATCCCAGGAAAAAATTGTCCATTCTCCTGTTCTGTCTTCTATTGAGTTGATTCATTTCACAACGCTGCGGATTCATTTGGCTCCAGAGTTAAACATCTTCTTTATAATAAGAGAACATCCAGTTAATACCGAATTTATCTGTTACCATGCCATACTTCTTTGTCCAAAATGTTGGTCCAAGAGGCATTGTCACATTTCCACCTTCTGCCAAAAGGTTAAATTCCCGTTCAATTTTATCCTCATCATCCGTACTGACAACCAGCGAAACATTATTCCCTACAACTAAAGGAAGACCCATCCCTTCAGGAACATCAGAAAACATGACATAAGTTCCTTCAATAATCATACTTGCATTTAAAATCAGATCTTTCGCTTCTTCAGCTACTGGGTGTTCAGGATCTTCCGGCATTTCACCAAAAGTCATGATACTGGTTGTACTTGTATCAAAAACTTTTTCGTAAAATTTAATGACCTCTGCTGCTTCTGTTTTGAAATTCAAATAGATTTCCATCAGTTTACTATCTCCTATCCACTTTTCTGAATTATCTCATAAATGAGTTTACTGTGCGAAGACAATGCTTCTGTTTTTCTAAAATTCTGTATGCTCTATTAGCACTTGAACAAATCTTTCCAGATATTCCTGATCTATTCGGTCATACGCTGAGGTCACACCACTATCAATATCAAGCACACCAATAAGCATCCCCTCTTTAACCATTGGGACCACAATTTCTGATTGAGCAGCCGAGTCGCAGGAAATATAATTTCCGTGCTTCTTTACATCTTCAACAATCAGTGTTTCACGGGTTTCAGCAGCTTCACCGCAGACGCCCTTTCCCATTTTTATTCTGGTACAGGAGACTCTTCCCTGAAAGGGACCAAGAATCAATTCAGTCCCATCAAATAAATAATATCCTGCAAAAACAGTTTCCGGCAATGTCTCTCCCAGTAAAGCAGAGGAATTTGCCAAGTTTGCTATACTATTATGCTCAATTTCGGTAAGTCCGCTTAATTGCTGGAGCATCAACTCATAACTTTCTTTCTTTTGCAGCTCACTTTTCCACATAGGTACAACTCCCTTTTTTAAAAGTTCCTTTTTATCTTAGCTTATTTTTTTGTAAATGGAAAGTTAATTAAACAGAAACGAACTATAAACTTTACCCGTTTACAGTTCGTTTCTCCAATGGTTATCTATTGTTCACCCAATTTTAACTGATCATCATAAATAATTTTATCTTGAAATGCTCTTTCTTCTTTTAATACTTCTATCAGCTGTTCTTTTTGTTTCTTTGTCATAATGAAAAGCTTCGGCTTTGAAGACAATCTAGTGGAATTTATTTCAATACTTTTTATGCCTACTTTAATTGTAGAAATCTCTTCAAACGAAAGTTCTTTTTTATAAAATGGTAGTAAATACTGGATCATTATACTCTTCTCTGTTAACTTAAAATAACGCTTGATCCCTAAAAAAACAAATATAAAGAAAACGACCATGACTATATTACTAACCAAATAGGGTTTTGTATTCTCTAATGACAAAATCAGGCTCATAAACAATATTGCAAAAGTACAGGACCAATAGATAATGGTCATTGACAGCTCCGGCTGCCAAAAATATTTTTTTTGCTTCATACGCTGACCCCTTATCTAAAAATTCATATGCTATAATAGTATCACATTTAGCTGCTAATCTGAAAATTATAAGGAGATATTTATGTTACGAATTTATGTCGATGCTGCAACAAAAGGAAATCCGGGCCCAAGCGGCGGCGGAATGGTTGCCACTGGTGAAGGAATCCATGAACAACTGCATTTTCCATTAGGCGAATGCTCCAATCATGAAGCGGAATTCAGAATGTTAATTCTTGCCATAGAGTGGCTGATTGAGCATCACTACACTCAGACTACAATTCTACTGCATTCAGACAGTAAAATAGTTGTTCAAACCATCGAAAAAAAATATACAGGAAATTCTGATTTTCAGCCCTATTTAAAAAAATTTCAGGAACTGGAGCAGCAGTTTACTCTTTTAATCATTCAATGGATTCCGGAAAACAAAAATAAAGGTGCAGACAATTTAGCCAAACAGGCATTACAAAAAATAATGAAATAATCTATTTTGTTTAAATTTGGAACAGTATTCCTTCTTTACAGTCTATTACATCCGTTTTTTTCAGGTTTCCGATAACAGAGTAATATCCGACACTTCAGCATTTGTTACCTCAATAATATCTCTTGGTGACAGCTCAAACTGAAGTCCCCTTTGACCGGCAGAAACAATGATCTCTGAATACATTCCTGCTTCCACAGCAAAGTAAGTGGGAAATAGCTTTTTCATTCCAATTGGGGAACAGCCTCCACGAATATAGCCCGTTGTCTCTTCCAAATTTCGTAAAAGAAGCATTTCTACCTTCTTGTTATGACTCACCTTTGCCAGCTTTTTCAGATCCAACTCTTTGTTTCCCGGAATAACTGCAACAATCGGACCCGTTTTATTCCCTACAGCTACGAGCGTTTTAAAAATTCTGTCTTCATTGACTCCAATTAAAGCTGAAACACTATCTGTTCCCAGATGGGTTTCACTCCATGGAAATTCGTACTCTTTATAGGATATCTTTTTTTGCTCCAAAATTCTCATTGCATTTGTCTTGTGTTTTTTTTGTTTCTTTGCCATTACTCTCCACCTCGCAGATAAAATTTAACAGAAATAAAAAACAGGCAACAATTCAACTCCTGTTTTTTACCAAATAATTAGGACGTGTCTGAAAAGTTAGTAGCATTCAAATTTTTCAGTATAGTTCGACTTATTTCCAGAACTGCTGTCTCTACGAGTCTAACGATTCTCGAGACAAAACATTACGCTGTATCCGTTTTTCTGCGTCTAAGGTTCTCACTACACTTCGTTTCGATCTCATCAATTTCTAAATGTCAGAGCCATTAAGAATTGAAGGACTTCGTTCCGATCCTCGAAGCATGGAGGGGCTTTGGAACACCGTTTATTCGGTTTTAGGGATCTCAGATATACTTATGTCACAGTCCCGAGTATTTATGATGAGGAGTTCGATAAAAATCATCAAACTATTCGCCGCTTGAGTTTTCAGACACACCCTAGATTAATATAGCTTATATGCACTACAACAAGCTGTCATAGCTTCTATAACAGAAATTCCTAAGTTGAGATGCCCCTTCAGTGTATGTATCCCTGTGGTCTTTGTCCCTTAATTTTTCTCTTTTACTTTTCTATTCTCAATAATAGAACCTTTAAATAGTTCCCCTCGGAAAAATCAGGATTTACTTTAAAATCTGCTGGGAGCTGATAAATTTCTTCTATTTTATAGTGGACATTCTTATCACAGAGTGCTTCCTCCACCATCTTTTTAAATCGTTTCAGAGATATATTTGCCGCATTCGTTGAAGCGATAAGACTTCCTTTATTTGAAAGGATATCAACGGACTGCTTTACCAAGTCGCCATAATTTTTGGCAACTGTAAATACTTTCTTTTTATTTCTTGCAAAACTTGGAGGGTCCAGAATAATGCAATCAAATGTGAAAGCTTTTCTTTTCGCATAGTTGAAGTATTCAAAAACATCCATCACAACAATCTTCTGATGATCCAGCGGAAACTGATTGACAGCAAATTGCTCAGCTGTTTTAGGCGAGCTTCTTTTTGCCAAATCAACACTGGTCGTTTCAGCTGCTCCTCCCATTGCTGCAGCAACCGAGAATGCCCCGGTATAGCTGAACATATTTAATACTTGTTTGCCTGCAGCATAACCGTTAACCAGTTCACTTCGCACGTCCTTCTGATCAAGGAAAATACCGGTCATCAGCCCCTCGTTAAGATAGACAGCATATGAAACGCCATTTTCTACTATTATAAGTGGTTCTGAAGCATTCTTGCCAAACATTTTCTGAGATTCCGGCAGCTGGTCAGACGAAAAACGAATTTTCTCATAGGCTCCTTCAATATTTTTAAAAACTTTACGAAAACTGGCAATAATCATTTCCCGGTTGGCATAAATTGTATCATTATACCATGAAAAAACTGCAAATTCGTTATAACAGTCAACAGTCAAGCCGCCTAACCCATCTCCTTCTCCGTTAAACAAACGAAAAGCAGTTGTATTATCATCATTAAAATAAAAGCTGCGTGCTTCCTTGGCCTTGAGAAAAAGTTTATCAAAAAAAGAAGCAGTCAATTCATTTTTCCAGCTTAACAGCCAGCCGATTCCTTTGTTCTGATTTGCCAAATACCCGTAAGCGATAAATCGGTTTGAAGAATCTGTAAATGTGACCCATTCTTTTGGGAACTGCTCCAATGGGTGGAGAAGATCCTCTTCCTGTATCAGAGGACAGCCTTTCATCAATTTACTGACTGCCTGTTTTGTCACTTGTATTTTCATTTATTTTCACCTGGTTCTTTCCAAAGTAATTAGCCGTATCCTTCAAATAATCAGTCATAGAAATGAGAACAGCTTTGCATAAAAAAGTATAGCAAAAAAAGAAGCATATGTCTTTATTCACCCAGATTATTAAAGTTTCACAAAAATACGGACAAAACAAGCAAATACTTATACGGATAATTGACAGTAAACAGCGAAAAAGGTAAAATTATCTGTATGCAAACAACTATTTTCATGAAAACATGTTCAGTGTTTTTTTCGAACTTAATGTTGGAAAGGAATTATTATGTTAACGAAAAATAACCAATTAAACACAGAAAAAAAAGCATCCGGTCGTTTATCAGGCTGGAAAAATTTTAGATTACCGCACTTTTTAAATACGCGTCTGGGTCTTTTTACCACAGTGGGGGTTCTTTTATGGTTCAAGAACCTTTTGGCTTACACAACAGATTTTCATTTAAGACTGGAAAACTTCAACGAGTGGATCATTTTAGTAATAAATCCAATTGCCACTACATTTTTCCTATTGGCAGTCGCTCTATATGTACGTAAAACAAGGCGTGCCTATATCACAATGATGGTCATTTATTTCCTGATGACCTTGCTCTTATTCTCTAACCTAGTTTATTACAGAGAGTTTACTGACTTTATTACAGTTAACACAATGCTTGGTGCCGGAAAAGTTGCTAGTGGTCTTGGAGAAAGTGCCCTTCGGCTATTCAGAGCTTACGATATTTTCTACTGGATTGACTTTATCATTGTCGGTGGACTTCTTCTTACTAAAAAGATCAAAATGGAAGACCGACCGGTTCGAGCACGAGTCGCCGTTTCAATCAGTCTGTTATCCGCTGCCTTCTTCCTGTTCAATCTGTTTCTTGCCGAGACAGAGCGTCCTCAACTTTTAGGGAGAGAGTTCTCTCGTGACTATATCGTGAAATTTTTAGGATTAAATGCTTTTACCGTTTATGACGGAGTAAAAACTTACCAGACCAATCAGGTTCGAGCAGAAGCCAGCGACAGTGATATGGTTGCTGTTGAAGAATATGTGAATGACCACTATGCCGCTCCTAACGACGAAACCTTTGGAATTGCCAAAGGTAAAAATGTGATCTATATCCATTTGGAGAGTCTGCAGCAATTTATCATTGATTATAAATTAAAAGATGAGAATGGTGTTGAACATGAAGTAACGCCATTTTTAAACAGCCTGTATCACAGCAACAGTACCTTTAGCTTTGAAAACTTTTTCCACCAAGTAGGGCAGGGAAAAACAAGTGATGCTGAAACCTTATTTGAAAATTCATTATTCGGTTTGAGTCAGGGTTCAATGTTTACTCAAATTGGCGGGAAAAACACATTTGAAGCAGCTCCAGCCATTCTTGATCAAACACAGGGCTATACCAGCGCCGTCTTCCACGGAAATGCCGGTAACTTCTGGAACAGAAATGAAACCTATAAGCATTTAGGGTACGATTACTTTTTTGATGCCAATTATTATGATGTAACCGATGAAAATTCGTTCCAGTACGGATTGCATGACAAACCCTTCTTTGAGCAGTCTGTTCAATATCTGGAACATCTGCAACAGCCTTTCTATACAAAATTCCTGGCTGTTTCAAATCACTATCCTTATTCACAGTTTACAGATGACGAAGCAGGCTTCCCACTTGCGGACACGCCTGACGAAACAATTAACGGATATTTTGCTACAGCAAACTATCTGGACAAATCAGTTGAAGAGTTCTTTAATTATCTGAAAGCTTCCGGTTTATATGAAAACTCTGTAATCGTACTGTATGGAGATCACTACGGAATCTCTTCTTCAAGAACGAAGGATTTGGCAGAACTGTTGGGTAAATCAAAATCTTTATGGAATGACTTCGACAATGCTCAACTGCAGCGTGTTCCTTATATGATTCACATACCTGGACAAGAAGATGGAGGGATTAACACTACGTATGGTGGGCAAGTGGATGCTTTACCTACTCTGCTCCATTTGTTGGGAGTAGATACAGAGAATTATATTCTGCTTGGACAAGACCTTTTCTCTTCTGATCATGATCAGATTGTTGCCTTTAGAAACGGCAATTATGTTTCTTCCAAATATACAATGCTTGGTTCAAACATTTATGAAACAGCAACAGGCAGGTTACTTGTAGAGCCATCAGAAGAGGTGCAGCAGGAAGCAGAAGCAATGAAGGAAGCTGCGAATACACAGCTTAGCATGTCAGATCAAATTAACTCAGGTGATCTTCTACGGTTCTATACGAAGAGTGGACTTAAAACAGTTGATCCTACATCCTACAACTACAAAGGCCAATTGGAACAGATCGTAAAAATCGAGAAAGAAAAAGGCGACGAGTCAACAAGTGCCTTCAGTAAAAATGACGGGAAATCTACTGTCGATGAATATATTACTAATACGTATCAGGGATATGGCAATCAGCAATAAACAAGCTTATATTATTAAAGCGTTTCGTGATGAAAAATTACGGAACGCTTTTAAATTGTTCCAGCTTTTTTGTTAGTTCTTCATGATTAATTCATATTCTTTTTCTATAATTTTAAATATAAGCATTTAAAGAGGTGATGACTTTTGAAAAGCATTCGTTATGCTTTTGCAGATTTACTTTACTACAGAAAATCTACTGTACTTTCCATCATAGTCTTTTCTGTTTTTTTACTCACAGCAAATATATTACTCAATCTAATTGATATCAATAAGCTGGGAATTGATCGGCTAATCCTTTTTTCTCCTGATCAAGCTACAATCACCTCCTATCAAAGCTGGAATTCATTTTATCTGTACGGCTATATAGGTGTTATTTTTGTATATTTAGCAGCCCTTATCGCGGCTTCCTATTTTGGGGTTACCAGCCGCCAGTCTACGATAAAGAAATGGCGTTTACTTGGATTTTCGGAGATCTATATTATGATGCAGGTTTTGCTGGAAATCATTCTTTTACTTTTCAGTTCATTAATTCTTGTCAGTTTGCTGCTGATTATTTTTCAAAATACATACGAAGCTGTTTTACTGAAGATTCATTCTTTACTTGAACGTGAAGATTTTCGCCTGGGCATTCATGCCACAATCACAGAGTCTGTCCCCTCCAGCAGTTTGGACACAAATCAGACTGCCGAAGTGATATCAATGGGAACGCAGACACTTTCATTTAATAAAATTGGTGAACGACTTATCCAGAACAGCCTTATTCTCTTATTAATTACAGTAAGCTGTTCCATCATCTTCACTAACTGGGGTATTTATCGAAATAAAAATTTTTTTGGGAAGTGATTTAAATGATTCATGCAGCCTCTACCACAGATTACAATTATATAATTTCACAGATTGATGATTCAGATTCAACGAATCATAGTGTCTATGCTTTCTTTAAAGAAAAAGAGAACATAGAAAAAGAACGACCTCATTTCATTGAAGCAGTCCTCCAAAAGCATAGTAAGCAGATGGGACTCATTGTGGATGAAGCAGCTTTTTTCCCCCATCTTTCAATTACAGAAAATCTTTTTTTCTGCAGCTCAATCAAATTTAGTGATCATAAAGCCGTTCTCAGAGAATGGCTCTCAATATTCGATTTCTCAATGTCTACCTTTTTAGAAAAATTCGATGAGCTTTCTCTCCTTGATCAAGTTAAACTGCAGCTGCTTCAGATGATCTTATCAGGAAAAGAAAAAATCATCCTCCTCAACGATTTTTCAAAACTGACAGTATTCCAAACGCAGCTCCTTCTTCCCCTTCTCAAAGTTCTGACAAAGAAAGCAAATATTTCAATCTGGCTAGTTACCGCTGATGAAAAAATTGTTAACAGTCCTTACGTTGATAAGAAAATCAGCTAATTATATAAGGTTTAAAAAAAGTTCTGAGTTTTTGACTCAGAACTTTTTGTGTACTTCCAGCTAGTGTATTACACGTTAAAAACAAGCTATGTTTCTAATCCAAGAAACGTGGAGCCATGAGGTCGGGACAAAAGTGATCAGCTCCGAGAATTAAGAAGGAATATCCGAAAATAGCTCCTCATATTTTCAGGATAGTTCGGCTTAATTCCGAAGGAGTTGCTTTTGTCCCGCCGTTTATTCGGGGATAGATACGCGAAGAAAGTTTGGAACTTTATTTCTGTCCCATTCTCATGCGACGAGTATCCTAAGAGACGCAGGCGCAAGTTCTTGTATGACCTTAAGCTGCGACAAGCGCAGCAAGTTATACACCAGACTATTAGACATGTGCCAATATAAATGAACAACTGCTCCAATTATGGAATGAATGTTTCACATTCGAAGATCATCATTCGTCTAGCATTTTACTGAATCAAGAAAGGCAGACTCCGTTTAAATCTTGAATGTTTACACCTTCAAAGCTTGTCATCTGCATACAGCTATCTCTTCGTATATAGAATAATTTTGACGAATTTATTCCCATCATAGCTTTGCATAACTATTCCTGCACAAACGGGACTAACAGCTGCTCGTTCTTGTCATTGAAGTATACAAGCTGAAATTTTCTATCATTGAATATCATTTATAGACTATCTTTTATTATAATTTATAATGTGGTCAGACCACTAGCTTTTTAAGCTTTTTCCACTTCAATATCCGGGAAGGTTACGGTAAAGGTTGTTCCTTTGCCAATTTCACTTTCAACGGCAATCTTTCCTTTATGAAGACGAACCAGCTGCTGTACAATCGGCAATCCTAATCCGGACTCTCCATATTTCGTATTCTTTCTGGATGGATCAGCTTTGTAGTAGCGATCCCAGATATTTTTCAACTGCTCTTCTGTCATTCCTATTCCAGTATCTGAGATTTTTACGATTGTTTCCAGATATCCTTTTTCCAGACTCACATGTATTTCTCCATCCGTTGTAAACTGAATGGCATTCTGAACAATATTCACAATAACCTGAGTAAAGCGATCATAGTCAGCATAAACATCAACAGATTCCTCTGTATCCAAATACAGCGTATCTCCTGCTGCTTCAGCCTTCCCCTGCAACTGAGTAAGAATATTTTTTAATGTTTCTGTTGCATTAAATTTTTTGACGACAATACTAATCTGGTCTGTCCTTATTTTTTCGTAATCAAGATTTTCATTAACTAGTCGAATAAGTCGTGCCGTTTCATTCTGCATTAGCTTAATCGCATTTTCTTTTTGATCTTCCGGTATGGCGTTGTATTCCAAGCCCTCCAGAAGTCCGTTGATAGTCGTTAACGGAGTTCTCATTTCGTGGGAAGCATCTGCCATAAATTGTCTTCGCCGTTCTTCCTGCCGTTCAATTTCTTCCTGTGAATATGCCAGCGATTCAGCCATCTTATTAAAATCCTCAGCCAAATCATCAAACTCATCCTTATCATGGACAGGGAGCTTAATATCAAAATTACCATTAGTAATCTCACGGGTAGCTTTTCTCATACGATTAATCCGCTGCACCTGAAAGGCCGCAAACCCATAACTCACTATGACAGCAACCACACTTGAGATAATAAAGCCCTTGGATAAATTGGACGTTACTTCATTTACACTGTCAGTAACGTTTTTTGCAGGCTGAGTGACCATTAAATAACCGGCCAAATTGCTCTGCTCATTACCGCCATAACTATAAGTTACTGGTGTAATCACATATGAGGTTGCATTTTTATTTCCATAAATATCTTTGTCAATTGTTTTGTAAACCGTTTCACCTTTAGCCATCCTCTCCAGCTCAGCATCCGAAATTTTAATTTCCAAAGGCTTTTCAAGCTGCTCCGGAAATATTCTATTCATATTAGTATCCAGGTATACAAACTGAAGGTTTTGAGTTTCAAATGTATTTTCAGTAAATTGAAAAGCCAAATTTACCCGCTCAGTTTCTGTAAAAAGTGCTGGACTGAACGAATCCTTAGCTTTAAGTGCGGCTTCCGCATACCTGAAAAGCTGATCATAATTTGCATCCTGCATTGTTTTTTTCGTCATCTGTGTAAATGACGTTCCAACAATAACTATGATTAAGAGAATCAGGCCCCCAAAAGCCAAAAGCTGCTGATACAGGTATTTCATGAAGCTACCCCAGAATCATCAAATTTATACCCTACTCCCCAAACTGTTTGAATAACCTGAGGACCTACCTTTTCAATTTTTTGTCTCAGTTTTTTGATATGAGCATCCACAGTTCGCTCATCACCAAAGTATTGATAATCCCAAACCATTTCCAACAGCTGTTCTCTTGAAAAGACCTGCCTCGGCTTTTTAGCCAGTGTATAGAGCAGATCAAATTCTTTAGGTGTCAAACCTTCGATCAGCTGATCATCCAAATAAGCCTCTCTCGTCTTTGTATTCATTTTGAAATGTTGTGTCATAACATCGAACGATTCATCAGATTCTTCATCCCCAGCCACATGCTCAACAATTTCAGAACGTCGATGAAGAGCCTTTATTCTTGCAATTAGAGTCAATGGGCTGAAAGGCTTCGTTACGTAATCATCGGCTCCCATTTCCAAACCAATTACCTGATCACTTTCTGAATCTCTTGCTGTCAGCATAATAATCGGAACCGTCTGAGAAATTTTACGAATTTCCCGACACACCATCATCCCATCCATTGTAGGCAGATTCAAATCAAGTGTAATCATGTCCCATTTTTCCGGATGCTCAAGAAATGTGTCCAGACCTTTCTTTCCATCATATTCAAAGACTGCTTTCCAGCCTTCATTTAAAAAGAACATTTGCATCATTTCTGAAACTGATTCATTATCTTCTATCATTAATACGTTCATTATTCTTCATTCCTTTATCAACAATAATATTTACCTTTAGTATACTCTAAAAAGACAACCGCTCCAATAAATTCTATCTTTCTTCAAGAAAGGTTTGGTATTTATTCAATATTTGAAGTATTTTCCACAGCTTCCATCTCATTTTTTCTTAAAACAAGCAAAATAAAAACCCCAACCTTCTATTTAGAAGTCGGGATTCTCTTTTTCTTTTTACTTTGATAATAACATAATATACCACCTGTCACCTGTACCAGCAAAAGAGTGATTAAAAATCCACTGAGAAAAAACTTTTCCTGAAGAATTGCTCTCCTAAGTAAAATCACGACAATCAAACTGCTTCCTAAATACAGCGACCACTGTTTATCCATGTTCAAAAGACCCCTTTGGTTTGTTACGACAAGCATAGGACTAATTCAGTTAAAAATCAAGTATATTTTATTTGTTCTTCAGTTTCATTAAGAAATTCTAATGAATATGTGCAGACAATTATATCTTTTATTTTATAGTCCCTAAAAAAATGGTAAACTAATTTTGTTGCATCAAATTACTTTTATAGAGGTCTTTACTATGGAAAAACAAATTGATAAAGAAATAAAGCTCATACTCAATATCTGTTTGACTGCAGGCAGAATTATGATGGAAAATGGTTCTGAAGTCTACCGAACTGAAGAAATGATGGAACGCATTGCCGCCAACGCAGGATATAAGGACAGTGTCAGCCATGTAACTGTAACCGGCATTTTCATGGGCTTTAAGTCATTACCTTACACCCAATTAGAAAATATAAGAGAGCGAAGAATTAATCTCCAGAAAGTGGCTACTGTCAATCAGTTGTCCAGGGAATTTGAGCAAAAAAAGATTTCAATTGAGAAACTTCAAAAAAATTTGAACGAGATTGACTTTAATACTCCAACCTTCTCTATACCTCTGCAAATCTTGTCAGCAGGAATTGTCAGCTGTACACTGATGTATATTTTTGGCGGTTTCTGGAAAGATTTTATTCCTACTTTTTTTATTGGTATGGCTGGATTTTCAGCATCATTCGTAATCAATAAATTTTTGAAACTGAAATTTTTTGATGATTTTATTGCCGCTTTCCTAATTGGCTTTTTAGCTTATCTTTCAGTGAAGCTGAATTTAGCAGGCACTATGGATCATATCATCATTGGTTCAGTCATGCCGCTCGTTCCAGGTGTAGCAATTACAAATGCCTTTAGAGATATACTTGCCGGTCATTTAATCAGTGGAATGGCTCGGGCAACTGAAGCCATCTTTGTTGCGGGATCTATCGGGATTGGTATTTCGATGATTTTTATTTTATTTTTATAGGAGAAAAGATATGAATGTAGTGATAAATCTGGTATTCAGCTATTTGAGTACTGTTACGTTTGGTATTATTACCAATATTCCAAGAAAAGCCCTTAATGCCTGTGGAATCACAGGCGCTGCCGGCTGGATGCTTTTTATTGCAGCTAAACATTTAGAAGCTGGCGAAGTTTTTGCAAACTTTTTCAGTGCAGTCTGCATTGGTTTGCTCAGTATCTATTTTTCAAGAAAGAAAAAAATGCCGACCATACTTTTTAATATTCCCAGCATAGTTCCTCTTGTGCCTGGTGGTCCCGCCTACCAGGCTATCAGAAGCTTTGTTCTAGGGAGCTACATGTCAGGGTTTCAGTATGCAATGACAGTTATTATGACCGCAGCTTCTCTTGCAGCAGGATTTATGGTGACCAATCTAGTAGAAAGAATTTTGAAACGGTACCATACGAAAAGAACTTGATCATCTTCACAAATATTATACCCTCTGTTAATATTTGTGAAAAATTTAATTTTTAATGGAGTTTTTTGCTATCTTGATGCACTGCTTAGAAAAATAATGATAACTATAAGTACTTTTTTACAGACCGCGGTTGAACAATAATCATGTTGAAAATTGCCACACTTTCAAAACCTGAAAATGTGGCTAACCGACAGCTGTCCTTTTGAAAGTATACCAAGATAAACTGAAATATTAAAAAAACCATTTTCATCTATTCCTTCTTCATTATTGGATAAGCTCATTTTTGTCCTAACTTCGTTTCCTCATCTCAATTCTTGGTTTTCTTGAAAAAAAAAGTATACCTGTTATAAAAGCTATTAAAAATCAAAGAAATATGAAAAACTGATCAATTAAATAACCGTTGGATTTGACAAAGAACCACCATCATTGAGCACTCCGACAATAAAAAGCGCAACAAAGAAACTCGCAAGAACAATTATTGCAGCTCGGTGCCGCTCAATATAAAATGTTCGTTCCTCACCGTAAGATAACACAATTAAATTATCAAATGAAAGTTTTAGCTGAATAGATTTTAAGTTACCAAAAAACATTTGGGGTGTGAATATGAAAAACAGAGGACTAATTCTTGGTTTGCTGGCTGTGATTGGTATTACTGTTTTTTTAGCAGTAAATCAAAAAAAAGAGGTTGATAGAAAAACAATATCTTTCTCTTCCATTACTCTTGAAACAGCAGGAACAAGTATAGAAGCCACTAAGAAGCTGCCAAATTTATCCGAACTAGAAGAATAATATGGTTCACAAATAGTAGATAAAGGTGAGTTTGAAATTATTACGGTCTCTTATAAAAACCATCCACATATGCTGGCAGAAAATGATCAAAGTGAGGTATTAGAATTTACCATTTCTGCAATTCAACAAGATGGCGAAGAATCTACATTTTCTATCGATTCTCTTGAGACAGTAAGAGATCGAAAAAAATTAGGTGATCGAATCAAACTGATACAGATTAAAAATAAATACTACGAATATATGTGATATTTATTGAAATAATTTCGTAAAGATAATACAATGAAATCGTAACCAAAATGAAATATAGAAAGAGGTAAAGAAAATGAGAAGATTATCTGTCATGCTATTGACGGGATGTCTCTTTATTTTGGGAATGCTTGCAGGTTCTACGGTTTTAGCGAAGGAATGGAGCCCCAATAGTCCTGACACCATCCAAATCGTAGATGGGCAGAAGGAATATACAATGAAATGGGGTGACACCCTTTGGGCAATTGGTCAAAAAGTGAATATTAAGCATGAAAAGCTAGCGGAAGTCAATGGTATAGATCTGAAGTCAGGAGAGCAATATACATTACCTATTGGCAGAGTTCTTATGTTTAGTAAAGGTGTAGTTACTGTAAAGGATGCTGACGGTTCTATTTACTCTCAATCTGTGATAAATGAAAAGGATAAAATCAATCAGGAAAAAGAGATTGGTGAAGCTTCCGAGCAAGAAGTTTCAAGTTATCCTTATGCAGTGACCAGAGAATCCTTGAGTTATCCACTAGCTTTTTATTTTAATGGAATAAATATGCCAGATTCCGTTACGCTGGACTTTACTTACGGAAACTCAGGTAAAGTAACTTTTCTTATGGGTGAACAAACGTATGAATACAATGCCACCTTCAACACTATTTCAACAAAGTTAATCAGAATTTATAGTGCAAACAGCACATCTGGCAATAAGATTCGGACAGTAAATGTAAATACAGAAATTGCTCTACAACCAGTAGCTGAAGATACTTATTTTTTTGGTGGGAACAATAGCAACAAACTCTATCTATTTGTCAATAATAATGGTGGGCTGTCTCTGATTACATCAAATTATGCCGGGAACTATCCGATAGAAGAGGCAGACGTGATGGCCGAAGTATTGCAAGGAAATACGGCAACTGTACCCACACCATTAGCAGGCTACTCTGAAGAACAGATTGAATACGCACGTGTGACCGAAGCACTTTTGCAATACTATGGCATTACAGGGCAACCGATTGAAGTCTCAGTAACTAAAAATGCAGCCGGTGCCCAAGTCCTACCATTTAATGGTTCACAGACACTGACGGAACCAAGTTTCCAACTTAGCTTTAGTATGGATGGAACAATGGCTTCTACAGTGATTGTAACCTATCTGTCTAACCATAATGGTTCAATTCGTTTTTATAAAATTCCAAATCACTATCAAGACCCACGATATGAATCAGATCCTGACTGGGTTTCCCAAGAAACTGGTAATTTACTGAACAATATTCAAACGCTCAGCATCCCAAATGCATATGATCAACAGGCTGCCGAAATCATTGATCTGATTAGTATACGATAAGTTGTTTCCTACGAAAAGAATAAAAGCTTTGTCACGCGTAAAACAGACACAGTATTATTGACTGTGTAGTACGTAACAGATGCTGTATGAAAAAGGTAAGCTTAAGAGCAACTAAAAAAGTACTGAGTAAAAATTGATACCAGTGCTTTTTTTCAACTTAAATCAGTAGAATGAGAAGCTTAGCAGCCTAAAATTAGGTTATCTTACTGTCAAAAAATAATACTTTCTGCTTCATTACTAACCTTGTTGGAGCTACTTCAGCTTTTCGGCGCTCATCTTCTCGAAAAGCTTGGAGAAGATGACATAGGTACTCCTTTATTTCTCTACACACAAAGTATCTTCAGTAGTCGAAAAGTCCAACAATTAGCAGAATAAAATCTTTCAACTCATTGGTTAGAGGGCGGACAAACACGCATGAGTGTTTAGATATGAAGAGAGTTTGTGTCTAAACTCACAGTCACTCATTTTTGGGCATATAAAGGTTTGTTTAGATCGAACTCACTAGCACGTTCGACAGTTAAAAACGATCAATGAGAATCCGTTATCATCATTTGGAAACTAGATAGGATGTAGTTATCATCAAAAAATAAGTAAAAACGGAAATCAAAATCTGTTCAACAGATTTTTTGATTTCCGTTTTTGTTTTAGGACTATTTTTAGTCTCATCCTACTTGTAATTAATCTATTCTCTTAATGCATTTACCAACTACCAGGCAATCTTAGTCAGCTTTTTTCTTTTTCTTAGAAGCTTTTTCACGTTCATTTTTATTTAGAATTTGTTTACGCAAACGGATACTTTCCGGTGTTATTTCGCAATATTCATCGTCGTTAAGAAATTCCAGTGATTCTTCCAGTGTTAAAAGTTTTGGTCTCTTGATTACAGAAGTTTGATCTTTCGTTGCTGAACGAACGTTAGTCATTTGTTTTGCTTTGGTAATATTTACAGTCAGGTCATTATCACGATTGTTTTCTCCAATGATCATACCTTCATATACTTCTGTTCCCGGTTCTACAAAAACCGTTCCGCGTTCCTCAATACTCATAATACTGTAAGTAGTTGCTTTTCCTGTATCAATGGAAACAAGCGCGCCCTGGTGACGTCCGCCAATTGTTCCCTGAATCATAGGAAGATACTGATCAAATGTATGGTGCATGATTCCATAGCCCCTTGTCATAGACAGGAACTCTGTTGTATAACCGATCAATCCACGAGCAGGTGCAAGGAAAATCAGACGAATCTGCCCATTCCCCGTATGAATCATATCCTGCATTTCGCCCTTACGCTGGCTCAATGACTCAATAACACTTCCCATATATTCCTCAGGAGTATCGATTTGAACACGTTCAAAAGGTTCACATTTGATTCCTTCAATCTCACGTTCGATAACTTCCGGACGTGAAACCTGCAGCTCATACCCTTCCCGACGCATATTTTCAATTAAAATAGATAAATGAAGCTCCCCGCGACCTGAAACAGTCCAGGCATCCGGTGAATCTGTTGGTTCTACTCGTAAAGATACGTCTGTCTGCAATTGTGCCATCAAACGTTCTTCAATCTTTCTAGCTGTAACAAATTTTCCTTCTCTGCCGGCAAAAGGAGAATTATTAACAAGGAAAGTCATTTGCAGTGTCGGCTCATCAATATGAAGAATCGGCAAACCATCCTGATGATCAATCGGTGTAACTGTTTCACCAACGAAGATATCTTCCATCCCTGAAACAGCAATTAAATCTCCAGCTTTTGCTTCCTGAATTTCCAAACGCTGTAAACCGAAGAAGCCAAATAGTTTGGTTACTCTGAATTTTTTCACTGTTCCATCAAGCTTAAGCAAAGCAACCTGATCTCCAACTTTTATCGTACCACGGAAAATACGGCCAATTCCGATACGCCCAACATAATCGTTATAATCAAGTAAAGAAACCTGAAATTGTAACGGTTCGTCGCTATTGTCAACTGGAGCCGGAATATGTTCGATAATTGTATCAAAAATTGGTCCCATTGTTTTTTCCTGATTTGCAGGATCATCTGACAAACTGGATGTTCCATTCAAAGCAGAAGCATAAATAACAGGAAATTCAAGCTGATCTTCATCTGCTCCCAATTCAATAAACAGTTCCAGTACTTCATCTACAACATGCTCAGGTCGAGCAGAAGGTTTATCAATTTTATTTACTACAACAATTGGAGTCAAATGCTGTTCCAATGCTTTTTTCAAAACAAAACGCGTTTGAGGCATTGTTCCTTCATAGGCATCAACGACCAGTAAGACACCATCAACCATTTTCATGATTCGTTCTACTTCACCACCAAAATCCGCATGTCCTGGTGTATCCATAATGTTTATGCGAGTTCCCTGATAATCAACAGCAGTATTTTTTGCTAAAATTGTGATTCCGCGTTCTTTTTCAATTGCATTGGAATCCATTGCACGTTCTTGTAATTGAGTGTGTCCGTCTAATGTAGATGACTGCTTCAATAACTCATCTACCAGTGTTGTTTTTCCGTGGTCAACGTGGGCAATAATTGCTACGTTCCGGATATCATTTCTATAATTTACCATTGTTTGCTCCTATCCGTTTGCTTACTACACAATTTACTATCTAAATCCGACTGTTTATTATAACAAATTTTTTTCATGAAATACAGCCCAAAGTTTTCATAAATGCTGAAAACTTTAGACTGTGCATACTTTTTCTGAAAATAATCATTCATTCCTTTGCTATTCAGTCATATTTTCTTTAAACATTGCAACAATTTTCTGATGGTTCTCCGGCATTGCCGCAGCAAAATATTCTCTTCCATCAAACGACAATGCTTCCCCTGTAAGAGTAGTTGACTGATAGCCGAAAGATTCAAGCAGAACCATCCCAGGTGCATAATCCCATGGTGCCAGGTTAGAGATATACCCAACATGACTCCCTTTGAGCAGTGCAATCATTTCCAGACCGGCACATCCGCTCACCCGAATCCCCAGACTTGCATTTGCCACCGCTTTAGCCCCATGAACATTTTCCCCGTACATATAAGCATTGAAGCCTAAAAGACCGTCACGCAAATCAACGGGAGCAGGAGCCGACAGCTTTTCTTTATTTCGATAGACACCAAGCTCTTTCCCACCCCAGTACAATTCACTGCGCATCACATCATAGATAAACCCCAGTTGTCCAATACCGTCTTCAAATATACCAAGCATGATACAGAAATTTTCCTGCTCTATCACAAAATTCATCGTTCCATCAATCGGATCAATGATCCAAACACGTCCATCTAAAGAATCAATTGTACTGCAGCCCTGCTCTTCCCCAAGAATTTTATCTTTCGGATAAACTTCCTGTATTTTTTTTATAAGAAACTGTTGTGTCTCTTCATCAATATTAGTCACTAAATCTTTACGATTAGATTTTTCCTTAACTTCCAATGTTTTTGTCAAACTCTCTTTAATAAACTCGCCGGCTTCCATCAGCCAGTTTTTTACTTGTTCTACATTTACTGTCTTCATTTGATCAACCTCCCATTTTTAACTTTCCGTTTTTTCTTTTTCTGGCTTCTTGAACGGTACGGTATAATGAGTAGCCCGATGCTTTCTCAAATTCATTGCCCAATCGCTTTTCTTCACCAATGCTTTTTACTATTTCTTTGAATGCTGTATAGCTTTCCAGAAATTTTTCAACAGTAATCCCTGATTCATTTGCCTGTTCTAAGGCAGACCATAAATTGGTCACAATAACCATTTCTTCCGTTGTCCAGTCTAAGTCCAACGGATATTGATATTCCTTCATAAATTCACCCCATCCAATTTAGTGTAGCACAAGTGAAAAATCGTCGAAAGTAATCACTCAATTTTATTTACTGTAACGCTTCTTTTTCCAGTCGTCAAACAGAGGCAAAGAAAGCTGTCCCTTTCCCTGTTCAACTTTTTGTGCTGAATAAATTCCAGCATTACCTGAACACAAATAACTGACAATGCAAATCATAACAAGAAAAACAGCTGCTTCACTCCCAAACAGCTCTATCCCCATAACAGAACAGGCAATTGGTGTATTCGTGGCGCCGGAAAAAACACCAATAAAGCCGAGCGCTGCTAAAAACGGTATCGAAACATGTAAAACCTGTGCCAGACTGCTTCCTAAAGTTGCGCCAATTTCAAATAAAGGTGTAACTTCGCCTCCTTGAAACCCTGCACCCAACGAAAGGATAGTAAAGAAAAACTTTCCTGCAAAATCAAACATATAAGCATGTCCTTGAAAGGCATCCGATAATAACGGTAAACTTAATCCCAAATACCGTTGGCTCCCAAGTAAAAGAGCTGCCGTAACAACAACTGCTCCTCCTATAAAATTATATACAATAGCATTTTCAAACCAATTACTGTAGACTTTTTTTAGAAAAACAATTGAATGACTGAACCCCCACCCAA
This sequence comes from Enterococcus sp. BWB1-3, assembly GCF_016745275.1. Lineage (GTDB taxonomy): Bacteria > Bacillota > Bacilli > Lactobacillales > Enterococcaceae > Enterococcus_L. Next base: position 42,157 of record NZ_JADOEP010000025.1, read on the forward strand.
TCAGACCGAAACAAATCCCCGCTATCAGCAGCTTCATAAACAACCATAGCGACCACTCTGGAATTGCCCCCATTGAATAATGACTATGTGTTATACCGTACATTTCTGTTACAGCATTTGCAAAGAATGCAGAGAAAAAACTAGGGAAAACAGCCTCTGAACGGAGCTTCCCTAAGACAAGAACTTCAATGCCAAATAAGGTTCCTGCAAGCGGAGTTCCAAAAACAGAACTAAACCCTGCACTAATACCGCTGATAAGTATCATCTCTCGTTCATAACCAGAAAGTTTAAATAGCTTGGCAATAAATTCTGCTGTTGCTCCGCCCATTTGTACCGCTGTCCCCTCTCGTCCAACAGAGCCTCCAAACAAGTGAGTTGTGATTGTTCCAAATAGAGTAAGCGGAATTAAGCGCAACGGAATCTTCTCTTCACTCCCATTGGCCCCCTTAATAACCAAGTTATTTCCGCCAACAGCAGTTTTTCCGTAATGACTATAAAGAAAAGCAACGATTGCTCCGCTAATCGGCAACAAAAACAACAGCCATTGATGACTCATTCGATAATTTGTAACCCATGTAAGGCTGGTCAGAAAAAATGCAGATAATGATCCCATTATTATGCTGATAATCACAGAAATCACCAGCCATTTCAACATATACATTCCTATTGTTATTATTTGATTCTTCATTTTCCCCATTACAAATTCCCCCCGATCCAAAATGAAAACGCCTACCAAACAGGAAAATAATTCCTAATTTAGTAGGCGTCATTAATTTATTACTGGAATAAATGCTTATCGGCGAACACCATCGCCATCTCTAGTTATTCAACTATTACTATTTTACCACAATCCTCTTTTAGAAACAGACAGAAATACTTTAAGTTAATACATATTCTAAAGCTGAATTCAAAAAGAGCTGCAGTTCGGACAAGTCAGCCCTGCAGCTCTTTCATCATGTCTTACAGCTGTGTCTCGTTTTTTATCTGTACTGGTTGTACCTGTACAGATTCTTTTCTTCCAAAGTATTGTGCCCATTTTCCTTTAACGCCCTCCAATAAAGGTGTAGAGGCTTCTTTAATGGCACAGTATTTATCAACCATCGTTACAATATAGCTTTCTTTATATTTTGGCGGAGCAATAGTTGCTCCCCACATATGCTTGATGATGATGTCACGTTCCAAGTCAGATAAGTCTGTAATTTTTTCTGCATTTCTGGCAGCAATCCTTGGATGCATATATGCATGAGAGCCTTCATCAAATTTAGTTGTACGCCAGTCATAATAAAACAAATCATGAAGCAGTCCAGCTCTTGCTGTCGCTCTGGCATCACCATTCCATCGTTTGGCAAGCTTGTAACTGTTGTAAGAAACACTGATACAATGCTCTAAACGAGTAGAATTTATATGTTGAATGTAATTTCCCAACCTCTGTACTTCTTCAGTTGCCAATAAATCTTCTACATAAGACATATATTCTTTATCTTCAGTCCAATTTTCTGTCATAGATATGGGTTCCACCTTTTTTTGAAGTTAATTCACTAAACTTGTGAAAAGTATAGCACCCTTTTTTTAAAAATACTAGATTATTTAAAAGACGTAAAAAAAGCTTAATATTTATCCTTTATGGTAATGACTTCACTAGGATTATTAAAAATACTTTATGGTAGAGCAGTCTTCAAACATGTAGGGTTGACAGTCCATTGAATTGAAATATCTATCTATTATTTATTTTTCCAAATCCATTTCAATGCTTCCTTTTCGAATTTCTTCACAAACTCATCCTTATAAGCCATGTATCCATCAATATCTGTCGGATTTTGATTGGCTGCCTCCATTTTTATTGCACCATATTCTGAAGCAACTTTCGGATGTGTACGTAAATAATCTCTAAACGCAACATGTCGTCCTATTTCTTTCAGATTATCATATTGATAAGCATGTACTTGATGGGTACGCTCATCTCCGCCATTTTGAAAGTACCTTCTTCCCGGCAACCCATACTCTCCCCAGCATTCATAGCCAAGCTCCGCCATATTATTAATGTATTGATCCAGCTGATTTATATCATCAACAATTAATGAGATATCAATGACTGGTTTTGCTGCTAAATTAGGAACAGAAGTACTTCCAATATGAATGATGTTTATAATCAAAGCTGCAGGAAGAACCTCTGTAATCTTTTTCTTCTCCTCTAAAAATTGACTTGGCCAAAACGGATTATATGGAACGACTTCAATTTTTCTTACCAATTTATTTCCACCTCTTTTAAAAAAACACCAACAACTCTTTGATTTCAAAAAAGAAGTTGTTGATGTATGACTTATTTGTTTTCAGATAGTTGGAACGTTGTTCTAGCCAACTCCTCTTTCAAAATTACTTCCAGCTTTAGATATCCATTAACTTTTTCATTAAATTAAAAACTCTGATATTTTCTGATTCGCAGCAGCCTTCATACAACGCGGCTTCCAGTAATTCTTTCATAACAGTTTCATACTCTTCATTTGTTTCCGTTCCAGCACCATAGATTAAACGAAAAGATTTAGTCTCTGTCTGGAATCCCCATAAAACAATCCTGTTACATTTCATCCGGGGCATGAAGTCCCAGCAAACGCAAGTCCTCTTTAAGTAATACAGCCATTGCTGAAACAAGAGCAAGACGAGCTTCTTTTTGTTCATCCTCAGCCAAGATTTTTACATGAGCATAGTATTTATTAAAAGCTTGAGCCAGCTGAATAGCATGCTTGGCAATCACAGAAGGTTCATATTTTTCAGCAGCCTGCAAAACAGTTTCCGGGAATTTTTGCAATAATTTAATTACTTCCCAACTGTCTTTGTCATTCAAACTATAGTCATCAGACCCATTCGCTTTAAAGTCCGCTTTTCTCAAAATACTCATGGCTCTTGCATGTGTATATTGAACATACGGTCCTGTTTCACCCTCGAATCGAACCACTTCATCTAAGACAAAATCAAAATTATTCAGGCGGTCATTTTTCAGATCATGGAAAATAACAGCCCCAATTCCGACTTGTTCTGCTACTTCCCGTCGATTTTTCAAACTAGGATTTTTCTCAAGTATTTGCTGTTCCGCAGATTCCACTGCTTCATTCAGTACTTCTTCCAAGAGAACAATTTTTCCTTTACGGGTTGAAAGCTTCTTACCGCCTTGAGTAATTAACCCGAAGGGGACATGATGCATATCATCAGACCAGTCAAAGCCCATTTCCTTTAATACTGCTTTAAGCTGTCTGAAATGATTAGACTGTTCGTTTCCTACAACATAGACTGATTGCGCAAAATTGTATGTCCGTTTTCTATAAACGGCAGCCGCCAAATCTCTGGTAATATAAAGTGTTGCCCCATCTGATTTACGAATTAAAGCAGGATTTAAGTTATAAGCTGTTAAATCAACAATGTCTGCACCCTTGTCTTCTTTTAACAAGTGCTTTTCTTCCAATAATGTAACGATCTCATCCATTTTGTCATTGAAAAATGCTTCTCCATTGAAAGAGTCAAAAGAAACTTCCAGCATATCATAGATTTTATTGAATTCCTTTAATGATTCATCTCTGAACCATTGCCACAGCTGAATAGCTCCTTCATCTCCATCTTCAAGCTTTTTAAACCATGCTCTTGCTTCTTCTTCCAATTCTGGTTCTGTTTCTGCTGCCTCATGAAAATGAACGTATAAACGCAGAAGCTCATTAATTGGTTCCTCTTTCACAGCTTCTTCTGAACCCCATTTTTTATATGCAACAATCAATTTTCCGAATTGTGTTCCCCAGTCGCCCAGATGATTAATCTTGACAGGCTTATAGCCGATTTTTTCGAGAATATTTGCAATTGCATTTCCAATTACTGTAGACCGAAGATGCCCCATCGAAATAGGCTTGGCAATATTTGGAGAAGACATATCGATTGTAATATTTCCGTTATTTCCAATTGAAGCCTCACCAAAGTCAGCCCCTTTTTCAATAACTTCTTTGATTACTGATCCACTGACTACTTTTTTATTCATGAAAAAATTTAGATATGGACCAACCACTTCAATTTTTTCGAATGAAGCTGGATCTATTTTTTCTGCCAGCTCTGCTGCAATCTGCTGAGGTGCTTTTCTGAAAACCTTCGCCAGTGAAAAAGCCGGAAAGGCAACATCTCCATGATCTGATGTTTTGGGATTTTCCAGCAGACTTAAGACCTGCTCAAAACTCAATTCTTCTTTTACAGCAGTGAAGATCGCTTCTGCTACAATTTGCTTATTGTTCATTTATTTCCCTCCTAAATATAAATAAAAAACGCCTCTAATAAATCCATTAAAGGATTATTAGAGACGAGAAATTCCCGCGGTACCACTCTGATTGTCTGTCTATAAACAGACCTGCTTTGACAGATAACGGCTGTCAGCCGACTGTTTTTATTCAGTAACTACAAAGTGCGCTTCCCAATTTCCTCCATTCCCGGCTTACACCTTCCCGGGATCGCTGATCTGAATGCCGAAACTAGTACTCTCTTTGACTGTAAATTTTCTATTCAATTCATTGCAAAGTATAGCAAAAAATTTGCTCCTTGGCTAGAGGCTGTCTGAAAACTATTGAGGAAAACGGGTTGTCAACGCTTTTCCAACCAGACGCGTTTGTATCGAGAATCGAACACGATCCTCGAAGCATGGAGGGGCTTTGCTCCTACGCTTCTTCGAATGCTCGAATCATACAAAGACTGGAACACCGTGTATTCGGTTTTAGGGATCTCAGACATACTTTTGTCACAGTCCCATATATATTGGCGTGTGTCTTATGACTTTTTACATAACTTGCTCCTGCGCTTCTTCCGATGCTCGTCGCATGAAGGGCTTTGCTCCTGCGATTACTCGTCGCATGAAGAGATTTGCTCCTGTGCTTCTTCTGCTGCTAAAAACTGAGGCCCGGCACTGCATTTAAATGATAATCTGCAAACTTGCCTTTTTTCTGTTCAATAAACGCTGCGGCTCCAATCATTGCCGCATTATCTCCACAAAGCTTTAATGGCGGGATGATCAGCTGAACATTTGGAAGCTGATCTGCTGTTTCCTGTTCCAATACTGTCCTCAAGCCCTGATTTGCGGCAACTCCTCCTGCCACAATCAGCTGCTTTACCTGATACTCCTGACAGGCTCGTATTGTCTTGGAAACTAAAACTTCAATTACGCTGGCCTGAAAACTAGCAGCTAGATCTTCTTTATTCAACACTTCTTCACGTTGTTCTGCATTATGAACGGTATTGATAAAAGCACTCTTTAGTCCGCTGAAGCTGAAATCATAATTAGATTCTTTCATCATTGCTCTTGGAAAATGAAAAGTATCTGACCCTTGATGGGCCAATATATCAATTTCTCTTCCACTTGGATAGGCAAGACCAAGTACTCGTCCAACTTTGTCATAGGCTTCCCCGGCAGCATCATCTCGTGTTTCACCGATAATTTCGTACTCGCCATCTTCTTTCATATAGACAAGCTCCGTATGTCCGCCGCTGACCAGCAAAGCCATTAACGGAAATTCCAAAGGCTGTACCAGTTTTGCAGCATATATATGACCTGCCATATGGTTGACAGGAACCAGCGGCAAGTCATGAGCCCAAGCAAAGGCCTTGGCTGCCGACACGCCAATCAGCAAAGCACCAACTAATCCCGGACCATAAGTAACAGCAACCGCAGAAAGTTCATCCGGCGAAACGGCTGCTTCTGTCAACGCTTCATCTATGCAAATAGTAATTTGTTCTACATGATGACGGCTGGCCACTTCAGGAACAACACCGCCAAATCTCTGATGGCTTTTAATTTGAGAAGCAATAACATTGGAAAGAATTTCACCGCCGTTTTTTATGACAGAAACACTCGTTTCATCACAGCTGCTTTCGATAGCCAAAAGCAAATTGTTTTCTTTTTCAGAAACAGTCATTTAATTCAACTCCTCCATTCTCATTTCCATCACCATTCCATCTTCAGTTGGCTGATGATAATAATTTTTTCGTTTGCCAATCTGCCGGAAGCCAAGTGATTTATAGAGTTTTTTTGCAGGCTCATTCGATTCTCTGACCTCCAGAAAGACTGTTTTCACACCACTTTCTTTCATACATTGAATGACACTCTTTAACATCCTTTTGCCAACACCGCTGCTTTGTCTGGATTTTTCAACCACCACATGTGTGATATCCGCTTCATCAAACGTCTGATAATAGCTCACAAAACCTAACCAAACCTCATTTGCAGTATAAATCAGGTAATGACTGTTGGGTTGAGAAATGTCTTCTTTAAATTGATCCTTTGTCCAGGGAGAGCCATGGAAGTAACTGTTTTCACTTAAAAGCCACAGCTTTTCTTCTGATTGAGAGACACTTGGCAATTCTTTTAATTCACTCATCATTTACACATCTCACAAGTCCATTTTCATTTCCAGTGCATGCTCACCATCATCATAATAGCCCTCAGTGATTTTATTGGATGAAAATCCCAACTTACGATAGATTCCCTGAGCATGTTTATTGCTCAGCCTCACTTCCAATGACATATTTGTACATTGATGATTTTTAGAGAAGGCTATCGCTTCTTTTAATAAGTATACAGCAATCCCTTTTCCCTGTTCTTTTTTTGCCACTGCAACATTTGTAATGTGTCCATCCGCTTCAATGACCCTACAGCCGATGAATCCGACAGTTTTCCCCTCTTTTTGAACAAGGATATATAAATGCGGATTTTTTGAATGCAGTTCATTCAAAAACGCAGAGCGTGTCCAGGGAACCTCTCCTTCATAGACTTCTCGTTCAATCATCAGAAGATCCTTGATATCATCCTGCGTAATTTCTCTTACAAAGTATTCATTGTTTCCAATCGCAATAACAGCACTTTCATACTCTTTCGGCAGTTCCTTTTTTCCAAATAATTTTTCTATAAAATTAAATTTTTTCAACATAGTTCTCATCTCCCGGAAAATGATCTTTCAACCAGTTTTCTTCAGCTTCCACCCGTTTAAGATATTCGGGCAGAAAGTGATGAACTTCTTTTACTGGTTCTTTACCAGCCCCTAATTGAGCCAAAACAGCTCCAGAAGGAATCTGCCACTGAGGATGCTTATTTATTTCAGCATTGTCCAACTTCTCTTCAATAGTTATTCGAAATTTCTCAACATCTTCCCCAACAAAATAGATGGATGGAAAATCTTTTAATTTTTCAAGCCATTGATTCATTGAGATATGCTGATCAGGGATCACTGTTTCCCAATTTTCATTTACTTTGTCATATTGATAAGCACCACTGTAGACATTGTTTCTCCGCGCATCGAATAGAGGAACAATCAGACTATCCATGTTCAGGCAGTTAGCTGCTAAAGTCAACAAACTGGAAATCCCCACCAAATCAATCGATAAAGAATAAGCCAGAGTTTTGGCTGTGGTTACTCCAATTCTCAAGCCTGTGTATGAGCCGGGTCCCTGAGCTACCACAATTCGATCCAGATCCTTTGGCTTCAGTTGACTATCCTCCATCACTTTCGATATTGCCGGCATTAATGTTGTACTGTGATTTTTCTGTACAGTGCTGGTATATGCACCTAGTATTCGGTTGTTTTCACATACAGCTACACTTAATGTTTGATTTGATGTATCAATTGCTAAAATGCGCACAAAAAATCCGCCTTTCCCTCTTGTTGTCGATTTATTGTAGCATATTTTTGATTGAAGGTAAAAAAACAAAAAACATCTTTTTTAAAGGTTGAACTGGTTACAAAATATGCCCTGATTTATCTGCTTATTTTTATTTATAAGTTAAGTATTCTTCATGTCTTTCCATTCAACAGCTATGGTATAATAAAACGAAAAGTCTTTTTCAAGGAGGAATAATAATGGGAATTATTAAAGCAGCAATTGATTCAGTTACTGGTGGCTTGGCAGATCAGTGGGTTGAAATTATTGAACCAAGTGATATGTCAGATACTACCGTCATGACTAAAGGTATTTTTGCCAGAAAAAATGATCGTCGGGGATCAAATACTAAAGGAACAAGTGACGTAATCACAGACAATTCTGTTGTCCACGTATATCCTAATATGATGATGATCCTTGTAGATGGCGGAAAAGTCATCGACTATACAGCAGAAGAAGGCTATTATATCGTTAAAAATGATTCTGCCCCTTCTCTATTTAACGGAAGTCTGAAAGAAGCTGTTAAGGAAACCTTCAGCCGGGTAAAATTTGGCGGAACAACTCCTCAAAAACAACAAGTTTATTATATCAATTTACAGGAAATCAAAGGAATCAAATTCGGTACTTCTTCACCAATTAACTATTTTGATAACTTTTATAACGCAGAGCTGTTTTTAAGAGCTCATGGAACCTATTCAATTAAGATTACTGATCCTCTGCTGTTCTTCACCAATGCGATTCCAAGAAACAAAGACCGGGTTGAAATCAGCGATATCAATGAACAGTATTTGGCAGAATTTTTAACAGCTCTTCAATCAGCTATCAATAAAATGTCAGCTGACGGTGAAAGAATTTCCTATGTCCCTTCAAAAAGTATGGAGCTGAGCAGCTATTTATCCAATATTTTGGATGATAACTGGCGTGCTTTGAGAGGAATGGAAATTGTTTCGGCGGCAGTCTCCAGTATCTCCTATACAGATGACTCTACAAAACTGATTAACATGAGAAATCAGGGAGCAATGCTAGGTGATGCTAGTGTACGTGAAGGATATGTTCAAGGCTCTATAGCTCGTGGAATAGAGGAAGCCGGGAAAAACCCTGGTGGTTCAATGTCCGGGTTTATGGGAGTCGGCATGGGGATGAATACTACCGGAAACTATTTCAGTCAGGCCTCTCAAACAAATCAGCAGCAGATGCAACAACAGCAAGCTGCCCAACAAAATCAGGCAGCTGAAAATAGCACCGGCGTCAGCTGGGTCTGCCCTCAGTGTGGTACTGAGAACACCGGAAAATTCTGTTCTAACTGCGGGACACCTAAACCGACAGATGAAAAACCAAAATTAGAAATGAAATGCAGCGAATGTGGGGAAATTGTTGATTTAGCAGGCGGGATTCCTAAATTCTGCCCTAATTGCGGCAAACCTTTCCAAGGTGTCCCTATTTAATTTGTGGATATGCAGCATACTTGAAAGAGGAGCAGTGAACATTTCCTGCTCTCTTTCTTATTAACGATAGAAAGGGAAATTGCAATGGACTCTTTTACTCATAAATGCCCTAATTGCGGCGGTCCGCTGTTATTTGATCCGAAAGATCAAAAATTTCATTGTGAATATTGCTTAAATATTTATACAGAGGAAGAAGTTACTGCTTATGAGCGGGCACAGCGTGAGGCAAAGCTGGAAGAAAATACGAACAATTCAGCAAACGATACTACTCAACCAATCGAAACACCTGATTCTTCAGATAGTCAGACACAACAGGCTGAATCTGAAAATATGGAACTTTTTATTTGTAACAGCTGTGGTGCTGAAATCGTTACTGATGCAACCACAGCAGCAACATACTGTTATTACTGTCATAATCCAGTCGTTCTTTCCGGCAGACTCAGCGGAAAATTTTTACCTGACAAAGTGCTGCCTTTTTCCATTGAAAAAGAAGAAGCTGTTGAACAATTTTTAGCTTGGACTAAAAAGAAGTGGTTTATTCCTAAAGATTTTTTCAACAAACAGCAGATTGAAAAATTGACTGGAGTCTATTTTCCCTATTGGTCTGTTGATTCTGAGATTAGCGGAGAAATGGATGCAGCTGGAACAGCGATTCGAATTTGGCGGGTTGGAGATATTGAATTTACTGAAACAAAGCAATTTGCAGTAGGAAGAAAAGGAAAATTGAACTTTCGGGAACTGCTGAAAAATGCTTTATCTAAAAATACTCAGCAAAAAATGATGGAGGGGGTTCAGCCCTTCCCGATCAATCAAGCTGTTGATTTTAAAAGCCAATATCTGGCAGGGTTTCAAGCCGAGAAAAGGGATATTGAATATGAAGCAATCAAAGATCAGGTAAACAAGGAACTGAAGGGTTATTCGGAATCTTTGCTAAAAGATTCCGCAGCAGGTTATACAACGCTCTCAAATGTCCGAACATCCATTTCTGTTGATAGGCAAAAATCCAATTATGTCTTACTTCCGATGTGGCTGGTCACGTATCGTAATCAATCCGGCGGTGATCAGGTTTATTACTACGCAATGAACGGTCGAACAGGTAAAGTGAACGGTGTACTGCCAATCAGCGGCAAACGATTAGGCTTGTTCAGTTTGGGTATGTTTGCAGTTCTTCTGATTCTCTTTTTGATTGGGGGCTACATGATATGAGAAAGCACTTTATACTTTTTATAGCGCTGATCGGCTCTTTGTTTCTGCTTCCTTCCTTTGCTCTAGCTGGAAATAATACCGTTGATGATCAGGCAGGATTGCTAACTGCTGAACAGATTCAACAATTGAATAAAGCAGCGGAAGAAATCGAAACGAAAGCAAAAGCTTCAGTCTTTATAGTGACTAATACAACGAATACAGATGATTCTACCCGTTTTGCCGACTTGTATATGATGGACAGAATTGGAAAAAACGAGAATGGGATCACCTTCTATATTGATATGAACAACCGGAAATTTATTATTTCCACTTCCGGCAACATGATTGACTACATGACTGACAGCAGAATCGAAAACACCCTGGATGATATAGAGCCTTACATGATCGATGGGAACTACTTTCAGGCAGCACAAAGCTTCCTGAAAAATGTCAGCCGTTACGTTGATGCCGGAGTTCCTAAAGGGCACTACCGAATTGACAGTGAAACCGGGAAAATTACGTATTATAAAACATTGACTATAACCGAAATTATTATTGCAGTTGCTGCAGCTCTGGTTATTACAGGAATTTTTGTCGGAATTGCTGTTTCGCGCTATCGCCTGAAATTTGATTCCTACAATTATCCATATCGTGAGAAATCCGCTTTGCAGCTTACTAGTAAAGAAGATCGTCTCACAAATTCATTTGTTACACAGCGAAGAATTCCAAAAAGCAATGGCGGCTCCGGCGGCAGCAGTGGTGGTGGTGGAAGTACTACCCACTCGACCGGTGGAGGAACCTTCGGCGGCGGAGGCAGAAGCTTTTAAAAAATAAAAGTAGTTGGCTAAAATAGAAAGAAAGGATTTCTCTATCAAGGACAAGAGAAATCCTTTCTTTCTATTTGTACTTCTTAATTTGACTCTTCCTCAAATTTCTTCAAAGTGTCTCAATACATAATCTTCTGCTTGTCTTGACCAAATTCCTTGATTTTCTGCCACAATTTTAGCCAATTCGTTGTCAAGATCTTCCAGCTCAGATAATTCTGTACGTTCAAAATTTTTATGTGTATAAACAAGCTTTTTCCCGCCGCCTACTTCCGGCTGATTAAGCGTTGTTTCTCCTACCGCATTTAGCCCCAATATATGTGTAACAACATTGGCAACATTTACTTTTTTGGCTTCAATTAATTCGACTGCTTTTCGCATATCCTCTGTGTTGCCCCCGGAAGTTCCAACATAATGGGTGAAGGAATAATGCAGATCATAAAAGTTGATTTCTGCTGAAAAAGTTTTATCCTGTGGTCCAGCAAAGAAATTCAAACAGCCATCAGGATTCAGCAGTGCTGACGCTTCACTCAGGACTTTAGACACCGGAATCATCACAAAGATATCATCAAATTTCCCTCCGACTGTCTTTTTCAAGAATTCAGTCTGATCTGACTCATCTTTCACATTTACATAAAATACTTCAATCCCATTTTGGCTTGGGTAAAGTGCTTCCGCCCGCTTTAGTTTCTCTTCATTCACATCGGTAACAACGATCTTTTTCGGGTTGACGGGCCCATGAAGTGCATAGTCAATCGCCAACAGCCCCATTGGTCCGGTACCTCCCATAATTAATAATGTTCCATCCTCTTTAATTCCCATTTTATGTTCATAGCTGTTATCAATTAGATGATAGTTCGCTTCAAAAGCACCTATAACGCAGGACAATGGTTCAATCAACGAACCTTCAAAATACGTTTCGCCATTATAAGGAATTAAACAATCCTGTACCATAACGTCTTTTGACAAGATAATGTACGTCGCATCTCCGCCCGTAAATGGATATGAGTACCCTGGACAATCCGGGCGATCCGGCAACTGTAAATTTGCCTGAACAACATATTTTTCACCCGGTTTGTATTTACTTTGCCAACTTGCACCTACCTCTAAAATCTCACCACAGAATTCATGTCCAACAATAATTGGCTGTTCTGCCAAATTATCCGGCGCCTTTTTGTGATCTGCTCCCTGGTTTGACAGTTTCCATGTGGACATACAAATGCTGTCGGTAATAACTGAAGCCAGTATTTCATCTTCATTAATTTTTGGCAGTTCAAATTCTTCCAGACGAAGATCTTTTTTCCCATATAGTCGCACTGCTTTTGTCTTCATTTTTCTTATGCTTCCCTTCTACTGTAAAATACCTGCACCATAACCAATAATTCCAATTGCAAATAAAATAAAGATTAATAAGATTGGACTGATTTTTTTCTTCAACAATTTCATCATCAGCAAAGTTAATCCCAGTGCCAGCAAGCCCGGAACTAAGTCGTCCAAAATATTTTGAACAGTCGTTACAACCATTTCTCCATCTGTTCCCGGTGTTTCTGAAACAACTAAAGGAATGTTGATAGTGGTCCATTTAGTTACTAGAACACCCATAATAAACAGCCCGAGTATTGTTGCTCCTTCCGTTAATTTCTGCAGAAGACTGCCAGATAAATCCTGAACAATGTCCAGACCTTTTTTAAAGCCATAGGTCAAACCGAACCATTTCATTGCCAGACGAACCGTGTTAAAGGCAATAAAGAAAATTACAGGACCTAGTATACTTCCAGTCAAAGCCAATGAAGCACCGATTGCAGCTGTAATGGGTCGTAAAGTTCCCCAGACTAACGGATCGCCGACACCGGCCAGAGGTCCCATCAATCCAACCTTCAAACTGTTAATTGTTCCGTCATCAATATCAGCTCCGCTGGCTTTTGCCTCTTCCATGGCGATGGTCACGCCAATAACCGGACCGCAGACTGCAGGAGTCGTATTAAAAAAAGTCAGATGTCTTTTTAATGCTTCTGCCTGCTCCTCTTTCGTTTTATACACTCGCTTTATCGTTGGAATCATATCTACACAAAAAGCCAGGGCATGGATTCTTTCATAGTTGAATGAAGCCTGTTGGAAATTTGAAAAAACAAAGGTCGTAAGTAAATCTCTTTTTGTAATTAAAGACTGTATTTGTTTTTCTGTATTTACTTCTGTTTCTGCTGCTTCCATTACTCTTCCTCCTTAATCTTCCAGTTCATCTTCTGCTATAGAAGAAATACCAGCTGCTGCTACCGTTGCTTCAGACTGAGGCTGTCCCTGCTGTCGAAAATTTGGATTCAGCTGAACGTAGACAAGTGCAGTAATCAGACCCACCACCCCAAAGGAAAGCAGACTAAAATCCAGATAACCGCCTAAAACAAACCCCAGATAGAAAAACGGCATTAGGTATTTTACACTCATCATGTTTAGAACCATTGCATATCCAACAACAACAATAAAACCCCCTGCTGCTGCAAGTCCGCCTGTCACAACCTCTGGAATCATGGATAACATACTATCAACCATTTCTGCACTGACAAATGCCGCCACAATAGTAGCCGGAACAGCCACCCGCATTGCCTGAACAAACAGTGCACTGAAATGCAGGAAAATAATTTTGTTAAATGCCGCTTTCTCCGCTTCTCGATCTGCAGCATGTTGAAAAGCAACAGTAATTGTTCGAGCGATGACAGTTAACACCTGTCCAGCTGCTGCAACCGGCAATGCAATCGCAATTCCAGCTTGAATATCCTGCTGCCCCACAACAACTAAAATAGTTGAGATTACACTTGCCAATGCAGAATCAGGTGATTGAGCTGCACCAATATTCATCCAGCCTAATGCAATCAGTTCCAGAGTACCGCCTAAGATAATACCTGTTGTCATATCTCCTAAAATCAATCCTGTTACTGTACAGGCAATTAACGGTCGATGTGTCTGAAATTCATCCAAAACACTGCCCATCCCTGAAACAGCTGAAAAAACAAAGATTAGAATAATTTGAATTACTGAAAGTTCCACCTTTTCTCCTCCTCATAAAATATATTTGTAAGCATCAAATTTGATACAAGTACTTGATCATCGATAATTAAATAAAATAACTAGTAGTCTTTCCCTCCTTGATTCCCGGTGAAGCCGCCTGGTGAGGAACATTACGATGGCCAGTTGATGATTCTTAAAATCAACGAAGGTGCTTTCTCTCCCACGCTTTTTACAATACAGCCTCACTCAATTTAGCTTCAAAGTTTATCTTTGGATCTGTTGCAACCACCCGGCAATCCAGTTCAACCCCTGCACGTTTCAACTTCTTAAATGCCTCCACATCTTCAGCACTGACTGAAATCGCCTTGGTTATCTGTGTTTTTCCAGTCTTAAATTGCATTCCTCCAATATTGATTGACGTTATGGGAACTCCTCCTTCAACAAGTTCAAAAACTTCACTTGGATTTGTAAATAAATAAAAAACTGTTTCCTCATCATATTTCGGATTATTAAAAACTTTAATTGCTTTTTCAACATCCACAATATTCACTTTAATTCCCGGAGGTGCTGCCTGCTTCACAAGTGTTTTTCGAATGGTGTCTTCATTCACTTCTTTGCTCACAACGATGATCCGGCCCGCACCTGCTTCTTTTGCCCAGACTGTTGCAACCTGTCCATGAATCAGACGATCGTCAATTCTTGCCAATTTAATTTTCATTAAAAATCTTCCTCCTCCTCTTCTTCTATTTTTCCACTAAAAGATTGTACCGTTTCCTCTGCCATTTTTTTTACTATGCATACGATTTCATTTATCGGCAGTGTTTCAATCAAGCTTGCTATTTCCAAAACTAATGGTAACGACATGCCTGACAAGACTTGAATATTCTTTTTCGGTTCTTTCATCGCCAGACTGCAGCTTGCATTATAGGGCGTGCCGCAAAAGAGATCAGCCAGAATTAATGTTTCTCCTGTTGCCTGATTCAGGACATTGCTCAACTTCTCTTCCAAACTCTCCAATCCATCCTGCTGATCAAAAGCAACTGGGTAAAATCGGTCTGCTGTTCCAAATATCATTTCCAGAGAATGCTTCATTTCCACCGCCAAACGTCCATGAGCAACCAGAATTACATTTGCCATTTTAGTTTCTCCTATCCTCTTGTTTTTCCTCCAGCTACATTGATCGTAACCCCGCTGATATAACTTGCCTTGTCTGAAATCAAGTACGCTACTGTGTCAGCGATCTCAGATAATTTCCCGCTCCTTCCCAAAGGAATCGTACTGGTTTGACTGTAGCCTTTTCGAATATCCTCAACCGTTTTCCCCCTGGTGTAAGCTAATGCGGTTTCATAATTCAGTGTTCTAAGACCGGTCTCTTCCATGATCCCCGGTGCAATACCAACTACACGAATTCCTTCTTTTCCCAGTTCCTTTGCCCATGATCGTGTAAAGCTGTTCACGGCCGCCTTTGTTGCCGCATAACAGCTCTGGCCTTCAGAGCCTTCGAGCCCAGCTTCAGAAGACATATTGATTATGACCCCTTTTTTCTGTTTTACCATTACTCTACCTGTCAGCTGGCTAACCAGATAAACCCCTTTTTGATTAATGCTGGTCATCTTTTCAAACAGCTCATCTGTCAGTTCATATTCACTATGTTCTTTTTTATCAGCCAGCAATGCTGGAACATTCACACCAGCATTATTAACCAGAGCATCAATTCTTCCATACATGCTTATTGTAAAATCAACCAGCTGCTTTACAGATTCCCTAGAGGTTACATCGGTCCGCACAAAATGAAGATTTTCATGATAATAATCCCCCTCATTTATATCTCCATTAATAACAAAAGCACCCAGTTCGCATAATTCCTCAGCAATTGCTGCCCCAATACCAGATGAAGCTCCAGTAACAATTACGACTCTTTTTTCAATATTCAACCAGTTCATTTCACAGCCTCTTTTCACATTTGATATTTACGATCAACATTTGTGATATCACGTTTTTATTATATGATCATAAATTCACAATGTCAACCACTTTTTCACATTTGATTTCAAGAAATCACAAATGATGCTATCTTTATCTTTTTTGATAAAATCAAAACCTCCAGTGTGAACTGGAGGTTTGCTCTGCGGCTGAAAGCCTCTATTACCGGCCAGAGCCTGAAAGGCCCACTGAAGAAAGGTCTCCCGCTAGCACCACAATTACTCACGACTC
>NZ_JADOEP010000026.1 GCF_016745275.1 Enterococcus sp. BWB1-3
TTCCTTTCTAGTTGGTTTTGTGGTGATTCTATTCTAGCGGAAATGTTGTGTGTCTTCCTTGTTTTTTAATGAGAAAATAGGACCGATAGATTTTTTTCTATCAGTCCAATAAATTATAGAGCCTTAACCTCTTGGGGGATCCTGATGTTCAAACAGTGAAAGTTATTGTAGATTTTGAGCAGTAAGACAGGGAAGATTTTGCAAGAAAGCATAAAAGTAATACTAATTTTTAAATCTAAATTAAGAATGGATGCCATTGGACCTTTCAGATTTGCTCCAGTCATTTTGTGTTATAAAAAATCGCATTTTAAAGCTAATTTTATTTTTCTTAGTCAGCATTTAGGGGGTGTCAAATCAATAAGTTTAACCATGTCGCTCCTATGATATATAATGAGTCTAAGCTTTATTGTCTAAAAACTCTTTTTGTTAGGGGAATTTATATGCAAACACTCATTGAACGTAAATTGGTTGAAATGTACCAAAAGCTATCTGATGGAGAACGCGAGCTGTTAAACGCACTTAATGAAGAATTAGAGATAATTCCAACGTCTAGTATTCAAAAACTAGCTGAAAAAAAGTTTGTTTCAGTTACTAGCTTGCATAGAACCATAAAAAAAATTGGTTTCCAAGGGTACTCCGATTTCAAATATCAAATTGCCAATGAATTGGCACAGAGTGAAATGGAAACGAAGGAACCACTGGCTTTTAGCGAAAAACTAATTGATGAGATGGTATGTACCCTGAAAATAAATCAAGAAAAACTAGAGAAAATTGGTCAACAAATTGCACAAACTACAGATTTATATTGTTTTGGAACTGGCTGGCGCCAAAAACAAATCTTAGACAATTTTGCTAATGACCTGCTTTATTACCGAAAACAAATAAAGATGTTACGTACAGCAGAAGATCTTTTGATTTCAACACATCATATGACTAAAAAGTCATTGGTTATTATTGCTTCGATTTATGGAAAAACAGACAATTACATAGAAGCACTAAAAAATTGTAAAGCTAAAAATGTTGCAATCATTAGTATTACGTTGGATCAAGAAAACAACCTGAGTGAAGAAGCAACACACTCGCTTTTTTTTAAAGATTCTTCGGTTGGTTCTAATAACAAACATTGGAATGCACTAACACTGTCCTTCTTGGTTGAGATGCTGATTCAGTCAATTTTAAATTTTATTCCAAATACAAAATTAGAAAAATAAAACAGAAACTATAACCTTCAGAACTGTTAAGCG
Source organism: Enterococcus sp. BWB1-3 (assembly GCF_016745275.1). GTDB lineage: Bacteria > Bacillota > Bacilli > Lactobacillales > Enterococcaceae > Enterococcus_L. The sequence goes on from NZ_JADOEP010000026.1 coordinate 1,245, forward strand.
GCTTTAGGGGGATCAGACATACTTATGTCACACTCCCGTTCATATGTCATGTCACTAGATATTCTTATACAGGTGAAACTGACAATCCCGCTGGTTATTCTTATACTATAGAAAATCCTTATATCTGCAAGTTTCACCTTATTTGATTCTAGATACAAACACATTTATTTAGAAAAGCGTTGACAACTCGTTTCCCCAAATAGTTTTCAGCCCGTCCTAGTTAATCAGTTAATTTTATCTGTTTTACATCTAGAAAGTGTTGCAAATTTAACACAAGTCCACCTAGAAGGGTGGACTTTTCGTTTAGCAAGGTGTTTCGGACGATTACCTTATTTGAAAATCGATTTTGCAAAATTTGTTTCAATTGTTGAATCATTTCAGGAATTTCACGATAAAGGGAACTATTTAATACTATTACTTCCGGATCATAATGAGCAATCAAATTGTTGATTCCAACACTTAAATAACGGATATTTTCTTGGACAACTTGAATAGCATCAGGATCATGATTTTGATAGTATTCTCTGAGGATAATTGCGTTGACGTAGTCCATTGATTTGGCTTGTGCAAATTTTTCAAAGCAAACTTTATTTGCTGCATACATTTCAAGACAACCGTGATTCCCGCAAAGACATTTTTTCCCATTAATCATAACAATTTGATGACCAATTTCCCCCGCAAAACCATGAGATCCTACCTGTAATAATCCATTTTGAACAATTCCGGCACCAATACCGCTATGCATATTAATACTGATTAGGCTTGAAGACTCAGAAGTAAACGTATATTCTCCTAATGCGGATAGATTTGCCTCATTCTCTAAATAAACTGGGTAGTCACTCAATTCTTCAGTGATTTTTCTAAAGGGAATTCGATCTAAATTATAATGAGGAGTAAATATGATATTTCCATCATAAACGGGTCCGTGAACAGCAACAACGATACCAATAACTCCATAATATGTTTGAGGCAAGCTTTCATTAAATGATTCGATAATTTCAGAAAAATGTTTTTTTATCGTCTCTTCATTCAATGCAATAGGTTTCTTTTGCAGAATGCTGATTTCTTCTCCGTCAAGATAGCTGAGTAAAGCATTAATATAATTGTAACCAACATCAATTGAAATCGAGAGTCCCGCTTTTCCATTGTACTGTAAATTGATGGGCTTCCGACCTCCTGCATTGCTGGATACCCCAATACCTGTTTCTAACACCAAATGATCCTCAAGCAGCTTTTTTACAATGACAGAGATCGTTGCTTTTGTAAGACCAGTCATAGTTGAAAGCTCTGCTCGAGAAAGGTCCTTATTGTTCATAATGAATTCTAAGCATAATGACTCGTTGGGTGTCCTTCTAGTGTAATTTGAATTCTCCATATATAAAAACACATCCTGTTAATTTATTTAATGAATATACTTAATAATAGTATATAGGAAACCCTAACCTTTTGCTAGTTTTTTTACATATAAAAGTTTGTTTGTAAAATAAACATATTAAATATTTATAAATTAAAAATATTTGAAAACTATAATTAATAAAGCTTTTTTTGTGAAAAAAAGCTTGACCATTAAAAGTGAAGCGTATACAATGTTATTAACATGTTAGTTTGTAAAAAGAACGAACTAACTATGAATTTATTATAATTTTAGGAGGAAACAATGATGAGCTATTTTCCACAAGTAGAAAAAATCAACTATGAAGGTATTAAAACAACTAATCCATTTGCTTTTAGACATTATAATCCAGAAGAAGTTGTGGCTGGTAAAACGATGAAAGAACATTTGCGTTTTGCAGTCGCCTACTGGCATACGATGACACAGGATGGCAGTGATCCGTTTGGTCTGCCAACGAATCAGCGAACATGGATTGGTTCTACTGAGATGGAGACAGCACGAAATCGAGTAGTTGCATTCTTTGAGATTTTAGAAAAATTAGGTGCAGAGTATTTTTGTTTTCATGATATAGATATTGCTCCGGAGGGAGACAGTTTAGAAGAATTCTATAATAATTTAGATGAGATTACTGATTTGATCAAAGATCAGATGGAGAGAACCGGAATCAAATTATTGTGGAACACAGCAAATATGTTCAGCCATCCAAGATATGTGAACGGAGCAGCTTCAACAAATAATGCAGATGTGTTTGCTTATGCGGCAGCACAAGTGAAAAAAGGATTGGATATTTCTAAAAAATTAAATGGTGAAAACTATGTTTTCTGGGGTGGACGTGAAGGTTACGAGACATTGTTGAATACAGATATGGCTTTTGAGCTGGACAATATTGCACGCTTATTCAAAATGGCAGTAGCTTACGGAGAGAAAATAGGGCATAAACCACAATTCCTAATTGAGCCTAAACCTAAAGAACCTAGCAAACATCAATATGATTTTGATTCAGCAACAGCATTGCAATTCATCCAAAAATATGGATTGGAGGGAGACTTCAAATTAAATCTGGAAGCGAACCATGCGACACTTGCTGGTCATACCTTTGAACATGAAATTGAAGTTGCTCGCATTAATAACGCATTAGGTTCATTGGACGCCAACCAAGGAGATGTTCTATTAGGCTGGGATACAGATGAATTTCCAACAAATGTATACGATGTGACGCTGGCAATGTATGGTGTATTAGAAAATGGCGGGATTGCACCTGGAGGCATTAATTTTGATTCAAAAGTACGTCGTTCAAGTTTTGAAATGGAAGATCTATTCTTGGCACATATTGCAGGTATGGATACTTTCGCAAGAGGGTTGAAAGCAGCTGCGAAATTGAAAGAAGACCGCTTCTTTGATGACTTGAAGGAAAAACGTTATGCGACATTCCAAAAAGGGATTGGTGCGTCAATTGTAGCGAATCAAGAAGATTTGGAAAGCTTGACAAATTATGCGTTGAAGTTAAAAGATATTAAGCTGGAATCAAGCCATATTGAATATGTGAAATCTTGCTTGAATGATTATTTAGTATAGCAGAGAAATAAATCTCTCTACAAAGAAATGAGAACAGGTTTGGGACATAAATAATTTCCAGAACAATACTATTTGGAAAATCCGAATAAGCGGTAGGAATAGAAGTAAGATGGTGCGTGTATCTACTTAGTGTTTAAAGCTGAGTGCTTCTGTCCCAACCGCGTTCTAGACACAAATAAACAATAGACGGAAGTAACTTGAAGCAGCCCAATCATTTACACATTTACTTTTTGGATGGGCTGCTTATTTTTAAAGAGGTGTATTTCCGGCTCGTTGCACGGTGAATGTTTTGAACATAAAAGATTGTCTAATTTTCTAGTTGTGGAGAGTGTGGTTTTTCTGTAAAATAAGAAATTCTGTTTTGAAAAGTTTTAATGCCGGTTCGTAACTTGTTCTTGAAGTTTTTTTTGACAAAGTTTTTCCTAAGACTGGTAGTATCTCTTGTTAGGAAGAGTAGACTTGTTTTTTAGTAAACAGAAGGAGGGTTCCATGGAAAATGAACTTTTATTTTCAATGACAGGTATTGAAAAAAGTTTTGGTCCTGTTCATGTTTTGAAAAAGGCAAAGCTGGAAGTTCGAAAAGGGGAGATTCATGCCTTTATGGGTGAAAATGGTGCTGGTAAATCCACTTTGATGAATATTTTAGCTGGTCTAATTGATAAAGATGCTGGAAAAATCATTTTTGAAGGAAAAGAAATTTCCAAGATGACGCCGGAGCTGGCAACAGAACTGGGAATCGGCTTTGTGCATCAAGAGTTAAATTTGGCAGAAGATTTGTCAGTGGCAGAAAATGTTTTTATTGGTCGTTTACCTTATAAGAATCAGTTTTTAGGAATCGTTGATTTTAAGAAGCTGCATGAAGAGACAGAGTACTGGTTAAATCTTGTAGGTGCAAAGGTAAGTCCTGATGCACATGTGGGGTCCCTTTCAACTGCGAATAAGCAATTGATCGAAATTGCAAAGGCATTAAGTTTAAATGCAAAGGTTATTATTTTCGATGAACCAACAACTGCTTTATCTGATAAAGATGTAGAAGTCTTGTTCATTATTATTCGACGGCTAAAAGAAAAAGGGTTTTCAAGCATTTATATCTCTCACAGAATGAAGGAAATTTTTGAGTTAGGTGAGCGAATCACAATTATGCGCGATGGTGAATATATTGCGACAGAAGAAGTCAGTCGATTATCTGAAGATCAGATTATTTCTATGCTGGTAGGTCGTGAAATCAAAGATCTATATCCGAAACAAGCAACTGAAATTGGCGCCCCATATTTGCAGGTTTGTCATTTGTACGATCGTTTTGGTCATGTAAAGGATGTCAGCTTTGAGGCTCGCCGCGGCGAGGTTCTGGGATTTTCAGGCTTAGTTGGCAGCGGTCGTACAGAGACAATGCGTTTAATTTTTGGTGCAGACCGAATGAAATCCGGTCAAATAAAAATAGGAGATCATACTGTATCTATCAAATCTCCAGAAGATGCAATTCGTAATGGTATAGGATTACTGACAGAAGATCGCAAACATCAAGGCTTGTTATTGGGACTGTCTATTAAGGATAATATCACGATGACTCATTTAGATCATTTTGTGCTGAATCATCAAGAATTGAAAGAGACCGCAAATCATTTTGTGAAAGAGGTAAACATCAAAATCAGTGATATTGAAAATCCTGTTTCCAGCCTTTCCGGCGGAAATCAACAAAAAGTAGTATTAGCAAAATGGCTAAATACAGATAATCAAGTGTATATTTTCGATGAACCGACTAAAGGAATTGATGTAGGGGCAAAATCGGAAATTTATTCAATTATCAATCAGTTGGCATTGCAGGGAAAAACAATTTTGATTGTTTCTTCTGAGATTCCTGAGCTTTTGGGAATTTGTGACCGTATTCATGTTTTTCATGAGGGCAGGATTACAGGAGAGCTGGATGTTTCGGCTTACTCAGATAAGAAAGATGAAGCACAGGAATTGATCATGAAGTATGCAACACTTGGTCAATGATGTTGAAGATTTGTTGGCAGTCCTTTGTAAGACTGTGTTTTGTAAAGAAGGCAATTCAAAATAATTTATGGAAAACTGACCGATTAAATAACTGATGCACTTGATAAAGAGCGTCCATCATTGCGTATTCCAGCGATAAAAAGGGCAGCAAAAAAGCGTGTCAGAACAACTATTACAGCTCAATACTGTTTATTGTAAAGTGTTCGATTTGCTATCTAAGATAACATAATGAGATTATTACAATAAGGGGCGAAAACAGGTTATGAATCCTTGTATATCAAGGATTTGGAGTTTTAGGTGAATATATTTTGAATTACCTAAAGAATGGGGGAGATAGAAATATGGAAAAAAGAACGAAAAGCATAGATATAAAATCTCTTTTTATGAATTATTCAGTCTATCTGGTATTGGTATCTCTGGTGATTTTTTTCTCAGTTGCGAATGGTGATTTTTTGAGTACATACAATGTTGAGAATTTTTTACAACAGATTCCGCCTGTAGGTATTTTGACTGTTGCTTATGCCATGATTTTGATTTGTGGTTATGTTGATTTATCAATTGGTTATGTGGGAATGGCTGCTGGAATGGTTGGTTTATATGCGTCTAACAGTGGCTTGCCGGCACCGGTTGTAATTTGTATTTCGCTGCTGGTTGGGGCGATATTAGGGACAATGAATGCTCTTTTGATTAAGAAATTTGATTTGCCGTCCTTTATTTTAACATTAGGGACAAGCTATGTGATTAAAGGGATGCTGGGCTTTTTTACGGATGAACAGTTCATCGGCTCGGATAAAGAATGGTTTAATAAATTAGCTAAAATGCCAATTGGTACAGAGATGGTTAAAAGTAATGCCCTAATCTTTGTTATCATTATTGTAGTTTTTGTTTTTGTAATGAAAAATACACGTCTTGGAAAATATACTTATGCTGTTGGGTCAAATCCGGAAGCTGCTCGATTATCGGGAATTAATACGGATTTGCATATTGTTAAAATTTTTATCATTGAAGGAATGTTAGCAGCGGTTGCAGGGCTGTTGATTGTTTCAAATCTAAATGGTGGCGCTTCAAAAGATGCAAATGGATTGGATCTCTTTGCAATGGCAGCCGCTATTATGGGGGGAACATCTTTTAGTGGTGGAATTGGGACAATCGGAGGTGCGGTTGCAGGTATTTTAACGTTACAGGTATTCAAAAACGGGTTAACACTTATGGGCGTTAATTCTTTCTTACAGGATACGGTGACAGGACTGGTGATCATTTTGGCTATTATCATAGATTACCTGAAACGCAGAGCAAGTCGACAATCTTAATTATAGCAATTAGTACTAGCTACTTTAAAAAATAGAAAATAAGGGAGATTGAAACGAATGTTTAAAAAAGGAAAAGTACTATTAACTGGGATGATGGTTGCAACATTGTTATTGGCTGCTGGGTGCGGCAAGGGAAGTTCTGCAAGCGAAGAAAGTGAAAAGACATTGTATTTTATTCCAATCGTTGATACAGGAGCTTACTGGAATCCAATGAAAAAAGGTGCAGAAGATGCAGCAAAAGAATTAGGCTATACATTGGTAACGAAAACTTCTCCATCAGCTGAGCCCAGTAAAAAAGAAAAGCATATTGGATTTGTTAAAGAAGCAACGGCAAAAAATGTTGCCGGAATTGCTATTGCACCGATTGAGAAAAAGGCCTTTGTTGATCCGATCAAAGCGGCTATGGATAAAGATATTCCTGTAATAACTTTTGACGCAGATTTGGAGAACCCAGAAGATCGAACTGCTTATGTTGGAACAGATAATGTATCTGCTGGGAAGGAATTAGGAAAACAAGCGGCAGAAGAGATGAAAGAAAAAGGGATTACAAGCGGTTCTATCGCTATCGTTTGTGTAGACGTCGCTCAGCCGACTATGATTGACCGTGAAAAAGGATTAAAAGAAGGCTTTGAAGAAGTTTACGGCTCAGATGCAAAGAATTTTAAATTTTTAGCTACTATCCAAGACAACGATCAACCTTCTGAATCTAAGAAACAGTTGGAAGGCTATATTTCTGCAAATAAGGATTTGGTGACAGTATTTTCATTGGGCTCTGAGGGTCCGGATGTAGGTGTGATGAGTGCTATTGAATCACAAAGTAAATCTGGAAAAATTCTTCATTATGGATTTGATTATACAGATACTTGGTTAAAAGGAATTGATGATGGTCGGATTACAGCAATTGTTGATCAGGATGCATATCAAATTGGATATCAGGTGATAGAAAATCTGGTGAAAACAATTGATGGCGAAACTATCGATCCAACTATTCCAATTGATGTGAAATATGTTCCAGCAGCAGAATTAGAGGCTTATGGAAAAGAAAAGAGTAATATAAAAACAGATTCTGTTGAAGATTAACTATAAATAGTACTATTAGCAGAATATGTTAAAGAAAAAGAATATTGAAAAGATACTTCCTAGATTTACAAGCTTTGGAAAATTGGAATAAATGGCGAGACAGAAGTAAAAAGCTTTTTGTTGTCTGCGATTACTTGGTGCAGTTAGGAACTTACCCGTGCACCGAGTAATTGCAGAGGCAACTTCTTTGATAATAAACCGAAATTGTTGAGAATCATTAGTATATAAAAATAGATGTTTCTTCGTGGGACATTCGTCACAGGCCAGGTTATATACAAGTACTTCTGCGACTGCTCGAAGCATAGCAGTTAGTCCCCTATGGACTATGATGAACAATACCTGCGTGGGTACTGAAAAGTTGTAAAGCTTCAAGTAGGAATAAACTCCCTCGCATCTGCGGTTCTCATACATTGCGATCCTCGATACATGCCGTCTAGTTCCTGCAAGGCATCCTACAAGGTATTCTCCGGAACTTTCTGCAATTCTTCTTGTCATTTTTGTAAATTTCGGTTTATTACTGAGAAATACAGTGAGGTACGAGCTGATCTTGAATAGTACCTGCTGGGTGTTTGAAGCTGAATGCTTCTGTCCCGACCTCTAGGAAAGAAGTGGAAGGTAAAGTTAATATGCGTGATAAGTGTTGGCTGCGAAAAAAAATAATGGATTCAACATTGACATCTTTTAAAATAGAAAGTAAAGACAAAATAACTGAAACAATTATTTATGAAATGAATGAATTGTTTCCAAACTGTAAACGAAGTGATCATCCGTCAGCTTCATTACAGTTTCAGTTGATAACGGACAACGCATTAGGCACAGAAGGATTTGAGATTTTAAGAAAAGAGAAGAGTCTCATCATTCAAGGAAATACAACGAAAGGATTGTTATATGGATTGTTTCGTCTGTATCAAGAATTCCTTGGAGGAAGTCGTTTAGATAAAGGGATTCGCTCAGTTCCAGATCAAGCGATTCGAATGCTGAATCATTGGGATAATTTTGATGGTTCAGTTGAACGTGGTTATGCTGGGAGATCCATCTTTTATGAGGATAATCAGTTCCGAAAGAATTTTGATACACTTCGAGAGTATGGACGACTTTTAGCATCAATTGGAATTAATGCGATATCTATTAATAATGTGAATGTCCATAAACGAGAAACTTATTTTATCACAGAAACACATTTAAGTGATATTAAAGAGATTGCTGATATTTTTCAGCAATATGGAATAAGTACGTATTTAAGTGTCAATTTTGCTGCACCGATCACAATTGGCGGCTTAAAGACTGCGGACCCTGTAGATAAAGCAGTTGAGAAGTTTTGGAAAGATACAGCACGTAGTATTTACTCCATTATTCCAGACTTCGGCGGATTTGTTGTGAAAGCGGATTCCGAAGGGGAGCCGGGACCATTTGTTTATGGTCGTGATCATGATGATGGTGCGAATATGTTGGCGCGTGCATTGAAACCTTATGGGGGCTTAGTTATTTGGCGTTGCTTTGTTTACAATTGTCTGCAGGACTGGCGTGATCGAAGTATTGACCGAGCTAAAGCAGCATATGATAACTTTATGAAGCTTGATGGAAAATTTGAGAGTAATGTCATTTTACAGATTAAAAATGGCCCCATTGACTTTCAAGTTCGAGAACCTGTTTCTCCGCTTTTTGGTGCATTAAAACAGACTAATCAAATTTTAGAGTTTCAGGTTACGCAGGAGTATACAGGCCAGCAGAAGCATCTTTGCTATTTATTGCCGATGTGGAAAGAAGTGCTTGATTTTGATACGAAATATCCGGTAAAACATTCGTTTGTTAAGAATATTTTATGTAATCAATCACCAAATACGAAATATTCTGGTGTTGCAGCTGTAGTGAATGTTGGCATAGATGATAATTGGACAGGACACAAATTGGCACAAGCAAATCTTTTTGGTTACGGTCGATTGATTTGGGATAATCAGCTTTCTTCTGAAACAATTGCAGATGAATGGTTGTCGTTGACATTTGATCTGGATACTGCCAAACAAGAAATGCTGGCAGACATTCTACTGACTTCATATCAAACATATGAAAATTACACAGCACCACTAGGTATCGGATTTATGGTCCGCCCAAATCATCATTATGGACCTGATGTTGATGGTTATGAATATGATCGATGGGGAACCTATCACTTTGCTGATCGTAATGGTATTGGGGTCAATCGTACATTAAAAGATGGAACCGGATACACACGCCAATACTCAGATAAACGATTTGAAGAATATGAAGATCTTGCTGCTTGCCCGGATGAGCTGGCACTGTTTTTCCATCATTTGCCATATGAACATGTTCTTCAAAGCGGCAAAACAGTTATTCAGCATATCTATGATACGCATTTTGAAGGCTATGAAAAAGTAGAGGAGTATATCAGAGTTTGGGAGCAGCTAAAACCTCATTTGGATGAAGCCAGCTATCAAAATGTTGCAGAGCGGCTGCAGGAGCAAAAGCGTTCGGCACGTGACTGGAAGGATCAAATTAACACTTATTTTTATCGTAAAAGCGGAGTACCGGATGATTTTAACCGGCAGATTTATTCTTAGAGAGGTTTATGTATGAAGTGGTCAAATGTCTGGAGCTACACTCAGCAGGATTATCGCTCATGGCCGTCAGAAATCGAGAATCAATTACAAGTCATACGTATTCGCTCAAATCATCATACAAAGAGTTTGAAGCTTCGTTTTTCTAATGAATACGGACAAGAAAATCTAATTTTAGAGCGGGTAAGCATTTGCCAAGTAGATTCAAAAACCTTGAAACGCGGGGAAAGAAAAATAGTTACAGTTAACTGTCAGGAAAAGATTTCTATTTTTCCAGCTGCTCAGTTAATTAGTGATGAAATTCAACTGGAGCTTAATCCAGGCACCATCCTTGAAATTGAGACGGTTGTTAAAGAGAGAACAATTTTACGGAGCGGAACGGTATCTTATTCCAGAAGAGAACTGGCAGTTTCTAATTACCGGCTGAAAGACGGTAAAAAAGAATATGTTGAACAACAAACGCTTTTCCGAATGGTGAAAGAAAATGAGCGAATGTTTTATATTTATGGAATTAGCGGACTCGATTTTTTGGTGGAAGATACAGCAAAGACAATTGTTGCTTTTGGTGATTCGCTGACTCAGCAGGGTTTTTGGGTGGATGCTCTTAAAACACGCTTTTTTCGGTCCGGCATGCATGAGCTTGCAGTATTGAATCGAGGAATTGGCGGAAGTCGTGTTCTCAAGGGACAAAATCCGGAAAACGATAGATATACACGTCATGGGAACGCTGGACTTTTTAGATTTGAAAGAGAAGTGTTTATGTATGGAGCAGTGGATGTCGTGATCTGTCTTCATGGAATTAATGACATCATCTCCCGACATGATGGAACAGGAGAATATTCTTATACCTTGGAAGAACTGAAAAGTGGAATAGGTCAATATGCGGCTTTTGCTCATCAGCATGGAGCTAAGGTAATCGTTGGGACATTAACACCGCTGGGCCAGTCACTGTTTTACAGTGATGATCTTGAAAAAGAACGACAAAAAATAAATACATGGATTCGACGAAATAAAGATTTTGATGGCATTGCAGATTTTGATTTTGCAGTGATGGATTTGGAACAAAATCATAGGCTCCAACTGACTTTTGATAGTGGTGATGGTCTTCATTTATCTGATCTGGGTGGACAGAAACTAGCTGAAACAATAGATTTATCTTATATCAATTCAATTATTAAATAATGAAAAGGAGTAAATAAAATGAGAAGATGGCAAAAAAGAGTACTTACGGTTATTTCATTGCTTTCAGTTGCTGTACTTGCAACAGGCTGTAATGCAGGGAAAAAAAAGGCAGATACGGAAAAAAAAGAAGGAGCAATTGAAATCAGTTTCAGCTGGTGGGGAAATGATGACCGGCATAAGGCAACTCAAGATATGATTGCAAATTTTGAGAAGGAACATCCTGACATCACCGTTAAAGGAGAACCAAGCGGATTTGGCGATTTAGATCAAGTATTTACAACACGTTATGCAGGAAATACTTTAGCAGATATTACTACGCTGATGTATAACTGGGTACCTCAATTTGGGCAAAATGACGGATTTTATGATTTAAGCACAATTGATAGTCTGGATTTATCAACATATGACGAAGAATTTTTGAAGTTTGGGCAAGTGGACGGCAAGCAAGTCGCTGTACCTTATGGAGAAAATACACTTGTGATGTATCTTAATAAGTCTGCATATGAGCGTAATGGTATTGATATTGAGACGCTTAAAACATGGGATGACTATGCCGAGGCAGCAAAAAAACTACCTGAAGGATCATTTTGTATTGCTTCGCCAACCTGGCGTTTCCCTGTAACGGTCTGGCTGCAGCAAAAAACAGGAAAAGCTGAATTTGATGAAAAAGGGAATATGAATTGGACAGAGCAGGATTATCTGGATGCTATGACTTGGTATAAAGAAATGGCTGATGCTCGTGTGTTTGTTTCCCGCAAAGATTATCTTGAAAATGTTGGAACTGAGCCTGTCTCTTTAGCTACAAATAAAAAATGGTTAGAGGGCGAATACGGCGGCGGTATTGGTTGGAATGCTGGTATTACATCAGATTATGAATCCTTGAAAGAGATTGGTGATGAACTGGTGATTGTTGATTATCCGATTGCCGAAGGCGGCAAAGAAGTAAATCTGTTATCAAAACCTTCTCTGCTGTTTTCAGTGAAAAAGGATGAAGAGAATCCTGAAGAGGTCGGAATATTCTTGAATGATTTTCTTAATGGAAAAAAAGCAAATGAAATTTTAGGCTTATCACGCGGGGTTCCGGCATCTAAAGCAGCAGTTGAAGAATTAATTGCAGATGGTCAATTAACTGGTTTTATGAAAGATGGTTACGAGTATGCACAGGAAGCTGTGAAAATCAGCGAAACACCTTTCTACGAAGATGGTACATTGACTACAATCTATACAAATGAGATTGAGGCAGTAGAGCTTGGAAAAACAGATTTAAAGACCGCTGCTAATAATGTGTATACGAAAACGAAAGAGCAAGCAGCTAAACTTGCTAAAGACTATAAACTGCAATAATTAAGTACAAGAAGAAACGAGGTTGGGACAAAAGCGATCAGCTCCGAGAATTAAGAAGGAATATCCGAAAATTGTCAAGGAACACTATTCATAGAATGAATAGCTGTGAATTGATACACTACGCTGTGCTTCGATCACATCAACTTCTACGTATGAAACATACTAGAGTTGAAGGACCTGGAGTTTCTCATATTTTTAGGATAGTTCGGCTTAATTCCGAAGGAGTTGCTCCTGCGGTTACTTGTCGCAAAAAGAATTTTTGCTTTTGTACCACCGTTTATTCGGGGTTAGATAGGAAGAAAGTTTGAAATTTTATTTCTGTCCCACTCTCGTTATATACAAATCTTTTTGAATCTCATAATATTGAAAGGAGTGCAAGTATGAAAAGGAAAAAAACGGGATTGCTCTATATAACACCTTGGCTGATTGGTTTTTTAATATTAACCATTTGGCCTATTATTTCTTCATTTTATTATGCATTAACTGATTATTCTCTTGCCAGAGTTGGACAAACACCTGAATTTTTAGGATTACAAAATTATATCAATCTATTCAGGGATCAAACCTTCATTGAATCATTGAAGGCTACGTTAATTTATACTGTTTTTACTGTACCATTCCAGTTAGGGTTCGCATTATTTGTTGCGTTTATTTTAAACTTCAAATTGAAAGGAATTAATTTTTATCGAACAGCATATTATATTCCTTCGATTTTAGGTGGAAATATTGCGATAGGAGTTCTTTGGCGATCTATGTTTCAACCTAAAGGACTGGTGAATATATTTTTAGGAACATTCGGTGTTCAGCCGATTGACTGGTTATCCACTCCTACGGGGGCAATGACGGTGTTGATTATTTTAAAAATTTGGCAATTTGGTTCCTCCATGCTGATTTTTTTAGCTGCGTTAAAGGAAATTCCTCAGGACTTATATGAATCAGCAGGACTTGATGGGGCTTCAAAATTTACTCAGTTCTATAAAATAACCATGCCGCTAATTACCCCAACTATTTTTTTCAACTTGGTCATGCAATTGAATAATGCATTTCAAGAATTTAATGGTCCATTTATTGTTACTGGGAGAGGACCTCTTAATTCAACCTATCTTACATCAATGTTCATTTATGATAAAGCCTTTAAAGAATTTGATATGGGATATGCAAGTGCTGCTAGTTGGGTCCTATTTGCACTCATTGTTTGCTCAACGATCATTGTATTCGCCAGTCAAAAGAAATGGGTCTATTACTCTGATGGAGGTGGAAAATAAATGGAGGTTACACCAAGTTTAGCAGAAAAGAAACGGGCGCAGAAACAGCTGATACAATCAATTGTCAGGTATGTTATTTTGACAACAGTAGCAATTGTCATGTTATATCCGATTCTTTGGATGATCGGGGCTACTTTTAAAACGAATAATGAAATATTTACTTCAATTGGATTTATTCCCAGAAGAATAGATTTCCAGGCATACATTGATGGATGGAACACAAAAGGGGATTATACCTTCACTTTATATTTTATCAATACATTTAAATATGTTATTCCTAAAATTTTGTTTACGTTGATCTCTGCAACAGTTACAGCCTATGGTTTTGCACGGTTTGATTTTCCTTTTAAAAAAGTTTTGTTTTCATTGTTGATGGCAACGATGTTTTTACCACAAGTAGTTACACGAATTCCTTTATATTTGTTTTGGAAAAATCTTGGCATGCTGGATACATACATTCCGCTTATTGCAAATTCATTTTTTGGACAAGAGCCATTTTTTGTTTTTATGATGATCCAGTTTTTCCGCTCAATTCCAAGGGATTTAGATGAAGCAGCGACTGTTGATGGCTGTAATTCTTTTGATATTCTTTGGCGAATATTAGTTCCGGCATTAAAACCAGCATTAATATCCTGTGTTATTTTTCAGTTTGTCTGGACGTTTAGTGATTTTCTTGGTCCTTTAATTTATATTACTTCTCAGGATAAGTACCCAGTATCGCTTGCTTTAAAACTAAATGTTGATCCATCAACGAATACGCCATGGAATCAGGTGTTTGCAATGTCTCTTATTTCATTATTGCCGGCAATTATCTTATTCTTCAGTGCACAGAAATATTTTGTTGAAGGTGTTACTTCGTCTGGAATTAAAGGATAGGAGATAAATCAATGTTTAATCATCAGTTTGATTTTATTACTGATTGGACCGTTTCAGCTGTTCAATTCAGTTATCGATTATTGGTTCAGAACACGTATTTCATACTCTCGAATAGCTTATTTTTAATTCTGTTGCTGTTTCTTCGTTTGACGATGAATAATTTTGTTTTTTTCATTGTTCCAATCTTTTTTTTGTTAGCTAGTTTTTCTGCTCAGTTTAAATCTATTCAAGAAAGCAAAGAGGACACAATTTCAATTGGAAGATACATCTCTTTGTATAAAGAAGTTTTAAAAAATGGTTGGCAAACTTTCTTGGTCTATACATTTTTTATCGTACTCATAGTGCTGGATCTGAGGATATTATTTGTTGCAAATTTAACAATGATGATGTATTTGTTGATCATTGTAGGCTGCTTCTTATTAAGCAGCATGTTCTTTGTCTTAGTTATTTCAACAGATACACGGGTAAAAGCAATTTCTTTAAAGCGAAGATTGGTCTGGTCATTGTTTATCAGCTGCCGATTGCCTCTGGTAACGTTAGTGAATTTTCTTTATGTACTGCTGGCTATTTTTTTCCTTCAAAACTTTTCATTGGCTTATCTATGTTTTTTAGGAGGAGCAGTAAACTATTATGTGTATTTAAATGTGAATCGACGCTTTTCAATAGACTTGTTTTTTGAACAAATGAATCGATAGCAGAAGCAGGGCACACAAAAGTTGAACTTGTTTTAACTGGTGCTGACGGGCGTGGTTTTTAGTCTGGGAAAAACAGATTTTTGTAATTTCAAAGGTGATCCGTGCTGAAGTTGGATTGGTTTTCAATAAGTTCAAATTGAAAAACAACGCTGTTTATTCGGATTTTAATAAGGTTGACGTACTGTCAATGTCTCTGAGTAATTGAGTTTTTAACGAAAGTATTTGTCGGAAGAAAGGGGAGAAGGAGTACGTCTGTTATGTTTATTCATCATGATTTTTTATTGCAAACAGAATTAGCAAAAAAGCTTTATCATGAAAGTGCTGAACATCTGCCGATTATTGATTATCATTGTCATTTGGAGCCTCAAATGATTGCAGAAAATACAAGGTTTCTTTCAATTACAGAATTATGGTTAGGTGGAGATCATTATAAGTGGCGCGCCATGCGCGCTTGCGGAATCGACGAGAGGTATATCACAGGAGACAGCAGCGACTGGGAAAAATTCCAAGCGTGGGCTCAGACAGTGGAGCGTTTGTTAGGCAATGCATTATATCATTGGACCCATTTGGAATTGAAGCAGTATTTTGGTATTACAGAGCTTTTAAATACACGAACAGCCGAACAGATATACAACAGTTGCAATGAGTATCTGGCTGCTCATGAAGTCACTGCGCAGTCTTTAATTATAGAGTCAAATGTTCAATATATTGGAACGACAGATGATATTTTAAGCGACTTGAGTTTTCATCAAGTAATTGCTGCATCCGATCTTCCTTGTACGGTAGCGCCAAGCTTTCGACCAGATCCGATCCTTGGGATTGAGAAAGCCGGATTTTCAAAATATATTCATAGGATAGACAAACAAACAAAGACACAGCTGACGACTTTTGAGGCAGTGGTGAAGTTTTTAGAAAAAAGGATTGACTATTTCCATAAGCATGGAGGCACGATTAGTGATCATGGGTTTACAGCATTCGTCTATGCTGAAGCAAGTGAGGAGGAACTGGATGCTATTTTGCAAAAAGCCTTGGCTGATCTGCCGTTATCTACCCTTGAAATTGCTCAATGGCAAGGACAGTTGCTGCATGCCTTAGGGAAAATCTATCATCGCTATGGTTGGGTCATGCAGCTGCATTTTGGGGCAGTACGTAGTGCAAATACCCGATTGTTTAATAGGGCAGGTCCAGATAGTGGCGGAGATTCTATTTATGATCAAGCGGAGCTTGCATGCCCATTAAACCAATTGTTGGACAGTCTGGATAAAACGAATCAACTGCCTAAAACAATTTTATATAATTTAAACCCCAATCAAAACGACCTTATTGCTGCAACAGCTGCTAATTTTCAAATGAATGATCATGGCATAAAAAGTCGAGTACAGTTTGGAGCTGGCTGGTGGTTTAATGACACCTATCGAGGAATGATCAATCAAATGGAGGCTTTGGCTGATGGAGGCATTCTAATGAACTTTCTTGGGATGCTGACGGATTCAAGAAGTTTCTTAAGCTATTCTCGGCATCATTATTTTCGGCGGATTTTAGCCAATTATTTAGCTGAAAAGGTTGAAGCAGGTATTTACCCAAATGATTATCATTTATTAACTCAAATGATTCAGGAAATTAGTTTTCTGAATGCAGAGACCTATTTTAATTTAAGAAAACGGATTGAAGACTGAATGGAATTACTAAGATAGATGTATAAAAGTAGTAGTATGGGTTCTGGAAGAGTACCCGGAAATAGTTTGGGAGATTTAGGAGACACCACTTAACGTGTTAAAATACTTGAATTTCACCACCTTCATAGGAAAAAAATACAATAATAAAAAATATAAAGCTCAGCTGAATGTGCAGAGTTACCCTTAGAGGCTTAAAAAGTGAAGGCTTTATAAAAAAATAAACATAGAGAAGGAGAGCCAAATGAGTTACGTACTAGGATTAGATTTAGGAACCAGTTCTATTAAAGGATTGTTAATGAATAAAGCAGGTCAGATAGTGACTTCAAAGGTGTGTGGTTATCCTTTGGAAACACCTAAACTGGGCTATAGTGAACAGGATCCAAAATGTTGGTTGGAAGCAACAAAGAGTGTTTTACAGGAAATGCTGCATGAGGTGCCTGATATGGCTGAAAAGCTGGAAGGAATCAGCTTTTCAGGACAAATGCACAGCTTGGTTTTAGTTGACGGGGCAGGTGAGGTCCTACGAAATGCCATTTTGTGGAATGATGTTCGAACAACAGAACAATGTCGGAAGATTATGACGAAAATGGGAGAAAAGGTTCTTAAAATCACAAAAAATATTGCTTTAGAAGGATTTACATTGCCAAAAATTCTTTGGGTTCAGGAAAATGAACCGGATATTTGGGCAAAGGCGAAAAAATTTATGCTGCCGAAGGATTATCTTGCTTATTATTTAACTGGGGCGATTCAAATGGATTATTCAGATGCAGCCGGTACTCTTTTACTGGATATTGAATCCAAAAATTGGTCAGAAGAAATGATGACTGCTTTCGGCTTATCTGCAGACTTTATGCCCGCTCTTATTTCTTCATCGGGCTTTCGAGGAAAGCTGTTGCCGGAGCTTCAAGAAACCTTTGGATTTAAGCAAGAGGTTAAAATTTTTGGCGGTGGAGCGGACAATGCTTGTGCAGCACTTGGTGCAGGAATTGTATCAGAGAATATCGGAATGGCCTCAATTGGTACTTCAGGTGTGTTTTTAAGCTATGAAAAGAATGCCGAAAAAGATTATCAGGGTAAGCTTCATTTATTCAACCATGTGATTGAGAATGCCTGCTACTCGATGGGTGTTACGTTAGCAGCAGGTGATAGCTTAAATTGGTTCAAAACAACATTTGCACCTGAGCTTTCGTTTGATGAACTTTTAAAGGAAGTTGATACTGTTGTGCCCGGGAGTGATGGCTTGCTGTTTACCCCATATATTGTTGGTGAGCGAACGCCGCATGTGGATAGTAAGATTCGCGGTAGTTTTATTGGCATTGACACCCACCATCAGTTGAAGCATTTTGCCCGTAGTGTTTTGGAGGGAATCACGTTCTCTCTACGTGATTCACAGAAGTTGATGGAGCATGTTGCAGGTAAAAACTTTACCAAAATTGTTTCTGTTGGCGGCGGGGCTAAAAATAAAGCTTGGTTGCAAATGCAGGCAGATGTCTTTAATACAACGGTTGTAAATCTAACTGCTGAACAAGGTCCCGGACTGGGCGCTGCAATGTTGGCAGCACTAGGCTGTAATTGGTTTGATACAGCGGAAGAGTGTGCAGCTGCTTTTGTTCACTATAAGGATGAATATCAGCCAATTCCAGAAAATGTTCAAAAATACAAGAAAGTCTATGCTATTTATAAGGATGTTTATAATGCAACAGCCGATTTAACGCATCGTTTACAGACAATCTTATAATATTTTTAAATGAATAAATAAAATTTTTGAAGAAGCTGTTCACTAGGGCGTGTCTGAAAAGTTAGTGGGATTCGAATTTTTCAGTGATTTTTGTTGAAATCAAGGAAGAAAACACAGCTTATGTGGTTCATAAGCGAGTATTTATGACGAGGAGTTCGATAAAAATCATCAAACTATTCGCCGCTTGAGTTTTCAGACACACCCTAATAATATAGGATGAAGGAGGCAAATTTTTTGATCCCACGAGAAGATGCACGAGTGCTTGCAAAAGAAATTGTGCAGGAAATGACGATTGCAGAAAAAATAGATCAGATAAATTTTCGAGCACCAGCTATTCCTCGCTTATCTATTAAAGAGTACAATTATTGGAATGAAGGGCTTCACGGTGTTGCCAGAGCAGGTGTGGCAACTGTTTTTCCTCAAGCGATCGGGCTGGCTGCCGCTTTTGATGAGAAGCTGTTGCAGGATGTTGCAGAAGTTATTTCTATTGAAGGTCGTGCGAAATATAATGAATTCGCCGCTTTAGAGGATCGAGATATCTATAAAGGGCTGACGTACTGGTCGCCTAACCTTAATTTATTTCGCGATCCACGCTGGGGGAGAGGGCAGGAGACCTATGGTGAGGATCCTTTATTAATTGCCCGATTAGGCAAAGCATTTATTCAAGGGTTGCAAGGAGACGGTGCTTATTTACGTTTGGCAGCGTGTGCTAAGCATTTTGCTGTGCATAGCGGACCAGAGAAAGATCGTCACTCCTTTAATGCTGAAGCAAGTTTGAAGGATTTGAATGAATTCTATTTACCGGCATTCCAAGCAGCAGTTGAGGAAGCTGACGTTGAAAGTGTCATGGGAAGCTACAATGCGATTAATGGTATACCTGCATGTGTCAATCAGACCTTTCTTCAGAAAATTTTGCGCCAGCAATGGCATTTTGACGGACATGTTGTGTCAGATTATGCTGCGTTGGAGGATGTGCACGAACAGCATCATTACACAAAATCAGCCAGTGAAACAATGGCTTTGGCAATAAAAGCAGGCTGTCATTTATGTGCAGGAGAAATATCAGATGCGCTGTTTGAAGCGCTGAGCCGTGGTTTGGTTACAGAAGAGGAGATTACACAAGCGGTTGTTTCCTTGTATACAACACGTGTGCGTTTGGGTATGTTTGATGAGGACTGTGAATTTAATGCTGTCCCATATGAAATCAATGACTCTCCCAAGCATCAGGAAGTAAATCTTGAAGCAGCGCAGCGGGCGATGGTTTTATTAAAAAATGATCATTTTCTGCCAATGGACAAAAAGGAATTGACAAGTGTTGCAGTGATTGGTCCAAATGCAGCCAATCAGCTTGTTTTGAGCGGTAATTATTTTGGTACAGCTTCTAAATACCATACATTTTTATCGGGTATTCAAGACGAATTAGCGGACTCAGCACGTGTTTATTATGCTTTAGGCAGTCATTTATTTAGAGACCATGCAGAATCAGGACTTTCAAAACCGAATGAACGTGAATCAGAGGCGTTAATCGCAGCCAAATACTCAGATGCAGCCATCCTTTGCTTAGGATTAGATCCAACGATCGAAGGCGAACAGGGAGATAGCGGGAATGTTTATGGAGCTGGCGATAAAGATAGTTTATCTTTGCCTCCTCCGCAAAAACGGTTATTAACCCGTGTTTTAGAACAAGGTAAGCCTGTGGTAGTTGTTTTGTCTTCAGGCAGTGCGTTAAGTTTGGATGGTCTGGAGGAGCATCCACTAGTCAAAGCCGTAATTCAAACGTGGTATCCGGGTAGTTTTGGCGGCAAAGCATTGGCCGATATTCTATTTGGTCATATCAGTCCAAGCGGCAAGCTGCCCGTTACGTTTTATCAGGACAGCTGTGAACTGCCGGATTTTAAAGATTATGCAATGGACAATCGAACGTATCAAAATACTGAAGCACGGGTGAACTATCCTTTTGGCTATGGTTTAAATTACGGAAATAGTCAAATAACAAATGTTGAGCTGACAATATCTGATCGTATTCAGTTGACGATGGAGCTTGAAAATAACTCTGATTGGAGCATTGAAGAGGTTTTACAGATTTATGTTCAAATTCATGGTTCTTCATATGCTCCAAGGCATTGGAAATTAGTAGATTTTAAACGAATTCAACTGGCTGGTAGCGCCAATCATACATTGGTTGTTGAGCTGGAAAAAAATTGTTTGCAGGTTGTGAATGAACAGGGGCAACGGATTTTTGATGGTGAGCGTGTGACTTTCCATATTGGATTTTCGCAGCCGGATGAGCATTCTCAACGTCTGACAGGGAAAAAAGTAATCAGTCAAACAATCTTGTTATCAGAAATAACAGGCTAAGAATGGAATGAACCTGTGTCAATTATTGCTATTTGTAGGCAATTTATCGGAAATAACGGTTTCTTTCGATGGAAAAGTCATTTTGTTAACGCTGCCCGTTAGTTAATGAAACGTGAATGGATAGAAATGATCGGAATAATCAACAGATTTAAAAATATCATACCGCATAATTATCATTACAGAAATTTTTAAAGAGTCAGTTGATTGAGACCTGCCAACAAATGGAAAATTATTCTGTGCTATCTGATCTGCTGCTAAAGGATGAACGGCATTTCTTTTTGGGAGAGGATCAATTACTGGTCTCATTGATGATTTCGGAAATACTTACTCAAGGAGCTGAACTTATTATGAAAATTAAAAATCCTGTTCTGCCAGGCTTCAATGCTGATCCATCTATTATCCGTGTTGAGGACACTTATTATATTGCAAATTCAACGTTTGAATGGTTTCCTGGTGTTCGTTTGCACGAATCCAAGGACTTGGTTCATTGGAATTTATTGCCATCCCCTCTTTCGACAACCACGTTATTGGATATGAAGGGCAACCCTTCATCTGGTGGTATTTGGGCACCTGATTTATCATATGCTGATGGGAAATTTTGGCTTGTTTATACAGATGTTAAGGTTGTTGAAGGTGCCTTTAAGGATATGACGAATTATTTAACGACGGCAACAGATATCAGAGGACCGTGGTCTGATCCGATTAAGCTGAATGGTGTTGGTTTTGATGCATCACTGTTCCATGATGACAATGGTCGAAAATATCTGGTTCAGCAAACATGGGATCATCGTGAGTACCGTCATCCTTTTGACGGCATCACCTTAACAGAATTTGATGTAACGGCGATGAAATTAGAACCCAAGACAGCTCGAACGATTTATCAGGGAACAGAGGTGAAGCTTGTTGAAGGACCTCATATCTATAAAATTAATGGCTACTATTATCTTTTTGCTGCAGAAGGAGGGACAGTATTTACCCATCAGGAAGTTGTGGCACGTTCTAAAACATTGGATGCTCTTTCTTTTGAAACAGAGCCGAATGGTCCATTTATTACGAATTTCGATACACCAGCCTCTTATTTACAAAAACAAGGACATGGTGCTTTAGTAGACACACCAAGTGGAGAATGGTATTATGCTTCGCTTGTTTCACGTCCATGGCATCACCCGAATGAATCAGTAACCGATCCTCGCGGCTGGTCAACATTAGGTAGAGAAACATCCATTCAAAAAGTGGAATGGGACAGTGATGGATGGCCGCGAATTGTGGGCGGACATGGCGGAACAACCTATGTAGACGCACCAAAGGACGCACAACTGACCGAAGCACCAAAGGATCACTCACAGTATGACACGTTTGAGCAGTCAACGCTGGATTTGAACTGGAATACTTTGCGGGTACCCTTTTCAAAAGAGATGGGAACCATTGGAAACGGTGAACTGCAGCTGATTGGGCGAGGAAGTCTGACAAACAGCCACGAAACTTCCATGATTGCTCGTCGCTGGCAGGCCTTTTATTTTGATGCAACAACCAAGGTGAAATTTGAGCCATTTTCTTACCAGCAAATGGCAGGCATGACTAATTACTATAACCATAATCATTGGTCATTTGTTTTTGTAACATGGAATGAAATCAATGGTGCAGTTATAGAGGTTGCTGAAAATAATCGCGGACACTATACCTCATATTTGAAAGAGGCGGCGGTTAAAATTCCGGAAGGTACGCAGTATGTTTGGTTCAAGACAAAAGTTCGTAAGGAAAGTTACAGCTATGCGTACTCCTTTGATGGACAAAATTGGCAAGATCTGCCGGTCACATTGGATGCAGCTGTTTTATCAGATGATTATGTTTTACAAACGTATGGCGGGTTCTTTACCGGAGCGTTTGTTGGACTGGCAGCAGTTGATTATTCCGGCTATGAAACGACAGCTGTCTTTGATTATTTTGATTATCAGGAATATGGTGATGAGGCAAGCTCTGTTTAATAATAAAGGCTGAAGAGAAGATTCTCTATTATTACAGAAAATTATTTGGCTAATCCAGATGGATGTTAAATAAAAGTACTGAACTATAATCATTCAGAGAAGCACGATAGAATAACCCGAATGAGTTCATTTTGGAGGAGGAAATTTTTTCATGTACAAGCAGCTCAGGATTTATTAGATGCAGGTGAAATGAAAATAGGGATTATATGTGGTAGAGATTTTTGGCTAGAATTTAATTGATGAGTTATATTATGAATTAGAGAACCGATTACTCATCGTGATGATAAAAATAGATGGTCATTTGACGAAGGAATTAGAGGTTGTGCCAAAGCTTCTTCCTGCGATTACTCATCGTAGGAAGAAGCTTTGGCACGATTTCTTTTCATCATAATTACTAATCATTAAATGATAGTTTATTCAGGTTGGGTATCATAAATCAAATAATAATTATTTCACATCAATATAACTGTATAAGGTATATTTTGAGATATTGAAAAAGTCGGCGATTTTATCGTCTGATTTTGTAACTAAGAAAGCCCCCTTTTTCATTTAGAAAGTCGTTGTCTGAAGAATAACTTTTATTCGGTTATGCGACTGTATTCCTTTTTGTTC
This sequence comes from Enterococcus sp. BWB1-3, assembly GCF_016745275.1. Taxonomy (GTDB): domain Bacteria; phylum Bacillota; class Bacilli; order Lactobacillales; family Enterococcaceae; genus Enterococcus_L. The sequence continues at coordinate 24,908 of NZ_JADOEP010000026.1, forward strand.
TTATATGCTATACTGGACAGGCGGTTAACTGGAAGTTGAATTGTATAGGACAACATGAAGAAAAAATTGGGAGAAGCTGCCGGAGGTATCAATAGAGGCAGACCATTCTGATTTTATTTTTCATGTTTTGATTTCAGGGAAGATAAGGAGTATCATTTTATGAAGAAGACACTTTTCATTGGCTTGGGAGCTATGACTTTAGGGCTGGGAACTCTGGGAATAGTTGTTCCGTTTTTACCGACAGCTGTTTTTTATTTACTAACAGCATTTTTTTGGATGAGGAGTTCAGAAAAATTATATGGGCGATTTATTCAGTCTGAACGGTATAAGCAGTATGTGCAGGAGCCGATTGTTAAAAAGAACATTTCTACAAAGAATATGCTTCGTATGTTTATCGCTATTTTTATTGTTTTTTTGATTCCATGTATTTTTGTGGATAGTATAGTGATGCGCATAACCATGGCTTGTGTTTATATTGTCCATGTTGTCGGGTTAACCTGGTATTTAAAGGGGAAGAAAAATAGAAAGACAGATATGAAAACGAATCTGATTAAGATTGATGAGAGGAATAAAAAATAGTAAGCTGTCTCATAGAGTAAATGAAATGCTGCCTGAAGTGAACCTTTGTTAAAGGTCATTTCGGGCAGTATTTATAATAGTATTAGTACATTTGTGAAATTTTCTTATACTGCTGTCTTGAAACCGGACAGGTACAATTGTTTTTCAAATGAAGAATCCGCTGTGATTTATCCAGATAAATCACGTTCAGCCAGTTTACTAAATAAGCTTTATGGCAGCGTATAAATAAAGGTTCTGTTTTTTCAAGATTATTTAAAGTGGAACTGAAATTGAAGGCACCATCTTTTGTATACAATCGGATTCGATGTTTGCCGGGGAGTGTTTCAAAATAAAGGATATCGCTTTTTTTAACATTCAGTGTGGTGAAACGATTTGAAAAACGGATATTTTCATCTGCGCTTTTTTCATTTCGGGTATTCTGAGCATGGAGAATACAGGAAATTAACTGTTCAATAATTTTTTCTTCTGAAGAACTTTTTTCAATAAAATCCAGCGCAAAGGTCCGATAGGAAAATGCTTCTTTTGCCATAGCACCATGTGCAGTAAAAAAAATAATTGTTGCCATTTTGAACTCATGTCGAATTCTTGAGGCTAAAACAAGACCAGCCCGTTCATCTCCGAGTATATTGATGTCCAATAAAAAGATATCTTCCTCTGTAAAAAGCATTTTACTTGCTAGAAGTGATTCAGCAGAATCATAATAGTTCAGACTGGAAAACATCAGACCCATTTGATGCTGCAGTTTACTCAGGATATTGGCAATCCTGTTATGATGATAAAGTTCATCTTCCAAAACAAAAACATTCATTTAACATTTCTCCCCAGATAATATAAATAGAGTCTGTACAAATTTATTGTCAGAAACTGATGTTTTTAAAGTAATATTTGGATAAGCTTCCAAAAGATTATCCACGATAGACAAGCCTAAACCGGAATGTCCGTTTTTCCCTGAAACATACGGATTAGAAAGCTCCTGTACAGCTTCAATTTGAGTATGCAGACTATTTCCTATACTGATTATATGACCGTTTTCCGTTTCAAGAAAACTAATTTCGATAGTAGAATTATCCATTTTTTCTGCTTCTTCTATCGCATTATCAGTTAAAATTGAAAGCATTCGAATCAAATCAAGCGAAAGGATAGCTGCTGTCTCCATATCTGTTTTTACGTGAAGCTTAAGAGTGATATTTTTGTGAATAATTTCTGTAATTTTACTTGAAAGAAGTGATTTAAATTCTGGCTTTAAACAGTTTAGCTTGAAGAATACCGCATGGTTATCGGTCAACTGCTTTTTTGAAGGCAAAATGACTCTTTGATAGACTGTTTTTATTCCGGTAATGTTTTCTTCGTTGATTACCTGCTCTAAGCTTGTAAGAATATTCAGGTAATCGTGGCGAAAGCCTTGAAGGTTAAATAATGACTTTTCCAATTCCATGGTGTATTGTTTCAGCCCTTGTAACTCTATATCGTGAAATTCTTGTTGTTGCTGTTTTTTTAAACTGTTTACTGCCAAATCATGGAGGAATGACAGCAGGACAAATAGAAAGTAAGCTAAAACCAGTATTCCTGTTCGTTCTATTCCCAATTGAGTGAGTGTCAGATAAAGGTAGAAGCTGACAAAAAGCAAGCTAAATAGGAACAGAGAAAGGTACAGCAGCTGAACTTTAAGAGCAGCCTTTTTAATATCAATGTTTCTTTTCTTCAACCCATCCAGCAATCCGCTATATCTAAAATTATTTTTGAACAAAAATAAGCCTATCTGACAGGATATAAAACAAACGAATCCATATACCATAAGACTTGGGATGAAAGAAAGTACCTCAATCGATTGTGATACTGACACGGAAAAAAGTAAAAACAAGAGCAAACCTGAATGCAGCATAGATATTGACTGTACATTTGTATTATTCAGCCAGAACAACTGATACAACAAAAGCGACAGAATAATTAATACAAATGACAGACACTTATCCAACAGAGAGCCAGGCATCATCGACAGTAAAATCAACCCATACAACAGCAGCAGTAATTGAAACAGGCGAAAGGCAGTTTTGTTCAGTGAAGTAACAAAACTGCTTAAGAGAAAAATTATTATAAATAAAGTTCCCAAAAATAGTTTCATCGACTTACCGCTTCAAATTGTCAACAGACAATTCATCCATTCTGGAAAGTTGCCAATAGATATTTCCTGATTGTTTTTCATTTCCCGGCAAATACAACACTAAACCTCGTAAATCTTTTTTCATACTATTTCTCCTTTTTAATTCATAGTTATATATGAAGTTACTGCACCAACAGTAATCCAGATACCTTATTTCTTTTGCTGACGCTGAACGCTTAAATGTAACATTTATTCCAAATGAAGACAACAAAGACTAGGTTTGAATTTACCGATTTTTCACTAAAAATCGTATTATATCAGTAGTTACAGAAGCTGTTTTTTAAACAAATGAAATACGCTTTGAAATACTGTCAGTTCAATAATTTTCAGTATTCGTTTCAAAAATTTTAGGTAAATTCAAAAGACTAGGGTGTGTCTGAAAAGTTAGTGGCATTCGAATTTTTCAGTGATTTTTATTGAAATCAAGGAAGAAAATACAGCTTATGCGGTTCATAAGCGAGTATTTATGATGATGAGTTCTATAAAAATCATCAAACTATTTGCGCTTGAGTTTTCAGACACAGTCTAAATTGCGGACTGAAAATCCAGCTCTTTTTTCAGCATGACATTGTGAATCAAACGAATTTTTTTTATATAAAATAACAGAGCTGAAAATTTTTCTTCTGTTAATTTTCGGATAATTTCTCAAGGGATGTAAGAGTTATTAATACGTTACGGAAAATTTGAAATAAATCCGATAAAAATTAGTGACTTTTTATTTGATCGAAAATTGCGCATTTTCTAATAGAATTGAAGAAATTTTCAATGTTAAAAAGTAGTCCAAAATAAAATTATTTCAATTATTCGTTCAATCAGTTAAATAAAAACAGGAATAATTATTTTAATTTAGAATAATTATTTCGCTGTTTATATTATTATAAATGACATTATATAAAAAATAAACCCAAAAAAAGTGCATTTAAGGGTGCTAAAAAGGCACTTAAGGAATTTGGTGATTTTTTTGAAATTTAAAGCGTTGGATTAACAGCTTTTTCAAAGAAAAAAATCAGCCATTTTTTTCGAAAAAACTTTTTAGGGTATTTGAAATACCTGTTGGGAAATAATGAACATTTTTTGTAATAAATATGATAACCTTCATATATCAAGAGAATAAAGCTGTATATTAGAGACAGTTTTATTGATTTGGAGGATAGAAATGAAGATTATTGAACAGACAAATCGAACAATTGATTTTCAGGAGATTAATCCGGAAAAGGCAGATCTGCTGACGCTGGTAGGCGAAGTAAAAGGGATGGACAGCTTGAGTGATGACAAGGTAAAGGAAATAAATGAGAAGCTGGTTGTAAACAGCTTTGATGAGTTTATGGGTAAGTTTTCACCAACCGTTTATTCGTTTTTTAACAGCGCAAACAGTAAAATTATTTATACGCTGAAAAAACCGGAAGGCGTGCCTGAGGATAGTGTGACAGAAATTCCGATTAATGAAGAAAATGACTTTGTCAAAATGATTATTACAATGCTTGATGCTAAAAATGCGAATGGTCTGAAGAACAGTGATTTCAACTTTGAGAATATTACCACTATGATTTCACCGAAAAAAGTGATGGACGATATCCGGCAGGTACGAAAAGAAATTCATTATCTTTATGATCAGTATGAAAATCTGGAAGAAGAAGATCCAAAAAAACTGGATGTTGGGGACAAACTGAATGAGAAGTTTGAAATGGCTTCAAACAACTACAACAACGTGATGGCGATGCTGCCGTTGGCAATTGAAGATATTAAAACCCGTCTGCTTTTGGGACAGCCGGAGGACGGCAGCGAACCGGAACAGGTAACATTGGGTAAACTATCAATGGGCGAAAACGGTGAACTGAAAATCATTGAAGCGCCAAAAGAGCAGATAACGGAACTGGCTCTTACTGATGGAAGCAATAATCAGGAACTATCTTTATTTTTTACAGAGGACTATGAAGCTGTTTCCGAAGACAGCAGTGAGTATGTGAGAGAGTTGGTTGTCCGCACATTCTGTCCTCTACCTTTAGATGCACAGACAGAAATCAATTATGAGCTTGAAGTAAACAACTTTAACAACTATTTGAACTTCTACAAAGAATCAAAATCTGATTTCGTGAAAGTAGTCAAACCGCTGATTGAAAAAATAATCGGTGTGAAGCTGTATTTCGATCAGTACCAGTCCAAAGCAAAACAAATGCAGCCAAGTCTGCTGGTTACGAATACAAAACTGGATATGCTGACTAAATCAAGCAATATTATTCGCCTGGAAAAATATTTAAATACGGTGAACAATAAAAATGATTTTGCTAATACCGTTTGGCTGGGGATTGCGACGAACGTTGCCCTGTCGGATATAAGCGAAGTGAAGCTGTCCCGTCGGCGCTTTAAAGGAAATACAAAGGTGGAAAAGAACAGCGAGAACTCAATGGAATCCATTGCGATTTTGCTTAATCTGCTGAAAGACTATAACGTTCAGCTGTATTTCAGCTTTGAAACAAGCGAGGAAACGACCTTTGATGATCTGGCGACAAACGGTGTCAGCAAATATATCGATCACTGCAAGCCTTTAATGAAAAAGGACTACAGCGCTTTTGCAGTTCCATGTTATCCGAACTTTACGATCATTCCTAAAAATAAATCAGGTGTTTTACTTGACAGCAAGATGGTAATAGCAGGAGAAAATGCGGCAATGCTTTCCAAAGAGAAAGAGGACATGATGAAGCTTTGGCTGGAAGGCGTCTATATTGGTGCCGCATACGTGGCTGCCGGTATTACAGCTGCCTGCCAGTGTCCATCTTATCTGTCCACACACTTTGAACGCGTGTTGAAGGATGGGCCGGGTATTCGATACGATATTGAAGCGAAGGACTACTCGCTCCATACCCTGACAACCCTGACAAAAGAAATCAGCGGCTTTACAAATAATGTGAAGAATGAAATTAACCGCACGAATTTTGGTTTTTGTTTTGCTTCAGAAAATGCCAGCTACAAAAATAAAGAAATTAACAATGTAATGGTTTATAAAGCCAGAAGCCTGAATGAAGGTGCAAATGGCTTTGAAGAAACATACAAAACTTTGGTAAGCAGTTATATTGAGCGCCTGCTCAGATTCCAGAGTAATGACTTTAAAATGGATAATATTATGCATTTCTTCAGTAACAATCCAGAGAGTACCAGAAGCCGCTGGATGGGACAGAAGGGCTTTGTGAATTCCATTATCCAAGAGGGTGACGACATTGATTATGTGATCAATGAAGAAACCAATCGCTGTCATGTTAATCTGATGTTCAATGGAAATGTGAAAAACCTTGAAGTTGAAGTCAACAAAACAGTTAACATGGCTATTTAGTTCCGGTTACTTTAAGAGAGCGATCTCAATAATGTAATAATAAAATAGAAGGAGTTGAAACAAATGGGTTTCAAACTAACGGTCGATGGACCAGACAAAATTGATTTGGGTATTGAGCACATTTTATCCGTTCAATTTGAAATGGATACACCAAATGATTCAAATGCACGCAGTACAGATGTGGGAACAACATTAGTGATTCGCGGCAAAATTCTTACGGCAATTGGCGGTGAAGCTGCTGACAGTACATTAAGCTTGGCTAAATGGTCAGTAGTACCGGCTGAAGCAGCGGATTCTTATCGTAACCTGGTTGTCTCAGTCATCAGTGCAGAGCAGGTAGTACGTCAAATCAATTTCCCAAATGCTTTTGTGGTTGATTACATGGAAGACTTTGGAAATACAGAGGGAATCGGTGAATTCACTTTGCGTGTGAAACAGAAGAAAGATAAGATCAGCAGCGTAAAATTAGAAGGCGGCTACGGAATGTAATCCAGATCGAAATTCAGAGTCATAAAGAAAGCAGTCAGCTTTCCATACACTGATTATCTGATGATCGAAGATGAACGAAGTTTAGAGTCTGGGATTTTATTCTGATCCCAGACTTGTTTTGATTGTTGAAAGGATGAACAGCGATTGAACCATTATCAGATACTTAATCTCTCCCCGCAGGCCAGTCAGGACGAAATCAAGCAGCAGTACAGAAAGCTGGCAAAAAAACTTCATCCTGACCGAAATCCGGATGACAGAGAAGCGGAGAAAAAATTTTTACAGATTTCAGAGGCCTATCAGGTATTGGGAGATGAAGAAAAGAGAAAAACATATGATCAGCAGCTTCTCCGATCAGGAAAAAGCAGTCATTCGTCCGCTGCCGAACAGAAGACAGCCAGCCAAACCGCAGCAGGCTTTTCCGGAACAGACAAAGAAAGCCTGTTCCAGGCTGCAGCAAATTTTGAGCAGTTTTTTGGATTTAAGGAGAACGGCAGAAAAATCAACAAGAATTCATCTGAAAAGATGTCGGATGCTTCGATGCTGTTTGAACAATATTTTACAGGAAAAAAGAAAGGGTAGCGCATGAATAAGAATTTATTTTTGGAGCTCAGTCTGCTTGCTTTACTTCTGGCAGCTTCTGTCATGGCTTTTTTTGGAGAATATGAAGTATGGCTCAAATTTTCACTATACGGCTGTACAGCAGGTGCACTTATTCTTTTTATTTATTGGTATGGGGTTAAAACGCAAAAACTATTCCCAAAAAAAGCAGCGATTAATCATTTGCTTTTGGTCAATGATTCCGGCGAGGTTCAGAAGAACTGGCATATTCTGGGCGAACAGTCACTGATCCTCGGAAAAAGCTATAAAAGTCAGTCAGTGGATATTGATCTCAGCGAAACAGAGTACGCAGTTCTGGTTGCCAAAGAGCATGCCCTCATGAATCTGGTTGATGGTGAATGGTATCTGGAAGATCTGGGCAGCCGAAATGGGACCGGTGTGAAATCTGAACATGCACAGACCATTTATAAGCTGAAAGACAAACCTTATAAATTAAAGAAGAATGATTGGATTTATATTGCAAAAACAAAATTAATTGTTCAGTGAGCAGATACTAAGTGAATGGAGTTGGATAGGAATGGGTGGATTGATTCGTTGTGGAAACGGCCACATTTTCAGTTCTAGAAGGTATGGGAATATTTGTCCCTACTGCAATATGCATGTAAAGGAAGAGACAGCTCAAAAAAATGCAGCAGGAGCAGATACTACATTTGATGAAGACAGCGAGTATATCGAGGAGCTTGAATTAATCGATCCGGTTGTCGGCTGGCTGGTGTGTATCAAAGGGCCGCAGCTGGGCAGAGACTACCGTATTATGGCTGAAAAAAATTTTATCGGACGTTCTGATGACATGCAGATTCAAATTTTAGGCGATAATCGGATCGCCAGGAGAAATCATGCGATTGTTGCGTATGATCCGCTGAAACGAAGCACACTGATTCTTCCCGGAGACTCTCAGGGACTGGTTTATCTGAATAATGAAGCCGTCTATACACCTGTCGAACTAAATCCGTATGATGTAATTCAGCTGGGGAACAGCCAATTCCTGTTTATTCCTTTATGCGGGGAACATTTCGAGTGGGAAAGTTTGAAATCAGGAGAGTAAAGGATGAATGAATGGAACGATCCGCTGGTGATCCTGCTTCTATTGATCGGCATATTACTTTGCGCAAGAATTTTTTCAAGCTATTTACAAAGAAAAAATTGTCAGGCAGCCGGTTTGATTTTTGCCGATCAGGAAATGGAGAAAGTCACGACAACTCTTTGGAAGGACCAGGAATTTCTGGGAATTTTAACTTCAGGCGTGGGCCCTGTTAAAGTCGGGGAAGAAGCCTGCAGAATCACAGACACGATAATTTCGGATTATTTTTCCAGAAAAGAAGCCTTTGAATCTGAGCAGGATTTTATCAAACGTTGTCTTTTGGATAGTCATAAAAAAGTAAGCGAGCATGGCAATACTCAAAGCGGAGGCTGTTCCATTGCTCTTGTGTATGTGAAGAATCAGCACCTGTATTGGGCTAGCTCTGGCAATATTTCTATTTACCTGAATCGTGAAAGGTTGATGCGGCTCAATCAGAGAGACTTGTATAAATTTCGTTTGAGAGAAAAAATACTGGATGGTCAGATTTCTGAAAAGCGGGTAATTTCCAATACATTAAGAAATGAGCTCACCAGCTATTTGGGATTTGAAAATCTAAGAAGATTTGAGAGTAATCAACAGCCCGTCAAATTAAGAAAAAGAGATCAGCTGTTTTTGTGCAATCAGGAATTTGACACGCTGTTTTGTCAAATTGAAAAGGAGTCTATTCTAAATCAGCGAAAACCCGTTGCAGAGAAAGCTGCTGATTTTCAGGACAGACTTAGTCAGGCAGCTGCTTTGAATGGAAAACTGAAATTTTTACTGATCGAAAAATTTAGAGCATAGGGTTTCGGATTAGTTGTGTCATTTGTATACCCAGTCTTCTAAGACCAAATAAACGGTGTTCCAGTCTCTGTATACCTCTGTGATTACTTGAGGAAAACAATGACTGCTCCGAGGATTGGAACACAGCTCTTCAATTCTTAATGGCTTTGCCATTTAGAAATTAATGAGATCGAAACAGTGTGTAGTGAGAGCTGTAGATACGTGCCGGCTAGTTCCTGCATGCTTGATTGATGTCCTTTTTATTGCGTTGAATCACGAAGAGCGAAGAAATTTGATGTTTTTTTGCCTAAATGTTTGTCATAGTTTAGAGCTTACAAATGGTGAACGTACCTGTTCTTGGTTTTCGAAGCTGAATGCTTTTATCACAACCTCAAGAGAGAAACCAGGCAAAATCTGCTGCAGAGCGAGATGAAGGAGTACAGTAGTGAGGAAAGAAAATAGTAATTTTAATACCTGTTATTTATCTGAATCAGGAAGACGTCTCGACAATAAGGACTATTTTGCTTTTGTGGAAGAAGATGACTTTGCCTGTTGGGTGATGGCTTCCGGAATTGACGACAGTGAAGCCGGCAGTGCAGAGCTGGCTGTAAAGACTGTTCTGGATTCTTTTATTATCAAACCGGGAATGACCAGAAAAATACTCTCTGACCTGATTAAGGAAGCACATGACACACTGATTGCGGAGAGTGTCCGTGACCATCTGCAGGCAAGTATTATGATCGTTGTTTCTGATTATATGAATATTCGCTGGGCCAGTGCAGGGAATGTCCATCTGCAGTGTGTCTATAACGGGAAGCTGCGTTTTTCCAGCAAAGACCAAAGCTATTATCAGGAAATGCTGGATACAGGGGTGTTTCCGCTGGACCGCTCTCTGGGGTTTGAGGAACGGAATAATCTGACCAGCTATCTGGGGATGGCACGGCGGCTGAAGCCGTTTATTTCTGAAAAAAGAAAGCTTCACGAGCTGGATACGCTGGTGATGACAACCGTGGGAATGTGGGAGTATATCACAGATATAGAAATTCTGGATGCTCTTCATGAAGCAAAAAGCCCTCAGGAAGTAATTGATAATCTTGAAGACCTGTTATTGAGTAAACAGCCGGAGCACCTGGGTAATTACTCTGTATCGATTGTCATGATTAACAAACTTTTCGTAAAAAGCAAAGACGGCTGGAAAAAAGCGAAAAGAATCCTGCTGATTGCCATACCGATTGTATTGATTATCAGCATTGTCCTCTTTGTCAATTACCGCAATCGGGTAGAACGGGAGGAACAGATTCAAAGCGTTCTGGCCATTGAGAAAAAGGCTGATGATTATGTGTTGGAGGAAAATTATAAGCGGGCCTTGGAAAGCTATACAGCGGCAATCAAGGAACGGGCAAAAATCAAAAATTATCCACTGAAGCGGCTGGACAAAAAAGAAAAAATGTCTCAGTTAATTGTTGACGGCAATGCCAGCTCCGAAAAAGAAGACATTGAAATGGCTAAAAAGCGTTTTACTGCTGCCAGAGATTATCTGGTGGATCATGAAAACGCCCTGTCCATCTTTGATCCTAATTATATCAACTATCAGCTGGAATATTTTAAAGATAAGGCTTACGTCAACGAGCTTGAAAAACTTGGCGATACTCAGCTTGAGGCAGAGCAGTACGATTCTGCCATTGATTCGTATCAGAAGGCGAAGCTGGCTGCTGTAGATTTGGGTGATCAGGATAAAGTGAAGGACTTAAATGTCAAGCTGGATACAGCGAAATCAAAGAAGGATCTGGCGAATAAAGATGCAACAAAAGCAGAAGCAGATCAGGCGGCAAGTGAAGCAGATCAGGCAGCAGAAGCCGGTGAAACGGAGAATTTGGCAGATCGTTATGATGGAATTGCAGACCAGTATGATGCCGCTGGTTTTACCGATAAAGCCAGCCAAATGCGTGCCCAGGCAGAAAAAATCCGTGCTGAACAGGATAAAGCTGCAAACACCAAGCAGGAGGATGTGGCTATCAGTCTGGAAACCAGCGGAGACGAAGCTCTGGTTGTCTACGATTATGATTTGGCAGTGGAATTTTACAGAGGTGCACAGCTGATTTATCAGGAAATTAATAATTCCGCACGAGTAGCACAGGTGGAACGAAAAATTGAAACAGCCTTAAATCTGAAAACTGCTTCTCAGCAAAGTCTGGCAGCACAGCTGAATCAACAAGTCGTTCCAAACTAATCTGTGTCTGTACATCGTCAGGCTGAAAATGAAAGAAGCGGAGAATCTGCTGAGAAAAAGGATGAACAACGAAAGAAGGTAGCTGCGCTATGAAAGAGCTGTTAAAAAGTCGACTGGATCGAATTGACGATTTAAATGACCGTCTGCTTCTGAAGCAGATTATCAACGGTGTGTTCAGCGGTTTGGCCGATTATACGGACACCCAGCTGCAGGAAATTCGGAATCAGGTATTTGATGAAATTCAAGACGATTTTGACCAATTTGATATTTATTATCATTTTCTCCCAAAGGATGAAGTGGACCCGATTTCTGATTTTTTCTTTCCTGTTGATGAAAAGGATTTAGAGGAGCTGGAAGAAATGAAGGAGCTGTCTGAGCTTGTTTCAGCCGCTCCGGAGGTCTTTCTTTCAAAAGTCTATCTAGACTGTGACTATCTGAACTATCAGACCTTCATGCAGAAAAGTGAAAATAGATTGTTCAAGGGAGAAATAGAAACAAACAACCAAACGTATAATGTAAAATTCAGAGTCAGACCCTATACAGGGTATATAGAAAAGCTGAAGCATTTGTATATTAATTTTGCAGATAACGGCTTGCCATGGAAAACAGTTCTTCATCCGTATCTTTACAAATTTATCAGTATTCATCTGGCTGATCCGCTGCCTTTGGAAGAGCAGGAAATCATCCGCAGAATCAGCTTCAATCTGGAAGAGATGGAACCTTATCAGCGAATTAATCACGTGCCCTTATGGAATGTTCGGCAGCTGGAAATACGAAATGAAAGTTTTGCAGTTCCAGCGCTGGATCACATTAATTTTCAGCACACAGTTAATATTGAGAAATTCGGCCTTGCCCATGGGTATTTAGTTGATACGAGTAAAGCTGAAATCAGCTATGTTAAAAAAACGGAGGGTGCGATTACGATTATTTCTCCCAATGAACGAGTGCTGAACTGGCAGATTTACCAGTTTATTCAACCGGAAGCTCAAAATAATCCGTTAACACTTCAAAGCAATCATAGAAATGATTTCTTCACGGACCGATTTGCCCGCAGAGAAAATTTTACTATTCGCTCCATGTGTGAAATTTCTAGAATTATCAATACCTATCAGATGATGGAGCGGTTTTCTCTTGAAGAAATCCGATTGCTGGAGCAGCTGCCTACTGTTAGGGAAACCTATGAGGTAAACAGTTTTCTGGAGGATTATCTGCGGGAGGAGATGGATCGAACGCCGATGCTGCTTTCCTTTAAAAGCAAGAGCAGCATAACGACGGTGAGAGACGAACTCAGTTTTTTGGTCTCTGAAATTCAACTTCATTTTCCTGAGTTTACTTGTATCGGAGAGCTGTTATGAATTACTTATGGGAATTTATGGTGAAAGCCAATCAGCTGGAGGCAGCAAAAGAAAATATTGTCTTTCAGTATCCCAAACGCTATTCGCCTTATCTGGAGCTGAACTTTGAAAATCTGAATGAACAGAAGCTTGCGGACGAGGTTGAAATTAATCCCTATTACCGCTTTTATTCCATTTTTTATGAGATGTTTCCCCCTGACGATGAGGAGAATCAGCAGTTGAAAACGACACTGTTTGATTTGTTTATCCATTATATCGGCGAAATTGATGTCAATCGTGGGAACAACAAACGGGACTATCAGGTGAGCTTTGTTCAGGAGGATATGAAACATGGGCTGTTTGGTCGATTTGTTCAGGAAAACTATAACCGGTTTTCATTTAGCGAAAAGAAGCAGCTGGCACACAATCTGCTGCGGCTGTATCAAACCAATCAGGGCGTACTGATATTCAAAGAAACGATTCAATTCATCTATCCGAAAGCAATTCAATTTGTTCACTTGGGAGACAAGTATGAACTAACTGTTTTTTTACAGACAAAAAAAACAGAAGAGGAAGAAAAAAAGGTTGCTGTTTTAAAAGAATTGTTTTTACCATTTAAGTTTTCGTTGGATATTTATTATGAACATATGATTGGAATTTTAGAAGAAGAAGCCTTTATGAAAATGGAGCAGTTTGTGATTTTCTAGGGTGTATCTGAAAACATAAGACTGATTTTATGAAATAAAATCAATGGATTGAATCGAAAGTAAGGTCATACAGGGACTTGTGCCTACGCTTTACCGAATGCTCATCGTATGTCTGAGTGTTGTGTAAGGACGAGTTTAGGACAGAAATAAAGTTTCAAACTCTCTTCATACTCTAAACCCGAATAAACGGCGGTACAAGACATGACAACGCTTTTCTAAATAATGTGTTTGATGAGAACCGAACAAGGTGAGATGCGCAGATATAAGGTTTTTCTGCAGTATAAGGATTGGTATGCGAAATAAGGATTTTATAAAAGTGAAAGCATTCATCCAATGTTTAGCGTTTGTTTATTTCAACTTTTTCGAAAATAGTAATCACTGGAGTTTTTCAGATATGTTCTAAGCAATAAATAAATGAGGTGTAGTCAATGAGTCTGTATCAGTCACGTTTAGAAAAAAGCTACCAGAAACGAAATATGAATCGATACTCCCGGCCGGCGTTGGAACGCTTAACGACCCTGCAGCTGAGGGATATTTGTTATAAGGAAAAGCTTGTTAAAGGGATTGCCAATTCATTGGACCGGGACCGGTTTATTGAAACGATTCTGCATTTTCGCGGGCTTAATGAGGATACGCTGATTCAGAATTATGACAGCGCCGGCTTTTCCAGAGTGGAAAAATTGGTGGACAATCATTTGGGTGAAGAACTAAGTTCACGGGAAATGATTCTCAATCCGGCAAAGCTGACTGTCTACAAAGGGCTGAGTGTAGAGCCGAGAGATCAATATATTGTAGAAACATCAGCCCCTTTTCTGCAAACCTCAAATGTTCTTTTAGTGAACGATCAAAAGCAGCTTTGCGGTATTTTTACATTGCGGGCCATTGACGATACGAACCAGACATTTGTTTTATGTATGGATAAAAGCATGCCTGTTACACCGTCCAACAATAAAGTTTATCATCTGCTGTACTTTAAAGCGTTGGAGTCTGAATATCTATTTGACATTTATACGGGAAATGAGCGGCTGCTGAATGCACTGGTGGATTACTATGATGTACCGCTGTTGGATTTGGAAATTGCAGAGCTGCCTGTAACTAAACAGATTCTGGCGATTGATTTCGGGACCAGCAATTCGACGGCTGGTGTTTATATGGGCAGCGAATATGAAGAGCTGATGAATGCTCATGAGCTGTTAAACGGCAGTCTGCAGAAGGATCAAATTAATTATGTGCAATTTGAAACCGGCAATCAGCTGCCGGGAGAGTGGTCGTCTTTGCTGCCATCAGCAGTCAGTGTGGAAAGCTGTCATCCAGATCAGCCAATTTCCTATTGCTTTGGTTATCAGGCCTTAAGCGATAGTCAGTTTTCCCGAATCGATGATCATTTTGGAACAACCTTTTATGAGCTGAAGCGTTGGGTTCATTCCTATGATCAGAAAGAACAGCTTGTGGATTTACTGGGAAATAAAGCCGAGGTTACTCGAGGTTCAATTATTCAAGCCTTTATCGAATACATGATTCAACATGCCGAACAGCAGTTCAAATGCCGCTTTGTTCACCTGCATGTTTCCAGTCCGGTTAAAATGAAGCATCAGTTTATTTCCATGTTTCAGGAACTGTTTCCGGCGTATCACATCGATCAGCAGCATGCCCTGGATGAAGGGATTTCTGTTCTCTATAATACGATTTCCAGTCAAATCGATCAAAGAAATTTTCTTCACGGAGAAGAGTATCAGGCACTGATTTTTGACTGCGGCGGCGGAACAACCGACATGTCTTCCTGTGTGTTCAAAATTGAGGACAGTCGGGTTTCCTACCGTGTGACTATCCAGACAACCTTTGAAAATGGTGATGTTAATTTTGGTGGAAACAATTTAACCTATCGTATTCTTCAATTTTTGAAAATCCGCTTTGCCGCTTTTTATATGAAAGAGCCATATGTAAGCGTGGATGAATGGTTTCCGGGCGGCGCAGACGATGGTTACAGAGCCATTGATGAATTTGGCGTTCAGGCATTCTATCAGCGGTTTGAGACGCTTTATGAAGAAGCGGAGGAAATCTTGCCGACCCAATTTTGCAGATATAAGAATCAAAATTACGATACTTATAAACGTGTTCAAAACAATTACTATTTCCTGTGGAAGCTGGCTGAAGCGGTCAAACATCGCTTCTATGATTATTCTGACAGCTGGCAGTTAAGTATTGGAGCATCAGGACTGGAGCAAGAAGAGATGCTGCTGGGCGAGCTGAAAGGCTTTAAGTTGTCCGTCCGTAAAAATAATCTGCTGGATTATGTCTATCAGATTCCAGAGCTGCACATTAACCGCAATGAAATGAACAGCCTGATTAAAGGGGATATCTATTCGATTGTGAAGAAATTCTTCGAGGATCTGTATGAAAATCAGCAGCTGCAGGATTTTTCAATCATTAAGATGACCGGTCAATCCTGCAAGATTCCATTGTTTAGAGAAGCCCTAAAGGAATTTATAGCCGGTAAAAATATCGAGTTTCGACAGAAGAAAGACAATGCGCTGATGGAGCTGAAGCTGTCCTGCCTAAATGGTTCAATTCGTTACCTGGAGGATTGTAAAACAGCAATTATACGACCGAAGCTGATTAATGCGGTACCTGAAATTCCCTATACGGTTTATGCGGCGGATCATCATGGCGAGACAGTTCAGCTTTTGCTGCGCAATGACAAGATTACACAGGTCAGCGGGTTCATTTCCAAAGATCATACTGTCAGGGAAGTTCGTTTCTTCCTGCGCAGCGAGGAGCAGGAGGAGCATACCAGCTTCCTCTATCAGAATGAGTTGACAGCATATGTTCCTGTTGCTTATCAGGAGATTAACAGCAGCTATACCCGCTATATTCGACAGGATGATGTGGATAATATCGAGGATGAAGAAGTGAAATTCTTTGTGTATGCCAATGAAAATAACTGGGGCTTTTATGTCTTGCCGATTACCCGCCGCAATGGCAATCTGCTGCGGGGAGAAGAACAGTATTTTCCGTTCGAGAATGAAAGCTGGGAAATCAATTTCTTTGATGGAATGAAATAAGGAATGAGAAATAAAAGGGAAGTTATAAATAAAGGAATTACAGAAAAATAAAAATAGAGTTAGGGAGTTTGTTGAAATGGAAGAAATGAATAAAGAAGTAACGAACAAAGAGGCAACATTGCCGGTAGGTGTAAAGTGGGTTAGTTGGATTTGGTTGCTTAATGGAGGGATAACAGCAATTATGCTGATTCTTTTAATTATAGAATCTATGAGTTTTGGTGCATTTTTTGGGTTTGGATTAGTGATGGGCTTGTTGTCTGTGGTAATAAAAATCGGTCCTTTTATTTGTATCTATAAAAGAACACCGAAAATGTATGACAATTTAAAGATTTTTTTCTGGTTAAATGTTGTTCTGTTTGTTATAACCACGATAATGTCTTTTAAAGTAAAGGTTATCGTTTCAATCTTTTTACTTTTCTGGTTTTGGTCAGATCTGAAAACAGAGAGAACAAAGGCGTATTTTGGCTATGGAGAAGCAGCCAAAGCAGAATAAAAGAGAATCTGCTGCAATGATTTACAAAAAGAGTGAGATGACTCAGTGCTAAAGTTAACTAGAGTATTAAAAAAATGGAGTTGGATGGAATGGAAAAAAAGAAAAACGAAATTATTTTACCTCTTGGGATACAGCTGATCAGTTTTATGTGGCTGTTATATGGGGTTTTTACAACAATTATTATTGTTATGACCATTTCAGCAGCTTTGAATGGACGAGAGATTCTTATTGGAGAAATTCTGGGAGAAGTGTTTACTGCTGTAATAAAAATTGCTCCTTTCATTTGCATATATAAAAAGGTGCCAGGTAAGTACAATCATTTAAGGCTTTTGCTTGGGCTAAATGCTGTACAGCTGATTATAAGCAATATCATCGATTTAAAAGGGCAGGCTTTCTTCTCAGCGTATTTCCTTATCTGGTTTTGGGTTGATTTGAGATCCGAGAAAACGAGGGCCTATTTTGGTTATGGAAAATCTGTGACAACAGAGAAAGAAAGGTAAATTTGATTGGGGGAAATAAAAATGGAGGCGTTAAAGCCAAAGATAAAGAAGAAACTGCCGAAGCGGATTCGCTGGATAAGCCTCTTTTGGGCGCTGGATGCCGTATTAACAGTGTTGTCAATGATTGGTTTTATAGGAATTATGTTGTCAGATGATCTCTTTTTAATGGAAATAGTGATTTTTTATCTGTTGTGTATCACAGTAAGGCTAGGGACTGAAGTGAGTATTTTTATTGGGACGCCGAAAATGTACCCTCTTATGAAAGTCTTTTTTGGTCTAAATATTGTCGTTTCTATCCTTAATTTTTCTCCCTTAGTCCCACTTAGAACGATACTGCTGGTGACAAGTCTGATTATATTTTGGAGCGGCTTATCGCAGGAACAGACAAAAGACTATTTTGGTGTTTGGATCTCCGGGCAATCAAACTTGGAGAAGAGTGAAGAAAATAAATAAAGGCAGGGATGAGGGGAATTCTTTCGTTCTTAAATGTGCAAAGAATTCCCTAAGCTGCTTGTACATAATAAAAGAAAATAAAAAGTTGGAGCCGTTCAAGTATAAAGAAGCTTAGGAGTGAGAATATGGATCAGGCAATTACGTTTTCGAATATGAAGCTGGTGTGCAGCTTTTCTTATCTGCATATTGAGCAGCTTTCGTTTGTGCATAGTCTAAACAATCATGGTATTATGCATCTTTGTGTCAGCATAGAAGAAAAAGTGGCGAAAAGGCTGCTAAGTCAATCTTTATCGAATGAAACTATCCAACTTGTTACAAGTGAAAATAAAAAAATTTTGTTTTCTGGAATGATAGAAAAGATGATCATTTCTTGTATCAAACAAGTTTGGCAAGTTGAAATTGTGATTGTTACTTCAACTAAAAATATGGATATTAAAAAAAGAAGGAAATCCTTTCAAGACATTTCAAAGTCTTATGTACAATTGATTTCTGAAATTTCAGGAGACTACCCTGCCAGCCAATTTATTGATGTGAATACGTTGTCAAAGAATCTTGAAACGATGATTCTTCAGTATGACGAAACAGATTGGCAGTTGATTAAACGTCTTGCAGCAATTAATAATACATTTTTAGTTGCAGATATTATTGACACACGACCAAAATTTTGGGTTGGCTTAAAAGAAGGATGCAGAATTGAATTCTCAAAAACAAAATATACATTTGGTAGGAATTATCAACAAATTCGGCAGGTTCAGGAAAATCCTCTGGGAAGACCAACGACAAATAAGGTAAACCAGCTGATTATTGAGACCGTAGCGAACTATGATTTAGGAGATTATCTGCTCAAGGATCAGGAAAAATATTTTATTATCAAAAAAAAATGTACACTTGTCAACGGGCAATTGGAATTTGAATATAAAGTAATGATAAAACAAGGCTTTAATTATTGGGTGCCGCAACAAAAAGAAAATATTGGTATTACGCTGGAAGGAACTGTTATTGCTGTAAGCGGAACGAATGTTAAAGTACATCTTGATATTGACAAGAAGCAAGGTATTCAAAATGCGACTTGGTTTCCATATCTTACTGAAGGGAGTAACATCACCTATTACATGCCTGAAATTGGTTCACGTGTAAAGGTATATTTCCCTCAGGAAAATGAAAAGAAGGCAACTGCAACACTTGGAATTCGCAGTAACATTTCTTCTTATCGAGATGAAATGAACGATCCGACAACCAAGATACTCAGTAATCCACAGGGAAAAAGAATTTCTTTATCTTCTAATGATTTGTCAATTATTTCCAGCGATAGGCTTTCGATTACCCTAACTGATGGAAGCAATATTGCAATTAACAGTAACAGCAGTATAAATATACACTCAGCGGCAGATGTCAGTTTTTCAAGCCGTAAATCTATTTCAGTTACCAGTGACAGCAGTATTACTTTGCAAGGGAAAAGTACCAGCTCTATTCTAATAGCAGCGGATATTCAGTTGTCCAGTCCTGATTTACAGTACTCAGGAGGCTCTGGAGTGAAGGCGATTCATAAAACTCTTGAGGGCAGCAGTCAAACCAAACGTAAAAAACGAGCTGCTTCAACACAGGCAATACAGGATCTGAATAAAATGGAGATCAGTCAAAAGGCAATTTCGAGTATTCCCATTATTGATAACTTATCAAAAAAACTTGGAGTGATTGAGAGAGTAGCTGCTACAGCAGTTAATACCATTCCTTTTACAACGAATCAGCGAATCATTCAAAAGGAACCGGAAGCTATTATAGATGATATTTCGCAAAAACAGGATTATCGTGCAAAGGTTTCATTTGGTACTTTACCCATAGAAGGAAGCAAAATTGTCCCTCTTAGATTAGAGACAACGGGTTTACAAACGATGAGGGTTAAACCAAATGGAAATCTAAATAAACAACCTGATACGAATGTGGCAAATCAGATGTTTTCTCAGAAAAATACAAAAATTGAAAAGATAGTATCACAGAATCAAATGAACCAGGAGCATGGAAAAGCAGCTGATTCAAAAATGAAAATTAAGACAATTGATTTAAATCAATTAGCAGCTAAGTCAGTGCAGTTGCCTGAGACCAATACACTATCTACGGGAAGTATTAACAAAAAAGAAAAAAGGTTACATGATGCGAATCAACCAACTGCTGACAGAGAACAGAAAGAACATCACTCGGTTAATCCAACCAGCAAGAATCAGAAAATGGTGTCTGCTACAGAAAATCAGAGTGGAAAAACACAAACTGCTGGTGGTAAGACCAATCCGGGAACCGCAGGAAGCAGTTCAGGAAACAGCGCATCTGGTGGTGGTTTTGGAGTTGTCAATAAAGGTGCTGTTTCTGCAATTAGCCCGGTAGCATTTATTAATGCTCAAACCAACGCGATGATAAAAAGTGCTAACCGAAAAGTGACGAATAAGTTATTGCAGAGTATGAGTATTCGACAAATTACATCCGGATCGGTCTTGAAAATTGCAAATTTAAATAAAGTATCTACTTCAACACCAGCAGATGATGGGCAAACTGGAACGATAATTTCTGAAAGAAAAGTGTTCTCAGGAATATCGCTTCAAAATAGACTTAATCTGAAGCCGGTTGTGGTCAGACCATTGATTCTAAATAGTGACTCTTCAACTAAACTTCAGAGTACAGTAGTGATTGATTCATTCAGGAAGGTGGAAACAACGCTTGGATTTAGTGAACGGAACACATAAGTATAAGCAGGTTGACTTTAAAACTTATGGACAAATCCCTATAAACTGGGAATGGTGCTGGTCAAGTAATCATAGCATGACTGGTTCCTTAGGGAATAGAATTCATTTTTCTTATGATAGCCAGTTAACTCTTGACCGTCAATATGGAGAGCTGTTTTATAGGGATTTTAATGGGAATGAGTACCTGTTTCCGTGGATATTCGAAGGAGAAGAGTCTCTGGATAGAATGAATAAGTTACTTCTGACTGCGGAAAAAGACAGTTTTACGGTGGAGGATTTGAGTTCTGGATTTTATTATAGCTATTCTCGAAGTCAGTTAAATAGAGATTGTTTTCTTCTAAACAACATCCGTAATGCAGCTGGCTATGTTCTGACAATCACTAGAAATGAGCTGGAGCAGCTGCTGCAATTGACTGATTCCAATCAAGTCTGTTTGGAAGTTGAGTACAATCATCAGGGGTTCATTCAATCATTGACCTTAAATAAGAGTCAGATTGTCGGTTACAGTTATTCTTCGGAAGGAGATTTATTGGAAGTAACTGATTCACTGGGGATAAGTGATCAATTCGTCTATGATGTGAATCATTTAATGAAAGAACGAAAAATAAGGAATGGAGCTACACATCATTGGGACTATGATCAGGATGGCCGGCTAATTCATCAATGGGTAGACGGTGGTTTGGACGAATGTTGGTTTGAGTATGATGAGCTGCAGCAGAAAAACTGCATGAGGGATTTTTATGGTAATGAAACCAGCTATCATTACAATGATTTCGGTTTGATTGAACGGATTAACCATTATCAGGGGGGAACAGAACGCTTCTTTTACAATGAACAGCTTCAACTGATAGAAGAACGAGCAGTAGATGGGCAGGTTACTCAATATGTATATGATCAAAATGGCCTGCTGACTAACAAGATATATAATGATGGAACTACCGAGCAGTTTGACTACAATCTTTTTGGGAAAAAAATTCAAGTGGCTGATCGAAAGGGATCCATCTCAACCTACGAATACAATGAAGAAAACCTGCTGACCCGTGCCATAGAAAATGATATAGAGATATTCAATGCTGTTTATAAAAAAAACAACAATTTGATGGAGAGTTCCATTATCAAAGGTCAAACGAATCAGTATTTTTATGATCAGTATGGGCGTATTATCCGCAAAATATCTTCAGAAGGCAAAGAGGAGTATTTATGGGAATATAATCAATTTGGTCAGTGTATCCATTTCACAAAGATACAAAGTCAAAAAAACATAGAGTATTTCTGTAGTTATGATAGCAAGCAACGTCTGATTTCAATCAGACAAGGGGAAAAAATAATCAGAGAATATACGTATAATTTGGCTGGACTTATCAGTATGTTTTCTGTAAATGGGCAAAGATTAAACCTTGAGTATGATGCCGGGAATAGGATTATTTCATTACAAACACCAGTAAAAGATCGGTATGATTTTTATTACAATCGTTTAGGAGATATTTTAGAGGTTAAAAGAAACAACAAGCAAATTTACTTTGCAGAACGTAATCAGGCAAGGCAGATAGTCAAAGAAGTCTACGAGAAAGAATTTGAAAAAAGATTTGATTATGACCAAATAGGACGAGTCCATAAAGTTACCTTGGGAAATGGAATCTGGACCAAAGTTAACTATGATTCAAATGGCTACATTGATAAGATGCTCAGTAAGGATAAGACATGGGAAATTTATGAATATGATTCCTTCGGCAACATCATTATTGCAAAAAATTTCTGCAGTGAGCTTCATTTATCTTACAACAGTCAGAATCAATTAATTCAGGAAAAGGTGGTTGCTTCTGATGATAACCTGCCGGATACAATGGTAAATTATGACTACTTCAGAGACAATATGCTAAAAAATCGATCTATTTTAGGGATACTGACTGAAAGCTATGAAAGAACAGCTGCAGGTTATAAAAGAACAATAAATCTGATTGATAAACAACAAGTGGAGTGTGAACTTTATAAAACGGAAAATGAAACAACCATTCAGGTGGGGGATATCCAGTTTAAATCAAAATATGATCCTGAAGCAAATCGGACCACTAAGACTGTAATTAGTAAAGAGTCTGCTAATCATTTTGACTATGAATATATAGGTTCTAAGCAGCTTAAACGTGTTAGAAATGAGCTCGAAAATCAGATTACTGTTTTTGACTATGATGAAAAGCAACGCCTGATAAACGTCTCTGAAAATGGTTCGGAATTGCTTCGACGATTCTATGACCAAAGTGGTATGAGACAAATCCAGGAAGGATATAATCTGAAAACGGACTCTGTTGGTCGAGTAATTGAAAAGAATCAAACACGCTATGTCTACGATGTTCAAGGGAATTTGGTAGAAAAGAGAATTGGAGACAAGCTGGAAGTTTTTTCCTATACAGCTTCAGGTCAACTTATTGTAATAGATTCGACTGAGTCGGGAAAATCACTTTTTTTCTATGACTGTTTGGGACGGCTGTTTCTCATATTAAGAGAAGATTCAGTACAGCATTTTATCTGGAGTAAGGATCAGCTGTGTTTGGAGATTTATTCATTGAATAAACAGCCTACTCAGATTACTCAATGGCTCTATGGCAGTTACGAGGATAGCGGACTCATTTTGGCAGTTGATAATGCCGGGAATAAAAACTGTTACTTCGAACATGATGGACAAGGATATCTGTCTTTAAACAGTGATAAAAGAGCTGTTTCTCAAGAAAAGAGTTCAAGTAAAGGACGATTCCAGTTGAAAAGAATTAGACAGACTGGATTGGCTTACAGGCGTTTTCGACTACTGGATGAAGAAACAAATCGCTTTATTCAACGCAGTCCGTTGCATCAGTTTTCGATTTTTTCAGATAATTATGAGACAAATACTAATCAGAAAGTTGGTTTCAGTTTGGAAGAAAATCAGGCTTTTGAAAATCAGCTGCTTCAGGAATCTGGTATGAACGCACGAATGAAATTAATCCGATTGATGGTTAAGGATAGACATTGCTTTGCTTCTGACAAACATGAATCTTGGGAAACAGATGTTTTTGATGTGGAAAATTTGGTGGAAAACGAATTGTTGGGACTTGATGAGTTCGGCATTCTTACTGTTGAACAACTTATTAATTCAACAATACAGCAACGTCTGGATAATTATCTGAATAGAGATAGAGGGTAATAGTAATAAATAAGAAAAGTCAAGACTCCGGATTTTCGGTATCTGACAGGTAATCATTATGTGAGTGCAGGAGGAAATTATGCTTCAATCCAACTATCCGGTTTTTGAAAAGGGCAGAATATTAAAAATAGAGATGCTTGAGGCTTTGCGGGATATGCCGCTTTCCATTATTCATACCAAATATAACAATTTTAAAGATGGGATACTTCAAGGATTTCACTTATCAATAAATGAAAATAAAATTTGCGTTACACCTGGCTTGTTAAAAGTATGCAATCAGATTTTAGTAATGGAGCAACCTGTTTTTATTCCCTATCAGGCTGCGGATGAGTTAACGAGACTTGTTATCTCCATAGATGCTCCTGAAGAAACTCCTGATATGAAACAATACAGTGCGAGTATCCAATTCATTAGCGAACAACCAAAGAAAGAAAATCAATGGGAATTGATGCGTTTTAAGCTGAAAAAGGGTGCTTATTTGCGGACAGCTTATCAGAGCTTTGAAGATATGATAACAGAATACAATACGGTAAATCCAATGTATCGTAAAAATGCATTGGACAACCAATATGGCGTTTCGGCTGAAATGCTGGAACTATTTTGTTTCTATGCTGGAAAATCGAAAAGCGACCTTCCTATTGATCAGATGTTTTGTCTGCAAGTATTTCAAAATAGCAGTGGTATTACTTTAGACACTATTCAGTACTATATATCGCAGCGATTAAAAGAGGAGTTTAACAGTACTGATCCCTTAAAAATTCACCAGAAACTGTCCGAAATTCTGAGGATAATCAGAATGAATCAGCAGGAAGTGAATCCAAAAGGAACTAGAAACAGAAAACTAATTGTCGATTAGGAGGAGCTTACATGAAAAAAAAGTTTGTACTTCTAGTGATACTTCTACTTGGAGGCTTGTTTGTTAACAATCAGTCTGCAGATGCTTCAGAAAAGGAAGGACTTGATGTTGTAGTGGTTATTGATGCCAGCTATTCAATGGCCTTTCATGATCCGGAGAAAAATGTTTATGATGCGATTCGAACGGTGTCTGAAGCCAGTCTTGGCAGCGAAAACAGGGTCGGGTATGTGCTTTACAATGACAGTATTGTCAAAGACAAAGAGCTGACAACTGTGTCATCTCGGGACGAGATAGAAAGCTGGGTTCAGGATGCAAAATCAGTTACCCCTGTGAAGGGAACAGATGTTGGATTAGGATTAAAAACTGCACAAAGAATGTTGAAGGCAGCTAATCCAAAAGCAGACTATGGAATGATCTTGGTTATTTCTGATGGAGATACAGAGAGTGATACATCCAATCCCAATCGGACACAGGAAGCAGTAAATGCTGATGTAGAAGCAGTTCTGCATAACAGTGAAGTTCCTATTTACTTTATTCAATACAGTCAGCAGGAATACAGAAATAGAGAACCCATGAACCAATGGAGTTCACGCACCGGTGGACAAAGTCATTCAGTTCAACACCGAGAAGAACTTCTGTCAGTTGTAGCCCAATGTTTTAAACATGAAGAAAAACGTATGAACGAAGCTGTCACAGCTGAAAAGGCTCTGAAAAAAGAAGAACAATTTACCTTATCAATACCTGTTAAACATACTGCTGATAAACAAGTTAAAAAGCTGATTGTCACCATGACTTCTGAAAGCTTCATCAAAGAAGTTGTTTACGACGAAACAAATGAGCTGTCAGTCCAAGAAAATGGCAACCAAGTCATTGTAACGATTAAAAACCCTAAAAAAGAAAATTATGTTCTGAAATATAAAACAGAAAATAATCAACAGGCAACTACATCTACTTATACAAAGATGACAGATCTGCCAAAAGAAAAGGATAAAAAGAAAACTGTAAAAACAATAAATCAGATAATGTATTTGGCGGCAGGTGTAATTCTACTGGGAGGGATAATTATTGTAATGTTTGGATTTTTTAATAAAAAGAAAATATTAGTTCCTATTCAGACCGTGGTGCCCGAAAAACATTTCTTTTCTGACTCCCTTGAAGGCTGTTTTATTAAGACACCTGACGATCAGGAAATTCCAATTCAAAACTGGCCGGGCAGTCTTTTTCAGAACAGTCAAACTATTACTCTCTATGAATTATTCGCCGGGACCGATATAAACCTGGAACTATCACTAATGAAAAAGGTTTATTTTCGTGTAGGTAAACAAAATACTTTGCAGATGAAACTGAAATCCGGTGTTTCCGGAATTCAAAATGGTCAACCTATCTCAACTGGAACATGGGCTGTTCTAAGTATTCAACAGGGAGCGTATTTAATTTTTAAGGAAGATGAATTAGAACTGGATATTCATATTCGGAAAAAAAGCGGACGTGGTGAAATGATTCTTGGTTAATTACCACTAAAGATAGAAGGAGTGAGTGACAAATGGAGAAAGATCAGGAAATTGCTTTGATGGAGCATCAGATGCTGTATGAGGCAAATAAAGGTCACTGGCAAAAGGATTTGAAGGTAGATCGAATTATTGATGCGATCAAACAGGGTGTTTTAGAGATTGAAGGAAAGTATCACCTGTTTATAAAATATCTAGCCGGTACCTTTGGAGTGATTGTTCCGGAAGAATTTGTACTTCTTGATCAAAGGATGCTTGACTATAAATATCCGTATACTCAAAGAGCGCAATATATTTTTTCAGATGAGGATACCACCCATGTGATTAGTTTAGATCCTCTGGGAACTGCCATAGAAGAAGAGCAATTTAAGGGATTTGTTACAGGTGTAGTCAGTTCAATGCGGAAATTGAGACCGGAATTATCATTCCTTCATGAAGCTTCTGTATTTAAAGAAGAGCAAAGCTACAGCTACTTTGATAGCCTGATTTCAACTCTGGATGAAAAAATATATTTCTTTTTCGGCATCACAATGCTGGATCAGGAATTGGCTTTCTTTTCCTGCACGGTCCCTGAAATGGAAAAAGATTTTTGGTTTCCGCTGTGTGTAGGGATGCTGGATACTATTACATTGGAAAATAAGGAGGATCAATGACATGACGAATAAACCGAGTAGTGAAAAGAAAGTTTGGAAGAAGTTTCAGCCTGATCAGAAGCTGACACCCATGAATAAGATGATTCAGCCTGCTGACCTGTTAAATGAAACACAAGATAGCCACTCAGGTTCTTTATCTGAGATCAATCAACAGACTAATCCAAAGAATACAGGTTCTCAGAGAGCAGTATTTAGTTTATCGGCTTCACAAAGAATTAATCTAAGGCAGTTGGCAGCCGCAAGTAAACCGATACCTTTGTCAGCCAAAATTTCTCAATCTAAAGAAAATACAATTGGAATGGCGCCAAGTGAAGTCAAACGTTCAGCGTGGAACAGATCAGATGGCGTCAATGTAACGGATTCTTCTCCAGTACCTTATCAGCGCGAATATTACACATATCGTATAACGACTAAGGGAGAACAAATCCGAAGTGAAAATATCCAAATCACTCCTTTTAAAATTCTCTCTCTGCTGGAGCTAACGATCGAACAAAAACAAGGAGACCATTCCTATGCTTCTTTTCATGGTGTTGTTTCAGAGGAAGAAGGCAAAAGAATAGTGCGAATGAATGAAGCACAATTACCGATCAGTATTTCAAAGCGTAATGAAAAGGGAGAAAGCTATTCATTTTATGAAGGACTTGCTTTGGAAATCGAAATAACAATGGATGGCAACGTCTATTATGTGAGCGGAAAAGCAGCTTCGTATACATATTTAATGGATATTAAACGGGTAAAACGCTCATTTCAGCATAAAACCAGCAGTTACCAGCAACTCGTCAATCAGATTGTCACAAACTATCAGGAGAGTGCTTTTTTAGATACCCTATCAAATGGAAAAAAAGTCAATCAGTTTTTGACGCAGCATAACGAAACAGATTGGGCGTTTATTCAACGGCTGGCTTCACATTTCCATCAATTGCCGGTTGCGATTGATCAATATAAAAATCCGCGCTTTTATTTTGGTCTCCCTGATTCCTCAATTGCGGGTGAGATAGAAGCATATAATTTTCAGGCGGAACGCGATCTTAATTCATACCGCAGCCTTACAGAAAATCAATCAATTTCAACAACAGAAGCTGATTTTTTTCGCTATCAGGTAGAAACGACGCAGCTCTTTACTCTGGGTGATAGGGTGAAATTTCTTGAAGAAGAGTGGCATGTGGTACATTCACAAAGAAAATTAGAGAAGGGAGCGCTGCTTAATCACTATCTGCTCTCTAAGTCTCAGGGGATTCTACAAGAGAAAAAATACAATGAAGAGCTAACCGGCAGTTCATTAATTGGTACAGTGAAAGCGGTTCAGTCAGATAAGGTGCTGCTTGATTTGGAGATTGATAGCGCAAACAGTCAGCCGGCTTATTGGTTTCCCTATGCAACGAATTACACCTCAGATGACAATGTGGGGTGGTATATGATGCCCGAGATTGGAGAAAAGGTGCGCCTATATTATCCAACGAAAGATGAAAAGGACGCAGTAGCTATTTCAACGGTTCGAACAGCTGATGATTCTGACGGTTCACTAAATCCGGCAATCAAGACACTTCGAAACAAATTTGGAAAAACAATTACATTAGAGCCTGATCGAATCACTATCACTGGAAATGGGGTAGAAATTATTCTGAATGACAGCAGCGGGATAAATATTACCAGTACTGGCAATGTTAGTGTCACAGCAGAAGGGGCACTGAGTCTGAAAGGGCGAAACGTGGTAATGGATGCTTCTGAAAGCGTGAATATCAGTTCTCACGGCAATACCGTTTCAGTCAACGAGAAAATTGTATTGAACGGGAGCGAGATCAAAATGAATTAAAGGAAGCGAAGGATATGATTCAAACAAAACAGATCAAAGTATTTCAAAGAGACTATGTAGAACCGCTTTTGCAGCACTTGATTCAGAAGCTGGATGCTGATTTCAGAGAGCACAAAGAGCAGCTGAAGATTGAGTTGAAGGAACAACTTTGTGCGCTCCTTTCCAAAGAACCGTTCACTGCTAAAGATGGTGAAATAGGATTTCTGGTTGTTTCCTGGCTGCGAAGCAGTTACCTGTTTCAAGAGAAATTAATCTACGATGTACATATCTATAATTCAAACTGGTACTATGACCCAACTCAAGTTCAAGGAATGTTTCGCTTTTCCTGGCTGGAAGAGTATTTTGACCGCTTTTCATCTGGGATCCAAAAGATGATAGGTGAGCAATCTGCTGTGGCACTTTTGGGTCAGGAAGATTATTACCTAAAAATTTATTTTGACGTTTTTCACAACTATTTTATAGAATTATTGCGCTATGTTTGGAAAACAGATAGGAATGAATTGTTGAAAAAGCATCAAACTGCGACGTCATTTTACGTATTTGCAGGCGAATACAAAGGAGAAAGTGTCCCTGTTTTTCAGCAGCTTCCCAGACTTACTCAATACGAATTTCAAGGTTTATGGGACAATCAGCTGTTGGATTTTGATGAATCTAAAAATCTTGGACATCTGAATTTGATGGGAATAGATTTTTCCGGAAAAGCAATAACCTCACTGACCTTTGACTATTCACAGCTTAATGAAGGTAAACTTTCAGACTGTCTGCTTGTTAACAGCAGTTTTAACCATGCCTGTCTTGATGGAGCTGCTTTTGATCGTTCGAAGCTTCAGGACGCCAGCTTTGTTTCAGCAAGCTGCATTGGGACGTCTTTTCGTGCAGCGATAGGGAATCAAGCCAGCTTGCTGGAGGCGTTACCGTGTTATTTTGGCGTGAACTTTATGAATGCAAATTTGAGCCAAGCAGATTTTCTTGGGGCGAATATGTTGGGTGCTTGTTTTGAAAATGCGAGCATGAAAGGGACACGATTTTTTGAGACGGAAAGACAGCGATTGGTGTTATCGGAACAACAGAAGCGTGATATTGAGTGGGTGAAAGAATGAAGTTCTATCAGATAAAAGGAAAAATGATTCGTGAGCAGGTAGTAACACTGAACAGTCTGCCTAAAGATTATAGGAGTATCGATCGTCAACAAGGAATTGAGGGCTGCTTAAATACATTGTTTCCAGAAATGTTGACGGACTATGTGGCAGATCCCTATCCTATAATTTCTGATGAATTTCTGAAGGTAATTCAAATCTATCAGCCTAAACTAAGTCATAAATTTGTAACATTAAAAAGTCGGAAGAATGAAGAAATTCCTCACTATTGGGCTTTACAGCCTAAGTTGATTGATTGCCTTCATACTGAAACGAAGCTGAATGACAAGCGGGGAATTGAGGAACTTGTACTTAAAATAGAGCCTATACGCTATCATCATTTTTTTGCAGTTAGAGGACTAAAAGAAGGACAGTGGATCGCAAGCTTAGAAGTAATGGAAAGTCTGTTGCGAAGAGGACTGAACGGTTTTACCGGAAAAGCAGTTATTGTGAAGTAAAGGGAGAAAATACAAAAAATTAGTAGCGTGAAAAAGCAAAAAAGGGAGTAGGTGAAAGAACATGGGGTCGTCAAGCTACGAAATGCAGGCAGCGTATGCGAGCAGTCAGGCAACCAAGACCAAAGTGACAAGCACTGCACAGGAATGCAGCAATTGGATCACCGAGGCGGATATCTCAGATAGTCAGAAAGAAATCTACCTGAATAACCTATCCAGAAATACCCATGGCAGTATGCCAAGTCGATCATTAGATGAACTGTCCAAGGATACCAGTCTGCATCTGTCCAGTAGTGCAGTTGAGTCCATGCAGGTGGTTGAAGGAGCTCAAGTCAGTTGTATGAAAGGAATGACAAGAGACATGCTGGTTTCCACCTCATCGGGTGGACCAAAGGTTGGAGGAAAGCCGGGATTAACAATTAAGGATACAGAAACAGTCCTCGGCACATTTGGTACCTGCAAGAAGCAAACAAAGGATGCGGAGAAAAAAGCAAAAAACGAAGGAAAAGACGCACCAGATCCAGTCCCTTGTGAACCAGATTTTGAAGATGAATGGTATAATGGAGATGTTGCGACAAAGTTTGTGGACGAAGGAGCATTGCATAAGCTGTGTATGTTGACCTGTAAACATGCGGGGGAAAAGGGCAGCGTAATCATAGAAACAAATGGGCAGGGCTCCAGTGCGGATATAATGTTGCAGACAATGGATTTGATGGCAGAGCTTTTCCTGTCGGATGCGTACCAATTTTTTACAGGGAGGAATTTTAATACCTACGGGAAACTGACTATAGGAGAACGAGCGTTTTCAGGGTTTATGATGGCACTGGATTTTGTCCCGTTTGGCAAAGTAGTGGATGTGTTGAAGCTGGGAAAATACACAGATGAAGCCATGGACCTGATGCGCAGATATGGAGATAATTTCACAGACCTGATGCGAAAGTACGGGGATGAGTTTTCGGAAATGTTGGGGAAATATAGTGAGGAAATGCTGGAGCTGGCAGGTATCCCATCGAGTTATCTTGATGATGCAGCCAGATATGGCGATGACTTAGTGATAAGCGCCAGTAAGCATGGGGATGAAGCGGCAAGTGCTGGTAAGAAAGCCAGTGGTGCTAATAACTTAGGAAATCCTGTAGATGTAGTTGGAAAAGGGAATACGGGACGATTTGAACCTGATAACCTAATTGAACAAATAGCGATGAGTGAAGTACAATCCAATCCGTTGAAAAATGCTACAGAATTACCATTTAAAATGTCCGATACTAGATGGCCATCTGACGATGGTTGGGTAAAAATGCAAAATAATGTAACATTATCGAATGGAGATAAAATATCAATTCATTACGTTTATAATAAAGTAACTGGACTATTTGATGATTTCAAGTTTAAATAGTTAACAAAGAAAGGAAAATTATGAATAATATTAAGATTATAAAGAATTGGGAAGACAATGGTCTCTTGGAGCTGAAAGTAGAAGCTATATCAGAATATGTTTCTGTTAACCAATTATGCTATATTCAAGATACAGATTTAGAAGAAAATGCCATAAGGATTAAGGCGTTTTCATATAATTTTACCAGTCCTTGTTATGTGGAATTTGGTAAGAAAGTGGGAAACTATACACCAGCATTTTCGTTAGAATTTTTACCATCAGATAAAAGAGGAAAAATAAAAATAGAAATAGACATGGAGATAGCAGATAATGAGGAAAGGAAACACAGATGTTGTTTTTATATATATAGTGAAATAGGTCTTGTTGAGCAATTTGGAGTAAAACTATTTCAAATTGCTACACAAAACGCATTAGAAGAATCAGAGTTAAACATCTAAAATAAAAAAGGCACTTTACTATCTGAGTGGCGTCGGATAGCAAAGCCTTGACTAGTAAGGGTAAATTCACTAATCAAGTTGCCGATAGCTAACAAAAGCAAGTTACTAAAATAAATCATATTTTTAGAGTTGAGGATTGTGTAAAACACTGAATAGTGAAAAACTTCAATAATAATATCTTATTGTTATTGGGGTTTATTCAGTGTGCCTACA
>NZ_JADOEP010000027.1 GCF_016745275.1 Enterococcus sp. BWB1-3
GAGGAAATGCTGGAGCTGGCAGGTATCCCATCAAATTATCTTGATGATGCAGCCAGATATGGCGATGACTTAGCGATAAGCGCCAGCAAGCATGGGGATGAAGCGGCAAGTGCTGGTAAGAAACCTGGTGGGGCTGTAGATGACTTTGCCAAAGAACCGTTCTTACCAGATGAATACTACAAAAATAACTACTCATCTATGGATGGAACACCAAATAGCAAAATAGAATTTGAAAGACTGGGTTCAAGTGGAGAAGTAGAAAAATCAATAGTGATTTACGATCAAAATGGAAAACAGAGTATGAGAATTGATTATTCGTATCACGGAAACAAAGCGCATCATACAAATCCTCATATACATGAATATCAATGGTTTGATGGAGGATTATCTGCAAATGAGGCAAAATATTTCTTGGATGAGAATGGTATACTTCGACTAGGAGAAATAGATAAAAATACTAATACTATTAAGTTTTTGAAGTAAACTTTAGGGGGATGGATAATGAAGAATTATATAAAAAACTACGAAAAATTGCAATCTAAAAGGGATGTAGCGTTAGGTTGGTATGATAAGCAAATCATGCGGATAGACTTTGGTATAGAAGAAAATATTTTTAATGAGCAATTAACAATTTTGAACATAGATACTAAAATTGCGAATGTAGCAAACAACCAAATTTTTTTAGAAAAGTTACGATTTGTAAATGTAAGACAATTATCGTTGAGAGAAGTTAACTATTCCCCTATTGGAAGGCTTATCATACATGATATGAGAGAGGAAAAGGTTGATTTTCCTAATGATATGCGTTTTCATGTACATGATGATAGTGGTTATGGAGAAAATGATGGATATGGTTTTATTAACTTTTATTGTGAAAGCATTGAAGCTATTGGCTTGGAAGAATTTCCATATTCGGATTTCTAATTAATATTTATTTAGTGCAAGTGCAAGTATTTAATTTATTTGATTTTTTCATAAAAAATAAAAAGGTACTTTATCACAAGACTGGTAATCGAGTGATAAAGCCTTGATTAGTAAGAACACACTCACTAATCAAGTTGCCAATAGCTAACAAAAGCTAGCTGTATTTATTGTATAAAAGCTCATTATTGAAAAAAGAAGCGATTCAATATTGTTGTTTCTTTTTCTACATCTAGAGTTAATTTATAGCCCAGAGAAAGCTAGTGGGGCTAATCCTCCTAAAACAGATTTTGGCGCAGAGAACCCTGTATCTGGAAAAGATTGGAATAATTATTTTAAAGATAAATATGGTGCTGGAAATGTTAAATGGAAACCTAGTTCGTTAGAGGATATTATTTCTAACCCTGAAAAATTATACGGAAGCTCTAAAAATGAAATCAAATCTATATTGGGGGAAGAATGGACTGAGGCATCATATGGTTCAGCTGGTACTGGTTGGAAGTTTACTAACGAAGGAGATGGAATGGTATTCTACCACCCCGGTGAGGGAATACATGGAGGTTCATATTATGGATTTTCAACAGGTGATACTGGTAAAGTTAAAATTGTTGGGGAAGATTATATAGACTTTTCAAATGATAAAGCAACAATTATAAAGTTTGGAGGTAAATAGTAGTTGAAAAAATTATCTTTAGGTGAAAAGTTTGATTGGTTTATAGATACTTTAAATAAAAGTGGTATGTTCATTTTAGATTTATCTAATGAAGAAATAGAAACATTCATTTTTGAAGATTTAATTGTTGGTGTTACTTCTTTTCTCAGTAAAAATAATTTGAATGAGTTGAAAGAGAATGGACTAATTGATGAAGAGATTGAAAAAGATGCTTATCTTCTCAGAAAAAAAGTATTAAATATTGACAATACAAATTTGTGGAATATTGATAGTGTGAGACAAAGTTCTGAGTGGCTAGACATATTTAAAATTTCTGATGAGTTGAAGAAAAAGATTCATGAAAGATGGTCTGATGAAGAAATAGAATACTTGAAAACAACATAAAAAGGCACTTCACTATCTGATTGGCGTCGGATAGTAAAGCCTTGACTAGTAAGCTAGAACTCACTAATCAAGTTGCCAATAGCTAACAAAAGCTAACCCTCAACAAGTTGAGTATACCACAATTTAAGAAATTCTCCAATTCAAGAAATGGGATAGGCTGACGCTTTCTTGCCCACTGCTCGAAATAGTGAGTATGTAGAGGCTTCAAACCGAGATTGCCACTCATAGCTTGAATAGAACTGGAGGACTATGGACAGAACCAAGTATTTGTATGTAGGTATGGACATACACAAAGAAACCCATACCGCTGTATTATTGAATTATTTAGAAGAAAAACAAGGTGAAATTACCATCAAAAATACCCTACAAGGATTTCACCAATTAGAAAAGTATGTATTGAAACAAAAAGGCGAACTGATCCCAATTTTTGGGTTGGAAGACGTAACGCATTATGGAAGGTATTTATCTATTTTCTTGCTAGATAGGAAGTATCCTGTAAAAGAAGTGAATCCCTCGTTATCTTTTATGGAACGCATGAGTTATGCCAGTACCAAGAAAAATGATAGTTGGGACGCCCAATGTATAAGTGCAGTTCTTATGAGGCGTTCGCACCTTTTACCTGACGCCAATCCGCAAGATTATTATTGGACAATGCGTCACATTGTGAACCGAAGAAATGCGTTAGTTAAAAGTTTGGGAGGTCTTACACGACAATTCCATGAACAACTACAAGTTGCTTATCCAAGCTATAAACAGTTTTTTCATGAATTAACTTGTGCTACCTCTTTAGCCTTTTATGAAAGATTCCCTTCACCCAAGTATTTAGAATACGTATCAGAGGAAGAACTAGGGGCATTCTTACGAGTACCAAGTCATAATACTTGTTCAACAAATCGAGCGAGAAAAATTCTTGATTTAGTGGCACAAGAACAACAGACAACCTTAGACTATCAAAAAGAAAGAGATTGTCTTGTTCGAAGTATTGCCCAACAAATTCGGTTTATCTTAAGAGAGATTTCAAGTATAGAAACACTCGAAAAGAAAATGTATAGAAGATTAGGCTATCAATTGGAAACAATACCGGGTGTAAATGTCGTAACAGCTTGTTCCTTAGTCGCTCATATAGGCGATATACATCGATTTTCCAGTCCACACAAACTAGCAAATTACGCAGGTGTAGCCCCTTTACACTTTGGTTCAGCAGGAAAAGGAAAAGACGTACAGAACAAGTCACAAGGGAACAGAAATCTCTATTCTACGCTTTACTTTTTAGCCATACAACAAATTTATCTCACGAACAAGGGAGAACCAAGAAATCCAGTGTATCGAGCGTACTTTGAGAAGAAAATATCCGAGGGGAAAACCAAAATACAGGCTTTAATCTGTATCATGCGAAAGCTCATTCGAATTATCTATGTGATGATGAAGAAAAAAGTTGCTTATGAACTCCCAGAACTGAAACAGAAGGCTGTAAGTTAATAGAAATGTGTTAGAATATTGTTAAACCAATGTTCTAACACACATTCTTAAAGGTATATTTCAGCCCAGAGAAAGCCAGTGGGGCTGGAGTAGAAGAAACAGTCACATATCGCAGAGTTCAAGGTGGAGATAGCAAGGATTTACTTTTAGTTAATGATGATGGTACACTATCACTAAATAGCAAGTGGAAAACTGACCATAATTTAAATGTTTCAACAGGGCAAGATCATGCAAATTATTTCCAAGGTAAGCGTCCAGATTCTTATGTAGTTGAATTTGAAGTACCTCAATATTTGGATGACTTAATTAAAGAAAATGCAATTTCTCAAAATGGGTATAAAACTAATCCTTTGAATCAAGGCGGTACAGCTCCTAAAATAGTTGATAAAGGTGTTTTTGATAAATTTAATTTTGAAGGAGTTGCTTATGAACTGCCAGATCCTATTAATCAGTGGTTAGTGGAGTATGCTAAAAATGCAAAAATAGTAAAGTGAAAGAGGTGAGTATGCTAGTATGCAAACACCTATATATGCAGAAAATATTATCATAGGGGTAAAACGTAGTGGAGTGTTAACTTGGTATATTACTGATACAGAATTATGGTATTTGGATTATAGCCAAGCTGGATATTCCAGTGAAGAGTATCCAGAAGAAAGAAGGAATATAAGTATTTTAAATGAGGATACAGCAAATATTTTTTTGAAAAATGTAGAAAAATATAAAGCTTCAACAAAATCTATCAAATTGAACTTTTTTAAAGAGCTTAGCAGAGATAGAGATGATGCTGTATATAATTATAATCCTAGTCTTTTAATAGATTTTGATAATCGCATTGTTTATTCCAATTATCCTGAATCTATATCTTTTGAAGAATATATTCCTGATGATTGGACTGGATATTTCGGAAGATTTTTTGAGCAAATTTCTTTAGAATACAGATATTGGGAAGAAAATGGCATAAACTATTTAACTAGAAAGGATTAAATTATGGAAAAAGATAAATTGACCATGATAAAGGAAACATTTAAAAATGAAGAGACTGGAGAACTAACACCAGGTGTTACAATAATTCTTGATGGTAATGTTGCTCAAGCGTTGGATATAATCATGGAAAAGAAAGGATATTCTGATTATCCTGAGGCGCTAAGAGATGTTATTTTCGAGGGAATTCATAGTTTTATAAAACAAAATAACTAAATAAAAAGCCACTTTATCACAAGACTGGTAATCAAGTGATAAAGCCTTGAATAGTAAGGATAAACTCACTAATCAAGTTGCCAATAGCTAACAAAATCTAGCTTTATTGTAGAAGCTGAACAGAAAATGATAAGGGATGTTGATCCTTCACTGGACTTTACCGTCATCAATGACCTGTTTTTTCAGGTAATTGAACCGTATCAGGATGTCCGAGATATCTTTGTTCTTATCTCGATAAATTTTGTGAATGGCTCATTGGAATATGGTTTGTTGGTAAGTGGGGACAGAAATTTTTCTCGTCACAAATTTAGTTCCTGTGAAGAGTTGGCAGTGTTTATCAAAAACGAGGATACTGCTCCCAATATCTAAAAGTCAGCAATCCGCTTCCTGGTTGAGAAGTGAACTGCTGACTTTTTTTCAACGATTACTGATCTTCTTTTTCCTGATCGTCTGTATATTGAGCGTCAGAATGTTCCGGTTGTTGATAAGAATCCGGTTGCGGAGAATAGTCATTTTCAGCTGTTTGCTCGTTGTATTGATCTGTTTGATTGTATTGATTATTTGTATACTCAGAATAGCGGTCAGAGTGACCGTATTCGTTTGTCTGATTATCATATGACTGATTATCGTACAGATTTTCTGTTTGCTGGCTATCTTCATATTGATGATTGGTCGGGCTGTCAGAGTATTGGTCAGGTTGTGAATAATAATCATTTTGCTGTTCAGAATAGTAATTCTGATCGTAGGAATTCTCAGAGGTTTGCTGCTCATACTGGGTTCCCTGATCATAATGCTGCTCGGATGAGTAGTTTTCATTCGTCTGATCGTTTTGATAGTATGTATCATTAGGATAGTTATCCTGATAAGTATGCTCTTGCGGCTGATTCGTATAATAAGCGTCCTGATTGGAATAAGCTGTCTGATTTGTCTGTTCCTGTTCAGCTGTTTCGTCATTTAGATAGACGTAATTTTGCTGATCTGTCGGCTGTTGCGGCTGGGCAAATTTTTCAACAATTTTATTTCTCAGTCGCTCTTGTTTTTCTTCTCTATCTTTTGTCAGTGTTAAGTAAATAATCAGTATAATCATGATGATGGTTAAAATGATCAGCCCAATATATTGACCGAATGATATAAACATGATGACCTCCTCAGTCATTTTGATTTTCTTTCAGAGTCTAGTGTATCAAATGTTTCTTTTTCCGTCACCCTTTTTAAAGTTATTTTTAAAAGACTTAAGGTGCAAGAGGGCTATTTTGATGGGCTGTAAGTCTAAAAATGGTCGTTCTTTTACTTAGACAGGATACATTTTTGCTTCAAATAGTAACAGCGAGGCAGAAAATAAATGAAGATTTCTGAGACTTTTTCCGGGATTTAACGACTATAACGGAACCGTCATATAAAGTTCAAAATAGAAAAATAATTTGTTCTCAAAATCTTCACAACTTCAATGTATTATGAACTCATACCAATAAACAAACCCTAACAAACACTTTTTCATTTTTAACTCCTTTCCCACCCTCCCCCAAAGGGTGGGTAGTTTTTTGGGCTAAATTAAGCAGAAGGGATGAGAGAGGGGATATCTATTTATTTATTTTAGAATTAGCAAAGGTGTCGTTAGAACTGTTCATTTTTAACGAATTTTACTTAAGATAGTTTATGAGTAGCTGCTGTCTGTGTGGTCATATACGGGCTGATTTTACATTTACAGCTAAAGTTTTATCAGATTATGTCAAGACAGCCGTTAATTATTTATTAATAGAGACAAATAAGTTTGGTTAGAGATATTGAGTGTGGTAAACTATAGAAAGTAAGCATTTTGGAGGAATAATTTTGAAATCAAAAGAGATGTTAAAGACTATATTATTTTTTGTCGGACTTGCATCCATTCTGTTTTTATTGAGACAGTTTGTATTCATGCCGGTAGTTGTAAAAGGTCATTCGATGGATCCGACATTGGCAGACGGGGAACGGGTGATTGCATTAAAAAATACTGGAGTGGATCGATTTGATATCGTAACCTTCCCGGCTCCCGATGAAGAAAATAAAAATTACATTAAACGGGTGATTGGACTTCCCGGTGAAACAATTGAGTATAAAAACGATGTGTTGTATGTGGACGGTAAGGAAGTAGATGAACCGTATCTGGATCAGTTTAAGAAAGACTTAACGGACGGCGGTCCTCTGACCTATGATTTTTCCCTGGAACAGCTGGACGCAGAGAAAGTACCGGAGGGTGAATATTTTGTGCTGGGTGATAACCGCAGAAATTCAAAAGATGGACGGATGATCGGCTTTGTAAGCGAAGAAAAGATTTCCGGAAATGTTAAATTCGTCCTATGGCCGTTCAGTCGATTTGGAACGATCTAGAGCTGGAAAGAAGCGGCTCGTTTTCAGCAGATTGATATTTGTTAATAGGCGAAATAAATGAAGAACATTGATAGTTAATCTATTTTTGACAATACTAAAACTGGGATCAGCAGTGTTCCCGGTTTTTTGTTTGGAGTAAAATGAAAAAATAAAGCTGATTGACTTGTATTCTGCGTATTTCATTTTAATCGGTCATTATTAATCAGAGTGGGATTGTATTAGGATGTGTCAGAAAACAATAAAGGAAGCTGGAGCGGCAATGCTTTAAAGTTCACTTATTTCATTATTTCGAAACTAGTTGCTGCTAGAGTTTTCAGACTGGTCCTAGTCAGTATACTGAAATCAGTTGTATAATAAGAGAAGTGTAAAATGCTCAGAGGATGAATGAAAGGGTGTGTCATATGTCATTACAGTTTATTCGAGGAACGGGCGATAAAAATCTGGAATCAGTGATGGTTAGTCAGGCATTGGAGTGGCTGGCTGCAGATCAGAAAAATCAGGTTTTTTATCTGGTTCCCAACCATATAAAATTTGAAAAGGAAGTTCAGATTCTTAAGGAAATAAAAGAGCGGATAAATCCTGCCGTGAAAACAATGGCAGCCATGCGTCTGCAGGTTTTCAGTTTTCAGCGGCTGTCATGGTATTATCTGCAGCATACCCCATATTATCAGCAGGAAGTACTTACTGATGTTGGTGCCGCAATGATTTTTCGAAAAATTCTATCCGAGCATGCAGAGGATTTAACGGTTTTTCGCGGGGAGATCAATAAATCTGGTTTTATTCAGCAACTGTTTGCTCTTTATCAGGAAATGAAAGATGGAAATGTTGCATTGGAGGATCTGGCGCTCCTTCTTGATAAGGAACAGTTTTCTGAAGGGCTGGATACAGCACAGAAATTAAAGGATATTCGCTGGATCTTTACAGAGTTTGAACGTCAGTTGCAGCGGCATGGTATTAATGAAATTGAGTTGATCACAGCTCTTTGTGCCTATTTGGCATTTGAAGATTTGAGCAACGTTATGTTTGTTTTAAACGGATTTGATCATTTTACAGCAAAAGAACAGCAATTGCTGCAGACTCTCTTGAAGCAGGGGGCTGAAGTGAAAGTATCGTTGATTCTGGATCGTGCATACCCTGTTGAAAAACCGGCAGCTGTTGATTTGTTTTATGGAACAGGAACAACTTATTTTCAGCTGTACCAGTTGGCTCGTCAGGTAAAAGTACCTGTACTGACTGACCATGCAGAAAATAACCTGTCGCAGATTCGCTCTGAGGGCATCCGCCAGACAGCAGAATATTGGGTGCAGACGAGAAGAAGCCTGGATGACGGGAAAGCAGTTCCGAAAAATATTGAGAGTATCCAGCTTTGGTGCAGTGAAACACCAAAGGAAGAGCTGAATGCTGCAGCAAAGGAAATTCGCAGATTGGTTTCGGAGGAAGGCTATCGCTATAAGGACATTCAGGTAGCTGTCAGAGAATTTGATAAGTATCAGCCGTTGTTGAAACCAATCTTTCGGCTGCATGATATTCCAATATATATCGATCAGGATATGTCGATGGAGCAGCATCCTCTGGTGGAATTTATTCAATCGCTGTTCGCCGTCAGCAACTATCATTTCCGTTACCGTGATGTTTTGAGATTTTTAAGGACAGAGCTTTTTTTTCCGGGCTCTGTGGTCAATGATGATTTCGATTGGGAAGTTCAACGAAATGAATGGCGCAGAAGAATTGATATCACTGAAAATATTGTTTTGGCTTATGGATATGAAGGGAATTCCTGGACACGGGAAACAGACTGGCAGTTTCTCCGCTATGATTTTGAAGAGGAGAAGCAGGATGATACTTCTGATCTGGAAGTCGAATCCAATAAAGTGAGACAGGCAGTTCGTCAAATCCTGCCGACATTTTTTAAAGCATTCAAGGAAGCTGAAACAGGCGAGGATGCGGCTGTTTTGTTCTATCGATTTTTACTGGACAGCGGGGTTCAGGAACAGATGCAGAGGTGGCGGAATCAGGCAATCGCTTCAGGTGAACTGGAAGAGGCACGGAATCATGAACAGACCTGGGATGCGTTGATGGCGCTGCTGGATGAATATGTGATGATTTACAAGGAGGAACCTTTTGATTTTGATGAGTTTCAGGAAATCTTTTCCAGCGGACTTGAGGGTCTGACCTACAGCAAGATCCCAACCTCTATTGATCAGGTGCAGATCCGTAATATTGATACGCTTCATCCGGGACAGGGGAAAGTGACCTTTGCAGTTGGTCTGACGGATCAGGTCTTTCCTAAAAAAATGGAAAACAAAACACTGCTTTCTGATGAAGAACGTGTTCGGATGAATGAGAGTTTGGATGACGGAAAATTTTTCATGCAGGACACACGACAACGACTGGCTCGCGAGCCTTATGTTGCTTATATCATGCTGCTGTCGGCAACAGATAAGCTCTACTTGTCTTATCCAAGAATGACGGATACGTCCTCTGATGTCAAGCCGTCTTCCTATTTAACGATTTTGCAGAAAAATCTGCAGCTGCCGATGATGGAAAAGGCCAGCTTGTCAATCTCAGATGATGAGCAGACCAGCTTGGCACACGTGGGGACTTATCGAACTTTAATCAGTGATTTGACTAATTTAAAACGTCAGAAAATAGAAACCAATCATGGCTTGTCCGGCTTCTGGCTGATGCTGGAACGAGCATTGGGGAATCAGCCGCTGGCACCACTGGCAACTCGGATTTTTGAAAGCCTGAATCATCAAAATATACCGGAATCAATCGGAGAAGAGCTGGCTGAAGAGCTGTATGGGAAGCATATTCATACCTCTGTTTCCAGAGTTGAAAGCTTCTATCGCTGTCAGTACCAGTATTTTTCCAGATACGGACTGAGATTGAGGGAACGGGATGTATTTGGCTTGTCTTCTGCAGCAACTGGAGAATTTTTCCATGAAGCCCTTGATCAGTTATTTAAGGTTTTGATTAAAAATAATCTCAACCTTTCTGATTTGTCAGATGAAGAGCTGAATCATGTAACTGAAGAGGTCCTGCAGGTGACAATGGGCGATCAGCGATTTGATATACTGAATTCGTCTCATCGAATGAACTATATTCGCTATCAGCTCCATCAGACTATTAAGAAGGTAAGCTGGGCATTGAAAAAACAAAGTGAACGAAGCGGGCTTTCCACTGTACAGACAGAGGTGCTGTTTGGACAGCTTGCTGGAAAAACAGGGATTCGCGGCTTGGAGCTGCCGCTAAATAGAGACGGACAGATCAGCGTTCGCGGGAAAATCGACCGTGTGGATCAGCTGGAAATCGATGGAGAGACGTATCTCGGGATTATTGATTACAAATCCAGTCATCGGAAGTTTAATTTAACAGAGGCCTATTATGGTTTGGCAATGCAGATGCTGACGTATTTGGATGTGGCTCTGATGGATGCTGTGGATTTAGTGGGACAGCAGGCAAAAGCAGCAGGCTCATTGTATCTTCATGTCCATAATCCAATGCTGAATTATGATGGAGAAGACAATCAGGAACGACAGCTGCTCAAAAAATTCCAGTTTGACGGTCTGTTGTTGAATGATGCCAAGCTTCTGGAGTATTTGGATCGCTCACTGGAGCCAAAACAAAGCTCGCTGGTTTATCCGATTGAAGAATCTGCCAAAGAGCTGATCAAGCCGGGGCGAAGACAGGAAGATAAGTTCGTCACACTGGAAGAATTTGAGACACTTCGAGATCATAATCGAAATAAATATACAGAGGCGGGAAATAAAATCATCAGCGGTGAAGTAGATTTGGACCCAGCCTATCAGGGAAAAGAGCGGATTGCCTGCAAATTTTGTCCGTTTCGCAGTGTCTGTAATTTTGATGTGATGCTGAAAGAAAATAATTATCATCGAATGGAAACAATGAATAAGCAGGAGGTTCTGGATCGTATGAGACAGAAAGATGGAGAGGGGGGACAAAGCAATGAGTAGAGAAATTCCATTACGCCCTGAAAATGAACTGTTTACAGATCATCAGTGGCAAGCCATTTTTGATGAAGGACAAAATATTTTGGTCTCTGCTTCGGCCGGATCTGGAAAAACAACGGTTCTGGTTCGGCGTGTGATCGAAAAAATCAAGAGCGGGACGGACATCGACCGTTTGCTGGTTGTGACCTATACAGAAGCTGCTGCCAGAGAGATGAAGGAACGGATTCAGGCAGAGCTTCAAAAAGCGCTGAATCAGGTTAGTGATCCAGCGCAGAAACAGCATTTTATCAGACAGCTTTCCCTGCTGCCGACTGCGAATATCAGCACACTTCATTCCTTTTGCTTATCTGTCATTCGCCGATTCTATTATCTGATCGACATGGACCCGGTGTTTCGCTTGTTAACGGATGAAACGGAAATGCTGCTTCTTAAGGAAGATGTTTGGGATGACCTGAGAGAATCGTTGTATGAACAGGGAGAAGCAGCATTTTATCAGCTGACAGGCAACTTTTCCAATGACCGCTCAGATGACGGACTGACTCGACTTATTTTTTCTCTATATGAGTTTGCAAAAGCAAATCCTGATTCGGAAGAATGGCTGGCGAAGCTGCCTCAGACTTATCAAATTGAAGGAGACATAGGGGAATCCTCTTTATATCAGGAAACCTTGAAGCCTCAGATATTGGAAAGTCTGCAGCTGGTTATTGAGCGCTGCAATCGTGCGCTGGACGTTTCAGCTGGTCAGGAGAAAATGGAGAAGATCGCTGCACTGATTGTCAAAGAAACAGAGTGGGCGCAGCAGTTTGCTAAGTATCTTGAAAACAATCAGCTTGAAGCTGCCTATCAGTGGAAGGAGCAGCTGGTGTTTGACCGTTTTCCTACGGTGCGGGTTGCTGAGCTGAAAGAAGATGTGGAACAGATTAAAGCGCTGAGAGATCAGAATAAGAAAGCAATCAATGATTTAACGGCTTCGCTGTTCACCTTATCCCCATCTAAAATGAAAGAAGTTATGAGTAAAGCGGCTGATCTGGTCAGCAAAATGGCCGAGGTTGGTGCTGCATTTATGAAGAAGTATGGCGAAGAGAAGCTTCGTAAAGGTCTGGTGGATTTTAACGATCTTGAACATTTTACGTTGAATATTCTGGCACAAAAAAATGAAGCAGGCTGGGAGGCAACAGAAGCTTCCAGCTATTATCGAAGCAAGTTTGATGAGGTGCTGGTGGACGAATATCAGGATATTAACCGGCTGCAGGAAAGTATTTTATATTGGCTGTATCGTTCAGAAGACCCTGAAGGAAATCTCTTTATGGTGGGGGATGTAAAGCAGTCCATTTATTCCTTTCGTCTGGCAGATCCAAGTTTGT
This sequence comes from Enterococcus sp. BWB1-3, assembly GCF_016745275.1. GTDB lineage: Bacteria > Bacillota > Bacilli > Lactobacillales > Enterococcaceae > Enterococcus_L. Next base: position 12,360 of record NZ_JADOEP010000027.1, read on the forward strand.
TCATTGAAAAGTATAACCAGTATGGCCGTCAGGAAAATGGCAAACGTATTGTGCTGGCAGAGAATTTCAGATCACGCAGGAATGTACTGAATTTTACCAATCTGGTATTTGAACAGCTGATGGATGAACGTGTGGGTCAGATAATCTATGATGAAGATGCACAGCTGGTAAACGGCTTTCAGCAGTTTTTGGAGGCAGAAAACTATGATACAGAACTGTTGATTTATGAGAAGAAAAAAATAGTGGAAGACATGCCGCCTGTGGTGCTGTCAGAGGAGCTGCTGATTGAGGATAAAACGGAAGGCGAGCTGCATATGACTGCTCTGAAAATCCGTGAAATGATTGATCAGGGCTTCCAAATCTATGATAAGAAGCTAAAGGCTAACCGTGCTGTCACTTATAAGGATATTGTATTGCTGACGCCAACGAAAAAGAACAACCTGACTATTTTGGAAATCTTTAAAGCCGTTGGTATTCCTCTGCAGGTGAATGATGCACAGAACTATTTTCAGGCAACGGAGATACGGACAATGATTTCTCTGCTTCAGATCATCGATAATCCTTATCAGGATATTCCGCTGGCTGCCGTTCTGCGGTCGCCGATTGTCGGTCTGAAGGAAACAGATCTGGTTCAAATACGTCTGACTCAGAAGGAAGGTCTGTACTACGAAGCGTTTCTTAAATTTAATGACAAAGCGGAAAAAACTGCAGAAGAAAAAGAGATTGCAGAGAAGACGTTTCGGTTTGCAGATAGTCTGGCACGGTGGCGGGAGATGGCACGCAGAGTTCATTTGTCTGAACTGATCTGGAAAATTTATGAAGAAACCGCCTATCTTGATTATGTCGCCGGGATGCCTGCAGGCAGGCAGCGGCAGGCGAATCTGTATGCATTGATTGACCGGGCAGCGAATTATGAAAAGACGAGCTTCCGCGGACTGTTTCAATTTATCCGTTTTATCGAAAAAATGCAGGAAAAAGATAAGGATCTGGCAGAGCCGGTTATTTTAGAAGATGAAAATGCGGTTCGGGTAATGACGATTCATGCCAGTAAAGGATTGGAATTTCCGGTTGTGTTTATTTTAGATATGACCAAGGAATTTAATCTTTCAGATTTGAAAGAACGGTATATTTTTGATGATCGGCTAGGTACGGGTATTCGGTATCTGGAAGAAGAAACCAGAATATTGTATGATACACTGCCGTTTCTGGCGTTGAAACAAATTAAGATGAATAAGCTGCTGTCTGAGGAAATGCGCAAGCTCTATGTGGCACTGACGAGAGCAGAACAGAAGCTGTTTCTTGTAGGCTCATACAATGATCAGGAAGCAGCCTGGAAAGAATGGGGCAAAGCCAAAGAGATTTCAACCGTAGTTCTGCCTCAGGAAAATCGACTGCAAAGCAAAAGCAGCCTGATGAACTGGATTGGCATGACACTGATTCGGCATCCAGATGCGAGCAGTCTGCATTCCTTCTATGAAACCACAGCAGTTTCAAAAGTACAGGAACATCCGGGAAGATTTAGTGTGTCCTTTTTTGATGATCAGCAAATTCAGCAGGCATTTGTTTCACTTCAGGCGGAACATACGGCTGAACCAGTTGAATCGTCCAGACAGGAAAGCCAGGTACTGCTGACTAGAGGCTTAAAAATTTTAAATTATCGTTATCCATTTGAAGTGGCAGCAAAAACTACAAATTACCAGTCTGTTTCGGAAATTAAACGGATATTTGAAGATCCGGATGAAAGAGCCATAAGTAAAATGGAAATTTCGGATTTAGCAGGTTCTTCAAAAGAACAACCTGTTTCAAAACCTTTGATTGGTCGGGTGAACCCTAACAGTCAGATTGTTCATCGGATGACAACGCAGGAGTTTAGCAAACCGGCATTTTTAGAAGAGATTCAACAGCCCTCTGCTGCCGAGATTGGAACAGCGACACATTATCTTTTACAGCTTTTGGATTTAAATACATCACCTTCAATAGAAAGTTTGGAACAGCTGGTGAAGGAATTGACTGATCAGGGACTACTTACGGAGAATATAAGTAAAAAAATTGATTTAGCCAAGCTGCTGGACTTTTTTGACTCTGAACTCGGACAGTTAATGCTTGCAAATCCGGAAAAAGTAAAGCGGGAGCAGCCGTTCTCCATGCTGCTTGAAGCAGATCAGGTGATTAAGGATTATCCCGAACAAACTGGTGATGATTTGCTGATCCATGGGATTATCGACGGGTATGTGGAACTGGACGAAGAATGCATTCTGTTTGACTATAAAACAGATTTCGTTAAGAATGTGTATGACCCCAAAGTACTGGATAAGATCATCAGTCGTTATCAAGGTCAGTTGAGGCTTTATCAACAGGCACTAAGCCTGTCTTCCGGGAAGGAAGTCAGTCATGTTTATATGGTTCTGTTAAACGCAGAAGTGATTGTGGATATGCTGGATAGAAAAGTTATTGAAATAAGGAAAAATTAAGATGAAAAGCAGATTGACTTACAAATAGTAAGTTCTATGCTATACTCATTTTATGAGGTGAGGAAGATGGAGCAAGTAAAGACAACGGATTTTTCCTTATGTCCCAAGTTTGAAAAAGCTTTCGGTATATTGGGAAAAAAATGGAATGGTTTGATTATTGATGTTTTGTTGGAAAATGGTCCTCAACGTTTTGGAGAACTTAAGAATAAGATTCCAATGCTTAGCGACCGTCTGCTTGTTGAACGGTTAAGAGAGCTTGAAAGGGAGCAGCTTGTTACTAAAGCAGCACGATGCGATGATTCTTCAAGGCTTGAGTATATGCTGACGGATAAAGGGCAGGCGTTGGAGCAGTCAATGAAGCAGCTGCAGGCTTGGGCAGAAGAGTGGGTCACTGAAGAAGAATGCAGTTGACCAAACAGAAAAGTTCTTGTAAACTAAAGTCAATTGGATAATAAAGAAACGTTGATGGAAGCAAGTAGTTTGGCTGATTCGTATAAGGGAAGACCTGTCATGGACTGGAAGCAGGTCACGAAATCGAAAAATGAACATTTCACTTCCGGAGTTTGTTTAGTCTTGATTGACTTGACCGGCAAAAGCCGTTAAAAGATAGAGTGCATGACAGTTATTTGTCGTGAATGAGGATGGTACCACGAGAGCTCGTTCCTTTTACAGGAACGAGCTCTTAGTTTTTTCCTGGAAGAAGCGCAAGCCGTTGTTTTGTCTTCGTGCTGTCATTTTCCTGATAGGCTGCTATCTGTTGGGCTGCTGAGGTCAAGTGCAATCATAAAAATAATTGTTTATAACAGGAATGGATTGGGAAACCGCCCGCTGTCGATTGTTTCTGAACAGAGGCTCAGGAAGGAACGGAGCGGTCAGCAGTGTCAAGCCTGTAATAGGAATGCAAAGAAGAAAGGAAGAGAATTATGTCACTACAGTCCCAATTGGAAGTGCTGAAAGATGAAACACTTATAAAAATCAATCAAAGCAGTGATTTAAAAGTGTTGAACCAAATACGCGTAGAAACACTGGGAAAGAAAGGGCCGATCACAGAAGTACTTAGAGGGATGAAAGATCTCTCGCCTGAGGAACGTCCGGTTGTCGGCAGCTTTGCGAATGAAATCAGAGATTTGTTGAGTCAGGCCATCGAGGAACGAAAAGAAATATTGGAGCAGGAAGCAATGAATGCTTCTCTGGCTAAAGAAACGTTGGATGTAACGCTTCCCGGCAGACAAATGACAAGAGGAACCCGGCATATTCTATCTCAGGTAATGGAAGAAATTGAAGATATTTTTGTTGGAATGGGCTATCAGGTGGTTGACGGGTATGAAGTGGAGTCTGACCATTATAACTTTGAACGGATGAATTTGCCAAAAGATCATCCTGCCAGAGATATGCAGGATACTTTCTACATTTCAGATGAGATATTGATTCGAACGCATACATCTCCGGTTCAGGCCCGAACAATGGAAAAACACGATTTTTCTAAAGGGGCGCTGCGTATGATTTCTCCGGGGAAAGTGTTCCGCAGAGATAATGATGATGCAACGCACAGCCACCAGTTTCATCAAATTGAAGGGCTGGTCATTGACAAAAATATTACAATGGGCGACTTAAAAGGAACTCTGGAAGTTGTTATGCAGAAAATGTTCGGAGAGGATCGTAAAATTCGTCTTCGTCCAAGCTATTTTCCGTTTACTGAACCATCTGTTGAAGTTGATGTCAGCTGCTTCAAATGCGGCGGAGAAGGTTGTAATGTCTGCAAGCATACCGGCTGGATTGAAATTTTAGGTGCAGGAATGGTGCATCCGGATGTGTTGCAAATGTCAGGTATTGATCCGACAGAGTATACTGGATTCGCCTTTGGTTTAGGACCTGATCGTGTAGCGATGCTTCGCTATGGCGTAAATGATATTCGCAGCTTCTATCAGAATGATCTGCGGTTCTTAAATCAATTCAAGGAAAGGAAGTAATGACCCATGTTCGTTTCATATAAATGGTTAAGCAGATATTTAGACTTAACAAAGGTAACGCCTGAGGAATTGGCGGATAAAATGTCCGTAACAGGAATTGAAGTGGAAGCTGTTGAGATCCCTGAAGAAGGTCTGAAAAAAATTGTTGTAGGAGAAGTGAAAGAATGTATTCCGCATCCTAACTCAGATCATTTATCCATCTGTCAGGTCGATATTGGGGAGGAAGAGCTTTCTCAAATTGTATGCGGAGCACCGAATGTAAAAGTCGGCATTAAAGTGATCGTGGCACTTCCAGGTGCTCGTATCACTGGGAATCAAAAAATTAAAAAAGGTAAAATGCGTGGGGAAGTGTCGAATGGTATGATTTGTTCCCTGCAGGAGCTGGGCTATTCAGATAATGTTATTCCTAAGGCTTATGCAGATGGAATTTACTACATGCCTCAGGATGCTGTCAATGGAGAGGCTGTCTTTTCCTATTTAGATATGGATGATGCCATTATTGAGCTGTCTATTACACCAAACCGGGCAGATGCATTGAGTATACGCGGAGCAGCTTATGAGGTTGGTGCAATTTACCGTCAGACACCAAGGTTTGATGAGATCAGGCTTTTGGAAAATACTGGCGAAAAAGCAGAAGAATATGTTTCTGTAGAAGTAAAAGATCAGGCAGATGCGCCTGCTTATCAGATTCGGATCATTAAAAATGTGAAGATTCAGGAAAGTCCTCTTTGGCTGCAGACTTGTTTGATGAATGAGGGAATACGTCCAATTAACAACGTAGTTGACGTGACGAACTATATCCTGCTGCTATTTGGACAGCCGCTGCATGCTTTTGACTACGATAAATTGGGAAGTAAACAAATTTTGGTGCGTCGCGCTGAAGAAGCAGAAGAAATGGTCACACTGGATGGCGAAATGCGTAAGCTTTCTCCAGAGAATATCGTAATTACAAACGGTCAGGTTCCAGTTGCTCTTGCAGGAATAATGGGTGGTGCCAATTCTGAAATTACCGATGAAACAACGACGGTTGCATTGGAATCTGCATTATTTGACAGTCTGTCCATTCGCCGAACCTCTAAACAGTTTAATCTGCGCAGTGAATCCTCCAGCCGTTTTGAAAAAGGAATCAATAAAGGTACAGTGGCGGAAGCAGGAGAAGTGGCGGCAGCGATGATTGCTGAGCTTTCCGGCGGAACAGTTGTTTCCGGCAGCAGTGTGGGCAGTGAAATTACTCTTGAGCCAGTTTATGTCAGTGTATCAGTTGATCGTGCCAATCAGTATTTAGGAACGGATTTAACAGATGCAGATGTTGCAGAAATATTCACGGCATTAGGCTTCGACTATACCTCTGACAATGGTATTTACACAGTTGAAGTACCTTCGAGAAGATGGGATATTACAATTGAAGCAGACCTGATCGAAGAGCTTGCCCGGATTTATGGGTATGATCGGTTGCCTTCCACATTGCCTAAAGGAGAAACAGTTGCCGGCAGTCTGACAAGAACCCAGCAGTTTATGCGTCAGCTGAAAGGAATCCTTGAAGGCTATGGCGTCAGCGAAGCAATCAGCTATGCATTGACGACAGAAGATAAAGCGGGACAATTTAGTTTGAAGCAAAGCAGCCCAACAAAACTTCAGTGGCCAATGAGTGAGGAGCGTTCAGTTCTTCGTATGAACCTTATCTCAGGACTGCTTGATGATGTACACTATAATATTGCCCGTAAGAATAATGATATCGCATTGTATGAAATCGGACGGGTCTTTTATCAGGAAAATAATCCATTGAAAGATCTGCCTTATGAAGAAAATCATTTGGCGATTGCTTTGACTGGAAATTATACTGAAAAAGACTGGCAGACCAATGCTTCTCCAGTTGATTTCTACACAATCAAAGGAATGCTGGACAGCTTGTTTGAGCTGACAGATTACGCGAAAGGCATCACGTATGAAGCAACACAGGACGTAAAAGAAATGCATCCGGGAAGAACCGCTTATATCAAGCTGAACGGAGAAGTTATCGGATTTGTCGGACAGATTCATCCGTTAACTGCAAAAGCCTACGATATTCCTTCTGCCTATGTTGCGGAATTGAATCTGCAGGGGTTGCTGACTGGAGAAAAAGAAGCGTTTGTCTTTGAAGCAGTATCCAAGTTCCCGGAAGTAAAACGGGATATTGCGTTACTGGTTAAAGAAACAGTGACCAATCAGGACCTGACCGCCTGCATACAGAAACATGCAGGGCGCTTCCTGAAAAATATTCACTTATTTGATGTGTATCAGGGTGAGAATATTGAAGTTGGAATGAAATCCGTGGCTTATAGTCTGACATTTGCCAATTCAGAAGCAACACTGGTGGATGAAGAAATTAATGGGGCGATGAACAAAATTGAAAAAGCTCTGGCTGAGACTTACGGAGTGACAATAAGATAAAATGAACTGTGCATCAAAAACACGAACTGTTTTTGATGCACAGTTTTTAAGTAATACTGACAATTCGTGATTCAACAAAAAAGGAACAGGGAAAATAGTGATGCATTTCCGGTTCCTTAAGTTTAGCTGTTTAGTTAATACCCTTTTGCCCAGTTTCGAGACAGCCATCTTGAAAACTGTGAAATGGCAAAGTTGACAGTGAAATAAATTAATGCGACCAGTCCGTATATGGTGAAGACCTGCGCAGTCTGTACATAACGTCCCATAAGGATATAGGATTTTCCGAACAGCTCCTGCAAAGCAATAACAGAATACAGAAAACTGGTATCTTTTATGACTGTTACAAACTGTGAAATGATGGCAGGCAGCACATTGCGAATTGCCTGAGGCAGTACAATATACAACAATATCTGGAAATTACTGAAACCCTGAGAACGTGCCGCTTCTTTCTGTCCTTTATCCACTCCGTTTAAGCCGCCGCGAATTATTTCCGCCAAAGCCGCAGTGGTGAAGACTGTAAAGCTGACAATACCTGCAGGGGTAGATTTAATTTTAAAAATCAGAAAAATGACATAGATCCAAAGCAGGTTTGGAATGTTTCGAACGACTTCAATATAAATACTTGCCAGTAATTTCAGCGGTCCGCCTTTTTTATTACGTAAAACTGCCAAAATTGTTCCAAAAATTGTACTTAACGCGATAGCGGAAAATGAGATAAAAAGAGTAAGTGAAAGTCCGTCCCATAAAAATCGCAGATTATTTTCAGTGAAAATTTGACTAATTTGTTCTGACATCATTTACCCCCTTATCTGTTGTAAGCTTTCTTATTGTTTTCCTCAAGACGTCTCGCAAGGGTTGCCAGCGGGAAGCAAAGGATAAAGTAAAGCAAACCGGCAACTGTAAAGGCCGGGATATAATTTAGATTGATTGATGACCAACTGTTGGCAGTAAACATGATGTCCATGCCTGAGATAATTGCAACTGTCGCCGTATTTTTGATTAAGTTAACCACCTGATTTGTCAGCGGCGGCAGCATGATTTTCCATGCCTGAGGCAGAATCACATAGCGCATGGTTTGAGCCGATGTAAATCCTTGAGAATATGCGGCTTCAAATTGACCTTTCGGTACAGCACCAATTCCAGAACGGACGACTTCGGAAATATAGGCTCCATGGTAGAGTCCGACACAGAGAATAGCAGTTGTAGTTGCTGAAAATGTCAGAAACTGATACCCAAATAGAGGCAAGCCGTAATAAACAACAACAAACTGAATTAACAGCGGCGTATTTTGAAAAAACTCAACATAGACACGGCTGATTATTTTAAGCAGTATATTCTTGGTTGTTGAGAAGCTCCCAAAAAGAACGCCTAGGATTAAAGCAAGTGCAAGTGCTCCAAGTGAAATCATAATGGTATACAGGAAAGCATCTGCGAACAGACGCCAGTCTCTGATAACCGCCTGCCAGCGCTGAAGGGCAAAAGGCCCTTCCTCCAGCCAGGATGCAGAAATGATAAATGACATAAATAAACCCCTCCTAAATTCATACAAAACGATGTAGAATCAGAAAGATTATTTCAAATTCCAAGTCGTGTAAATCTCGTCCAGTGAACCATCTTCCTGCCATTTTTCAATCAGATTGTTCAAGTAGTCGTTTAAGTCTGAGCTTGATTTTTTCGTAGCAATACCATATTCCTGCGGAGAGAAACCGTCTGCCAGAATTTCAGTATCATCATCAACGTATCCAGTCAGAATAGATTTATCTACTGAGAATGCATCAATACGTTTAGATGTTAAAGCTGTTTTCAGTTCAGGATAAGAGCCAAGCTCCTGGAAGTTAAATGAAACGCCTAAAGAATCACCTTCAGCGATAATTGCTTCCTTGGTTGTTGCTGACTGAGCAACACCGATAGTTTTTCCATCTAAGCTGGCTGTATCAGTAAAACCGTCAGATTTTCGTACTAAGAAGCCAACTTCATCCTGATAATAAGGAGTGGTAAAGTTGTACGTTTCTTTTCGTTCATCTGTAATAGTAAATGTTGCAATAATCATATCCACCTCGCCGTTATCCAAAAGTGGTCCGCGGGTTTTTGCAGTAACGCCGACAAATTCAACATTGTCTTCACTGCCGGTTAATTCTTTTGCAATTTTGCGGGCAATGTCAGGCTCCATACCTTCATTTTTATTTGTGTCCGGGTTCATATAACCAAAATTAGGTACGTCTTCCTTAATGCCGACTTTGATGACGCCTGCATCTTTAATTTTGTCAATAGCAGAGCCGCTTGAAGTAGCTGCGTCTTCAGAGCCTCCACAAGCTGTGAATAGCCCAAGTGCTGCTAAAAGAGTCAGTCCGCCTAATAGTTTTTTCATTTTTTTCATAAAACATCCTCCTTGTTTTAGTTGATTATGCGTCAAGAATAAGAGCCGGTAATATGTGTCGGGTGCAGTGTAAGCAGGTGACAGAAGCGGCAACGGATAAACAAACCATAGTGTTTAAGAATTATGAATAATTTTGCTGAGAAACTCTTTCGCACGTTCATTCTGAGTGTTCGTGAAGAAATGTTCAGGGGTACCGGTTTCGACGATTTTTCCCTCATCCATAAAAATAACCTTATCTGCTACCTGTCTGGCAAAGCCCATTTCGTGAGTTACGCAGATCATGGTAATGCTTTGTTTGGAAAGATCTACCATCACGTCTAAAACTTCCTGAATCATTTCGGGGTCAAGGGCTGAGGTAGGTTCGTCAAAAAGTATGACTTCCGGGTGCATGTTCAGGGAACGGGCAATTGCCACCCGTTGCTGCTGTCCTCCGGAAAGTTGAGCCGGATATGCTTTTGCTTTGTCGGCTAGTCCGACACGTTCAAGATATTCCATCCCTGTACGGGTTGCTTCCTCTTTGCTGACGCCTTTTACCTTAATCGGTGCGAGTGTTAGGTTGTCAATAATTGTTTTGTGTGCGTAAAGATTGAAGCCCTGAAATACCATGGCTACTTTTTTACGTACAGATTGAATGGGAGCTTTTGGCTCAGTGATGTTTATCCCGTCCACAATAATTTTTCCGTCACTCACTTTTTCCAGACGGTTGATACAGCGAATTAATGTACTTTTGCCGGAGCCGGAAGGACCGATAATAACGATTTTCTCTCCCTGATCGACTGAGAAGGAAATATCCTTTAGTACATGATGATCGCCAAAGTACTTGTTTACATGTTCCAATGAAATCATAGTCAATCTCCTTTATTTATTGAAGATAATCTTCCTCTTTAACGGTAAATGAGGAATCGTTCGTTATCTCCTTTACTTGTTCAACAACCAGAGTCATTGAGTACCAAAAAAATGAGACGTGTTGTTTTCTTTTATAACGAGAAAGAAACATGGTTCAATTCTAAGGTATGTTAGATTAAATAACCAGTTGGAAAAATAAAATGAGTGGATAAAAAATTTTAATTTAGTAAATTACTGGGAAAATAGCAGAAAAGATCATAATTTTTAAATAAATACGTCTTTTTTCAACAATATAAAAACATTTATCCTCGTAATTTAATCTTATGCTCATAATTCTTTCCTTTCGTTAATGTTAGAAATTATAACATAAGTTTTGAGCGATTTCCAGTTTTTTATCAAATTATTTATTGAGCAGTTAGGATAACTGGATAGGCTGTTGAAAAAATAAATGGATTGCCGAATAGAGAATAAAACTTGAAAAAGTCCATAAAAAAGTGGAGAATAAAGGTATTGAAAAAAATACTACTATATAAAAGGTTTGAATAAAAGATGAATAATGAAGCAATTGGATTTATAGATTCCGGTGTGGGTGGTCTGACGGTAGTGAAAGAAGCAATGAAGCAGCTGCCGAATGAACGTCTGATTTATTTGGGAGATACTGCACGCTGTCCATATGGGCCACGTCCAGCTGAACAGGTAATCCAGTACACGTGGGAAATGACGTCGTTTCTTTTGAAGAAGAATATAAAGATGCTGGTGATTGCCTGCAATACGGCGACTGCTGTCGCATTGGACGAAATCAAAGAAAAGCTGAATATTCCGGTAGTCGGTGTTATTCTGCCAGGCTCCCGGGCGGCAGTTAAGGCAACCAAAAATAATCAAATTGGTGTTATCGGGACAATGGGAACAATCAAAAGCGGTTCCTATAAAAATGCATTGAAAGAGAAAGTCCCTGTTATTCATGTGACAAGTCTTTCTTGTCCTAAATTTGTCCCTATCGTAGAAAGCAGTGAATATCATTCTTCTGTTGCAAAGAAGGTAGTGACTGAAACGCTGAAACCTCTTAAAACCAAGGGATTGGATACACTGATTTTGGGGTGCACTCATTACCCGCTGCTGCGGCCGCTGATTCAAAACTTTATGGGAAACAGAATCAAGCTGATAGATTCAGGTATGGAAACTGTGAGTGAGGTCAGTGTTCTGCTGGATTATTTCAATTTGGCAGGAAGACCGCAGGAACAACCACCATTGAATAAATTTTATACAACTGGTTCAGCAGCCATGTTTAAACGAATTGCCAACGACTGGCTTGAGTTGGAAACAGTCAATGTAGAACATGTAAATATAGGAGGAAGCAAGTTTGATTAGACACGATGGAAGAAACGAGCGCGAATTGAGAAGGATTACAATTGAAACAGGTGTTTTTAAACATCCCGAGGGATCTGTTGTTATCTCTTTTGGAGATACCAAGGTTATTTGTTCTGCAACAATTGAAGAGAAGGTTCCTCCCTTTTTGAAAGGGCAGGGGACTGGCTGGGTAACAGCGGAATATAGCATGCTTCCTCGGGCAACCAACACGAGAAATAGGCGGGAAAGTGTAAAAGGAAAGCTTTCTGGCCGAACGATGGAAATCCAACGTCTTATCGGGCGTTCTTTGAGAGCGGTAGTTGATCTGGAAAAATTAGGAGAACGCAGTATTATTGTTGACTGCGATGTTATTCAGGCAGATGGCGGAACGCGAACCGCCAGTATTACAGGAGCTTTTACAGCGATGAAGCTTGCTGTTGAAACCCTTTTAATTAAAGGAAAACTGACTGAAGATCCTATCAAGCAGCATCTTGCGGCAGTCAGTGTGGGTATTTTGCCGGATGGGCAATGTGTGCTGGACTTGGATTATGAAGAAGACTTTGCTGCGAAAGTTGATATGAATCTGGTTATGACAGAAGCAGGGGAGTTTGTTGAAATTCAGGGGACCGGCGAAGAAGCAACTTTTTCAGGAGATGAACTAAATACAATGCTTTTTTATGGAAAAACAGGAATCAGCGAGCTGATAGCTGAACAAAAGACAATTTTGTATCAAGCAGCAGAAGAGCCGATTGATTCAGATCAGAAGACGATTGTCATTGCGACAGGGAATCCTGGAAAAGCGTCAGAATTTAAACAGTTGTTTGCAGCGAAAGGATATGAAGTAAAAACCCTTTTAGATTATCCGCAGCTTCCCGATGTGGAGGAGACTGGTGAAACTTTTGAAGAAAATGCCCGGTTAAAAGCAGAAACAATTGCAGGGATTCTTCATCAGCCGGTTCTTGCAGACGATTCAGGTTTAATTGTAGATGCATTAGGCGGCAGACCAGGTGTTTATTCTGCCCGGTTTGCAGGAGAAATAAAAAGCGATGCGGCAAATAATGCCAAGCTCCTGCATGAAATGACAGATGTTCCGGAAAACGAGCGGACTGCACGTTTCCATTGTACACTGGTTTTTGCTGCTCCTGAGAAGCAAAGTCTGGTAGTTGAAGGAGAATGGGAAGGACGAATCGGAACAATTCCAAGAGGAGAAAACGGCTTTGGATATGATCCTCTGTTTTATGTTCCAGAAGAAGAAAAAACAGCAGCAGAAATTTCTCCAGAGCTGAAAAATACAATCAGCCACAGAGGAAAAGCTGTGAAGCAATTAAAAACACAATGGGAGAATTGGCTGAACAGCTGATCTGACAGGAGGAAAAGAATGAGGTATTTAGTTGTAAGCGATAATCATGGAGATCGAGATATTTTAGTACAGTTAGTCAAGCAGTATAAAGGGAAAGTCGATGCATTTTTTCATTGCGGAGATTCTGAACTTGATACTTCTGATCATTTGTGGGATTATTTCACAGCAGCTGTAAAGGGAAACTGCGACTATGATCTGGGATTTCCGGAAACAGCAATAAAGAATACAGGTGAAGATGTTATTTTTCTGACACATGGGCATCTGTCCAATGTACGTTTTGGACTGACACAGTTGGCTCTGCAGGCGGAAGAAGCCGGAGCCAATATCGCTTTATTTGGACATACGCATGAAATTGGCTGTGAAATGCATCAGGGTATACTGTTTTTAAATCCGGGAAGTATTCGTCAACCTAGAGGACCAATCCAAATTCAGTCATATGCAATCATTGACAGTACAGAAGAGCAGCTGGATGTTCAATATTATGACCGCAGCTTTTCGCTGGTTCCCGAACTTCATTTCAGCTTTAAAAAATAATTTATCTATTTTACGGATGTTACAGAGAACCTAATCAATCATTTTTAAAACAGCTCTAAATCGTTTGTTCCGACAGAAGTCTAGATGATGATTTAGAGTTTTTTCTTGTTGTAAAAGGTGAAATCGGGACAAAAGCAATCAGCTCCGAAAATTATCAAGGAATACTATTTATAGAATGAATAGCTGAGAATTGATATACTTCGCTTCGATCCCATCAACTTCTATGTATGAAACATACGAGAGTTGACAGGCTTCACTAGGATTGCTTTAGCAGAGTAGATGAAGTCCTGTTACCTACTCGGTGAAGAAGCTGCTCCTGCGGTTACTCATCGCAAAAAGAATTTTTGCTTTTGTTCCGCCGATTATTCGAGGCTAGATACGAAGTAGAGTTTGGAACTTTATTCTGCCCCACTCTCTTTTTAAAATCCGGCAGTACGAACTGAATTGTAAAAAACTTTAAATGATCTATGAAAAAACTGCGAATTTAGAGACATTCCCTGTCGTTTTTTGTACAATAAAGAATGTAGTGAAAAACGAATGGAGGCACTCCAATGATTGGAAATGCTGTTAAAGAATTATTGTTAGAGAAACAAGATACATTTATGATACCTGGCGAGAATGTTGCCAATGTTATGTGTTTGAACCCTTTAAATCATGCGCTGCTTGTTTTATCTCAAGTAAGATATTCAAAAATTCCCGTATTGGATAAAGGAGACCGCTTTGTCGGCTTAATCAGTCTTTCAGATGTGGTAGATAAAATGTTTGACCTTACCTCGATTGATTTGGAAAAGCTGCAGGAGTTTACAGTCGCCGATGTGATGGAAGTAGGGGTTCCTGTAATCGGCGAAGAATGGGAGTTGGAAGATGTGCTGCACTTGCTGGTGGATTCACCGTTTCTGCCGGTTGTCGATAATAACCAGTGCTTCAAAGGTATTATTACAAGAAAGGAATTGCTGAAAGCGATTAATCATATGGCACACGAACTGGAAAGGCATAATATTGTGCTGCCGAAAGTCGAGGAGGACCAGGAAAATCAGGCAATTTGATTTTTTAAAATTCACATTTCTTTTTATTTCTGTTATGCTGTTTGTTAGAAACTGAAGGGAGTTGTGTAAATGGATGCCCATGAAATAATCAATTATATCGGGAGCGCTAAAAAGAAAACAACAGTGAAAGTCACACTTAAAGGAAAGCTGAAAGAAGTGGTTTATCCGGAAGAAATAAAGGCTTTTGCAAACTGTAAAACGGGAACTTTATTTGGCGAATGGGCTGATATTAAAAAATTTTTAGAAGAAAATCAGGCAGTTATTGATGATTATGTTGTAGAAAATGATGGTCGGAATTCTGCGATTCCTTTATTGGATACGAAAGAAATAAATGCAAGAATTGAGCCTGGTGCAATTATCCGTGATCAGGTTGAAATAGGTAATCAGGCAGTTATTATGATGGGTGCCATAATCAATATCGGAGCAGTGATTGGTGAAGGTTCGATGATTGATATGGGCGCCATTCTCGGTGGAAGAGCAATCATCGGCAAACATTGTCATATTGGTGCAGGAACTGTACTGGCCGGAGTGATTGAACCGCCAAGTGCAGAGCCGGTTGTGATCGAAGACAATGTGATGATTGGTGCGAATGCAGTAGTTCTTGAAGGTGTTCGTGTAGGTAAAGGTGCGGTTGTTGCTGCCGGAGCAGTTGTTATAAATGATGTGGCACCGAATACTGTTGTTGCAGGAATTCCAGCAATAAAAATCAAGGATTTTGACGAAAAAACCAAAGATAAAACAACGATAATGAAAGAATTGAGAAATCTTTAAATCCAGCTATAGAGGATGGAGAAATTTTTTGATTGTTTCGATGATCTGTCAAGAGATGAACTGGGGTCTGTGGTTGCCGAATGTTACAGCTTGAGCAGGAGAACAGTATATCGAACACTGAGAGGTTAAGAAAGGACAAAGACAAGCGTGTGAACTTTATTTGTTCCATGCTTTCTTTTCTGTGTATAGAAGTTTTTTTGAATAGGAGACTGGTCTGTGATACAAGAAAGGTTAAGTGAAATTAGAAGAGCGCTTCACCGGATACCGGAAATTGGTCTGGAAGAAGTTAAAACGCAGCGTTGTCTGCTGGAAGAAATAGAAGGAATAAAAAAGGAATATATTGAAATCAAAAGCTGGCAGACAGGAATTCTGGTTTTTGTTTATGGCAGCGACCCTGAAAAGACTATAGGCTGGCGTGCGGATATTGACGGACTTCCCATTACTGAGGAAGTTTATTCAGATTTTCGTTCTACTCATGAAGGGAAAATGCATGCATGCGGTCATGATTTTCATATGACGATTGGTTTGGGGCTGCTGGAAAAGATAAGTTCCAACCAACCAAAAAATAATTATCTTTTTCTGTTTCAACCGGCTGAGGAAAATGAAGCTGGAGGAATGCTGATGTATGAGCAGGGGGCATTTGGCGACTGGCTGCCGGATGAATTTTATGCCCTGCATGTAAATCCGGATTTACCAGTGGGAAAAATTACAACTAGAAAAGGCACATTATTTGCGGCTACCTGTGAAGTTCGTGTTCATTTTAAAGGAAAGGGTGGTCATGCTGCATTTCCTCATGAATCAAATGATATGATTATTGCTGCCACCAGCTTTATTCAGCAGGCACAGACAATTATCAGCAGAAATGTTAATCCTGTAGATGGTGGAGTAATCACATTTGGTACATTTAATGCAGGCACAACAAATAATGTGATTACAGGTGAAGCAAAAATTTCAGGGACGATTCGGACTTTATCAGAAGCGAGCAACCAGCTGACACAAAGGAGAATCCGCGAACTTGCACAGGGAATCAGCCAGTCATTTAACTGTGAAGTGGAGGTGACTTTGGATCAGAAAGGCTATGTGCCTGTTGTCAATGACCAGAATACAACAGAGCAGTTCATTGAATTTATGAAAAATAAGCAAGGTGTTGCTTTTGAAAAAGCACCGGCAGCAATGACAGGTGAGGATTTTGGTTATTTGCTTTCCAAAGTTCCGGGAACTATGTTTTGGCTTGGAGTTGAAAGCCCATTTGGGTTGCATTCTGAAAAATTTAATCCAAATGAAGACGCCCTGACTTTTGCAGTAGAACATGTAGGTGATTTTCTGCAGTCTTTGGATTTGAAGAAATAAAAAACGAGTTTGGGACAGAAATAAAGTTCCAAACTCTCTTCATATCTACACCCGAATAAACGGCGGTACAAAAGCAAAAATTCTTTTTGCGACGAGTAACCGCAGGAGCAAAGGTCTTCATGCGACGAGTAACCGCAGGAGCAAAGGTCTTCATGCGACGAGTAACCGCAGGAGCAAAGGTCTTCATGCGACGAGTAACCGCAGGAGCAACTCCTTCGGAATTAAGCCGAACTATCCTGAAAATATGAGGAGCTCCAGGAAGGTATCAATTCACAGCTATTCATTCTATGAATAGTGTTCCTTGACAATTTTCGGATATTCCTTCTTAATTC
This sequence comes from Enterococcus sp. BWB1-3, assembly GCF_016745275.1. Lineage (GTDB taxonomy): Bacteria > Bacillota > Bacilli > Lactobacillales > Enterococcaceae > Enterococcus_L. The sequence continues at coordinate 29,194 of NZ_JADOEP010000027.1, forward strand.
TCAGAGCTGATCGCTTTTGTCCCGATCTTCTTTTACTTTATTGCATATTAATGGGTGTATTTGGAATAGTGAATCCTTCGGTTGAAAGTGCTGAAACATACTGCGCCAGAAATTCTTCCCTGATTCCAGATTGTTTTCCGTTTAAGACATACATCGTGGTACGAATTGCGAAATTACCATTGCCTAAATCGACCATGCCGAAAAGAGTAGGGCCGTTTTGGATGTCTTCATCATGCTTTTCTGCCAGACGTTCGTTCACCCCGGAAATCAGCTCCTGAATCTTTTCAATACCTTCCTCCGGCACTATTCGGATGTCTATGACGACCTGAATGTTGGAACGAGACAGATTGCTGATCGTGGTAATATTTCGATTAGGGATAAAATGAACGGTTCCATCAAGTGATTTCAGCTGTGTTGTTCGCAGTCCGATTGAGGTGACTGTTCCTTCAATATCAAGACTGAGCAAACGTATATAGTCACCTACATCCATCTGCTGCTCCAGAATAATAAAGAAGCCTGTAATGATATCGTTCATGAAGCCCTGAGCACCAAGACCAATGGCAACCCCCGCAATCCCTGCACCTGCAAGCAGCGAGCCAATAGGAACCCCCAAAACACTTAATACGGAGTATAAAAAGAAAAAAAACAGAGTGTATTGAAAAGCATTACTGGTAAGCAGATGAAGCGTGTTTACTCTGCTGTTGCTGAGTGACTGTTTTTTGGAAATCTGATTTTTATATAAATGATTGATCAGCACTTTTCCAATTTTATTGATTAAAACAAATAACAATATAAGAAATAAAAGATAGATAGTCTTTTCAATAAGTACTGCGGTAATCTGATCCCAGTTGATTGACTGCCAGTAGCGTTGAAGCGCACTGACTTTTTTCACTGTTTCTTCTGTCAAAGTAACTGAAGAGGAATCTACTGTACTTTCAATACTTGATGTTGACTGCTGCAAGAGAAACATAATGAACCACCTTTATAAAGCATTTCTTCTATTTTACCTAAAAAAGGGAAATCATTCCAGTACAGTCTGCTTTATTATTTTTCAAAAAAAGAAAATCATCAGGTTTCTTATCAGAAAGAATCTTGGTATAAAATCAGTTTCCAGTGTTGAACAGCAATCTGATCTGAACCTCGACTGAAATATTCTGTTAAAATTTCCTTTTTATGATTTTGAAAGTGAATTATGAGAAAAATCTAACAATTCAGAAGATAATATGATACAATATTCTGAAAATGGAAGGGGAACACAGGATGATCGATTGGGAAAATTTAGGGTTTAAATATATCAAAACACCATTTCGTTATCTTTCTAAATGGAAAGATGGAAAATGGGATGATGGGCTGTTAACAGAGGATAATACGCTGCATATACACGAGGGTTCAGCTTCTCTTCATTATGGACAGCAATGTTTTGAAGGATTGAAAGCATATGGCTGTGAAGATGGTTCAGTTAATTTGTTTCGGGTGGAAGAAAATGCAAAACGAATGAACCGCAGTGCTGAACGTCTATTGATGCCTCAGGTTCCGGAGGAAAAGTTTGTAAATGCAGTTAAAGAGGTAGTGAATGCAAATAGAGATTTCGTACCGCCATATGGTTCGGGCGCTACTTTATATATTCGGCCTTTGCTTATAGGGGTTGGAGAAGGGATTGGTGTCAGTCCAGCTCCGGAATATCTGTTTACAGTTTTTTGTATGCCGGTTGGCGCCTATTTCAAGGGCGGTCTGACACCTACAAACTTTATTGTATCTGACAGTGATCGGGCAGCACCGCATGGAACAGGAGCTGTGAAAGTCGGTGGAAATTATGCCGCCAGTTTGTATCCTGGAAAGGTGGCTCATGACAGACATTTTTCGGATTGCATCTATCTGGATCCGGCAACACATACAAAAATAGAAGAGGTTGGTTCTGCCAATTTCTTTGGAATTACAAAGGATAATCGTTTTGTTACACCGATATCCCCGTCTATTCTGCCAAGTATTACGAAGTACTCACTTTTATATTTAGCTGAACATCATTTGGGGATGGAAGTTGTTGAAGGGGATGTTTATCTGGATGGGCTGGATCAGTTTTCAGAAGCAGGTGCTTGTGGAACTGCGGCAGCTATCTCTCCGATCGGAGGCATTCAAAATGGTGATTCGTTCCATGTTTTTTACAGCGAAACAGAAGTAGGTCCTGTTACGCAAAAATTGTATGATGAACTGACAGGAATTCAGTTTGGCAAAATCGAGGCTCCGGAAGGCTGGATTCAAAAAGCCTGACAAAAAATAAAAAAGAAAATACTTAATCGGCGTATTCTATTAAAAGGGTACGTCGATTTTCTTTGTGTCTATAAATATAAAAAAATTTTGTGGTTCAATAATTTTTACAAAAATTGCGTATATTACTTTTGAGCGTGCCGTTTTTAAAGATGAATTGAAAGGTGAAAGGCATGAAGCATTTAAACTAAAAAATTGGAGGAATGAATGTGGCAGATTTAACGGTAAATTATCAGCGTTTAGAAGAATTATCCGGAGTTTATGGAACAAAGGCAGAAGAAATCAGAGGGATTTTAGATCACTTGACTTCAGCGCATCGTGAGACGATGAATGAATGGAGAGGGGAAGCAGCGCAACAGTTTGATGGACAGTTTATTGAACTGACACCCAAAGTCCAGCAGTTTTCGGAGCTTTTGGATGAAATTGACAGCAGATTGAAAAAGACCGCCAATGTTTATGAAGAAACCGATCGGCAGCTTAAAGGCATGCATGGATTTCAATAGCAGATGACAACGATGAGTAAATACAATTTGGAAGGTGAATTACTTTAGTGTTTAAACTATAAATCAGCTTGCTGAAAAAGAGAGCAATGACAAAGGAGCAGGAGTGATGATGAATAGAAAGAAACTTATTTACATATTAAAAGCTGTTTGGATATTGCTTGTTCTTCTCATACTGCTGCTGTTTATAAATAAAAAGTTCAGTACTGTTTCATCAAATAATGAAAAGGAGACTGTACGGCTAAATATTGCCTTAGTGAACGAAGATCAGGGAGTAACAAGCAACCATAAGTTGTATCAGCTTGGATCGGACTATGTAAAAAAAGTTGAAAAAGAGACAACACATGATTGGTATACTGTCGCAAGAGGAACTGGCGAGAACGGACTGAAGAACGGTTCTTATCATCTACTGATTATTATCCCAAGTAATTTCTCTGAGAAGCTGCTTGATTTGGATAATCCTTCACCGGAAAAACTACGGCTGAATTATAAAGTCAATGGGGACGGGAACAGTACGTTTGAGAATGAATCAAAACGAATTGGACAGCAGATTGTAAATGAATTAAGCAAGCAATTAGTAGATATGTATGTAGTCAGTATTATTGATAACCTATATACAGCTCAAAAGAATATTGAGAAAGTGTATGGCAGTGAACAAGATCTGGAAGAGGGATTCAAAAAAAACATGTATCTGCCGGCAGCTCATCTTAAAGAGTCTTTTCCACAAATTTCTACTCAGATTGAGGAGACACAGCAAGCAAACCAAATGGTAAAGGATCATTTTACTCATTTAAAAGAAACGGTTGTTTTTTCTGAGGATAATTTTAGTGGGTTCGAAACAGAATTAGAAAAACTTTTGGCTATGCGATCTGAAGGGAAATTGACTTATGAAGATCTTGTTCAGTCATTGATTTCTTTGGATAATACTCTTTTGAGTCAGGAAACAACGGAACTATTTTCCGCAATCAATAAATCGAGTAATTTTTTTTCTGACTTGTTTTTCTCAGCAAAAGAAGATCAGTATTTTTATCAGGCAAAAGCATTAAGTTTCAATTTATCAGAATCCAGGCAGCTTATTCAAGATCAGATTGAACAATTGATCAGGCTTCGTACTGATTTTTTTAACCAGAATAAAAAACAGTTTTACCGAATCTTTGGATATGATGAAGCAGAACAGATGGAAAACGGTCAGAAAATTACATTAGGAGATGTAATAACCAAAAAACGTAAAATTGATTCAGGATCAGAAAGTATAGAAACGGATTCTTTTCTTAATCAAGCTGTAAAAGTAAACAGAAGGCAAATTGAAAAGCTGCAGGAAAGGTTGAATTCATTGCCGATAAGGAACACTGCTGATCATTCAGAATTTCTAAAGATATTTCGATCTAACGATAGGCTGTATGGAAAATCAGAGGAGCAAGCAAAGTGTTTGCTCGATGAAATTGACAGCTTTTTAACTGCAATCCAAGAACAGGTTAATCATATCAATTTGCGAATAGATGAATATAATAAGGGAGAGGGAATATCAGCTGTTGAAAGTACTGGAATAGAGCTGCCCTTATTAGACTGGAGCACTAACAATTCAACAGTTTTGAAAGAACCTGACAGTTATTATAAAAATTTTGAATCTGCATACTATTTACTAGCTGAAGAAAAGGAGAAGCTTTGCAGCAGAACAGCTTCATTTAACATTCATTGGGAAAATAATAAGCGAAGGGCACTGTTACAACTAACTGTTCCTGAATGTGTAGATTTTAAATCGCTCTCAATGAATGGAGAAGGAAGTACGCTTGTTTATGTATCTGGAGATAGATATATCTATGAAGTTGATGAATTTTCTGATAAACGAATCTATACAATTACTTATCGATTAAAAGGAGAAGGAGAGAATCTGGCAGTTACCAATAATTTTTTGATAAGCGTTTCTCAGATGACAGAAGAGATGAACGAGAAAGAGCTGGGAGTGAGCCCATCACCAGATGAAGAAGCTGACACCGATTCTCCTACTTTAAAAGCAGCTAAACCAACTGAACAGGAGTCTGGTAAAGAAATTATTGTTCCGAATCCGAATATCGATCAAATTGACAGGATTCTGGAATGGGCGCTTCCAGTAGATGTTTCTTTATTCTTGACTGAGGATTTCCAGAAAATAGCGAATGCTTATTCAGAGCAGGCTGGAAAGATAAAAGAACTGTATGAACAGGTTGTAGATGAACTTACTGCCTTTGAAACTGAGTCGTTTTTAAATGAGCAATCATATTTAAATATGGACTTAACAGTTTTTTTCAATATAGTTATAGATGAATTATTTGCAAGTAATGGCGGTGATTTTGATAAACAGAATCAGAATCTGCATGAGCTTCTGAGAATAGCTGATTCAATGGCAGAGAAAAGCAGTGACCTACAAATTATGTTGGAAGAAATACAGAAAAATACTGAGAACTTGAATACAATGGTCGGCAGACAGCTGCAAAAACTAAGTGACTGGCAGAAAATGACACAAACTGCTATGGGGGAAAAGGGACCGGCGGATGTAGTCAATGAACAAACAAATTCCAGTATTCCAGCAATTGACGATTCCTTTATGAAGCTTCTCACGAAGTCCGAAGAAGTGAGAGAAGCCTCTCAAAAGATCATTCAGGAGACTTCAGAAATAGAAGGAGCTTTTGATTTGTTTAACAGAGAGATTCAGGAGGCTCAGAAAAACAGTATGAATCTTTCTGCCAATGCAGAAAAGTTTAAACAGGAGATGTCGGGAGCATTTGCTGGCAACCGTGATTTTTTTGAAGAGTTTACGGATGTATTAAACAATGTTTATCAGGAGGGAATGCCTAACAATACGCTGTTGGAATTTATATCAGATCCGGTGTTCGGAAATTTAGAGACAGCTGTTCAAACAAGCTTGACTAATCAATCTTTTGCATGGGTTTTAATCATGTTTACAGTAAGTTTGTTTCTATCCTTTGTTTTTGTATTTCAGCCACCAGTTCAGAGACTTAAGGTATTTTATTCGAAGCAAAAATGGATTGGTCAAAACATAGTAGATACCCTGTTGCTTTGTGTGAGCTGTCTTATTTTGGGAATCATTTTGACAGCACTGAGTATCAGTGAACTTCAAATTCCAAAAGATTTTCAATTTATTTGGGGAGTAGTGCTGCTAATTTTTTTGACACTCTTTACTTTGATAAATCATTACTTATTAAAACAACTTCACCTTGCAGGCTTTGCTGTAAGTCTCTTTATATTTGTCAGTTATATATTTTCTGTCAGCTCGTTTGGCAATGAGGCTGGTTCTAACTGGATGTTGGATGTATTACAGCGAATAAGTCCTCTTGAGAATGGTCAGGCAGTTCTAAATGACGTTTTATCAGAGAAACTATTGGATAGTGCAAAGTTATTCATCTATGGGGTGGTTCTTTTAGAACTGGTCCTATTCAATATTTTTATTTGGAAACCGCAAAAAAATTTGAAAGAAGAAATAGGATGAAGAAAGCGGCTGTTTGTGTCGGTATTTTGGGTTGTATGTTTTTTGAAATATCTATCGGGCAGGCCAAAGAAGAGTTTCAGGAAAACAGTTTGAATATAAGAGGGGAACGTTTAACGGAAAACCATACAAATAAGAGTAAAAAACAAAGCAATATCATTCAAGAAGACTTATTTGTACTGGAAACAATGGACGAGCTTAGACAGAGAAAAGAGATGGCTGACAGGGAGATGCGGCAGGAAAAAGCACAATTATTTTTAAAAGAGTTAATAGCTGTTGAAACACCTGATTTAGAACTGTTATTTACTGGGAATGAGCAACTAAAACTGAGGGCATATTCAGAAAAAGATTCGTCAGACTTGTTTTCTGCCACTTTCGTTCTCCCTGCGATATTTATAGCAGTTAATCTTGGAGGAATTACAGGGGTATTCTTATTTTATGCTAAAAAAAGAGGAGGTTAGTGTGAATATCAGCAACGAACATATAAATATCACACTTTCATATTCAAATAATGAAAAAGCAGGTGTGGATTTGCGAATTCCTGTTACCAGCAGTGTTTATTCTCTAATCAGGGAGGTGAACGAGATATTTAATAAAGATATTTTATTAAAAAAATATCAGCTCAAGGTTTTAAATAAAGGTATTCTTTTGGGAGAAGAAGACAGGCTGAAAGATTACTCTTTAACTGATGGTGACAGGATTGAAATATTGGAGAATGAAGCATATGAAAGAAATGACTAAGAAATATATGATTACTTTTGAAAATCACAGTTTTAGATTTGCTAAAACAAAAAGTAAATGGCTGCTAAGTATACAGAAATCAGATGTTCGAATACAATCCCGTCAAAAACTGACTTTACTGGAAATTTCTCATCCTCTGCTTTTACCTATGAACTGTCATCAGAAAGAAGAAGCTGTTATAGAAGTTTATACTCTTCCGTATGAATACTTAAGTTTTGAGGATTTAAAGAAACATTCACATGAAGATAAGTTAAGAGCAATGGTTAATACTGCTTCGATAGAGGAACTGCTCGATTTGCCTCTGACATTTTTTTTGCATCCGGACAATCTTTTATTCAATCATAATCTGATTCCCTCACTAGCATACAGAGGACTAAGGGAAAAGATGCCGCCTTTTATCATCAATAAGAAGAAGCTGCTGCGTCAGTATAAATGCCTGATCCTTGAATTGTTTGAAAAAAATCAGAATTTTTCAACTCTTTATGAAGGACAGCTGGAAATAAAGAATGGAAATTCTTTTATTCAGACAATTATTCAATTGGAAAGTATAGAGGAAATCAGAGCCTATTTAATGGATACTTATCTCCAGACCACAGCATATTCAGAAAGAACGATGTGTAAAGTCAGCAAAGTAAAATTTATGTGGATGAAACGGATGGCATTATGTATGTCCATACTGTCTGTGGTTATGTTGGGTCCGCTTATCTATGGCAGCTTTTTTTACATTCCGTTTCTATATCGGATGCAAGAGGCAGATACTGCATTTTTGAAAGGAAATTATGAAGAAGTAATCACTACTCTTAAAAATGAACAAATAGAAAAAATGCCGTTTACACAAAAGTATGAACTTGCATACAGTTTTATTCAGGGAGAAATTTTGCAGGAAAAACAACGAGCTGTTATTTTAAACAATATTACCTTGCGTTCAGAGGAAGATTATCTAAACTACTGGATTGAAAATGGTCGGGGGAATTATGATGAAGCTCTGGATATTGCAAAAAAACTTGAAGATTCAGATTTAATTCTATTTAGTATTATTCAAAAAATGGAACAGGTGCGAAATGACGGAAGTCTGAAAGGAACAGAAAAGGAGGTATTTATGATGGAGCTGGAGGAAGATTACGTCCGCTATCAAGAAAAGCGCAGCAAAATGATGGATGAAGCAGTAGAAAGTTTTTCTGAGGAGGTGGAGAAATAAATAAGTAAATGGCAGATAATTTTATATTATGGCGAGTTTCGTTATCAGTTATTTTTAGATAAAACACAAACCTACTACTTTTCAGAAGAGGCTGCAGCAACCCTTCATCTTCCATTACCGAAAGAAAACAGCTTTTTTCTTTGTTATAAAAATGGCTGGCAGCTGTTACATAATTTTACAGAACAGGCAATAGAAGTCAATGTTTTCTATACCTTTTCTGTGACTGCAGAACAAAAGCTTACACTGATTGTTACTCCTGCAAAAAAAATACAGATTTTTGATTTACTTGATAAAAAAGAGCTATTGATCAGTAATCAAAAGAATGTCGGATTAACTATTACTGATCATGATTTTTCCGCCCTTCTCAAGAAAATAAACGCCAAGTGGCAGCTGATTCTGATAAGCGGATCAGGTATGTTGAATAATCAATGTATGATAAAGAGTGAATATCTTTTGAAAAAAGGAGATGAAATATCTTTTGGCATCCATACATTAAAAATCTTTCACCGGGAGATACATGCAACTTTTGGGACTGTGATTGACACTGAACTATGTGAAATTGATATTTCCCGTTATGAAGAATATACAGAGTATCCTGATTTTCATCGTTCGCCGAGAATTATTTATCGCGGACAAAAAGAGGAAATAACAATAAATTCTCCGAGTGCTCCTCTAAAGGCTCCAAATGACCAGCTGATTAAAACAATCCTTCCACCGATAACTATGCTTGCAGTAACCGGAGTTATGGCATTTTTCCGTTCAAATGTATTCTTCATGATGGCAAGCGGCATTACCACCTTGATGACTGTTGGATTTTCAATTCACAGCTATTTTAAAAACAGAAGAGAGTATAAAAAAGACAGGGAAAAACGCGATGAAAGGTACAGTCGCTACTTGACCGATAAAGCTATTACACTGTATCAATTGAATGAGAAACAGAAACTGGGACAGCTTTATCATTTTCCAGATATAATAGAACTGCTGAAAATGGGGCGGTCATATAACGCTCGAATTTATGAAAAGATACCCGGACATTATGATTTTTTGTTTTATCGTCTGGGCTTGGGCAAGATAAGCAGTACGGTCAAACTTACCTATGCTAACAAAGAGCGTCAGGGGGAAACAGATGCTCTTGAACGTCAGGCTTATGAGCTTTATTTGAAGAATCTTAAGCTCGAAAAAATGCCGATTTTATCTAATTTAGTGAAAGCCTCTGTGGGGTACATTGGTCAACGAGAACTGGTATTGGAGCAGCTGCATCTGCTGATACTGCAGCTGTCTTTTTTTCACAGCTATCATGATTTGCAGTTTATTATCGTTTTTTCTGAAACAGAAATGGATCAATGGTTCTGGTTGCGCTGGCTTCCGCATATCAAATTACAAGATGCAAATATCAGAGGTTTTGTTTACGATCAGCGAAGCTGTGATCAGGTGATGAACGCTTTAAATCACAGGTTAAAGGATCGGAAGAAGATGGTGGAACAGACTGGGAATAATAAAACTGCTAGCTTATTTACACCTCATTATGTATTGATAATTACAGATGAAAAATTAATTCTGGATCATAGTATTATGGATATCCTAAATGAGGAAACCGGTAAACTAAGCTGTAGTGTCGTCTATGTAAAAAATGAATTAAGCAGTCTGTCTGATTATATAAAAACAATTATTGATATTCGTGATAAAAATACAGGAATTTTGCTGCTTGAAGAGGGGGATTTAAAAGAAATTTCATTTAAGCCGGATCATTTTCCGGAAGAATTTGATTTCGAAGAACTGCCACGGCTGCTGGCACCGCTGAATCATCTGCAAACTATCCAATCAGCGATTCCGGAAACTGTTACCTTTTTTGAGTTGTATGGTGTAAAATCTTTTGAAGAGCTAGGGGTAATTGAGCGCTGGAGGAACCATTCTCCGCATAAAACACTGTCAGTGCCTATAGGAATGCGGGGAAATGAAGAAAAGCTGCTTCTTAATCTGCATGAAAAAGCCCACGGACCACATGGGCTGATTGCTGGAACAACTGGGTCCGGCAAATCTGAGCTGTTGCAGACCTATATTTTAAGTTTAGCAGTCAATTTTCATCCGCATGACCTTGCATTTCTTCTTATTGATTATAAAGGCGGAGGACTGGCAAATCTTTTCAGTAAGCTTCCTCATATGCTTGGAAGTATAACAAATTTGGATGGCTCCCAAAGCAGAAGAGCTTTGATGTCTATCAATGCAGAGTTAAAACGTCGGCAAAAGTTGTTTGCAGAGAATAATGTAAATCACATCAACCAGTATCAGATACTTTATAAAAGAGGTGTTGTCCTAGAACCTCTGCCGCATCTGTTTTTGATTAGTGATGAATTTGCAGAATTAAAGTCAGAGCAGCCTGAATTTATGAGTGAACTGATTTCTGTTTCACGTATCGGGCGATCTCTGGGAATTCATTTGATTCTGGCAACACAAAAGCCTTCTGGGGTAGTTAACGATCAAATATGGAGTAATTCCAATGCCAAACTCTGTTTAAAGGTTGCGGATCGATCAGACAGTATGGAAATGCTGAAGACTCCTGATGCATCAGAACTTGTTCAGCCGGGTCGGGCTTATTTGCAGGTTGGGAACAATGAAATTTATGAGCTGTTTCAAAGTGCATGGAGCGGAGCTGGTTATCAGCCGAAAAAAAAGAAGCAGCAAGATGATGACCATAGAATCTACCGAATCAATGAGCTGGGACAATACGAGCTGTTGAACAGAGATTTAAGCGGTCTGGAAAAATTTGAACATATAAATCGAAATCCTACAGAGCTGGAAACAATTATTGAAGGAATCTGCACTATTACTAAGGTCAAAAAGATTCGGGAGATTCCAAGACCATGGCTTCCTCCGCTAAAGAAGAGATTGTCAGTCAATGAACTGCATCCTGCAGATTTTAAATATTTATGGCTAACTGAAAAGCAAAAATTAGAACCTGTCCTAGGTGTTGTTGATTTACCTGGAAAACAAAGGCAGAAATTGTTGAAGATTAATCTAACAGAAGAGGGACACATGGTTGTCTACAGCAGTCCGGGATATGGGAAAAGTACTTTGCTGCAGACGGTGGTTATGGATTTGGCTCGCACACATAATCCTGAGCATCTAACCTTTTATCTTCTGGATTTTGGAACAAATGGATTGCTGCCTTTGAAAAATCTTCCTCATGTTGCTGAAATAATGGAATGTGATGAGAATGAGAAGATCTTCAAGTTTATGAAAAGAATCAATGGTGAACTAAAAAAAAGAAAAGTATTGCTAAAAGAATATACAGCTGCCAGTCTTGAAATATATGAGGCAGCAAGCGGCAAGGTTGAGCCGACTATCTTGATAGTAATCGATAATTTTGAAGGTGTGAAAGGATCGGATTTTGAGGGGGAATTTGAGATGATGCTTAATCAGACTGCTCGTGAAGGTGCGGCAGTCGGCATTCATCTACTTCTTTCTGCCGGACGCCAAAATTCGCTGCGTATGTCGTTGTCAGGAAATATCAAAGTTCAGATCCCCTTACATCTGATTGATGATTTTGAAGCAAAGTCAATTGTTGGAAGAACAAGTATTGCGATAGAGGACCTCCCTGGAAGAGGGTTAATCAAAATGGAAGAACCAGAATTATTCCAAACAGCTTTGCCTGCTTCAGGAGAAGACACATTGAAACTCATTGAAGCAATTCAAAAGGAAGTCAATGCCATGAATACTTACTGGATGGGAAAACGACCCAAACCTATTCCTATGGTCCCCATGCTTCTCAGCTTTGACAGCTTTAAAGAAATGAAAGCTGTTCAGCAAATGGTGTGCCAAGGACTTCTTCCACTAGGCTTAGACTTTGAACAGGTTGAACCTGTAACTTTTGAGTTAAATCGTCAATTGAATCTTGCATTAATCGGTGACTCGCCCAAACCACTTCTGACATTAAAATGTTCAATGTTATTGTCTGTGGAACTGTTGACCGGTCAAGTTAATACTGTTGTTATCGATTCCGGAAAGATTAGTACAGGAAAGAATTTATCCGTTCATTCGTACAGGGATCAACCTGCAGAATTTATCGAATTTAAAGAAGAATTGTTGTGTGAAGTGAGAAGGAGAGAGCAGGCTGGATGTCACGGGCAGAAACCTTGGCTAATCTATATTACAGAGATGGAAAAGTTTGAACAGACAGTTCACCTGACAGAAGATGAGCTGAAAAAAATATTGTTGTCAGCTGAGCAGACAGGCATCCATCTCATTATTGCCGGAGATCATCGATATATGGCTAAAACACGAGTCGGGCTTCCCAGATACTATCGGCAATTAATTCAAACTGCTGTTTTTGCTATGAAAATCTCGGATCAGGAATTTGCGGGAAAATCTTATATATCCAAAGAACCAGAACTGGCGGAATCCAGCGGCTATTACTATACAGAAAAAGAGTTTATCAAGATTAAATTCGTACAGGAGATCAGCTGAAGCAGACATATGGAAGATGATCCAGATACAGAAAGACTTTGAATGGAAGGTTACAGTATATGGTGTCCCTATATTTTTTGTTTGAATTGATTTTACGAAAATTTGATACAGATTCGCCATCAGCTTTATTCTGCTGAATTTGATCAACTACTGCTTATCAAAAAGGTCTGATTTTCTTTGTTTTATAGACCAAATTTTTTTTTAATCAGTCTGTTTTTGGCGTATAATGAAAGAAGTATTGGATTTAAAGAAAGGTGGAGTAATATTATGACGTTCGAGAAGACAAAGAAGTTAGCAAATGGATCGGTCATTCCTCGTTTAGGTTTAGGTGTCTGGCGTGTTCAGGATGGACAAGAGGTCATTGACTCTGTGAAATGGGCGCTGGAAACAGGCTATCGATTGATTGATACGGCAGCTGTGTATAAGAATGAAGAAGGAGTAGGAGAAGGCATACGATTGTCTGGTATTCCCAGAGAAGAAATTTTTGTGACAACCAAACTGTGGAATGAAGATCAGGGCTATGAATCCACGATGAAAGCTTTTGACGAAAGTTTAAATAAGCTGGGATTGGACTATGTTGATCTGTACCTGATTCATTGGCCGGTAAAGGATAAATATAAAGAATCTTGGAGAGCAATGGAGGAGATTTATGAAAGCGGACGGGCAAAGGCTATAGGGTTGTCTAATTTTCATAAGCATCATGTTGAAGATATTTTGGCAGATGCGAAAGTCAGACCTGTAGTGGATCAAATTGAACTTCACCCTACACTTAGTCAGGTACCTCTAAGAGAATATTTAAAAAAAGAAAATATCGCAGTTGAAGCATGGTCTCCGTTGGGACAAGGAAAAAGTTTGGAAAATCCTGTTTTAGTTGAAATGGGTAAGAAATATGGAAAATCAGCTGCTCAGGTAATTATTCGCTGGCATCTGCAAAATGACATTATTGTTATTCCTAAATCTGTTCATGAAGAACGAATCAGAGAAAACTTTGATGTGTTTGATTTCGAACTTAGTCAGGAAGATTTAAAAGTAATTGATGACTTGGATATGAATGAACGTCTAGGTGCTGACCCTGATAACTTCAATTTTTAATCTAGAAATTGGAAAGAATGTCTATTCCAGATTTACCATAAATTATTGAAATGACCTCAACGGGCATTACAAGCAATAATATACAAAGAAAGACGACAGCCTGAAAAAATTACTTGGGACTGTCGTTTTTGTTTTGATGTTATAGCTGATTAACAAAGTAATCGAATAATGCACATTCTCTTTCATCTTTGTCAAAATTTAATTCGGGATGCCATTGTACAGCAAGAAGACGCTGTTCCGGATTTTTGGCTTCTACTCCTTCAATAATTCCGTCTGTCGAGTAGGCAGTGGGAATAAGTTCAGGCGACAGATCGCGAACAGCCTGATGATGATAGGAATTTACCCGTTTCTTTTCTCCTAGGATATTCTGCAAAATACTGCCTTTTTCTGTAACAATAGAATGTGTGGCAAATTCAGGTGTTGTTGGCTGTTGAACATGTTTAACCTTCCAGTCTTTGTATTCAGAAAGATCCTGATACAAAGTCCCTTTTAAAGCCACGTTCAATAATTGCATCCCGCGACATACTGCAAAAATTGGTTTTTTCTGTTTCATTGCTTCAGTGATCAGTGCCAGTTCGAAAATATCACGATTCCTATTAGTTTCTTCCAGTTTTGGTTGAGGCTCTTCACCATAAAGATCAGGTGATACATCCTGTCCGCCTGCTAAAAGCAGCTTGTCTATTTGATTAATATACGTTTTAGCCAAAGCTGAAGCTCCAATAGGCAAAATGAAGGGGATTCCCCCAGCTTTCTGTATGCCATTCACAAAGCCCTGCGGAGTATATGAAACCTGATTGCCATGAAAGAATTCTGTAGAATGAATTAATTGATTTCCGGCGATACCGATAATTGGTTTGACCATAACTTGTCTCCTTTATTCTTTTATTTTTCTGACTGTAACGTAGTTTCTGTCTGAAAACTTTAGTGGCGAGTCTTTTCGAAAAAATAAATATAGGCTAGTTCTGTTTAAAGAAGGAATGTTACTATATTCTTTAACTTGTCATATTGTTACCATGATTCATCCCCCAGAAGCTAATACTTTAATAAATTACTTAGGAAAATAGGGGGTTATTATCAGCTTTCAACAAATAACTAATTGAAGCTCCTGTTTTTGACGAAATAGCATAGGCCATTTGGGAATAGTTAGCTGAAAATTTTCTTTTTTTATTTCTGGAGGGACGAATCATATCATTCTGCTAAATGAATGTTTACTATAGAAAATTTTTGTATCTATGAGTTTCACTACCCTATACTACACTACACTTCGTTTCGATCTCATCAATTTCTAAACGTCAAAGCCATTAAGAATTGAAGGACTTCGTTTCGATCTCATCAATTTCTAAATGGCAAAGCCACTAAGAATTGAAGGACCTTGTTTGATTCTCGATAGTTTTCAGACAGGTCATAGTTATGCGGAAACAAGATATAAAGATTAACATCAGCTTCCTTTGGTGTTCAACTGTATGTTTACTTCAAGTAAACCAGTTTAAAATTTCTTTTTCTATTTTATCACTTTTAGCAGGAAAGGCTATTAAAGTGTTTTAACGTATTGAAAAAAAGAATCCAGATCTGAAGAAGCATCCCGGATTCCTTTTCAGAATAATCCATAAGAGAAAGACTGTTATATTTTCTCCGCTGTTCAATTTTAATATTTTGTACGAATTACTTCTACTTTGTAACCATCTGGATCTGTTATGAAGTAGTAAGAAGGCGGTGTTCCAGGAAGTCCTTTCATGTCTGTTACATTAAATTCAGCATCTTTATGTTTGCTGTGAAGAGCTTCAATGTCATCTGTGCTGATTGCAATATGACCATAGCCGTTTCCAAGATCATATGCTTCATGATCATAATTATAGGTTAGTTCAAGCTCATATTCATCTCCTGGAAGAGTTAAATAGACTAAGGTGAATTTATTTTCAGGAAAATCCCGTCTGCGGCTTTCTTCAAAACCAAATGCCTTCTGATAAAATTCCAGAGAAGCTTCCAAATCTTTTACACGGACGCAAGTGTGTGCCATTTTCATCTGTGAATCATCCTTTCAAATTAAAAATATCAAATAAATAGTGTTTCCTTTTTAATACTAGCACAGAGCGTATAAAAAGATAAGTTTTTGCTTGTTCATTAAAAATTTCTAATGTAGAATTAAAAGGATTAACAGGCTTTCGAAAGTTCTGGATGAACTAGATGGCGAAGGAATGAGAATCAGAATAATTATGTGAAGTCAGTTGGTTCATCTATTTAGTCAATCAGCTGAGGTCAAAAAATTCAAGGAGTTGCTTTTATGGAAATTCCCACTTTTGGAGAAAAATCAAACCAGAGGGATTATAAAAAAAGGTTGGGTGCGTATATTGTTGTAACAAGAAATAATCAGCAGGAGATGGTATTAATTCAAGCACCAAACGGGGCATACTTTCTGCCTGGTGGAGAAATAGAAAAGGGGGAAACAAAGGAACAGGCAATTGATCGGGAAATGCTGGAAGAATTGGGTATTGAAGTAGTCATTGGTGCGTACCTGGGACAGGCAGATGAATATTTTCATTCACGTCATAGAGAGACAGATTATCATAATCCTGGCTATTTTTTTATTGCTTCGGAATGGACACAAGTCAGTGAGCCTCTTGAGAAATGTAATGGTATTCAATGGGTGATGATTGATGAGGGGATTGAACTTTTGAAAAGAGGAAGTCATAAATGGGCAGTCCGCAAATGGCAAAACAGCTTATAAAGTCGTGATTCAGCTTTTGTAAATAGGCAGGAAAAAAGCTGCAAAATTTTCAGATTTTAAACAGTATAAAGTATGAGGATTTTTTTAGAAGAGAAACAGATAAATCAGAGCTTTTTTCTATATTCAAAATATTGAGTTTGAATGTTCATTATGAATAACAGTACTGCTGCTTTTTTAAAGAGGAAGTTGTGACAAAGCTGCTCCATGCGACGAGTAATCGCAGGAGCAAGCTTTGTCACAACTTTCTTTTCTTGAATTAAAAAGTCAGTTCAAATATTTAAATAAAACTTCAGCCACACCATCTTCATCATTTGAAGAAGTATGCACATCCGCAGCATTTTTAACATTTTCAGTTGCATTGCCCATAGCTACGCCAATACCTGCTTTTTCAATCATGGACAAATCATTTTCATTGTCACCAATCGCCATGGTTTCTTCAATCGGAATATTTAAATGAGCAGCCAGTTTTTCAAGGGCATTTCCTTTGCTGGCTTCTTTATTTAAAATCTCATAGTAAAATTCTGTACTTTTAACAGTTGTGTATTTCTCCTTTAAGCTGCTCGGCAGCTGACTGATAGAATGATCTAAAATCTTAGGTTCATCGATCATCATCATTTTAATCACGTTAATATCTGGCGTGATTTCTTCCACTGAACGATATTTCAGCGGCATATCCACCAGATAAGCTTCATGAACTGTATATTTGCCAATATCACGATTAAAAGTATAAATGTTCTGCTCATCACTCATGTGTAAATGGCTGCCGACCTTTCTGGCTTCCAGCTCAATTTCAAGGAAATCAGTGTAGGACAGCGTATATTTTGAAATCACTTCTTTGGATTTTGTTGCCTGCACCAAAGAGCCGTTATAGGTAATCACATAATCATTGTCCCGATAAAGATTCAGCTCCTCCAACAGGCTTTTCACACCTGGCAACGGTCTGCCGGTACATAATACAATAAATACACCCTGTTTGTTGGCCTTTTGCACAGCCTCTTTTACCCGGGCAGTGATATTTCTGTTGGAATCCAGTAATGTTCCGTCGATGTCGATTGCTACTAGCTTAATTGTCATGTTTTCCTCCTGCAGTGTCTATTAAAAAATTAAACTTTATTGTCAATAATTGCGCCATTATGAATAAATGACTGAAATTCATGGTAGGTTTCTTCAAATAAATCCAAATGCTGATCTTTTGCTGGTTGAAGCATTTCTTTAGGGAAGTAAAAGCGTCGATCTCCTTGGCCCTGACCGGCAAGCGCAGCAACTAGTTGGCTGACTTTCGAAAGCTCTACCAGTGTTCCGTCTTTTTGAATGATTTCAATTTGTGTCCGGTGACTGTTTTTTTCCGGGCGATAGAAGTCATACGGTAAATCATAGCTGGAATTAATTGCTGTATAATATTTTGGATTATAACCAACTTTTTCTATCAGCATTTTTAAGTGCTCGATTATCAGCGGATCTGTTTCGTTCGAGAATTTGGCTGATTTTAAAGGCTTGCGCATTAAAAAGCGTTTTGTCAAATCGGTCAGTACAGAGTCGCCTAGTTCACTCCATTGTGTAAAGTAGGTAGTCAGAACACCATCATCCAGTTTTAGATATTCCTGTAGTGTGTAATCTCCTTTGAAAAAGGGGACCAGCAGTTGTGAGTGCAGAAGATAGTCGTCAGGCTGCTCTTCATACAGACTTTTAGCCCGATGGAGCAGATGATCTAAAATAACTTCCATTCCTCTGGAAACTGGATGGAAATAGACTTGAACATACATTTGGTAACGACTGACAATGTAATCTTCCACTGCGTGCATGCCGTTCATTGTAAAGGCCAAACCGCCTTTATATGGTCGGATAACACGTAGAATTCTGGTCAAATCAAAAGTGCCGTATTCTGTACCGGTAAAATAAGCATCTCTCAGCAGGTAATCCATCCGATCTGCATCGATCTGACTGGAAATCATTTGGACTACCTGAGGATTTCCGTATTCCTTGGTAATCACGCTGGCAACCTTCTGAGGAAAGTCAGCTGAAACCTGATTGAGGATTTGAAAGACGTCAGTTTCCGGAGAAGTGATTATTTCCACAGTAATCTTTTCGTGATCTGTTTGAAAGATATGTTCAAATGTATGTGAATAAGGTCCATGACCCACATCATGCAGCAAAGCGGCACACAGGGCTACCAAACGTTCCTCATCATTCCAGCCATCTTCTCCAATCTGTTCAACAGAATAATTCCGTTGAAAAATATCACAGATTCTTCTGGTTATTTCATAAACGCCCAGTGAATGAGAAAAACGGCTGTGTTCTGCGCCGTGAAAGGTCAGGGAAGAGGTACCCAGCTGTTTGATTCGTCGAAGTCTTTGAAATTCTGCAGAATTAATCAGGTCTAAAATCACCTGATGTTGGACATGAATGTAATTATGGACAGGGTCCCGAAAGACTTTTTCAATAGGCAGTAACTGATTTTTATAAGAAATGGTCATGCAGTTCCTCCTCCAGCTGCTGATTGCGCTGAATCATTTTTTTTAGCTGTTTTTTATAGTCTGTCTGAATTTCAGACAGCTGCATTAAACTGTTTATCTTTTTTTCCTCAACCAGCATTTGATTTTCTTCTTGAAAGACATGCAGCAGTCTTTCCTTTACACTATCGATTGCCAAAGGTTTCTTCAGCAGATTGCCAAGATTTTCCATTACTGCTGGTTCAACCGGCGGAAAACCATTCTCTCCGAAGCCTTCCTTTAATCCATGTTGATAAAATCGTCGGACTGCTTCTCCTCTGGATTGTTGATTGCCGTTAATGCTTAGGTAAGCCATTACGGCAACGCCTTCTTTTATTCGTCGTTGTGCGATGCCCGCAAATTTTTTCCCGGCGATACTTAAATCAAATGTCCCGGGGCAGTAGGAATTGGAAATTTCATAGGCCTCAATGGTTTTCCCGCTGGTTTCAAAGGCTGAATGAATCCATTCTCTAAAAAAATGATAGGCATTGTCAATTGAGAGTTTATGTTCTGCAGACTGCGGCAGAATGAGAGAGACATTCAGTACGCCCTTATCAGCGATTACACCTAAGCCTCCTGAGTTGCGAATAATCGGTTTATAGCCATCTGCTTTCAGCGATGCAATCCCATCAGAGAAATAAGGAACACGAGTGTCTTTCATGCCCAAAATCATCGTTTGCTCCAACTGCCAGAAATGCAGGATCGGCTGTTTATGAATACCTGAAAAAATCGTCAGGGTATCCGTCAGCGCAAAAGGAGAAAGAACTTCCGCTTGGGAAAGGGTACCTTGATCGATTATAAAAGCTTCTTGGTTTGAAAGGAGTGTTTTTAAAAGGCTATTCTTCATCTGCTTCTTCATCCTGTTTTGCTTTTGAGACATAGTTTTTTACTTCTTTATTCATCTGCGAATATTCATTTGAAAAGCGAACGGGTTTGCTGAGCAGCCTCATCGGCATCGAAGACAGGAATTTGCTGAAATCTTTCCGTGCTTCTTCGGTTAAGCGTCCAGGCTTGGACATCATGCGCTCATAGAGATAATGATGGAATTCTTTCATTGCATCTACATCGATACTCATTTTATTATGGCATTCCTCACATTCAATACTTGAAATTATTTCGTTCATATATTGAATGTCGTGGAGTGTTTCCTTCTGGCAATGCATACAAAAAAGCATTGCTTCTTCATCGTGAAACAACATTGTCTTCACCTCCCTTATATATTATAAACCATTTATGGCTAAAATTATGTAGTAAAAGTATAAAGAAAAATTTATTTTTAAATGAATAAAGGAACAAACGTGCTGATTGACTTGCAACGAAGCAAGGAAAAAGATAGAATATTTACATATGATTTGATGGTGAACAAATGTAAAGGCGGAAGATGGCAGAGATTGATAAATTAGATTGGTTAAATGATAGGCACGTTTATGGCAGGCGGTCTGTGGTCATATTTTTATGAAGGAAGAAAACTGCCTGTTCAGTTATGCAATCATTTTGCAGTCAAATTAGCTGCTGTTAAACTAAATGCTTTTATTTAGAATTAAGATGAACCCAAATGCAGATAAAAGGAGAAACGCATGATTGATCAGAAGAAAGCAGAAAAATCTGCCAGCTTTGCACTAAACAGCTACCGGACAATGTGGGAAATAAGATTGTTTGAAGAAGCTGTACAGGACTTATTTGACGATGGAAAAATGTACGGTACAATGCATCTTTGTATCGGGCAGGAAGCAACGGCGGCTGGCGGAGCGGGTGTATTGAACAAGACAGATTGGGTACTCTCCACTCACAGAAATCACGGGCATGCGATTGCCAAAGGAACGGACCGCAGAGCAATGCTGGCAGAAATTCTTGGAAAACAGACAGGAACTAACCGGGGGAAAGGCGGCAGTATGCATATTGCAGATTTAACTGTTGGAAATTTGGGCTCAAACGGTATTGTCGGCGGCAATTTTCCGATTGCTGCGGGTGCGGCTTTAACAGCCAAAATGAATCAGACAGAGCAGGTAGTTCTTTGTTATGGCGGTGATGGTGCAACGAATGAAGGAAGTTTTCATGAAGCGTTGAATCTGGCTTCTATTTGGGCTCTTCCGGTTGTTTATCTGATTGAAAATAATCAGTACGGCATGAGCAGCGCCATTCAACAAATGGTAAATGTCAAAAAGCTTTCTGATCGGGCTGAAAGCTATGGAATAGAGGGGCTGACAATTGATGGAAATGATGTGTTTGCTGTTCAAAGAGCAGTAGAAATATCCGTTGAAAAAGCACGGAAAGGCGGTGGTCCAACCCTGATCGAAGCCATTACTTACCGTTATAAAGGTCATTCGAAATCAGATAAGCTCGTTTATCGTTCGAAAGAAGAATGTCAGTACTGGATGGAAAATCACGATCCAATTTTAAAGCTTGAGCAACGATTAGCGGAAGAATTTTCAATATCAAATGCGCAGCTGGCTGAGATCAGAACAGCTGTTCAGCAGGAAACAGAAGAAATGGTTCGATCTGTTTTAAATGATCCTGAGCCTGAATTGAAAGAACTGTGGCAGGATGTTTATCAGGAAGGAGTGAAGCAATAATGCGGACGATTACTTATTTGGAAGCATTAAATGAAGCTCTGGGAGAAGCGTTAAGTGCTGATTCAAAAGTCTTTCTGTTAGGCGAGGACATCGGTTTGTATGGCGGCGGTTTTGGTGTGACGAAAGGTCTTCAGGAAAAGTATGGTTCTGAACGCGTAAGGGAGACACCCATTTCTGAAAGTGCCATTGCAGGTGTAGCTGTAGGAGCGGCTATGACAGGGATGAGACCGATTATGGAGCTGCAGTTTTCAGACTTTATCACAGTGGCGATGGATCAGCTGGTGAATCAGGCAGCTAAAATTCATTATATGTATGGTGGGAAAGCCAGTGTACCAATGGTTATGAGAACGGCAGGAGGATCAGGAACCGGAGCGGCTGCACAGCACTCGCAAAGTCTGGAAAACTGGATGACCCATATTCCCGGACTGAAGGTTATTCAACCTTCCAACGCCTATGATGCGAAAGGCCTGCTGCATGCTGCAATTGAAGACGATAACCCGGTGATGTTTTATGAACATAAATTACTTTATAAAACAGAAGCGTCTGTACCGGAAGGAAAGTATGTTTTGCCTTTGGGGGTTGCAGATATTAAGCGGGAAGGAACGGATGTAACAGTTGTTGCAACAGGGATTATGGTTGAAAAAACACTGAGAGCTGCAGAGGAGCTCGCTAAGTCAGGAATTAGTGTAGAGGTGATTGATCCAAGAACACTGGTTCCTTTAGATAAAGAGACGCTGCTGAATTCTATTGACAAAACCCGTCGCGCAGTAGTGGTAACGGAAGCTGTTAAAAACAGCGGCTTTAGCGCTGAGCTGACAGCAGTTATTGCCGAGTCTACAGTCAGCAGAAAACTTTTGCATCCGGTTGTTCGTTTAGGCGGAGAATTTGTCCCGATGCCTGCACAGCAATTACTTGAAAAACGTGCGATTCCACAAAAAGAAACGATCATAGCGTGTATTAAAGAGTTGATGAATGAAAGTGATGAGAAATAGATGAAAATCAGTGAAAACCGAAGAAAAATGATGAAAATAGTCACTCTTTATTATGATAATGGGCTGACACAGGCAGAGATTGCCCGAAAAATGAAAATCTCCCGACCAGTCATTTCGAAAATTCTTCAACAGGCTAAGGAAGAAGGGATTGTGAAGGTCTCAATTCAGGATGAGTCCGCCCATACCGTAAAGCTGAGTCTGGCTCTGGAGGAAAGGTATCAGCTGGACGAAGTAATCATCGTTTCAGACAATGATCACGCACCGGATATAAAGATAAGACAAAAAGTCAGTGAGGCAGCAGCTGATTATTTGAGCAGTATTTTAGTATCGTCGATGTCAATTGGATTATCATGGGGAACAACATTGGCAGATATGATTGATGCGCTGCCATTTTATTCGTTCCCATCAATTAATGTTTGTCCGCTTGTCGGAGGAGTCTCCGGTGAGCATCTTTATTTTGACACCAATCATCTGGCTTTTCGTTTGTCTGAAAAATTAAACAGTCAATGCCAATATGCCTATATTCCTGCATTGGCAGAAAGTGCTGAACTGGCAGATGTATTAAACCAAAGTCAGTTGATGCACACCATCCTGATGTCTGCAAAAAAAGTGGATCTGGCAATTATAGGTGTAGGCAATCCGGTGAAGCGGTCAACCTGGAATGACTTGGGATATTTTGGAAAAGAAGAAATGGAGACCATAAAAAAAGATCAGGTTAAAGGGGATGCAGTGGCCTCCTTATTTGACAAAAATGGTCAAACAGTTAACAATACTATTAGCAGCCGTATGCTGGGGATTAAAGTAGAAGATTTGGTCAATATTCCGCAGGTCATGGTGATTGGCAGCGGAAAGGAAAAAGCAGAGAGCATTCACCCGTTGCTGATGGGGAACAGCTGCTCTATTTTAGTGACAAATCAGACTGCAGCTGAAGCATTACTGGCGATGTAAAGGTAAAGGAGATTGTTTTGATGGATTTAACACAGGGAACAACTATTTCTATTCAATTGAAGACAGAAGTAAAACAAGCTGGTGAAACGAAAGATTTCTTTTTTGACCTGACCGGGCAAATCGTTAAAATAGGAGATACATTGTATATTCGCTATAAAGAAGTTCAGGATGGCGGGGAGGAAACACCGGTTACCATAAAAGTGGAGCCGGATGGAAAAGTTCAGTTGATTCGTTCGGGAGAATTACGGATGCGATTGAAATTCGGTTATCAGGAAAGACTGGAAACTACCTATCGAACGCCTTATGGTTTATTCGAAATTGCTACATTTACTCATAATGTTCGATTCAGTTTGAAAGATCAGCCGGTCTCAGGTTCAATTATTATTGACTATGATCTTTATTCTCAAAGTGAAAAAGTGGGAGAATATCATTTAGAGTTGGAATTTACTGCGTAATTCTTAAAGAATCAATTGCTTTTTTTTACATGTTTTTGTATGATAAAGTGTAGACTGTGAAAGGACGTGTACCGCTTGGAAATTAATGTATTTGAAGGATTAAATAAGAACGAACTATCCATGATTGAAGTTGCTCACGCAATTTTGGAACAAAAAGGAGATGTCATGGATTTTTCAGACTTAGTTAACCAAATCCAGAACTATCTTGAAAAGTCTGACAGTGAAATTCGTGATTCTTTAGCACAATTTTACACTGACTTGAATATTGATGGCAGTTTTATCTCTCTGGGCGATAACCGCTGGGGCCTTCGTTCATGGTATCCAATCGATTCAATCGATGAGGAAGTAACACATGGCTTGGATGAAGATGAAGAAGACAAACCACGTCGTAGAAAACGTAAAAAAGTGAATGCATTCATTATGGATACAAATGATGAAGATGTAATTGATTATAACGATGATGATCCGGAAGATGCAGAATTGACTGCTGATGACATCGATTTATATGAGGATGAAGACGACGACGATGAAGAAATTAAAGCGTACAACAGCGACCTTCAGGAAATTGGGGCAGATGAAGATACTGATGATGACTTATCCGGTATTGAAGAAGATCTGACAATTATTGACGATGAAGATGTAGACAGCGACTTTGATGATGAAGACGAAGAGGAGTATATCGGCGGGGCTGAAGAAAAAAACTAATCTGTCTTTAAAATAGGATAGGAAATGGCTTGGAAGGAATATTTTTCCAGGCTGTTTCTTTTTTTGTATGTTCTGAAAACCCCCAGCTATGCTGGGGGTTCTTGAGAGCTTCCAGCGTGGTAGTAAAAAAGCCTCCTAAACTGATAAGATGAAGTTGGTTTCCCGACCACCACATCAAA
>NZ_JADOEP010000028.1 GCF_016745275.1 Enterococcus sp. BWB1-3
TTAAAAAGAACCCTCATTAACAGAATCCATGCATGAAAAACAAGCAGCTAGGTAGGTGCCCACCTAACTGCTTGGCTTTATTCTCTTGTATTTCTTTCACCAACACTAGTTGACAATGAGCCTTTTTTTGCAGATTATTTTTTATAAATGATTTTTTTCTTATCATTTCAGCCTAATTGAATCCCTGCATCTTCCAAAGCAAGTTCAACGACTTCCATTACTTTCAGACTGTGCTCCAGCCTTCTTTCCGCAAATTTAGTATCATGTGCAGCGATGACCTGATTAAAGATCCAAAACTCCTCATACAAACGATGCTCTCCCAGTTTTTGATCAATAACCTGAGCTTCAGATTTATTCACCTGCAGTTCAACCTGATTGATAATACTTGTAGGTCCATTAATTATCATTGACCCCTGATTCCCTTGAATGGTCGAGCGAATCGCTGAAGCAGAATCCTTCGCACCAATGCAGACAACCTTTGTATTCGGATAATTCAAAAATAATAGCCCGGATGTATCGATTCCCCGTTCAACATTTGCTTTATATTGAACACTTTCCGGCATTCCCAGCAATCCAACCACAAAATGAATATTATAAATATTGATATCCATCAGTGCTCCTCCGCCTTTTTTGGGATCAAAAGCAGGCAGGATTGTCCCTTCTTTAAACGCATCGTAACGTGATGAATACTGAGAATAATTGCATTCAATAATTTTTAATTCACCTAGCTTCGGCAAAGCGTCTTTGACCGCCTGATAGTTTGCTAAATACTGGTTAGTCACTGCTTCAATCAGTATCAGGTCATTTGCGTGCGCAATTTCCTTCAACTCCACCAGCTCAGACAGCCTCAAAGTGAATGGCTTTTCGCAGATAACATTTTTCCCATGTTCCAAGGCCTTTTTAGCGTATGCATAATGCAAATGATTAGGAAGAGCTATATAGACAGTATCAAATGAATTATCGGTCAGACAATGGTCAAAATCCGTATACATCGCTTCAATCCCATAGTTTTCTTTTAAATTCTGCAAATTTTCTATACTTCTTGTTGTTCCGACAATAGCCTTTAATTCTATTTCCGGTATTGCTCCCACCATCGTCAAAAAATCTTTTACAATCATTCCCGCTCCGAGAATTGCCAGTTTCATAGATACAGCTCCTTTTCTATTACTGATTATTTCTGAATCATTTTGCTTCCTTCTTCAAGTATTTCCAGTTGTCGGATTGTTTCATCATCCTTAATCACTTTTTCTTTTCCATTGATGATTGTTTCATACAACCCGTCATAGACACGACTGTAGTCCCCCACCTCGGATACTACTTTTTCTTCATGGTACACACCATTTTCATCAATATAAGTCAGAATACCATAATGCTCCGGTAAATCAATCCCAAAATCACTATTTTCAGGCATATAAAACATTTTTAGATGCTCTTCCTGACGATCCTTCGTCTGCTTCACAAAAGTTCCCTTCTTACCATACACTGCAAAGCTTGGTCGCTCCTTCAATCTAAAGTAGCTCGATTTAACAGAAACCTTCTTCATATCATAATAAAAATCCAGATCAAAATAGTCATTCATCCGACCTTCTCCCAGCAGTTGACGAACATCATAGCGGATACTGTCCGGATTCCCAAAATAAGACAGTACCTGATCAATAGTATGACAGCCATGACCATACAAATAGCTTGAGTTTTTGGAGTAAGCTTCTACACTTTCCGGAACTTCTGGACGGAAATAATCATAATGCATTTCCACTTCTAATATGTCACCCAGAATGCCGCTTTCGATCACTTTTTGAACTGTCAGAAAATCTGAGTCAAACCGGCGATTTTGATAGCATTGAACAAGTAAACCTTTTTCTCCAGCTAAAGCAAACAGCTCTCTTGCTTCTTCAGCAGTTTCAGTAAATGGCTTTTCAACAAGCGCATTCTTACCATGCTCCAAGATCATCTTTCCATAATGAAAGTGGAGGTTGCTTGGTGTGGAAACCACAACCAGCTGAATCTCGGAATCACTAAAGATGTCATTAATCTCTGTAGTGTAATGCACACCCGGCAGCTTTGCCCAAGCAGTATTTTCTCTCGGCGAATAAATTGTCTTAACCTTGATTTTATCTGTTAGTTTTGTTGAAAATGGTAAATGATAGCGATTGGTACTTTTCCCATTTCCTATATAAGCGATTGTTAACATTGAAATTCCTCCTGTCATTTACTTGCACTTTTAATTATAGCTGCATTCTTTGATTTGATAAGATAAATATATAAAACAGGTCATCATTTTCATAATTTTGCTAAACACCAGCAAATTCTTGAACATAATGTTCAAAGATATTGAACATCTTTAACTGAAAACAGTCGCCCAAACAACCAAAATGCGTTACAATAAACAGCATCAGGGAGGAATTGGTATGTTAGTGATTGATAAACTGAAAGATCAGGAAATGTTCACTGTTACAGAAAAGAGAATAGCTGATTATATTTTACAAAATACAGCCGATATCCCAACGATTTATATAGCAGATTTGGCCAAGCTGACGTATGCTTCACATTCAGCAGTGATTCGATTGTGCAAGAAAATCGGCTGCAATGGGTTCCGGGAATTTAAACTGGCTGTTTCAGCTGTTGTTCACAGTCAATTGCATAAACCTGGACCTGTGAATGTTAATTTTCCTTTTGAGCCAAATGATCCTCCAATGGTTATTGCCAAGAAAATGGCTGATCTAACCATGGATGCAGTAAGAAAAACCTTTGTTCAGCTAGATGACAAAACACTTAATAATGCGGTTGAAATGATTTCTTCCGCAGAAAGAGTCTTTCTATTTTCCAAAGGTGATTCGCAGCTCCGGGCACGGAGCTTTCAAAATAAACTGATTAAAATAAATAAATTTGTCATTATTGCTGAGGAGTATTCAGATGAATCCTGGAATGCAGCAAGTTTAACAAAAAAAGACTGTGCCATTTTTATTTCTTATGCAGGGAGGAACGAAAAATATCATCGTATCCTGTCCTATTTTCAACAGGAAAGGGTTCCCAGTATTTTATTGACAGGGAACAATAAATCACCTTTAGTCAAACAGGTTTCTCTGCCAATTATTACGATACAGGACGAATATGATTTTGTTAAAATCGGAACATTTTCATCTCAAGTTTCATTTGAATATATTCTGGATACACTTTTCTCCATGCTGTACGCCAGAGAATTTCAAAAAAATCTGAAGGATTTGAAGAAAAAACAGGACCTGATTCAATCGGGAATACTTAGGGAAGAGGCATGAAAAATTACAAAGAGATTATCTATTTTGCTCTAGTCTATCTTAAAAAAAAGCAGCCGGAAAACCTTCTATTATGAAAAGTTTTCACGGCTGCTTTTTATAGTTCCTTTTGTTTTTTCAAGCGTAAGTTAATGTTAGTTATCTAATTCTATTTCTAAACTATCGCCTGTTTTCACATCTATTTTCACAAAAGCTTCTGAACGACCGTTTTGATCTTTTACTTTCCAGTAAATAGTTATCCGATCTCTTTCAAGAGACCCTTTGATTACTTCGTCCTATCCTGCTGTTTTCACAGCGACAACCATCGCTTTACCGATATCATAATCTCATCCAAATCAAGCTATTGGTTGTTTCTTTCCGCACCATTCTGCTCATCTAAAATCCAGACATTCTTCTTTTTTCGCCACAGCTTCCGTTTTAGCCTCTATTTTTACTTCACAAACAGTGTCAGCTCTTCCTGATGCTCGTTAAAAAGCCCCAATGCTTCTGCTCCGTCTTAGGCATGGATTACATTGTACTCCTCAACCTTCAATTCTTCAGAAATAAAATTGTCCAGACTTTCTTCACCCTCCACCAGTAAAACACTGAGTAGCTGATTGATTTTCTCTGCACGATATGTTGTACACCTATCCCGACATTTCTTCGCCAGACAATTTAACTTATATTTTAATTATTCTAGTGATAGCTGGCAGGGGTTCGCTTGGTCTTCTCTTCTTTGAGAATTATAGAAGAAAACACATCCCCAAAATTTGAAACTTCGTATCTGTCCACGCCAACGACTCCTTTACCAGTACAAAAGTCTAGAAAAAATAACAATGAAAATCATATCGTTTATGTTCTGAATCAAAAATTTCTCTGCTATTTCCTACACACTTTTATTGATGGCAGATTATTAGAAATAAACGATTATTATTTATCAATTGCAAATTTTCTGATCAATAGCTATGCATTTCAGAAAAATATTTCTTCATACTTTTATTGTATTCCATTACTCAGCTTCTTTGCTTCCTTTAGATTTTTCTATATACAAGGGTAGTTATCCTTTTATGGTCATCATTTATTTTCATGGTAAAGGCGGCATTCCTTCTGGTGAAGTTTCGCTCCATGTTTTGCCGTTATCCGTGGAGTATTCAGTTCTTCCGTCGTTTATGCGGAATTGTATCACCGTGCCGTCGTCTGCCTGATATTGCCCAAATTGCTCACCACCGTCAGCCTCGCCGCCATTATGATTCCCATACGTATCATTATCCCTATTGCCATAAGCATTCTCCCCGTTTTGAAACGGCTGTCCGTAACTTGGCTGATTTTGCGGAATTTGACTGCCATTATTGTCTAAAGATCTCCAAATTTGAAAAGCGAACATTGCAATACCAGTAATAAAAATACCGCAAAGCAGAGTGAGAATAACTGGACTCTTCTTTTTCATCGATACATCTTTAGGATAGCGATAGGGCTGTCCCTGCGAGGGATTAGAGTACAGGTACGGCTGTGCCGGAGTTTCATCCAAAAACTCGTCCAATGCATACCCTTCATTATCATTATTTCCATTCATCTGCTACGACTCCCTTCTTTGCTTTATTACATTAAGCCGTCCATCCTGTATACCATATACCACATCAGCAATAGAAGTCACTTTTCGTGAATGGGTCACAATAATAACACAGCGATTTTCTTCATGTGCCAAGGCTGTGAAAGTATTCAAAATATCTTTTTCAGTATCTTTATCAAGATTTCCAGTAGGCTCATCGGCAATGAGTATAGCAGGATTATGTGCCAAAGCTCTCGCAATGCCCACTCGTTGCTGTTCGCCACCAGACATCTTAAGAATTTTACGGTCTGCAGTTTCCCTATCAATACCTACCTTTTCAAGCAATCTATAGGCATAAGTTTTTTTATCTTTTTCATGAGACTTACTGATGTGCATTGACAATACAATATTCTGTACCGCAGTTGCATTCGTTAAGAGATTATATCCTTGAAAAATAACGCCAACATTCTCAGCACGGTATTTGTCTCTATCAATTTTTTTCAAACTCATATCTCCGCACAAAATTTCACCGCTTGTAGCTGTATCTAATCCTGAAATAAGAGAAAGCAGTGTGGATTTACCAGCCCCCGATTTACCTACAATAGTATAAACATAACCTTTCTCAAAAGCGGCATCAATGCCCTTTAATACATTCTTTTTTGTATCCTCATATTGATAGGTCACGTTGTTCAGTGTTAATACGTTTGTCATTTTTCTCACCTAGTTCCTTTCCATGAGTATTTTAATCGGTTCATATTTTACAATCTTTCTTGTAGTGATAATACCGGATAGTGAAGATAATAGAAGTGCTATCCCCACAATTTCAATAATCGTCATAAGTTCAAGAGAAATATCAAGATTTTTAAGTGGTTGTGTATTGGATTCATCAGGATTTCCCCCTATTTGTGTTAATGATGCACCTGGCGACAAAATATTATTATTGTTTGCAGCTTCTTCAGCTGCCGCAACCTGTTGCTCCAGCATCATGTTAGTTACGGGTTGTGCAGCAAGACCGCCAACTCCAAGCCCGATAATCAGACATATCGTGGTTATAACTAAGGTTTCACACCAAAGCCCTGCTAAGATTTTAGATTTTTTCATACCCATTGCCCGAAGAACACCGATTTCATATTTACGTTCACGGATAGCGATAGAAGAAAGCAATGCTAAGATAATTGCTCCAAAAGCAAGTACAATGATAACAAAAGTGACTGATATATTTTTCAGTCCTTCAACAGGACCGACTACCTTGCTGTAGCTACTTGAGTCGGTTGTAACATCAAACACACTTTCAAGTCCTTTTTCCTTAACTTCAGCAGTAAAAGCATCGAGCAAATCAGGATTTTTAAGATAATATTTTGCAGCCACTTCAATCCCAAACAATCCATCCACAATTTTTTCACTCAGTGTTTCAAAAGTAGTCAGAATTTCATTACGGCGGTTAGCATAAGCATTTTCCATCATACCAGCGCTGTATTCATCGGTGATATCGGTATAAGTCCCAACAATAGTCATTTTCCATTCAATATCAGTATAATTTGAATTTTCGGGAGTATCCCCTACTTCCTCCAGTGCAGAAGTAACCGTAATTGTATCACCAATTTTAAGTCCACTGCTCTCCAAAAGTTCTTTACTGATTATACATTCATCTCTATTTTTAGGATAACTGCTATCAGTAGTAAGTTCACGCAGGCCGTTTTCAAAATCCATATAATCTCCTGCCATAATTTTGTGGTAATAATTCCTGCCGACTTGCTCAGTTATTAAATCTCCTCCCTCGGTTTTAGAGCTGAGAGATGGACCGCCGCCCGTACCTTTTTCTTTATCGATAGGGTTTAACTGGTCACTGTTGCCTTTAGTAGTTGCGGTATAAATACTGCTTTGTAAATAATCCGATTCCCCGAATTTAATTAAATCCTCCGAACTGATTTTAGGTTGTCTTATTATAAGATTATCACCTGTGTTATTTTTCATTGCTTCCTCTTGCACCCTCTGCATATTAGGCGAAATGTTGACTTCCGAGCCAAATCGTGTTTTATAATCAGTTATTACACCATTTGCGGTGTTGTTAATCATCAGAGCCGTTACCACTGACACGATTATGACAAAAATGATTCCACCAATCATCAGGTTTCGTCCACGGTTGCGAACAAGGTTTTGTAATGCATTTTTGACAATGTACATATTCATAAACTCCTTTTCTAATTTTGGTTTGTTTTGTCAATACCAATTGCTTTCCATAGCTGCTGCCTTGCTATGGTTAATAGTTTGATATCCGAACCTTGCATGGACCTGTACTGAAATAAAAAATTTAGAATTCTCTGAAAATAATTTCAAAAAAAAACTTACCAATAAAACACCTCGGAGTCGAAAAGTATTTTTTACTTTTCGACTCCGAGGTACTGGAAAAAGGATAAAATATCAGATATGTTTTAGATTTCAAATGTAAAAGTAAATTCAGTCCATTCATTTTCCATGCTTTTAGCGGTAATTTTCCCATCAATCTGTTCCACTATACTTTTAGCGATAGATAATCCAAGTCCATAACTATTTTCATCATTGCTTCGTACAGTATCAGAACGGTAGAAGCGGTCAAAAACATGGGGGAGGTCTTTTGCAGAGATTCCTTTTCCCGTATTTTTCACTGTACAGGATACACGGTTTCTCATCCTCTGTACCGTTATCTCAATACTGCCGCTTTCATCCGTATATTTGATTGCATTTTCATATAGTATAATAAATACTTGACGGAGAAAATCCACATACCCATAAATATCCCCAGCAAACTCGATTCTTCGTTCTATTCGTAAATTCTTGATTGCAGCGGCGGCATCCATTGACTGCATAACCTCATGAATCATCGCTGATATATCAAAAGATTGCTTTTCGGTTTTGGTCTCCATTCCCTCTATCTTTGCAAGAGTTAAAAGTCTATTTATAAGTTTACTCATTCTATCAGTACCGATTCTAATATAACCAAGCCACTCCTTTTGGCTTTTGATGGTTTCATCCTCATTGGCTTCTAAAACATCACAATTGGTCATGATAGTAGTCAATGGTGTTTTTAATTCGTGAGATGCATCGGCTATAAATTGCTTCTGCTTTTCCCAGCTTTCCGAAATAGGCTCGATGGCACGATTGGCGTAAATGATACTGATAACGAAAATAACAGCCAACATTCCCATTCCTACAAGTAAAAAGGTTATTGCTAAGTTACTTAAATTCTTCTGCATATCAGTAACATCTAAGAACAAGATTTGAAACTGCTCTTCGGATTCAAATCTTGTTTGCTCGCCATTTTGTATATGGGTAATTTGCAAAGGTGCAATTTTATACCTCCATGTACGTCCTGCTATAACAATAGCGGAATCGTTATTTTCTTCCCATGCAATACTTGCAGCCTCGGCATATTGAGTGCCGGATATATCAATCAAACTATTTATTTCCAAGATATTTCCAAACTTGTCAACAGTGAGAATAAACGAGGGAGCATAGTCGGAGGTGACCTTGTTAAATGAAGTAACCCGTTTCTCATCAACGCTTTTGCCCGACGAATCTACACCAGAATCTTCTGGAGATTCCGATTCACTAACGGTAAACGATCCTGTCACATTATTGAGCTTTTGTTCAATTTCTGACTGGGTATTTCTGTATGTGGTCAAATAAACAACGCAAAAAGCGATCAACATCACAATTGATGTAACAAGTATATTCAAAACCAAAAATTTATTGCGTAGCTTTTTAAACATTTTTTATTCCCCTCCGGTTAACGTGTATCCGGCTCCACGTATGGTATTTATAGATATTCGTGATTTGACTCGCGTTAATTGTTTGCGTAAACGTGATATGTGGATTTCCACATGATTGTCCTCCGCTTCAGTATCATACCCCCAAACTCTTTCAATAATAGTATTCTTTGAAACCACGATATTTCTATTATCAATTAAAAGTTCTAAAAGCTGCCCTTCTTTTAATTTAAGCATAGTCTCATTTTTAACGCATTTCAACACAAGCGTATGAGGCGAAAATTCAATATCTCCAAAAGTAATCACACCATTGTTGCATAGTTCCGGCTTTCTGCGGTGTAGAGCACGCAAGCGTGCTAAAAGCTCATCGGTATGAAAAGGCTTTGCAAGATAATCATCTGCTCCAAAATCAAGGCCCTTAACCCTGTCCTCAATTTGCCCTTTTGCAGTCAATAGAATTACCGGGGTACCAATTCCGATTTTTCGAATTTCACTGAGTATTGTTAGACCATCTCTTCCAGGCAACATAATATCTAATATAATTATGTCATAAATGGACGAACGTGCGTAAGCAAGCCCTTCTGATCCATCATGTACTAAATCCACAGTATAATGATTTTTTTTTAATATTTCGGCAACAGCTTTCGCCATATATTTTTCATCTTCAACCATTAAAACACGCATGGAAACTCCTCCTAAAACTCATATAATAGAAATAATAACATCCAAACCTGTACTGAACCTGTATTAAAAATTTATTTTTTTCGCAATTTTTTAGTTTTTCCCTACCCTCTTAAAGTGTGTGATTATATTGTAAAACATTAGTATTACATAAAAGAAAACAGAATATTCATCTTTCATTAAAAAGAAGCTGTTCTAACATAGAGTATGACTTTCTCGAGAAAATTTACAACGATCTATTTTCATGAAAATCTGGTCCAACATACAAGCATTGACTGCAACTCAAATAGGAATCAATTATTCAAATGAGCGAAAAATCATATAGCAAAACAAGGAGTAGCTCGTTGTTTTCGCTTCACTTGTTTTATTGCTTCCTTTAGATTTTCTGGTTCTAGAATTTGAATTATTTATTTTCTGTATACATGTGTGTTACTCCCTTCTTTCTCGTATTCTGCTAGTGTCCTTTTTTCTTCTCCCAATTGAAATTTCCTAACAATAAAATTGTTCAGCCTTTCACTTTTACCAGCTTTTGCTAGTTGCCTTCATTACTATGGTATCCGCTCCTGTGATTACTCATCACAGTCTTTATATTTGCGGAATAACCGCAGGGACAAAAAGAATTTTGGCTAACTTCTCACATATTCCGGGTTTCTACCACTAAAGACTTTTGGTACAGAGATACGGGATTAAAGCTCAAACTCTTCCTCCCCGTCTATCCGTCACATTTACATCGTTTGATTGCCCCAGTAACTATTGGGCTTCAACTTTTTTTGCAGTCCTCTCCTCAACCCCTGCTTTCTACATGATTCCTGTTCGTTGGAACAGAGATTTGTCTACAACTTCCTTCAGTTTCCACGTCACTATAGATACCCTTGTTTTCAACTAAGGACTTTTCGTTAATTGGATGTAATCAGGGACTTTGACCTTTAGAATTTGACCCTGCCAGACAAACAAAAGACAGGATTTGCCTAAATGCAAATCCTGCCTTAATTAATAAGAAACCTTCACCAAAAATCAATTTATTCTTCTATCATTTTTAAAACAAGTCTAAATTATTTTCTTTATCTTTTTTCTTTTTCAGGAAATAAGCACCAGCTACCATAATCATACCTGAAATGGCGGACATGAAGCTGCTTTCTTTAACCCCTGTTTTTGGTAATTCTTTTTCTGAAGACTTAATTGCTTCTGTTTTAACAGCTTTTTGTTCATTTCCTGCATCAGGAGCTGCTGGATCAGCCGGTGTTACAACCTCTTTATCTTTTACAGTCAGAGTCATTGTTGTTTCCGCCATTTTTTCTCCACGTAGTGCATAGAAGCGAATGGTGTGTACGCCGGCTTCAACCAACGTACTGTCCGAAGCCTTAACCATAATAGGATCACCTGCTATTTCAAAACCAACAGCTTCAGCATTTTCAGCCACTGCCCACTCAAGAATCATATCTTCAGTCAGTTTATCACCAACATACATAACCTTATCTTCAACAGAAATTGTCGGTTCGATTGAATCTACGACATTCAGTGTAATTGTTTTCGTCACAGTATTCTCAATAGAATTTGTAAATGAATATTCAATTGTAAATACACCTGGTACCGTTGTATCAATTGGTCCGTCAAGTACTGTAAAATCTGTAACTGCTAAACCTGTTCCATCAACTGAATCACTTGCTGTTGCCCAGCTCAGAATCATCTCATCAGTAACAGCTGTACCGATTTCAACAGTCTGATCAGCAGCTTCAATTGTCACTTCTCTTTCAATAACTGTTACAGAGATTTGTGCAGTTGTTGTATTTCCTGCAGAGTTGGTTACTGAGTAATCCACTGTATAAACAGCACCTATTACAGATGTATCAATATCACCTTCAACAACTGTATAAGAAACCGTAAGGTCTGTATCCACAGGATCTGTCACTGTTGCCCAGCCTAGAATCATCTTAGATGTAACTTCCTGACCTTCAAAAACTTCCTGATCTGCAGCAGTAATAGTTGCTGTTCTCTCAACTACATTTACTATAATAGTTTTTGTTTCAGTTGTTCCGTAAGAATTAGTTGCTGCATAAGTCACATTATATGTTCCCGTAGTGCTTGCATCAACATCGTTTGCAGTAACTGTTACTGCAAGTGTACCGTCTTTTTCGTCTGTTGCACTTGCATAAGCTAATGGATCAAATGCTTCGCCCTGCATGATAGTTACATCCTCAGCAGTAATTGTCACTATACTTGCTGCAACTGTAATGGTTACTGTTTTTCTTTCAACAACACCACTGGCTGTTTTAGCTGAGTAAGTGATTGGGTAGTCTCCTGGTGTTGTTGTATCAACTGTTCCATAAACAGCAATTCCTTTATCAGAAGCTCCATCATAGGCTCCTAAAGTAACAG
This sequence comes from Enterococcus sp. BWB1-3, assembly GCF_016745275.1. Taxonomy (GTDB): domain Bacteria; phylum Bacillota; class Bacilli; order Lactobacillales; family Enterococcaceae; genus Enterococcus_L. The sequence continues at coordinate 11,604 of NZ_JADOEP010000028.1, forward strand.
TAGAGCCGTCCGCTTTAATTTCATTTGCAGTCACACCTTCTAATGGGTTAAATGTATCACCCAAGAAAACAGTGCGATCTGAAGCTTCCAATGAAATTCCTTTAATTACTTTAATATTTACTGTTGTCTCTGCAATTCCGTATTTTAAGGATTCTACAACGACAGAGAGTTGGTAATCACCCACATCTCCTCCGCCAGCAGAACCACTAGTATAGAGATGATATTCAGAAGGATCAGTTATACTGCCATCTGGATTTTTTACAACTATACGATTTTTGATTTCAGTTATGAAATCACCATTTTGTGCAACTGTGAAATCTGAAATTGACACATCCAGCATATCATCAACAACATAGACATCCGTTGTTGCCGTAGTTACTTTACCAGCAGAATTTTCTACTGAATAAGTAACAGTATAAGGAGTCTCATTTTCTACATTAATATTAACGTTATTACTTGTTACAACTATTTTAGATGAAATATTTCCATCAACATTATCGAAAGCATATACACCTTCCAGAGGATTAAATGCTTTACCCAATCTGATTGTTTTAATTGGAACTACTGAAATTATCGGTGCATCCGCTTCACTAGGAACTGGTGGAATATGCGTAATGTCAACATCAAGAGTTGTACCAGGTACTTCAGGCTCAGCAGGCGTAGCTCCTGGCAGTTCTACTGGTGGCAGTTCTGCTGAAGGCAGCTCAACTGATGGAAGTTCATTTGAAGGTGCAGCTTCTTCAGCAGCAGGTTCTTCCACTACTGCTTCCTCTTCCACCACCGGAGCTTCTGCAACAGGTGCTGCAGGTGTAATTTCCTCAGCAGCAGGTACAACTGTTTCTGAAACAGCTGTTGCTGTTGAATCTGCTGTCTGTTCAACTGAATCTGCCAATGCAACTTGAGCATTTAATAATGTTGGTGCCAGCAGTGTCACCAGTGTTAATTTAACCATTTTCTTACTTTTCATTTCTTTCTCCTTTTCTGGGTAATTAATATTTTTTACTGATAATTGAAGCCAATAAAAAAACTTTGCAGCTAACTAACAAATAACAACAATAACATGTCTTTTCAAATAACGCTTTCACATCAGTATATATATATAATACCTTATAACTTGGTAAAAGGTTACACTAAAAATTAATTTTTTCACTTTTTTGAACAATTTTTTTTAATTCCTTAGTGATAACAATAAAAAGTTTGATTTCTTCAAAAAAAGGAATCAAACTTTTTCAATATGAATATAAATGTTTTACCTGTCTATCTCAATCAGAGCATTTCATGCCAACTTGCTGCTGGTGCTCTGACCAAAATATAAATTACATAAAAAATATTCTATTAATGATGTTCAATGATAGGAAATTTTTAACTTGTATGCTTTGTGGAATGGTATACAGACGACAATCTTTGAATGTGTAAACATTCATCCTTAATTGGCAGCTGTTCCAATTAACAGAAGAGAACAACTTGGTGTTTTCTACCGAGTTGTTCTCCCATGCTGAATGCACATTTCTTAGGTTAGAAGCAGAACTGACAATTTCACTAGATATTCCTACAATAAATAAAATCCTTGTATCTACGAGTCTCACAATATTCGATGCTCAATACAAATGCATCTATTTAGAAAAGCGTTGGCATGTCTTGTATGCCCTCTTCAGACAAGCAAAAACTGGCACAGCCTCTTACTTATCTATTTTCATTCAAACCTATTCAAATTCTATTGATAATAGAGTTGTTCTGATGGATAGGCAGGTGTACAGGTAATATCAATGCCTAATTTCCTCAATGTCTGTTCATTACTTTTGCCCAGCAGAACAGTTGAATGCCCTTGTGCTCCTTCCAGCTCTGCCAACTTTTCATAAGCCCTCTGTGCGGTAGGGTTAGTAACTGCACTGATCGCAAGAGCAATCAGTACCTCGCTGATTGTCAAAGAACTGTTTGAAATATGCATTTCATTCTTCTTTAATCGTTGAATGGTTTCCAGTGTAATTGGTGATAGTAAATGAATGTCATCGTCAATATTTGCCAATGTCTTAATCGCATTCAAAATAACCGATGCAGAAGCTTCCATCAGCGATGTAGTTCGGCCGGTAATAATCTCTCCTGACGGTAATTCCAGTGCAATCACTGCAATTGGATCAGTCGTAGATGATTCGAATGTTGCTGCATAATCGTGTGAAGGCGTAACAACTTTTCTATCCTCCGGTTTTAAACCGACTTCCTCCATAATCAAACTGATACGGCTGACTGCTTCCTCATTCACCAGTCCTTTTTTAAAATCACATTCTATTTGGAAATAGCGTCGAATGATCTCCTGACGAGAGGCTTCTTGAACCACTTCATCATCAATAATCCCAGATTCTATTCTGTTAACGCCCATATCTGTTGGAGATTTATAGACAGATTCCTGACCGGTTATTTTTTCAATAATCCGTTTTATAACAGGAAATGTTTCAACGTCCCGATTATAATTGACAGCCATTTCCTGATAGTAATCCCAGTGGAAAGAGTCGATCATATTGACATCCCCCAAATCTGCAGTAGCAGCTTCATAAGCAATGTTCAATGGATGCTTCAGCGGAACATTCCAAACAGGGAATGTTTCAAATTTAGAATACCCTGCATTATGTCCTTTTTTACTTTCATGATAGAGCTGACTAAGACAAGTAGATAGCTTACCGCTTCCCGGACCCGGTGCAGTCACTATAACGATCGGCTTTTCAGTTTCAATGTATTCATTCTTACCGAAACCTTCCTCAGAAACAATTTTTTCAACATTTAAAGGATAGTTTTCGATTGCTTCATGTTTATATACTTTGATATTGCGGCGCTCGAGCTTATTGATAAACACTTTCGTTGCCGGCTGATTATTATAACGGGTAATTACCACACTGTTAATAAACAAACCATATCCTCTCAATTCATCAATTAGTCGAAGAATATCCATATCATAGGTGATTCCATAATCGCCGCGGATTTTATTTCTTTCAATGTCTCCTGCATAAAGACAAATCAAGATTTCTGCCTGATCTTTTAGCTTTTGGAGCAGCTTAACTTTGCTGTTCTCCTGAAAACCTGGAAGAACTCTTTTAGCGTGTTTATCGTCAACTAATTTACCGCCAAACTCCAAGTACAATTTATCGTACTGGTTCACACGTTCCAATATATATTGGGACTGCTCTGTAAGATATTTTTCTGAATCAAATCCAATCTTCCTCACTAAGTCTCCTCCTTGTCTTTCCCATAACATTCTTCCATTAATAAAGACTTTCGTCAACCGAAAACTGATACAAAATCAAAGAAATGTTAAAAACCAGTCTAAGTGTTTGCAAGGAGTTGTAAGAAGCAGAAAATGAAAAGATACCCAGTAATTACTAACGCTTCCTTCATTATAAAAAATGTTGTTCGTAGTGAGCAATTCATCCAATAGAATTGTGCTATTGGAATAAGGAGAATGTTTAGTATTTAAAGAAAAACGGCAACCTGAAAAAGTATACAAAAATGAAGTACGAGGTTGTGACAAAGCTTCTCCATGCGACGAGTAACCGCAGGAGCACTTGCACGAACTTAATTGCGACGAGTAACCGCAGGAGCAGAAGTATTCTAGCTCAAGAACCAAGCAGGTATCATCTACTCTGACAAGTCAATCGTCAAGTCAATCGTAGTGATTTATGACAATACGTCGGAATATACGAAAATTGTCAAGGAACACTATTCATTTTATGAATAGTGTTCCTTGACACCTCCCTGGAGCTGCTCATAGTTTCAGTATCGTTCGCCTTATTTCTGAGATGTTGCCTGCGATTACTCGGCACAGATTAGGACCGACAAGTGCTAGTTCTACTTTGCCACTTCTGCTCATATTTGTACTTTAGCAGAATGGTATGCATAGTTTCGATAAGTATTCCTTGAATGAAACCAGCTCACTTGATGTAGTAGAATTGTATGCGTGGCGGAGCGTAGAAGAACTGCTGTCTCTACGAGTCTAACGATTCTCGAGACAAAACATTACGTAGAAGAACTGTGTCTCTACGAGTCTAACGATTCTCGAGACAAAACATTACGTAGAAGAACTGTGTCTCTACGAGTCTAACGATTCTCGAGACAAAACATTACGCTATATCCGTTTTTCTGCGTCTTCGGTTCTCACTACACTACACTTCACTTCGATCTCATCAATTTCTAAATGGCAAAGCCACTAAGAATTGAAGGTCTTCGTTCCGATCTCATCACTTTTTAAATGACAGAGCCGCTAAGAATTCAAGGACTTCGTTTCGATCCTCGAAGCATGTCTGAGGGGCATGTAAGAACTTGATCCTACGTTTCTTAATGAATGCTCGAATCATACAAAGACTGGAATACCGTTTATCCGGTTTTAGGGGTATCAGACATACTTATGTTACAGTCCCGTACTTCATATATTTCCCACTATTATTTGGTGTTGCTTTAATTACTCTTTTGTTTTTCCGGAGTGTTTACGCTTTTTGACTGCTTCTGTCAGCAAATACTCTATTTGACCGTTCACACTTCGGAATTCATCTTCTGCCCAAGCCGCCAATTCATTATACAGTGCGGTTGAAAGACGAAGGGGCACTTGCTTTTTTGCTTTTTGCTCTTTCCCTTCCATAACAGCAGACCTCCTTAGCAGTCAATAAGGAACAGGTTAAGTTTAATACAATGACCCGCTGTTGACAACAGGTTGTGCGTCTCGATTTCCACATAATACAACAAGCAGATTGCTTACCATTGCAGCTTTTCTTTCCTCATCCAGATCAACAATTCCCTGAGCGTTTAATTCCTTTAAAGCCATTTCCACCATACCAACAGCACCTTCAACTATCAGCTGACGTGCATCAACAATTGCAGAAGCCTGCTGGCGCTGCAACATTGCAGCCGCAATTTCCGGCGCATAGGCCAAATGAGTAATGCGGGCTTCCAAAATTTCCAAACCGGCAACCTCCACTTTTGACTGAATTTCTTCGCTCAGCTTTGTACTGATTTCCTGACTGGAACCACGAAGACTTTTTTCATTGGCATCTTCGTTATCAGCAGCATCATAAGGGTAGAGCCGCACAATATTCCGCAAAGCAGAATCACATTGAATAGACAGATATTCTACAAAATTATCTACATCAAACATCGCCTTTGCAGTGTCAGCTACACGCCAAATGACAACGATGCTGATAATGATTGGATTCCCCTGCTGATCATTGACTTTTTGTTTATTGTTACTTAGTGCCATCGTTTTTAATGATAGCTTTTTCGTAACAGCTCTTTGTGCTGCTGCACCTTTTGCAGCTGCAGTTTCCTGTTCGAGGATATTCACACCATCCTGATTTGAAAGATTCACTGGAACTGGGATAGCAGTGGTAAATGGATTAACGAAGTAAAATCCTTCCCCTTTTAAGGTACCTATATAGCGCCCAAATAGCGTCATAACCATTGATTCATTCGGACGAATCACTTTAAGCCCTGCGAATAAAAGAATCATTGGCAGACACCAGTAAAAAATAGCAAGCCCCAGCATCATACCTCCAAGTACAAATGACTCTTTTTCTAAATAGACAATGCCGAAGATAAACAGTGCGATTGATAGAATAATCCCCAAAATATTAAGGAGTAAAAACGGCATCCCATTACGAGCCTTCAATTCTATTTCTGTTGATGGAACTTTACTTTTCAATCCTTCATTCATTTTCTTCCCCGCCTTCTTTTTGATATCAAATTGATATCAAATAAATATTAAGCATAGTTTACCAAGGTCTTGATGATCTGTCAACTTTATTAGTATTTATATTATGACAAAGGCACACGCTCCCCTATTACCACTACAAAAAAACTTTCGATCCCAGCACATAGCAGAAAATCAAAAGGCTCTTGAATCTTACTTCTGTTTTATTACATCAATTTTGAAACCAAATATACTATACTTTTCTCCTCCTGTTATTCTCTATCAGAAACCTTACTAGCAGGAACAATTACATCTTCTTATCCTTTAGCTAACTTTTTTTGAACTGTTCTTTTTTCCATCAATAATGTTTACATTCAGCTCTGCAACATTAAATGAAGTCATGTGCTCAACCTCTTCTGAGTCAATTTTCTGTATTGCTTCATACATTACTGGTATACTTTTAATATACTCAATGATACTGTTCACCTGAATAACGATTTTCTTTTGAGCTACTTCCACATCAATATCAGCACTAATCTTTTCATTTTCATCCAATCTCTCTGTTGCATGAGAAAAAATCTTTCCATTTATATTCAACAAGCCGTCTGCAAATTCCAGTGAAATAGCAGCAGCCATTTTGTCCTCAAAATTTAATTCACCTATGTTCCCTAAATTAATGTTCATTTAACCTGCTATTTATTTTCCTGCTCCTCTTGTGTCCTTTCATTTTTCAGAAAAAGTCAATGATTCAATTGAAATCATCAATCCGATGCACTAAAGCAGCCGAAAATCATGTCAATTCGCTTATCACCTTCATTCTAAGTCTAAAAGATTTAGTCTTCCTTTAACAACAAAATACTTTTTTATCATTCATTAAAAAGAGCTGGAAGATCAAGCACTTCCATCGAGTATACCTAAAAGTTGTATTTACTGCACTATATTCAAAAGCGTGTATCTTTTGCAAAAAAAAAGAAATGCATTTAATGTATATTTAATAAACCTTAAAGGGGAGAGATATTTATGGACTTTTATAAAGTACCCGTTGTGACCGCATCCGATGAGCACTATGCTCCTTATTTAAGTGTGATGATTGCTACATTACTTGACAATGTCAATGATCCTAACTCAAGGATTCACTTTTATGTAATTGATGACGATATCTCTGATAAGAGTAAGGAACAGCTTCGCAAGACAGTTAATTTACATTCGGATCAAGCATCCATTGAATTTGTAAGTGTTGATCACAGCTTATATAAGGATTTCTTAGTTAGCGATCATATCACTACAACTGCTTATTTTAGAATATCGCTGCCAAAATTTTTACCTGCAGATGATACGTGCAAAGTTCTCTATTTGGATGCTGACACACTGATTCTCGATGACATTACTACGTTGTTTAATTTAGATTTACACGATCAAACAATCGGTGCTGTAATTGATCCTGGACAGACAAAAGCACTAAAGCGTCTGGGTATTGATTCAAATAACTTCTATTTTAATTCTGGTGTCATGGTCATTAATTTGGAACGCTGGAATAAGGAAAATATTACTGAAAAGACGATTCAATTTTTGACAGATCATGGCGACAAAATTATTTATCATGATCAGGATGCCTTGAATGCTGTTCTCTACGAGCAATGGGCTCCTTTTCATCCAAGATGGAACATGCAAAGTTCACTGATTTTTGAAAAACACCCTGCTCCTAATGAACATTATACAAAGCTTTACAAAGCAGGTTCTCGGAATCCGGCTGTTATTCATTTTACCGGACATGATAAACCTTGGAATACACTGGAAAACCATCCTTATCAGGATCTTTATATGAAGAAATTATCTGAAAGTATACTGCAGAAGGGAGAGGTCTCAAAATGAATAGAGAAAAGCGAATTATTGTTTCCTGCTGCAATTCAGGATTCACAAAACATATGACCACACTCTTTGTGTCTATTTTAGAAAACAGAAAAGAATCAAATGAAGAATACGCATTTTATGTAATTGATGATAATATTAACAAACAAAATAAGAAACTTTTAATTGATACCTTGAGTCACTACAATACTCAAGTAAACCTTTTACATATCAATAAAAGATTCTTTTCCAATGCTGTTGAAAGTTCAAGAATCCCAAAAACTGCCTACTATCGAATCGCTATTCCAGAGCTTTTCAGAGATACGGATGTAAAAAGAATCCTTTATTTAGATTGTGATATGATTGCTGTCGATGACCTTTCCTATCTATGGGAGATCGATCTTAAGGATTATCCTTTGGCAGCTGTTGAAGATGCCGGCTTTCATAACAGATTTGAGAAAATGGGAATTTCGACTGACTCAGATCTTTACTTTAATTCAGGACTTATGCTGATTAATGTCCAGTCATGGCTTGAAAAAGATATAACCAGACAAGTACTGAAGTATATCCAGTATCATCCTGAAAAGCTTCGTTTTCATGATCAGGATGCGCTGAATGCCATCCTTCACGACCAATGGCTGCCGCTTCATCCCAGCTGGAATGCTCAAAGCTATATTATTAATCAGGAAAAAAAGCATCCAACTATTGAAGGAGAAAGGCAATATGAGGAAACAAGAAAACATCCTCATATCATTCATTATTCAGGACATGTTAAGCCATGGCATGATGAATTTACCTCTCCCATTGAAAATTTCTACAAAATATACTATGCTTTAACAGCATTTGCTGACAACAAAGCAAATTTAAATACACCCACAATTATATATAAGCGAAATTTACTCGATGAAAAGAAAGCACCTGTGAAACGCACCTACTTCTTCTCGTAGTTTATCTTTATAGGCTGCAAATATTACAGGAAAAATAATTATCTGTTTTAATACATTATCCCCAAAATAAGGCATTAATATAAACAAGTATATGTTATGACAAACACTCATGAGGGCTACCGCCTTCATGAGTGTTTGTTGTGCCATTTATTCGGAGATAGATACGAAGAAAGTTCAGAACTTTATTTCTGTCCCACTCTTAGTTTTTTTGTGAATGCCTCCGCTTTCATAGCTCCCAAGGCAAAGTCCAGCCCAACTCGCTAAATATTCTTTCGTAGAAAATGCTTGAACATTCCAGCCAACTTCTACCATGAAAATCTCTGCTGTTCATGCACTGGCTCCCGGCAATTCTTGTAATCATTCGAATACCTCTTGTTATTTGGTGGTATACTCGACAAAATAGTCGTTCAGGTCAGTGATATGCACCTGAATTTCTTCTATAGATCAAAACAATCCTTGTAATACAACTCGTTGTACCTTGGTCAATTTCCTATCCAACACATATCCTATAAATGGCTGTTTCTTTAATACGCTGTTTCTAAATCATTTGTTCTTGGATATATTTTTTTATCTGAAATAGTCATATTGCTTCCACCTTTAATGTTCATTTATAAAAGACTATTTCAAAGAGCACAATACAACGCTTCATATTGACGACTTTCCTCTTAGATTTATGGTAATTGATTTCAGAACCTATCTCAACAGCGTTCCATCCCATTTACTTCAAAGAAATTTTTTGATTTATTTTTACTAGAATTTATTAATAGTTTACGTTAAAATTAGATAAAAAATTCAGGAGTGACTCTATGAAAATCAGACTTATTTCCCCGGGAGATATCGAAGCAGTCTTAAGTATTTACAGTCAATATATTGATACACCTATCACCTGCGAATATGCTCTTCCTTCAAAAAATGAATTTACCCAACGCATCAACAGTTTTACAACAACTTACCCTTATCTGGTCTGTGAAGAAGAGGGAAAAATCATCGGCTATGCTTATGCTCATCGCCATATGGAACGAAAAGCTTACGAGTGGAACGCTGAACTGTCTATTTATCTGGACAAGGAACAAACCGCCAAAGGAGTTGGAATGCAACTCTATACAATTCTCATTTCTATTTTAAAAAAACAGGGTATTAAGACAGTGATAGGCGGAGTTACTCTGCCAAACAGAAAAAGTCAGCAGCTTCATGAAAAGCTTGGATTCGAGCAAATGGGGATCTACCATAATAATGCATTTAAGAACGGACAATGGTTTGACGTTGCCTGGTATGAAAAACAACTAGGTCCTTATACAACACCGGAACCAATTATTCCGATTACAAATTTATCAAAAGAGGAAATAGCAGAAATTATTAGAAATAGTAACTAACCTTTGACTGAGACTGCTGTACATAAACCAATGGGATAGAAGCTTGATTAACGAATAAAATCTCCTATCCCTTTTTTATTTAGCAGCTCTTCATTTTTTGCATTACTGCATGTTTTCTGCATCCTCCAGTAATTCTTCAAACCACCGAATATTTACAAGATGGTGTGTCTGCGAATTCTCCAGCATCTTTGCAAAGCTCGGCAGAATTGTTTCCCGATGTTTCAATGCTTCTTCGATATTCTGTACTTTCTTTTTCGTCTGACTGATCTGAGTTTGAACCAGCTTCTTGAATTTTATCGGATCATAGTCTTCTGCAAATAACATGGCAGCATAAAAAGTTAAATTGACATAGTCTGTTTTTGAGCCATATTTTTCCATCAAGAGATTAAACTCGTGATTTCCTGCGTCCGTCAAAATATAATTATGTGTTTCTTTTAAAGAACTGGCTACTTCTGTTTCAATTCGTTCTATCAGTGCTTTTTCTTCCAGTTGCTGCAAATTATAATAGAATGACCCTTTTGTAAAATTCACAATATATTTATAGTTTCGTTCTCTCATCAGTACCAGAAGCTCATAACCATGAGCACCCGGATTCTCTTTTAGCAAGCCTAATATTAGTAAAGGAATCACTTTTATTCACCCTCTTCATTCACAGCAATCATTCTTGCTTCAAATGTGTCATAGGAAATTTTCCCCAGTGCAAACTCCATACTTTCCAAATAAATTTTTTCATTTTTAGTATATACACGGTTTATGTCCGGATTAATGAATTTCTCTTCATCTGTTAACACATCCATAATATGCTTTTTCTTTGAGAATGATTCAAAATAACGATAACCAAATTTTCTTTGGGAAATTGCATCAATATGAATACCATCTGGATTACAAGTCAAATTTTGTCCGGTAACATAATAGCAGTTTGGCTGTTTAAAAGCGATTTTCTCCAGCTCATTGTTTATCAGTTTGTATTCTGTACATCCTTTGCCAAAGCCAGATTGTCCTAAATAATCTCCCAGTCCGCCAATAATAACTGGTATATCAGGTACATTCAGCTCTTTTCTTAGTGTATCCAAAATAATCAGGAACTTTTTGTAATAGGTTTTATAGCTTTCTCCATAACTGTCGCTCTCTCCCTGATGCCACATAATCCCTGCCAGCTCACTGTTTTCCATAGCAAGCTTTACTTGACTGACTGCGTTTCTGAATAAAATCCCGTCTACAGCCCATTCCGCTAGCGTACTGCCGCCTTCCGCACAGGGGATTAAGCCTATTTCATCTGTCCGATTTTCCAGACACCATGCAGCAGCAAAAGAGCCTGCCAGTCCTACCCCTGCAACTGGACGATCATAATTAATCGGTTCTGCCATCATCTGCCATCTTCCGTTGCGCAGCATTTTTATTCTTTCATTGTAAATCGGTTCTACATCATCAAGAAATCCCCGCCCTGCCATGTTTGACTGACCGATCATCAAAAATGATTTTATCATCTGTTTTTCCTCCAATACATCATTCAACAATAGAATTTTTATTTGCAACTAGTCTTTTTTCTACTTCAGAAGATTTTCCATTCCAGTCTAATTAGACTATTGAACGAAAACTATTATAGTCTAACTAGAGTAATTGTCAACAGTTCAAAATTTGAATTTAGCCCAAATTTTTGAAACTAATACAGAAAATCATTGAACTAACAGTATTTTGAAGTGTATTTTATTTGTTTAGAAAGCAGCTTCTGTAACTACTTGATATAATAGAGCTTTTAGTGAAAAATAGGTAAATTCAAAAAGGACGATTTTCATCTGAGCATCTGAAAATTTTTAATACAATAGAGAGTGAGACAGAAATAAAGTTTCACTCTCTATTCGTGTCTACCCCTGAATAAACAGCGGTACAAAAGCAAAAATTCTTTTTGCAACGAGTAACCGTAGGAGCAACTCCTTCGAAATTAAGCCGAACTATCTTGAAAATATGAGGACCTCCAGATAGGTAACAATTCACAGCTATTCATTCTATGAATAGTGTTCCTTGACAATCTTCGGACATTCCTTCTTAATTCTCAGAGCTGATCGCTTTTGTCCCGACCCCGTACTTTTTATTTAAATGCTGCTTTTCGTCAGCTATCCTTTTTTGGTATAATTTATTTTAAATAGGAAGGAGTGTGTCAAATGATAAAAGCAGCCATCATTGGTTACGGAAATTTAGGCAGAGGTGTTGAACGTGCATTAAAACAAAACAATGATTTCGAGCTGGTTGGTGTCTATACCAGAAGAGCTCCTGAACAAGTAGAAACAGATGGAGCCAAAGCTTACTATATCGATGATTTAAAGAAGAAAAAAGGAGAAATCGATGTTTGTATTTTATGCGGTGGTTCAGCAACCGATTTGCCGGTTCAAACTCCAGAGTTTACCCAGTCTTTCAATACTGTTGACAGCTTCGATACACATGCTAAAATTCCAGAACACTTTGCTAAAGTAAATGAAATTGCAAAAGTAAATCAAACCGTTTCAATTATATCAACTGGATGGGATCCGGGACTGTTCAGTTTAAATCGTCTATACGCACAAAGCATTTTACCAAATGGAGAAACGAATACTTTCTGGGGTAAAGGTGTCAGTCAGGGACATTCTGACGCATTGAGAAGAATTTCCGGTGTGGCTGATGCAACGCAATATACCATTCCAAACACTGAAGTTATTGAAAAATTAAAAGCAGGCGAAAAATTATCTCTCACCACCCGTGACAAGCATTTTAGAGAATGTTTTGTCGTCTTGGAAGATGGTGCTGATGCAAAAAAAATTCAGGAAGAAATTATTTCCATGCCAAACTATTTTTCAGATTATGATACAGAAGTACATTTTATTTCTCAAGAAGAATTAAACCGCGACCACAAGACAATGCCTCATGGTGGAACCGTTCTTCATACAGGAACAACACATAAGTCCAGCAATCAGGTGATTGAGTACAATTTATATCTGGACAGTAATCCGGAATTCACTGCCAGTGTCTTAGTTGCTTATGCAAGAGCTTGTGTCCGTTTAGCCGATGAACAAAACTTTGGAGCATTTACTGTTTTAGATATTGCACCAAAATACCTTTCACCGAAAACAGATGAAGAATTGAGAAAAGAATTGCTGTAATGCTAAGCTTTTTACTGTTTTAATTTTATAAGAACAGATACTGGAATATTGGTATTTGTATGCTATCAACTGCGTATTTCCCAACAAATCATAATATACTACTTGTTATTTATTAAAAAAACCTTAAGAGATTTCAATAAAAAGTGTTATTATTGGTCGGATGAAATAGATGATGGTAATATATCTTTAAACCAACAACAACCTTTTTATTTTTCATTTTACTCTTTGAGTAAATACTCCTTTTCGCTCCTCTATTCAATTAGAGGAGCGTTTTTTGATTTTCAGCCGACTGGTTAGCATCAGAAAAAACACTAAATTAATACAGAAGTATTTCTCCATCTATCACTATACACTCTTTTAAGATTTCTATTCTTTCATCTTCTAAAAAAGCAGAGAATGAACCTGAGTCAATAAACTTTTCTGGAAAATAGTATGCAAAATAATATGCTGCAATTACTCTACTTTCTTTTTCATTATTAACATTGTAAATGAAATCCATAAGCATTTGTTCTTTATCATCAATACTAGAAATTATACTTTCAACTGCTTGAGATAATGTACCTCTACCCAAGTCCTCACTTGTTTTTACAACTTCATCTAATATTGAATTTAGTATCTTCGGTATTACTTTTTTCGTCCGAATCCTTACTTCATTCCTAAGTTTTGATGAAGTAGACTTTGATATGGAACTATCTGGATTAGAAAAAAGAGTGGATATTGTAAGCATACATGCTTCCACCGCTAATCCATTAGATAGAACCAAAAGTACATTCTTCCAATAATTCTCTTCATTGTAAAATCTATTATGTTGCTTACAAATCACGTCACCCATTATCTCTTCTAGTTGAAATCTATGCTCAAGATTAGAAACACTGATTATATTGTTTAGAATGTAACTTATAGAATTAATATCTTTAATAAAAAATGGACATAATAGACTGTAATCTTCTTCTCCTACGTATTCTAAAACATGAGATATATTAAGCATCGGTAACAAATTATTTTTTTCTATTTCATTATCTGAAAAACTGATTAAACAATTCAAAATGTCATGAATGACTGATCTATTTGAAGTAGATGAGATAATTAAGATGAGCTTCCTTGTCAATACTGGGTTTCTAATATTATGAAAATCTATTGCTTTTATAGCATATTCCACATCTAAATTAATTTTGGAATTTAATAGACTTAATAATGTTTCTTCATCCACACAAGGACACCCATTTAGAATGATTTCACAGAAAAAATTTTCAAACTCACCTCTAGTCAATTTGTTACAAAGAGCTTTTGGATAAATTATCATATTTTTTTCAGAGTTTTCTTTTAGATATGACTTAATATCCACCCAATAAGCTGAACTGATATCTTTGTTATCATCTTCATTCATTACTATTCCATAAACTGGAACAACACATTTTGACCAATATCTTTCATGACCATCAATTGGAAATTTACAAGTTTCTGCAGTATTATAGGAAGAACCATTTTTTACTTGAATGGCAACTATTTTACCTGTCTCATCTCCATTTTTAGTAAATTCAATAAAGCCATCTAATCCAACATCATTTTCCTGATCAATTTTGTGAAAAAAGCATTCATATTGATCAACAATAGTCTTAAGGTAATTGATCCCTCTTTCACCTTTCTTTATTGTCTTATTTACCAAAAGAAAACCTCTCCTTCATGCGTCAAAATAAATTCAGAAATTTTATAATCAAGTTAGCCACCTGAAAAATAAAAGAATATTATAGTGAAAAAACTCGTGTATTGTTGGGGTTCTCATACCAAATTAATAGGGAGATTTTTCACTATGATTTGTTCAAATTCTACCACAATACTGTGCAAAGGTCAGCACCTGACTGCCAGCAAACGAAAAACTCAGTTTGAAATTATTCGGGCACTTGACATGAAAAAATACTGATTCCGTTAGCAGGGCTTTTCCCCTATACCTCTTGTGAGCACAGTACCAATAAAAATCACAATCGTATGATTTGCCATTTTGTTCCAAATGATGCCAGTATCGATGGTTGCCAGCCATTAGACTGTTTTGAACAAACCTGTCAGACAAACCTCATGCGGTCTATTTCACATCTGGAAAGCCTGATACAACCAGCCTGTCCGAAATCAGACGGACACCTCATTATCAAATTAACTGTGAGTCACTCTGATAACACATGAATTTCACTTTGTTCGAAAATCTGCTAACTTGATGTCTACTATAGTATAACCCATCCACAAAATTAACTTATCTTTTTGTTCATAAAAGTCTTGCCATTCCAATGAACACCTTATAAAAACTGTCAAGAAAAGGGGGGCCATTCCAACGCCTTCTTCTTTCTTCATGTACTCATAAAATTTTTCTACAGCTATTTTTTTTGGAAAGGTACTTCATAAACATAGACCACCCCGACCAATATACTGAGTACTATAATAACTTTTAAAAACCTTTTCATTTTCTCCTCCTTTCCTTCAAAGATCTTATCTACAACAATATGTTATACTTTACTTTTGGTCAACAATATTCCTTTAGAACTTTAGTTTTTTGTAATAAATCCTTGAGCTATTTGGAAATTAATTTTAGTTAGTAAGTCCTGACCAGTAAACAATCAAAAAATTCTAAAATAATTTCTACATTGTTCAATATTTTCTATTTGGATTTCCAGCAACTTTTTAAAACAATGGACTGCCCTTGGTTGAATAATAAAAATATGTTTTCTCGCTTAAGTATTGTAAGATGGTTATAGTGGCGCATAGCTATCTTCCTTTCGAATAGTGTTCTAGACAAACCTATTTTAACTGGATTTTAGCTATGAGCCTTTTTTTATGATCAACTGTTGCACTTAAAATGTATATTCAAGATATAAAAAAAGAAGAGACTGTGACAAAAGTATGTCTGAGATCCCTAAAACCGAATAAACGGTGTTCCAGAAGTTGTCTCTTCGGAAATAAGTCGAACTATACTGAAAATATGAGTAGCTATTTTCGTATATTCCGACTTATTTCTTGAGACAGAACACTTCTGTCACAACCTCTTAAAACATAGATCTAGCCAACCGACCCTTCCATACTCATTGTAATCAATTGATTCAATTCAACTGCATATTCCATTGGCAGTTCTTTTGTAATCGGTTCCATAAATCCATTGATAATCATCGCCGTGGCTTCTTCTTCGCTAATTCCTCGACTCATCAAATAATACAATTTTTCTTCTGATATTTTTGATACACTCGCTTCATGCTCCAGAGCTACATTACTATTTAAGATCTCATTAAAGGGAACAGTATCTGCCTTTGAATCATTATCCATCAAAATCGTATCACATTCGATATGAGATTTAGCTCCACTACTTTTTCTGCCAAATCTCACTGTGCCGCGATAATCCGTTCTGCCACCATCTCGAGCTACTGATTTTGAGACAATCGTACTAGAAGTTTTTGGCGCATTATGAATCACTTTACATCCGGCATCTAAATGTTGTCCATAATTAGCAAATGCCATGGACAGGATTGAAGTTCTTGCTTGCGAACCATTTAAATAAGTACAAGGATATTTCATATTTACTTTACTGCCGATATTTCCATCAATCCATTCTAAAACCCCATTTTCTTCAACTGAACCTCGTTCTGTTACTAAATTATAGACATTATCTGACCAGTTTTGAATAGTCGTATAACGGAAAAATGCATCTTTTTTTACAAATAATTCTACTGTAGCAGCATGCAGACTATTGGTTGTATAATTAGGAGCTGTACACCCTTCAATGTACTGAATAGAAGCGTCTTCCTCAACAATAATCAATGTACGTTCAAATTGACCCGCATTTTCTCCGTTAATTCTGAAATAAGTTTGAACAGGGATTTCACATTTTACCCCTTTTGGTACATAAATGAAGGTACCTCCAGACCACACAGCACCATTTAATGCAGCAAATTTATGTTCGGAGGAAGAAACCAGCCTTCCAAAGTACTGTTTGAAAAGCTT
The DNA here is from genome assembly GCF_016745275.1 of Enterococcus sp. BWB1-3. GTDB lineage: Bacteria > Bacillota > Bacilli > Lactobacillales > Enterococcaceae > Enterococcus_L. The sequence continues at coordinate 28,555 of NZ_JADOEP010000028.1, forward strand.
GGGATATTCTCTCAATGCACTGTCTGTATCTGTAAAAATGATTCCTAATTTTTCAAACTCTGTTTTCATATTGTGATAGACAACCTCTGATTCATATTGAGCAGCAGCTCCAGCTAAAAATTTTTGTTCTGCTTCAGGTATTCCCAAACGTACAAAAGTATTCTTGATTTTTTCCGGTACATCTTCCCAATCAGTTGATACCCGCTCACTCAACTTTTGATAGTAAATGACATCTTCAAAGCGAATTCCTGATAAATCAGGACCCCATTTTGGTAAGGGTAATCTTTTAAAGTTTTCAAATGAAGTTAATCGATAGTCTAACATCCATTCAGGTTCTCCCTTTATCTTTGACATCTTCCTGATCACTTCTTCTGTTAATCCGCTCCCGCTTGAAAATAGAGGCTGAACATTATCATGAAAACCATAAGCATAATCTCTACTCCTACTTTTCATTTTTATCATTTGCCTTTCTAATTATCCCGGCAATAAGCTCATGAACAGACATATCTGTTTCTCTATCTTTTTTTGCTCCAAATAAGTTATTAATCACTTCGCTTTGTAATTGATCCATTTCCTTAGGACGAATCCCATAAAAATCACATTCATATTCTTCGATAGCTGCTTTACAACAACTATCAGATCGTTTGGTCTGCTGGCTTCCTGATGTTTTTGATGAAGTCGCCAATGTAAAACTAGTTACCATCTCTTGATTTGCTTGTTCTTCTTTGTCTGCTTCATTTTTTAATGTAACACTTACTTTTTTCTTTTTTATCATCCTTACATACTCTCCTCTCCAAATAAAAATCATTTTATCTGCTGTACTTCAATTAATTGAACAACTTATTTTACATCATTTAAAATTTTTTAGATGGACTCGTTGATCACAGACCTCTGTTAACAACTTTTTATTATGAGAAATAAATAAAACAGCCATTTCCTTTTGCTTTTTTATGAGCTGAATCATCCTTAATTCATTAATTTTATCTAAACCGGCTGTTGCTTCATCACAGATTAACAACTTAGGCTGTACTAATAAAGCTAAGACAAGACAACACCTTTGATATTGTCCCCCGCTGATTTCCCCTGGTCTTTTATCTAACAGTCCAGCTGGTAAATTGCATACATCCAAAAGTTCTTCTATTTTCAGCTGATACTTTCCACGCTCAACCAATTTAAACCTTTTTAATGGCTCAACCAATATTTGCTTAATTGTTTTCGTTGGGTCCAGAGACCTTCTGGTATATTGAGGAACTAGCTGAATTTCTTGGTACCATTTTTGTCTAGTCAGTTCAGCAATGGTTTGCCCGTTAAAATAAATTTTACCTTCAGAATAGTGTTCCAGCCCCATTATCATCTTGACTAGTGTTGATTTTCCCATACCATTCTCACCTTCGATCCCGACCCACTGATTGTTGTCAATCACAAAATCAAGAGCTTTAAATAGTAATTGATTGTTAAACTTTTTAGTTAAATTGCTTACCTGTAATAAATGAGTCGTCTTGTTCAAAAATTCCGATCAACTCCTTCGTATAATTTTCTGTAGGATGATTTAATACCTGCTCTGTCAGGCCAACTTCTATTAGTTGTCCATTTTGCATAACACCCAGGTGAGTACTGTATGCTTTAGCAATAGATAAATCATGTGTAATGAAAAAAATAGTCAGCTGCTTTTCTAAATAAAGGTTACTTAGCAGTTGTAAAATTGTTTCCTGACTTTGTTCATCCAGTGCACTAGTTGCTTCGTCTGCAATAATTATTTCCGGTTGTGAAATCAGTGCCATTGCTAAAGCTGCCTTTTGACACATACCGCCGCTTAATTGATAAGGACGTTTAGCAGCAATCTCTTGAATAGCTGTAAAACCAACCCGGCTTAACGCTTGGAACATCTTCATTTTTCGATCTTCTTTATTCTTCATTCCTTTTGATTTTAGTAAATGATGAAATTGTGAGTCAATCCTACTATTACTCTGCAAACTTCCAAGGGGGTTTTGCAGGATAATCTCCATTTTTTTACGATCACAATTTATTTTGCCGCTAACTTTTAAATTTGGGGGTAAAATTCCCAAAATCATTTTACCTAACAATGTTTTCCCACCCCCGCTTTCACCAATCAAACAGAAATAAGCACCTTTGGGAACTTTTAAAGAAATGGAATCTAATAATTTACCTTGTTCAGCGGTAATTGAACATTCTGTTAATTCAATCATTATTTACCTCCCAGTACTTATTTATTTGCCGACTTATGGATTGTGTAACAAGTACAATCATCGCAATAATTATTCCAGGGAAAATAAAGAGCTGCGGGGCAGTAAAGAAATACGCCTTTCCATCAAAAAGAATAGTTCCTAGTTCAGGTGTTGGCGGCTGTGCACCAATCCCTAAAAACGAAAGACCAGAAATACTTAAAACCATCTTGCCTAAGTCAGTCGTAAATAGAGAAAACAGCTCAGCCATCATATTAGGAATAATATGGTGAAGAAACGCATGACTCCCAAAAGAGCCTCGTAAAGGTGCAAAAAGAATGAACTCCTCTTTCTTAATATTCAAGACTAAATTGCGGACATAACGAATATATTTTCCTGACCAGCTTATCACTAAAGCAACCATTACTGTGGAAATTGAATTAGAAAAAAGACCTGCAAAAACCAAAGCTAAAATCAAGGACGGTATACTAATCAAGCTATCAGCTAAAATCATTATACTTGTATCTGCTCTTCCTCCTATACAGCCAGCTAAGCTGCCCAACAGCAAACTAATAATAACAACACTTGTCAGCGCAAGAAAAGCGATATACAAAGAGTAAACACTGCCGTGCACAATTCGACTAAATAAATCTCTCCCTAAATAGTCAGTACCAAATACATGACGCCAGCTTATCCCCTGCAAGCTTTCAATTTTGTTAATCGCATAAGGGTCTTTCAAATGCTTGATAACAAGCCAACCAGCTAGGCAGATGACTAAAATAATAATGACTCGCTTTTTCATTTAGCTCCCCCTTGATTGATCTGTATACGACTATCCACCTTTTGAATGAAAACATCCACTATATAATTAAGTAAAAACGTACTGCAAGCAACAAAGAGCGTAATTCCTTGGATAACAGGATAATCTCTAGTAGAAATAGCTTCCATTAACAGCTTCCCTAATCCAGCAATGCTAAAAATGATTTCTACCATTACTGTGCCGCCAAATAAATGTGTGAAGCTGTTGCCATATAGAGAGATTAAGGGTACAAAAGACTCTTTTAATTGATAGGAAAAGCGATAGTACCATTTTACCCCTCTAAATTTTGCAATCCTTTGTGATTCACTACCACTGACCAGAGTAATCAAATCGCTGACCATTTTTGTCAAATAGCTTCCTTCAGAAAGGCAAATAACCATCACAGGCAAAATAAGGTGCTTTCCAGAATTACTGCCAACAAATGGCAGCCATTTTAATTGAACACCTAAAATAAAAATGAGAACAAGGGATAACCAATAGATAGGAAAAGACAATACCACAGAAAGAATCTGCTGAACCCACTTTAAAGAGGAAAAATTGCCAATAATACTTCCACTTCCTAAAGAAATGATTGTACTAAAGATAAAAGAAATCCCTAATAATTTAAAGGTCACACTTGCCTTTTCGCCAATGATCTGAAGAACAGGCACATTCGTCATAAAAGAATAGCCGAAGTCGCCTTTTAAAATATTCCCCAGCCAATGAAAATACTGTTCAAAAAAATTACCATCAATTCCTAGCTTCCTTCTTGTTTCTTCAATTGTTTTCAGCGAGACATTCTGTCCTCCCGACCTGCGCAAAACCCCCAGTGCCGGATCACCCGTCGATACATATAATAATCCGTATAACAAAACAGTAAAAAACAATAGACTTATCAGTAAATGCAAAGTTTTCTTCAACAGAAACCTTTTCTTCATTTTACTTCACCATTAAATTTTTATAATCAATCGGAGAATCAGATAAACCAGAATAAGAAAATTCTGAAATTTTATCGGAGACTACAAATTTTTCATCTTTGTAATCAATTGGAATCGCCAAGGTTTCATCTGAGATACGTTTAAATAATTTATCAGCTATTTGTTGTTTTTGCTGTTCATCAATGACTTGACCAAACTCATCCAATAACTGAGACAGCACCTCATCATTAGCTAACACACCATGTTCTTCCTCTGTATTATGATAGAGTGAATTCAAAAAATTATAAGGCAGCAATGCATCTGTATAGGTTCGATAAAAAATCAAATCATATTCCTTCGTTTTCCATAAAGCATCATAATAACCTTCTCTGTCCAAAATAGTTATATTGATTTTAATACCCGCTTTTTTCAAATCATTTTCAAGTAATTCCGCCTGCTGTTTCCATTCTGGGAATTCAGTTGTTTGAATCACTAAATCAAAAGAAAGCTCCTGATGATCTTTTTCATAGTAACCTGCTTTATTTTTAGCGTATCCTTCGCTTTCAAGTATGCTCATTGCCTTTTCAATGTCATAAGTAACGGCTTTTTGATTTACTTCAGAAACATACTGTACATTTTCACGAAATAACCCTACAAGTTCCTTATCCGATAAAGAAGCTTTATCAATTGCCAGCTCAATCACATTCCGAAGGGTTGTATTTAATTCTTGATTATCAGGATTAAACGCTAGAAAATGCGACATCGTCCCTTCAAACTCTACTACATTATACTCAGTGTCTGATTCAAAAGAACCTATATCACTATCTGTTACTGCTCCCAGTGTTCCGCCAATAATATCAGCTTCGCCACTCTTTAAAGCCAAAGTTCTTGAGCTTCCATCTTCGATCATCTTAAAGTTTATTTGGTAATTCACAGGATTCTCATCATTGTAATAAGGATTTGGTATCATTAACACGTGTTCAGCAGAACTTTCTTTGATCATAAATGCACCTGAACCAATCGCTTCTATGAATTTTCCCGATACCTTCTCCTCTTCAACGGAGTGAGGACTCATAATTCTTAATGGGCGTGTCTGGCACAGCTCTGCTAATATCTGATTAGAAATCTCAGTGAATGTTAGTTCGATTGTTTGTTCATCTATCACTTCAATTTTTTCTAAATTAGAAAGCAATTGCAGTGAACTCATTTCGTTATTAAACTTTGCCCGTTCAATAGTAAATTTAACTGCTTCTGCATCAACTGGGCTGCCATCTGAGAATTTTACTTTTTCATTCAGATAAAAAATATATTTTTTGCCATCTTCAGAAATTTCCCAAGAAGCAGCTAGTCCCGGCTTAAAAGCTCCTTTTTCATCATACTCCACTAAAGGTTCATAGACTGCACTGTAAATCGCCATTGAAGAATTGTAGGTAGTTGCATCTAATTGTTCAGCTTTTGGTTCATCCGAGATAGCAATATTGACAGTCTCTGCTTCCTGATTATTCTCATCGGATGATTCTTTGTTTGTACCATTACAGCCAGTCAATACCAAAGAAAAGAGGATCATAATTACCCCTATTACTGATAGTTTCTTCATAGCTGCACCCCTTTCTTAGTAGCTTTAATCAAGTATGAACTTTCACAAGAAAGAATATAGTCATCCACGGTTAAATAAAAATCATGATAATTAGTAACATCATAAATTGTACTTGTATACTCTTTACGCAGCTCAACTGAAAAACCATTTTTAACTAAACTATCCACAACTTCTGTTAACGTTTTATTTTGCATTTTGGTTGCTCCAAAACGATCAATTTTAGCCCTCATATACTCAAAGCTTGGATTCTTAGATTGATCTGTAAACAAAGCATAGTAGACACCCTGTTCATTTAAGACATCTGACATCATTGAAAAATGATTATCTAAATCTTTGATTAAGTACAATACTGAGGTACTAATTATTGTATGAAACTTTTGCTTCAATGCTCTTGCTTCTCCCGTTTGGACATAGCAGATCGGATAAGTACCTGCACGCTGATTTGCTGTTTTTATTGCTTGCTTTGCCAAATCAATTCCATAAGCACTGTGGAAAGGAATTTCATCATATAATTTCCTTAAAAAACCACCTTGATTACACCCAAAATCTAAAATATCCCGGTCTAATACATCATCCCTGTCTATTAGACCTATGACATTTTGCCATCCTGTTTGGTGACTGTCCTCCATATCTTGATCCCCCTTACTTCCTTCCTGCCACCAAGTGTCATAAAATTTAATCATACTTCTGTTCCCCTCTCTCAATTGAGAATGATTCTCATTATCGATTATTTCATATGTATGCTTATTTTACAAGCCCTACTTTGTTTGGTCTCATATGTTACTATTGGATATGCTCCACGTTTCTTGGTTTAAAGACCTGGATAATTTTTAATATCATCAATATACTAAGACTTTGTCCATACATTACTCCACTCTATTGCTGTTTAATAAGGGCAGCCTGGTAAGAGAACGTTTGAGATCGAGACAAAAGCAATCAGCTCCGAAAATTGTCAAGGAACACTAATCATAAAATGATTAGCTATGAATGGATACACTCCGCTGTGCTGCGATCATATCAACTTCGATGCATGAAACATACAAGAGTTGACAGGCTTCACTAGGATTACTTTAGCAGAGTAGATGAAGTTCTGTTACCTACTCGGTGAAGGGCCTGGGCGCCTCATATTTTCAGGATCGTTTGGCTTAATTCCGAAGGAGTTGCTCCTGCGGTTACTCGTCGCAAAAAGAATTTTTGCTTTTATACCGCCGTTTATTTAGAGTTAGATACGAAGAGCGTTTGGAACTTTATTGCTGTCCCACTCACTTTATGTTTGAGCTAGTAAAAAACGAGAAAATCGGATAGTCAAGAATTTCCGAAATATCAAAGGAAAATCAGGAATCAGCAGCTGTTTTAAAAGAACAGCTGCCGTTTATTTGACTCAATTCAGCAATGAAATCGGGCAGCCGCTTTTCACAGTAGAATCGCTTGCGGCTCACTGTCCGAATGCTTGACCACAACGATTCATGAAGTTGCATTTTAATAGAAAAATTACTCCCAGAATACGGATTTTTTTAAATGATGCAGAACTTAAAAAAACTAATTTCCCATAAGTTGAATTGTTCTTTGTCCAAACCCTCTGGCAAATTCAAAATCATGTGTGACAATCAGAAAAGACAGTCCCTGTTTAGCATAATCTAAAATCATCTGCTGCACACGAAGCATATTGCCAGCATCCAAGCCAGAAGTTGGTTCATCCAATATCAACAGCTCCGGTTCTCTCATCAATCCTACTGCAAAAACTAATCTTTGTTTTTGTCCGCCAGAAAGTGTTGCTGGATGTTGTTCTCTAACTTCTAACAATCCTAAGTCTTTTAAAAGCTTCTCTGCTTTTTTCAGATTTGCAGCATCATGTTTAATCCCCAGTAGTAACTCATTTAATACACTATCAGAAAATAACTGGTAATCAGCATCCTGCAATACAAACCAGCATTTTTCTCGTCTTTTTTTCATAGCTGATTGCTTGCCATCAATGAAAATCTGCCCACCCCTTTCATGATTTAAACCACAAAGAGTACGGACCAAGGTTGTTTTTCCCAAACCATTTTTTCCAGTTAATAATAAAATATCTCCTTTGTTCAGCTGTAAACTAATATTACTGAGCAGCTTGGGAGAAAAACGATGATGCCCAATAGCCACATCTGAAAGTTCCAAAAAAGGAGACTTCTCTATATTCTCCTTGCCCTGTTTTTTCAAAATTTCTGTGATTATGATCTCCTGCTTTTCACGAATTCCTAAATTGTCTAATGTTTCTTTAGAAAGCTGTTGAAATTCCTCTCTGCTCCACTGCTGAATCAATTTCCCATCTGCCATATAAATGATTCGGTCTACGACATCCATTAAATAGCAGATTCGATGGTCAGCCACTATAATTGTTTTTCCCTCCTTTTTTAGCTTGTGCAAGGCTTTAGTTAATTGTAGACTTCCCTGATGATCAAGATTAGCTGACGGCTCATCCAAAACAAAAAGTTCAGGTCCATGAACTTCTACCGCACTCATCGCAATTTTTTGTTTTTCTCCACTTGAAAGTCTGTCTAACTTTTGTTCCTTTAAATACGCAATTTGATTTACCTCAAGAACCCTATTTACTCGACTATTAATCAATTGTAAATCAAGGCAATAATTTTCAGAGGCAAAAGCGAGCTCATCTAAAACATTGGAAGTAAAGAACTGAGAGCGTGCATCTTGAAAAATACTTCCTATAAGTTCTCCATACTCCCACACCTCTAGATTCTTTACATTTTTCTCCTTTAAATAGAAACTTCCTGAAAGTTCTCCATCGTAATAATGTGGTATTAGCCCATTAAGCAAACGAGTTAATGTTGTTTTCCCGCAGCCTGAAGGTCCTGTCATCAGCACACATTCTCCCTCAGCAATATCTAGAGAAATATCCTTCAATTGATACCCCTCAGCTCCGTAGCAAAATGAAATTTCTTTCAATCTAATTATGGGATTGTTCATTTTAGAGCCTCCAAACTTTGAATACAAATACATTGAATACATAGCCGATAAAAAACAACACCATGCTAAGATCTTTTATGGTAATCCGGCTTTGATAAATAGAAGTTCGCTGTCCAGGATACTCAATTCCTTTAGTCATTGCGGAGACAGTCAATTCGTCTGTTATTTTCATGGTTCTCATCATCAAAGGAACAAACGTGTGTTCAAAGGTTTTTAAAGGATGCAGCCAATTTTTAGGCTGTGAAAAGGATAATCCTCGCAATTTAGCGGAGAGTTGGATTATACTGTTTTCTTGCCTGATAGTTGGAAAAAATCTTAATACTACTGCTAAGGTAACACTAAAATTTTTCGGTAATTTTAAGGATTGCAGTGCAGACATTAGCCGCCCGGCAGGAACATCCTGCAGGACTCTGGCTATCATTAAGACCGGTCCAAATCTTAAAAACATAAAGCTAAAAAAACCGATATATTTTAACCATTGCTGTTCTGCAGTCACTATATATAAATGAAGTCCTATTGTTATTGAGACTAACACAGCTATTTTAGCCGCTGTTTTAAAAAAGCCATTATAAATTAAATAAAATAAGCCAAAAATATTTAATAAAATCAATTGATTTACATTTGCAGCCAAGACAAGAATACTTTGAGCAATCAGTATAAGAAACTGAATTTTTGGATCAATACTACCTTTCATCATCTTCTCCTTCATTTCATGTTAGAGAGGAAGCAGCGCTTATTGCTTCCCATTACAAATCAAATACTTAATTTACAGGAGAAATAATCCCCGCTTTAATAAAATGCTTTCTTAATAAATGATAACCAAATAAACAGCCCAAGCTAATTGCCATAATTAGCGCCATAATAGAAATGAAAATCCAAAATGGTGTTATCATATATTTTGTATATGCCTCTAACAAAATTCCCTCAATTTGCATAGTAGAAAAGTAATAATCGGCAGAAATTGCCAATATAATGTAATTTGAAAAGCCGTAAAATAAATTATAAATAGTAAAAGCTGCAGTCTGGGCTGTCAATTTACGATATCCTTTAGTTTTTGCCAAAATAAATTCACCAATCAGTGCGCCGATTAATGTAAATGGCAGCACATAAATCGTTCCCATAATCGCATAAAATAAGCCGTTAACTGCACCAAAAATTAACAAAGTTCCTTTTTTCCCTACTTTAAAAGCTATTAATAAGTAAATCGGGCAGGTAAAAAACAGAACAAAGGCTGTTGCATAAGGATATAGCCATAAAAGAAAAGGAACCGTTACCATTGATAAAGTCATCACTATGACAAATTGTACTAAGGTATATAAGCCGATTGTTAAATAATCCTTTGAAGCAAGTGAAGCCGTAGTCTTCTTTTTCATTTGTATACATCTCCTTTATCATTAATAAGCAATCAAACTAGCTTTACTGCTTTTTGATATCAGCTAATTATTACTAAATTTCCAATTTGCGGCTTCATTCTGCATGTCTACCAGCCTATGGTAAAGCTCACACTGTTGATAAAGCTCATCATGTGTCCCCTGTGCTTTGACTGTCCCTTTGTCCAACACCACGATCCTATCGGCATTCATAATTGTTTTTAAGCGGTGTGCAATGACAACCACTGTTTTATCTTCTACCAGTTTTTTGATTGCCTGTTGAACGCCGGCTTCATTTTCTAAATCTAAAGCAGCTGTTGCTTCATCCAGCAGAATAATTTCTGATTGCTTTAAAAAAGCCCGTGCAATACTGACCCGCTGCTTTTCACCACCGGACAGCGTCGAACCGCCTTCCCCAACTAACGTATCATAGCCATCTGGCAGCTCGCTAATAAACTCATGACAATGCGCTTTTTTTGCAGCTTCCATCACTTCCTCAAAGCTGGCATGTTGATTTCCCACACAAATATTATTTAAAATAGTATCTTTAAAAAGATAAACATCTTGAAAAACCATTGATAAATGAGAATAAAGATTTTCCGGATCAATCATTTTTAAGTTTTTACCACCAATTTCAATGGCTCCTTCATTCACATCATAAAAACGAGCAAGCAATTTTACGATGGTTGATTTGCCGCTCCCAGAAGGACCTACCAAAGCAGTTAAGGTTTTTGGATGAATGTCTAAATCAATATTTTTCAGTACCGCCTCTTCCTTATAAGCAAAACCCACATTCTTAAATCGAATAGTGTAATCATCGCCCAGTTTTTCACTTCCTTCAACTTCCGGCTGATTGCGAATAGCCATGATTCGTTCGCCGCTGATCAATGCATAACGCATTTCAGTATAATTCATCATTAACGCTGTAAAGGGATCATAAATCCGACTAGCCACAACGATAAAAGCTAAAAAGATAGATTCTGTAATGTTTTTTTGTGCCAATAAATAAGAGCCCATAAAAACTAAAATTGGCAGCCCCATTCTAAGCAGCGAAATAGAAACCATCACAACTGGGCCCAGTACCCCTTCAAGCCGAATCGATTCTTTTCGCAGTGTATTAAATGCTTTTTGAATTCTGGTAAACTGTTCTCCACCTAAAGAGTAAGCTTTAATTTCCTTAATTCCCTGTAAATATTCCTGTAGTCTTGAAGCACTCTCAACCTTTGCTTGAATATGCTGGGCTCCCAGCTTATTCATTAGCATATTAGAACCTTTTATCACTAATAATGCAATGGGCAGCATAGCATATAAGCATATGGTCATTTTCCAGTCAATCAGACAAAGGGAAACAAAAGCAATCCCTAAAAGAATAAGTGCAGATACTGCTTGCGGAACAATATGAGAAACAGCCGTTTCCAATAGCGTGTAATCCCCCAGCATCATTGTTGTGAGATCTCCAGGATCTCGACTGTCTAGAAAGCCCAATGATAATTTACGCAGATGATTCGCCAGTTTTGTGCGACCTTTTTCCGAAACCTCATAAGCAGCAATATACTCTTTATCATACGTAACAGTGGATATAAGGAGTTGAAGTAAAAACCAAACAAAGCTGGCAAAAATCAAATAAAAATATAGTTTTGTATTTAACAACCGATTTTGCTGGTAGGCTTCAAATAATTCAGAAATCCCATAAAAAGCAATGATAGGAGGTATCAGTCTTACAGAGGATTCCAATGTTGCCCAAATAGTAGATTGAACTAAATTTTGGGGTTCTCCAGAAGTAATATTATAAATCATTTTTCGCATCTTACTTTACCTCCCAGTCCTTTGTTTCTTCATTAATAGTCCATAGCCTATAATATAAGGGATTAGTTGAAAGCAATTCTTGATGCGTCCCACTTGCCTGAATTTCCCCTTTATTACAAACAAGGATTTGATCCACATGTTGAATGGTCCATAAACGATGAGCAATAATCAACACTGTTTTCCCTTTGACCAGCTCATTAATTGCCTGTTGAATATATACTTCGTTTTCTGCATCCGCATAAGCTGTCGCCTCATCTAAAACAAGGATTGGCGCATTTTTTAAAAGAGCACGAGCAATGGAAATTCTCTGTGCCTCACCTTTAGATAAATAAACACCGTCTTCTCCAATCTTTGTTGCATAGCCATTAGGTAATTCTTGGATAAATTCATTACAGCGTGCCAGATGAGCCATATGCATAACCTCTTCTAAGCTAGCCTCCTTGTTTCCCATTCGAATATTTTCTTCAATGGTATCATTAAACAAGGTGACATCCTGAAAAACAAAAGAGACTTCATGCATCAATGTGTCAATGGTAACCTCACGGATATCCTTATTCCCAATTTTGATTGTACCTTCTGACGGCTCATAGAATCTCAAAAGCAGCTGTGCAATGGTACTTTTCCCTCCACCGGAAGGTCCTACCAGCGCATTCATTGTATTCGGCTTCAACTCAAAGCTAACTTGTTTCAAAATCTGGTTCCCTTCTGTATAAGCAAAGGAAACATTTTCAAAAGCAATAGTATTATTAAAAAATGTACCCTCTGTTTGGATTTCTTTTACAGGCGATTCAGCAAAAATTTCATCCACCCGCTTAACACCTTCATTTACATTGCTAAAAGTGGCAGCTGCATACATCAACTTCATGAAGGGCCCAGTAGTGCCCGAAGCTAAAATAATGAATAGCATGACAGTCAAAGCTAACGACTTATCCTGAGGGTTTTGACTGATTAAAAAAGCCCCAAAAGGCATTACGAATAAGACAACAGAGGATATTAATGTAGTAAACAGCACATAACCTGAGCGAAATTCTTGTGACCATCCCATTACTAAGGTTCGATAATCTTTGATACTTTGATGAAATCGTTTGAAGTTGTCCACAGACAACCCAAAAATTTTGACTGCCGGCATCGCCCGAACATATTCCACACCATTACTGTTCATCGCTTCTAATGCATCATGATATTCCTTCACCTTGTTTCCCTTCATACTTTGTCCCATAAGATAAGAATACATCCCAACTGCTAAAAAAAGCGGAATCAGGGAAATCAACCCTAAACGCCAATCTATCGTGATCATCAATCCAAGATAAATAAAGGGAAAAATTAAAGCAGAAACAATGTCTGGAATTTGATGAGCAATAAAAGACTCCATCTTCTCAACACACTGATCAATAATCTTCATTAATTGTCCACTGGATTTCTGATTGAAAAAACCCATAGAAAGCTTAGATAAGTGCTGCAAAATATCCATACGAATTTCATATAAAATATCAAAAGCCGCAATATGAGAACACATGGCAGAGGCATAAAGTAGAACCATTCCGGCTAAAACACTTCCCATTGATATCAAACTCCAATGAATAAGACTATTCGCCGAATAGTTTCCCAGCATCAATAATTCGATAATCTTATAAATACAATAAAATGGTATAAATTGTACCATGGTCGCCAATGTTGCTAAAATTCCCGAGATTGACAGCAATCCTTTTTTTTGTTTAATGTATCGGATTAAAACTGATTCGTTTTTCATTCATTTAACTCCTTTCATTTATTTTAACAAAATTTAATTGAGAATGATTCTCATTATCATTTAATCATGTTTAGTAAATATTTTCAAGGATTTTCCATATTTTCTTTCATTTGCATACTCCTTTGCCTGAATATCCAGGAGTAGTTAAAATGAATACTCCAACACAATAATTTGCATTGAAGTATCTACAGCGCTATCTTCTTAGTTTATTTCTTTTCGTCTCTTTAATAATTTTTAATGCTCGTTTACGCGTCTTGATATTCGGACTTTTTAATCGTCGATATGCACTCGATAAATCTGTTTTTTCCATATTTTCCTCCTTATGTGGAAGCTTAAATCCTTATATTTTGCTGATTTCTCAACTAATTTTTTTGAAAAGCCTATAAGTCTATAAACGTTTCCTCACTTAAATTCTGTCCAATGATGATCAGCTCATTCTTATTTTCTTTTGCTTCACAAGTCGTCATATTGGACTAAATAAGCTGATCCATGCCTTGAATGTCCATCTGAAATTCTTACCTGCTATTCGATTACTTTTTTTCTTTATACTATCCTTTCAAGGAGATAGGATGACTTTGCCTATTGTCTCTCAAAGTTTCGTCATAAGAAATTTCAGACTTTGAAACTTTAATAGGTACATCACGGCTTCTTTTTTTGGGAAATTTCCCTTGCTGATATAGGCATTAGCTATCTCTCCTAACTTTTCTATATTACCAACTGGCTTTTTTAACACCTGGAATTTTTCCTTGATGTGCCAATTGTCTAAAGTTGATTCTTGACATACCAAACTTACGCATATAAGCTCTTGGTCTTCCATCAATCCGGTCTCTTAACTTCATTCTATTGGGGTTCGAATCTCTCGGAAGCTTACGCAATGCTTCATAATCCCTCTTCTTTTTTAATTCATATCGCAATGCTGCATAGTGTTCTACTAAATACTTTTGCTTTTCATATTTTGCAACTTTTGATTTCTTAGCCAAGTTCCTTTTCCCTCATTTCTTGATTTCTCTAAAAATCGCTTTTCTTCTTAGCTTTTGAGAATATTTTTTCAACTCTAGTCTGCCAGGCGTATTTCGTTGATTTTTACTTGTGGAATACAAGCGTTCCCCTGTTTCAATACACTCTAAAATAATCGTTTGACGCATTTTCCTCCTCCTTTTCTTTTTAATAGTGAACCAATATTTCCTGAGCAAATTTCCACCCTATTAAGTTAACTGATAATAAGTGGACCAATGATCTGATTATTTCTATAGTTTCTCTTGTTTTTCACGCCCAAAATAAAGACGATAACCTCCTCTTCTATATCAGTGAGCGTGTGGTCGCTATATTGGATATATCTGAAAGCTCCTGTACATGGGATATATATCTTAAAAGTAATTCTGCCTCTGTTAAAACTATCATTTCTACTTCGCCTTCATCACCCATAATCTTTTTTGTAAGATCATAAACAGGATAAAAGCAAGTGACAATTTGCAGCTTTTCTTCTGAAGCATCCTCCTTGTTTGATGAACAAACACTGACCAAACCGACAACTACCAATAAACTAGAACCTAAAATGAGTTTTTTTCATTTGATTATCCCCCCATTAGGTTACGATTCATCTTTCTCAAATCGTAATCATTACGTTTTAAGCTATTGAATATTATCAAATGAACAACATTCTGTCAAGATTTTTAAAATAAAAAAAACTTCTACATCCTAAAATCAGACATAGAAGCTTTCAATAACTAGCTTATTCATTTTAACAAGAAGACAATCACTTTCGCGTTGTGCTATTGCTTCTACCATCCTCGATTTCACTGTAGGAAGATCTTCTGCCAGTCCAATTTCATCTGCCGATTAGATAGCTTCGTACATTCCTTCTAAGGTAAACTCTTCATCAACCAACACCTTTTCAGTATTCTTGTAATTTGTGGCAGCTTCCCACATGTTGTTATTTGTATCGTGTTCATAAGTACCAAAACAAATTTCACGCAATCTCTTATCTTCTGTATAGTTCAAATCATTTTGTCCATCATTATTTAGTAGAACTTCAGTCGTTTCTCTGGCACTACCTGAATCACTTGAATAAGCTGAAGCAAATTGGATATTTTCTTTCTCTAACCCTTTTCCAAGTTGTCCAGCTGCCTCAATACCTCATCAATCAAAGGGCTGTCCGACCAGACTTGTACACGCTCTGCTGTATTAAACATTGTTTTCCCATGAAGGGCTACATAGAGAACCACTTCCTGCGACTCAGTAAAGCTTGAGTTAGCCTAACTGGAGTCTTTGCCATTTTCAGTGCTGGCACAACCTGCAATAGAAAACAATAACATAATCATCATACTTAGCAGAAAGATTGATGCGGAAACTGTTTTTGGATGCATGAAGGCTTGTTTGGGTTTCACCCGTTATCATGTAGGAGGGATGGAGAAGGTTCGGAGAGAATCCGGGATTATCACTTTCGCTTTAAACATGATAAAATTAGCTGCCAGAGCACGGGGAAAAGATAAAGAAAAACGGTAATCGAAATCTTTCAACAGATTTTCGATTACCATTTTTCTTTTTTGATCATTTTAGGACTACTTTTGTCACAGTCCCATTTTCTTATTTAAAAGACTTATCCCATTTAACTTTTCCTTAATTTTAGCTAATTAAGCTATAAATCTAAATTTTTTCTCTTACATATTTTCCAGGCTGACTTCCATCATAATTCAAAATGAACTCTTTTGTCGTATCATATACAGATACTCCATCCGGTCCTAACCATTTCCCTGTATAAAATTCATCGACTATTTCATTTAAATTTATGGAAACTGTACTCAACTTCGAATTTGTACCAAGTATTAATTCTTCAATCCTATTGGAATGAAGAAACATAGCATCCATATTTTTCGCATTCCTTGTATCAAAGTTGCTCATATCTATTTTGGTTACTTTGGTCATTTCTCTAAACATATGAGACATATCTGTTACCTTATCAGTTTTAAAATTACTGACGTCTACTTGTTGCAATTCCTGCATTTCTCTGAACATGCTGTACATACTTGTTACTTTACCTGTTTCAAAATTACTCACATCCAGTTCAGAAAGCTTACGTGCATAGCTGAACATTGCAGCCATATTATTCACATTTTCTGTATTAAAATTGCTGACATCCAATTTTTTTAATTCATAGGTTCTGGCAAACATAGAACCCATATTTGTTACTTTACCAGTATCGAAATGACCTATATCCAACAGTTCAATCTTCTCAAGATAAGCAAACATGGCAAACATATCTCTTACATTACTTGTGTTGAAGTTGCTTACATCTAGACTTGTTAGATTCTTCATGCCATCAAACATTGCACCCATTGATAAAACACTACTTGTATCAAAATGACTCAAGTCTAATTCCGTTAAATTTGTTACGTTATTAAACATCGAGTCCATAAACTGAACTTTGCCAGTATTGAAGCTGCTAAGGTCTAATTCCGTTAAGCGGCTCATCCCCTTAAACATATTGCTCATAGTATAGACATTACTAGTGTCAAAATGGCTTAGATCTAATTTCTTCAATGAAGTGCAGCCACTAAACATAAACTTCATCATTACAACTTCAGAGGTATCCAAAAGCTCAATTCCTTCAATTGCCTCCAGATTAGATAGAGAAGAAAACATATAGCTGCTTCTGGAATTCAATTTTACCGGTGCTGTAAAAACAATCTTCTTAATTTTCAATCCACCTAATAATGAATGGTTTTCTATATCATCTCTGATGTAATGTTCAGAAAAATCTCCAACAGGAAATTCTCCGCCGCTAAAAGCCACTGTTTGACTATCTTTATCCCATACCCATGTAGTTGTACCAAAGGTCCCTTTTGGTTTCTCTGGTGTCACTGTTACAACACAAGAACTTTTTACTTTTCCTGATTTTGTTGAAGCTGTGATTATGGCAGTTCCTTCTTTCAGACCAGTTACTTCTCCTTGAGCATTCACAGATGCTATCGATTCATCACTTGTTGTCCAAATAACTGTTTTATCTGTCGCTTCTTCTGGAAGCACCGTAACAGTTAACGGAATGTCTTGATTTAGTTCTACTTCAAGAGCTTGAGGTAATTCTATTTTTTCTGCTTTAATTTCATAGTTATCTTCCAAACCAACAAATTTTGTTTCATACTCATGAGTATACTCTTTTCCATCTTTGAGTATTCCTCCAATCTTTACCTTATACAAAACATTTTTTTCAGCAGTAAAATCATTGTTGGGTCTAAAGATTACTGTATTATATCCATCATTCCCATACATATTCTCTCTGACAGTAGCTATTGTTAACTCTCCGCTGTTATCATCATTCTTCATTACAGTTAATTCATTCGTTTCTGTATTTTCAATTGTTACCTTTATATTTTCTGTTAGTCTATAGCCAAAAAGATTAAAATGAACTGTCCAGCGCATATTCTTCTCGTAATCCTGGCCCAGACGGTTTGCATAGGCTTCATCTGCATACGGGTTGTCAGTATTGTACAATTCATATGGAAATAAACCCTCAGCTGGCCAATAAGCAATTGTATCATTACTGTAACGACTGCTCATTGAAGTATAATTTTGAGTTGCATACACACTAGTGTAATACTTAATTCCTGATTCTGGATTTCCATTGGCTATCGCATACCCAAATCCAACACTCGTATTAGCGATTCCAAGCATATGGCTTCGATGCCCGGCATAGGTATTTGTATATCCAAAATCGGTCATAAACGCACGTGTATGATACTCAAGAGACACCTCTTTAAAATGAGAATGAATACTTGAACTATTTGTTGCCTGCTTTGCCTTTTCCCAAAAACTATCAGGCATATCTTCTGGTTTCTTCGAATCATCAAGTCCGTGTTTTTGCAATAGTGCCGCCGCCATCCCTACAGCCCCATATTGGGAAGTTTCAAAGTCAGACTGAGAATACGGAATCTCGGAAACTCCTGCCAGCTTACGCATGAAATTTAGATTTCTTGTAGCATTCTCTGTTGTCTGAACTTTGAAAGTCCCTAGTGTATAAACCCCATCCTGAAGAACTGGTAATTCAATAAATTTCTCTATTGAAACAGCATCATTTTGAATCTCACGGTATTCATCACGCATACTGATAATATTATTATACTCTTCTAATGACACAGGATATACATTTTCATTTGTTTGAGTCGAAACAGCAGATACAGCATTTTTATTCAAAACTGACTGTTGTTCTACCGCTTGAGCAGATACGGCTGATAATGTACTCAGTATCATTAAAGAGCTAATCCCCAAAAATAATTTTTTTTTCATTTTTCTCCCCACTTCTTTCTTATTTTAACCCCATTTATGACAACTACATGAAAACAATCTTAACGGCAAAAACACCTACCTTTCCAATATTTGTTGAATAAGCCTTACGCATATTAACCTATTTCAAAAATAATTATACAGTATAAATAGATAGAATAGTAGCAGGTATAGAATAATAATCATCCTAATTTTCATCATTCAAAATACACAATTTTTCTCCCAAGCCTGTAGCCAACTTTCACCACTTAGTTATTGCTCATGAAGGACTCAATCGAGTAGGAGGTGAGCGATTAGTTCACTCACCGACCTCTCAAACCACCATGCGTCAGACTGTATGGTCCTAAGTCAAGAATTGGGACAAGTTAAAATGAGAACGCCCTCTGCTTTTAGCTAATGAGTCGACATTTCCTTTTCTCGGCTTGTTCATACACCGTTTCAAATTCATTTGGGGACAGATAATTGCAATGGCTGGGGATTCGAACTGTATTGTAGAATGTTTCAATGTATTCAAAAATCATATGGTAGGCATGAGTGAAATTTTTGAGAGTAAAACGATTTAACCATTCCCGTTTAATCAGAGCATGAAAGGGCTCGATACACGCATTCTCCCATGGTGCAGCCTTGGCTAAGCAGCTCAGTTGTATATCAGCTGTGACGCGTTGGTATTCTTTGGAAATATACTGGCTCCCCCGGTCACTGCGTAAAACCAACGGCAGAAAAATGTGCCGACCTTTCTTGGCCTTTTTGACAGTATCCACCACGCAGGAAACCTCCAACGTATCCGTCACGTTCCAGGCAATGATTTTACGGGAAAACAAATCCATGACACTGGTTAGATAGACAAAGCCAGTCTCTGTCCAAACATACGTGATATCCGTACACCAAATCGCATTGGGACGCTCTGGGTTGAAGTCTTCTTCTAAAATAGTTTGAAGTTTACTAGAGAAATCAGTGGGTTTCGTTGTAACCATCCAAGGTTTGACCCACTGAGCCCGGATACCTTCCTGACGCATATAATTACCTACCGTGCGTTGCGCAATGATTTCTCCATCTTTGCGCAACTCTTTCGTAATCTTAGGAGCACCGTAGTTTTCTTTAGACGCGTGGTAGAGTATTCGAATTTTCTTCTTGACCTGTTCCTTGCGTTTTTGGCAGGCGGATGGCTGGGGATTCAACCAAGCATAGTAACCGGATCGGGAGACACCTAAGACTGCCAACATTCCAGAGATGGAGGGACGGCGCTCCTACTTTGATTCTGCCTCCATCTTAATCAGAAACGCTCTGATAAAGTGTCTCTGTCAGTTTCCCAGAATGTTGATGGCTTTTTTTAGGACATCCAGTACCTCTTCTGTATTCCGTAGCTGACATTTGAGACGGACATTTTCTTTGGCTAAATCCGAGCTGTAGTTGCCAGAATCTCTAGGGTGAATGACTCTGGATTCTCGTAGTTCTTTTTTCCAGCGGGAGAGGGTTTGGTAACTGACGCCCAGATTCTTGGCACATCCCTTCAACCCCAGATTTTTATGCTCCGAATAATACTGAACTGCAGCCAATTTAAACTGCTTATCATACGGCTTGACCATGATGAGTTCCTCCTTCTTTCTGGTACTTCAAGTGTACCATGCGGTCAGAGTATTCTCATTTTGCCTTGTCCTAACTCTATGCTAACATCAGGTGAAACAATATTCTGAAGTTAAAATCGATGACGATACGATCCTCACGGCTCGTCAGATTAAACAACTTCAGAAAAGAAATCTCCAATTGGAGGAAGAAAATCTAATCCTAAAAAAAAAAGCGATTGCCATATTCACGCCACACTCAACAAACGATTAAGCGCGATTCGTATCCTACGACATGAGCACTCTGTTGTCACTCTCTGCAGGGTTCTTAAAGTCAATCGCTCGACTTACTACAAACGCTTTTCTGGAAAAATAGCTCCTAGAATAGCAGAGAATCAATAATTAAGAACGATCATTTTAGAAATCTATACGACTTCTAAAAAACGAGTAGGTCCTGCAAAAGTAAGATGTATGCTTCTACGTGACTATGGTATTTCTATTAAGTATTGGTCGAGTCTATCGTTTAATGAGTACCATGAATTTACCTGAAATGTCTACAGTGAAACCTGTCTTTAAAACGACCAAAAGTCAGGTTTCTTTGAAGCGCCCAAACTATTTAAAACAAGCTTTTAATCCTCCAGCACCGAATCAAGTATGGACTAGTGACTTTTCTTATATTCCTATTTGGGAAAAATCTTTTGTTTACCTTTGCGTGATTCTAGATCTATTTTCCAGAAAAGTCATTGCTTGGACTGTCAGCAAAAAAATAGATACTGCTTTGGCTATTACAATAATAGAAAAAGCCATTCAAACTAGGAAGCTCAAGACTTCTGTTCTTTTTCACACAGATCAAGGTTCTCAGTATACTTCTTTTGAATTCAGACAATATTTAGAGGATCATTCTATTATTCAGTCATTATCTGGTTATCCTTGAGACAATGCTGTCACAGAAGCTTTTTTCAAATATATGAAAAAAGAGGAACTCAACAGAAGAGTTTTTTTCTTCTCTCAAAGAAGTACAACTGGCATACTTTGAGTACATCGAAGGATTCTATAACTCCCAACGCCCTCACGGCACCCTAAATATGCTTACACCAAATGAAATGGAGGACAAATACTTTGATTCTCACTAGGTATTTGCTCTTTTTGTGTCTACTTTATTGACATTTATCCATTTACAGTAGGCATCAAATTGGTGTTGTATAGAAATTTCATTAGAGTTTTGTTTCATAATAAATATGCTCCTTTTTCCCCTTTCCACTAATACAACGATCAGAGAGCGCCTATTTTTCGAAAAAACTAGAAAAAAAAAAAGACACGTAGTTTTTTTATCTACGTGTCTTCCATTGACTACAGGTTATCATTTCTCAAAACGTATTTAGCTTTTTATTGATTAATTCGTTTCATGTTGTCTACATTACCTAATTAAGACTTTCTTATTAGAAGCATCAATCCCGCAATAATACCTAAAACTCCAGGAATTACCCACAATAATGTTAAAAGAAAAAATGGAATAATAGATAAAATGAGTAAACTAATACCATAGACCCCTGTTTTTAGATTTTTTCTTATTAAAAAACCTATTATGAAAATAGTTATCGAAAAAACTAAGGCAATTCCTGCAAATAAAGCAACATTTCCACTTAGATTAACTAACATATCTATATCCTTACTGGTTAGTTCTGTAGTATTTAAAGTAGTTGAATCAATAGAAGATAGAAATATACCACCCAACAATGCTAAAAGACTACATAAAATCCCTGTTATTCCACTAATTAAAATCAAAATAAACTCTGCTTTTCTCTTATTCATTGAATTCCCTCCAAATTAAGCGTTTTAGAATTAGAAATTTTTTCTCCATAGTTAATAGCTTCTAATGAATGAATAATAACCACTGAAGTATTAGAAAAATAATCCCCAACATGTTGTTTCTTAGATGTGAACGCAGCCACCAAATACCCAATTTGAAATACAAAGTTTTTTAATATAAACCTGCATACACACTCACGAATAAAGACAGTTTGCCAACTTAGCTCTTTTTCTTCAAAGCTCACTACTCTTATCCCAAAAATCATCTTCCCAATTGTTTGTCCTGAATTCAGCTTAGTCAAAAGTACAAAATAGGTTAAATAAATGGCTACTGACGCTATACCATAAAAAGTAATAATAGATTTGTCAGATTCCAATCCCATGATTTTGTAAAAGAGACCTATAGTAGCATGGGTGATAATACTAATACAAATTAAATCAATAAGAAAAGCAAAAAATCGTAACCAAAATCCCGCAAATACATAGTTAGGTAAATTTTCAACACCACTCTTCTTATTCATTTTATAGCCCCCCATAGTAATACATTGGTTTTGGAGTATCAGAAAATCCAAGTTTTTCAAAAACTGAAATTACACGATCTGATGTAGTCGCCTTTAGTCCTTGCCATTCAGCAATCTTATTACCTAACCAAGAAGAAGCAAAGCCAGTTGTGTCATTTTTATATTCTATAACCGTCGCATCAGTTAATTTCTTTTCTTTTTTTAGAGCATCTAATGCATCTTCAGAGTAACCAATTTGATCCACCAACCCATTTTCTACTGCTTGGTTACCATCATAAATTCTTCCATCCGCAAGTTCTTTTACTGCATTCGTATCCATATTTCTTCCTTTTGCTACAACATTGACAAAGCGATTATAAGCACTCATCACAAATTCCTGTATAACTTTATTCTCTTCCTCTGAAGGTTTGTGTTGAGGTGACATCATATCTTTTAATGCACCGCTTTTGTACGTCGCATCAGTTACGCCAAGTTTTTCTAATAAGCCAGAATAATTTAAACCAGAGATAATGACACCAATTGATCCAGTTGTTGTTTCTTCCGTAGCAAATATTTTATCTGATCCAGCAGAAATGTAATAACCGCCACTTGCTGCTATATTTTTAAATACAGTATATATATAACCTGTAAAAGAATCGATGACATAGCGTAACTTGCCAGACGTGTTACACTTAAAGTAAAAACGAGGTGCCTGCCATGAAATATCATCGTTATTCTGCAGAACAAATTGCCGAAAT
>NZ_JADOEP010000029.1 GCF_016745275.1 Enterococcus sp. BWB1-3
AAGTTAAAAAGAACCCTCATTAACAGAATCCATGCATGAAAAACAAGCAGCTAGGTAGGGCCCCTTAACTGCTTGGCTTTATTCTCTTGTATTTCTTTCACCAACACTAGTTGACAATGAGCCGGAATCATTCCCAAGCTCCATTTAATATTCAGTTTCAACAAATTAATCTTCTTTTTTTATTGAATCATCCATTGCACGGAACATCTGATTATAACGTTCTTCATCTTCCTGATTATCTCTGATTACTTTTGCAAGTGTAAAAGACGAAGAAATCAAACCAACTGAACCCATCAAGTAATACCCTTTTACCATCAAGGGTTCTTTAAGTGTGTATAAACCAATCAACATCAATGCTACAAAAAAGGCAAATGATCCCCAGCTCATAAATGAAAAAGCCGGAGTATTTCTGTACGCTTTCTTTTTCATTACTCTCTTCCTACTCTCCTTTTTAAAATTTGTGTTTCCTAATTAGTATACCAGTCCTTTCAAAGGAAAAAAAGAGTGGATTGTTGAATCTTGTACTTGCCATGTTTTACTCAAACAATATGAACCCCTTTGTAATGAACATCGATAAGTATAGCACTATAAATATCTTATTAATTTTTTTCCAGCTCAGTTAAAAAATCTTCAAAACTTTCAATCCTAGAATCGACCCTTTTAAATAAATCTGTTTGCAGCAGCTGACCAAGGTATTGTTCTGACAGCTGTTCTATCCGCCCGCTTCTTTCTATTTCTTCGGTCTTGATAAGCTCTGCATCATAAAGATTAAGCACCCCTGAAAGTTCCGCAATCGAAAATTTCTGTCTATCTATTTCTCTGTTCTCAGTTGTTTTATCTGCGTTAGTAAACAGCAAATCAAACTCATATGTCCCTTCTTTACGCCGGCCAATAATCGAAATAAATATATTATCTTCAATAGTTTTAATACTCTTTTCCCATCTATTCAAAACAACTGCTGCGGCTTCCGTAATATCTTCTTTATTGGGACTTTGCAGCCGAATTACAGGAAAAGGCCAATAAACTGTCCCAATATTCAATAACGGAAAATCAGCAAGCTCAATATAACGACTGATACTCTTATGAAATAACGGGAATTGCTCCTTACCTCCTTCATAACAGCCATGTCTTATACTCCCATCATCTTTTAAGCTGATAAAATAATGCGGAAAAACATCAAGAATCTGAGTCATTCGATTAATTCCCCTCTTCCCATATTCCAAAGAGCTATGCTTTTCTGGAGAAATAAAGAATTGTTCAGAATACTGTTCATCAGTAGCGAACTGAAATCCCCAGCTTTCACCTTGGAGATTCATCCGAATAAAACGCTTCATACTATTTTCTGCCTTTTGTTCCGCATATCCTTCACTCTCAAAACAATAAGGACATTGAGGAGAGCTTTTCTCCTGAATACATGCGGCAGCAAATTCATTAGCCGCTGTTTCAGATGTCTTTTTCGTTTGATCAGTCATCAGTTTAAACGTCATTTCTCCGTAGCCTGCTTCAACTGTCATGGATTCCAAAGATTCATATTTCTTAACATACCCGCTCTTCCTGTTTAACTGATAAAAGTAGTCCGTCGCATCTTGAGGCGTTTTTGAATAATATTGAGCAAAAAATGCATTAACAACGGCTGGCGGCGGCATAAGAAGATCAAATAACTGAGCTTTCAGCACATTTTTTGATGCCTGATCATTCTCTATTTTTTTATTAGCCAAAGCATAGTTTATTAACTCGTCTACCATTTTTTCTGCTGTCCCTTGAAAGAGCTCCACTGTCTGTGATTCTTCCTCCAATAATTTTTCACCTACAAGTAGTAAAATTCTGTTTTTTAAGTAAAAACGATCCAATTCCATCCAGCCGCCGTTCTGAATAGAAAGAGATAGAAAAGCTTCTATTATCTGATTAAGGTTCATTGTTTAATCCTCCTCTTTCTGCAAATCATTCACGAAAGATTATCTCACTTTTTCCAATGAATTTCATTATATAACTATTTTATTAAAGGTTTACTTTCTATGACAAAAGAGTTGGCTTTTTTCGTATTTTCGTTCATAATGAAATATGTAGAATTAACTATATAGAGGAGATGATGTTATGAAAAAATTTATTTCCGGCCTGTTAGTCGGTACAGCTGTTACTTGTGCTGCTGTTGCCGGTCTTGCGTTTACTGTAAAGAAAACAGTAATTGATCCGATCGAAGAAAAAGAGGATATGATTGAACAAAACCGCAAAAAAGCAATGCGTAAACGTGTTACACGCTAAGAAGTCAACAGTGAAAAAAGAAATCAGCTGAATAAGCAGCCGATTTCTTTTTTTCACGTGCATCCATTTGGAGACTTGTCATCAGCTTAACGAAAATACTATTGCAGGATTTTTTCTGAAATCCTGTCAGCTTCTCTCATATTCCACGAAAATTCAGTCCAACACTGATAATCTGCGCGGTCCGCCTCCGATGGCAACGCTTTTCACCCGTCTTTCTCCTCTTTATCATTTTTTTCTGTAGACTTCTTCCATGATTTCCTTCAAAACTACTGCATTATTCATCGTTTCATCCTTTGCACTATAAACAAATGTCACAATCGGCTCTTGCTTAAGAATAGCTGAAAGCTCCTGAACAGTTTCCGGTTCATTCAAAAGCTCTTTTTTATATTTTTCTTTAAAATCAGAGAATTTTTCAGGTTCATGATTAAACCATTTTCTCAACTCTTTACTAGGCGCAATAGCCTTCATCCAGCAGTCAATTTCAGCCTTTTCTTTAGTGACTCCTCGCGGCCACAAACGATCAACCAAAATCCGATAACCATCTTTTTTATCTGGTTTTTCATAAGCTCTTTTAATATAAATCACTTTAATCGCCCCTCTTCCATTGTAGCGTAAATCCCAAAAAATAAAACTATTTCCCTTTAGGTGAGAGCTCAAAATAGGATGAGTTCATAAATATTTGACGGACCCCCTCTTTCCTAGGCTTTCTAAAGAAAAAAACTGAAGCAAAGAGGATACAAAACTTTTCACGTTTTATCCTAAACTCTGCTTCAATCTTTGAAATGTTAAAGTGTGCTTTTCTTTTTAATTTTCCCTGTCCAGCCCTCATAACCGTCTTTTAATACATAGATATCTGTATAACCGGCTTTTTTCAGCTTGCTTGCTGTCCGAATACTGATTGATCGTTTTTGGTCATATAGATAGATTGGCTGATCCTTCCGAAGAGACTGCATACTTGTTTTCAGCATGGAGTAAGGAAGACTGCGGGCACCCAAAATATGACCGGCATCAAATGCATCTTTTTCTCTGACATCAATGACCTGCCCTTTTCTCATCCCTTCCCTAAACTCGTCCTCTGTGATCAGCTTGGCTGACCGTTTCCCCAGAATATACATATACAGCGTATTGCCGACCATTGCCAGAAGAACCAAACCTAAAATAATATTTAACATTAATAACCCAGACATCTCAAAACCCTCTCTTACTCTTCAATAAATTTTAATGCCAGCGAAGCGGCTCCGATTACACCTGCCTCATTCCCCAATTCAGCTAACTTAATTTTAGTACTTTCCCGAACCTGAGGAAAAGTAAACTCCTTAAAGTAGCTTTCAACCTGTCCCCGTAAAAACTCTCCAGCAGCTGATACTCCGCCGCCAATAACAATGCTTGACGGATTCAGAATATTTCCGATATTGCCCAATGCCAGACCCAAATAGAAACAAACTCTGTCAACAACCATTAAAGCAAAAGCATCTCCATTTTCAGCATATTCAAAAACATCTTTACTCGTAATTGCCTGTCCGTCATCGACCGCTTGTTTCAGTTCAGCGTCTCCAGCGTACTCTTCTGACAATTTTCTTGCCAGTCTGACAACTCCGGTAGCACTTGCTACTGTTTCCAGACAGCCTTTTTTCCCACAGGTACAGTCAAAACCGTTAGGATCAACGGTTGCGTGACCTATCTCTCCAGCACATCCGGCTGTTCCATGCAGCAGTACGCCTTCTGCAATAATTCCTCCGCCAACACCAGTGCCTAATGTGATGAATACCACATTCGGATCATTCTCCCCTGCACCCTTCCAGCGCTCCCCTAAAGCAGCTACATTTGCATCATTGTCTAGAGCATAAACAATACCTGTTCCGGCTTCAATCTGTTCTTTCACAGGCTGAAGCGTGGTCCAGTTCAGGTTATAAGCTCCGATCACTGTTCCTTTTTCCAAGTCTACACTGCCGGGAGTTCCCATACCAATCCCCACAAAGTCGGATTTACTCATTCCATAAAGAGAAATTCGATGGTTGATCGATTCAATGATATCTGGAACAATATGCGATCCCTCATCCAAAATATTGGTCTCAATGCTCCATTTTTGCTGGATTTCTCCATCCAAGGTCAAAATTGCAAACTTGATTGTTGTACCGCCCAAATCAATTCCTATGATCTTTTTTTCCATGTCATTCGATCCCTCTCTCTGTTAACCTGTTTTCTTCTATTTTATGCTCTCTGCTTAGGATTCGTCTGGCCTGAAGATAGATGTCTCTATCAATTAAATGTCCTTCATAGAGATTCTTTAATTCAATTGCCATCAGTTCAATATCATAGATTCGGGCGCCTACATAAATATACATCCCAAAACGCTTGAACAGCTGCTGAACATCATATAACGTTTCCATGATTAAAGCACTTCCTTATTATACAAGTTAATTGTAATTTTTAAAACCTAAGAAGAAACAAACAACAAAAATGAATGCGATGATCATTACCGAAATAATTCGCTGATGAATATTAAAATTTTCAGATTGCTTTGGAACAGCAACAAATGTCCCGGCGAGTAATCCTCCAAGCAGACCGCCAATATGACCTAAAATATCAACAGATGAACTGAACAGATTAAAGAGCAGTGTTATTCCAATAAAGACTGAATAACGCTGAACCATAAATCGAATTGCCTGATTATCACGGAAATGCCACCCCAGAATAATTAATGCACCAAATAATCCAAAAATAGAAGTACTGGCTCCTGCAGAAATTGTAAATCGTGAGCCGAACCCAAAGCTGACAAAATTACCAAGCAGACCGCTTGTAAGATAGATCAGCAGATAGCGCCAGTGACCGTAAACACCTTCCACCTGAGCACCCACATAGTATAACGTAATCATATTCAGAATGATGTGCATCCAGCCAATGTGAAGAAACATAGGCGTAAAGAAGCGCCAATACTCATGATAGAGAACCACCCGGTCTTTTGACATTGCTCCCCAGTCCAGCAGTACCTGCTTGTTTTCAGATCCGCCAGACAATTCCATACCCAGAAATACAATAACTGTAATTCCAAGTATTACGTATGTAATAAAAGGCTTGCTCAAAAAATTCTTTACCTTCATTTTCGTTTGATAATCCATCAAATCCTCCTTATCGAATAAACAACTTGTCTACCCGCTGGTCAAAGCTTTCCGCCTGCCAGCCTTCCTGAATTTGTTCACTAAATACCAAACTGCAGCTGGCTCCCGAATACTGTTCCAAAATTCTGTCGTAATAGCCGCCGCCAAACCCTATTCTCAACCTGTCTGTTGTAAAAACCACGCCCGGAACAATCAGCAAGTCAATCTCCGCCAAAGAAATTACCGCATGTTCAGCCGGTTCTTCTACCCCAAAAGAAGACTTAACAAATGTTGATTCAGTATGTATCGAATGAAAAAACAATCCTTTTTTTTCTGTTTTAGGTACAGCCACTTTTTTGCCTTCAGACCAGGCCTGCTCTATAACCGGCAATGTGTTGAATTCAAAAGGCATGGACTTAACCACACCAATGGTTTGCGCAGCTATCCAGAGCTGATCTGAAAATAATTGCTCCCGAATCAGTTGTTCTTTGTTCTTTTTTATCTCATTGTTTTTATGAAGCCAATGTAAATTTGCTTTCCCCAATTTTCTGGTGCCTTTTTTATCCATCATTTTGCAACTCCTTCCAGCACTGCTTAACACTATTCATTTTCCTTCATTCAATTTATTAAGTTTATAAAAAAACAGGAAAAATAGCAATCAAATCACCCGGAGCAAATTTTTTCTTTTGGAGAATTTTCCAAAATGCAAGCTGTACTTTTTACGTTATTTTTCAAGCTGAAGCAGACACTTGAGCGATCCGACATTCTTATTTGTTATGGGCCTTTATCCAGCTGCTGATTTTTTCGTAGACCTGAGCTTTTTCTTTCTCCAACAATAGTTCATGGCGAAGCTCTGCAAACATTGCCATTGTTACATCAGTTACACCGGCTGCATTTAAGTCTTTTGCCACTTTTCTCACACCATTTCCGAAGTCTCCAACAGGGTCCTGCTCTCCACTGATTACGAGGATTGGCAGCGTTTTGGAAATGTTGTCAGCCCAGCCTTTTCGGTTTGCATTATGAAGGAGCTGAAATAATGTATGAAAGCCATTATTGGTAAATATAAAGCCTGTCAGAGCTCCTTTTTCATAGCTCTTTACGTTTTCCTGATTTTTGCTTAACCAATTAAATTGACTTTCTTCCGGAAAATTTTTGCTGAAAGAACCAAAAGCCAAATGATCCAATAGATAATTGACTTTTTCAGGCTGTAAGCGATTCAGTACAGAAGTGAGTGCCAATATTGCTGGGATAACTGCTGCGCCTGTCCCTGTCCCCATCAGAATTGCTCCGTTCAATCGTTCTTTCTGATTCTGCTGTAAATAATTACGGAGAGCAAACGATCCCATACTGTGCCCTAGCATGAAATAGGAAATTTCAGGGAAATATAATTCTGTCCATTGCTTAACGAGATGAATATCTTCTATAACTGTTTTAGCAGTCTCGCCTTTACCGAAATAGCCATATTTAGGATTGACTTCATCAACAGATTTTCCGTGACCTAAATGATCGTGTCCGACAACCACGTACCCAAGTCTGTTAAGCTCGGCTGCAAAATCTGAATACCGTTCAATGTACTCAGCCATTCCATGAATAATCTGAACAATTCCCACCGGAGACTGCTGCGGCTCCCAATAAACAAGGTGCAGCCGGGTCTGTTTATCTGAAGACAGTATATATGTTGATTCCATTGCTTTCCCTCACTTTCTCTCAATGCCTTTTATTATATCGGATTGTGAATCATTGAAGTGGAAATTTTGTACTTTTCTTTCATAATTTTTCTTTAAGATTCTTTAATAACGGAAAAAAGACTGGCATAATGAGCCCACACTAAAGAGGTCGGGACAAAAACGATCAGCTCCGAGAATTAAGAAGGAATATCCGAAAATAGCTCCTCATATTTTCAGGATAGTTCGGCTTAATTCCGAAGGAGTTGCTCCTGCGGTTACTCGTCGCAAAAAGAATTTTTGCTTTTGTACCGCCGTTTATTCGGGTGTAGATATGAAGAGAGTTTGGAACTTTATTTCTGTCCCAAACTCCAGAAGCCGAATAAACGGTATTTCATTGTTTGCATGTTTCAATCTGATCCCTGATACATATCATTTAAAATATGTATCTCCAGCTCTCGATACACTTTGTTTCGATCTCCTCAATTTCTAAATGGAGAACCATTAAGAATTGAAGGATTTCATTTTGATTCTCGATACATACCGTCTGGTTTTTGCGAGCTTCCCTGTAATTATCTGTCATGCATCAAGGAAAAGAGTAGTGCTACTACAGTTTTCGCTGTTCTGCGCTTCCTCATCGTAGTCTTTGTATGTACCAAGTAGCCGTAAGTACAAAGCATCACACTTAGACCGCTTTCCTGACAACAGCAATTGATTAATCTTCTGTATTTTCTTTTGCCTTTACCACTGGCATCCAAACTTCAAAAACGGCATTTTCAGGATTGCTTTCAATATAGAGTTCAATATCCGGACCATCTGTATATTCATAGCCGGAGCTTGGCAGCCAGTCTGTCACAATCTGTTTTTCCAGCTCCTGAATTGCAAGAGGCATCGGTCCGCTTCCTGAAAAAATTGCCCAAGTATACCTTTTCACAGTATATTCCGCCAGACCTTCCGGAACCGGCTGATCACTGGCAACAGCAATGTAATATTCCGGTTCATCCTCATTGGCGGCAAATCCGGAACTAACTCCCATAACCCCTTTTAACTCCTGATTCATCAGAGGAACTATCTTTGACAGTGTCCCATCTGTGGAAACCTTAGTCCAAAACTGAGGAACCTCTTTGAAATTCTCCTCAATTTCTTTCGAAAGGGGTATCCTTGCTCCCACAATTCTAAATGCTTCTTTTGTTTCAATACGGTACTCCATTTCAACATCTCCTTTAATCGAAATTTGAAATTTGATACGCGGATAGGTTTTTAAACGAACACCTTCTCTTTTTGCCTGAGAAGGAACCATCCCATGAAGAGCTTTAAAAGCCCGTGTAAATGAATTCGCTGATTCATATCCATATTTCACAGCCACTGTCAGTACTTTATCTCCCTGCTGCAGTTCTGCACCGGCAAGCGAAAGCTTCCTTCTGCGAATATATTCCGTTAACGGCACACCTACGATATAAGAAAAAACTCGCTGATAATGATACTCTGAACAACAAGCAATCTTAGCCAGCTCCGAATAATTAATTTTTTCAGTCAAATTTTTTTCTATGTAGTCCAAAGATTGTTCAAGTCTGTCTATCCATTCCACTATTATCAACTCCTGCTTCTATTCTACTCTTTTTGCATCTGAAAACCCTACTTTATCTGCCCGAAGAAGAAGGATTTAATTTTATCAGCATATGTTTGTCTGTAAAAAACACTCAAAACCTAATGTATTGAAATTTTTGAGTGTTTAGATTTTATCTCCTATTGAATAATCGGATTAACGGAGACAATAAAATAGTAAAAATAATCGCTCCAACTAGGCTAAAGGCAACGTGTGAAGCTGCCGTACGCTTTACAAAACTATGGTCAGCAGCATATCAATTCCTACCCAGAATCGGAAAATCAGATACCCCAACCATTAAATCAGCAAACTGAGGCATATCCTTTAATGGCACTATACCGTCCGTTCCCCATTAATTTCAAACCATAAAACAAACAGCCAAAACCAAAAACTATCTGTCCGATATTATTAATACACTCTTTTTTAAAAAAAGAGCTAATGGAACCGACACCCATAATGAATAGTGCATATTCACTTAAGTTAAACTCAATACAGAAAACGATTCTCCCAGTATCAACATTAGCCCCAATGATTACGCCAATCACCTAGCATAGAAACATCCCCCCAACTCTTGCCAAACCAACTGTTAATACTGTTGTTCCTAAACTGCTTTGAACAATTGCGGTTACAATAAGATCGGCAAAAACATCTCCTAATAGTGTAGGAGTAAATGTATTTAAAATTTCCCGCAGAGAATCCCCTGCTGTTTTTGAAGTCCATCTCCCATATACATTATTCTGAAAAGAAAAATCCCCGGACCTCCCAAAAAAGAAAGACTATTTCCTGATAAAACACTTTTTGTTACTTCTCACTCAAAAATAAACCCCGTTTAAGAGTAAAAAATAGAACGGAGGTAAATACAATAGTCGTAAAAAAAATAGACCGATTCTCTTTTTATCTTGATAAACAATTAATAAGGGAAAAATGTCAGCTGGTCTGCGGATTACCACCTTTGACCAGCTGACATAAATAACAGATCTCTTAATTAAATGTGATGACGTGTTTCAAGCCGACAGCCTGCTTGGCATTTTGCATGGCAGTCATAAAATCATCAATAGAGTAACATTCCGTAATCAGGCGTTTAACTGGAATGCGCCCACTGGCAATTAACTGTTCTGAAATACGGTAGCTGCGCAGACTGGCTCTGGTACAGCCGTAAACTCTCAATTGCTTGTAATGCAAAATATTCGTATTCAGCGAAACATTTTCTTTCTGCTTCGGAAGCCCTCCAAAAAAGAGCAGACGACCATTCATTCCCATATAGTTGAAGCTAGCCTCCTGAGCCTGCGGAGCTGGTGCTGCCACGATGCACAGATCTGCTCCCTGACCATTGGTTTCCTCCATAATCTTATTCTGTAAATCCTCACTCCCCAGAATTACCAGCTCCGGCACCAGTTCTTTTGCTGTATTCAAACGCTCTTCCTGAAGATCATTCATAATAATTTTACCGGCTCCCTGACTCAAAGCCAACATTGCATGCATGATACCGATAGGTCCTGCGCCGATAATCAACACTGTATCCCCTGGGAAAACTCCTGCAATTTCCTGTCCATTAAATACACAGCTGAACGGCTCGATTAATGCTGCCTCTTCAAAGCTGATTTCATCCTGAAGCCGTGTGATATTCCCCTGACGGATTGCTCTTTCCGGTATTTTCAAATATTCAGCAAAGCCGCCCGGCAGATTGATTCCAAAGGCTTCATAGTGCTCGCATAAATGCGTATTTCCACTGACACACTGATTACAAATGCCGCAGCCCATATTTGGAGCAATTGCGACACGCATTCCTTTTTCGCAGCCTTTAACTTCAGAGCCAACCTCTTCAATCACTCCTGCAATTTCATGTCCTAATGTCAATGGATGTCTTTCATCCACATTGGTATAGCCATTTTTAACCATTCTGACATCTGTTCCGCAAATAGAAGCAGCCCTCACTTTTACCAGTACTTCAGAAGAACTGATTTCCGGTGTATCCACCTCTGTGACTTGAAGTTTTTCTTTTCCTGAAAGTTGTGCGGCTTTCATCATTTTCTGAGACATCCTTATCCTCCTAATCTATCTGTACCACTCGTTTTTCAAGCAGCGACGTTAAACCTGCATGAACAAGTTTTACTGCCATCATTCCGTCATAGCCACTAACCAGCGGCTCTGTATCTGCTGCGATACAGTCGACAAATGCCTGATCCTCTGCCACATACGCATCTTGAAACAGATATGTCCAGCTGTGCATTGCCGGCCGAACAATTTCTCCTTGCCGATTAGCGACAACCAGCTTATGTTTACTTTGATCTCCAATCAGTATGCTGCCTGTTGTACCCAGTATTTCCACACGAGCATCATAACCATATTGAACATATTGAGCACCATCCACAGCGCCCAGTTTGCCATCAGAAAACTGCAAATTCATGGAAACCGTATCATAGTAATCCGGATATTCTGCTCGAACTTCCGGTGAACGAAAATTTCCGCCAATGGAATAAATGGAGATTGCTTCACTACCTGTAAACCAGCGCAGGGTATCCAGATCGTGACTGTTCACTTCGCCAATAGGTCCATTACTTTGAGAGATGTCATACATCCATGGTTTTGGTTCACTTGGACCATGGGTTAGAGATTTAACCAAAACCACCTCGCCAATTGCTCCGGAATCCACAATTGCTTTTGCCTCCTGAAAGCTTTCATCAAATCTGCGCATGAAGCCCACCTGAAGTTTGATGTTATTTGTTTCAGCTGCCTGAATCATTTCCAGACATTCCTGCTCATCCATTGCCAAAGGTTTTTCACAAAGAACATGTTTGCCGGCTTCAGCTGCAGCAATGACGATTTCTTTATGATAGACTGTCGGCGTGACAACCACTACTGCATCAACTTCCGGGTTCTCTATCGCTTCTCTATAATCTTTATAAATATAATCAACGGTCAGCTCCTTTTGTGCATTCATTAGAGATTCTTCTGAAGGATCACATAAAGCAATCAACTTGCCGCCCTTTATTTTAGCTGCCATATTTCTGCCGTGAATCATACCAGCTCGTCCTGTACCGATTAAACAAATATTCACCATTTTCACGAATTTCCCCTCCACCTGTTCTCTCGTTTACACTTGTTCCCTTTTCTTGACACCCGCCAGTTTCACTGCTGTCACCAGAAAACCGCTGATTGCCGTTCCAACTGCCAGTGCAATGATATAGAATAAAACATTTGTGACTGCACCTGGGATCAAAAAGACAAAAAATCCGCCATGCGGAACTGCAATGCCGCAATTGAATATCATTGACAGAGCCCCGGCAATCGCTGAACCAACTGTAACTGAACCTAGCACTCGTATTGGATCTGCTGCCGCAAATGGAATGGCTCCTTCAGAGATAAAAGACAGCCCCAATACCCATGCCGACTTTCCTGCTTCTCTTTCTTCGTTTGTATACAGCTGTTTTCCAAGTATAGTAGAAGAAAGAGCCATTGCCAGAGGAGGTACCATTCCAGAAACCATGACAGCTGCCATAATCGTGCTGGTCTCACCTGCCCCCAGATTTGTCAGAGAAGCGACACCAAAGAAGTATGCTGCCTTTCCAATAGGTCCGGCCAAATCAACAGCCATCATGGCTCCTAGTATAAGCCCTAGTAAAACAGAATTAATCCCTGTTAAACTGTTCAACCAGTTCATTATCCCTTCATTAATTGCTGTGATTGGAACACCTACAACAAACTTCATAATTCCTCCGGCGATTAAAACTGATAGAACTGGAAGGATTAATACCGGCAGCAAACCAGAAAAAGCTGCAGGCAGTTTTAAGAATCGTTTTAATACTAAAATTGTATAACCTGCCAGAAATCCGCCCAGCAGGGCTCCTAAAAAGCCGGCATTCATTCCCGAAGCAACCATTCCTGCGACCATTCCCGGAACAAGACCGGGCCGATCCGCAATAGAGAAAGCAACATACCCACCCAGAACTGGCCACATCAGCCACATCGCCAAGCCGCCCAATTCATTAATTCCCTGAGCCAAATCTCCTTCGGCATTGATTCCCCCAAAAGCAAATGCCAGTGCAATACACAAGCCTCCGGCAACTACAAATGGAATCATATAGGAAACCCCTGTCATTAAATGACTGTATATCCCTTTACCTGACTGTCTCTCTTCCTTCATATTTTCTGTTCCCGAACCCGTTTGATAAACAGGTGCTGAAAGTGATCGTTCCAGCAGGCTGGGTCCGTTATTAATTGCTTCGTTCACATCCACTTCAATCAGCCGTTTTCCATTAAAACGCTCTTTATTGACCGTTGTACTGGCAGCAATCACCACTGCATCAGCAGCAGTAATCTCATCTGTGGTAAGAACATTTTCAGCCCCAATAGAACCTTGAGTTTCAACTTTGATTTCATATCCTTTTTCTTTTGCAGCCATTTCCAAATTTTCAGCAGCCATATACGTGTGGGCAATTCCAGTGGAACATGAAGTAATTGCAACTATTTTCATTCTATTTCCTCCTTAGTCTTTCTGGCATCCAACCATTTCAGTGTTGATCTCTTGCATCATTAGAGAGTAATAGCTGTTACTGTTTACCACGGAATATTTCATTTGAAAACTCCTTGGCAAAGTAAAATTTCTACATGTCAATAATCGAATAAATTTCTTCATTACTGACAGCATTCATCAACTGTTCTCTAATCTCCTGATGCATCAGCTTTCTGGACAACTGGCTCAAAATCCTCAGGTGTTCATTATCAGAATTTTCCGGGACTGCAATTAAAAATAATAAGTGCACTGGACTTCCATCCATGGAATCATAAACAATTCCCTCTTTGCTTCGACCAAATGCCAGACTTGCCTCTGCAACTGATGTCGACTTTCCATGTGGGATGCCTACGCCAAATCCTATACCAGTTGTTGCTTCCTCTTCCCTCTTCATTACAGCATTCAGATAGACAGGCAGATCTGTGACTCTTCCGCATGCAGCCATTTTTTCAGCCAGCTCTTTAATCCCTTCTTCCTTATTTTTACTCTGCAATTCTGTGATAATCAGTTTTTCAGACATAAGCTCTTTTAAACTCATCCTTTTTCCTCCATGAATTCTTTATACGCTTCAACAATTGGAATTCCTGAACTCGTTCCCAGTCTTTCCGCTCCTGCTTCAACCATTGCCAGAGCTGTCTCCAAATCACGAATGCCTCCGGCAGCCTTAACTTTCACCTTATCACCCACTACCTCTTTCATCAATCTCACATCAGCCAGTGTTGCGCCGCCTGTACCAAATCCGGTAGAAGTCTTTACAAAATCAGGCAGTACTTCTTTCGCAATTTTACAAACAGCAACCTTTTCTTCATCAGATAAATAGCAGTTTTCAAGAATCACTTTGCTCAATATTCCTTTTTCCCGACACAACGAAACGATCTCTTCCATTTCCTGTCGGATGTAAGTCAAATTTCCATCTTTTAACTCCCCTATATTAATTACATAGTCAATTTCATCTGCACCATTACTAATTGCATTAGCCACTTCAAAGACTTTTGTCTCAATCATCGTCTGCCCCAAAGGAAATCCAATCGCTGCACCGACATGAACAGGGCTTTCCTTTAAAAGTTCTGCGCAATGCTGAACAGGAGATGAGTTAATTGCCACCATTTTAAAACCATAATTATTTGCCTCCTGACAAAGTTTATTAAACTCTGCACGCTGTGCATCTGCCCTTAATAAGGTGTGATCAACCAAATTTGCTAATTCTTTCACTGATAAATTGACTGTCATTTCATTTCCTCCTCTTACTTGAATACGATTTCATTTTATCACGAACTTTCATTTTGTCAACAAATAAAAGGAAATGAAAGTTAAATTATTTTCAATTGCTTTTGAAGCAAAGAAATAAGAACAGAAAATATCATCATTTTTTGATGGTATTTCTGCTCTTTTCGTTCACTTCATTCTTTTTTCAGGCAGTTAAAACAGTCAAGCCTTTAGCGTTCATGGAATGCTGATCCGTTTCTTTGACTCCTTTATCTGTAATAAAAATATCCACATCAGCAGTTCCGGCAAATAGTTTGAAACTTTCTTTCCCAATTTTGCTGGATTCACAAAGCAGCAGCTTCTGTCTTGCGATGGAAAACAAAATCTTTTTGAGTTCGGCTGTGCCTATATTTGGCGTAGAGTAGCCTTTCTCTATAGAAAATGATGTTGTCCCAATAATTGCTTTATCAACCAAAAATGTCCGTAATGATTCTATCACCATTTCTCCTGAAGTATACTGAAATCCATTTCGAATAATCCCACCGATAAAACAAATCTCATGCTCTGTTTCCTCGCTGAGCATGGAAGCAATCTGCAAATCATACGTAAGAATTCTTAGACCCTTAATCTGGCTGTGTACCAAAGCTTCTGCAAAAGCCAGACAGGAAGTCCCAGTATCAATAACCAGAGAATCGCCATCGTTCAGCAAACTAGCTGCTTTACGAGCAATCTGCCTTTTTTCAGTCGTCAGTTCTCTGACTTTGGGCTTATCTTCAAAACTTCTTTGCGGATTGCGAATCGCTCCTCCATGAGTTCGTGTCAATAAATGCTCTTTTTCAAGTTCACGCATATCCGTTCGAATAGTACTGCCCGAAACCTGAAACAATTCCACCAAATCTATTACCTGAAGCCGTTCCTGTTCTTCAAGCAATCTCAATATCTCAGCCTTTCGTTCCTCTGCATATAAAAATTTATTTTCTTCCAAGTCTTCACATCCTGTTATTTGCTTTTATTTACTGTTACTTAAAATGGTAGCATGAGTTTGCCTGAAAAGAAAGCTGAACAACTTTAAATCTTTTACTCATAACAATTCATAGATCTTCAAACTCATTTTCCGGTAAAAACAAATAATGGTTGGAACAGAAACAGCTTCTGTTCCAACCATTATGCTCGATTATATGCAGGTTAGATCATAACCATCCAGATTCCGCCAGCAACCACAGCTCCAATAATCGGACCAACAATGGGTACCCATGAGTATCCCCAATCTGATTCTCCTTTTACTGCAATCGGCAGTATTTGATGAGCAATACGCGGCCCCAAATCTCTTGCAGGGTTAATAGCATAACCTGTAGGACCTCCAAGTGAAAGTCCAATGGATACGATTAGAATCCCAACAACAAATGGATTCACTCCGTCAGCGAATGTGTGTTGAGAAAATGCAAGCAGCCCAAGGATCAGAACAATTGTACCGATAGCTTCAGTCACTACATTTGCCGGATAATTGCGAATTGCAGGACCTGTAGCAAACGTCCCTAAGACAGCACCTTTATCTTCTGTCTCTTCCCAGTGCGGAAGATAAGCCAGCCAAACCAAAATTGCACCAATCAAAGCACCAGCCACTTGAGCAATGGCAAATGGAATAACCGCTCCCCATTCAAAATTCCCTACCACAGCCATTGCAATGGTTACTGCCGGATTCAAATGCGCCGGCCCCATAAATCCTGAAATATAAATAGCCATTGTTACAGCTGCTCCCCAGCCTAAAGCAATGACAATCCAGCCTGAAGCTTCTGCTTTACTTTTTTTCAAATTGACGGCTGCACATACACCGTCACCTAAAAGTACTAAAATAAGTGTTCCCAAAAATTCACTGAATAGTTGTGTCATGTTGGATGTATCCATTTTGAGGTCCCCTGCCTTTCAGCTCAGTCAAATCAGATTTAGCAATTGTTTCATTCAATTTTTCCCGATACTCTTTCGTCTCTGCCCCTGTCCAATGATAATAATCGGCCATCGCTGCAACAACCCCTTCTTTCACCTGATCCAGTGAATCTCTCATGAATAGAAGATGATTTGTTCTGCGAACCAGATAATCTTCCGGTGTCAGTGTCATTTCTTCTTCAAGTGCATAGTATAAGCTCAATGTTTCTGCTAATGTCAGGTATTCAGCAGGTTTTATTTCATCGATACGGTCAAACAGCCAGGCGACATTTGATCCATATAAATGAGCCAGGTATAAAGCTTCTTCCTCACTTAATCCTTTAGCTATACCTTCATCTGCCAACTGTTTTAGTTCTTCCTCAGCATTTTCCGGTGAAATTTCTCCGCCTGAAACAGGGTAATTCTTAGAATCAATCAGTTCGAAACCGCTGTCATATTCGTCTTTTAGAATACGCTGAATTTCTCTCATCGCTCCTTCAGCCATTTTTCTATAATCAGTTATTTTTCCTCCTGATAACGTTAGCAGCCCCTCTTTGGATCGTTCCAGCAAACTGCCTCTGGAAACAGCAGACGGATTATTCTCACTTTCTGATAATGAATCTTCCAGATGTTTCAGTGCACTTTCTACCTCCAATCGTCCGATTTCCTTCTTTTGAAACTTTTCGACTATTGAGATTAACTGGTTAAAACTCTCATCTGAAATCTTTCCATTATTCCCGCCATTATAATCTGACCCGCTGTTGCCTGAAATCAAAGGTCTTAAGCCTGCCCAGCTGGCTTCAATGTCCGTGATCGTTAGGTTTGCCTCAGGATAGCGTGAATTAACCACTTCCAATAGATAATCAACATCCGCCTGAGTTACTTCCGGACGCTCATAATCCCCGGTATAGTCTGTATCTGTTGTGCCAAAATACGTTTTCTGTTCTCTGGGAACAACAAAAACCATTCTGCCGTCATTTTTACCGGTATCAAAATAAGCCGGCTGCGGAACATGGAGTCGACTGCTGTCAACGACAAGGTGGACCCCTTTCGTTGGACGAAGCTGAGGAATGATTTCCATTTCAGTAGCAAGTCCCCGAACGTTATCAGCCCATGGTCCGGACGCATTAATTACAACTTTTGCCTTTATTTCAAATTGATCTCCCGTCAGCAGATCTTCTGCCTTCACACCGCTAATCTTTCCATTACCGTCAAAAGAAAAACCAACTGCTTTAACTCGGCTTGCCAGATAACCGCCATCCTGTGCTGCACGTTTGATATTTTCAATAACCAGGCGGGCATCATTGTTTCGAAAATCCAGATAAACTCCGCCTCCAAGCAATCCTTCTTTTTTCAGCTGCGGTTCTCTTTCAATCACTTCTTCTTTTGTCAATGTATAGTTCTCATATTTTGTGCCAAGAACACCTGCCAACCGATCATAAAGATCCATTGCCACCTTTACAGAAAACATGTTAAAGGTTGCTTTTGGTTCATCATAAATTGGCAGAAGCATTGGATCAGGCTTGGGAATATGGGGAGCAATTGCCTGAACAACCGCTCGTTCCTGAACTGTATCAGCAACAACCTCAACATCAAAATTTTTCAGATAACGGATACCGCCATGCACCAGTTTTGTAGATCTTGAAGATGTGCCTTCAGCAAAATCCTGCATCTCAATCAGTCCCGTTTTCATTCCGGAAGCACTAGCCTGCAAAGCAACACCTGCTCCCGTGATACCACCGCCGATAATCAGTAAATCAAGGATTTCTTCTTTCATTTTCTCGATATATTGTTTTCTCTTGGCTGCTGAAAATGACATCCTGCACCCTTCTTCCTATTTTGGTTTATGTTTGAACATTTGTGTTGCTTTTACAGCTTGTTTCCAGCCTTCATATAAGTCTTCACGTTCTTCTTCAGCCATTTTCACTTCAAAAACCTGCCCTTCTTCATGGAAAGATTTCAGCTCATCCAAATCTTTCCAGAAGCCTACAGCAAGTCCTGCAAGAAACGCTGCACCCAATGCAGTTGTTTCCAAATTTTGAGCCCTTTGAACGGAAGTATTCATAATATCCGCCTGAAACTGCATAAGCAAATCGTTATTAGCTGCGCCGCCATCTACTTTTAAGACAGGTATATCAATGCCAGTATCGTTTTTCATCGTATCAATGATATCTCTCACCTGATAAGCCACAGCCTGCAATGTCGCTTTCACAAAATCTTCCCTTGTTGTTCCTCTTGTTAAGCCAAAGACTGCCCCTCGTGCATCAGAATCCCAATATGGTGCACCCAGACCGGTAAATGCCGGAACTACATAAACCTCATTACGGTTAGAAGAAGCTTCTGCTGCAGCTTCAGATTCTGCTGCAGTCTGAATCATTTTCAGACCATCCCTTAACCACTGAACTGCTGAACCTGCAACAAAAATACTTCCTTCCAATGCGTAATAAACTTTTCCATTGATTCCATAGCCGATGGTAGTTAATAAATTATTATCTGACAACTGCGGTTTTTCTCCGGTATTCATTACTATAAAGGAACCTGTACCGTACGTATTTTTAACCATTCCCGGCTCAAATGCCATTTGTCCGAATAAAGCAGCCTGCTGATCTCCTGCCATGCCTGAAATAGGAATCTCACTTCCATAGAAATGATAGGTCTTTGTCAGTCCATACACTTCTGAATTTGATACAGCTTTTGGAAGCATCGCTTTTGGAATATTCAACAGCTTCAATATATCCTGGTCCCAATCCAGTTCATGAATATTGAAAAGCATCGTTCTGCTCGCATTTGAATAATCCGTTACATGGGTTTCACCACCGG
The DNA here is from genome assembly GCF_016745275.1 of Enterococcus sp. BWB1-3. GTDB lineage: Bacteria > Bacillota > Bacilli > Lactobacillales > Enterococcaceae > Enterococcus_L. The sequence goes on from NZ_JADOEP010000029.1 coordinate 19,093, forward strand.
TTAATTTCCACACCAGCCAGGTATCAATTGTTCCAAACAGTAATTCTCCTTTTTCAGCCCGTTCCTGTGCGCCGTCAACATGATCCAAAATCCAGCGGACTTTTGTGGCAGAGAAGTATGCGTCAATAATCAAACCAGTTTTCTTATGAATCATCTCTCCATGTCCAGCTTGTTTCAGCTGATCAGCAATCGGCGAAGACTGCCGTGACTGCCAGACTATCGCATTATAAATCGGCAAACCTGTCTCTTTATCCCAGACAACGGTCGTTTCGCGCTGATTGGTAATTCCGATTCCAACGATATCTGTTGGTTTGACTTCGGATTCAATCAGTGCCCCTGCAATAACTGACTGTACTGAATTCCATATTTCATTTGCATTGTGCTCCACCCAACCGGCTTTAGGAAAATGCTGCGTGAACTCTTTTTGGGAACTGCCGACTTTATTGCCAGCCTTATCAAAAATAATTGCTCTCGAACTTGTTGTTCCCTGATCAATTGCCATGATATATTTTTTCTCTGTCATGTTGCTTCCTCCTGTTTTTAATGAAATCGCTTTCCTTTTCTATCATAAAAGAAAACACCCCATTAAAAGTGTCATATTTTTTTTAATTTTAAAAATTGTTGATAGTTTTTGATTCCCCCAGATTCAAATGAGAGTGAGACAGAATAAAGTTCCAAACGCTCTTCGTATCTAACCTCAAATAAACGGCGGTACAAAAGCAAAAATTCTTTTTGCGACGAGTATCCGCAGGAGCAGCTCCTTCGGAATTAAGCCCAACGATACTGAAAATATGAGGAGCTCCGAGTCCTTCACCAAGTAGGTAACAGGCGTCATCTACTCTGCTAAAGCAATCCTAGTGAAGCCTGTCAACTCTCGTATGTTTCATATGTGGAAGTTGATGTAATCGAAGCGCAGTGTATCAATTCTCAGCCATTTATTCTATGAATAGTGTTCCTTGACAATTTTCGGATATTCCTTCTTAATTCTCGGACCTGATCGCTTTTGTCCAGACCTCAAGTTAGCTATTACTTTTTTGATATAACTGCCTGATTTTTTTCTTGATTTGTTCAATATCATAGGCTGATCCCAGCTCTGAAAGAACATAGAGGTGCTGACCGGATGGATAAGCTTCTCCCCCCATTCTGTTAGTAATAATTAAATCATAATTCTTTTTTATCCGGTATTCCTCAATCCTTACCCCGCTTACATTTTTTAAGCTCAAGATTAAAACCTGAGTCAATGCGTCACGATATAATGGGTCCATTTTCAAATCAATGCCAATTTGAAGCTCACTCATCATCTCAAAATCAATAATTGCAAGCAAACTCACATACTTTACCAGCGACCATTCATAAAGACTGTTGTTCTCTTCATAAGATAAACCTAAAACATCCAAGCTTTCAGACAGTAATATTTTTGAAAAATTCATTAAATGGTGTCCTGAAAGTTTTTCTTCTTTTTCCCAAATATTGTCCTTGTCAAAAATTTCCAATTCTCCTTTAAAAAAATAAAGTCGGCTGTGAATTTGAGAAAAATAGTAAAAAATCTTTCTTTCAAGTGTCGGAAAAAATTTTTGAGGCCGATAATAGAGAACCGCATGTTCCAGCATGAATGTATCCGCCAATGAAGTCGGTGTCCGTCTGCCTCTGATTTGTCCGTATCTTTCAATATCCTCTTCCGAAAGAACAAACATACTCGTTAAAAAGATAAAATGCAGCATACTTTCTTCATTATCTATTTCAAGCGGGTAACGGCTGAAATAGCGTAAAATAAAAGAGCGCAGCTGTTGAAACATCGGATCCGCTTCGTAGCTGGATGATTTTTCTGTTAATAAACGATAAATTTTTCCAGGTACTGTAAGCCTCCTCTTGCTGATTGTCAGCCAAAGGCTGAGCTTCAATCGACTATCCTGACCCAGCGTTATAGTCAGCCGTTTTTCAAGTGAATTGATCATTCGTTCATTCTGAGCGTTTATAGTTGCTTTTAAATGCTTTTCATATGGCGTAAGGAACCAGTAAATTTGAAAATAAAAATAACGGATTTGAAGTTCTTCTCCTTTTAAATGACCGTTCTTTATTTGAATGTCAAATTCTTTTAATACAGTATTCAGTTCTCTTATCTTTCTAAAAAGAGAGGACTCGCTTATCATAAATTTATTTGTTAACTGGATAATTGTAAACTCCCGGTGAATAAACAAATAATCAATCAACTGAAATTTAAGTGACTGCTGAAGATAGTCATTAATTACACGTGCCATACTAAAATGGGCTGCCAGTTCTACCTTGATCTGCTGCCCATCATAAAAAAGACAACAATCATTCCCATAAACTTTCAGTCCACAATTCAATGCCTTTAAGTCATTTTCCAGCGATGCCTTGGAAATATTGAGATACTTGATTAATGCTGCATCCGAAATTTGCCCGCCTTCCAGCACTACTTTCTTTAACAGCCGAATCTCCCGAGCTTTCTTTTTATCAAGTAATGATTCAACTCTCATTCTGCTCCTCCCATACTCCTTTTATTCCCAATAGATTTGTAATGTCTAAAGGACTTGAATAAAACGGATGGAAAAAATATTCTTTCTGATACACTTCCTCCAAACATTGTCCGACTTGAATACTCAGTGCCAAAGTATTGATTTTTTCGAGAATATTGTCCTTTGAAACTAGCTGTGCACCTAATAATCTATGCGTGGCTCTTTCAAAAATGAGCTTCCCTGAAATTTCTTCACCTGAAAAAAGACTGCTTCTTTGTTTTATGTGAACAGAACCTACTTCTTGCGGATAAAACAGACTTTCTTCTTCGGTCAAACCTGTACTAGCTATATAATATCCAACAGCTCGCGTTCCAATGGTTCGAATTGAGCCGATAAATTCCGCTGTCGGAACTAATAAATTCTGCGAAACAGCCAGCCCTGTTCGAACGGCATTATTTACCAGTGGAATATAAAATGATTCCCCCAACACTGAATGAGCGATTTGAATACAATCTCCTGCGGCAAAAACATCCTTTTGAGAGGTCCTCAGGTACTCATCAACCAAAACAGTTCCATCGATGTGTCTTTTTATTTTAGAATCAAGATAGGATAAATCAGGGCGAACGTTCATTGCAAAAACAGCAACATCACTGAAGTATTCTTCCTTATTTGTATGTATGCTCAGTCCATTTTCAAGGCTCTCAATTTTATCTATAGGCTCATTGAAATGAAACAGTACACCTCTTTTCAACATCTCTTCGTAAACAGGCTGAATCATTTCTTTATCGAAATATTTGAACAACAGATAATCCATACTTTCAAACACACAAACTTCTTTACCCATTTTCAACAGACTGTCGATTGCTTCAATACCAATCTGACCACCGCCTATTATAGATACTTTCCGGCTGCTTTCCAACATTGGCAAAGAATGACAACTGTCTTCAAAGAATTTGTATTTTAGGACTTTTTTAGAACTGCTGCCGGATATCTTTTCTGACCATTGACTGGACCCTGTAGCCAGAATCAATTTGTCATATGAAAATAAATACTCCTGTCCCTTTTTAATATAAGTTAAAGCATAATTTTTCGTATGCAGCTTAATCACTTTTGATTGAAGCATCAACTGAATATTCTCTTTTTGCAATTCACTTTCAGTAATAAATCGTGCTTCCTTTAAACTGGCGATTTGATGATAGGCAAATAAATTTAACCCTCCGGGTAAATAGCCTATTTCTGATTGCTGATCAATAATATATATATCTGCTCTTTTAAATTTTTTTCGTACTCCAAAGGCTGCAGCTATTCCAGCAAATGAAGCCCCTATAATAACTACTTTCAATTTCAATTATCCCTCCCAGAAAGTAAAGCGCTTTCTATCAGGATAACATAGCAGACTGAAATGGACTATAAGAAAGAAACAACAATAGCTGTTTTTTCTTCCAAATTGTTCTTTTTCATTTGTATTTATCAAATAAATTAATCGAACCTTTATTTTTTTATTGCGAAGGACAAATTATTTAGGTATACTATAAGACGTAGGATAGAAATATTTAACTTGATATAAATAAAAGACGGCACTTATCTATTTGGCGCCAACCAGATAGTTTAAGCCTTGTACAGACAGCTGCCACTGCCGATACAAATGCCAGTAGTCTTCAGCTTTTCATACTAGTTTTTTTGTTTTGCCTGAAATCTTTCTTTAGAAGTTTACTTTTCTCCTTTCCCAAATTTCAGGTATCGGAAACTATGTATATTTGTTGTGAACTATTGACGGTATTGGAGCAGCAGCTCTGATACCGTTTTTTTCTATCCTGCTAGTTGTATTGAAGGAGTTTCTTTACAGCAGCAGGGAATGAAGCCAGACAGGCGGGAACTGTTTTCACCAGCACGACCCAATGAAAATACTCAACCCTAATCCTGATTTCTGTAACCTGATCTGGTCATTTTAAACAACAAAATAAAAAGGCACTTCATCCCCTGGCGCCAACCAGACGATGAAGCCTTGAATAGAGAGCTGCCACTATCTATCCAAGTTGCCCTTTGCGAGTACCGAAGTACTAGCGATCTTTATTGTACCTAATTTTCAGGAAAATATCTAGCATCAGTAGAATATTTCTATGAAATTAGGTAATAAAGTTTACTTACTCTTTGAAAAAGCGAATGGTGTGGGTGGATCTCAAGCTACTCATACCATTTTTTGTTTTCTGCTGAATTGAATCTCCTTCAATCCTAAATTTTAGAGCTGAGCAAATAAAAACTAAGACGCATGACTTTTTTGTACAAATTAGGAAATGAGCTGCTTTGCCAGAGCTCTTCAGTTAAGTAGTAATTATTTCCAAGTCTCTGTAAATCGCATATCCTGCACTACAGCTATCTTGACACATTATTGCTCAATTGAATATCCTGCTTACTCGCTTCTTTTCTTCAAGCTCTATCTTCAAATAATCCAAAACCTTCAAACTCAGGTCCGTGTACAGGATGCTCTTTTGGTCTGCCATCATGTTGACAATCAAAATGATGGAATCTGCCCTTTCTGCCTTTCCCTCCGAATCCTCTTCGACCATATCCATTATGCTTAAAAAACTTCTTCGCATCTTCCGGAAGCTCTTCATCAAGTTCTCTTGTAATTTTTCCGATTATTGATTGGAACTGACTTTTTTCTTCATCCGACAAGATATCAAATACGGATGTTTTCTTTTCTTCATCCATTTTCGCAACTTCTTTTCTCCCAGCTTCAGTCAGTGTAATCTCAGCAGCTGTTGAATCTTTTTTAGATACCTCTACTATAACCTTGCCTTTTTCACTCAAATGCTGTAAAAGCTGATTCAGCCATTTTGGATGCATTCCAAGAAGAAAACCAACTTCTCTCTTATTCATTTGCGGCTGTATCGTCAACAAGCTTAACAGTCTTCGCTGCTCTTTAACTGAAATTCCATCCCCATCTTTTTCTCTTCGCTTCCAGGTATAATACTGATGCATCGTTCTCTCGAAATTAAAATAGTCTTTTATTAGTTGATCATCAAAAAAATTTTTCATCATACATTCCTCCATCCGAATATCAAGGTACCTTACAAACTATCATTATACAGGTACCTGATTTATTAAACAAGTACCTTATCTTTTTCTTAAACTTTTACTTGGTTAACTCAATAGAATATAAAAAGAGGCCGCCCTTTTAGACTTGCCTCACTTTGTAACTTGAAAACTCTATTTTGTTTGTAATTCTTCTTCAAAAACATCTGTGACCTGATTCATTAGATTTCCTTAACCCAGATGTCCTTCATCTTCACCAATCAGAAACTGAGTATTTTCAGCGTACTCTTATCCGGAACCATTGGTTTCAAGATCATCTGTATCTTCGTAATCAATTTTTGCATCTTTCGTTCCATGACAGAATAATAGCAGTCTACATTGAATCCTTTCCGGCATTTTTGATAAATCATAACGGTTCACCCAGCTTAGCAGCAAAGGTAACTCTTACGAAATAAACATTCCCCGTTCAAGTTTTGAAGAGGCTCAATCATTTTCTTACTCACCACAAATTCTTTAGAAATATTCAGCTGTTCAAAATCTTCCAGGTCCTGTAATCATCAAAAAACTGAGCTTCTTCTTTGGCTGCTGTTACTATCTCATCAGGATAATTCATAACCTGCAGCAGCTGCAAAGCATTTCGTGTTGTTGCCGGTCCTGCTTTTAATTCGTAATCAAATGTAATTCCCTCTTCTTCCACACGTTCTTCAAAATGTACATTTTCACAGGAATGCTTTAAGATTTCGGTCAGCTCTATATCATGGGTCGCCACAAAGGCCAGAGAAGGGTATTGCTTCAGCCAGTTAATAATGCTGGCTGAAGCAGCAATCCGTTCAATCGTATTAGTGCCTTTGAGTATTTCATCAATGAAACAGTAATTACGTTCTCCATGTTCAACCTGATCCAACACTCGTTTGATTGATTTGATTTCTGCTACAAAATAGCTGTCGCCTTCAAATATATTGTCTTCAATCGCTATTGATGTTAAAACATGTCCTCTCTCCATCTTAAAGCTGTCTGCCGTTACAGTTTGTATTGTCTGGGCTAAAATGCAGTTAATTGCAATACTTTTTACATACGTTGATTTTCCAGAAGCATTAGAACCGGTAACTAGCGTATTATGCTCCCAATCAATAGGATTGGCAACTGCATTGACATATAATAAAGAATGGTAATTGTTCGTCGCAGTTATACCTCCTCTGGCAAATTCAGGCTGACAGACTGCAGGCATAAATAAACGGAAGTTCAGTACAGCATATGCCATTTCCATTTTTCCAAGAATATCCCATAACATTATTGCTTCTGAACGATGTCTGGCCAATCGCTTCAATACAAAATTATAGGAAATAAACGGCAGCATTAAAGCCATATTGACATAGTCAAAGATAATTTCAGCTTCGGAATTGGATTTTACTCTAAAAGAGAAGCCAACGAACAAAATCTTTTTCAGCGGACTGAGATTTTCTTTCAGCTTTTTTTGAACGGGTGTTTCCAGCTTGCTTAAATCTTTGGCTATCCCAAGTGTACGAACAAAGTAACGGAGACTGCTCAGTTCCATTTCCATCCGTTCCTTTTTGATTAAATAATAAACAGTATTAAAGCAGATACTGCCAAGTGAAACAGCCGCACCAAAAACTTGTCCAAAACTCAAGAAGAGAAGACCTGTGAAGGGCAGCAGCCCTAACAACATATATAGATAAAAATGAGGCAATTCCTTCCCTTCTGTTGTTGATAAATAATGTTTCACAAAATTATTATCTTTCTTTCCCAGCTGCGCAAATTTAAATTGTATTTTCTCACGCATCTCAGGATTGTTTTGATAAAAAGTGATCAGCTGTTCCATTTTTTCAGCCGACTGACTGTTAAATTCAAAGCTTCTAAGCTGCTGATACAATGCTTCTGACCCCACACTGGAATAGGTTGCATTAACTGCTTCAAAGACTTCCAACATATCTAAATCATTCCAAGTAATATCGTCTACTATGCTGTCCGCTTTTTGATAGGTTTGAGCAGAATGCCATGCTTCTTTTAGGCTGTATTCATTATCCAAACGGCTCCAAGCCGGCTTTTTCCCCCACTGATATCTAATTCTCAGTTTAAGTTTATGCTGTGAAAAAAGCTCGATCATTATAATCAAGAGTACAACAGCCAGAATAGCGCCAATCCCTAACAATACACGCTTATCCATTTAACCATTCCTTTCAATTCCTTTTAAGTGTACCACTATTCATTATTTTCGTGAAATCGGGTTATACATAGCCGAAAAAGCATATTTTACTGATAATTAAATGATATTTGCAATTATCCTTATTCATTCAGAACCTTATTCTTGACAAAAAAGTACCATAATGAGATTCTTTTCTCCTAATAAACAAAATAAAGGTAACTCAAAATAATCTATGAAAACTCTGTACTGAATAATCAGTGCACTTGACAGCTAGCCTTCAACATCGATCGTGCTGAAGAAAAAAGTACAGTAAAAAAGTGCGTCAGAACAACAGGCTTAGCTTAATGATGCTCACTGTAAATTGTTCGTTTCACTGCCTTAGATAACAGCTGCTCTTTGACACGAGGATGAAGTGTCAAAGCAGATGAAAACTGCATTGCTGTTAGGTTTTCAGAGCATTTTTTAGAATATATTTTGAACTGCCCAAAATGAAAAGCGGAGGTTTTTTATGGCAACAATGGTTTTTGTGAATTTTCCTGTAACTGATGTACAACGCTCCACTGAATTCTATCAAAAATTGGGATTCACACAAAATAAAGATTTCTCAACAGAAGAAGCGAGTGCTATGGTTTGGGATGATAATTTTTGGATTATGCTTCTTAACCATGATTTTTACAGTAAGTTTATCAATGGTAAAAAAATTGCAGATACAAAAACTACCAGCAGTGTTCTGACTGCATTTAGTTTAGAAAGTGCAGAAGCTGTGAAAAAATTTGGCGAAACAGCAAAAGCAAACGGCGGTGATTTCTATCGAGTAGACATGGGCATTCCAGAAGAACAAATGTATGGACTGGAAGTACAGGATCCAGACGGAAATACATTGGAGCCGTCGTGGATGGCGATGTGATGAATACTGTCTTTTAGTATCAAGAAGAACAACAACGTGGGATGATTCATTTTATCCTACGTTGTTTTAATTGTACAGACACCAAAAAATATACTTCTAAAAATTGCAAAGTACTTTTACATTTAAAACGATCGAATAGAAGGCTAATCATTAATCGACAAATCGCCACACGTCAGACTATCTAGCAAGTGACTCCGTTGATGTTATAATTGGGATAACTAGGGGAGTTTACTCAAATGAGCACTGTTCAAAGCTGCTCAAGAGAACAAATAAGGTTTCAGTTATTCTCATTTGATGAAATCATTGATAGTGAAAATCCAGTTCGAGCTGTCGATGCTCTCGTTGAATGACTTTGCTTATCTTAGATGGCATCGTGGAGTATTAAAACAAAATCCTGGACAGCAGCCATATAACCGTACAGGGATAAAAAAGTAATACAGACATTTTCCTGTTTACTTAAAGAACTGAGTTCTGTTGACTCAGAGACAATTCTACTTGGTCTCGTTTACAACTTCAAACGATTGATAAATATAAAGAAAGTTTCAGAAATCGTAAGGTTGTTGGCAACCCAATGATCCTGAAGCTTTTATTTTTTGTTATTCTGATGTCGTTTGGAACTATGATTGAGTAAAATCGAAAGTAGATTTTTTATATTGAAGTATTTGTTAAACAGTCTGACACACGGCTCTCGTATACGGTGGTTCAACTTTATATCACATATACTTTTTGATACTGTGTGACTACTGGCAATAAACCGAAGCGTTCCAGTCTACAATTAGTGATTGTTGTACACAACACCACCCATGAATTGGCTATTCTTTCTGCTGCTTTTCTTGAATAGCTAATTCTATAAGCCTAATTTTTATCCATTCCCAGTTTGATTAAACTCTTTCGTCTGTTTTTGGGCGTTTTCCATTGTTTCCAAATATACATCCACAGCTGTTTAGATGAAACCTTATTTCAAAAATTGAAGTTAGTACTTGTGCAATCACTTGTTGGGTTACTCGGTCTATGACTGTTGGAATCCCCCAACAGCCTATCCCCTTTCATTGACCTTGAGATCGTTACCTGTCGTACTAGCTGTGACTGGTATTTCCTCCCAAGTATTTTGCGACGAATCTCTTCCATTTTCTAGTGAATCCACTTATTTCATTAATTTTCTAACCATTAATTTTTGTGAAGGAATTAGTAAAATGCCTATAGCGACAAATAAAAATACGACAATATTTATTATCAATACTATCATTCCGTTCTCATACGTTAGCATTGGGCTAGTAAGAGGTTTCATGCTGCTTCCGCCTGATAGAATATGAGCTATATCAATGTAACTCAGTAGGATAAAATGTTTAAACTTATCGCTTACAAAAGCATTTATTACTTCATATTGACCAAAAATTAACGGAAATATCAAAATAGATATGTTTAGTATTAAATTATCCGATAAGATTGATAACAACAACCCGAATAAATTAATAAATACCAAAAATAGAAATAGAAAAAGTACTGCTTTGAATACAAACTCCCCTGTAGATATAAGCTTTATATCTGCATTATTTTGTATAGTTGGAACAGGATAGTTCAATGCTCCTATTCCATTTTTTATAGATAGAATAGTCAGAATAATTAAAAATGATCCTGTTACGTTAACAAAACTAGATATTATATTTGCTAAAAATTTGGTAAAATACGTTTTTAAATACGAGTTAGGAGATATACAATATAGTATAAAATTATTTTTCCTGTAGTCTAAATTAAGTACATAAGCTACATGGAAGCAAATTAAAATCAGTATAATTAGCATTAATTGCGGTGTAGATACTATCAGATTTAGATACTGTATTCCTTCTAATTTTTTTGTATCGTCACTTTTTTTATCCATATCATTATTTTTTAGATATTCAAGTATAGCAACCGTAATTTTTTTATCAATTAATGAACCTGCATGCAGTTTACCTGCTTCCATATCTTCTAGATTTTTCTTTTCAAAATTGAGTTCATTTTTTAATATGTTCTTAGTATCCTTTTTTTTCATGGATTCAACAAGCTCTTTTAAATAGCCGTTTACTTCCTTTATATCCTCAACTGTTTCTGCTGCTGCAGGATCATTCTTTATATTTTCAAGAGTTGTTAAATTTGCATTGTAGTTGTTTTCATAATATTTTAAATAATCAAATTGAGCATTCCCTAAAAATAATGGCACACATATAACAAATAACAACATGGAAAACAATATGTATATTGTTTTCTCTCTATATATTTTTATTAGTTCAAATTTTAACATTTAGTCTCTCCTTTTAGTTACATATAATTCATTGTATTCTTCTTTTAACAATTCATAATCTAAAGGAGCTGTTTTCAGAACACCATTATTTAAGAAGTAAATATTGTCACATAGTTTACTTATTTCAAAAATGTTATGAGAGGACAATAATATAGTTTTCCCTGCACTCTTTAGAGTTAAGAAAATAGTAGCTATATTTTCGATATTTTCAATGTCTAATCCATTTATTGGTTCATCAAAAATAATGAACCTCGCTCCACTAGAAATAGCGACAGCTATTAAAGCTTTTTGCTTCATGCCTAAAGAAAGATGCTTTATTTTTTTATTTTTATAACTTTCTACACCGACCAAATCAATAATATTTTCTAAATCAGATTTATATTCCCATAATTTTGCTATGAACAACATGTTTTCATAGACTGTTAAGTTAGAGAATAATTGATCCGAAGTTTCTAAAAAAAATATATTTCTGTTGAACTTTCTCCTGTTTTTCAAAGTCTCCAAATTTATCTTTATTTCACCTGATTCAATTGGAATAATATTAACTAATGATTTAAAAAGAGTTGTCTTTCCCATTCCATTTGGAGCTACAACACAATTTATGGAGTTTTTTTTCAAACTCAGAGATAAGTTATTTATTATCATTTCTTTTTTTATCTTTACATGAAGATTACTAATTGTTATTAATTCTTCCAAAACTATTCCTCCTTAAAATTAGAAATTCCATTCATTTTAAATTTAACATCAAATAAAATTAACAAAAATTTTATTATTGATAATAATATGTTATCATAAATTAACAAAAGAACATATAGTTGGAGGTTTAAAAAATGAAAAAGAATTTTATTTATGGCTTTATTGTAACAATTTTGTTGGGAACTAGTTTGTCGTTTACTTCAGCAGTTAATGCTGAAGAAGTTATTCAGCATGATGCTTTAATAGAGCTGCAAACAGAAATTGGCAGTCAGTCTGTCAACCCAAAAACCAGAGCTTATGTTACCACAGTATTGAGATATTTCCATCAGTATCAAACTAGATTAACAGGGAATTGGGCTCCTAACCTACATGGGTATATCTACGGAACTATTAATGTTCAGAATGGATATGCTGCAAGTGGATGGACTCACCTAGGAACGACCAGCAATTCTAATTGGCTCACCTTAGAACACAAATTTGCTCAAAATTATAGAGTATGGTAAAAGAGACAAAATTTTCTGAAGATAGAGAATCGTTAGCAATTTAATCCATACCAAAACTAACTAAGTTATTTTTGGTGATAGAAGGATTTTCATGCTGAATAGATCGGGTTTTTATTAAAAAAATAGGTGGGCCATTTTTACAACTGTAGAAATAGCCCTCCTATTTTTTTGATCATTGGCTGGTGTCGATTGAGAGGAACAATCTTTCGGTACACTAGCCAATAGCCCTCCTCAGCCAAGTATATTCTTTACGTTAATAAAGCGCATTACTCTTTACTTGGACATCGCTCCCGTTTATGGCAAGGTGGACGAATCGAACAGGGGAGGAAAAAATTTTATGACTTACGTTAGCATTCAAAAAGAAAAACGTAAAGACGGAACTCTTCAGGGAATACAAAGTCATAACGATCGGAAAATGCCCCCTCACAATAACAAAGAAATTGATGCATCCAAAAGTGCCAATAACTATGAATTAACCACTCATAAAAAGATGCCGATTATCATAACAAGATAACAAAAAAGTGAGTCATTGAACGTCATACTCAATATATGAACCATTAATCGTAGTTAAATAAGTTGTTATGTAATCAATCCTATGTGCGGAAAGGGATTGAGCCGATAAATAATAAACTTATTTAGTTTCGCGGTATTTCGGTCGCTAGATATCATCAAATTAAACAGTATTTTATACTAGCAAAAATAAAATTTACTAATCATCTGTCATGGACTATCAGCAAGTATTTTACTGATGGCATTCAAAATGACAAAGAAAATTTCTCATAAGCTACGGCGCTGTTCACGGTTCTTTTCTATTTAAAAACTAATATCGCTAAAAGACATGAATGTCCTTTACCAAAAGATGTACCCTGTGATAACTTTTATTTCCAGATCAAAAGCAATGATAGAAGAGTTGGTATCATTAAAAAAAATTTTTTGTATTATTAATTTTGGTTATTTGGGGATTTAGGGTAAGTTGTACGAAGAATGAAAAACAAAATGAACAAGCTGAAACACCTGCACCCGTTGAAGAAATTCCACCAAGGAAGATTAGAGGGGAGATACTTTCAGTGAATAAGCTGGCATTAAAAATAAAGGTAGATAATAGCCAGATTGAATCAGATAATGGGATTTTATTAGTAAATACATCAGAATATTTATCAATGATTTCAAGGTTTCATTTGTCAAATTAAGCTAGACACCACCTCATCATCCATATAACTCAAAAATAGGCGCTACGAGATGATAATTGTCCGCTACTCTTCAAGTAAAACGGGCTCTCTATTTTTTACAACTATTCCACAATAAATACTAATTTTTAACAACCGTAACAATTCGACCAAAATACAAATAATTAAAAATTTTCAAAAAGAATGAACTTTCTTATTTTTATTAATATTTTTCAAATTTTGAACACTATATGAAAGCGTTTAACGTAATTATCAATAACATGAAGTAACAACGATATATTGACTAATAGAGAAACTCATGCTAGCTTTAATTTGGAAACAAAAATATAGATTTAGGGGGGTTATTATGAAAAAGTATTTTGTGAAAATGGTAACTTGTTTTAGTTTAGGAGTCATTTTGACATCCCTAGCACCGGCGGGAACAGCTTTGGCTGCAGAATATTCTACGCCAGAATTGTCTGCATTTTCTGGGCCAGAAATTTCTTCAAGAACTGGAGGTTATATTGCTAAAAATCATCGAACAACTAATTATCGTGTGACTTCTGGATGGTATTATTCACATACAGTTAATTTTGCAGTTAGCCAGTGGGGAGTAACTGTTAGCAGAAGATATAATGTTTTCCGTAGAAATGTATCGTATACAGCTCAATATGATCTATACGACAAATACAGTAATAGATATATACGAACTGTATCTACTAAGCATAATAGTGTTGAAGAACAGCACAGATTAGTCTATTAGACAGGGGGCGTTATTATGACAGAGAAAAGAGACCATCTTTATTTTCATATTTATTTAGCAATCTTTCTGTATCCTGCTTTACCAAGAGTACAGATATCTACGCTTTCTCCATTTCTGAATGTATTGTTTGATATAAAAAAAAATGCAGTCCCTTTTATTGTATTGCTAATGCTTTTCATAACCATTCAAAAGATTCACTTCAATAAATTTAAAAAATTGAATCTAAATAATATGATTGTTTTAGTTTATACTCTCTATTTGCTGTCACATAGCCTATTTTTTATAGTTCTAAATTTTATATGAACAAAATAAATGGCGGCTGTGACAAAAGTAGTCCTAAAATAATCAAAAAAGAAAAACGAGGTTGTGACAGAAGTGTTCTGTCTCAAGAACCAAGTAGGTATCATGCAAACATCTACTCTGACAAGTCAATCGTAGTGATTTATGTCAATAAGTCGGAATATACGAAAATTGTCAAGGAACACTAGTCATAATATGACTAGCTGTGAATTGATACCTCCCTGGAGCTACTCATATTTTCAGTATCGTTCGACTTATTTCCAGAACTGCTGTCTCTACGAGTCTAACGATTCTCGAGACAAACCATTACGCTGTATCCGTTTTTCTGCGTCTACGGTTCTCACTACACTACACTTCTTTTCGATCTCATCAATTTCTAAATGGCAAAGCCACTAAGAATTGAAGGACTTCGTTCCGATCCTCGAAGCATGGGGGGGCTTTGCTTCTACGCTTCTTCGAATGCTCGTCGCATGTCTGGGGGGCATGTAGGAACTTGCTTCTACGCTTCTTCGAATGCTCGAATCATACAAAGACTGGAACACCGTTTATTCGGGTTTAGGGATCTCAGACATACTTTTGGCACAGTCCCGTTTTCTTTGTCTTTTCCCCGTGCTCTGGCAGCAAGCCCAGCCACTGCTCCTCCCCAGATAAAATTAATCAGATTGCCATGGATTCAGACATACTTTTGCAAGTCTTATGTATGACTCCGGATCTCTGATTCAAAAGAAGTTCAGGAAATACTTGGACATACCGATATTGCAATCACCATGAACACATATACGCATGTATCTGAGAAGAAACTAAGCACTGCAATTGAACGGCATACACAGTATATGAACTTTTGATTGTAGTTAGCCACGTAGTTAAATATGATTTATAACACTAGTGACAGTTTATACTCCTGATTTTACTTTTCGCAAAGGGCTACAAGTAACTGTAAATAGGCATGCGAGTTCCCGTTGATTTCTATCAATTCAATCAGAGTTAAAGTAATGCTCACCTTTTAAAATATTAATCATCAAGAACCTCTTAGTTTCTTTTTAGTTATTCCCAATCTTTCTCTTTTGTTCATGCTAATCTTTAGTGATTTGGAAATATTTTTAACAATTATTTTCAAATTTTATCTAATTACTAAAGGCAAAGTTCTGTAAATATTTTTTTTAGATAATTAACAACTTTATCATTAGGATCAAGTTTCTCAACAAATTTGAATTTTGTATGTTCTTCCGGATCGAGAATTACGTCATTGTCTCCATTAATTTCACCTAAATAGACAATACGAGTAAAAATAGTCTCTCTATCCTTATCATAATTACTATCCTCATGAATGACTTTTGCTATAGTTACTCTTTGTCCAGTTTCTTCAAAAGTTTCTCGTATTGCAGCATCTCTAGGAAGTTCTCCCTCTTCAACAGTCCCACCAGGAACATCCCAATACCCAGGATAAAAGTTTGGCCTGCCTCTTTTAACTTTTGATCTTTTTATGAGTAGATATTTTCCTTGCTTCATTAATAGAATATGCGCAATAAGTTTATTTTGAATCATGACTACTTTACACTCTTTTCTGTTTTATATTTATTTATAGCAGTGTTTTTTTTAACAAAACTCTAATTATCGTTACAATCGGACCTAAACAATGAATGATAAAAAATAATAAATCATAAAAAATTAATTTGAAAGAATTTTTTTGCTTCTCCTTATAATTCAACTTAAATAGTAAATTATCACATAACATATTTAAAATCGTAATATACATCATGCAAAAACTTAATAAAATAGAAAACATCACAAAACTTACCGTAACACTATAAAATAAGAAAAAAATCCTACTTTTTCCAAAAAAGGTATGGGATGTATTTTTATTCCACTTTTCCTTAACCGATAGCCAAATTCGTTGTCCTCATTTAGCTCATCTTCACTATACATACCTAACTCTTGAAAAAAACCATTAGTAATAAAAAAACCATGCCCTATAGTATATATAAAACCAAAATTACTTTTCGATACTTCAAGTATTTTTCCTAGCTCATATATAATTGACCATCTATTTTGCCATCTTTGTGCACTACCCATTACCTTGTTTAATGAATCATCAGAAAAACTAACTTGTTGAAATATATTTAGTTCTCTCATATTTACATTTACATAATCAAAGACTTCTTCTGTAGGAAATGAATCAATATTATAAATTGCAATTATTTTTTTCAGTGAAACTGATTTTGCACAATAATTTATTTGAGTTGCCATGTTTCCTTCAGTACTCGGGCAATTGGTTAAGAAAATATTGCTTGTTTTTTGTAACTCCATTTGTCTTACTATTTCATTGTAAGTATCAAAATCTTGTTCTCTTGATGTTGTTACATACCATACCTCACATTTTTCACAAAGCTTCTTAAAATGAGCATATGACTTTTCTACTGGACTTGTCAAGTAAAAAATGGACAACAAGTTAAGGGAATTTAGGAATGCTCCTTTTCAAAATCCTTGGACAATTGATAACTGAGCATGATCAAGGCAGGTAAAATTCGCCTCATTGAACCAGCTCTCTTTTTATTGTTTTGTAAAAGATTCCATCAGTGCATTGTCATAGGGATTGCCTTCCCCCCCCATACTTGGGACCTCCATGCGACTGCCGTCAATGGCAAAAACAAGATAATCATGCCATGTTTTTGGTGTATCCTGTGTGTAAAAATGAGAGAGAGACTGTTGGTTTAAAAAACGAAACACTTCAGGATTCACTTTCTTTCGTTGGGAAAGAAAGGCTTGTTTAGATAATGTCATTACAGAGGACTCCTTTCGTTTTAGATAGTGATAAACTTCCATCGTTACAGTAAGGCCGCGTTTAAAAAGAAACGAATGAATGACTTTATTCAAAGGGAATTTACGAGTGCGAGTAAAACTGTTTGGCAAATGAGGGAGGCGTGCAAGTGAATGGAACTGAGAAGAACCGAGTGAGCGGGTAATCCGATCAAATCGCTTGTGATAGGGAACAGCCCTGCAAATCACCCCTTTTCTTTTACAGTAAAAGATTTTGGGAGAAAAGAAAAGAGAAACTCCAACTTTTTTTCGGAGTTTCTCTTAAGTTGACGATGTTACTAGCCAGATCATTGATTCCTCTACACAAATCAGTCTTCCCACAAACAATGAAGATGTTTTCGACTTCTTTGTAATCAAGAAACATGAAACATCAGCTCTTTTAGCACGGTTTGAATAAGATGTTGACTGGCACCATTGTAAATGAAAACATCTTGTTGATCCGACTTAATCCTTACAGCGACCTTAGCGGGTAGCGGTGGCTTGATTTGTCGCTGCTTTTCCAATTTGATTTGAACAACTTCTTGCTTCTCTCCTATATAAATCACCTCCACATTTAGTGAGCACTCTTAGTATAGAGGTCAGTCGAGGCGGGAGACAGGTACCTTTCTATCCAGTGCTTACCCACTATTTTTTTGATCATAGTTAGCCACGTAGTTAAATATGATTTATAAGCAAAATAAAAAAGCTAGAACCCTTATCGCACAAGAGTTCTAGCTCACAAATAAATTTCTTACTTAGTCTCGCGGTGTAAAGTAACTTTTCTTTCACGCGGGCAGTATTTTTGTTTCTCCAAACGATCTGGAGTGTTACGTTTATTTTTGCTTGTAAGGTAGTTGCGTTCTTTACAAGAAGTACATTCTAATGTGATGTTTACGCGCATTTCTTTCCCTCCTATACTTGATTCATTGATATCTAAGATAATTCTTAGCCTCAAATATCATATCATGTTTACTTTTCAATTACCAGCCTTTTTACAGATTTTGTAAAGTGAAACTCCTTTACAAAATCATTGTTTATACATTTCAGCATACGCATTAACAATTGCATTAACAACATACTGATTTGCCTTGTAATTTTCAGTATCATTGTTTAGTCGCGGCAAAATTACGCTGATGGCAATTTCAGGATCATCATAAGGAGCATAGGCAACAACATTACTATTGATTAAGTCGCTGTGTACTGTCCCATCTTCATCTCTATAAAAAGCCTCTGCAGTCCCTGTTTTTGCTCCCATTTCAAGTGCTGCTTCAGCCATATATCTCCCTGTAGTGAATCCGCTGGTTCCATACACAACCTGATGGAATCCTCTTTGAATCAAATCCATCTGCTCAGCTGATATATTCACTTCATTCAACACTTCAGGCTCAATCTTTTCTACAAGCTCTCCGATAGTGCCATCAGAATTATTATCATAAATACCGTCAACAATATGAGCCTTCATCCGTTTTCCGTCATTCGCAATCGTCCCTACATACTGAGCCAGCTGCAATGCAGTATAGTTATCATACTGACCAAAAGACAAATCCAGTAAATTACCTGCACTAGGTGCATAATCAGGATCATCAAAATTACTTGGTACAAGTCCCGTAGATTCCCCAGGCAAATCAATACCTGTTGAGACACCCATTCCATATTCAGCATAGGTTGTTCTCAAAATATCAAATACTCGTGAATCTCCTTCTGTATATGGAACAGTCATATTATAACTATATTCTGTTCCCAACATTCTAAGAACCAGCTGCATCATATAAACGTTGGATGAATACTCCAGAGCCTGCTCTGCGGTTACCTCTATTCTATTGCCCAATACCGGGTTAAAGTTAGATGATTTCAGATTACTTCCCCCAATTTGAAACGGCTCATCAATGAACGATTCGTTACCATTGATAATACCCGCTTCATACCCGGCTGAAATAGTAGCCCCTTTGACAACTGATCCCGGTTCAAAAGCTTTGTTAATTATTGACAGAGGATCTGGAGTTAATGCATTCGTAATGAGATCACGATTATAACCCACCATTGCCAGAACTGCCCCTGTTTTAGGATTAGTCACTGCAACATAGACTCCATCAGAATAAGGTGCCTTTCCAGTTTGCAGCAATTGTTCATACTGTGCTTTAACAACCTCTTCCACTTTGGTTTGAAATTTTGAATCAATCGTCAGCTTCAGATTTTGACCCTTCTCTCCTTCAGAAACAAGTGTCTGACTGGTGACTTTGCCATTATTGTCAACAACCAGCTGAGACTTCGATTTCGTCCCCTGAAGAACAGATTCATATTGTTTTTCCAAATAGCTGGTGCCCACACGATCATTTCGAGCATATCCCTTTGCCAGGTACTCTTCCACTTCTTCTGCCGGCAAACCGGATTTCTCAGTGGAGACAGTTCCTAATATCGTTCTCAACAAATCACCCTGAGGATATTCTCTTGTCCAGTCCATGCCTGTGGATACGCCGGGAATTTGAGCCACATGCTCTCCAATTACTGCGATTTCGTCTTCTGTAACTCCGTCATTCTTAATAAAGGTTGTGTTCAATTCAAGAACAGAGTTCATTTTTTTGAATATCGTTGCTGCTTGAAGCGTATACTCATCAAAATTGATTTCTTCCTCTGTTACTTTATCTACAGTCAGAGAATACAGGGTACTTTCATTTGTAATGGTATTACCCTTCTCGTCAGTTTTATCCTTATCCGTCAAACGATCCTGTGCTGCTTTTAGATTTTCACTATTTGCAAGCCAGTAGTCCTTTTTATCTCTTTCTGTCAGTTCCTCTGCCGGAACATTGATCAACTCATTAACACGATTGGCAATTTCCAAAATATCCTCTGCCTGAACATTCTTCCCTCGTGTATACGTAATTGCCAAATTTGATTTATTGCTTACCAAAGCAGTTCCATTCACATCATAAATTTCCCCTCTGGGAGATGCGCTCTCCACTTCAAGATTGGAAATCTGACTGATTCGCTCCTCATAATCTGCTCCTTCAACAATTTGAAGATAGCCCAAACGAACAATCAATGAAACAAACAAACCAAAAATAATAAAAAATAGAAAGTTCAATCGAAAGGGGATATGTGATTTCCTTGCTTTATATGTACTTGGTTCTTCCTGATTTTTTTTCCATTTATCTAAGAAATTCATATTTTTCATAGTAGTTTCCTTTCAATACTCAAAAAGTCCTGCTTTCTTATTCTAACCAAAAATATCTAAAATTAATAGTGGTAATAAGCATCGTAAGCAAATATTTAAAAATTTCTTCTGAAAATCAATTATTATTATGAGAAATAAACAACTTCATCTTTCCTGTTGAAACTTGATCAAGTGCTGAGAAAAGTATTTTATAAGGCTCGTTTAAATTACACAAATTATATTAAATATATCAAAAATCACTAGTGTTGCATGAAACATTCAACGTTTCATGCAACACTAGTGATATGGAATAAATTCTGACAAATTTATCCTCATCAGAGCGTTGTATACCATCCTGCTAACTTATTACTGCGTAAGCAGAACTGGCAGCCCGAGACAAGCAAAGAGCGGTCACACCCTCAGTCTATCTGCTAAAGTTTTTCACTTCAGCTGCCATACTTTCAACAAAAATATTTGTGTCTTCCACAGTTGTCTCTTTGCTTCCGTAACGACGAATATTAACAGTCGCATCCTCTACTTCTTTATCACCAATAACTACTTGATAAGGGATTTTTTGTGTTTGAGAGGCACGAATTTTATATCCCATTTTCTCATTGCGATCATCAACCTCAACCCGCAAGCCTTCAGCCTGCAAGCGTTCTTTCAAGTCATAAGCATACTCTGAATGAGCTTCTACAGAGACAGGGATGATTGTCGCCTGGATAGGTGCCAGCCAAGTTGGGAAAGCTCCCTTGTAAACTTCTGTCAGGTAAGCAACAAAACGTTCCATTGTTGAAACGATCCCACGGTGAATGACAACTGGACGATGTGTATTTTCTCCGTCTTCCCCAACATATGTCAGATCAAACCGTTCAGGAAGCAGGAAGTCCAATTGAATAGTCGAAAGTGTTTCTTCCATTCCCAAAGCTGTTTTTACCTGAACATCCAGCTTCGGACCATAGAATGCTGCTTCTCCGTCTGCTTCAAAATATTCCAGCTCCATTTCATCCATTGCTGCTTTCAACATAGTCTGAGCTTTCTCCCACATTGCATCGTCATCGAAATATTTATCAGTATTATTCGGATCACGATAACTTAGACGGAAGCGATAATCAGTAATATTGAAGTCTTCATAAACTGCCACCATTAATTCAAGTGTCCGTTTGAATTCTTCTTTAATTTGATCCGGTCGAACAAAAGTATGACCATCATTCAGTGTCATTTCCCGCACCCTCTGCAGCCCGGAAAGTGCTCCTGATTTTTCATAACGGTGCATCATTCCAAGCTCTGCAATACGAATCGGCAGTTCACGGTAACTATGAATATCATTTTTGTAGACCATCATATGGTGCGGACAGTTCATCGGACGCAAAACAAGCATTTCTCCATCTCCCATATCCATTGGCGGGAACATATCTTCATGATAATGATCCCAGTGGCCTGAAGTTTTATACAAATTCACATCAGCCATAATTGGTGTATAGACATGCTGATAGCCTAGACTAATTTCTTTATCTGTAATGTAGCGTTCAATTGTACGGCGGATTGTTGCACCTTTAGGTAACCAGAATGGCAGACCGGAGCCTACTTCCTGAGAAATCATGAACAACTCCAACTCTTTCCCAAGCTTCCGGTGGTCACGTTCTTTCGCTTCTTCACGCATTTTGATAAATTCTTTTAAATCTTTTTTGTCAAAGAATGCTGTACCATATATTCTCTGCATCATCTGATTGTCGGAGTTTCCGCGCCAATATGCACCAGCTACAGACAACAGTTTAAAGACCTGAATCCGACCTGTTGACGGAACATGAACTCCTCGACATAGATCTACAAAATCTCCTTGATCATAGACCGTAATCACTTCATCAGCCGAAAGCTCACTGATCAGCTCAACTTTATACGGATCATCAGCAAACAAATCAAGTGCTTCTTCTTTTGTAACTACTTTACGGACGATGGGGTTATTCTCTTTGACAATTTTCATCATTTCAGCTTCAATAGCCGGCAAATCTTCGGCTGTCACAGGACTTTCCCCGTTATCAGTATCATAGTAAAATCCTGATTCAATAGCAGGACCCACCCCAAATTTAATGGATGGAAACAGGCGGCGCAGAGCATTGGCCATCAGGTGAGCAGTTGAATGACGCAAAATTTCTAGAGCCTCTTCGTGATCTGGAGTAACAATTTCAATGACCCCATCCTCTTCAATCGGCCGCTCCAAATCGATCAGTTCTCCATTAAATTTTCCGGCTAACGCTTTTTTAGCCAGACTGCTGCTTATTCCTTTAGCAATATCCAGTGTAGTGATACCAGCCTCAAACTCTTTGACTGCACCATCTGGAAAAGTGATTTTGATTAACATGGTAGATATTCCTCCTTCATCGCTGATTGAATTTTTTTCTGCTTAATGATCCTTTTAAATTTACTGATTTTATACATTTCATATTATATCAGCTATCAGGATAATTAAGAAAAACTTGATTCAGAATGCTTCTCCAACTTCTTAGTCCCGTCACTAAATAAAAAAGCCCCAGTATCTATGTTAGATACTAGGACGAATATTTCGTGGTTCCACCTAATTTTAAACAAAGTAAAAAACCCTGTTCCTTAAATGTGGTAACGGTACAACCGCCTCTGCTTCAACAAAGGTTTCAAAAGTGGTCATCCCCTGCGCATATCCGGAAAACTTTCAGCTGTGTTTTTCCTCTCTGTAAGACTGCATCTCAAGTTCAGTTGTCTTTTTCTTCAATCATGTTATGTACCCATTTAATCACTTCTCAAATAAAAAAGCAAGCCCTTCGTGAGAATAAAAATTAGTCTTCTTTTCAGAAGCTTTTTATTCAACGATTTCTGCCCAACAAAAGTCTTCCAAGAATACAAAAAATTAACTAAAAAGAGCTTCTGAAGCTGAAAACCTCAAAAGCTCTTAACTATTTTCGTTATTTTTAAACCGGTGTACCATAATCAACCGGCTTGTCGAATTCACCTGGAGCATCATCATAGATAGTACCGTAAATAATAACAGGCATTCCCGGATAAGAAGCGGCAAATAATGGAGCCATTACATTTCCCGGTGTATTAATACAGCCATTACTTCCCAAGGTTGTTTTGTAAGCTTCTTTATTTCCAAAATGTTCCAATTTATAATCTGCATCGTGTATACCAATTTGTGTAACAACTCCGCCATAGCTCAGTAACGGCATCCAATAGCTTACAGGAACATCATAACTTGAACCATCCAGCATCTGACCTTTAAGGCTTGTATTTGTATCCTTGTAAAGGATCGTGTGGAAACCCGGTACAGTTGCAGTTCCTTTATGATAGCGTCCAGTAATAACAGGAGTCTCCAAAGTTTTTACGCCATTTTCAAAATAATACATCATCTGATTATTTAGATCAATTTCTATATATGTCTGATTAACAACCGATGACTGATTAACATCTCCGTCAATCACAGCAGTAACTGTTTCTTCCAAATTAGCACTATCTAATGCCTGAACAACTAAAGGGATCGTTTCAGCAACATTCAATGACCAGCCATAGCTGCCATTATTTTTATATTGTCTCGTTTCACCATGCACATTGGTAAATGTGATTGGCTGACTGACAGCAGAATACTCCAGACTGATCTGATTTAACCAGATTTCAACAACACCTGTATCAACTTGACCTTCATCATTGATGAAGCTTTGCAATGTTTCTTTCGGAATCTCTACTGTTTTATCGCTGACAGCAACAGTTATTTTCTTATTCTCTTTTTGCGTGAGAGCAGTTAATTGCTTCTTCAAGTCTTCATTGTCCTGCAGTACAGCCGGTTTCTGATAAAAATCAGCTACATTATAAATATAGTTGCCGGTATTTTTCTCTACGTCAGAAATTATTTTATTCATAAGACTCTCTTTATCAATGACCGTTCCATTTTCTTCAGGAACAATTTGGAAGCCAGTATCCAAACGCTCAATTCGTGCATCTTTACTTGGCGTTCCTTCAGCAAATGTCAACTCGTTCAGTTTAGCTTCCAGTTCTGTCTTAAATGACTCATTCAAAGGCAGTTCAATTGACTGGCTTCCAATATTTTCATTCAAATATTCTTTTGTAACCGCATATTTTTCAGGAATTTGGATTGTCTGTTTTTGTCCATCAGCAGTCTCAATCACGATATCTCCGGCATCAGTATTCAAACTTTTCAATTTTTCCTCAGCAGCACTTACATTTAACCAGCCTATTTTCACACCATTTGCTTCTGCAGTTGGTAAAAAGTGAGACTGAAAAAATACATATCCTACCACTAAAACCAGCGTAAATAAAGTTACAGCAGTAACAAGAGGGATAGCTATTGTCTTATTTTTAGCTGTTCCTTTTTTTATCGGTTTATCCGGATCAGCCTGCTTTGTCTCTTTAACTGGCTTATTTTGTTTATTTCTTTCCGAACGAGTAGTAGTGATATTTTTTTCATTCATTTTAACAAACTTCCTTTTTTTATCATTTGATTTTATGGTCAAAATTCCCAGTTATTTCACTCTTGATAAATCAATTATCTCTAGAACTATACATTTTTCTATTCTACCATATAATCTCGAAGGATCGTAGACTTTATTCAGTTATTTTATGAATAAATTTGGAAAATACATCAATTTATCACTTTTATTTTTTTTAATTCATTATATATATCTTTAATCATATAGGATTCAACAAGTGATTTCTATTAATTTGCCTGAGAAAAGAGAGTATTTCCCATCGAACCTCAAGAATTAATTAATGAGTTTAAAAATTATTTAAAGTACAGTGAAAACAAGACCTTTTCGTACTTTCTCGTTTACACTTAATAACGTCAGACTATCATTACAAAAGTCAAATTATTTAATTCAATGATTAACAAAGCCTACCCTGCCTGCCAAAGTAACGGGGTATAATGACTAGCAGAAAAGAGGGGAATGAATGAAAAAATTAAAAAAGGTACTAGCAGTTATTGTTATTTTGTGCAGCATATATATTGGCTCCATATTTTTTCTGATTTTAAAGGGCACAAAAGAAATACCAGCAGCTGAGCCGGATACAATCCTTATTCTGGGAGCACAAGTACGAGGTCAGAGTAAAGAAACTGCTTATCCCAGCACAGTGCTGAAAGAACGCCTAAATACAGCAATCAGCTATATTGACGAAAATCCTCAGGCGGTTATCATCGTTTGCGGCGGACAAGGTTCCGATGAACCAGATTCCGAGGCAAATGTTATGGCAGGCTATCTGATTGCCAACGGTGTCAGCTCATCAAGAATCATTCGCGAAGATCAATCCACCCGAACAAAAGAGAATATTACCAATGCGCTGGAAAAAAGAGACTTGGGAAAAACCGTAATTGTAACTAGTGATTTCCATATCTATCGCTCTAAACTCCTGGCAAACCGCTTAGGAATTGAGGAACTAAGCGGATTACCTGCCAAATCTGAATCCTCTGTTACAGCGAGAATGTATGCCCGGGAGATTATTGCACTTAGCTATGCAGTCCTTTTTGACTGGTAACAACCTTACTCAGAGACAGACAACAGAATGAATTAAAAAATAAGTGTGATTTTGGTAATTACCGTCAAAACCACACCTATTTATTTTAGAAAGAATCACTTTGAATAATCGATTACTTTATTTCACATGCCTTCTTTTTCTTCTCTTCCAGAACATAAGGGAACCAGCCAAGCCGGTCATAAGCATTCCGGCACTTTGTCCGGCTGTAGAGTCTTCTGTTCCTGTATTTGGTAACCTTCTTTTAGAACGAGTGGTTGAAAGTTGATTTTCAGGCTCAGCTGCAATACTTACAGTATTTGTATAAACAGGCTGTGCTTTTTCCACAGGTGCAGTCAAAGTAATAGGTACAGACGGTACTTCTCCTGACAGGGGTGCTTCGATCACTGTTGGTTCTGTTGGTTCAGTAATCTCGACTGGCTGTTCCACTGGAGCCGCAGCTTCTTCTACTATTTCCGGAGCTGTGACTTCTGGAATGATCGGCTCTTCTACAGCAGGTACTTCTTCAATCACTTCAGGTACCTCTATAGGTTCAGGAGCTGTTACCTCCTCCAAATCATTTAGTTCGGAAGGAGCTTCAGGAGTGATAGAAGCCACTGCTTCTTCACTGTCCCATTCCACATCCGTTACTGGTTGAGATACACCTGGCTCAACAACAGAATCAGTTGGTGCGGAAGCACGAGCTTCTGTAAGAGTTGTCTGAGTAATGCCAGTGAGGTTATCATTAATTATCATTTCTGAAACCAATGACGGTGCTTCAATTGCAGGAATCTCGTATTCTGCAACAGGTGAAACTGCTTCTGGCTCATTGAGTACTTCTGGTTCTATTGGTGCAGCAAGCAGTTCTGGAAGTTCCTCCTCAGTGGGTTCAACCGGTATCAATGCCAAAGGTCCTGGTTCTGCTCCAAGTGTTTCAATTACCATAGGAGGAATTTCCGAAATTGGATCTTCTACATCTTGACCGCTTAAATACCTTGTATAGGCAACAAAATTCCCAAGTGAATGAATCCATACGTATATAGAAGTTTTTTTCGAAATAGTAGCATAGTCTCCAAATTCATCCAAATTATTTTCTATTGTTGATCTTACTCTTTTTAGGATATTATTGGCGTTCGTTGGAAGCGGATCAGTCTCCTCACCCATTATTACACTGTTTTGAGTTGCATTATTAAATACTTCAATAGCATCAGCTAACGCTATTTTGGCCAATTGCCATTCAGCTGAAACCTCCCTCAAATAGTCTGCAAGTTTTTCAAATTCCGTCACTTGATCATTTGAAAAAGTCTCGTAAGTATCTATAAGCAACTGACGATTTTCCGGAGTATCTTCCATCTCCAACAATATTTCATCAGTTAAGCCAATTAAACTATAATTCTGACTGACTGGAACATTGATTACTGCCACCCAATCATCTAAATCATTATTATAAGGATTTTTTTCTCCCCATCCTTCTGTATATTTTGTAAACGCCTCTTGATAATCAGCATATGCCTGATAATATTGTTGATAGATTTCAGCATTCTTAATATTATTTGTCATCGCTGTGCCAGCCTCATTAATATAGTCAGCCAGCTCATCACTAAACGACTCTGGAGTATAAACGGGACTTGATGAATTTCCTAACTTATTGTTATAGTCATCGCTTGCAGTCTGGTATGCTTGAATATCTGACCAAGAGTCTAAAGCCTCAGTTAATTCAACTTTTGCATTTGCATAATCAACTTGCCATACCTCAATCTCAGCTGCAATATTGACAAAATTTTCCTGTGTAATGGAAGGAAAATTATTCATTACAGAGTTCATATTTGTCACAGCAGTACTAATTTTTTGTTCAGCACTTAATGCAACTTGATACGCACTTTCAACTAGATCATATAATCTCTGTACTTCATCATATTCCTCTTTTGCAGTTGTATATTTTACTAACATAGCTTGATATTTTGTATTTGCCTCTGTAAATTTGTCTGTAAGTTCCAGTAATTTATCTTTTGCTTCAATATAAGCGCTTTGAGCTGTATTATAAGCTTCAAAAGCATTTGTATATGCCTGATTCACTTCACTATACTTAATTTCCAACGCAGAGAACTCCATCTGTAAATCATCATACTCTCCCTGTACTACTCCATACTCTGCTTCATGGAATACTTTCTCATTCTGAGCATTGCTAAGTTTACCTAAAGCAGTTTGGTAAAGAGCATAGGCTTGATTATATTTTTCGTTCAATTCAACATATGAAGCTGCTAAAGCTGTGTACTCATTTTCACGAAGCTGATAAACAGCTGCAGCATCTGCGATGGCTTCCTGAGCAGATATATAGGCTGCAGATACAGCGGTATATTCTGGTTCCAAAGCTGTCAACTGCGCAGTTACTTCCTGATACGCAGCTTTTGCTTCATTATATTGCGCTTCCAATTCGCTGTATTGAGTTTGAACAGTGACCATTAAAATACCAAGACTGTTATAAATTGCTTCTAGCTGAGAAAGTTCTGTTTGAAGTTGAGTCAGTTCATCCTTAAGAGACTGCTGCTCTAACAATAAACGGTCGTATTCTGATCGGGCTGCTTCATATTGCTGATTGACAGCATCATAGAAAGCTTTTACAGCAATATACTTTTCTTCCGTCGCTTCGTAAATTGCTGAACCGTTGATAAATTCTGCTAAAACAAGATCATAAGAATTATTTAACTCCATATATTCAGCTCTTACTTCATCTGATTCTGTCAAAGTTTTTTGATAAGCTGTTTCTGTTTCTGTATAAACCGCCATTCCTTCAGCATATTTACTGCTTAAAAACTGATAATCTCTTTCCAACTCCTGATAGTCACCTTTGGCCTGCTCCAGTTGAGCTGCTAAAGTATCATACTGTTGTTTAACTGCTTGATAGGAAGTAGTAGTTGTTTGATAATCAACAGACGCTGTTTGATAAACTGTTTGTGCTTCTTTGAATTCAACACTTAATTGATCAGCCTGAGCTTTAACTTCCTGATACTTTATATTAATTTCATTATAGCGATTATTATTTTCATTGTATGTTTCTAAAGCAGATTGATACTCTGCCGTTCCTTCTTCATATTGAGCAAGAAGTTCTTCTGCTGCAATTCGTTTCTCGTTGTAAGCTTTCAGCTCATTTTCATAAGCTTCGAGTTGTGTATCATAAAATGCCCTTTGCTGATCATAGGCTGTTTTAGCAGTCTGATAAACAACTGTCTTTTCTTCAAAAGCTGTTTTTTCAACTTCATAAGCCGTTCGCTCATTTTCGTATTGACTAGCTAATTCAGCTAATTGAGCAGACAATGTTTCATAATTTATTTTTGAAGCTTCATAGGTCTGTTTAGTCGTTAAATAGTCATCCTTAATCTGATTATATGCAGTAAGTTGCTTTTCATAACCGCTGATTAAAGCAGTTAATTCAGCCAAACGCATTTCATATGCCGTCTTTTTAGTTAAATATTCGTCTTTCTTTGTGTTGTACTCCTCTAACAGAATATTATATTTGCTGAGCTCCTGATCATATTGTGCTTTTTCTCCAACATAAGCTATTTTAGTAGCCTCTAACTCTGCTTTTACCCCCGCATACATCTCTGCAGCCTGATTAAAAACTGTTGCTGAGACATCATAACCGTCCTTCTTATTAGTATATTCATTCAGTAGTGTTTCATAAGAAAATTTCCCCTCATTGTAATCTGTCAACTGAGTATTGTAAGCAAGTTTCGCATCATTATAAGCAGCCTGAACCTCTTCATAAGCCTTAGCAGACTCTTCATATTCAGTACGCTTGCTTTCATATTCCATGCGTAGTGATTCATACGCAATCTTTTTCGTTTCAGCATCATTATTTAACGTTTCATAATCAGAAAGAGATGCAAAATACTCATTTTGTTTATCAATAAAAGTAGATTTCATCTCTTGGTAAATAAGCTGTTCAGCTTCATAATCAGCTTTTGCTGTATGGTAATCAGTTACTGTTGCTTCATACTCGGTTTTGTTTGTTTCATAAATTTCTCTTACAGCATTATAATTTTGAGCTGCAGTTTCAAAAACGGCTGCTTGATCTTGATACTCTGCTTTCAATGTCTCTAATTCAGTTTTCAATTGCTGTGCCACAGCATATGTAGCATCTGCTGTATCCTTCAAGCCATTGTAATCTGCAAGAGCCTGATCATATGTTACTTTAGCTATTTCATACTCATTTCTTGCATCCTGATATTCAACCAGTGTATTCGCATAATTTCGTTGAACTGCAACCTCTGCTGAAGATGTAATCTGCTCAGCAAAAACAGACAACGAACGAATGGGAGTTACTGCCCCCATGAGAATCGTATTTGAATACAATAAAAACTTAAATGAACCTTTTTTTAATGAATTATTCATTTTGTATTTCATTCCCTTCTTTTTTTATAAAATCTTTAGATTAAATCTAAAAAATAGTTGATTTAAAAGATATCTGTATTTACATAAAAAAAATTATACAATACATATTGGCATTTTAATTACCATACTTTTAGAGATTTTTCTAATTTTTTGAAAAGACAATATACTTGACATAAAGAAAACAAAAGATTAACATAGTATGTTTCATTTAATCTAAAAAGTATTTTTGTTTATTCTCTAGTTTTTAACTACTTTTTCTAAGCCCGTCTTTAATATTTTGGGCTCATAACTATACTCTTTCCATCCCAATCAATTAAAGTAAATTATTTTCCTTTTTTTAAAAAATTTGAGGTTTTTTGCCAGTTCAGTTGGATTAAGCTTCGTGTTTTCTCATTTTTTTATGTATTATGCTAAATTATTGAGAAAACATTCATTTCATGTTATTATGAATTCAATCTTAGATTTCATTTTGTGTTTCCCTTCGTATTAGTGTGTGATGCGGAGGGTTTTTTATTTTTCATTCAAATAATCAAAACCTCCAGTGTGAACTGGAGGTTTGCTCTGCGGCTGAAAGCCTCTATTACCGGCCAGAGCCTGAAAGGCCCACTGAAGAAAGGTCTCCCGCTAGCACCACAATTACTCACGACTCC
>NZ_JADOEP010000003.1 GCF_016745275.1 Enterococcus sp. BWB1-3
TTGATTAATGGTATAATTTTTAAACATAAGGCACACTCCTTTTTGGTTGAGTTTAGTCACTTTAATCTTATAAGGTCGTGTGCTTTTTGTATACCTTAAAATCAAAAAAAGTGGGACAATAATTAGATTTTTTTCTGACTATTGTCCCACACTCATTAAAGAAAGCTTTTTTATGAAGATAGGTAAAATTACTTCTTTCTTTGAAACAAGATTAATCTTGGTGTTCAAACTATTTTATGTTCTATACCTAGTCTTAGAACTTGACTTTTTCCTACTTCTCGATTGGTTCATAATATAAATCTATCTTTGTTGCGTCCTCGTTCTCCTTAGAAAATATCAGCTGGTAATCGATTCCGTCTCTTTCCAGGTTCATAGCTTTTTCTTCTGTCTTTTTCTGTGTTACTTTTAATAAATCTTCAGCATAGACATAAAATCCATTATTTTCATCCAAATAGACCGTACTGCTAGAAGTTGCTGAATCAGAGGAACCCTTATTACCACATCCGACCAAAAGCATTAAAAAGACAAATGAAACCAAAGTTATTCGTTTTTTCATATAGTTCACCTCATATTCTTAAAAGTCCATTGACAAAAAAAATAAACAATATATAATTAAATTATGACTAGGTTGCATTAATAATACCATAGAAGGAGCGTTTTATCATGTTTAAGATAAATTTTTTTACTTATTTGTTTGCATCTTCATTTTTAGCTTTATTATTAATCACTTCTCCAGTTAGTACTTCTGCTTCAGAAACAGTTACTCCGGCAGCCAATTTCTCTACAGTTTCAATTCCTGTTTCTAGTGATTCTGTCACCGTTACTGATGAAGCTGGAAATATAGTTGACAGTTCTGAATATACTATTTACGAAGAAGTCTCACTCTCTCGAGCTTTAATTATTGAGCGATCGTACACAATGTATAGAAACTTTAGTATTGCAATTTTTCCTAGATACTACCACGTTAGTTTTGAAAGCGGTTACTTAACCCCTTGGTCTGGATACGTTTATTATCAAACGTACTACAAAATATCAACATTCGCTGGAACTATTTATCAAGCCAAATACTCAGGAACTCTTTATTCCAAAACAAATTAGTTTGTAGTATTCATTCTAAGCTGCTTAATAAACACCGCACTGAGTGTAGCCTTAGTTTTAAGGAACGAAAAAATCCCTCCGATAGCGGATTTCTTCGCTCTTTTTTAATTTCATAAACACCAATTTTTGAGAAGCATTATTTTACTCTAAAATTGACTCATGGATCACCTCTAGAAAAAAATAGCTGCTTGCTATTTTTGGCGCTCAGTCAAAAGTATTTTCTTTTACTTCAGAATCATCTTCAATCTCAAACAAGTCTTCAGTTATATTCTCCCAATTGAACATGAATTTTCCATCTTCAAAAGATACTACTCCATATGTTTCCCAGCGATCACGTTCATAAATCTCAACTCCTGCACGATCATTACGACCGGAGTATTGACATAAATTCCTACGCTCAATTGGAACAGCAATGACCTTATTCTCTTTCTCACTATAGTACATAATTAAATGGTTCCCCATACCTTCATCAACATAGTAGCCATTCACCAGTTTCAATACTTTTCGCTTTAAATCTGATCTCTCTCATTTGATTTTGGGGTCCACATATCAATAGAACGAAATTTTACGGTATAAAGTCGAATGTTTTATCTTTCTCTTCAGAGATTGTCTGTCCTCTTAGTTGAAGTCTATCAAAAGCTATCCTTCAGCAGCTTTTATCTCTTCAAAATCTAATTGAATCTCTTCTAGTGTTCGTTTCATCCTCTCACTCCCACGCTTTCTTTTTGTTAGATTCGCTTTATATTCTGGATAAAAATATAACATCGGTCCTGGTAAGTTAACGACCTATTTAACATATAATCCTATTCCAGGTTCCTGGTATAGAGTATCAAATATCAATATATAGAAAAATGGACCCCTTCCCTAATAAAAAAGCACTCTAAATAAATTTTTAGGGTGCTTTTTCGCTTAAGTATGTTTATAAAAATTTATCTCACTAAATTTTACCATTGAATAAAATGAACTTATTCATTTTTAATTTCAAAACTCCCTATTTCTTCAATTAATTGTGTATTATTATCTATTTCATTCAGCTCTATTCTGTAAACTGCGTTTGATTTATCCAATGCACTTAAACTAAAAGTCAATTCAAAATCTCCAGTTGTAGGATCATGTATCTCTGTAGAAATAAAATTATCCACTTTAACACCGTCTTTATAAATAATAACCATAGGTCTGCTATCCTCTTTTTTTAGCAAAACAGTAAATTTAGCCTCTGTCTGCAAAGCATCACTAACCACGTTAATATTCTCAATATTGTGTATGTTCATAACTTCTGGTGTTACTGTTTGTGGTAAGGGTCTAGAATCAATATCGAATACCCAATCCCCTTCATATGCCGCTGCATAATCTACTGAAAAAGGGGCCATTGGATCAATAGCAGTAGCTTCCGCCTTTGCTCTTGCAACTTCTTCATTATCTTGCCAAGCTAATTGGGTAATATGCAACGTCAGCTTAGTATTATCTGGGATAGTATCACTAGCAAAAACAGCCATCACGGAACCATAGAACATGTCTCCTTCAATTCGGCTGGTTGAGCCCCCCGCAACACCCCTATATAAATTTTCATTGCTTCCTTCTGCATAAAGTTCAATATCTATAAAATCAAAGTTTTTTGTTGTAGACTCACTTGATTGACTATTCCGCTCCAATAATGTCTTCAATTTTTCATCTTCGATTTTAAATTGGTAATCAAACGCCATTTTGCGTTTTGTTGCAATAAATTTCGTTAACGCTATCTGCATTCCGTTAGATTCACTCACTAAGTTTAAATTACTTTCTATCCCATTCTTCTCTGCTGAACTAATACCTGGATCTTCACTAATCCCTAATACACTTCTTATTGCTAAATTGATCTGAGGACTAGCTATTAAAAGTACTGCTATTGCTGCTAATGCAACAAGTAAAACAATCGGTTTCTTGTATCCAACTACTTTTATTTTTTTATTATCCTCATACTCTACCATCTTCTTACGATTTTGATTTAGTTTTTGCATAACATCTTCTGGAATTTCTTTTTCTCTTTTTATCAAATCAATATTTTTTTTCTCCATCCCATTCTCCCTCCAATAAGATTTTTAATTTTTCTCTTCCACGTGCTAATCTCGTTTTCACCGTATTTTTTGGCATGTCTAACTGATTAGCAATCTCCTTAACATCAAATCCTGCATAATAATGTAATACGATAGGGATTTTATATTTTTCCGGTAAATACATAAATACCGTCTCTAAATCTGAACCCACATAACGCTTATCTACCACAGACCAATCATTATCATCATACTGGATCATATCCACCCTTTTTTTTAGGATAGTCTTCGCAACATTGATCATGATTTTAAAAATCCATGTGTTAAAAGCTGCGTCATTCTTAAGCTTTTTAATTTTCTCCCAAGCACGAATTTCTGTTTCTTGTAGACAATCTGCAACATCTTCATTATTTTGAAGTAGTTTATAGGCGGAATTGTACAGCACCACTTGATACGCTTCACAAAGTTGAAAAAACGCTCTAATATCTCCCTTTTTCGCTTTTTTGACTAATGCTACTTGTAAGTCATTTTTCATTATAGTCATTTTCCCCCTCCCACGCCTATTAGACTTCAAAAACCTTGTAAAGGTTTCATTATAAATACTTTTTTTGCAAAATTTAATTTGAGGGATTCCAGTATTAACGGAATGAATTTTTGCGGTATAGAGTGACACACAAACATTTATTAAAATGGAAAGGTTTCCAATTAGTACTTAAGCAAGACATGTTTCGCTGAAGATATTAGAGTTTCAACACTCATTTTTCTACTCATCATAGAACCATCTATTCTAACTTAAGTAGGCGGTTTCATCTTTTATGAATATAAGCAAAATGGATAGCTGCACCTTCAGAAATAACCTGGAATACATCCATCCATTTTACATGACTATTTTTGTGGATCAGAGAAAACATTTTTAATGTCCGATAAAATACATCGTTTTTGATTATTTTAGATAAAAAAGAGTGCATACAAAGAAGGCTTTTCGCCTTCCTTCAGTGACCCTATTCAAATGTTTTCTTCACTTGAAATTCTCTATTTAATCCAAAAAAATCAATTAATAAAGAAATAACAAAAACACCTTCAATTCAACATTGCTACATTGTGTGTCCTAAAAAAAATTGGCTTCGCTACAAAATAGCACTTTACCTTTAATCAAAGCAATTGTTATTCTAAATACATATTAAGAAGGAGGAATATTTATGAAAAAATATATTTTCACTAGTTTATTGATAGGGTTTCTATTCTGTCCATTAGGAGCTGTTAGCGCCCAAGCAGATAACACATATTCTAACGAACAAGAAAAAATTGAACAGGCAGCTAATGAACCTGTAATTCCTATTCCCTTTGAAGAATTATCTGAAGAGACAAAAGTTACAATCCTTGCAGAGAAAATTGACATAGAAAATACAACATTCTACAAAAGTATATTTGAAACTTATGAATTACCTACTATTAGAACCTTGGGATATATAGGAACAGTTGTAAATTATTATTTTGTTGATCAAACTACTACATTTAAAACTAACAAAATTTCAAAAGGAGCGCCATATGGACACACATATAAGACGATAAATGTCCGAAAAGGTTACACTTTTACTTCTGTTTACTACTATGTATCAACAAAAGCAAAAACTAAAAATTATAGAACTGACAAATTAAAAGTTATACTACAATACAAAACTTACTAGATCATAGAAATAAATGAGGTGGCGCCTTAATATCCCACCTCATTTATTTCTCCCCATTTATTCTTGACTTTTTCAAAAGTATCTTGGAAATATGAACTCTCCTTTTTAAGGATATCATTCACATTTTTTCTAATTTCGTAGGAATATCTAACCCTGTTACTATTCTCAGCTTCATCATTTAAAATAAAATTTTTATCAAAAATAAATGACATACCCT
This sequence comes from Enterococcus sp. BWB1-3, assembly GCF_016745275.1. Taxonomy (GTDB): domain Bacteria; phylum Bacillota; class Bacilli; order Lactobacillales; family Enterococcaceae; genus Enterococcus_L. Next base: position 5,034 of record NZ_JADOEP010000003.1, read on the forward strand.
CAATTGGTCCGCTCCTAAAAGAAACTTGAATGTCGTCATCATTTCCATTATAAATCATTGTTATTTGACTATTGTCATCATTAGATCTATCTGCTAATAGTCCCAATTCATTTGATATGTTTCTAATATCTAGTGAATCAGAATAACCGACCATATAAGTCATGTCTTCTTCAGTAAGAGAATACGCCCCTCCAATCCTCTGCCATTCATTTACATTTTTGTAGAGATTATTTTTCTTGATATACACTGCTGAAAAATATACTACTAATAGCACTAATATAGCAAGCAACACTCCTAAATAGTATTTTGACTTTCTTCCTCTTCTCACACTTTTGTCTAACTCACTCACCATTTCAACATCCCCTTTCAGAAGATAATCAACAGAAGTTTCAAATACGCCACTCAACGCAATCAGCATAGATAAATCTGGGTACGTTCGGCCAGTCTCCCAACTCGATATAGTTGTTCTAGATACCCTTAATTGATCCGCTAAGTTTTGCTGAGTATAGTTATATACTTTCCTTTTCTGTCGTATAACTTCTCCTACGTTCATTATTATCCAGCTCCTTCTATATTTATTATTTTCTACCAGTTGCTGATAAATATAAAGTTTAAATTTGTAGCATTTCCTAAAGTTACAAACCATCACAATGAAGATCACACTATTTCAAGACTACGCTGCTTAATCTCTTGGACTCTGCATTTTCCAAGGAAGTTTAACTTCATAGGGCTCAAAAAGAGTGTTAAACAGATTAACGATTGGAGGTAAGATAACTATCAGCATATTTGTTCGTACCCTGTTGTTTTGATAATTGAACCACACCAGCATTAGAGATAGGATTCCAATTGAGATACCTCCATATCTTTTGACTCTACTGTCCATAAAATACAATCTTCTCCATCGTGGCGTATAACTAAATCTATTGTTACAAAGTTTATCGTAGTTATCTGATAATTCAGGTCTAACTAGCTGATTATTGATAAATTCTGGCGGTTCCCAATATTTTTCTATTTCTATTTCCAAATGATTACAGCTTTTTTTAATCCCTGAGTATTTTTTTGCCAGAATACAACGAACCACTATGTACAAGAAAAAAACACCATATAGCAATCGAATAATCATTACTGATCCTCTTTCTGATCCTTTTTGATAAATTGATAAAGTCCTTCTAAAGAAGGCTCTTTAGTCCCAGCAAGATACTTTTTTGTTATTGAATTTTCTTTCAATAAGTCCGAATACTTATCAGTACATCCAGTTTTTTCTAATTCAGCGTATTTTGCTGAATTAATTTGATCTGCTGGGAAAGCTCTATATGTATATTTGAGTATATACTTACATTCCTTTCTGATCCTTTTTGAGAACTAATAACTTTTCCGTAGTTTGCTTACTCATCGTCTTAACTCCTAATTTTTTTGGTCTTTTCTAAAATTATGCCATTGGTTCTGATTTCAATTTCCTATATGTGAAATGAGATTCTTGAATCAAGTGACCAGGACAAACCTCGTTCGAGATTAATTTCATCGCTGGTCCAACATAGCCGATTAAACGTTCATGTACATAGCCAGATTTTTTTTTCAATAAAATCGTTATTTGATTAATATCAATTATTACATCTTTTTCTACGTAATACTGATCAATTAACTTTATAATATCTCCTAAAAATTCATCATCACCAATACTTTTTGGTCTTTTCCTTGACTTCAACCATTCCTCGTGACGCTGTCGTTCTTCTTCACATTCTTTTTCCCTTTGAATATGTTTAAAATCAGCAATAATCTGATTCACTTTATTAGTATCCTTCGTACTCATAGGCAAATCAACTTTGTAAAACGCATTCATTCTTTCTTTTAGCATATCAGGAAAAGCTACCTGCCCATTGTAGAAACCAACAGCATTAGCTATGAAAGATTGGAAGCCTTCGCCACGACTTACTCTTATCAAAATATCATCCAAATGCCTATTGATTTTCTGAATACCCTCGCGCACATTTCTGGCTATTTTCTCTGGGATATTCGTATGATCAGAGAAATGCTTCAAACTAAGACCAATAATCTCATTCTTTGTTTTTGCTCTTAAAAGATACTGATATTTCACCTCTCGTCCACAAGCACAAAACAAATGATTTTCCACAGGAACTTTTTCAGCTTGATAACAGTCGCTTTCTTTATAATCGTAAAACTCCCAACAATCATCTTTTGTAAAAATTTCATTTAGAAACATTGACTGAATGTCCTTCTTTTTATAGTAAAAAAATATTTCCTTTTGTTCGACAATCATCGTGCTTAAAACCACGCTTCGTTCTCTTTCTGTCAGAATAACCAAGTATACCCCTCCTTAAAGTCATTTGCCTTTTCTCTTACTGATCCTTTTTGAGAAGACACATTTTTATAATCTTTTGTTGGTTGAAGCACATGAAGAAGATAGTGAAACATTAAAATTTTCAATTGGAATTGAGAAATTAAGTACTTAATTAACTAGCACTATGGGTATTTAATACTATTTTCTAACTTTTCTAGTTGAGTTTCTCTCCGCATTATTTTTCTTTCTCCCCTTCTTAGCAAAGTCTTTGTTTTTAGTTGATATCCACTAGCCAATCAAATTATACTATCAACTATTGATCCTTTTGAAGAAGTATCATTTTTTCCTTATTCTCTTGAATGTTTTTTATAGTGAAAATAACTGTAAACACAACTGCTATAAATAGTATTCTTAGAGCTAAATCAAATAAATTCATTTCTTGCTCCTTTCAATTTCATTCTTTTTGAGATACTCTTCAATTAACAGCTGATAATCTTTCCCAAGTACATTTTGAGTTATGCTTTTTCTGTAGAACCTTTTAAAATCTTCTCGTGTATAAACGGCCATAAGCTGCTGTATATTTCCATCAGAAATCACGCTTTCCTTTTTTCTTCTAGAATTTCAGTCCACATAGCTTGTTTCATTTGAACTCATTCTATTATTATTCCAGATCACGCTACTGTCCCATTGATCATCTTCAGTTACTGATTATATAAACTAAATTTTTGAGCAATAGGCTGTCAACTCCTGCATCTCAGAATAAAATGGAAAAGATTTATTAAGTACCAAACCTATTGTAATATCTTTTACTTCAGACTATCTATATCCTAAATAAAAAAAACGCCCTAAATTATCATAGAGCGTGTTTTTCATAGTCATTTAATAATCAATATTCTCAATTGCTTCCCTAATTTCTTTAAGTGTTGCGGCATCAGGATCAACATCAGTATTCCAGCTTTCACCAGTTTCCCGGACTGATCCTTCCCCATTTAAGAAACCACCATTCGGCATAACAAGAAAGGTAGCTTGTTCTCCCAACTGGTTGTAGTAATCTGTGTACCAAACATCTTTACCATATATTTTAGCCTCTTCAACAGCAGCTAAAATGGTTGCATTTGTTTCAGATTCTACTTTGACTTCTTGTATTTCCTGCACTTCCTCTACTTCAACAATTCCTGAATTTGTTGATATCTCATCAGCAAAGAACGCATATCTACTTAAAAAAAACGTCAAACTAATTGAAGCAATTAGACCTGCTAAAAAAAGTATTCTTTTAATGAGTTTTCCTTTCATGCTAGTCCCTCCATCTTTATTTTTTGAAACCAATATATTTTTTACCAATTACAAACTAAATAGTAGGATCCACTAACTGGATTTTTTGAGTAATAAGCCATCAAACCTGATCTAGTTTTGAAATAGTATTGATACCCTGGGTAAATAGCATACTCCCCCATACCATTTCCCCATAAAGATAGGTCATTTTTGCTTGATCCTGATCTCCAATTAGAGCAGAATCACGAAAAGTTTGCCATAATAAGTATTCTCCGGTACCAGAAGCAGCATAAAAATAATATCCTGAAAAAACCCATCCACTACCACTAAAACTATTTGATCTGTAAGAAGCATTAGCTTTTAATTCATAAACATAGTTAGGGGTATCCGGTCCTCTCAGCAAACTATTTTTTTATTTTGGTACTAATTTTGAAGGATCATCTTTGAATTCTTCAACTGTTATTGCCTGTGGATCAGTATCACTATTAACTACTGTTACAATGTTAGAATCAATACTAGGACGCATCTCTACCTCACCATGAATAACCGCTCCATCGGACAGCATAACAATAGAATCTGAATCTTCCAGTCCATAAGTAACGATTTCAACATCATTCGTAGGTATTTCGGTGGGAGCTGGTTCTTTATAGTTTGCTGCTTCCACACTTTCTACAAATGAAACACTAACGATTAAGCTGAAACCAAACATTAATAGTCCAATAATTCTCTTTTTCATGATATAATTTCCCTTCATTTTTTTACATTTTGATTATATCATAAAAACGTGTCAATAAGTATGGATAATTTTAAATAAAAATATCTTTTCTAATTTACATAGCTAAAAAAATGCAAATAAAAAATATATCTCCTAATACTACATAATTGATCTTTTTTTAGAAACCGAACTATTTTCAGCCTCAGGAATTTTTACCGTTCATCTATAGAAAAAATATCCTGGTAAATTCTCAGCTATTGCAGGAGAATTTTTGCTAGGAATTCGAACTATCCTTTTTGAATCTGATTCAACTATCAGCTCCAGTTACTGACTATTTTTAAGATAATCACTAAGTAACTTTTGAATGTCTTTATACCTGCTACTATTTTTTTGTAGTATCTTAATTTTTGCAAATTCAGGTTGAGCATTTGCAAAAAACTCTTCTTTAAGTATAGCTGTGCCCTGTTCATCATACTCAAACCTGTAAGAAACATCGGGGATTCCTTCTAAAGTAAAAAAGCCGATTTCTGTTCTGTTACTGTTCTGTATTCTACAGCGTACACGATATCCGTAAATTTTTTCCAATTACTTATATTTTTTATAAAGAACACCAGCTTTGTTTAACATCAATTTAGTTATAAAATTTTCCAACTTTATTTCTGTTCCGAATTTGTTCGTATCCGGAATTAGAACTATTGACTCTTTGCTGTCTTCAATAGCTGCTATCTGATAAAATTGATTATCAACCTCCAGGAGTACTTCGGAGCTATCTAAATAACTGAAGTCTACTTGCAATATTGTTAACAGATCTGTCGCTATCAATTCTTTCACTACTTTCTTTCGATGATATAAAAAAGTAGTTTCAGATACGAAATTGTGCTATAATATCAATGAAAAAGGAGATATGCTCTAACATATCCCCTTTAACGTAGAACCGCTTAAGACGGCAGCATAGTTTTTGTTAAAAAGATAACCGTAAACTCACTAAAGTTTAACGACGGTTATTTTTTTGTCATTTTTAAGCAGATTGACTAAAGCAATAACAAGCATGCTAAAGCTGAATAGTAACTGGATTGTCTCTAATGCTGACAAAAGGCGTTCTCCTTTCCTAGAATTAGCACTTACTTTCATAAGCACCACCTCCTCAAGAAGTAGCCACCGTCACAAACTTTCCTACCGCATTATTATAACATAGTTTCGAGCTATCATTATTCAATCCACACCCTCTAATTCTTATTAAACTTCCCCATTATATTCTGCAAAATACAAGACACCCTATCTTTTTACCCGGTATGTTTTCAGCTCTGATAAGGTTTCTTCCTCTATCGGTGCAGGGGAAATAACGTACAAATCATCACTGATTTTTTCAACTGTTGAATTCATTCCTACATCAAAAAATCCAGCTGAAAAAAATCCAGTTCGAACAGCACTACTGAACCAGTTTTTACAGAAACTTTTTATGAGCACATTGGGTACAAAGTACTTGGAGGGTTACTTGGAACGAATTTCTGTACAACTCATTTTGTTCCCAGAACATACTTTTGCAAAGCCTTTGATACGCCATTTTCATTATTGCTGAAGGTTTTAATATCCGCAGCCTCCTGAACTTCAATAGGAGCATTTGCCATTGAAACCCCCAGTCCTGCGAGCTTTAGCATTGGGATATCATTAAAGTTATCGCCAATCGCCATTGTTTCCTCCAAATCAACCTGATAATACGACGCCAACTCCAGTAAAGCTCTCTCTTTTGAGACATCGCAATGTGTCACCTCTAAATAATTTTCCTTTGAAAGGTAGAAGGAACTGCTTTCCAATTTCAATGCCTGACAATACGCTTGCAGACGCTCAATTTCCTGCGGTGTTCCAATCAACAAAAGTTTATGAACAGGCATCTCTGCACTCAACATCAGCAGCTGCACATTTTTTTCAATTGGTGTTTCCTTTGTTATACCTGCTTCAATCTCAGCCCATCTTGTATATTTATCGACATACCAGTCCTCTCCGGAATACAAGTTAATCGTAATCTCCGGAAACCTATCTTTAATGATATCAACAATCACACCCACCTCTGTCTTATTCATCTCATGACTGAGAATAGGCTGATGGGATTCGCTATCCGCTTCTTTCAAAACCAATGCGCCATTATAGCAGGCAAGCGGACTTGTCCTGATACCCAACTCTTCTGCCAATGAATACATTCCTTTGGGTGAACGTGCAGAAGCCAGAATAAAAGGAACCTTCTGCTCTTTTAAATGTTCCAGCGTTTCCTTTAATCCATCATCCACTCTATGTGCAGAGTCCAAAATTGTACCATCAATATCACTCATAACCAGCTTTATATTGCTACCGCCTGTTCCCATTATCGTCACCCTCTAATAAATAATTTCTAACCCGGAAGTAATGAGAGACAGCGTTGATCCTTCCAGTTTCTATCTGTTATAAAATAATCAAAATCACTCAGCTTTCCAAAGGAATATGCCGTTGTCTTTTCAAGCTTGCTATTTTCTGCAAGAAGGATTTTATCTTGGGCTTTCTTTAACACCGTTTTTTTAAGTATACACCTCCCAGATCATCAGAACTGATAATACTGTTTTCCAGTCCCGCAGCTCCAAAAAACACTGTATCAAAAGTAATTTCATTCAACAATACAGCTTCATTTACTGCATAATAAAATCTGTTTTTAAAATGAAGCTTTCCACCCGGCGAATGTAAATAAATAGTCCACTCACTAGAAACGTACACAACAACCCGTTTTTTATGCCCTATTAACAACTTACCCACAGCTTATCAGCAAGTATATATTTAGAAAATATTTTTGCTTAGATTTTTACCGAATACACAAGAAAACGTTTTGAATTTAACAGCAGACCATGCTCATCTAGGAAAGCAATCACTGTAAAAAAACACCTTCCATCGTTTGGAAAGTGCTGCTTGTTACTTGTATGCTGTTAAAAGCGGCTATAATCAACCTATCAGTTCCATATCAAAAATTTTCTTTTTTTTCAATTGCGAAGCAAATTATTAAGAATAGGTTCGCTGCTTCACCTTATAACTTAAACAAATATCCAGCTTACTTATTAAAAATTTTCGGACCTTTTCGCATATTCTTGCGGTCATTCTTTGGCGTCTCCATCTGTTTTGCTCTGCCGCCGCCCTGCTTCTTCTTTATAATTTCCAGCATTTTCTCTTTTGTATTCATTTTCTGCACCACCTTTGTCAATCAAACTTCACTCTCTATCGAGTAAGAAAACATCAGTTGATTATGACATAAAAATGGAAAGTTCGCAAAGTAAATTTTGAAATTCTTTAACAATACATAAAAGCCAGGCAAACACCCTCCTTACTTTTTATCAAAAAAACCTTGGCTCTCATTTCACCTTCATTCCTTCTCATATGATATAATCGAGCAAAAAGGAGGGACAGGAAATGGATAAGATTCGAATCAATAACTTAAAATTTTATGCCAAAAATGGGGTACTGCCTGAAGAACGGGTGTTAGGCCAGCAACTGGAATTCGATGTTGAGCTGAGACTTTCTTTGAGTAAAGCCGGACACAGTGATGATGTGGCTGATACAGTCAATTACGCTGAAGTAAATGAGAAGATTGCCTCTCGGGTAAATAATTCTTCTTACGATTTAATGGAAGCCCTAGTTTCAGCAATTTTAGATGATATTGAAGCAGGTTATGGAACACAATTAGATAGTGCTATGGTTCGTGTCCGTAAATACAGTGTCCCAATGCCCGGTGTTTTTGATAATATCGAGATTGAAATGGAAAGAAGGTTTAGCGTTTGAGTATCGTTTTTATAGCTTTAGGCAGCAATCTTGGAGATAGATTGGCGAATCTAAAAAATGCCCGTCAGGCACTGGCAGAACATCCCCGCATTACCGTCATGGATTCTTCTCAGATTTATGAAACAGAGCCTTACGGCAATGTAGATCAGGATGATTTTTTGAATGCAGCAGTTAAGATTGAAACAGATTTATCACCGCAGGAATTGTTGGCTTGTATCCAGCAGATCGAAGCAGATTTAGGGCGTAAACGGCTGATTCACTGGGGACCGCGTACCATTGATCTGGATATTTTATTATTTGATAATTTGCAGATTCAGGCAGAGAATTTAACCATTCCTCATGCTGAACTGATAAAGCGTTCTTTTGTATTGGTTCCGCTCAAAGATATTTATAATCAAAAAATTTTTGGAAAAGATTTGGTCGAGTGGATAAATATCAGCGGGAATGCAGAGGAAGTGAGAGGAAGTGACTTGGAATGGTAAATGATAAGCAGCAGGCAATCATCGAAAAAGCTGTCCGCGACATCTTGGGAGCGGTAGGCGAAGATCCGGATCGTCCAGGTTTAAAAGAAACACCTGCTCGTGTAGCCCGGATGTATCAGGAAATTTTCAGCGGATTAACTGAACCGGAATTTTCCGACTACAAGCTGTTTGACAGCCGCAATCAGGAGGACATGGTTCTGGTCAAAGACATTCATTTTTACTCCATGTGCGAGCATCATCTGCTGCCGTTTTTTGGAAAGGTTCATATTGCCTATATTCCCGATGGACAAAAAGTACTTGGACTGAGCAAACTGCCCCGACTGGTAGATTATTGCGCCAAACGTCCAAGTGTTCAAGAAGATTTAACCGTGATGATTGCTGAAAATTTGGAGAAACATATCCCGGTAAAAGGAATCGCAGTTGCAATTGAAGCGGAGCATATGTGTATGGCAATGCGTGGCGTTAAGTCTCCCAACAGTTTGACGAAAACATTTCATTATCGTGGCATTTTCAAAGAAGAACTGGAAGCTAAGCATGATTTCCTGCGGGCAATCGAAAAATGAACATCATTTATGCAACACATAATCAGGGAAAAGCTTCCGAATTGAGACAGGCTTTACGGCTTTTTCAGCTGGAAGAAAAAATACATTTATTCTCTTTAGAAGATATTGGGGATACGCATGTTCCTCTGGAAGAAACAGGAGCAACCTACCTTGAAAATGCCCGTTTGAAGGCCCGCAGCTATGCTCAGTACCTTGATCTGCCTGTCCTGGCAGACGACGGCGGTCTTGAACTATCTGCTTTTCCGGATATTTTAGGCGTTAAAACGCAGCGCTTTTTTACCAGTAATGATCCCGCTCAACAAAATATTGAGCTCTTGAATTTATTTACCGACAAGCCTGATATTTCCAGAAAATGTACGCTGCACGCTTGCTTAGTCTATCACGATGAGGCAGAAGAAGTTTTTTCCGAGGCAGAAATATCAGGAGAAATCACAACACCGCGCGGAGATGACGGTTACGGCTTTGATTCCATCATTTTTTTACCAAAAAAACAGAAAACCTTTGCCCAACTTCCACAGGAAGAACGTCTCTTGATGAGTCCCCGGGTACAGGCATTTCAAAAATTACTGGAAATGGAGGTTTTTAAATGACTGATTTTTCACGTCCTTTTCAAATCATGGGTATTCTGAACACCACACCGGATTCTTTTTCAGATGGCGGGCTTTACCATAAAAAAGAAACCGCCTTGGAGCACGCACAGGAGATGATCGCAACTGGTGTGGATATTATCGATATCGGCGGTCAGTCTACCCGCCCGAACTATCAGGAAGTTCCAGCCGAGATTGAGCTTGAACGAGTCATTCCCCTAGTTGAAGCAATCCGCAAAGAAACAGAGCTTCCCATTTCAATCGATACGTATTTTCCCGAAGTGGCTAAAGCAGCGGTCATTGCCGGTGCAACAATCATTAATGACGTACGTGGTCTGGATACTCCGGGAATGGTCGAAGTTGCAGCGGCTTTTTCAGAAATCGGGCTGATAATCATGCATTCACGTCCACGCAGACCTGTATCACTTCAAGAGGATATTCAGGATTTCTATCAGGAAAAATTTGAATTGTGTCAAAAACATGGAATTGTAGAGAATCGTATCTGTTTTGATCCGGGACTTGGTTTTGATAAAACACCAGAAGAAAATCAGCAAATTCTGAGAAATCCCGCTGCTTTCCGCTTTCAGAATTTCCCTTTACTGTACGGCATCTCCCGAAAAAGAACAATCGGTGCATTAACCGGTGAAAAAAATCCGGCTGATCGGGATTTCGGTTCTGTTGCCGCCTCTCTATTCGCAGCCAATCAGGGAGTGGAAATTGTGCGTGTTCACAACGTCAAAGGAATGAAACAAAGTTTTGATGTTTGGAAAGCGCTTAAACTTGAATAATTAAGTTTTCTCCAGGATTGAGTGGCAGCTCCTATTCCATACTTTATTAGAAAGCTGCAGGAAGGTTCACTTGTTGAACAGTCCTGCAGCTCTATTTGGTCTATCTAGTTTTCTTCTGCTTGCTGTTTCAGAATAATAAAAAATAATTGTTACAATAGCCGCTGCAGCAAAAAGTACACTCACTTAATAAGCCAATTGTCGCGCCAAATATGAAAAAGCTCCCATTTTTCCACTGAGCTAATCATGGGCAGAAAAAAATGAATCTGCAACTTTATTTCAGAAATGAGCACAGATGATACTTTTACTACTGCCTAAAATCTACTATTCTCTCAGCTTTTTTATATAAGATTTTTTGCAACAAACATCTAAATTTTGCAACTAAACACAAATAAGAAGTAATAAATGCGCTCAGAGGGTATATTGATTATGAAAGGAGGCAAACAATGAAAATTAATTATTTTTGGGATAAAGATTATTCATTAAATGAAATTGGCATACAATTAAATCCTCAAAATCAACACTTAACCACAAAACTGGATTTAAATTTAAATGGATATCCTAAACTTGAAGTCATTAATCCTATGAATGAACGAAAGTCAACAATCAACTATTCTGAAATTTACCTGATCGAGGCAATGGATCATCTTTCAAAAATTTATACAATTGATGAGAAAATATTCTATGCAAAAGGACGTCTCAAGGAATTCGAGGCACTATCTATCAATGGGATCATCCGAATCAACAACTCTGTTATGTTGAATTTAACAGAAGTTGTAGCCTTTAACAACGGGCAGTATGCCCGACTTGAAGTTCACACAAAAAATGGACAAACACACATTGTCAGCCGTCACTATGCAAAACAAATCAAGGAGGAATTTCAATGTTTAAAGAATTAAAAAATCAATTTATGCAAACCAGTTTTCTAACAACTATTTGGGTACTTGGAATTACAACACTCGTATACGGGAACTCCACCGTTAAGTTGAGCAGTTTTTGGTCTATCATAGGAATTTCAATTATTATAGCTGCAATTTTCGGTATCATTTATCCTTATATTTGGAACTATGGTACTTGGACAGCACCAGTGAATATTACAATAACAACACTGGTCAATTTTTTGAGCGGATTTGCTGCTGTTTTTCTTTTTTCAAAAGATATGTTTGAACTGATCACACCTTACTGGTGGGCAATATTACTGCTGAATTTGCTCCTTCATATCATTGCATTCTATTTTTATAGAAATTATCAGAATAAAAAAATGGTCACTGAACTGAATCATTTAGCTAAATAAGAATCATTGAGAGTGTCCTATTAAAGAGTTGATACTAGAAAAATCTAGGTATTAATCTTACTTAAAAACCAGTAATACTAATTAAACAGCAGAGCTTGGAACACCTTTCCTGCCCCTCCCAAGCTCTGCTGTTTCTATAACTAAATAATAAACACTTGAAACGCACAATTTCAGATTAAGTGCCTATCTCCTCTCCAGTTTAGTGCAGCCCTAACTCACACAAAACAATACTCTCCGGAAAAATTGCGGTTCTAAATTCAGCAGCTGTTATTTATGAGCAGCACTCATAAAACCTTTATTAATCTTATCTTCTAATTTCCATTGTATCCCCTGCTTAAATCAATCAAGCTCATCAAATCAAACCCTGTATTCATACTTGAGTAGATGGAACACACCACAAATAATTCCTTTCCGGCAAATATCACCTTCTTGAACCTGCCCGAAGATGGCGGAATATGGTGATGCCCATGGACAGCCCCGAGGATATTGTATTGTTCAAACAGGGTCTCAATTTCCGGCTCTGTACAAACATATTCCTTGTTGTATGCATTGCTTTTCGGCGAAAGCATACTGAGCTCATTAAACAGAGGCGCATGCGAAACAATAACAGTGGGTATCTCATAATCTTCAGCAAGCAATTCTTTTAAGGCTTTGAGAATAAAGCGTTGCTGCTGTTTTTTTCGTCTGACCTGTGCAACAGGAATAGTAAGCCCTATATAGCGAATGCCATTATGAACAAGACTGCTGTTATTCAGCAGATTAACTCGAGGAAAACGTTTCTCCACTTCCCCTTTTACCACCTCATAATAAACATGATCACCTGGCGGCAGCAAATACCAGGACTCATCCGGATTGACCAAAAGTACTTTGAACCAGTGCTCTTCGAAAAACGGCCGCCATTTATCCCACTGTTCACCTTTTTTGTATCGACTGTCCGGCAAGACATCCACCAGTTCATGATTTCCCAGAACATAAATTCCCCGAATGTCTTCATTTTCTACATGAGAATCCGAAATATCTCCGACCAGAATATTGAAGTGATTGTTCGTAAATGGAAACTTGCCGTCAATTGTATGCATGTCAGAAACCACATTGACAAGATTTGTATTTTCCGTTGAATGCACATTTTCAAAATATTTCATCAGCTCATTTGGATCAGTACTATGTGCAACATAATTTTTTCGTATCTCAGACAGCTCTTTTCCATATTCTGAACGTAACAGCGGTTTATTATTTGCCGGCACAGATTCTTTCGTAACAAGCATCGATTCTTCTATCGTCTGTTTCACTTCCTGAGGCAGCAGCGCCAGCGCCGGTTGTATATCGGAATCAAACGTCAGTCGTTTATACATCGTGTGCTCATCAAAAAGATGTGTCTGCACAGCGGTTTCCAGCAACTGGATATTTTTCCCGTCTGTTGTAATCGGCAAAGCGTGCGTCAGCTGTACAACAAAATTTAGGAATTCTGAAATATAGCCGGAGATTCCCGTTTTCACATTTTCAGTAAATAAAAATTTCCCGGGAAGATTTGCGGAAAGAGGACCTGTTTCATCATGCTGCAGCAACCGCCCCAGAATTTGGATCATAAATAAAGGCTGTTCAAAAATTGCGTTATAGGCCTGAACAACTTCAGCAGAGTCCTTGTCTACTCGCTTATTCATCACCTGAAAAATACTCAGCATTAAATATTTCTCCAGATTGGTTTTATGTGATTCAATATATCGCTGTACTTCTTCCGGATGAAGCAAATACTGGATTGCTGCGCGCTGAATATAGTTTCTGGCAGTATCATAAGGAATCGCCGAATATACAAGATCGCCTCTGGAAGACAGCGCCATGGAATCCTCTCTTACATTGTAGGTCAATTGAAAATAGTCATTTTTAAAAAGCGTCTTATTAACAGGACGTCGTTTATTCTCTGGATAAAGATCGAAACGTGAGACAAGCTCTGATGGCAGTACACTTGAACTTTTCACTGATGTCAAAGCATTCATATTCTCTTGCTTTATTGATTCAAACGGCTGCTGTTTTCCAACAATTAAATAATCATTTTCACCACTTGTTTCCATATAATCACCTCACGCTTTCGAATGAATAACCAATCCATTCTCCTGATTTTTATTCCATAACTTTGTCATGTCTTCCCTTCATTATATCATCTCTTCAATCATTCGAATTAACGGGATTAAAAAAACACACTGAAATGAATGACAAACAAGGCTCGATGCCCTACCCGCGCTCAATCCAGTATGTTTTCTTGTTTCGTACAAAAGTTATGACAAAAGCACTTAGCTCCGAGAACTAAGAACAGGGATGCTCACCGCTTGTAAGCTCTAAACTGTACCAAGCATTTATGCGAGAAGACATCGAATCACTTCTTTCTTCGTGATTCGACGCCATAAAAAGGACAAGCTGAAAATTGCCAAAAAAGCTTATGAGAGCGTATCACTTTGTATTGAGAACCAAAACGGAGTCCTTCAAGAGACTGTGACCACTCTGTTCGGTATAATGATTCTTAATTACCTAAAACCACCTGAAAATTTTGATTTGTTTCAGCTTTAATTATCGGGTGCTGCTTTAAGTAATCAGCGATCAATTCTGTCATATCGATTTGAATCTCCCGCACAATTTTTCCTGCATTAAACATCTTATAATTACCTCCGCCAACTGCACGGTACTGATTCACAACTACTTCAAGCTCCTGCTCCGGAGTAACTGCTTTTTCATAAAATAAGAGCTGAGTAATTCTTTGTCCCGGCGGCTCACTCATATCAATCGTATAATCAATACCTTCATACATGTCATAGTTATAATACTGCGGCTTTGGTTTGATAAATGCAGGATTAAAAATAATCTTCCCATCCTCAACTGCCAAATAATTTGCCGTTTGCTCCAAAGCTTCCCGCAACTCGGCTCCGGTAATCTTTATCACCGCCAAAGTATTAGGATAAACATAGTTAGTAATAACATCCCGCATGGTGATTATCTGATTGAAGCCTTTTCCTTCATTGTTGAACAGTGCTGTTCCAGATATCTCAGCGCCGCTGGCAGCCATTTGTACATGATTGATAAATTCTACATAAGGATGCTCAACGAGACGCGCCTGCATGGGATCTGTAATCTGCATCGATCCTTCAACCTGTCCCAGAGGCTGATCCAGCCACTTGTCCAAATCATCTTCCAATGATTCGACTAAAGTAAGAATTTCTGGATCAGCCGCAGTATTCTCAACTGAGTGCAGAGCCGCACTGCTGTCAACAACAACCACTTTCTCCCCCTTCTTCTCCACCGTTAACTGAATCTCTCCGATATGACTGCCTCGATAGCCTGGCTGAACAACAGGTACACCATTTAAGAACGCAGCGATTTGTCGATGCTGATGTCCTGTAAAAAGAGCATCAATTCCCGCCACTTCCTGTAACAGCGCATAGCCTTCATTTTCACCGGTCAGCACTTCTGTTGCTTCCCCAGTCTCTAAATCTCTTTCAAAGCCTCCATGATAACAAACAATCACAAGATCAGCCATTTGTCTCAGCTTCGGAATATATTTTTTAGCCGTTTGGATAATGCTCTCAAACTGCATTCCCTGAATTGTTTCTGGTTGTTCCCAGTGGGGGATGTATTGTGTTGTCAGTCCCAGGACAGCAATTTTTATTCCCTCTTTTTCAAGGATCGTATACCCTTGTCCAAAATAAGGCGCCCCCTGTTCATTGAGGATATTGGCTGCCAAAATAGGCGCCGTATAGCTGCTGAGTGTTTTCTTCAAGTATGCTTTTCCATAGTTGAACTCATGATTGCCCAACAGCTGAACATCATACCCCATATGATTTATAACACTTGTCAATTCACTTGCTGAAGACCTTTTTTTTGCAACATAGTAGCTCAAAGGAGACCCCTGAATAAAATCGCCATTTTCAATCATGATTACCGGTCCTTCAGCTTGTTCACGCAGTTCTTTCATTTTAGCGGCAACCTTTGCTGCGCCAATCGCCAAATCCTGCTTGCTTATATAATCAGTTGGATAGACATACCCATGCATGTCACTTGTTTCAAGAAAAGTAATTTTCATTTAATCGCTCCTTTAAAATAGATAAAGAAAAACAGTCGAGACAGCCTCTTGCTTGTCTCGAATAACCGCAGAAACAGAAATGTTCAGCGCTGTCTCTATGAGTTTCACTACACTACATTTCGTTTCGATCTCATCAATTTCTAAATGGCAAAGCCGTTAAGTTTTTGAAGGACTTCGTTCCAAACCTCGAGACAAAAGCTTGAAGCTTATTGTTTTTTCTGTCCCGTCGTTTATTTGAGTTTTCCAAATACTATAAGTCTAAGAACCTTTGTATTTCAGATTCCTGTTTGTATCTTTTGCTTTTATTCACATAAAAGTCGGCAGCTCTGCAACAACTAAAATTAGAGACACTCGAAAAAATCTCTTTCAGCACAAGCTGTGTGGCTTACACACTCAAATCAAGGGTTTTCAGCACATGACCCGGTTTGAAGTTTTCTGACAGCTGCCTTGTCATCTCTCCCTGCTCGAAATGGTACAAATTATAGCCATATCCTTCTTCAAAGCGAACAATTCCAGCACCCTCATCTTCTCCGATAAACGACATGCCGGCAACCGTATAATATGGAATCCCGTTAATTCTTCCTATAAAAGGATGATGAGTATGTCCATTTAATATACAACGAATATCATAGGGTGCAACTAGCTCAAGAAATCGGTCGGTTCCCGACCACTTTGGTGTAGCACTTTGCTGCGACAGAAGATGATGATGTGTCACCAAAATAATTGGTCGGTCTTTTAGTTTATTCAGCGTCATTTCCAGCCACTGAAACTGCTCTTCATTTACACAACCATCTGCCTGAGCATAACATGAATTGTCAAAAGCCAGAACAGTGAAATCAGGGTAGTCCACAACCTGATTATAAGGTAAGTCGGATGCTTCTTCCTCACACCAGCCTGAGCGGAAGTGTCTCTTGATATCATGATTTCCTAAAGTAACGATCACATCCGTATTCCCCAATGCTTCATACAGCCATTCTTTAAAAAAACGATAGTCTTCTGCCTCTCCATCCTCTGTCAGATCTCCGCTGATAATAACAATATCCAGCACAGTCTGCTGCTGAACACGCTCCAAACATTGTGCTAAAGGGATCAAAGGACTCTGCATACTAGCGAGCATTCCTTTATACCCTTCTTCACATGCTTCGTAGGTTCTGCGAAAATGAATATCTGATATATGCAATATGTTCATGGTTATCTCAATTTCTTTCTAATAATTCCAGTGATTTGATCCAAAATAAACACAGTAACAACCACTCCAATCAAAATAATACTGACTTTCTCCCAGCTGCGCGTCTGAATCGCAAAGATTAAGGGCGCACCAATTCCGCCGGCACCGACCAGCCCAAGCGTTGCTGCACTCCGAACAGCGATTTCAAAATGATTCAGCGCCAGCGAGCTATAAATCGGCAGCAGATAAGAAAAACGGACAGAAAACAAGGTCTGCCAAAAATTGGCGCCAACTGCATACATTTCTTCCACCGACCGTTCATCCATTGCTTCCATTTCTTCTGTAAACAGTTTTCCCAGCATGCCGATTTGATGAACACCAATTGCCATAACACCGGCAAACGGACCCGGTCCAACCACTTTTACAAAAATAATTGCAAAAACCAGCTCAGGAAAAGCACGCAACACATTACAGACAAACTTGCCGACTCTTGTAACCATTGGATGTGCAGACCATAGATTGACGGCACTCAGCAACGTTAACGGAATAGCCAGAACAGTGGCAATCATTGTCCCCAGACAGGCAATACCGATTGTCAGCAGCAAAAGACTGACCAAATCTTCCCCGCTGCCGTCGTAGAAAAAGCGCCAGTCCGGCTGGCTCAGTCCTTTTAATACATCCATTCCCATCGAAAGCGAAAAAGTACTTAATCCGGAATAATCAATACTCACAGCTGAAATCACAACGAGAGCAATCAGAACACTGATTGACAGTATCGTTTTTTTGCTCATTTCACGAATCATCATTTGAACGACCTCCTAACCCGTTCACTTAGTTTGTCGACAATTGTTACAGTTACTAAAATCGTAAGAATAATGATTGAAACACGCTCATATTTTAACAACGCCAGAGAAGAATTCAAAATCACACCGATTCCCCCCGCACCAACATAGCCTAGAATAGTCGATGCACGGACATTCACTTCAAATGCATAAAAGGCATACCCGATAAACTGATTGATTACCTGCGGGACTACTGACCAGACAGCTGTCTGTATTTTATTGGCGCCAACTGCTGCTGCTGCCTCCAGCGGTCCAAAGTCAATCGTTTCAATCACCTGAAACATCAACTGGGAAACCATTCCAAATGTAAAAACAGCAATCGTCAAGACACCAGCCGCTTCACCTATCCCAAAGATCGCAACGAAAAGAGCGGCTAAGAGCAGCGTAGGAATCGTACGGACCAAGCCAAGAAAAAAACGAATAATCGTTGAAATCAGGCGATTGTCTGTGGCTACCGTTGTAGCTGCGAAACTGACTGGTATAGCCAGACCTACACCAAGAACAGTCCCTAGCAGCGACATTGCCAGAGTTTTGAGCATCGGACTGATCAGTCTGGGCAAATAACCAAAATCAGGGTGAATAAATCGCGACAAAAAAGCCGTCATTTGGCTTGAATTCGAAATGACTTTTGAAAAATCAGCTCCCGTAATCCAGACACTTCCCTGAAAACAGAGTAGCAAAAAAAGAAGCAGCAGTAAATGCTTATACCAGTTAAAATGTACAGTCTCTTTCAATTTCATATGCTTTCCCTGTCCTCTTCAAAAATAGCTTTGCCGTAAATCTTTTCCAAACGAGCTTCTGTCAGTTCCTCAGGATTCCCATCAAAAACCACCTGCCCTGCATTCAATGCAATAATGCGTGTGGAAAATTCTCTTGCCAGCGGTACTGAGTGCAGATTGACAATCACGGTTTTATTCATTGTCTGATTAATACTTTTCAGATCCTGCATTACTTTTTGTGTCGTAATCGGATCTAATGACGAAACTGGTTCATCCGCCAAAATAACAGGTGCCTGCTGTACCAATGCACGGGCAATGGAAACCCGCTGCTGCTGACCTCCGCTCAGCTCATCACTGCGTGTATGTAATTTATCTGACAAACCAACTGTTTCCAGCGCATCTTTTGTCCGCTGATAGTCTTCTTTTGTAAACAATCCAAAAATACTTTTTAACGTAGAATAATAGCCCAGCCTTCCGGACAGGACATTCTTTTGGACAGTACTTCGTTTCACCAGATTAAAGCTCTGTGAAATCAGCCCGATTTGTCGGCGAATCAGCCGCAGCTCTTTCTTGCCTGCTTTGGTAATTGAGGTTCCATTAACACGGATATCCCCTTCTGTAATGGGTACCAGACGGTTGATGGAGCGCAGCAGCGTACTCTTGCCGGCACCGCTTAACCCGATAATTGAAACAAATTCCCCTTCTTCTATTGTCAGGTTGATCTTTTGCAGACCCTTCACACCATTTGGGTAAACCTTTGAAACATTGTCAAAAATAATCATGAACTTTCCTCTTTTATAATGAGGTCGGGACAAACACCCTTATGAATATTTGCCCCGCCGGTTATTTAATTTTTCCTTATCGCATGTGTCCGGGAATCCGCAGCCTTTCCCAGACCAATTACTCATTTATTCTGCTGCTTTTTCAGTATATGCTCGAATCGTATCATAAGCAGAATCTGCCGCTTCTTCATAGCCCTGATGTCCCCACAATGACATCGCTTCAGCACCTTCTTCATCAGCTTTCATCCCCAGAAAGACTTCTTTAATTTCTGCCTTCAGTGTCTCATCCATTTCCGGTTGAACAGCAATAGCATCATTCGGGATATCCCCTTCTGTCAGATACAGTACGCTTAAATCCTTAAACAAATCATCATCAGAAAAGCTTGATGCAAATACATTTCTGGCGCCTTCAAATACAAATGCCGCATCCATTTGCCCATTTAATACAGCCGTAATCTCACTTGGAATATCATTGACTGTTGTGATCGTTGCATCGGTTGTCGGATCAACGCCTGCATCCTTCAGCTCCGCCACTGGATAGATATATCCGCTGGCTGAGTTAGGACTCAATGCTGCAATTTTCTTCCCTTTTAAATCCGTTAATTTCTTTATATCACTGTCTGCCCGAACCAGAATTTCTCCTTTAAAGGTATTTGTCAGCTCCCCCTCTAACGGCAAGCCGGTTTCCTGATCATAATCCCCTAGCTGTGAAGTTAAAATAGCCTCTGCTGCATCCATATCTTTGGCCTGAACATAAGCTGCAGGCGGCATAATTCCTATGTCAACCTGTCCTGAAGCCATCGCTTCGACAATTGTTGAATAATCAGTAGCCAAGGTTACCTCTACTTCACGATCCAGTTTCTTTGATAAATATTCGGCAAATGGTTTTGCTTTTGCTTCCATACTGCCGTCATTATTTGTCGGCACGAATTGAACAGTTAATTTGTCCTTCTTTGACTCATCTGAACTGTTGCTGTTTCCTGAATTACACCCAGATAAAGCCGCTACTAGTATAATCCCCATAAACACCTTAGCCAATTTCTTAAAATGCATTTTTTCTCCTCCTGTTGGAAAATGATTTCTAGTACCTCTAAATCATATCAAGAAATGAAACTTTTTGAAGTGACACACGTCACATTTACACGATTTTTACATACAATTTACAAAAAAAGATCATTATCGTTCGCATTGAGACTAAATCCTTTCTACGTTATAATAAAGAAAAAGCACAGGAGAGACTTTCCATGAAAAAAATTAAGGATGCGGAACGATTGTCTTCATATATCGAAAGTCATGATCTTCAGTCCTACATGGATTCAGATCTTTTTGCGATGGCTTCTTTATACTCTTTTGAAAAAGACGAACATCTTATACATACCGGAACCGTTTCTGATTTTCTTTATTTTTTAGTTAAAGGAACAGTCATGGTGTATTCTTATTCTACTGATGCACAAAATATTTGTATCGATTATGCCACACCGGCAACTCCACTGGGAGAGGCCTCCTCTTTGTGGGAACTTTTGCCAAAAAGCAGTGTAAAGGCTGTTACTCCAAGCATTTGCGTCTGTATCTCGTTAAATCGTTATCGAGCAGCACTGCAGCAAGATGTTCGTTTCCTGCAAAATATCTGTCAGCTCCTCAGCTGCCGGTTAAACTCAGGCATCAATCTGGCAAATTCTCTGACTGAATCTGTCGAAATCCGCCTGGCCAAATTTATTTTAGCACACCAGAAGAATGAGACCTTCTCTTTTCAGCTCACAACCTGCGCAGCTATCTTAAACGTAAGCTACCGGCATCTTCTGAGAACCATTACCAGCTTTCGTGAAGCAAATATATTGGAGAAGCATAAAAACTATTACCTGATTCGTGACGCTGCCGCTCTGAATGAGCTGGCGGAAAATCTTGGAGCTTCAGTGAAATAGCAGTATGTGATTGAATATAAAATTAACAGAGGATGACACAGCCCTGCTGTTGTCATCCTCTGCTTTCAGTTTCACCTATTCGTCATTCGCTATCTGCTGCTCTAATTTATCCAGCAACGACGTATAGTCTACCTTTTCATAGTCCGTTACGTCAAACTCGTACAATGTCCCCAATTCAAATGCATCATAATTTCTGTCTGAAATAATCTTTTTAAAGGCTTCTTTTGTAATGTGGTTAGTCGCCAGTCTCCGATCGTCCAGAGAATCTCCATAATGATAATGATCCATGATGTAGCTCAGATGACGTTCATGTTCACGGTCACGCGTATAACGGCGTTCCCACAGCACATCGAAATCTGCTGTCAGTCTGATTGTAACGACTTCATAGCCATATGTTTCTGCCATCTTTTGAAGCTGCCCCTTTTGTTTGTCGCTAAACGGATACTCGGAAACAACGACTTTCTTTCCCGCCTCCATATAGAGAGCCAAAGCCTTATAATAGAATGGATACACCTTACTTCGTTCCTGTTCAGCCCGTTCTTCCAAATTATCAAAACCAATTGAATCGGCATAATATTCCTTGATTTCGTCTAATGTGATTTCATACATATCCGGAAATCGTTCACGAAGCTTGTTCATAAGATATGTTTTCCCTGTGCCGGGACTACCGGCTAGAAGAATGAAATACTTTTTCATTTTTCTTACTTCCCCAAATTAGTTGGACTTTCCAGATTCATAAATAAACCAATCTTATGAGAAACAATTTCCTTCACTGTTCCATTTGCCGGAATCACGTTATGACGAAGGGATTTATTGACCTCGGTTTGGCTGAACGACTCTTTCGCTGCTTTTGTCCAATTTACCAACAGCTCCGTGCCCACATTAAACTTACGAATCCCGTTATTGATCAGCTCAGGATAGTCTTCCTCTTTAACCCCTGTTCCGCCATGAATCACCAGAGGAACATCTACCACTGCATTAATTTCTTTTAACAAAGGAATGTTTACTTCTGTTTTAGATTTAAACTGACCGTGATTCGTTCCTATGGCAATGGCCAGCGCATCCACACCTGTTGCTTTTACAAATTCTACAGCATCCTCAGGCTTCGTATAGACTTTATCATCCTCCGCTACGTGGATTCCCTCCTCCGTACCGCCAATCGTTCCCAGTTCACCCTCAACAGACACACCCTTTGCATGAGCATATTCAACAACGGCTTTCGTTTTTAGAATATTTTCTTTAAAGGGTAAATGAGACCCGTCATACATTACAGATGTATATCCGCTGTCAATTGCCTCTTTAATATCATCAAAATTGCGGGCATGGTCCAAATGAAGAACCGCATCCACCATCTCCTCATCAGCGATAGCTTTCACAACATTGACCAATACGTTCATTCCAATATATTTTGCTGTATCCACACTAGTCTGAATAATAATGGGTGCACCCATTTCTTTTGCTGCTCTCAGCATATCCGGCAGCATCTCCAAATTATGTGTATTAAACGCTCCGACTGTAAAATTCAATTCTTCTGCTGTTTTAGTGACTTCCTTTAAAGTTGTATACATAATCAAATCCGCCTTATCTCTTATTTATAATTATTGATTTCCACTAATCGTTACTTGTTTGGCAATTTGCCGCATCTCATCCATTTTTCCCATATAGTAGTCGATCCCCTGATCATCCCCGGCCCGTGCTGCTTCCGCCCGCTTTTCGTTATACAGGCTCATCAGCTTCTTATATCCGTCGCCGATGCTCTTTTTATTTTCCAAGCTTTTTTCAAGCTGTTCGATTGCCTGATCTTTTTCATTCAAATCGGACAGTTTAAGTCCCACTTGCTCAAAAAGCTCTGCCAGTTTATTATTATCTTGGGTAGTTGAAATTTCCTGATTCAATCGGTTAATCTCTGATCGAATTTTTTCCGCTGCCTCCGGAGACAGAACTTCTACTTCTTTCTCCGGTTCTTTTTTTTCTTTCTTTTTAAAAAGTCCGAACATTGGATATCCCTGCTTTCAGTTTAAAATGCTTTCAAAATCGGGCTCAAAAGCCATGCATACAATAGAGCTGCTGCGACAGTATCCACATCAGTTGCTGTTGCATTAACAAAGCCCATTGAATTGAAAATGGTAACCAGCAGTGCCGGCAGCAATGTGATAAAGAAGCCGTGCGCAATCCCGCCGATAATCGCTCCCCTTCGTCCGCCTACAGCATTTCCGAAAATTCCTGCAGTTCCGCCTGCAAAAAAGTTTGTTAACATTCCCGGAAGGATCATGGCAAGTCCGAACATCGGCAGTGTAAACATCGCGATAATCGTTCCAATCGTTGTAGTAATGAATCCCAGTATGACTGCATTTGGGCTGTACGGGAAGAATACCGGACAATCCAATGCCGGAATAGCATCGGGAACCAGCTTCATTGCAATCCCTCGGAATGCCGGTACAATTTCTCCCAGCAGCAGACGAACACCCGCCAGCAGCACATAAACCCCAACAACAAACTGAATTGCCTGAAGAAATGCGAACATAATATAATTTTGACTGCCGGATAATTCAGAAGCAAATGACTCTCCTGCAAAGACTGCTGTAATAATGTACAGCGGAACCATAACGACCATCACAGACAAATACGTATCTTGTAAGAACTCAAAGTGTGACGGCAGCTTGATATCTTCAATGGATTTTTTATTTTCTCCTTTTTCACCAAAAATCTTGGCAACCCCTGCTTCAAACAAATAACCAATCGTACAAAAATGTCCTAAAGCAATATCGTTGGAGCCCGTAACTTTTCGGATAATCGGCTGAGCAACAGCCGGCATCGCAATGGCAAACACTCCGCCGACAAAGCCGCCAACCAGAATCAGAACAAATCCCCGTAAACCGGCAAAATACCCAAACACTGTTGTCATCGTAGCCATCCATAAAATTGCCTGTCCAGTTAAGAAAATATATTTCCATTTCGTGAAGCGGGCCAGTAAAATATTAAACACAAAAATTGCCAGAAATGTTAACGCAATGTCTCTGCCCAACCCTAGATCATTCATTGCCTGTCCATTGATCGCTTCAATTGAAGGAATAATCCCCTGCATCTGGAAGCCTTCAGTAAATATTTCACCAAAATATGTCAGACTGCCCACAATAATACTTGAGCCGGCACTCAGTACCTGAAAGCCTAAAAGAGTTTTCAATGTACCTGAAATCACCTGACCTGCCGATTTCTTTTGCAGAAGCAAACCCAGCATTGCTATTAACGCAATGGTGATCGATGCCTGTGTCAAAATGTTTTCGATAATAAAATTGATAATCCCCATTTCTCTTTCCCCTCATTTCTTTTTTTAAATAACCCCTTTGTCTTTTAAGACTGGAGTAATTTTTTCCTCAATCTCATCTTTAGAAACAATATTTTTCAGATAAATCATTGCCGTTTTAGGATCTACCTGAAATTTTTCAAATTGGGAACGGAAATTCTCAGCTGTAATAATTACATCCGGCTTCATGGAAGCAGCCGATGAAATATCGCAGTGATCCAGCTTTGCTTCTACGCCCAGTTTATTTAATACATCCTCTGCTGACATTTGTGCCGCAAAGCTGCTGCCCAATCCTGCTCCGCATACGAATAAAATATTTAATTTGTTCATGTTCTCCTACCCCTTTTCTTATTTGTGAAAACTACTCAGATAACTTCACAGTTTCTTTATTCCGGTGACTTGATATTTTTCCGATTATTGACTTCATTTCCATCGTTATTGGCTTTGAATCGATTTTATCTGCCCAATACTTAAGCTTAAACGATCCTCCTCCTTCCTGTTATTCTTCCGCTTCTGAAAACAGCAGCTGCTTGAACTGGGTCATGTTTGTACAGTTGATCAACTGGTTCAGCTTCGATTCATCATTAATCAAGGCAATCAATTCTTTCATAAGATTTAGATGTGAATAAGAATCAACTGCTGCCAGACAGAAGATGATCTTCACCGGGTCCATGTCTGGATTTCCAAAATTAATCGGGTGCTCAATCGTAGCAACACTGAGACCCAGCTTCTTGGCACCGTCTTCCGGTCTTGCATGTGCTAAAGCCAAATGCTTGCCAATCACAATATACGGTCCGAATTCTTCCACGGCACGAACCATGGCATCAACATACTGTTTTTCAATAATGTCGTCTTTCACCAGTGGTTTTGCAACCAGCTCAATAGCATCTTGCCACGTCGATGCATTTTTCTTGATCATAATATGATTGTCTGTCAGGATGTCTTTTAACATTGGTTGGATCTCCCTTTTATTTATTTCTAAGCTGTTCCTCTCAAATATCGCCTCCAGCTTGCTGTAGATGTTCCGATTAACCCGGCCACCGCTTTCTTCAATGATCGTTAGAATATTCGCAAACAGCTCTGTTGATTCATTTCCATGCGGCTCCAATCGCTGAAACTCATTATTTTTCTTTAAAAACTCTCCAACTATCGGAATATTTGCATCCGTAAGAATTGGATCAATGACCAGAACCGGCTTGTTCTGATAAGCTACATTAAACGTAGTAAACACCAAATCCACATCCAGCTTGTCCACCAGCTTCACTTCTTTGGAGCTCAACACCGCGACAACCTTAATTTGAGGGAACTTCTCTTTCAGGTTCTCTGCAAGCAAATTACCAGTAGCTATACCGTGGTTACAGACCACAACAGATTTATAAATATATGTCAGATCACGATTGATTGCGCTGGCAACAGTGGAGAAATGAATGACCAGAAAGGCGATCTCATCTTCAATGACTTTCCCGCCAACTACTTCTTCAAGAGTCGGAATAAACTGCATCACAGCACGATAGATAGGGTGATAGTTAGCTTTGATGTTATCCTTTAACGGGTTAAAAACCTGAATATCATTTTTGATTCTGACGATAAGAGCCGCTATATGCTTGTACAAATTCTCGCACAGCATTTCTTCTTTTGAATTAAAAGGAATATGTGTCTCATTTTCTACAAATTGAATCAGTTGGATTGTGAGTAACTGAGCTTGAACCCATTCAAGCGTATTTGATATGTCTCTTGTGTTAAATGTTTCAATTGTAAAACGAATATAATTACGTTCTACTTGCGGCACATCTTCCAGTTGATAGCCTTTAATAATTTTATCAATAAAATCAGAGAAGACATCATCTTCAAATTCCGCATTTTTCCAGCTTACTGCTGAGATAAGCTCATGCTTTTTTACCCGCTGAATCCAGATCAGAGTGAACAGAAGAATTTGATTTTTGTAGATATCATTTTCCTGCCTGGGGTGTTCACCAGAATAAATCTCGGCAAGCTTTTGGATTTCTTGTATATTGAAATACTTGTTAAAAACCTTTTGTGCTGGTGTTACGCTGGAATCTTTACTCCTCGAGAAGTCGATCATACCCAAATTCTGATTAATCAAATCGTAAATCATTGTTCGTATGGAGCGTTCAGGACCTTTATAGGACAACCCCTGCTTTCCATAGCTGACAATTTCTATTCCGTATTTCAATAAATCTGCTCTCAGCCGACGCATATCTTCATCCATGGTACTTTTAGAAATTTGAAATTCCTCTTCTTTGCGGTTCAAATACACAGGATTTTTTTCATAGGCGATAGACAGGACGATATCAAAGGTCCTCTCATTCCGGTTTAACAGGTCTCCATTTAGGTTTAACAGAGCCGCTTCCAGTACCTTCTCTTCCTCCGAAGTCATCTTCAGCAAAAACCCTTTACTGCGGATGGTCAGAATTTCAGGCAATTCTTTACTGGTCAACCATTCATTAGCCTCAAGAATCTCTGTCCGAATCGTACGCTGACTTACATTAAAATCAGCTGCCAATACCTCTGCTTTGATTGGATATTCAGATGCGCTGATTCTTTGAAGTAATTCAACTGTTCTTGTTTTCATAGAAGTAGGTTCCTTTCTGATTTCAGTATATGCCCTTGCCAATAAATTAAAAAGTGGAGATTTCTTCCAACTAAAACGGAAGTAATGCAAACGCTGCCAACACAAAACTATTTCATTATTAATTCTGTTAATTTCAAAATGAAAACTAATAATGTACTAAAGCAGAGCAGGATTACCAAAATTGTGCATTTCCCTATGGATTTCCTCTATCTTACTACGATAATCAAAAATTAAAAATTAAAGCCCCTTTTACTAACACTTGGTAAAAAGCAGCTTTATTATTAAACGAAGCCTCATATTTTGACAGTGGCTGATCAAAGGAATTTGAGACAGTAAATCTAAAATAGACGATTAGTGTTATGTCCGGATATTAATCTACTCTATTACTGTTAAATAAGATCAGTCTGGTAAGGGAAAATTTTGGGATGCGACAAACGGATGTCACAGTCCCATATACAAAGAAATAGTTGTATGCAGACAACAAGCTTTGAATGTGAATCTTTCAAGCTTTAAGCGGAGTCTGCCTCTTGATCCAGCAAAATGCTAGACGACTGACAATCGCTGTTAATTTATATTGGCATGTATCCAGCAGTCTCATATGTAATACTATTGGATATACTTCACATTTCTTGAATTAGAAACATAACTTAGCTTTAAATCGGTCAAGATATTAGTAAAAAAACTCAAAAAAAACACCCTCCAGAATATGGAAAGTATCTTGAAATCCTTGATAATACAAAGAGTAACGTTTTGATAATTGGTTGAAAAAGTTGGTAAACCCCAAAGTACTATTGCAAGAATAGAAAATGATACAGTGAATGCTAGTTTTAAAATCCCCTATGAAACTGCTATCAAAGCAGGTAAAAAGTTACATGTAGAATTTAAGTACTATATCAGAAATGATTATTTTCTGAACACCCGATTATTTAGCTGCTGCTTTTATAAGCATATAAAGCTCATCTTAAAATCTCCCTATTGTACAAAGAGGAGCTGCACAATATCCCAGAAATAATTCTGATTATTGTGCAGCTCCTTTTATCTAAACTCTATTCTCTGTACTTTTTAGTAAAGAATGGCAGCCTTCCTTTATACAATCCATTTCCCATTAGGACTTGATTGCCAAGCTTGGAACAGATCTCCATTTTTCTTAATTGCAAATAAGTCTAAATGACCATCTTTGTTTTGCTTCATCATTGCATTTTTCTGGAAAGGACCAGAGATAGTGATACTTTTCCAAGGAGCAAAATTTGGTGTTGCTTGTTCCGAGATAAAAAGATCCCCATTTTTCTTTAAAACAGAAATAACGAGTCCGCCATTTTGATTGGTTGTTGCAAAGACATTTCCGTCAAATGGTCCGGCAATCGTTTTAGATTCCCACTTGGTGCCCCCATTTACTTTGGTTTGCCAAGCTTGATACATTGAGCCGTCTTTGTTTATAGCAAATAATTCTAAACGTCCATCTGCATTTGAAACTAGAGTTACTTCTGATTGAATATTATTCGTCAAGATTTCCATATTAAATTACCACCTTTAAAATTATTTTTGTTCTACACAAGAAAAATTTAAATGTCAGTCATTTCTTCCAGCTCTGCCTTACCATCTAATGGTTTATAGATTGTAACGATTGAAAGCTTTGGTTCAGGATTTGGAGCAACAAGAGTTACTTTACAAAGGATCTTATACTTCACACCAGCAACAACTTGAGTGCCTATTAAAGCAAATGGTTCAAAAATTGAACCCTGTATACTACTTGTTGCTTCTTCTAGAATTTCTTTTACCTCGTTACTAACCATTGGAGTTTCCGGAATAGTCCAGCTGCCTGCGTTTGTCATAAGTAAATCCTCCTAAATTTTATTTACAAAATGAATGATCCATCCTGTGAATAAAGTATACAACAGCATTCTTTTTCATACAAGTAATTATTTATATTTTATTTATAGATACACAAAACTTTCTTTTAATTCACTTTTTATCAACAAATAGAATGGTTCATTTACAAATCCTTCACTATCTGTTCACATAATGATCTTTATTTGATTAAATTGAACATAAAAAAATAACAAATGAGACTGATGAAAGTAAACATACTTTTTTCAGCCCCATAGTTATTTTTAGATAAAAACATATTATTTTCTGAGATAAGATTGAATTGCGACACTAAATTTAACAGAAAAAACCTTTCTGCTTTCGGTCTGACAGAGTTGTACAACACTAAATGTCTACGTTCCAGATCACAGAAGCAAATCCTCCCTACATGTCCTCAATTAAAACATTTATGTACATAAACCCTAGTCAATATAATTTTTCTCTGTTCAAAACAGATCCCAGTTAAATGAAAGCTTAATATAGGTAATTATTTCTACAACGCTTCCAGTTTTCTCTGATCAAAGAGGATAAACACTCTCAACACTACTATCCCAAAATCTATCAAATTATATTTTTGTATAATTTTATCCATATTAATAATGGTGTTGTTGGGTAAGGCTTAAGAGGAAAACTCTTCCTGTGCTCATTTTTCCCTTCTACGGTTGTCCAGCCATGATTGTCCAAGTCACTACACCAGAATAGGTACCGATACTTGACACCGTGGTTTTAGTTGGGTCTGCAACTAATTTCAATCCGGGCTCTGCTGACGTATCGCCCCATGTGCCAGTGACATCAAAGGTACCCCCAGAGGCATTGGTATAAATAGGCTGGCCGCCGGAATCCAATGTTAGAGAGATTTCCTCTCCCGCACTGTCCACATACCAAAGCGCTTCGTTCATTACAGAACCTGTTTCATCATTTTTCATGTTTGTAGTTAATGCGGCATACAATGTCCAGCCATCGGCTTGATTGGCACGAGTATCTGTAACCACCAAATCACCATCTGTACTTGGGTTGTCTACCCGCTGCACCTTCGCATTGTACGTGATGCTGCCAAAGTCAACGGTTGACGGGGCTGATTTTAGAAACAGCTGCCCTGTGACTTTATAGGTCACCGTTTGTGCAGTCTCTGTAATAGAGAAATTGGTTTCATTCTCCGGTCGTACACTGATCTCATACCCTGCTGTTTCCAGCGCTGTCAGCTGATCCTGAACCGCTTGGAACTCACTGCCGGTTAAGTCAATCACATCCCCCACATTTAAAGCAGTATCAATGGTTTGACCTTCCCCAATTGTCAGGGTATAGCCGGATAATACTGTTCCGCTCTCATCTTCAAACTGAACGGTCAGTACAGCATCCATGTTGATGACAACGACCTGAATCGTTGTTGTTAATGGCGTAGACAACCCTGTTGCTGCGTTTGCCGGCACCGTTAACGTCACCACATACGGCGTATCCGGTTGTAAATTACCGTACTCATTCAAACCGCCAAAATCACTAACCTGAACATACTCTGTTAAATCAGTGAACGTACCATTAGCAATATTAAATGCTTCCGGCTGACTGTTCGCCAGAATATACGCTGCTAATTCTGCATCCGTCAGGTCTCGAATATCGACATAAGCTACTTCTAAATCATCGGCAGTAATACCTGAAGCTTTTTCATAAACAATTAATGTCGCTTCAATCACCGCTGTATTCGGTGCAGCATTGCCGTCTGCATCTGTAGCCCGATCCGATACATTGATTTTAATGGTGTGTGTGCCTACAGTGTTTCGTTGGATCTCAGCTTCTGCTTCATCCGTATAGGCATAATCAAAGCCGGTATTGATTGGACTGGTATCCGCTGCATCCTTCACGAACGCACTTGGATCAGGCAGATCATCTCCCTGACTGATATAGAAAGTCACCGGTGTGGCTGTAGGCGGCGTCTTATCCAAAACAACCTGTGTCGGTTCTTCTGATTTCAGATTGGCGAACCCATACGCATGGATGACATTTCCAGCAGTGAAATAATTTCCAGAGCTGATTGTATACGACCAGTTGCCGTCACTGTCCGCCTGAACAGTAAAGTTATCACGCGTTTCCTGCGCCATTCCGGTATCTTCAACGGGTGATTCAATCGTATCATTAACTCCTTTTTCTTTTGCGGAAGTCGTCCCGTTCAGTGCTTCTTCCCAAAGTCGAATGTAGGTGCCCGGAACTGCATACCCATACACTGTATACGAGCCCGGATCATCAGGATTATCATTCGAGATACTATGAATGGAGACACTTGGATCTGGAATTCGGGTAAACAGCACACGCTGTTGTCCTCGAGTTGTAAAGTTTGCCCTAAAGCTGTTCAGTGTAGCATTTGTCATAGAGTTGGCAGAGGTAATCGTTGGAGTATAGCCATTATAGGTTAAAAGCATGCTTGACATTGGTATATAAGAGTAAGTATAACCTTCGTCACCATCTACTCCTGTTGCCATGTTTCCATCAGCCCATTGATATACATTCTGAACGGAAACATTTAGTACACCGCCATTCCTCATATAAATCAATCCATTAGAACCGCTTATTGATTTTGTTTTTTGTAAATTAACTCTTTCGGCATCAGAAAATTTAAAACTTGATGAAGTATTACCTAAATACATCAAATTTTGACTTGTAGAAGTGCTATCACTAATGATATTTAGTATCCCTTTTGATGCAATTTCAAAATCTACTGCTGCATTAGCATAAAATAAATGTGTACCTGATCTCACCATATTTTCACCAGTAATATTTAACGTTCCTGAAATTGAAACTTTACCGCCTGCCATATAAAAAGGATTATATCGGGCACCATTAGTAGAATCACTGTATCTATCAGTAATCACTGATAAAACAGCCCCTTCTTCAACAAGTAAATTGGAATTGCTATTTTCCATATAAACGACAGTAGGTTGAACAGTATGATGTGAGACAGCTGTTACTTTTGCTCCACTTCTTATAATAAAATTACCCGAGCTGATATCTATTACAGATGCGTACCCTTGGGTAAAATTCTCAGGGTTTCCTGTTTCGCTTTCTCTAACAGCTGTTACGACAGCATTTTCACCAATTTCAAGATTACCGCTTTCTCTTAAATGGATTGGCACTCCACTTAAAGCAGAGAAATATGCATTAGAATTGGGTGCAATAGTTGCTGCAGCAACACTGATCGTCTGATTATGAGTATAATTGACATCAAAATCTCTTATAACAGAACCATCTTTTCTAACTGAAGTATATGTAGCAACTTGCTGCACATGTACATCTCCACCAAAAGACACTTTTGAACGTTGAGACTCAATTAGCTGTGAACCAAAATTGGTAAAGTCAATATAATTAACTGTCGTTCTTGACTGATAAGCATTGGATAAATCCCAAAACTCCATTATTCCCCAATAATTACCATGGAAGGTGTTCATATTTTGTAAAGTGATACCCCAAGCTTTGGACGTAGTAGTCATCGTTCTATTTGTAAAACACCAGGTTATTGATCCTTGATCCCATGTATAACCATCGCCTTCAATTACAACATCCCTTGCAATACCTAAAGCATTAAAATAAATAAAGGTTGTACCGCCATTAGTATTGCTTGACGAATTCCTATATGCAAACCGTTCTGCAGCATTATTTATATTCGCTACTTGTCTGGATGTGTCATTACGACCTAAAGGAACAACGATATCATCAACAAATTGAATATTGGTTACACTAATGGTTGCTAAAGCGACATTTAATTTTTCGTAAGTATCAACGAAACGAGTATGTTTGTATTTTTCACCATAAGTCAGTTTTGAATTACTTAGATAACTTGTCATCCCTTTTGATTCAGCTAAAACTGGATAGAAAAACGGAGCGTAATAATTATTAGATTTCACATTGATATTTTGCAACGTAATATCCCAATAACTAGAAGTATTTGTCGCTGCATTCATAAAGCCGATTGCTAGATTTCCAAAATCAAAGGTATGTCCATTTCCGTCAATAACCAGTGATCTGGAAATCGCAGGCTTACTGACAAACAGATACTGGTAACCAGTATCAAGATTCACAGAATCTTTATCAAACAGACCCTCATAGTTATTGAGTGTGCCTGTAAGCTGGATATCATTTGCTAATAAAATCGTTGTGATACTTGAATCAGCTAAGGCTTCAACAAATGTTTGCCAGTCAGTGACTTCTGCCGTATCGGCTGCAAACAGATTTACTGCTCTCTTCTCCACCGGAAAAACAGCACTTTCTTCTGTCTCTTTTTCAGCTTCTTCCTGAGCTTCAGAAGTCTCTGTCCGCTCTTTCTCCACCTCATTTCTCAGCATGCTGCTGTCTACTGTTGGTAACATATCCTGCTGCAATAAATCTGTTCCGCTGGAGCTTATTTCAGTTTTAACGGCCTCTTCATTCGCCTTAATCGGAGTACTCAAGGTCCACTGGAATACTAAACCTGTAAGTGCAATAGACAAAACAGCTGTCAAACTTTTTTTTCTGATTTCCATATTTTTTCAACTCCCCCCCTTTTCTATTTTTTTGTGTCAGACGGCATACTATATTTCATTTTTCTGACTATCCAATCCTATCCTTCTAATCAACTGGAACAACTTCCTCTCATACCTCTTATTCTTTACCAGAATAAATCCGATTTGATATTGATATATGGGAGTATTTATTTGTCCCAGTCTTATAGTAAGATGATCTAATTTATGACAGCAGAAAAAGTGAAACCAAATTATTCACATTACATCTATATAAATCAAATCCTCTGGTTTTCTTCGATTAAAGAAGATAAACACAAGTAATACCACTATCCCAAAATCTATCAAATTGTCTTTTTGTATAATTTTGTCTGTATTACTAATGGTGTTAGTGGATAAGACCCCAGAGGAAAGCTCTTCCTATGCTCATTTTTCCCCTACCCTTCTACGGTTGTCCAGCCATGATTGTCCAAGTCACCACACCAGAATAGTTACCGGTACTTGACACCGTAGTTTTGGTTGGGTCTGCAACTAATTTCAATCCGGGCTCTGCTGACGTACCGCCCCATGTACCAGTGACATCAAAGGTACCCCCAGAGG
Source organism: Enterococcus sp. BWB1-3 (assembly GCF_016745275.1). Classification (GTDB taxonomy): domain Bacteria; phylum Bacillota; class Bacilli; order Lactobacillales; family Enterococcaceae; genus Enterococcus_L. The sequence goes on from NZ_JADOEP010000003.1 coordinate 39,175, forward strand.
CATTGGTATAAATAGGCTGGCTGCCGGAATCCAATGTTAGAGAGAGTTCCTCTCCTGCACTGTCCACATACCAAAGGGCTTCGTTCATTATAGAACCTGTTTTATCATTTTTCATATTTGTGGTTAATGCGGCATACAATGTCCAGCCAGCGGCTTGATTGGCACGAGTATCTGTAACCACCAAATCACCATCCGTGCCTGGATTGTCTACCCGCTGCACCTTTGCATTGTACGTGATGCTGCCAAAGTCAACAGTTGACGGAGCTGATTTTAGAAACAGCTGCCCTGTGACTTTATAGGTCACCGTTTGTGCAGTCTCTGTAATAGAGAAATTGGTTTCATTCTCCGGTCGCACACTGATCTCATACCCTGCTGTTTCCAGCGCTGTCAGCTGATCCTGAACCGCTTGAAACTCACTGCCGGTTAAGTCAATCACATCCCCCACATTTAAAGCGGTATCAATGGCTTGACCTTCCCCAATTGTCAGAGTATAGCCAGGCATCACCTGATTTTCTTCATTAACAAACACTGCTGTTAAAACGGATGCTCTGGTAACCATAAGGGTTGCGGCAGGCTCAAATGCGGTATCATGAAAATCAAAGGATTCTGCCGGGTTAATATTTCCACGCTCATTATTGGTTGCAGGCGGGGCAATTACACCAGCGTTGCCTGCCAACCCTTCATTATCTCGTAAAAACACTTGTATTATATCGTCTTCTTCCAAGGTCAGTGCCGTTAAATCAATGGTGAAATTCCCATCATCATCCACTGTTACACCAGAGGTGTCAAAGGCTTGCCCATTATGAGCAGCCGTCACTTCCACTTCCTTATTTTCAGAATGTCCCTGAATGCCGGCAGCCGTTTTTCCAATCATTTTCGAGGAAAATTCTGCTGGTTTTGGCGGTACAATTGGGAACACCTCCACCGTATCTGTAAGAATCAGATTTTCCATTCCCGGGGTTAATTCGCCTGAAACCAGCTTTACTTCCTTGATACGAACTTTGTCGCCTGCTTCCAGGAATTCATCTAATTCAATGTCAAAGAGTCCTCCTCTTGGCTCTTCACCGTAAACGCTGAGTCCAACTTCGTCCTTAGTATGCCCCACAGTGGTAGCAGTATATTCTTCCAGTGAACCATTCTTTCGTTCCACTTCTACAATTACTTCTGCTTCATCAGTCCATGCTGGACGAGTTGCTTCCAGTCCTACAGGAACACTCACACGTCCATAAATATGCTTATCCGCATTGGTTGGTACACGTAATTCATCTGCGATTGCCCAGCGCCCATTGTTTGAGCTTATTCGTGCATATTCCTGCAACCCTGTCGCACCAATCGTTGACGTATTCAGCTCTTCTTCATTGCTGGTGGATACCAGTGTCCTTAAATTAACCCCGCTAAATTGATAATCTAAATTTCTAAAATTCAAATATGGATCACCGTCTAAATCTGAACCGCCTTCCCAAAGAGCCAAGTCACTATTGATACCTGTTAGTTGTGAATTAGCAGTTGTAGAAAACACTCGTCCGCCGCCTTGACGATCATTCCGAAAATCTAGGAACAATGGATTATCAAATATAATGTTCGCAGCTCCTATATCGAAAATAGCCAAATTGGAATCTGTATTTCCTCGTGCTTCAAAGTAACCATAATTAGATACTTCCAAGTCCACATCAAATTTAGTAAAATCCAATACATTAGTGATTGCCGCACCATCTTTTGCATGAACCCTTACTTCACTCCCCATATCTCTTACAATGAAACCACTTCGCAAATTACCATTATCACCTACAAACCTCACAGCATCGACACGGTGTGTAGTAGTACCCTGCTTTTCAGTATAAATAGATAATTTCCCTCCTGATTCAACAGTCACAATAGTACCAGTCCGATTTCTCAAGCCTCCAGATTGAGTAGAAGTATTGTAATCAGTTCTTTGAATATCCACAATAGCATTGGTTTGAATGGTTACTTCTATAGCTTCCAATCTGCTACTTCCCATGACTCCTTGCAATATTTCAGCCTCAATCGGATGCGTTACCTGATAACCAGAGCCTGAACGCGTGCCATCATGATGAAGTTCGAGGTAAGAGTGATTTTTTATCACTGTCTCTAGAGCATTGTAAAGGAATCGAGGTGAATTAATTTCAGAATTATCTATGACTATCGTCTCTCCTGCCACAAACCATAACTGTCCAGATAGAACATGTATTTTACTATCTTTAACTACTGTACTCCCTTTTTCTCCTAAAGAACCTCCTATGGCAGATTTATCTAGGGCTGCTTTAACTATAACCTCACTATCGACAATAGACATATCTACATTGTCTCCCCAAAAAAGTATTCCGTCTTTATCCTCAGCTGTAATATCAATTGTTGATTCACCACTAATATCTACCTGCGATCCTTCACCATTGACATAAATCGCCCTACCACTATTCATAGTAAATCTACCTGGATTATTAATAGATATTTCAGACCCGCCTGATAGCTTCAATGTCGGATTAGAAGTACGATTTCCAATGCTAATATCATCACCATTAATCACAGAACCTCCCGTATTAATATCAATCTTACTTTTATTTTCCAACAAAAGAGAAGCATCTGTTCCTAACAAGTCTATTCCCGTCATACCTGTCATTACTATATCGCTATTATTCAACCTCATCTCAGGAGCCGTACCGTTCATAAGAAAAGTACGACCGCCAGTTACAGCTGCATTCATATTAAATACACTATTAGTCAGCAATACCTGAGAATTATCCCCTTGCAGGTTGACCCGTTGTCCACTAGTACTTTCAACTATTCCTTTACTATCTTGAGCGATTATTTTTGGCTCCTTGCCAGATAGGTAAATTCCTTCACCTGTTGTTGCTGTAACATTTAATTCACCTAGTTCTATCACTATACTTGGTTGGTCGCCAGATAAATTAATTCCTTTACCTGTTGTTGACACAACGTTTAATTCACCTAATTCCATCATTACACTTGGTTGATTGCCTGATAAAAAAATTGCTTCCCTTGTAGCAGAACTTGTAGAAATCTTTCCATCATCAACTTGTATTTTGGGCTCTTCACCAGATAAAAAAATTCCGCGTTTAGCTGCGGTACTTGATATTGTTACGTTTCCTCCCGAAAAAACAGAGACTTTGGGGTTCGCTCCAACTAATGCGATAGTATTACCATTCGTATTTGTAGGAGAAGCTGTTGTCCCTATGGTACTCACCATCAAGGAAGCGGCCGTTTGTATTAACAGTTCTGGATTATCGCCACGTAAATCGATTGTATTAGCTGTAGCCCACACACCTGCTGTTGGTGCTGCTGTTGTAATTGAGACAGATGCGCCGTCCTCAATTGTTACTTTTGGAGAAGATACCGCTGCAGATGAGAAAAAGACTGCAGTATTTCCACGACTGATAACAACTTCTGCATGATTTGATGCGATTATTTCTTTTGCTTCAATAAATGTTCTCGTCGATTGCGACCGTATGAAGCTGGAATTACCTCCAGTGAAGTGGACAACGCCTTGAGGAAGAGCCGCTAATTGCATGGTATTCGCATCTACTTCTTGAATATCTTCCAATTCAAATGTCCAATTTCCACTCGCTTCTGCTGAAGCGTTCACCAGTGGAGTCGTTCCACTTTTTGCAATCATTGCATTTTTCATACGGAAAACAGACGGTTCAGCTACTTCTCCTAATTGAAAATAAAGACCATTAAAATTCAACGTGTAGTCGTTCCCTAGAATTAGCAGGGAACGATTTATCGTTATCATACTTGCTGAACTTCCAACTAAATTCTCTTGTACTGAAATAATCGAAACCTCAGACCTGCTCACAGCTTCTTTAAATTCATCCATCGTTGAAACCATTACCGTCTCACCAGTAAATGAATTAATTTCTTCGGCTGATTGAACATTAGTGCCTACTTGTGTACGTTCTACAGTTGCTTGATTCCTAAGAGTCAGTACCTCTGGCTTAATCTGAATAGACAGGGGAGCATCCTTTTTAGCTTCAATCGGCATTGCTGATTTATACAAATACCCTATTGTTAATAAGAATGTTATTACTAGCAGCAGTTTAGTAATTTTTTTCATCTTTTCGCCTCCATGCGCAATTAATTACTTTGTTCTTGTCTCTTTTTTAGAAAGCCGTCAAGTCATTCAAATGATAAATTTCTCATCCACTACCTCACCATTCACATAAAGAAAATTCCCTGAATCATTGATCTGTTCTTCCAGCAGACCAACGATTCGGTGAACCTGCTGTGTCTCTCCCTCTCCCTAGCGAAATAGTATCAGATCAAGCCGGTCAATCGCTTTCGTCCCTTGAAAAATCGTATTGTTATCCTGTAACACAGGTACCCTATTTTCCCCTCTACGGTTGTCCAGCCATGATTGTCCAAGTCACTACACCAGAATAGGTACCGATACTTGACACCGTGGTTTTGGTTGGGTCTGCAACTAATTTCAACCCAGGCTCTGTTGGCGTGTCCCCCCACGTGTCAGTGACAGCAAAGGTACCACCAGAGGAGTTGGTATAAATAGGCTGATTGCCAGACTCCATTGTTAAGGCAAATTCCTCTCCTGCACTATCCACATACCAAAGCGCTTCATTCATTACAGAACCTGTTTCTTCATTTTTCATGTTTGTAGTTAATGCGGCATACAATGTCCAGCCATCTACTTGATTGGCACGAGTATCTGTAATCACCAAATCACCATCCGTGCTTGGATTGTCTACTCGCTGCACCTTCGCATTGTACGTGATACTGCCAAAATCAACAGTTGACGGTGCTGATTTTAGAAACAGCTGCCCGGCAACTTTATAGGTCACCGTCTGTGCAGGTTCTGTAATAGCGAAATTGGTCTCATGCTCCGGTCGCACATTGATCTCATACCCTGCTGTTTCCAGTGCTGCCAGCTGATCCTGAATCGCTTGGAACTCACTGCTGGTTAAATCAATCACATCTCCCACATTTAAAGCAGTATCAATGGTTTGACCTTCCCCAATTGTCAGGGTATAGCCTGACATCACCTGGTTTTCTTCATTTATAAATTCAACCTTGACTTGCGCTGACTGAGGAACATTCACAATTAAAATAATTTGATCTTGTGAGAACGATGGCAACAGTTCACTATTGTATACGTCCAACGTAAACACATTTTGTCCCTGCTCAAGCCGCTCCTGAGGAATTGTTAAACTTGCAGCAACGAATGACTCACTACCAAGTGCAGTAGCACCCCAAGTATCTATTACAGCTCCTCCTTCTTTCGCCAAAACAAAATTCAACGAGTCTCCTGTGTCAGGGTCCTTCCAATAAAACGGGATTGTTAAAACATCGGTTCCACTGGTTATTAGTTCTTTTTCTTTTACTGAATTCTGTGGAGTCCAAGAAAGTTCAGCACGTCGATCTTCCGCATTTACCCAAAAATATGCAGGGAGACTAAAGAAGCTCTGAAAATTAGAAACACTGCTCAGTTCTCTCCCTTCGATATAACTCATAAAATTGGTCTTAAAATGATTGTTTACGAATCTTCTGATTTTTATATTATCAATAAAAAATTCTACACTTTCACCTGACAACAGCCGTAATTCACCTGGATTAAACGCCACTTTTATCTGTCCATCAACATCCAGTATTGCAGACTTATGTTGAGTAGATCCTATGACTGCTCCAGCTCCATTACGCCTAATATAGCTAATTAATACTTCCTCACCTTCATTTTCAACTATCCCTGCCTCTACAATTCCATTCCATTGAGATACCTCATAAGGTAGTTCCCCTCTTACAGAAAATGTGCTTTTTAAACTAACACTATCATCAGATGACACAAAAACCGAGCCCAATTCATCTGTTTCAGCAACTACAACAGAACTCTCCTGTCCAGTTCCATCCTTTAGAACCACATCACTCTTTACTTCACCACTTAGTTCAACAGGTACTTGCGTAAATACAAAAGCTGTTTCTCCTTGAAATGTCCCATTTGCTGCTGAAAATCCCCAATATGCTTTATATCCATTCGTAGCCAACTTCAGCTCTTGGTTCAAATCTGCCCAAAGAATTTTGACAATTGGTGTTGCTTTTCCTGTAACAGGATTCCTTAACTGATAAGAAAATGATTTTGTCCCTGTTTCAAACGAATAAATAAACTCATACCAAGTACCATCTTGAATACGATCTCCTAAAATACCTGGTAATGAATAGGTCTGATAATGCTTTATTCGTGCATCTCTGGTTTCATTTAACAAACCTGTAAACCACCATCCTTCATCTGCTAATCCAGATCCTACAGCTTGATACCCTTTTTCTAAATTTCCAGGAAAAGAATAAGCCACATGCGGTCCACTACTGTCTCTCACATCATATACAGAGCCTCCTCCTCTATTAGCATATAAATCAAATTCCACAGCTACAGAATTTTTTATTGCACCTTCTTCTGGTGTATGAAGCGTAGTCCCCAAAAAACCTGATTTAGAGCTTTTGGCAGCCCCATACACACCTAAATTCTGACCATCAGTTGATTCATTATTCTCTGTTGTTAGGGCTTGTCTACCATTGGGATCATTATGCATGACAAACGCAAACCCATCTGCTTTCGTTGTACCAAAATTCACATAAGCTCTTCCATTGAAAGATTTAGTAAAATCTAAACGATATGTGCTTTCTGACCAAACAGACACCCAATTGCTTTTTCCTGATAATTTAAGTTCTGTATATGGAAATCCGCCGTTTTGACTAGGATCATTAATATTATTGACTTGAATTCCACTCCCATTAGGCGAAGTAAACAGTCCCTCAATTTGGATAGCTCCTTTAGGGATCTTATCAGCACCTTTCTCTGCTGCAGCAACTCCTTGGCCACAATAAAAATAAATTATCATCAAAAAAAGAGCACAAAGTACCTTTCTTTTCATTTCTTTCATACCTCCCCATTAATAAGTTCTAACTTGTACTATTCTTCCTTAAATTTCCACTATAAATCTGATTCTCTGGTTTTCTCCAATTAAAGAAGATAAACACAAGTAATACCACTATCCCAAAATCTATCAAATTGTCTTTTTGTATATTTTATCTGTATTACTAATGGTGTTAGTGGATAAGACCCCAGAGGAAAGCTCTTCCTATGCTCATTTTTCCCTTCTACGGTTGTCCAGCCATGATTGTCCAAGTCACTACACCAGAATAGGTACCGATACTTGACACCGTGGTTTTGGTTGGGTCTGCAATTAATTTCAATCCGGGCTCTGTTGGCGTACCGCCCCATGTACCAGTGACATCAAAGGTTCCCCCAGAAGCATTGGTATAAATAGGCTGATTGCCGGAATCCAATGTTAGAGAGAGTTCCTCTCCTGCACTGCCCACATACCAAAGGGCTTCGTTCATTATAGAACCTGTTTTATCATTTTTCATATTTGTGGTTAATGCGGCATACAATGTCCAGCCAGCGGCTTGAGTGGCACGAGTATCTGTAACCACCAAATCACCATCCGTGCTTGGATTGTCTACCCGCTGCACCTTTGCATTGTACGTGATGCTGCCAAAGTCAACGGTTGACGGTGCTGATTTTAGAAACAGCTGCCCTGTGACTTTATAGGTCACCGTTTGTGCAGTCTCTGTAATAGAGAAATTGGTTTCATTCTCCGGTCGCACACTGATCTCATACCCTGCTGTTTCCAGCGCTGTCAGCTGATCCTGAACTGCTTGAAACTCACTGCCGGTTAAGTCAATCACATCCCCCACATTTAAAGCGGTATCAACGGCTTGACCTTCCCCAATTGTCAGAGTATAGCCAGGCATCACCTGATTTTCTTCATTAACAAACACTGCTGTTAAAACGGATGCTCTGGTAACCATAAGGGTTGCGGCAGGCTCAAATGCGGTATCATGAAAATCAAAGGATTCTGCCGGGTTGATATTTCCACGCTCATTATTGGTTGCAGGCGGGTCAATTACACCAGCGTTGCCTGCCAACCCTTCATTATCTCGTAAAAACACTTGTATTATATCGTCTTCTTCCAAGGTCAGTGCCGTTAAATCAATGGTGAAATTCCCATCATCATCCACTGTTACACCAGAGGTGTCAAAGGCTTGCCCATTATGAGCAGCCGTCACTTCCACTTCCTTATTTTCAGAATGTCCCTGAATGCCGGCAGCCGTTTTTCCAATCATTTTCGAGGAAAATTCTGCTGGTTTTGGCGGTACAATTGGGAATACCTCCACCGTATCTGTAAGAATCAGATTTTCCATTCCCAGAGTTAATTCGTCTGAAACCAGCTTTACTTCCTTGATACGAACTTTATCGCCTGCTTTCAGGAATTCATCTAATTCAATGTCAAAGAGTCCTCCTCTTGGCTCTTCACCGTAAACGCTGAGTCCAACTTCGTCCTTAGTATGCCCCACAGTTGTAGCAGTATATTCTTCCAGTGAACCATTCTTTCGTTCCACTTCTACGATTACTTCTGCTTCATCAGTCCATGCTGGACGAGTTACTTCCAGTCCTACAGGAACACTCACACGTCCATAAATATGCTTATCTGCATTGGTTGGTACACGTAATTCATCTGCGATTGCCCAGCGCCCATTGTTTGAGCTTACTCGTGCATATTCCTGCAAGCCTGTCGCACCAATCGTTGACGTATTCAGCTCTTCTTCATTGCTGGTAGACACCAATTCAGTCAAATTACTCCCGCTAAATTGATAATCTAACTTTCTAAAGTTCAAATATGGATCACCGTCTAAATCTGAACCGCCTTCCCAAAGAGCCAAGTCACTGTTGATACCAGTTAGTTGTGAATTACTAGTTGTAGAAAACACTCGTCCGCCGCCTTGACGATCATTCCGAAAATCCAGGAACAATGGATTATCAAATACAATGTCCGCAGCTGCAATATTGAAAGTACCTGAATTATTTGTAGCTGTATTTCCTCGTGCTTCAAAGTAGCCATAATTCGATACTTCCAGCATCATATCAAATTTAGTGAGGTACCATGAGTTAGTGATTGCCGCACCATTTTCTGCGTGAATTCTTACCTCACTTCCCATATCCCTTACAATGAAACCACTTTGCACATTACCATTACTACCTCTAAACGCTACAGCCGCATTAGGAGCCGCATTTTGACTATCACTAGGCACACCATCTCCTTTATTGTAAACAGATAACTTCCCACCTGATTCAATAGTCACCACAGCACCAGTCGCATTTCTTAATCCACTATTATTATTAACTTTTCCATCGGTCCTGCTAATATCCACAACAGCATTGGTTTGAATGCTTAAAGTAGTATTTGACAATCTGTCAGATCCCATGACGCCTTCATGTATCCCCTCCAGGAGATTATTACCAATGGATGAAGTGCTGCCATCATGATAAAGTTTGAGGTAAGAATAATTTCTTATTACTGTCTCTAGGGCATTGTAAAATAGCCGGGGTGAAACAATTTCAGAATTATCTATAGTTAATGTCTCTCCTGTCATCAACCATAAATTCCCCATTGGAATATGTATTTTACTATCTTCAATTACAGTATTCCCTGTTTCTGACTTAGTACTTTCTATTGCAGATGCCTCTCGAGCTGTTTTAACCATAATCTCACTATCAACAATAGAAATATCTCCGTTCATTCCTTGGATAAATAATCCTGCTTTACTACCAGATACAATATCTATAGAAAGTATTGACCCATCACTAATATCTACCTGCGGTTTTTCACCCGATAAATAAATCGCATTCCCACTACGCCCCATGCTCTCAATAGATATTTTAGACTCATTTGATAACTTTAATATCGGATTAGACTCAGCATTTCCAATTCTAATATCCGAGTTAATAGTCCCAGCTCCTCTACCCACAATATTAATCGTACTTTTATTTTCTAATAAAAGAACGGCGTCAGCGCCTGATAAGTTTATTCCATTAGAATCGTCTCTATCTGTTATTATTATTTCACTATTGTTCAATCTCATCTCAGGAGTCGTACCTCCCATGAAAAAACCTTGACCATTAGTTGCTTTCATATCAAATACACTATTAGTTAGCAGTATCTGTGAATCATCCCCTTGCAGGTTAATCCGTTGTCCACTAGTACTTTCAATTATTCCTTTACTATCTTGAGCAATTATTTTTGGCTCCTTGCCAGATAAGCAAATTCCTTGACCTGTTGTTGCTGTAACATTTAATTCACCTAGTTGCATTACTAAGCTTGGCTGATCACCAAATAAAAAAATTCCGCGTTTAGCTGCGGTACTTGATATTGTTACGTTTCCTCCCGAAAAAACAGAGACTTTGGGGTTCGCTCCAACTAATGCGATAGTATTACCATTCGTATTTGTAGGAGAAGTTGTTGTCCCTATGGTACTCACCATCAAGGAAGCGGCTGTTTGTATTAACAGCTCTGGATTATTGCCACGTAAATCGATTGTATTAGCTGTAGCCCCCACACCTGCTGTTGGTGCTGCTGTTGTAATTGAGACAGATGCGCCGTCCTCAATTGTTACTTTTGGAGAAGATACCGTTTCAGCTGAGAAAAAGACTGCAGTATTTCCACGGCTAATAACAACTTCTGCATGATTTGATGCGATTATTTCTTTTGCTTCAATAAATGTTCTCGTCGATTGCGACCGTATGAAGCTGGAATTACCTCCAGTGAAGTGGACAACGCCTTGAGGGAGAGCCGCTAATTGCATGGTATTCGCATCTACTTCTTGAATATCTTCCAATTCAAATGTCCAATTTCCACTCGCTTCTGCTGAAGCATTCACCAATGGCATTATAACGCTTTTTGTAATCGTTACATTTTCCATACGGAAAACAGACGGTTCAGCTACTTCTCCTAATTGAAAATAAAGATTATTATGTGCAAAATTCAATGTGTGTCCATTCCCTTGAATTAGCAGTGAATGATTTACCGCTAGTTCACTTCCTGTATTTCCAACTAAATTCTCTTGTACTGAAATAATTGAAACCTCAGACCTGCTCACAGCTTCCTTAAATTCATCCATTGTCGAAACTTCTGCTATTTCACCAGTAAATGGATCAATTTCTTCAGCTGCTTGAACATTAGTGCCTACTTGTGTAGTTTCTACAGTTGCTTGATTCCTAAGCGTTAGTATCTCTGGCTCACTTTGAATAGAAAGGGGGGCATCCTTTTTAGCTTCAATCGGTATTGCTGGTTTATACAAATACCCTATTGTTAATAAGAATGTTATTACTAGCAGCAGTTTAGTAATTTTTTTCATCTTTTCGCCTCCATACGCAATCACTTACTTTGTTCTTGTCTCTTTTTTAGAAAGCCGTCAAGTCATTCAAAGGTAATAAACGCATGCGAACAACCCCTATCACCTGCTCCTTGTCAATCAGTCCATAATCTCGACTGTCATACCCATATTCTCTGTTGTCTCCTAAAACCAAATAACAATTCTTGGGGATGACCGCTTCCCGGCTGATATCATACTGATCAAAATCAGCCGTGTACTGTCCCCCATTTTTTTGGGCTTCATTGATTTCATCAATGATAAATTTCTCATCCACTACCTCACCATTCACATAAAGAAAATCCTCTGAATACTTGATCTGTTCTTCCGGCAAACCAATAATTCGGCGAACCTGCTGCGTCTCTCCCCGACGAAACAGTACCAGATCAAACCGGTTAACTGCTTTCGTCTTTTGAACCAGAACCGTATGATTATCCTGTAATGTCGGCATCATGCTGTAGCCGGAAACTTTGGTGATTTTAACAAATAACGAACTGACAAACAGGAAAAGAAGAACCGCAGCTAGGAATGCCGCCCACAGCGCCCCTGCCCCTGTTCTCATACGGTGTAACAGGGGTCGCTTTTTACGCAAGACTCTTTTGGGGGCACTTTTACTCTCCCGTGGCTTATTTTTCCTCGTTGAAGCCGGTCGTTTCGTCAATGTCTTTTGATTAGAAGACACATTGGTTACCGGTTTCGAACGCTTCTTTTGACCGATCACTGCAACAGCCTTTTTCTGTGGTCTGCTGTTTGCTTTTCCTGAACGGCTTTGGCTGGCAGAAGCAAGTGCCGGTCGTTTTCTTTTCTTCTTGGCGGACGAGTGCTTCCCGACTTCCCCTTTTTTATTGCTTGGGGTGTTTTGAGGGGAGGAGGGTCTTCGTTGATGAGGCGAATTCTTTTGCTTTAATTCTCGACTCATTCATCCTCACTGGCTCCTTCTTCCTCAAGCTCGGACTGGTTCACCTTGTAATACTCAAAAGCAGTTGTCTCATAGGTGATCGTCTTCTCAATGTCTGCCAAAAACTCTTCCGCCAATTCACCATTCCCGTAAAAATTTCCGCTCATCATTGTTGCATTCATCCCTAGCTCAGACAAGGAGGCATAGTACCGGTTTAGAGCCGATTGCCCCTCCGGTGTATTCACAGTACTGGCCTTCTTGGTAGAATAAGCCGCCAAGGTGGTCGCCAAATAGCGAATGTTCTGCTGTGAAGCTACCTCTGTCTCTTCCTGCTGGGCAGCTTTCGTCAATTCTGCTTTGAAATCTCTAAGTAAATAATACGAGCGAACAATTAACGCAGAATCACCAGAAGACAAATTAATCGACTGATAATAACTGGCATAGCCTGCGCCGCCTCCACAAGCAACAGCCGATATTAATAGAACAATGACGAAAAGCAGCGCCCGTTTGCGTCGTTGTTTCAACCTTGCGATGGCAGCCGTCCATCTTCTTCGCTTTTTCTTATTCTTAGGCGGTCGTTTCGGCAATCGTTTTAACTTCTGACTTTGAAAAAAGATCTGAGCTAAAAAGTAAAGGGTCAGCAGCAGGAAAATAATCGCTCCAGCCACAGCTCCCATAATAATCCAAGCAAGTATTGTCATTTTCAGTACTCCTACTCTTCTTTAACGTCTTTTCTTCTTGGGCGTTCCAGTATGACTATTCTTTGACGGTTGTTTTTTCTGCGTACCTTTTGCATTCTGCATATCTCGTTGTTTCTTTTTGCGGGAAAGGGTAATCAATCCAAAGATCACCACAACTGCTGCGATAAAGCCGCCCACAATGAGTGCAATCAGCTGCCAGTTGATTCCTGTTTCCTGCGTCAGACCGACATCCCGCTCATTGTATTTCTGTGCTTCATCCTCTGTAATCTCAAAGTCTTCCGTCCATTCCCAGCGCTGTTCCCCGGAAGTGGCCAGAACATGAGTCGTGTAAGAGCCGGCTTCCATTCGCTCCCCATTCATACTAACCGGAAACTCCATAAAGGAGTTTGGCGCCATTCGCATAGAAGTCTTTTTCGCTTCATACAAAACGGTATTGCTGTCCTTTTTCATCACCTGTGCTTCCACGGTCAAATCATTTAAATACGCCGCAATCACATTAGAAAAATTAATGTACACAGAGTTGCGATAGTTTAACTGCCCTCCATAGGCACGGTTAAACTGAAGATCAGGGACAAGCTCTGTGTCACTCTCTTGTAATAGAATGGACACCACATAGGCATACTGATTGACAACCTTAGACCCTCCGCTAGAGTCTGCGTCCTCTGTCTGCCCCGCCTTCATCATTTGCAGGCCACCGGCAATGACTCCTTCAAAGCTGGTTTCAGGCATCTTAACAGTAAGCGTCACTTGCTTTGTCTCACCGGCTGCCAATTCCACCGATTCAGGACCCGTTACCAAGTCCTCAAAAGCGAAAGCCAATGATGCATCATTTTCAATGTCACGATTGGCATATTCAATAACCCCTGTTTTATTGGTTTTGGCGCCATTCAATGCCAGATTGACAGTGATTGCTTCTGAGCCTGGATTACTAAGAATAACAGCGAGGCTCTGTTCCTGACCAGGGGTCATCATTAGCTGATAATAGCCCAGATTCGGGTTTAGTTGATTTTCCGGAAATTCAAGACTATAAGTAAAGCCCCCTATAGAAGAAGATTCCCCTTCTGCCTCCGCTCCCCAAGCAGTTATGTTCGTTGCTGCCACTGTGAAACTCAGCAAAAAGAAACTGATGAACATCTTAAAAAAATTATTTACATTCTTTTTCTGAAAGTCTTTCCTCATTATAATTATCCTCATCATTTTTATTTATAGTGAAAACAAGAGACGTGTTCTATGTATATACATTGATTGAAAAAGCAAGCTGGTAAATAATTACCAGCTTACCCCAATAAAACATAAAACTAATGGTTCTTTATTATGCAGTAGCACCCATTGTCCAAGTAACTGTTGCAGTATATGTTCCTACAGTCATTGCAGATGCAACACTTAAAGGAATATCCAATTGAACAGCATCTTCAGCTGTTCCAGGAGTACCTGCTTCAGAAGTCGCGCTTTGACCAAATTCCAATGTCCATAGACCGCTTCCTTCGCCTTCTCCTGCAGAAACAAATGTTTGTGCACCTTCTTCTGTGCTCAATACAACGGATGCCGGAACTGCTGCTGCAATTGTTCCTGTTCCTGATGTTGCCAATAGTGGGTTTGTGTATGTGATTGATGCGCCATTAAGCGTTGTTGTATCGTTTGTAAATTGGCTTGTCAATTCACCGGTAATTGTATACCCAGTATACGAACCAGTCACATCACCAAATGATACGATATTCCCACGTGTTTCACCTGTTTCTTCGCCCTCCTCATCAATTAAGGCGATAGATCTAGCATTTACAGAAGTTGTCCCAACTTCAACACTGCCAAATTTTAGATTAGAAACTGCAATAATCCCTTTGCTTTCAATATCCGGGTTTGGTATTATCCCTGGTGTTTCCGGATCGATTCCAGGTCCTTCTGGATTTTCCGGGTCAATGATGCTGCCTGGATCTTCCGGGTCAATGATACCGCCGCTTACTGTTACAGTACCTTCTGATCCCAGAGAGTTTTCGGCAGCACTTGCTGCTGATCCTACTGTTGCTGCCCCGATTGTTGCCACTAAAGCAATTGCACATAATTTTCTTAATTTCATTTTTTGTTCCTCCTAGATTTCATATGATATATATACAAATGGAATGACTCCAATTTGCCGAATGTTAAGTGCTGCTTTATTCTGTTGGTGCAGCTTCCAACCCCCACGTTAATGTGGTGGTATATTGAACCGGATGAATATTAATCGTTTCCGGTACGCTTAATGATACTGCTGAATTACTGTAGCTGGGCTTGTTAAAGATTGGATCAATAATGGCATTGCCATTTTTATCCGTCAACGCAGTCAGAGTGTTCTCCTGATTCGAAGTATTTTCACCTGATGCGCCGAAGGCAATCGTCCAAACCCCTTTCCCTTGACCGCTTCCAGCAACTGCCACGGTATACGCTGTGTTCATTTCATTGATAATCAAAGTATCCCGACTAACCGTTGGCGTTTGACTGTTTCCAGCCGAATTTGCCCAACCATTGCCAAAAGACAATACTGCTCCCTTTAAGCTCTGATCCTCAAGCGTTTGAATGATCGAGCTGGTAAATGGTGTATCCTGAGACAAGGTTAACGACCACCCGGAGGGTTCCGAACGAAAATCACTCACTTGGATATAATACCCGCGAGCAGCCGTATCACTGTGAAACAGCTGGGCCAATGACTCATACGTTCGATTCGTCTCTGTTATTTCAGCCGCCGCAAAATTCAGACTGGAAACAAAGTCAATTCTGAGATCACCGAGGGTGGATGGTCCTTCACCGGGATTGACTTCGTTCCCCGGCTTTTCCGGATCAACAGGCGGACTGATGTCCTTACCTTCCACGCTTACAAAACCCCTGTCATCCAGACTGGAAGCGCAGGCCTGTTCTCCAACAGCTGCCGTCATACCGGTGAAAAGAAGCAGAGCAAGCGAACACTTGAAATAAGTAATAAGTTTCATAGCTCCTCCTTCTTTCTCCGACGGAAGAGAAGGAAGGCGATCAACGCCGCGATTAGACCTGCTCCCATCAGGCTGTACTTTTGTACAATTTCACCTGTGCTGGGAAGGGTTCCTCCTCCTTGTGGTTTTGTTACTGTCACTGCACGGCTGCTGGAAGTTTGCGTTGGTTCAGCGGTCGATGGTTCCGGTAGTGATGATTCAATAGTTCCCTCATAAAATGTAATTTGTCCTTTAGTCTTGACTTGCCCTCCAGCACCCATTGTTGCCAATGCAGTTGGCGAGAACCCAGCTATACCAACCAGGAACAGGGCAAGGCTCAGGAGGAAAGCTTTTCTTATATTCATTTTTTTCCTTCCCTTCTACGGTTGTCCAGCCATGATTGTCCAAGTCACCACACCAGAATAGGTACCGGTACTTGACATCGTGGTTTTGGTTGGGTCTGCAACTAATTTCAATCCGGGCTCTGATGATGTATCGCCCCATGTACCAGTGACATCAAAGGTACTGCCAGAGGCATTGGTATAAACAGGCTGATTGCCGGACTCCAATGTTAAGGCAAATTCCTCTCCTGCACTGTCCACATACCAAAGCGCTTCGTTCATTACAGAACCTGTTTCATCATTCTCCCCAGTAAATAGGTTGCTTTCTTCATCAGCTTGGACATGTTCTATAGCTGTTCGTTCCATAGGAATTGGCACTTTCGACTCGATTTGTATTGGAGAAAATCCGCTGTTTTCAGCTTCAATTGGCGTTTCTTCTCCATATATATATCCTATCGCCAGCACAAACGTTACTACGCCTAATAGTCTAGTGATTTTTTTCATATTTCCCCCATAAGACTAATGATTCTTTATTATGCAGTAGCACCCATTGTCCAAGTAACTGTTGCAGTATATGTTCCTACAGTCATTGCAGATGCAACACTTGCGGGGATAGCCAATTGCACAGAGTTTGCATCTGTTCCAGGAGTACCTGATTCAGAAGTTGCGCTTTGACCAAATTCCAATGTCCATAGACCGCTTCCTTCGCCTTCTTCTGCAGAAACAAATGTTTGTGCACCTTCTTCTGTGCTCAATACAACGGATGCCGGAACTGCCGCTGCAATTGTTCCTGTTCCTGATGTTGCCAATAGTGGGTTTGTGTATGTGATTGATGCGCCATTAAGCGTTGTTGTATCGTTTGTAAATTGGCTTGTCAATTCACCGGTGATTGTATACCCAGTGTATGAACCAGTCACATCACCAAAGGATACGATATTCCCACGTGTTTCACTATCCGCACGCATCCCACGTGTTTCATCTGTTTCTTCGCTATCCTCATCTTCTCCATCATTCTCACCAATCAAGATAATAGGTTTAGCATTTACAAAAGTTGTCCCAACTTCAACACTGCCAAATTTTAGATTAGAAACTGCAATAATCCCTTTGCTTTCAATATCCGGGTTTGGTATTACTTCTGGTGTTTCCGGATCGATTCCAGGTCCTTCTGGATTTTCCGGGTCAATGATGCTGCCTGGATCTTCCGGGTCAATGATACCGCCGCTTACTGTTACAGTACCTTCTGATCCCAGAGAGTTTTCGGCAGCACTTGCTGCTGATCCTACTGTTGCTGCTCCAATTGTTGCCACTAAAGCAATTGCACATAATTTTCTTAATTTCATTTTTTGTTCCTCCTAGATTTCATATGATATATATACAAATGGAATGATTCCAATTTGCTGAATGTTAAGCACTGCTTTATTCTGTTAGTGCAGCTTCCAACCCCGTGTTAATGTAGTTGTATATTAAACCGGATAAATTCCAATTATTTTCGGCATATTCAATAATAGCGTTACCATTATACTAGCTGTATTTCCAGCTCCAACTGACGTTTTTCTATCCTATATAAAGTGCAACACTTCGCGATGCTCTTCAAAGTGTTTTGTTCAATAGCTATCTTTATTCTTTTAGACTCAACATGTAGCCTTGTGAACGTACAGTAAGTATAATCTCTGGTTTTACTACATCTGCCTCAATTTTTTCCCGTAAACGAAAAACTAAATTAGCTACTCGATGCTTCTCATTATTAGCCACTTGATGCTTCTCGTCGTTAAATCCTTCATTCCAAATTAATTTGAATAACTCTTTATAAGTGACTGTGCTGTTTTTACGTTCGTAAAGCAGCTCAATTGTTTTGTATTCCAACCGCGTTAAAAGAATCTCTCTTTCTCCGTTAATTTTTACACTCTGATTTCTAGGAATTAACTGAATCTTTTTCGTGGCTGCCGTAGTTTCCTCACTCAATGTCGAATAGTCTATTCCATAAACTCGACTTACTTTATGTTTATTCAGATTATTGGCGATAAACAATTGCAGTTCCCCTGATTCATAATCTTCAGACATCGTACCTAGAGCACCCAACTGTAAATAAATACTTCGCATGGACTTCTGCAGATTGGGAGAAAATATCCACACAAGTGCATTTGGTTTCTTTTTTAATTTTAATAAAATACTGCATGTACGAGCCATATCCTTTACGGCATCTTCACAAATAATCAGACCATCGCATTCAGACTCTCTTTTTTCAAAGTCCTCTATCGTCAAGGAAACCACATTGATATCATTCTTTTTTAGCTCTTCTGAATAGGATTCTTCAAGTTTGATTGATAAACTAATAACACCTACATTCATAATTGATTCCTCCTTTTCCTTTTTTTGAATTTAATACAATAGATATTTAAAGTATATATACTATTTTTCCACAAAAAATATCCGCGAAAATAAATTGGACAAAATGAAAAAGAACAACGAAAACACTTGATTTTATGGGGGGTTTATAATGAAAAAACTTATGTTTAATCTATAGACCAACAAATAAACCGCTGACGAACTAATACAACTAATTTAATAGTACAGACTAAAAACCCTATTTATAATAAACAAAAAAATATTTTTTATCATCTCCAAGACTATAAAGCACTCTTTTAGATAGAAAAATATATTATTTCCAATCAAAAAAATATATATACCAAAATATACTATTCTGTTCTTTTTATTTTTTATTTTTATATTAAATTCATTTTAAAACAACAAATATTGAAAGTCTATATATATTTTTTTCATTTTTTTAACAAAAAAAGAGTTTCTGTGAGAATAAAATAGATAAAATGAGAAAAAACAAAGAAATATTTTTATAGAAATTTCATAATAAAAAATATTTTTAACCTATAGACCAGCGAAGCAGTAACATAATTGGCTTCATACTTGTGGATAACAACTCAAAAATATATCCTTTTGAGAAACGGATTTTTTGATTTTTTATTAGAAATGTCCGCATAACAAACACTATCTCATACTTGGCATATCATTTTTTGACGTACCTCCTAATACCTTGCTGCATTCCGTATACTGATTTTTGTATCTGAGGGAGCTTCCTGCACGCTCTAAGTCTTCTTCCTTGCTGAGCTTCATTCCTCTTTTTCAATCCCAAATACCCCTATCTGGGATTGAATTATTTCTTTATCCTAGATAGGGGTAGAATATTATGCTGTCTGTTACTCTTTTTACTTATTATTTTATATAACATCTCTTTTTGGTGTTGGCTTATATTGATCCCAGAAATTCTCTTCTACTACATGAAATCATCAGATAGACAAGCGGCAATTAAATAGACAGAAAAATAAGGTGTAGACAATGAAAGAACATACACTGGAAGGATTAAGCAACGTCAAATCGTAAACAGCGGACATTTACAAAGTTAAAAAATAGCTTTGTCTACTTATTAAACTTCTTACTACCTAATTTCATATGAAATTGAGGATCTTTCGGTATAGACGGATCTATTCCTCGAAGAACTGGAATCTTAGCACACATTAATTGCAATGGTATTATAAAGTTAAAGGTTAGCATTTCTTTATTATTCACAGTTGGTAAGACTAGATCCGCATTCTCTGATTCATAATTAGTAAATAAGTATATTGTTTTGCTCCAACCAGATAATATTCTTTTCATTTCATCTGATCGGGACTCATTACCAATGTCTAAAATGAAAACAGTTGATTCATTATCAATGGCATTATAAATCCCATGAATGAATTCTTCAAATTCATACCCTGTAACTGGACAACGCATAGTTTCCAGCAGCTTCAATGCACTTTCCAAGATATCTCCATATAATGAAGCCGGTCCAGTGATACGGATATCTCTAATTTCTTTTAATGAATCCTTGTGATTCTCAATCCATATTTCAGATGTATCAAAAACAGCACGAAAATGTTTTATTGCTTCTCTTACTTCAGTAATTTCCCTATTGAAAATTTCTTCTGAGACAGTCCTCTTCTCTAAACCAATGTACAAAGCGAACAATAATAAATTCAATTTAGTACAATAGAACCCTTTAGTTTTAGCCCCTGCCAACTCCTCGCCACAAGAAACAGTTAAAACATAATCCGCTACTTCATCGATAAAGGCTTCATCTACACCTGCCATGGAAGCCGTCATACAGCCATGATGTTTAGCCAGCTTCATTGTGTTATAGGTTGAGTAACTGCTTCCCCCTTGAGAAATTCCAACAACTAAAGTTTGTTCATTGTCTGCTAAAAAAGTCGTATCTGTAATTTCAAATGGATACATTGCACAAACATCCATTTTTAGTAAAGCTCGCATTTTTTGACTCATTTGCAAACCTGAATGATAGCTTGTGCCTGATCCAGTAATGATGACTCGTTTAATACGGGCTTTCTTTACTTCTGAGAATAATTCCCGAGCATTCTCAATGATAGCTTCCATTCTATCAGGTGTTTCCAGCATGTAGCTTTCAATTGTTGCCATTTATCTATTCTCCTTTTTTATAAAATTCCAATAGCGTGCATCAAAATTCCAAAAACGATGACTCCAATAGTCAACCAGGTAACACTAACCTTTTTAATCAAACTATAAATCACAAAGGTAAAGATCAGCGGAAGCATATTAGGTAAAATCTGATCCAAAATATCCTGAACAACAATTTCAGCTCCACTGATTTTTAATTCTAATGGTGTAGATATCGATAACATAGTCGCTACCATACCGCCTACAACTGATAATCCAATAATGGTTGCTATGGACATGATCTTATCCATCAGCCCTTCTTTTTGAAGGCGTTCCAGTGAGCTGACTCCAACCTGATACCCTAGTTTCAGACCAAAAATTCGAACAAGAAAATTTGGGAAATTGTAAATCAGAAGGAATAGTATCGGTCCAAAAACACTACCGTCTTTCGCAATTGAAACACCAATACCGGCAGCAATAATTCGCAAAGTTCCCCAAAAAATTGAATCTCCAATTCCAGCTAACGGCCCCATTAATGACGCCTTAACGGCATTGATAGATTGCTCATCAAAATTAACATTGTCACAATTTTCTTCTTCCATCGCTGTGGTAATTCCCATGATGGCTGGAACCACGGCTGGCGTGGTATTGAAAATTTCAAGGTGCCTAATTAGTGCCTCTGATTGATCTTTTTTCTCGCCGTATAAGCGCCTAATTACTGGAATCATAGAATAGCAATAACCAATATTTTGCATTCGCTCATAGTTAAATGCGCCCTGTAAGACAAATGAACGCCAGAAAACACTACGAAGCTCTTTGTTTGTTACCTTAGTCAAAGTCAATCTCTCCCTCCGTTAAGTTATCCTGAGTCAAATCAGATGTTTCTTTTTCCGGTTCGATATAAAAATGCAAGATAAATGCTAGACAGACCGCAAACAAAGCAATTGCAGTAATATTCAAGCCGCCATATGCAGCAGCCAAGAAACTGATGAAAAAGAATGGTGCCATTTTCTTTGAAAAGAGCATATCCATCAACAAAGCAAAACCAATTGCCGGTAATAGGGCACCAGCGATACTCATTCCATCTAAGATAACCTCAGGAACTGCGTTAATGAGATTAGTAACTTGGTCCGCACCCAAAAGAATTGCTAAAAAGGTTGGTAAAAAAGTACTTAAGAAAAACAGACAGACCGGAATCCATATAGAAATAGCCAATCCTCTATAATCTGCTTCTTTAGCATACGCATCTGCTTTGTGGGCAAAATAAGTATTGACAATCCTTACCGCAACACCTAAAGACTGTGCTAACACAGCTATTGGGACTGCCAACGCCAACGCTACTTCAACACCGCTTCCAGAAAGAATAGCGAATGCTGTTCCCAATATGCCTCCAGTTACTACATCAGGTGGTGTTGCAGCACCAATCCCCGCAATCCCCATCCAAATTAATTCTAGTTGAGCACCGATAATAATTCCTTGTGTTACATCTCCTAAAACCAGCCCAACAAAAAAGCCAGTCACTAGTGGTCGATCAAACATCATTTGTCCAAAAATTCGTCCATCCAAAATTCCGACCCCTGCTATCAGCCCCAGCATTAATGCTTGTGCTACCATTTACTTTCTCCTTTCTTATAAATCAAAATCCTCCAATGTTTTACGTTTGTCTCTTGGCAGCATTCGGAATTCAACTTCCACTCCAGATGCATGAATTGCTTTCAGATTTTCAATATCTTCTTCATTAACCGCCACTAAGTCCGTCAGCTTCCGTTTGCCTTCGTAATAGCGTAAGCCGCCAATATTAATTCCTTTGATGACATTACCAGTATTTTCGATCAACTTGCGGGCATCAACTGTATTTTTTACTAAAACTAAGACATTGCTCTTTTTTGAGTGACTGAATTTTTCAATAATTTCACCAGATTCCTCAATACTGCGAATATACAAGTTTACATTGCTCGGCTTTGCCAAATTTAATGCCATGGCCTTCATCTGGTCATTCTTGGCTTCATCATTTACAACTAAAATAGTGTTAATCCCTAATGATGAGGTCCAACCAAAAGCAACCTGTCCGTGAATCAGCCGGTCATCAATCCTCAATAATGATACTGTCACTCTCAACGCCTCCTTTATTTTCGATACATGCATTCACATGTAAAATTCCTTTTTTGGCTTCCTCCAAACTATTGTTGATTCGTTCTTTTATTGGGCCTTCTGACAAGAACAGATTCAATAACATTGGTAAATTTACTCCAGTAACCAATTGAAAATTATATCCCTCTAATAAAAATTCCGCAAAAAGATTTGCGACGCTGCCGCCAAACATATCCGCTAAAACAATTAACGGTTCCTCCTCTATCCCTTTTAAATATTGTTTTACTTCCTGAGAAGCATCTTCAGAAGATTTCGACTTTGTCATGCAGAAATAATCAATCGTTATATCTTCCCCGATAATTAGTTGGACACTGTCAATGATTCCTTTTGAAAACTCACCATGTGTCGCAATTAAATATTTCAAGTAAATCCCTCCTTCACTTCTATTACAAAGCAAAAAGCGTGCCATTAGTTGGCACGCTACGGATTATAAAGGATATTGTGTATATATCCGATCTCTGTGAGAGGAACTGTCACACTATATATCTTCTCCAGCACACTAAACACTTCCTGAATCACTTGAATTTCCTTTTGATGCTCATAAGAGAATTTCTCCAAATCAGGAAAGTCCATAATTTCAGAATGACGAATCAAACGTTCCACCATACAACTAATATGCACGTACATAGCAACTTTGCGAGCATTGGACAATTCCAAAAACAAGCGCGTTTCCAGTTGTCTAATACAGCCTTCCACGAGTTCCAGAGTTTTCTTAGTATCCAGAATAGTCAAATAATCAATCACTCGAATTAAAGAGAAGTTTTTCACCAGACGATTATTAATTTCTAGAATATCTTCCTCAGCCAAGGTCCGTTGGAAAATTTCTGCGATTTCACTAGAAACTTCACCGGAAATAATGGTCTCTAGAAAGACAAAATTTGCTTTTGGTACTTGTGGATCATCAGTGCCTATAATTGCTAAAATCTCATACTTGGCAATTACAGCCGAACTGATACCGTTCTCCTTAAGCTCATGAAATTCAGTTGGGATAATTTCAATATCCACTATACCCTTTAAACAGTCATACAATAGCTTTTGAATTTGCACAGCTGTCCCAATTCCAGTAAAACAGGTAGTAATAATCGCTTTCTGTTTACTGCGTTGCGGTTGAAAGAGCTGAACGTTCGGTGCAGCAACCTCTTTCATCCGATCTGCAATCTCCGACAGCTCCTTGCCTTGCTGAATTAGATTGCCGATTTCCAAAGCCAGCAAGGTTCCCAGCTGATCAATAAACAGAATCGGAATTTCAATATCTTGCTTCAACTGATCATAAATCATGTTCAAAGAACCCATATCAATTAAAATTATTAATCCACGATTAACCAAATTTTCTTCTATGTATAAACGAACTTTTTCACTAATGTCACTCAAGGCAGCCTCAATCGGCATGTCAATGGAAGAAAATGTTGCATTACCCAGCATTCGATTGCAAACATTGGCAATACTACTAGCAGTCGCATATCCGTGAGCCAAAATAAGGGCATTCAAATCAGCTTGTTGTTCGGCTTGTTCTAGAGTTGATAAGAAAAGGACAAACATACAATGATCTACCTCATTAAAAGTTAAATCGAGCCTCTTATCTACTTCTGGTAATAGTTTATTTATTGCACCTCTCTCTAATTGATAGTTCTCAGTAACCAATTGTTTTAAACCCTCAGGTAAAGTTAACTGATCTGTTTCTCCCTTTAATACATACCGATAAATATAATGAGAGAAAAACAGTACAAAATTTCCGTCATAGCGAAATTTTGTTTGGTAATCTAGTTCCCTAAAAATCTCTTGCATTGTCGTTGAAATGAATTTTTCCAATGACATATGGCTAGCATAGTTATCCTGGTACACTAGCTCATCCATAAACTGTGTCACCTGTTGTGACCATTGTTTTTTCAATTCATAAAAAGTTTCTTCACCAGTATCATAACGTTCATATAGCAGTACCACTTGAGAAATAAAACTGGTCAGTTCTTTAGCTCGACTGGAAACCGACCTCCTTTCATGAGAACCGGAAAAAATAAGATTAGATCCTTCAAAGGTCGACCATTGCTCTTGTTTGGTATTACGAGCATAGATTTTTTGAGGTAAGTCCCGAAACTGAATTTTCACCTGAGTCTGTTCATTACGAGCAATGGCACTACCACAGGAGTATTTGATCGTATTCTCAATTTCTCCAATATTTCCTTCATAGTGTGTCTGCATTAAAATATTCATTACTCGTGGTGTAACCTCAATCGGTTGGTTCAGCTTGCGACTTTCTTTATCAAATAAGTACTCAAGCATTTGACGTTTTTCCATAACTCCCCGTTCCTCCATATTTGGAACGTATATATGAATCGGAATTCTTCTTAAAAACGTTTGCAAAAATCCCTGTAATTTTTCTGTCGTTGCAAACGCTAAACGCACCTTAGCTTTATACGGTTTTATGTCACCAATTCGTGTAAACCTTCCTTTATCCATAAAAGTAAAAAGCTTCTCTTGTCCTTCAGCATTTAAACGATGGACTTCATCTAAAAAAAGTAATCCTTGATCGGCTTCCTCCAACAATCCAGTATGATTCTCATAAGCTCCGGTAAAAGCTCCTTTTGTGTAACCAAATAAAAATCCCGACAATAATTCTGGATTATTGTAATATTGTGCACAGTTCAACACTTTAAAAGGAGCATCAAATGGTAGTATGCCAGCTTTAATCATATATTCATACATTACTTGTACAAAATAGCTTTTCCCAACTCCCGTATCTCCTGCCAGCATGATTGGCAATCCATTCTCGGGATAATAGACAGCTGTTCGTAATTGTTCCAATGCTTCAGATAAGCTTTTATCCCAACCAATCATTTGTTCAAAAACTCGTTCAGCTGGCACCTTTTTTATCAATTCGGCGATTTCCTGCACTCGTTCATATTCCTTATTCAAATTTAATTTAAAGTGCTGCTCAAATATCTCTTTGGCTAAAAATAAAACCGGCCTTGTATTCACTTTAACCAACAACCCATTTTCAACAAGTCGGTTAGCTGCTCGGCTGGCTTGTGTTCTGCTTACCTTCAACAATTTCTCAATCTCAGGTGTGTCAAAGAAAAATCGGTCTAACTGGTCTAATTGCAGATTCGTACACTTTGCATTTGCTAGTTCTAGAATTGCTTCTTCCAATGTTGACATTTTTATCACCTCTGTATCCATTTTAGTGAAATCTGGAGCGAAAAATAATCTGTTGTTCACTTAGAAATCCGATCGTTTGCCTATTTTATTTACGACTATAGTTAATCATGATCCGTTCTTGCCGCAGGAATTTCTCGATACAAAGACATAGCTTCATTATTTGCCAATTCCTCAGCTAGTCCTTTAGTACCCTTTCTTTTTTCAAAATCCAATTGAATCTCTTCCAGTGTTCATTCCATTCTCTCACCCTTATGTTTTCTTTTTGTAGTAAACCATTAGTCCCCCTGGAATCTTCACACCGTAATTTTTCTTCTGTTGATCTAAATAATTCCAATGAATAGTCTCAGCTGCACTGCTTGCTTGAACCTTTGAAATAGCAATCTTCTTCATTAGCTCCTCAGCCTCTCTTTCAGAAGAACAAGCATGTTCATCAATAATATTAGTTCCATGCTGCACAATAACTATCCATAGAGCTCTATTTGCTTCTTCTTCAGTTTTACTAGTCAGATACTCCATACCTTGTCTAGTAATAACATATGTACCTCTATCTTTTTTTTCTGATTTCAACAGATCAACAGTTCCAACAAGAAATTTTTTTGGATACTTATTGTACTGCTGCTGCACATAGCTCCTTTCTTTCCCCCATCGTTCACTGGCTTGGCTAAAGGTCATTAGACCCAGTTCTCGAATATCTTGCATCCCTAACTCCGTTCTGACGTTTCATACATCTTTTGTTGTAAGACTATATTATACATCTTTTGAAGTATAGAGCAATAGATTTTATTCATTTATGGTATACCTTGTGCTGGCACTCCATGATGCTTGCGATATAATGTTTTCATTGTAAATAATACGTATAAAATAAATATGTAAAAGTTTAGGTGAATAAAATGAAAGTTGGCTATATTCGAGTTTCAACCATAAAACAGAATTTGGATCGACAATTAAAACAGATGTCAGACGAAAAAGTAGATAAACTATTTGAAAAGAAAATTAGCGGTAAAGATACTAATCGAACAGAGTTTCAAAAAATGCTTAAGTTTATTAGACAAGATGATATTCTAGTTGTTACCTCCATAGATTGATTGGGAAGATACTATGATGACATCAAAGCAACCGTTTCAGAATTACGTTCTAAGAGTGTAAAAATAAAAATTTTAACTGCTCCATTCCTTAATTTTGATACAGGGAATAACCTATTAGATAAGGCAATATTTGACATGTTTCTTTCTCTGTTAAGCTATATTTCTCAAAATGAACATGAAAAAATTGAGGAAAGATAAAAAGAAGGTATTGAACTCGCAAAAAAGCAAGGAATTTACAAGGGGCGTCCTGCTGAATACACTCCCGACTCAAAAGATCCACAAAAACGGCTTGTGTACCAGACTGTCTGTCAGCTATTGATACAGGATTCTTCTATCACTGAAATATCAAAACAAACAGGCATTTCCAGACCAACTATTTATAAAATGAAATCAGTCTAATCTAGTCTCAAGCTAGTTTAATTGACTTTCATTCCTATATCTACACACCAAATAAGCACCTAAATATACATGTATTTAGGTGCTTTAAAAACATTCTATTCACTGATATAATAACATTTATAGAGACTTCATATATTTAAACAAGGGGAGGAATAAAATTGGTTACAAATGTAGAAAAAATAAGAAATAAAATCAAGCGTGCACCAAAAGGAACCTTATTTATTTTGGCAGATTTTTCTCATCTAAATATTCCATATAATACCTTGAAAGATACAAT
Source organism: Enterococcus sp. BWB1-3 (assembly GCF_016745275.1). GTDB lineage: Bacteria > Bacillota > Bacilli > Lactobacillales > Enterococcaceae > Enterococcus_L. Next base: position 66,839 of record NZ_JADOEP010000003.1, read on the forward strand.
TCGTAAATTTGTAAAAAAACGCGAGCTTATTAAAGTTTTTCAAGGAATTTACAAAAAACCGAATTTTAATAAGCTGCTACAAAGAGAAGTTCCAGCGTCACCACATGAAATTGCTGTAGCATATGCCCGAAAAAATGGATGGAAAATCATTCCATCTAGAGATATAGCTTTAAATCGATTAGGTTTAACTACTCAAGTGCCAAATGCTTACGAGTACAAAAGCAGCGGTCCTACTCGCAGTATCGTATTAAATAATGACCAGATAGTTAAATTCAAAGCAGGATTGGCAAGAGAAATTGATATAGATAGTACATCGGCTTTAGTGATCGAGGCATTCAAAGCACTAGGCGAAAATAATGTCACAAAGAACGATTTGAAAACTATAAAAAGTAAGTTATCAGGAAAGCAACTAAAACAATTAAAGAAGGATAGTACATTATCTAGAATTTGGATTAAAGACTTAATTATTCGTATGGAGAAAATGTAATTATGCTAGAATTTTTAAAAATGAAGGACGCAGACAAAAAGGATATTTATCGAGTTGTTTCAGAGGACTTAGGGATGAATGAAGCAATTCTCGAAAAGGACTATTGGGTTGTTTTAATGTTGGATATCTTATTTACTAAATCCAAATTCAAGCATTCTTTTGCATTTAAAGGCGGAACATCTTTATCCAAAGCATATCATCAAATTCAGCGATTTTCAGAAGATATCGATTTGATTTTGGATTGGCAGATTTTAGGATATGGAATGGATGAGCCTTGGATAGCAAGAAGCAAAAACCAACAGCGTAAGTTTAATGACGAAGCAAATGAACGAGCTGCCAGATGGATCGAAACAGAATTAGTCCCTGAATTAAATGCGAATTTAATAGATTTAGGTATTGAAAATATCACGTTAGCTATCTCACCTACTGATATAGCAGATAAAGAAATTTCGGCATATATTGTTGATGCATTTCCACAATTATTTGATATCAAAAGTGTAACTGTTCCTACCGTAGAAGCCAAAAGAACTTTTTGGGAAAAGGCTACAATTTTGCATAAGGAAGCTTACCGGATGAACACCCAAACACCAACTAGATACTCTAGACACTATTATGACATCTATCAATTAGCACAATCTATTACTAAAGAAGACGCTCTTAATGATCTATCACTACTATCTCACGTTATCTCTTTTAAGCAAAAATTTTACGCAGATAATTCTGCACATTACGGAGCTGCTGTGCCTGGCACTTTAAAGCTCCTTCCGAATAATATCCAAATGACTGGCTTAATCAACGACTATGATTCTATGAAAAGCATGCTTTTTGGCGAAGTTCCGACATTTGATGTCATTTTGAATGATCTGGAACAACTTGAAAGCGAAATTAATTCTATCGAATAAAGTAAACAAATTTAATTGTTGTCTCACAGCAAAGCTAAATATGCTGTGAGGCAATTTTTATTATCTCTAAAATTTCATGTTTATCTCGTTCTGAAAGCAGTGAACAGCCTTGAATTAGAACAGCAATGATCTTTTTATTTGTCTAGCTTAATTTTACTATCGACGTTATAAAACATAATACTTTTAAAATCATTTAAATTTTGCTTATTCAGATTTGACAAATAGCTCAACATAGGAGAAGTCGTACTTCCAAACATCATTTGAGAATATATGTGCTTATTATCATTATTTGACAAGTTTACATCATCTTTTGTTAACAGTGTATGGATATTGAAAAAAACTTTTTTCTCAAAATCAATCATTTGTCACCCTCCTTCCTTTTTCTATTTTTCAAAGCTATAACAACTTCGGTTACGATGGCTAACACCATTGAAAATATAATCCCGATAAACATCATATTACTATTATTTGGTGTTCCTTTAAATTCGTTCCCCACTTTTTGAATATCAAAAATAGTAAGACCAAAGATGTTTACACTATATTCAGTTAAAGAAGAACCTTTAACATAAGTATATCCAGAGCGAATTGCCATAAAGCAAACGAAAACTCCTAAAATAATTCCTAAAATAATAGATACGATAACACGAGTCGTTGGATTGTTAAACTTCTTTTTCATTAATGTATCTCCTCCTTTCACCAATTTAATTTTTCTTCTTTTGTGTTACAACAAAAATAGCAATTAGAATACATGTTAAGCCTACTCCTAAAATAGTATTCAACACTAAAAAATCTTGAATAAACACTTTTTTTTCAGCCCAAACATTAAAAAAGTCATTCATAACATATTTCATTGGGATAAATTTTCCAATTGATTGAAATGACGTTGGAAGATCTGAAAACGAAGAAAACGCACCTGTAAAAATATAAGAACTAAATAACAAGACCATACCTATTGGCATCAATATCCTCGTGTTTTTTACCAGCAGTGCAATTATTGCTCCAAAAATAAGTAAAACAAAGTTACAGTATAAACATTGTACGATATACGACAAGAAATAACCGATGCTTGGAATATGCAATCCATACATAAAAAAACCAAATAAAATATTGACGACAACGCTCAACAAAGTTAATAACGCGTAAGAGAAAACATCTGAAACAATCATATTGTGTGTGCTTAATCCAAAATACTCCAGACGTTTATAACTTTGATTTTGAATACTCTCACCTAACCATATAGGAAAACTAATCAGAGAGATTGGCATCATTCCCATACCTGTACTGATTAAAAAATATTTATCCACAAAATGAAACCCATTACCTATATCAAAATTCCCATATGATGTAACCATCGCAAACATCATAATTAACGGAAACAATAATGAAAAAAAGATGGATACTGGAATACGAAATTGTAACTTAATACTCGTCCCTAAATACCTCATTATTTTCTCACCTCCGTAATTAATTTGCTTGTAGTTTCAGTCATTGAATAGGCGACTAAATAAGTTGTGTATATACTTTGTTTAATGACAGTGTAACTTATGCTGTTCTCTTCAAAAGTTTTTTCTATATCTATTTGAAGGTCAGGACTTGAACAAATAAATGCTTCACCATCTCCAGTATCAGTGTGATCTACACTTTTAATAGTGGTTTCTTTCAATTTTGAAAATTCATTATAATCAATTTTCACGATAGAATAATGTGCGAATTTTGAGAAAAAATCTACAACTGATCCAAAAAAAATTAGCTGTCCTTGTTTTAGCATAAGAATTTTTGTCGCCCAATTTTCAATTTCGTCAAAATAATGTGTTACATTTATAACTGTTCGATTAATTACTTTTCTCTTCATCATAGCTAATAATGAAAGTCTTTTTTTATAATCTAAGCCTGATGTAAGCTCATCAAAAAAATAGATTGACTTGTTACTTTCCAACACTAGGCTTAGTGTCAGTCGTTGTCTTTCTCCACCGGAAAGATCTTTAATATACTTTTTCTTCAAGTCCTCCAACTCATAATTTTCTAAAAAATGAGATAATTCCTCTTTTTTAAAAGGTAGAACAAGCTTTATTAGTTCATTAACTTTTAGTAAATCATTATAAGAGTTTTCTTGAAAAACAATTCCACAACTTAGTTTGTCAAAGTTTTTTACTATCTTTCCCTCAAAATTAATTTCTCCTAAAATAGCATTGATTAGCGTTGTTTTTCCAGCACCGTTTTCCCCTAAAACTACTACTTTATCTTTAGGTAGAATTGCTATTTCTTGATCTATATCCAATATTACTTTGTTGCTCTTTTCTATTTTCAATTTGTTTATCGTTAAAATAGAATCCATTTGTATACACCACCTATTAAAAAAGGAGAATGAATCCCCTTTCATTTCTAACCCTATTTTTTGTTTCAGTAGTAGTTGAAGCGGAACACGTACATGTACATGTTGAACATGAGCATGAACAACATCCAGCAGCATAGTTCCTGGCTTCAGCACCAACACCTGTGTTACTATAACCATTCATTGATTGAGACTTGATATTCATATAAACACCTCCTTACTCAAAATCGTGTTATGTCAACATTAAAATAAGTCTATCATAACTAACTAACAGAAACCAATATTTTCCTATCGATTAGTTGTTTATATCCAATTTTTGTTCATTTTAAAAAACAAAACAGGTTATTATGAATCTTTTTGATAATCAATAGACGACAATAAGAAACATATATCGTTTCTTTAAAATTTATTTTTCAGACCAATTATAGTAATCGTATTGATCTAATTTTTGATACAAATCGATTAGTTGAGGCCGCATAGACTGAAAAATAGTGATTCGTTTATTATTAAATTCACGTCCAGAAAATCCAGAAGTTGGATACCTCGTCAATTCTTCACTAAGAAAATCAACTACTTTCAAGCTTTGACCATATGAACTTAATACATTTTACTGTTACTTCTTACAATTAACTTAGGAGACCGCAAAAGCTAAACATACACTTTACAATGGAAACACATCAAATATTGTCAATCTTTCTACTCATGAAGCATTCGAAAGACGACTAAACGAAGCACAAGAAGCTAAATAAAATTGCACTAAACTATGGAGGGAACCAATTAATTTTAACGTTCCTTCCACTTTTAAAGAAGTACAATTCTGTAAAGTGTTCTCTATTTTCAAAAAAACAAGAGACACCCATTTCTTGGCACCTCTTGAAAATACTGATATATAGGTATTTTTAACGTTTTGAAAACAGAATTTACTATCAATCACGAATTCCATCCCAGAGGAATCCATTTATATCAATAACTTAGTAGTTTATGATATGGATTGAAATAGATAAAATCGGATGTTTATTGATAGCACTTGAACCAATTCGAACCATAGATGCTAGTTGAATACAATCTATAGTCATAGAAAAAATGGGTTAATACTTTGAGAAAGGAGCATCAAAAAGAATTGTTAGACCTTAAATAGTTTATTATCAGTAGATAATTCGAGTTTTATCATTTCTTGAGAAACAAAATCATAGCTACTAATTTTTTCCTTTAGAACAGCTACAATATACTGTCCATCAATTCTGTTCATAATATCTACTAAATTTTTAAAAGCATTGTCATCCATACTCTCTAATACATCATGAATAATAAATTTCGGTCCTTTTATCTCATAATGTTCTGCATATTTAAGATATGCTAAATCAAATGCAAGGATTGTCGATTTTTTTGTCCCAGTACTAAATGTGCCACTCTCACTCCCCGTGATACCTAATGGAAAGCCATTATCAGCTTGAACATAATATATAAGGTAACTTTCGTTCGATAAACTATAACTATATTCTGAAAAATAGCTATTGAAATATTCAATCTTCTTATCAATGCCTTCCTTATCAATATCGATTTCTGCAAGCCTTGCAATTAACGTCTCTCGCTCAGAATTGTAGCTTTTCACTCGTTCATATACTTCTTTAACACCGCCAGATAATTCTTGATACTTTTCCAGTTCTCGTTGTATGTCATAGTATTTTTCTACATTCTTACTGTCAATTAGCAAAATTGCATCTTTATTTTTTTCAAACATCAAATCTAGACTACTTTTTAACTGCTTTACTTCCTCTTCCTTTTCTAACAATAATGATTCATAGAATGAAGTCTTATTTACTAGCAATTGATTATTAAATTCTACAAGCTGAGAAAACTCCTTATTTAAATTTAAGAAAATTTCACTAGTTTCTTTATAGAGAGTTTCTAAAACATTTTTATCAACCTCTCTAAAAGAAGAAATCGCTTCATCATAAATATCTTTTGCTCGATCTCTTTCAAAACTCGTTTTTTCTAGTTCATTCTGTAATTTTCTATATTGTAATCTGATGTGAGCAATTTCTTCCTCATTTAATTTAAACTCTTGCGAATTTACTAAATCATCTAAGTCTGATTTAAGCTTTGAAATTCGCTTATCTAAGGTATTAATTCTTTGATGTAATTCATTTTCATCTTGATATGCATTGATTCTTTTATACACTTTCATGTCATTATCTAACGACCTTAACCTCTCAGATAATTCATGAGCTTTTTCATTCACAGAGTCGTTATTAAAAGAAAATAGTGTAGAATAGATATTAATATAATCAATATTTGATGTTATGACATGTAAAAACTTTAGAAATTTATCATTATCACCTTTTAAATCTATTCTAACAAATTTTTTTATTAACTGCCTAAAGGTAGCGCTACTACTATTAGTAAAGAAAATATCTTTTAATTGTTGCAAGTAGTCTACTCTCTTTAAAGCCGTTCCGTTAATATATTTTTTTCCTCTTGGATATAAATCCACTTTCAATTCATAAGTCACTTTTTCCGGACCTTCTTCAAATTGAGTTGAAACTACCAATATAACTGAGACCTTGTGTTCAATTATATACTTCTCTAACACAACATTTTTTGAACTTGATTCAGAATCTACATATATATTTTTTATGTCATTGGCACCCAAACAGATATCAATTAACCGAAGTACAGTTGTTTTTCCAACATTATTACCTTTTGCACTTCCATCAGCATCTACAACAAAATTTAGCCCTTTAGAAAATGGAATGTTCCTTATTCTTTTCTCTTTCGGTTGAGTCTCTAAAATTATTAATCGTTCAATATACATAGTTTAAAACTCCACCTTCAATTTGAATTTTCCCTATAAGATACAAAAAATCTAATGCTAAACAATACTGACTAAAAGGAACATCTAGCTTGTAATTAGTTAGCATAGTATCGTATAAATCTTCAGGTGAAATATTATCTAACTGAGATTTACATAATGTTAACAGACAACCAGAAATATAAAACAGACTTTCTGTAGGGTCAGAGTCTTTACTAATTAACATAGATATCCCCTCCTCTATAATGTTAAAGTCAATATCTTCTTTAAAGGAAATACTTGATACATCTGATTGAGAATTTTTTAATATATCTAAAAAAAAGAATAGTATCTCTAATTTCGTTTCATTCCTTATTTTACTCATCGGCTATTTTATCATAATCAGGGAGAGGTTCTAGCAGTTGGCACTTTGTAAAAGTATAAAACATTACAGAATAAATTGCATCATTCTTTTCTTCTTCATACAATTCATTTCCACAACTAATACCTGAGGTAACAACAAGGTTTGATAACTCTTCAAAGACCTGATTCAAGACTTCATCCTTATTATCATTCTTCACTTTTTCTTTCTGATATATCGTTCGTATGTTTTGTATAATCAAATCTCTTTTTGGTATGGTTTTCAACGCTTGTTCTACTTTATCATATGATAAATACTGATCCTGAAAAATCGTCTTATAGCTTTGAATTTCATTGTATGCAATCTTTGCATTCCATTCACTATTTTTTTCAATTGAATATTTTTCAATTGCTTCAAATTCAATCTCAGATATAACTTTACAAACGTTATAAATCAGACTAATTGACGGAACTGGTTTTACGCCATGCAAATTGACAGAGTGATAAGTAGTAGTATTATTATTGCCGGTATTTAGAACAGAATGATTGGAAATATCATTATTTTGTTCCCTTGGAACCATATTCATTATTTGCTACCTCCACCACCATAAGAAGTAGTATTACCACTACCATTATTTATAACTGAATGATTTGTTGCTTTATTCTCTTTCAAAGAATCTCCATGATTTATCTCTTGCTGTTGGATCAATTTTTGTTCCAAAGTACTAATCTTTTTATTCGTTTCCTTTTTAAAGAAATATGTTATCACAAAATTTACAATTCCACATATTCCTGATAGAATACCAATTACTAATCCTATTTCTGCCATTATAAGCCCTCCAAATTTTTACTAAGCAATTTAGCACTTGATTTTATCCTCATATATGATATTATCGAAGTTTTCGCACAAATTCAAGATGCTATCCTCAATTACATAATATACCTATTTTAAAACATAAAAAAACACCTTCCAAGTAATCGAAAGATGCTTTAATATTAAAAAATAGAAATTTCTTAATTTTTCTTATTGGAATTCCTTTTAATCTATTTTATAAAGATTTTCCTTAATTACTATTCATCATCAGTAATATCATTAATACTGGACTCAGTAGTCACCTCTAAAAAATCATTTTTCCAGTTCTCATTTGTTTTTTCAGGATAATAATTAATTTCATCTGTTACTATTGGAATATAGTATTCACTCGTATTATTTGGATAATCTTCCCCTTTTACAAATTTTGATGTGCCAATAATTTCTCCATCCCTAATAGTTATCTCGTTATCAAGTAAACTAGAAAGACTAGATTCTACATACTCTAAATCTGCAGTATTTTTTAGCAAAATTGCTTGTATTCCAATTTCATTAAATCCCACAATTATAGTATCAGTTTTTCCAAACTGAACAGTTGCTAATCGTATATTACTTTTATGAAGTGTGACATTAGATAATGGCAGTTCTGAAAGCTTATACATAGTAGAAGTTTGATTATTATACTTGGTAAGAATTTCGTTATAAACTTCTAAATGTTGAATTTTTCTTTGATTTTCCTTTTCTTCAATTGACACAATTTCATTTGAAGTACTACTAGCTTCCTCACCGAAAAACTCACTTTCGTTGACTGATTTTTTAATTGCACTATTCTTAGAAGTAATATTTGAACAAGCTGAAATAAGTAATAAATTTACTATAAAAGTAATAAATAAAATATTTCTCTTCATATTTTTCTTCTCCATTTCTACAAAATGCTTATTGATTTTAATTAGAAACGCTCAAACAGGGAGTACCCCGTTTAAGCGTTTCTCTTATTCCGTCCTTACTTGGGACACATCGTCATTGAGAGGTGTATAAGGTTCTGTTCTATTTAATAGTTTAGTAGATTTCTGAAACTACTACTTTTACGTAGTAAGGGTTTGATCCTGACCAATTAATGTCAACGTTAATTCCATTAGCATCTGCATAATCCCACCATTCAGCTGAGACAGCTAACATGTGAGCTTGAGCTTCGGCAGTTGAGGTAAAACCTTCAGAAGTATACAACACTTGACCTACGTAAGTGTTTTACCACTATTATGAATAAATTAAAACCTTCAAAATGTGCAGTTATCCTTCATGATAAAGATGTAAATGATGTTGGTAAGGCTAAAGCTCCCCATATCCATATTATGGTAACTTTTGAAAATGCAAGGAGCTTAAAAAATATAGCCCATCTCTTAGGCATTGAACCTCAGTATATTGAACAATGGAAAGGAGAATCCTTGAATGGCTATTCCTATCTGATACATGCCACAACAAACGCCGAACATCAATATCAATATAGTACTGATGAAGTAATGGCAAATTTTGACTTTGATGAAGTAATGGAACAAGCACGTCAAGGGATTCAACGTGTCACTAAAACAACTAGTGCAAAAGATGAAATCATTATTCGAGCTTACTTAGATGAACTAAAAAAAGGAAGTGTTGCGCTTAAAGAAGTCGAGGATGCTCTTACAGGTTCACAATTTGCTAAGGCTAAACCTCGCCTTGAACATGTAGCACGAAAAAGAAGGGACACCTTAGCAGAAGAATGGCGAAAAGACATGCTTGAAACAGGGCGTTCAATTGATGTTATCTATATCTATGGACACGCTGGTGTTGGTAAAAGTCGACTTGCTAAAGATTACGCTGAAAAATCTGATAGTGATTATTTTTTGATTGGTTCAAGTCGTGACCCATTCCAACAATATGACGGGCAGTCAACAATCATCTTAGATGAGCTAAGACCTTCAACATTTCCCTATAATGACCTGTTGAAATTACTTGACCCTTTTAACACTTATTCAAACGCACCTAGTCGCTACTTTGACAAGGCATTAACTGCTGATCTAATTATCATTACATCACCTTATAGTCCGAAAGAATTTTATCAGCGTATCATTAAAAGTGATAAGCACTTTGACGAAAGAATAGATAGTTATTATCAACTTGCAAGACGATTAGGTTTAGTCATATTTTTAACAAAAGATTTTATGCAAGTAGCATTTTTTAATGAATCTCGGCAAGATTTTGTATTGGACAATTCATCTAAAGAACCAAATCCCTACAAAGAAGATACTGTGAATAATATTCTAAGTCAAAATCAAAAAGCAGAAAAACTTTACAAAGGCGTATTAGATACTTTTCCTATAGCAGACAATTCAGCAAAAGAAACTAGCGAAGAAATAGCAAATGACCAAACCACTCTCTTTAAAACTCATACTAAACTAGAAGTTACGAAAAAAATGATAAAAACAGACAACAAAAAAAGCCCCATCATCAAGCCGACCAAAGCAAATGATGATGAGACTACAGACAATTAGAAAGCTGTCTATAAGTCATTATCTCACTTTTATAGACAATTTTAAAGAGAGGTATAAAGATGGAACATCACAATAATTTTCCCTTTCTACTTACAAGGGAACAAGCTTCAAAATTTTTAGGTATTGACCCCAAATCTTTTGATAAATTTATTCGTGCAAATGACAATTTGGAACGCTTTATGATAGGTAAACAAGAACGTTACACAATTGAATCACTCTCACATTTTATTAAAGCTAATTCAATATGATCATACTGATGGTTGATATGCCGTTGAAAACTGTTTACAATAAAACTTGTATTCAACTAGCATCTATCAACCATCTTTTTTTGAAAGGAAATGATAGAACATGGCTAGTATTGTAAAAAGAGGAAATAAATTTAGAGCTCAAATTTCATTATACAAACGTGGAGAACATAAAAAATTAACCAAGACTTTTGATAATAAAAGTGATGCGAAACGTTGGGCTTTAGAAAATGAATTAGAAAAAGGAAATGGAAAACAGTTGGCAGAACGTACTACCACGTTTGCTGAGTTCTTTGAAAATTGGATTCACATTATCAAAAAGAATGACGTTAAAGAGACCACTTTTCAAAACTATCTACGAACATCAAATATTGTAAAAAAACTATTTGGAGATATCCAATTAAAAGATTTGAATGATATTGTTGTTCAAAGAAAAATTGATGAGTATGCTAAAAACCATTCTCGCAAAACTACTCATGAAGTATTGTTGAAAATTAAAACAGCTTTGCGTGATGCTTATGCTAGAGGTTACTTAGCAACTGATTTTGCAAGCTTAGTGAAAACTAGAGGAAAAGAATTGCCCAAACGAAACAAATCCCTATCTATTACTGATTTTAAAAAATTGCGCACCTATCTGCTACAAAATACTGATAATGAATTTAATGTGTTAGCGTTATTAGCTTTAGAAACAGGGATGCGACGTGGTGAACTACTGGGGATTCGTCCAGAAAATTTATTTGAATATGGAATCGAAGTACGGCACTCTATCAGTCCGACTTCTGAGGATACCTCATTAAAAATTAAAAACTCTAAAAGAGATGTTTCGATTAATCAAGAAGTATATAACCTGCTACAAGCAATACCAGTAAAAGATAATGGTTATATTTTTGATTCAAATGGTTTTCATCAATCTGCCGATTTAGCAAAACTGCTTAAAAAGCTAGATATTCCTAAAACCACTTTTCATGGGCTACGTGATACTCATGCGTCTTTTCTGTTCTCACAAGATATCAATATTGCCTACGTATCAAAACGCTTAGGTCATATTAATATCCAGACAACACAGAACTATTATCTTGAATTGATGCCAGAAAAAAAGCATCAGCAAGATGCCGATGCTTTAAACTTGTTAAATTCTTTGTCAAATTGATAATTTGAACCAACTTGAACCAAAAATCTCTTGTAAACGTCGATACAATAAGGAATTGATTAACGTTTTGAGAACTGTGAAGCTTTACGTGCTTTCTTAAGACCTGGTTGGCTGTTCCTGAGTTTTGTAAAGTTGAAGAACACTGTATTATCGGGATTTATAGCATATTTTAAACAGAAATAGTTTCACTAAATTTTATTGAATTTTAGATACTCATTACCAACATTCGTAACCAAAATAAATTAATTGCACATCAGAATAGATGCTTTCCATTAATATAAAATTTCAATTATTTTATATTCAGCTTCATTATTTGTTTCCTTGTATTCTTTATTATTTTTTATAACTTCAACAGGTCTGTATTCCCAATATTTTCTAGCTAAAGTAACGGGAGAATTACTTTTATCCTTCATATTCAATTCTTTTAAAATATACGAACCACAACCTGTCATGAGGCTACCTCTTCTTACCTTTTCTAAAGATTTCATTATCCCTTCATAACTAGTAGATTGGCTGTAGGTTGCATTTAAGTCCCCATGTCTAACATAATATCTAATTTCTCCATTTGAACGTTCTACTTCACCTGTTGGTTTACTTAATATTTCTATAACTTCAACAAGATTTTCTTTTAATGTAATAGATTTTGGTTTAATGAAGCTTATTTCATAATGTCCTGATTTATAACCCAAACGACCTCTTCCTATACACTCTAAAACATCCCCTTCTGACAACGGATGATCTACATATCCTTTAAATAAAGGAATTAGTGAAGGATTTTTATGCATATATTCCGATTGATGCTCAATAACTTCACCCAAAAATTTCACATAATTATTTTCACTATGCCATTTCACATTTTTAACTATAACTTTAAATTTGGTTTTCCAATTATCTTTTTCAGCTTTTTTATACCATTGTGCTTTAGAATCCATTCCATCCCACCAATACGAATCCTCTCTAAAAAATATTTGACTGATCTTCAATTTGATAGCTTTGTGTATTCTTTTAATAGCAAGTTAGACAACCATTTCTATCATCGTCATTACTCTAATCCCTTTATGGTTTGCAGATATAAGATATACAACCCCTGAATGATGTTCAGACATGCCAATTTCCACAGCGAAATGATCTGCTCTGATGCCGCAAAAATAATCATCATTTTTTTCTATCAATTCAATTTTTTCCATATGAAAGGCATTTAAATCTTCGATATTGGCTGGAGTTAATTCTTCAAGCTGTACACTATCAAATATTATATTAGACTTTATATGATCAAATTTCCCCTCGTAAAGTCCAGATAACCTAGTTGAAAAATTGTTAAACCTATCTGCTTGATGTACAAATGTGCTCATATTTATTCCTCTCCTCACTATAAATTTTATTAATTACAACTAAGATATGTGGAATTAATTAACTGTTGTCCTTTTCCCACTCATCAATAGTTGGAATTCCTTTCTCTATCACTTTCTTAATTACTAAATAAATAAGATTTGATGAATAACTTCCATCAACATAAAAATGTGAAGCACGTGAAATTTGTGTCTCAACTCTTTCTCCGACATCTTCTATTTCAACTCTTCCAGAGTCCTTTAAAATAGCTAGATAATCCACTAAACCTTTACTTGTCGCAAACAGACATTCAATGTTGCCGTCATCTATCACTAACCCGTATGGCATAAGATAATAATATCTAGCCATGTGAAGTGTTATCTCTATATTATCATCCATTTTTTGACATTCAAGTTTATCAATATACTCCGAATAATTAGTAACAATATTATTGCTCATACTAATTTTCTCAAAAGTAACTTGATTCCAATCAGGAATAATTGTTCCAAACCAATTTTTTTCTTTAATAACATTCATAAAGAACAATTTCGTTTGTATATCTAGTTCTAATTGATTTGGATATCATAATTCTTAATTTCCCAGCCTTCCTGCTCGTACTTAATAATCATTTTATCTACGAGTACGATGATAAACTTAATTTCATGATAACGATAGTTGCCAATAGTTCCAGTTGTTCTCGCATTGTCTGCATCTCTTATTGATTTATACAATAGTGCATAAACTTTTGATGGAGAATATATTTTAAGCCATCCATCAAATGCACTACAAAGCATTTTTACTTTTTCTTCATCATCCAATTCTCTGAAAAATCCCAATTTCTTCATTTCAAATTTAAATATCTTAAGCAATTCTTGAATAACGTAACTCTTCCATAAATGAATATATTCCCTAGAATTTTTCATCTCAATATCGTCTAAATATTTTAATTTTTCAAAAAATCCTTTCTACTATAGCGTTCACTTACTATATTTAATGAAAACAATGTTTCATCTACTCTATAAGAAAAATTTGTATCAGTAACGTTGGAAAAGACTTCTATTGGAGTTTGTTCAGAGACTTTCAGTATGTCTTTATCAATTAAATCCCTAATTGTGTCCAGCGTAAAGCCGTTTACTAACCCCTTATACGTTTTATATTGTGGTACTAAACAATTAAATTCTAAATTGCTGATTTGAAATAATGCTGCAATATTCACTCTGTCAAAAACACCAATATCTTAAAATTCAACTTCACGATCCAAATAGATATCATTAATATAGGTACGATTTTATTAGATTTTCAGACTTTCGTACCTAAAAATACACGTTAATAAGAACAAAACTACACAAATTTTTATTTAAAAAATAGGCTTTCTCAAAGAAAACCTACTTTCATTTCTGAACTCATTCTAAATTTATCTTATATTATCTATTCTCCACAAATCTTATATACTGTATTAGCAAATGTGGTTGTTTGACAGATTCTTCAATTGCATAAGCTTTTGAACCACCTCTATTTGGATAATTCTCTTTAATCTCTACTTTACGCAAAAGTTTTTTAGATGGTGGGCTGTAAACAAAATCATTTTTACTTTTAACCCACTTCACGTTTACTAATGGTGATTTCTTATCCAAATGCTCCATTTGTTTCTGAACAAGAATAACTTTTCCAATGTACTCACGAACAGTAAAATCATACTTGTTAACTGTCATTTCTCTAGGGACCAAAATTATTGGTTTCTCGTCCCCATCATATGGAAGCATCACTTCTATAGATTTCCAACATTGATCCTCTAAATCATAGTATCCATTGAGTTTAAATTTTTTCAGCTTTTGGATATCATATTTCTTACAAATTTCATAAGTAAACTCACTAAGTTCTTTACAAATAATATTCGTAATTAGATCGGAAAAACGATCCTCACCAAAATTATTTACAAATAACGGTATCAAACAAGGTTGGCTAAAAAGAGAACTGTCTAGTTTTCCTAGTTCCTGAATTTTAGAAAATACTTCATCCAATATTTCTGGAGATGCACCTTTCCCAACCGACTTACCACTAGAATAACCTAGGCGAGTAGCATTAATTTCCTTTGAACAATCAATTAAACTAAAAGCTTTTGACTTATCTCCTATACTGTAAAGATTGTTTACGTTAAGGAAGTAAGCCATTATCTTACTTTCAGCTAACTGACTCTTAAACAACCCTGCACCCACCTTTTTTATCTTATTAGGATCAAGAAAAACTGTAGTGTCTGTTGCCAAGTCAATATCTACATACTCGTTCCCTCTAACATTAAAAAACTCATTAAATTTTACCATATAACAAATCGTACCCCTTTATAAATTATTACAAAAAAGCACTTAGACACAGTAAATCCAAAAGTTTATAGAGAGTTTAACTATTTTATAAAAGAAATATACAAATACTACATTGAACTTACTCCATTTTTGAAAGTAGAGTAATAAATCTTTAGATTCAATAGATAGCTTACTAGCTACTATAGTCACTAAATAGAAAAAGATTACTCATAAAAAATGGTGACATTCTGGAACAAAAGTACTTGCATATAAAATTTTCAAGTGTTAAAATGAAGTTCAGAAAGTTATAATTTAGTTAACTCATCTATACGCCAATATAGATGTACCTAGCCCTGCACTGAATCCCTATGTCAGTGCTTTTTTGTTATGTCTATGATAACATATTTTATTTAAATCAACAAACTTATATAGTCAGAAATACATCTAATTATCGTTTTAAGCTATTTTAATCAAATATGATTCTGAACACCAAAGATAGATAAACATCCATTAAAAGGCATATCAACGTTGTTTTCAGCAATATTTTCAATGTTAATACACTTTCTATAAAAATTGAAAATTAAAGTTCTTAGATTTCTAATAAGTATAAAAGGAATGTTCTATTTCTCCTTAATAAAGATGATTCAACTGTAAAAATTAGTATCATTCCTTTTTTTACTTTAAACTGTACCTATCGTCAGAAGATGTTACAATATCTGAGATTTTTGAGAAATAGTAGCCCTTCTTCTCCCTAAAAATTAAATTCACTTTCTAATGCATAATATGCTATACTCAGTTTGGCAACTTGCCCCTAAAGGGGGTGTGTAGTATTGGATAAGCTTCTATCGTTAGTCATTGCGCCTATTTTTGTAGGTATAGTAATTCAACTAGTTTCTCATTGGTTAGATGAGAAAAGACAATGACTAAAAGCAGGTTGCCTTCTAACTCACACATTCGACGTCGCAACGAATGTAAAGAAAAACCACTCTATTTGCCGTAGAGTGGTTTTTGTGTAATATTGGTAAAGCGACTATCGTCTCGCAACAACATCATACCAAAAATAATGAGAAAAATCAAATTTTCTCTCTTAAAGATTTGTTCATCTTGTTTACAACGACTTCAACATTGCTAATAAGGAGGAAATACACAATGGCAGAAGAACAAAAGAAAGAAATCATTTTAACAAAAAACAATCAACCCATTAAGGAAATCTGTTAATAGGGTAGAGGGGAAATAAATTCCGCCCCTCACATTGCACCGTACGTACGGGTCTCGTATACGGCGCTACATTTGTATTGTACTCACGATTCTCTTAAATAGTAAGTTAAAGGATTGACTAGACCTGGTCGGTCCTTTTTCTTTCGAGCTAGAACTGTCGGGTTCAAAATGAAGTTAACGACAATCATCCCACTTCGTCTATACCACCCAAGTCTTGAGTTGGTCACTTTAAAGATATCTTCTTCAGCGAAACCGCAGTTTAACAGTCAGTTCAGTTTCTGGAGATTCTTCGATATACGTTTCGGTACCTTCCATTGTTTGATGATAATGACTCGGATTTTATGTCGTATCCATTGACCAAACTTCTCTATAAATGTCTTCATACTTCCGATTCGGTAGTAATTTATCCATCCTCTTACAATTTGGTTGACCTTCGTAAAGGTTTCGGCTAATGGTCTCGATACTGCCTGTTTTCTTTTCAGTACAGTTTTTATTTTTCCATACAGCTTGGCTTTACTGGCGTTGGTTGGCTTACATTTCCACCCCTGTTGATCTTTCCAAAAGGTGAACCCTAGAAATTGGCTTTGGGTCGGCCTTACGACTTTGGTTTTCGTCAGATTGACTTGTAAGAATAACTTCTTTTCCATCCAATTCGTGATTGACTTCATGACTCGATTCGCTGCCATTTCGCTTTTGACAAAGATACAAACATCGTCCGCATATCTTGCAAAGTGTAGCCCTCTTGTTTCCAATTCCTTATCTAATTTATCTAAATAGATATTCGATAGGATTGGACTTATTGGGCTACCTTGCGGGACTCCTATTTCAGTTTGTGTCGCTAATCCATCCGCCATTACGCCTGCTTTTAAGAACAAGCGTATCAAATATAAGGTGTCTCGATCATTTACCTTTTCTCTAAGAGTTGAAATTAATTTATCATGATTTACTGTGTCGAAATATTTCTCTATATCCATATCGATGACCCACTCAAACCCTTCATTCAAGTAATTGACCACTTGGTTAATGGCTTGATGTGCACTTCTGTTCGGTCGAAATCCGTAACTTTTCTCGCTGAACTGCTTATCATAGAGTTGACTTAATTGTTGGGCAGTCGCTTGTTGGATGACTCTGTCTATCACTGTAGGAATTCCTAATGGACGTTTAGTTCCATCAGGCTTCGGGATGTAAGTCCTGCGGACTGGTTTGGGCTGATACTTTCTTTCACAAATTTGTTGGACAAGTGTTTGTCCATGTTTTCGAAAGTAAGTCTCAAGTTCCTCCACGGTCATGTTATCGCTACCTGGAGCGCCTTTATTACTCTTGACTTTGTTAATTGCCTGTTCTATATTTCCAACATCTGTTATCTTTTCGATTAATCTCATCTCGCTGTTCCTCCTCTAGTTATAAATTTTTCCAAGACCGTCCCCATTACTTTCCCCATCAATGGTTACGTTCCATTGGGCTAGGGTATCCTCATTTTCGGACTACTTGGACATTCTCATCTAGTGATTCACACTATACAAACATTAGGTCCTTCATTATCTAGGCTGGATAATTACTATGACCTCAGCTGACTTCCTACGGTTAACCTTTTTCGACCGTCATTAACGATTGCTGATTTTAAAGCCTCTCGTGATTAGACGTCCGTAGGACCTCCCAGGGTAAGACACTTATCTTTCACTTTACAACCTCTTGATTTACTGTCTTGGTTTTACGTTTACCTTTTGGACTTCGGTTTGTTGAGCAACCTCATCCACCATTTAGCCTCATCAAGTTTCTGTTCGTAGGCTCAAAGTTTTGCTACACCACTTCCTTCACCCCGCCATTACTGACTTCGGCTTGTGGTTCGCTACGCTTGGCGGTAACTACCCGCGACTGGACTTTCACCAGCTAGATAAGTGCCATGCCTGGCACACTCAAAAAAAGACACTCTCCAAATGAATGAAAAGTGTCCTAAAACCCTTGGTATAACAAGGATTAACGTTTACTAAATTGTGAAGCTTTACGGGCTTTCTTAAGACCTGGTTAGCTCAACTATTTTTTTAATCAGCTATAAAAGGCTTTAATAGCAACTATTTTTAGAGATTCAAATGATAAAAATTTTATTGACTTTCAAATTATTTGAAAGCAATGGTGTCAATTTTTCAAACAAGTAAACATGCGAGCTGAAATGTTTTATTAGTGTATACTTATTATCGACGAAGAACATATCATATTCACTCACTCTAAACTACATTCTCAAAAATCCATCATACGAATACGAGATTTGATACTCTGATTAGGTTCAAACATCCAAAAAATAACAAACAACATAATTGTTGTTTGCTTTCAATTCGTATAATCGTTACTTTAACCCTATGAAAGTATCCGTTCTTTCTCGTAACACGTTTAAATCATCAAGATGAACTTCTAATCTGCTAACCTGATAATCAAACATAAATAATCCCGCTTGATTATTTATAATTTCTAGCGGAAGGTATTCAGCATCCGTATGAGCTAAAATAGAGCGTATCAATACGTTCTTTATAAACTCATCAGTAATCAGAATTTTGTGCTTCGTAAGTTCATATACACCAGGCTTGCTACGAAATAGAAATCCCCAATCAACCAAGGAACCCAAAACCGTCAACACCCCTTTATTCACTGTCTCAGTCATTCCATAAGTGCTACGAACTTCTTCCATAATTGTTTTCGATTGAAAAGTATCCTGCATACGTAGATACTTCCCAATTATATTTATGGTGTCTGAAAAAAATGAAAAAGAATAAAGCATCATCAAAACTTGCAACGATTTTTTCTCATCATAATTTGAAATAGCATATCGTTCTAGTACTTTCTCTTGAAAATCAGAAAGTGGCTTCTGGCCGTTCCCCCATACTTTCATTAAATTGTTTAGAGCTTTTCTGCGGAACGTATCCCCCTTAACTGTTTTTGCAAAGGTCTCATCTAATATTTGATACGCGTCTGTAGGTGAATATTTCACCATTACTTCAGCAGCTTTGTCCAACTCTTCAAATGTCATTACACGAAATAATCCCACCATTTTTTTCATCTATCGATCATCCCTTTTTAAAACTTTTACGAAAGGCACAATTACTTCTTCCACATGCATTCCACCATGGGTCATAATTATTTCACCTTCAGGTACAAATGCAAATTTTTCCTTAGCAATTAACGAAAAATAACCCTTATTCGGTAACGTTACACTCTCCCATTCTATGGTTGATTCAGTGTATAAATCATGTGTATTAGACCTAAGTACTTCTGAGTCATATATCCGAGCACGTTGCCCTTTCTCTGTAGCAAGAATACCTTCTTGGATTCGTCCAATCCCAGTTGCCTCCACATTTCCATGGTCAGACGTAATATACACATCATAATCTAAATTCATCAAGTCACGTAACATAAATTCTAAGAAGCCCTTCTCAAGCCAAATTCGTAATTCTGATTGAACTGTCTCCAGACCTTGCTTGGCGCCGTGCATAAACTCGTCCACCACATCGATGACGCAACCATAGATATCTGTACCAGCGTATCTATACTCAAGAACAGTATCTTGATAATCGGCATGCCCTAAACCCTTCTGATACTTGATTGAATTTTCTAGGAATCCTTTTTCTTTCCAAAATTTACGCCATTGAATTGGTTCCGAGGAAGTTCTTGTAATTGTTTCTGGGAACTCGCTAGGCCTTCTTCCAGAAAAAATTGCTTGTCTTGAAACAGAGGTAATGGTCGGAATCATCGCCATAGTTGCCATGGTTTGGAAATCAAAACTTTTATTAACTAACCATTTTTCAACAACACTCCATTGAGTAAAGCTCATTCCATCCATAACAATCAGAGCTAATTTTCTACCCGAAATACCCTGCATTCTGTGCAAATAATTCAAAATTTGATTTACATAATTTGGCTGTTTTGCCGGAGGCAGGGAAAGATTCCTGTCATAATCTTTTTTTAAATACTCTTGAAATTTTTTATTGGCATCATCGACTAATAGTTCAAACTCCTTATCCATTCTACGATATAAGCGATGTTCACCAATCAATCTAGCAATCTCGCCCCATTCACGTAAGATCGGAGCTTTTTTGTTAAATAGCATAAAATCTTCAACATAAGGATCAAGTATCATTGAAATGTATTCATCAGCTTCATGATAAATCACACATTCTATAAATTCCAGTGAAGAAACATAATCTTGTCTTGTTGTTAAACTTTGCTGGGCATTGTATAATTGCTCCCAATTTTCAATACCTAGCTCTTTCACAGCTTTACTATCCAAAAAGGGAAATATATCAGCAATTCCAATAGATTCACGAAATGCCTTTTGGTACACGTCCCAAGGAACCTCATAAAAATCAACACCTACTAAGCGAATAAGTAGCGTTCCATCAAATTTTCTGCCGAATTTGGTTCCGTAAGTATAACGAAAATGAACTGGATCTCCATAAGTTATTACAGAAATATCTAACTCAAACAATTTAACTTTAACATCATCTATCATCAGCAACTCATCATCATCTCTTACAAGATAAATATTTTTCTGCGGGAACTTATCTGTAATCTCCTTTATCCAGTTCATTTTCATCACTTCCCTCTATGTGTAGAATCTATCAAATTTCTTTATCATTAGTATTTGCTACATTTCTACTCGCATTAAAGCATTATCAAAATACATCAGAAGCTTATCGTCTTCTTGAATTACTTTTTCTGGAAGGCGCTCTCCTACTTTTACGATAGTTTGATATTCTTTTTCTGTCCACGCCTTCTTAAAACCAACACGGATTGCTTCTGTACGGAATACTTTTAATTTCTTCTTGCTATTATTGATTTCTTCAAGATAATGGACAAACTCACGCAATAAGTTCTTCTCTCGCAGTTTTTCCAAGTCGGCTTGTTGATTAGGATTTGGCACATACCAACGATTTTTCGCTTTTTCTTTTAACACTTCATCATCTTTGTCTAGCCCACGTAATTCATGATAGTTTTTTGTTAAGTAAGTGCTAATTTGATTGGGAACTGATCCGATTCCATTATAGAACAAAAAATTTTGCTGAAGTAAATCATCTAATTCAGGTAAATCTTCATGTTTTGCAATATTCATAATTTCTTTCATGAACAGAGGTTGTATATCTTGCCTTGTTTGTGGTTTTTTTAATAGTTGCTGCCTAATCCATTCAATAGCACTATTCTCATCAGATACAAACAATGATAATTTAGAAAAGTTTTTAGCCGTTATCCTTTTCTTATCATATTCAACAACCTGAGATTCAAGAAATATCATTCCATCACGTAAAGAGAATCGCCTCACAATTTCCTCCTGAAAATTCAAAGCAGAGATAGGGACAGGCAACCCATTTTGAACATGATAAGCAACCATTCGATCATACAGAATTCTAATAGTTCTTTCTACTATTACCGAAGCATCACCTCGAGTACCTACAAAAACTGGAAGTTTTTTTAAATGCTGTTCAATAAATGTCCAAGCTGATTCTTCGGAATTTCTTTCTGAAATCATTTTATTGACGCTTTCAATCGCTGGTTTATAAGCGGAAATAACTAAATCTTGTTTTACTGCTGTAGTTGTTATCATTGAATGGAAACCACCACGTTTTTTATCCAACGCATCAACACTCGCAATTACAAAACCAGCATTTTGTATGACGAATTGTAGCGCGTTCCATACACTAGCTTTCGTATTAGAAAATTCAACTGTAATCCATTTATTTGGTTTCAAAATTCGAAAAGCTTCATTAAATGCATCACTCATCAATTGAGTATAATCTGACAATCTCTTACCTTGACTTTTATTCTCTATTGCTTCCTTTTTATTATTAGTATATACACCCAACCAAGATTCTCTTATAAAGCTTAACTCTGAATACATAATATTGGCACCAAAAGGAGGGTCAATAAAAATATAATCTATTGAATTATTAGCAATAGGGACTTTTGTACTACTTTGAGTAGAAATTATCGTTCCCGAATAACAATTCCAAGCTTTTACAATCTTCTTTAATTGAAATTCAAACTGAGATAAAACATTATTTTCTACAGATAAAGGCGGAAAGTATAACGCGTTTGCCATTGGTCCCACTAATGCTCTACTACCATGTTGAGGCATATATCTGTTCATTTTGGTAAGCTTAGGAAGAGTACTTCCTAACAAAAACTGTATATCATCAATCATCACGGTATCCTCAACGTCTAAATAATCGTTTAAGATTGATAGGATTCTATCTGTGTATACATGATGGACGTAGGGCATTCCATTCCTGATTGGTTCTGAAGTTTTAATACCATTATTAAACTTTACAACTGGGATTTTATTGTAATTCCCTTGGAATTTAAAATAGTTAATAACTTTAATATCATACCAATCAGGGGACTTGTTGTATCTTTTTTTATTCACCGAATAATTGATTTTAACTGGTACCATCTTTGGTTGTAGCACTAGCTTATTAATCACTGGATCTAAGTGGCTTTCCATTGCCTTATCCAAATTTTTCTTTTCACTTCTTGCTCCGCAATGAGCACAAGTCAACACGCTCTCTACTTTTTTCTCATCTCTTGAAACAGCGACATCCCAGTAATTTATCTCGCTAGTACAGGAATTACAAATATACACTTCGCTCCATACAATATAATTAATTTCACCAAAATTTTCTTTATTTTCTTCATAAAATCGCCTTAAATTTGTATCGTTTTTTATCATACGAGAACCTTCGCAAATTGTTGAAAATGCCCAATCATATTTTTCTCTCAATTTTTTTAGTCTTTTCAACAAATAACGAGCTGATATTTCTGATTTTCCTTTTTTATTATAATTATGAGAAATAAATGTTGCTGCGGGTGCTAAGTCAATCAACATTGCTTTTCTGTAACCAACACTACTCTCGCAAAAATCATCTCCCATTAAATCTCTTACAGTTTCCTTATTATCACACATTTCAGCTGCAACACCTGTCATTCCGGATCCACAAAATCCGTCAAAAACTATATCTCCAGGATTCGTATAATAAAGCATATATCTCATAATTGCCTTATAAGGAACTTTAGTATGATAACTATGCGCATTATAGATTGGATCATTTTTACCTTCACTAACATCGACTGCTAACGGGTATTCAACGTCCTTTGTATAATTCTTATCAGTCTTCCAGTCGGAAAAAAAAGAACTTAACCATGGATTGGGACAAATTGTATAATATGGTGGATCAGATAACGAAATAATATCTTCGTCGCTACCAATTGGAAAGCCTTCAATTTTCTTCAACTCAGGAAGTTTTTTTCTCAGCTCCTCCCGGAAATACTCTCGACGAGCATCATCATTTTCAAATTCCATCCCGAGAACTGTCACTCTTTTATTTTCCTTTTGTTCAGAATCAAAAGACAATTGTTCATTTTCTAATGACATCTACTCACCTCTTAAACATAATTCTAACTTTATTTTTCTCTTTGCCTTCAGTTAGCTCTGCAATCAATTGACGGATACGTCCTTCTAGTTCATTAACTGACATTGGACTACCATCTCCCATCGCTTTAACCAGCTCCGCTTCAGTTATTTCGACCTTCTCAAAGCCTTTAAACAAATTATTTATGGTATTCAAGAATTGAGGACTAACCGGAAATGTTAATTCTTTTGTAGCAATGAATTGATTAATTTCTACTTTTTCTTCATTATTCAAGAGTTCCCGATTCTCAACAATGTCTCCCTGTTGTAAGCTACTTACAAGAATCTCCATCCAATTTTCATAAATTCTAGTTAATTTTTCTTTACCATTAGATACAACCAATTTAGAATTCCGATCAGTTTTTCCAATTTCGAAATTACAATGAATACATGTCGGATGCTGTTCTAGTTCAGCTTTTGTTAGTGAAAAACAAGCTCTTGTAGCACGTAGCTCTTGGACCCAATCAATAAGCTGTTGACCCGGAAGAATGTCGATATTGGCCTTTAGTGTAGCTAATACATCTGCCTCAACTGAATTAAGTAGCGCATCACGATTAATTTCCTCTTTACTTGTTAATCGCGATTTCTGATGAATATCATAATATTCATCTATATAGTGCTCTTTAATTTCTTTCAAGTCATCCATTTGCGACTTGAATCCAGCACCTTTCTTCACGGCTTCAACGACAGCATTAATCGCTTCTTGGGCATTCTTTGTCCAATCACTCTCAAGGCCATAGTTGTAAGTAGCCTGTGTAATGTATGTCACTAGTGTACCGACTTCGTCAACGTCTTTCTTCATCTGTTCAATTGAATCAATTAATTTCTTGTTTTCTTCTTGTTCTGAGATTTCAGTAACGCTAGCCGAAAAGTTTTTCATTTTAGCAACGGTATTATACCGTTGGACTTTTTCACAAAAGTCTTTATAAGAAGTGAGTCTCATAATTGTATCTTGTCGAGTATTTGCATCCATAACTTCTGTGCCGCCAATAGAAAAACCTTTCTTGACCATCTCAATAGTATTTAAGGTATGACTCACTTCTTCAATTGACTTGCTGCTAAGGCGCCTAATATATCCTTCTAGAATCTTTTCATCAAAGTTTGGGGCGTACTCATCAAATAGATTTAGTACTGCATTGATTTCATTAATTGGAAGACCAGATGGCTTTTTGATATAGTCGAAATTAGACAATATCTCGATATTTTCGGCAGCAAACTCTCGATAGTTCATTGCTGTATAATTCGTTCCAGCTACGCTTATCTCTAATTTCCCTGCATAAAGAAGCGCACCAATAACGACAACAACTAGTTCAGGCTCTAATTTAAACTCTTTTGAAAGTCGTCTATCACCTGTACCGCGTAAGGCGTCTTGGTCGTATATTTCTTTATTGTTAACCACCTTGCCGTTTCCTTTTTCTTCTAGCATTTCCAAAATCCAACGTGAAAAGCCAGAATTAGAAATGGATTCTGCAGTAACTTTCCCAGTGCTATCTTCCATAACCAAGCCATTGAGTAAGGCTTCACCAGTTTTTGTTGAACGTCCATTTAAGAATTGCAAAGCATCACTTGCGGAAGTTTTGATATTATCATTTGTTAGATATCCTGGCTTATATTCTTTAAAGGTTGGATAATCTGGGTATTTCTCTTGAAAGGCATCATTCAAGAACTCTGCAGAAGCATAGTTTACCATTGCTTTCAAAGTATCTTCTTGTGGAAGGAACATTCCAAAATCAGAAAGATATCCTTCTTTACCTTTATAAACCACCTTGAATACATCTACAAAATGTTCGAACAGCCATTTATTCAATTGCTTATAGTAGCTATCATACTTAGCTTTAAATAAAGGTTTTTGCGCTTGTGTTGTTTCAATGTACTGTTCTTTTGCTGCAGCATATTTTCGCAATGTCTTTTCAAAGTAATCGTCTTCTAAATTAAGTTTGAAGAAGACTTCATCCGAGCGCTTCTCATCTTTATAGTTTACGGTATTAAATGGTCGTAACATGTAAATGTAAAAATCTCTCTCTGGTTGCGCTGTAGATCGCTCATTGGGAGAACCCAAGAAAAGATATCCTTTTCGCATTACTCGGCGTTGTTCCCAAGGAAGCTCATATGACCAAATCTTATAACCAGAAATATAAGTAAGATCATCCAAAGCAATCGCATTTTGTAATAAATCAAAATAGTAGCGGTCCATTGTGTCTGCTTCAATAATTTCAGCACGATCTGCAATCAGACTATCTACATCAATATCTTTTTTCAAATCTAGATAATATTGTGCATTGACTTCATTTACTGAAATATATTGATAGCTGACGGTTTCCATAATTGTCTTAATAGCCACATCTATATTTGTTTTCAAAAATCCCGCAGGATCAGGATCTTCAAGCAGCATATCCATCTGACCAGGAATTGTTAGAAAAAGGTCATCTTTCAATTCATCAGAAGTCATCCCTACCTTAGAATAGATATCATCAGTAGTTAGACGATTCAATGCCATAGCATTCACTATACGAATAGACATTTTTTGATAGCGTCTTTTTGTTGAAGGAAAGGCACTATTTATTCTATCCTTCAAAATTGATACTTTATCCATCACTTCTCGAACTTCAGGAATTGTCTTGTAAGATGGGTCTTCCTCAATGTAAGCCCAATAACTATCATAGGAAACTAATCCTGGATCATCTATCGGTACGTCGTCATTAATAATCTTCTTCATCTCATTGGTGATGGTTTTCAATGCTATCCGTTTTTCAATATTATGAACATTCTCAAATGTCGATAAATATGCAGGATGAATTGGAAACAGCTCAACATATGTTTCCATATTCTCACTTAGTCGGTCGTAGAGCTTAGAAAACTCCGTTAAATGTTCACGAATTTTAGCTTTTTGTAAATCATTTTTCTTAAGTAAACGTTGTGAAATAACATAGGCAATATCTTCTTTAACAATACGTACTTGCTCGAAGCGTTCCTTTACCCGTCGCAGTGGATCCGCCACATAATAAAAACGCGGGTTATCGAATAACATCTCCTGAATCCCAGCCATAAACCTAAACCGGCTATCATACGCTACTTCACCTAACTCACGTAAGAACCCTAAATCCAATGTCATTTCTAACTCTTTACGTGAACGAAGATAATCCAGAAGTTCATCGACGACTACTAATAACCCTTTTTCTGGATATTTTGTATTGAAGGCATCCATCATTTCCAGTAGCCATTCTTTATTATTGGTTAACTTCGAATCATCTTCTGGAAATTCAAAGTTGACATCCATTTCAATAAAGCCTTTTTCGAGTTGTGAAATAATAATATCTTTGAACGGGCGATCCACTCCACCAATTTCAAACCGGATTACCTTGAATTGTCCTTCAATTTGTTTAGCGTGCTCAGCTACTTCTTTGTTTGCAATATGCTTACTAGCACCTTCATACTCAGCAATTGTTGAGATTACTGACATTAAATGAGACTTACCTGAGCCATAGTTACCCACAACCAATAATCCCTTGTTGTCTTCCGGTCTAGTGTATTGTAGTTGCTTAAAAATAATTTCATTAATTGTTTCTGCCATGCGATCTGAGATTACGTATGTATCCAACAGGTGCATTGCCTTTTCTGTTGAATTTGCATCTGTTAATTGGATGACTGAATCAATTGGTTCAAAATTTACTAATTCTTTATACAGCATTTTCTTCTCCTATCCAAAAAATAATTGATCTTCTCTCATTTCAATACGGCGGTATTCCTTGTGCCCAGGTTTTGCATATATGAGAGTGGTCCCTTCAATATCATAATGCCATGCAATCAAAACAACTTTTATCTTACTTAATTCTAGCAATAGATCCATAAAATTGACACCTAATTCTGGATTCATTATCAATTCAAAGTTATCAAACAGAACAACTTCTTCTGAAGATTGTTCTATTATTCCTTTGATAAAATCAGAAGCAATCAGATACCAACTTCGCCGACTCTTTTTCAGAAGTAATTCACTTAAAGGTAGATTCAAATTTACGAATTCCACTCTACCCGTATTAATTTCTTTATCTTGGCTAGATACTACTACTCCTAACTTCTGGTATTGTTTTTTCAAATGAGAAATAAACATCCATATATCATCCATTATCTATGATCTCCTTTTGAGCAAACTGGTGTATTTATGAATATTTTAATAGACAAAGACGAAACAATATCCGCAATATTTCAAAACAACCTGATTGATTTTCGATAATATAAAATAATATCTTATCGTCTTTTCGCAATTAAAAAACTGAAATATACTTATGTTAACTATCAGTGATTATACCATGCAAATTTGAGCATATAATTTTTTTGAAATAATCTAACCGGGAATAGTAAGTCAATTTATATCTTCTCGATAGTATAGCCTTATCCGTTGTCGGTTCAGCCTCAATTGATTACCTAGCGACATACCATCAACCCCTAATTTCAATTAATTTTACTTTTCAAACCAATCCTCAAGCTGATCAGCACTAATTCTATTGGACAGATTAATTAACGCTGGTCTTAACGTCTGAATCGTTTCTACTAACTCTTCCCCACCAAACAATCCTGTAAATGTCCTATCTGTCAACTCTTTAGACAAATGATTAAGTAACTGAATGGTCTGCTGATTGTCAGAAAGTATATTGATCAATTTCCCAATCAAATATTTATCTTCAAATTTACTATTTGCAAAAAAATCAAATTTCGCAACCTCTTCTTTTACTACTTTTATCATATCATCTTTTTTTTCATAATTAAATTCGCCTGCCACATCCAGATATTCGATGATACCGTTCGTAATAACGGTGACTGCTTCATCTTTCTTCTGTTTAGATAAATCATCGGCAATCGGTAAATTGTTTATCTTATCATGTACCATTTTTTGAATTTCTTCTTTAATGACGTCTTGCTGCAGTTCATAAAAATAATCATCCATGAACTCCTCACATGGATAACCAACTTCATTTTCCCATGCCGGATTCTTAAATTCCCCAGTGTAAAACTCTTCTTTGATTGCTTTCACAACTTCTGGATGTTCTTGCACAATCCTGTTCTGCCCTTTTAACCGCAAGTAGTCCGCAATATATTCTTCAATATCGCCAAAGTAAAACCAGCCTACTGGTTTCCCACTAATACTCGATAATTGGTTAATAACAATTTCCGGGGCTAAGGCATAGCCTTGAACATAGGAACTGATTGTTGGTTTCTTTATCCCCAAGCGATTTCCTAACTCTGTAAAGGACAAATTCATACTCTCTTTGATTTCTTTGATTCGTTGTCCTACCTTCACTTTATCCGGTTGTAATAAACCAAACATAGATTACTTCCTCCTTGTCATTTTTACTTATTATATCACTTGTATAAAATTTCGTATATATTTTTTCGCTAATTCTCTTGACTTCGTATAAACAAACGTATAAAATACAAATCATAGATGGCCGTCTATATTTTTTTAAACCAATCGTATAAATTATCGTATATCTAAAAAGGAGGACTATTATGCCAATTAAAATCAACGATCTTACCTTACCAAAAGAAAAACTCGAAAAAGAATATCAAGTTGTCAATATTACTCGCTGGCAAAAAGATGGAGAAATTCTAGGTTGGAGTTATGAATGTATCCTACCAAAACTCCGCTACGAAAAAATCAATGTCAAAGTCAAATCTGAAAATCCTATAATCACTCTGGAAGAGCTTACCCAACAAGGTTTAGCCATGGTTACATTTGCCAATTTAGTGATTGCACCTTGGGGTCGCTCTAACGGTCAATTTGTCAGCTATGGTTTATCAGCCACGGCAGATGCGGCAACCTTGATTCCGAAAAAACAAGGTAACCCTACGCAAAACTAATTTTCCTATGGGTTTGTTGGGTGGTTAGGACGAAACGGCGAGGCAGCGCCCACAGAGCCGTTTCTGTCCGTTAAAACCGCCCAATAAACACATAGGCTGGAAGGACTGCTTTGCAGGACTTCCCCTTAACTTGATTTATAGAACAACATCAGGCGAAAAATGATGGTTCTTTGACAACTGAATACACATCAAGGAGTGATGATTTTTGAAAGCTTATAATCAGAAAATCATTGAAACTCCCACGTACCTTGAAATTTATGATTATGAAGCAATCATTACTCCTAAACAAAAAGCAGGAAATATTGAAATCAATCCAAAACGAAAAAAAGAATTAGCTTGGCTTTATGAAGAAGAAAATCCAACTAGCGATAAAAGAAAAAACTATGATGAACTATCTGCTCAAGGGCAATACGACAGCTTAAAACGAAAACAAAAATACTATCAAAATATGCGCTTTGAAATCGCCAGACTCGTGGATATGAACTTTGACAATCAGACAAAATTTTTAACCCTCACTTTCAGAGAAAACATTCAAGACATTGCCTATGCGAATAATGAATTCAAAAAATTTATCAAACGACTAAACTACGAACTCTATCACACAAAAAAAGCAAACCTGAAATACCTTGCCACGTGGGAAAAACAAGAACGAGGCGCCATCCATTATCACATCATCCTGTTTGACTTTCCTTTTATCTCTATCAATCGCCTTACTACCATCTGGGGACATGGATTTGTCAAAATCAACAAGATTGATGTGGATAGCATCGAAAATCGCGGGCGCTATATCAGTAAATATTTTGAGAAGGACTTGGATATGAAAGAGCATAAGAAAAAAGCATTCTTCAAATCCCGCAACCTCAAAGTACCCAGCGTCACAAAGCAACTCGTGGATCAACCTTTTGACATCACAAATCAAGAGGTACTTTATACCAATGAGTATCTCGTAAGACGTCCAATATTTTACAGTGCGATAAATGAAGGTGGAACTCCTGAACAAGTGATGGATTTTCAAGAAAGCACTGTTCACTATACCAAGATAAAAAAATAATTCATTATTCCCTACGCAAAATTCAAAGGAAGTGAGAATATGACCGAAATGAAAATTTTACTCAGCGATGATCAGATGGGAATCATTTCTACTCAACTATCTGATTTAATCACAACTGAAATCGAAAAAATTAAGACACAGGAAAACCTGCAACATCGCTATATGAATAAGAAGCAGACTTGTAACTATTTACAAGTTTCCAATAATACGTTAGATGGCTGGATTAAAGATGGCTTGCCCCTTATTCAAATCCACGGATCAAATAGATTTGACCGTATCGCCATTGATCAATGGCTAGCAAGCCTAGCAAAATAATTCCGACATCGTTATACTCCATATATAGTATTTGATTTCGGCTCGCAAATTCGGAGGGAAATACTATGGCAATTAGCAAAACAGAAAATGAGACTTACCGTTTACGGCTTTACTATCCACAAGATATCCAAGAGATGATAGGTGTAAACAAACTTTATTCCAAAACTTTCAAAACTAGAAAGGAGGCAAAAGAAGCAGAAATTGATTTTTATGCCAAAATTAAAGAGCTACGGGAAAACAAAGAAAAGAATGCTTTTGAACTAGGTGGCGAAGCACTGTTCAAAGATTTCTATGAAGATATCTGGATTGATGCTTATACAGCTGGCTTAACTTCTCGAAACACAAAGTCTCCTACTCCTGTCACAATCGCGAATACAAAAGATATTTTTCGACTTCACATCTTACCAATGTTTGGAAAATACACATTGAACTATCTGAATCAAAACAAAGCCTTTGTTCTAAAAATTATGACTCAAAAGGCTGCCGAATACGCAAACTTCAAAATACTACGTAGCTACGTTAATTCTATTTTTGATTGGGCAGAAGAGCTTGAATACATCGAACGGAATAAACTAGAAAAATCGCTCAAACGGATCAACGCTACTAAGAAAAACCAACTGCAAGAAGCTAAAAAAGAAGAAGACTTGTACCTTTCCTTTGAACAACTTCAAGAATGGCTAACTGCCGTCCAAAGTGATTATGAAAGTGGGCAATTGACTTTACAGGACTATGTATTATTTCTAACCACCTTCTTTTTGTCTGATCGCAAATCAGAAACTTACGCCATCAAATGGAAGAACGTGAATTTCACTACTTCCCAGATTATGATTGGCAAAGCCTTGGATAAATTCGGCAATGAAAAAAGCACAAAAGGGAATAAAACGACAATTTTCCATATTCCGAATGAACTAAAGCAATTACTTCAACAGTGGAAAGTCCAACAAAAAGAAGAACTAGCTCAATTTGAAATCGAACAAACCGAAGAGCAGCTACTCTTTACCTTCTTTGATGATAAAGGGAATATCAATCAAAGACTTCATACAGATTATTTGAACTACCGTATGAAATCCATTGAGCGACGACATAAGCACCTTACCCATGCGACTCCACACAAGTTACGACATACTGGGGCAACTTTAGCCAAACAAGCTGGTGTCGCTCTAGAACAGATTTCTGAAGCATTGACTCACAGCGATACAAACATCACAAGAACTTATGTAAATACACCAAATGTGATTCAAATGCCTATTGGAGAAATTGCCTATCGTAAATTGTCTCAAAAAGAGTCAGACCGGAATGGTGTCAACAATGGTGTCAACTCAAAAAAAGACGCTTCGCAAAATGAATTACGAAACGCCTGAAAGTACTGATATGAAGCTGTTTTTAACGTTTAGAGAATTGTGAAGCTTTACGAGCTTTCTTAAGACCTGGTTTTTTACGTTCAACCATACGTGCGTCACGAGTAAGTAACCCAGCGCGTTTCAGAGCTGAACGGAAGTCAGGATCTACTTCCAACAATGCACGAGCGATTCCGTGACGGATCGCACCTGATTGTCCAGCGTATCCTCCACCGTTTACGTTTACGATTACATCGTAAGCGCCTTTTGTTTCAGTAACGCCGAATGGCTGATTGATTACTTCACGCAAGTCAGCGTGTGGAATATATTCTTCAACATCTTTTTTGTTTACAGTAATTTTACCAGTTCCTGGTACTAAACGTACGCGGGCAACTGCATTTTTACGACGGCCAGTGCCGATATATTGAACTTGTGCCAATGAATTTCCCTCCTTAAATTAGGTTTGTAATATCTAATACTTCTGGTTGTTGTGCAGCATGTGGATGCTCAGCTTCGCCGTATACGTGTAACTTAGTAAGCTGCTTGCGGCCTAAAGTGTTTTTAGGAAGCATGCCTTTTACTGAATTTTCGATCAAGCGACGAGAATTTTTCTCACGCAGTTCTCCAGCAGTAACAGATTTCAAACCGCCTGGGTATTGGCTGTGACGATAGTAAATTTTATCAGAAGCTTTATTACCAGTTAATTTAATTTTGTCAGCATTGATGACAATTACAAAATCTCCAGTATCCACATGTGGTGTGAATGTTGGTTTATTTTTTCCACGTAGTATAGATGCTACAACTGTTGAAAGGCGTCCCATAGGAACATCAGTTGCGTCTACTACATACCATTTACGTTCTACTTCGCCAGCTTTGGCCATATATGTTGTACGCACGTTTCTTTCCTCCAATTTTCGTTTCGATGTTTGACATACACTTGAGTTTCCGGGGCTCTTGTGGGGCAAACAATACCATTTAACATAATACCTTCTATTCCCTGCAATGTCAATGAATTTATGCAGTTTTCTCACCTTTTTTCAATGATTTTTTGCCCAATTTTCACTGTTTTACAAGTTTTCCTTTCTATTCTGACTTTTCTAAAAAGAAACTAATGATCCATCTATCAACAGAATTTTTACATCTCCGATTATTCCGACATTGCTTACTTTTCTTTTATTATTATAACAGTCCTTTTCTTAATGTCAGCAGGCTTCCTGAGCTGAAAACCACAAATATTTTTTGTCATTTAAACAGCTATTTTCAATTTATTACTATCAATATTTCCCTGATTCTTTGTTCTTTTCCCAGTCTTCAATTGTTAATCCTTTAATAATATCCGTCACTATTTTATCTTTATCAATTCTGGATTTTGGTAATCGTCCTTCTTTTTTCATCCCGATTTTATCCAACACTCGCCCTGAGTTGTGATTTGTTTCATCATATTTAGCAAAGATTCGTTGAAGCTGCAGTTTTTCAAAACCAAATGCCATTAAAAGAATACAAGCTTCCGGCACCAGTCCCTGTCCCCAGAACTTTTTATTTAATGTATAACCAATTTCCGCATTCTTGTTCAGCATATCTACCCGCAGATCAATTGAGCCGATCATTTTTCTATTTTTCTTCAACTCAATCGCATACTTGCCTAATGGATCAGCAATAAAATAATTTGCAATGACTACTTTTGTTTCTGTAAAATCTCTATGGGTAGGAAAAACATACTTGGTATTTTCTTCGTCTGACGCATATTCATGCATATCTCCCGCATCGCTCATGGAAAGCGGGCGCAACAATAACCGTTTACTTTCCAACTGCTGATTTTCAGCTAAAATCAATTTATACTCTAATGTCGCTTCCATTTCATCTTCCCAACTTTCATTTGTTTTATGTCTACTTTAGCGAAATGAGTGCTAAACCTCAAGCGTTGTTCTCCATTATTTTAAGTCATCTTTAAGCTTAACCAAGTATCTTTAATTTATCCCACAGAATGAAGAGGTTCCATCGATGAAGAAAAAATACCTAAATACCTTATTCTTACTAGTAGTTTTATTGAGTGTCAGTTCTGCTTTCTACTATCTGAGATTACAGTCCCCGATAATAAAAAGCAGCGCTGCCAGTCAGGAAACAGCTTTTGAGGTAACACAAACTCAACTGGCCGCTGCCAAAACTTCTGCTAATCAAACGATGATCACCGCTGTGCAGATGGGACCTGAGGATAGTCCATTATACAGCCAGCCCGACAGCAGCAGTGAAGAAATTGCTCTAGTTACTCGAGGCGAGTATATGGAATACTTGGATACTGAAAACGGCTGGTATCACGTGATTGTCAACAATGAATATGAAGGCTATGTTTCCAGCTTATACAGCGAAAAATATTCAATAAATATGCCAGTCACACCTACTTCTCCGGAAGGTGCCGTTGTTGTTCTGAATCCCGGCCATGGTGGTGAGGATACTGGTGCGCTTAGTAACGATGAGTATTATTATGAAAAAGACGTTACCCTTTCTACCGCTCAGGTGATTCAGGAAACACTTGAGACAGCCGGATTTACGGTCATTTTGACTAGAGATTCAGATATTACCGAATCACTGGATGATATTTGTGCGGACAGTATTGATAATCATGCTGATTTTTTTATCAGTCTTCACTATGATTCAACGGAATATATGAATGATGCTTCTGGAACTACAACCTACTACTATTACAATACCTATAAAGAACTGGCGGAAACAGTAAATGACGCCTTAGCTTCTACACTTCCACTGGAAAATCGCGGCGTTGAAGTCGGAAATTATCAGGTTCTACGTGAAAATACCCGTCCATCACTGCTTTTAGAGCTGGGTTACATGAACAATGACTACGATCAGTGGACCTTTATGACAGAAAGCTATCAACAGCAGGTAGCTGATGCTTTATTGGAAGCTCTGACAGAATATATCCAAGCGGCATAACCTAGGCAAACCAATTAAAATTACGCTATCCTTCGCCTTTAATTTGAAAAATAAAGGTAAGACACATTTCATATACAGTATTTCTCCATGACTTTTGATTATACTTATCAATAAAAAGTTATGGAGGTTTTTTTATGGAACAATGGATTTCAAAATTTTTAACATACAAAGGAACATATCACAATCTGTCTTCACGAACAATCAAAGCATATAAATCAGATCTTTATCTTTTAAATGACTACTGTACCCTGCAAAATATCGAATTGACGGACGGTATCCTCCCCTTTATCAATGAGCTCAATCATGAGAAAAAACTAAAAGCAACCTCCTTAAAAAGGAAATTAATCACTTACCGCATGTTCTATAGATACTTGTTAAATAATCAAGTAGTTGTGAAAAACCAGCAGTTTGAAGGAGCACGTTTAAGTTATCCTATTCCAAAAAAGATGCCAAAAACTCTAAAAATTACAGAAATCAATCATCTTTTATCAACAATGTATGAGCGAATACATAACCCGACAGTCAGCTCTTATCAAAAAGGGAACTGCATACGGGATACTGCACTCTTGGAACTGCTGATTTCAACAGGTATTCGCATCAGCGAAGCTAGCAATATCCAGCTAAATGATTACGATCAATCTGATCACTCACTTTTAATCCATGGAAAAAATCGAAAAGAGCGGTTAATCTACCTTTCCAGCAACGAAGCAGCAGAAGCCATCGCAGCCTATTTAAAAATCAGAGACAGGTTCCATCCTAAAGACAACAGTCTTTTCGTCAATAAATATGGAAAGCAGCTTTCTATCTATGGCATTGAAGATATTTTTTCAAAATACTTAAGGCTGGCAAATATCGAAAGTACCGCAACACCTCATTATCTACGACACACTTTTGCAACCGAACTATTAAACAATGGTGCCAACATAAGAGAAGTACAGGAGCTGCTGGGACACTCCAGCATCGTAACCACTCAGATTTATACAGAAGTATCGCTAAAACGAAAACGACATGTGCTGGATACCTATAATTACCGAAATTCAATGAACATAAAAACCTCCAAATAACTATAAATTATTTGGAGGTTTTAGGTCATGCTAGAAAAGCTAGAAGGATACCAACAATTTAAAAAAATTAATCATCAATTTACACAAAGTAAGCAAAAGACACTACCACTCTGTGCAGCTGAAAATAGAATCTCTGCTTTCGCAAAATTACCTTTGTCAAGCGATTACCAAGAACGCTATATAATGGATGGCTTATTAAATTTTAATCCCCAGAATAATTTCATTGGGAGTTCTTATTTGCATGAAATCTATCAATTAATAAATTACCAATGTAAGAAGCTTTACTCATGCAACTATGCGGATGCTAGAACTTTATCAGGAATGAACTGTGTGACTAGCTTGTTAATGTCTATTACTACACTCGGAGATAAAATAATGGTTTCAGATAGTTCTAATGGAGGACATCAGTCTATGAAAATTGTTTGTGAGCGCTTGGGTTTGGAAATCATAGATATGCCTTATGATTATGAAAGCTTCAATCTTGATTATGACAAAATTTATGATCTTTTAAAAGAAAATGAAATCAAGTTTTTCTTATTTGCACCCTCAGATATTATCTTCCCACCTGATTTTAGCCGGTTAAAATTACCTGAGCATGCACTCTTTTTATATGATGCTAGTCAAACATTAGGATTGATTGCTGGTAAACAATTACCAAACCCACTCAACAGCATTGAAAATCTTGTCTTATTTGGCGGAACCCATAAAACAATTCCAGGCCCCGCAAAAGGTCTAATCATGACTAATAATAAAGAAATTGCAAAACAAATTGACGAAACAATTAGTCCTAAGTATGTAAGACATACACAAATGCATCAAGTTGTAAGCTTACTTTTTTCATTATTTGAATTAGAAGTGTTTGGGGAATCTTATTCTGTAAAAATTCTTGATTATGCTAATAGATTAGCCAGAGGTTTAGCGTCATGCGGCTTTACTATTCCACAAATCAATAACGAGTA
The DNA here is from genome assembly GCF_016745275.1 of Enterococcus sp. BWB1-3. GTDB lineage: Bacteria > Bacillota > Bacilli > Lactobacillales > Enterococcaceae > Enterococcus_L. Next base: position 104,273 of record NZ_JADOEP010000003.1, read on the forward strand.
TACTAAAACACATCAGGTCTTTATTCAAACATCTGAAGCTGAAATGAATACAATCTACAAAAATGCTTTTTTAAACGAGGTCACTCTTAACAAAAAAAGTAAAAAATTATTTCATAATCATGGTATTCGTTTAGGTACACAAGAAATAGCCCGATTAGCTTGGAACCAAGATCCTATTGAAAACACTATTCAAATTATTTTATCTTTGCTTGCTGACCCAACGATTACGAAGAAACTGATGAAACAATTAACTATTCCTTCTGAATTGAATTTCACTTTTAAAACAAGGGGAGAATTCTAGGAAATTCCTTTTTGAAATTAATTAAACAGTCTTTTAGTTCTTGAACATGTTGAAAACCTAGTTGGAATCGAAGTGAGCCATCTCCATATCTACATAAATTTTCACAAACAAATAAAGATTCAAGTTGACTTTCTTTATTTGCATGATAGAAAAATTCATTTGCTTCTAACTCTGCTGCTAACATTCCCAGTAAAGAATAAAGCTGGATATTTTTATCACCATTGTATTCTGAAGAATTATAGCTTTGTCGGAAACATTCAACTGCATTTTGAAAGTTTTTCTCTCTTCGAAGGATTTCACCTTTTTCAAAATACAAATTAAATCTTAAACGTTCCATACTTTGTTCATATTTATCTATAGTAGTTTGAATCAATTGATATGCTTCATCGAATTTTCCTGATAAGCTTAATTCAATCGCTTGATATTTATTCGTTGATAAGCGAGAGGCATCACTTTTTGTTTTTTTCTCACATTTTCTCACTGCATTATTAATTATATCCCTATTATAGGGAGCTTCAAATCCTTTATAGACAAAAATACTATTCTTTTCATTCAAGCATTTTACATAAATATCCCAACAGTTCTCAATATTTTCTCGGCATAATTCGATCGCTTGATCGTAATAATAGAGGGCATTCTCAAAGTCCCCCGTATGTCTATGAATATGAGCCAATCCCCAAATAGCTTTCGCAAGATTTTGAGGTGTTTCTTGCGAAGCATGTGAATCGATCATTTGTTGAAAATAATTTCCCGCTAATTCATACTCATTTTGAAGATGAGCAAGATTAGCCTGTGTAAAGTGAAGATCAAAACTATTTTTTGTAATATTTTCAGGTCTAATATTAATATACTTTTTAGAAAATTCATTAGTGAATAATTCATGTGCTTGTTGATAATTCCCTGCACCAATCAATCCATTTAGAACGTAATATAAAACTTTTTCTAATATCTCATTATCATATAAATATTTTAGAAAACTTGGGCTAAACTCCATGATTTTATATATTTTTAATGTAACAGTATTGTTCTCAGCTTTTCTATAATTTTCAAGTAAACTTATGGCTGACTTATGGTACTTCTTTACAAATAACTGGTGTATTGCAATATCTTCTTTGAGATGAATTTCTTTTTCTTCATACTTCTTAACAATAATCTCTTGCCTGCTTTTTAAATCAGAAAAAGTTGTGTCATATAAAATAGAACGGACTTTATCTGAAATATGAAAAGTATTGGGTACATCTGCTTTTGAGACAAATCCAAGTGTTACTAACTCTTCTAGAAATTTATGGATATTTGGATGATTATTCGGGCACAAATTATTTATTTCATAAAGGCTGATTTTTTCTCGAGAAAAAGATAATGCTAAACAGATATGAAAAATATCTCGTAAATTTTCATTTCTTTCTAAACGTTGGTCAAAGTATTTCATCATTGTTGGACTTAAATCAGATGTATCTAATTGTTGAGTTTTATCTTCTATTATAATATTTTTGACAATCTCCAAAAGTTCTAAATTCCCTTCTGTTAAGTCATAAATTTTTTTAGTATAACTGTCTGACAAATGAGTTAAAGAATGCTTATTAAAAAATATTTGTGTATCATTTATATCAAACTTTTCTAGTTGTTTTTCTTTTGTATTATTTTTTTTATAAGGAGCTAATGTACTAGAATAGACTAAAAAGAAAACAATTTTTTGTTTTTTGATATTACTCTTTAAATACATGAATAACTCAAATAAATCATTAGCTAAATAGTTCTCATCAATATTTTCGAAAATAAATACCACTGTTTTCCATCTTTTAGTTTGCCTATAAATGTATTTCGCCATTTCATTCTGTGCAATTGTTTTTGATAGGAGGTCTTCTTTGACTTGGAGTCGTTCTAAAATATCCATATAAATATCATTAATATCTTTCGAATTACAACTAAATTTAAAAGAAACACTCTTCGGAATAACGTAGTTAGAAAAATACTCATTTATAAAGTTTGTTGATTGCTCATCTAGCCTCTTTTTAGGAGTGTTTAGCAACCAATTTAGCACTTCCATGAATTCACTTTTACCGATGCCGGCATCACCAATAATTGAAAATATTTCACCATTTTCAGATTTACTAATATCCTCTAAAATTCCATGTATTTGCTTTTTTCTATCTGTGAAATAAGAGATTTTAGGATATTTTTCGTATTTCATTATATGTTTGTATTTTTTTTTTCTCTTTATATAAGCAAATAAAAAAATTACCGTAGTAAAAAAACCACCTAAAACTACAGTCAGCGACTCCAGTGAACTAATATTGATTTTTTCGATTAATTTAAAAATTCTATCCAAGGAATAAACCTCCAAATAATTTATAGTTATTTGTATATTATTATACCTGAGAATCGGCAGTTTAAAAACAGTAATTCTTAACATATAACAAGAAAATAATTCCCTTTTAAAAATTCATATCTACAACAAAACCAAATTCTATTTCTTTTAGAATAAATTTTCGATAAAAACAGCTGGTTATTCTATATTAACTCCTAGCCAAAAAGTTAGATTTTTGCTCGAACTTGGGATAGATGCTTTATTCACTTTATCCCCTCCTAACTCCCAGGATTACTTCGCTTTCTCACTCATTCTCCCTCTGTGTCATATCATTCGCATCTGTTGCTTTCGTTGCATTATCGGTTATTCCTGAATACCCTGTTAAAAATAAAGCTGCTACTGCCATCCTTATAAAATATTTTTTCAATTTCATTTTTTTCCCCTCTTCAACTGTGGTAGTTCAAAAGTTACTAACTAAAATGAACCCACTCCCTGATGTTACTGGGGTTTTCGGCACTTTTTGTCTCTCTCCCCTGTTATCTTAGTGGGTGAAGCGAACACTTTATAATGAGCATCATTGAGCTAAAGCTGCTGTTCTGATACGCTTTCTTCCTGCACTTCTTAACGTCAGAACGCTCAATGATGGAGGCTCGTTATCAAGTACACCAGTTCTTTAGCTGGTTCTTTTCATAGATTCTTTTGAACTACCTCAACTGTTTTGTCGACAACCGGCAATGAAGTAGGCCTATGTCTTCCTTCAAAAAAATAAAAACCTAATTACACTGATTTCAAAAAAATCAGCGTAATTAGGTTAGGTTTAGCTTGTCTCAAACGATCACTATCCTGTTGTTTAACTAAATGTATTATAATGCTTAGATTTCAGAGTGGAAAACCTTTCCCTGTAATTAAAATAATATTTAGTCTTTCATTAAAATCAAAATAGTTTCATTTCTATACAAAAGAACCGACTAATACTTCTGCCTTACTTATTCGGAGTAAGCCTAAACTGTCGAAAGCTCTTCAACAAAGGCAGAGACTTCTGCCTGTTTTCCTTCCTGCAGCAGCTTAACAATTTTACTGCCGACAATCACGCCCGCACAGCTTTTTCTAAAGCGTTGGACATGTTCTGCAGAAGAAACACCAAAACCCACCAGAACCGGCTTATCGCTGACACTTTGAATATAGGCCAAATGCTCATCCAGCTCTTCCTGATAATTCCGGCCGACTCCTGTCACACCATTTACTGCCACAGCATAGATAAATCCTTCTCCTTCATCGGTCAGCAACTTAATGCGGTCCCTCGGCGTTGTCAAGGCTACCAGAGGAATCAGCGAAATGTCAGTGTCTGTCAGTAAAGGCGTCAGATAATCGCTATGTTCAAATGGCAGATCAGGAATAATCAGTCCTTTGACAGGCGTTTCCTTTAGCTCTTCAACAAATTGTTCCAATCCTAATGAATACAATGGATTAAAATAACTCATAATGACTAAAGGAATCTCTGTTTCAACCGTTTTAAGCAGCTGCAAAATGTCCCGCAACGTTACTTGCCGCCTCAATGCTTCCAGTCCTGCCTCCTGGATTACCGGACCATCTGCGACCGGATCAGAAAATGGGATACCCAACTCAATTGCACTGGCTCCTGCTTTCTCCAGCATTTTGATTTCCCCAGCCAGGTTTTCCAGTCCCTGTGCGCCTGCCATTATATAGGGAACGACAATCGTCTGATTGTTCTCCTGCTTTTCTTTCAATACTTTAGTCAACGTTTTCATTGTTCCGCCCCTTTCTCCATCAGTTCCTTGATCTGCTGAACATCCTTATCACCCCGTCCAGACAGACAGACGATAATTTGCTTATCCAGTCCAAGTTCTTTCGCAACCTTTACCGCATGGCTGATTGCATGAGAGCTTTCCAGTGCTGGAATAATTCCTTCGGTACGACAAAGCAAATGGAAAGCCTCCAACGCTTCTTCATCAGTTGCAAAAGCATATTCTGCCCGACCAGATTCATCAAGATAACAATGCTCCGGTCCCAGCCCCGGATAATCAAGTCCAGCTGAAATTGAAAAAGCCTCTTGAACCTGTCCAGCTTCATCCTGCAAAAGCTTCATCATCGCACCATGAAGAATACCTGTCCGTCCCCTTGTAATCGTCGCTGCATGTGCGCCGGTTTCCAGCCCCAGACCAGCTGCTTCAACACCGATCAGCCGAACCTCATCATTGATAAACGGATAGAAAATCCCCATTGCATTACTTCCGCCCCCGACACAAGCAACCACTGCATCCGGCAATTTTCCTTCCACATCTAAAATCTGGCGTCGGGCCTCCTGACCAATCACGCTTTGATAATCTCGGACAATCTCCGGAAACGGATGCGGTCCCAGAACCGAGCCCATCACATAATGCGTATCCTCCACATTTGCCACCCAGTAGCGAAGCGCTTCATTCACCGCATCCTTCAGCGTCTTACTTCCAGAGGTTACACTCTCCACTTTAGTTCCCAGAAGCTCCATCCTAAACACATTTAATGACTGACGAGCTGCATCCACTGCCCCCATAAACACCGTACACTCCATACCGAACAATGCCGCAACCGTTGCAGTCGCCACCCCATGCTGTCCGGCACCGGTCTCTGCCACAATCCTATTTTTCCCCATCTTTTTCGCCAGCAAAATCTGCCCGATCGTATTATTAATTTTATGCGCTCCCGTATGATTTAGATCCTCACGCTTTAAATAGATTTTGGCTCCCCCAACATGTTCCGTCAGCCGCTGTGCATAATAGAGCGGATTCTCTCTGCCCACATACTGCTTTAAGTAATAGTCCAGCTCCTTCTGAAACGCCTCATCTTTCTTTGAAGCTTCGTAAACTTCCTCCAGCTCATTTATTGCATACATTAACGTTTCCGGCACAAACTGGCCGCCGTAATTTCCATAAAATCCTTTTACCGGTTGTTGATACATGGTGTATCCTCCTTCGCTTTTTTCAAAAATTCTCTAATTTTTGCTATATCCTTTTCCCCGTCCTTCTCCACGCCGCTGGAAACATCGACCGCGTAAGGACTAAAATAGGCTTTTGCCTGCTGAACATTCTCACTTGTCAGACCGCCGGCAATAAAAACCTTCTTATCTGAAAATAATGCAAGGTCCAATTCTTCCCAGTTAAAAGTTTCACCGTTGCCCCCCGCATATTGTTTTACCGGTGCATCAAACAGCAGGTAATCGCCACGACACATTTGCTCGAAGATTTGCGGCTCTGTTTGTCTGCCGACAGAGCCCGCCAAAATACAGGGAACAGAAAACGTTCCTTCTGGATACTCTCCATGAATTTGCACTATATCCAATCCGGCGGTTTTAATTGTTTCCTCCACCTCTTCTATTTTCGGAGAAACAAAAACACCGACTTTTCGAACCGTGTGCGGCACATCCATTGTTATCTGCCGCACCTGTTCAGCCGAGACCCGTCGCTTACTTTCAGCAAATACAAATCCGATATAATCTGCTCCTCCATCTACTGCTGCCATCACTGCTTCCTTTGTTTTCAATCCGCAGATTTTTACTTTCATCTCATCACCTGCAGTTCTCTGACCTTCTCCTGAGAGTCAGCTGCCTTCATTAATGTTTCTCCAACTAAAATCCCTTGATAATGCTGAGCGATTTTTTCTACTTGTTCACCTGTTTCAAAACCGGATTCACTGATATAAACTGCTTTTGTTGTCTGCTTTTTTCCAAGCTCAATACTGGTCCCAACAGACACCTCAAAGGTTTTTAAATTCCGATTATTCACACCGATCAATGGTACCCCAAGTTTTTCAGCAATCGCCAGCTCCGCCAGATTATGTACTTCCACCAGCACTTCCAGACCCAACTTCTGTGCCTTTTCAAGTAATTGCTTCAGATGCTCTTCCGTTAAAGCTGCCACAATCAACAGCACCATCGTCGCTCCGGCATTTCTCGCTCGAATCAGCTGCTTTTCATCAATAATAAAATCCTTGCAGAGAACAGGAACGCTCACTGCCTCGGCAACTTCCCTCAATATATCAATTGAGCCCTTAAAAAATACCTCATCCGTCAGAACAGAAATCGCTGAAACTCCTGCTTTTTCATAGTCTTTTGCCTGCTTCACACTATCTACATTCAGATTGATTATACCTTTAGATGGAGATGCCCGTTTGATTTCACCAATCACATGTATATGCTCCGGGTGGTTTTTGACTCGTGCATCAAATGACTCTGTCACTCTAAGAGGCTGCAGATTTTCCAGCTCCATCCCGGAAACTTCTTTCTCTTTTTCCAGCAAAATCTTTTCCAAAAAATCCATATTTATGCGACCTCCTTCTGTACACGAATAAATTCCTGCAGCTTGTCCATTGCCGCACCAGACTGAATGCATTGTTTTGCCAATTCGATTCCTTTTTCAATTGTTCCTGTTTTCCCATTGCTGAAAAAGCCCAGTCCAGCATTTAGAATCACTGTATCCAGATAGGCACTGGACTGATTTTTCAAGACCCTATATAGAATTTCTGTATTTTTCTGAGCATCCCCGCCTTGTATTCCTTCAAGTGGAACACGCTTGAACCCCAGTTCCTCCGGTTCAATTCTCCGAAGCTGAATCTGACCATTTTCCAGCAGCGCATAATGAGTGGTCCCGGCCAATGAGGCTTCATCCAGCCGCCCGCCGCCATTCACTACCACTGCCCGCTTTCTTCCCAGAGAACCCAATGTTTTTGCTGTTTCTTCGAGCAGGTCCAGCCGATACGTTCCCATCAGCTGTGTCTCAAGTGCCACTGGATTTGTTAACGGACCGATTAAATTCAAAATAGTTGGTGTTCCAAGCTCTTTACGAACCTTCATTACATAGCGCATATTCGGATGCATATTCGGTGCAAATAAGAAAGCCAGTCCCACTTCATCCAATAAAAAACTAATTTTCTCCGACGAAAGAGCAATATCCACACCCAGACATTCAAAAATATCTGCACTGCCCGAACAACTGGAAATACTTCGATTGCCGTGCTTCGCCACGGTTACTCCTCCGGCAGCCAGTACGAAAGCAGCTGTCGTGCTGATATTAAAACTCCCTGACTGATCACCGCCAGTTCCGCAGTTATCCATCACATTTTCTTTCTGACTTTGAATTTTACGTGCTTTGCTTTGAATTGTTTCAGCGATCCCAGCCATTTCTTCTGCTGTTTCACCTTTACACTTCAAGGCAGTTAAAAATGCCGCCAGTTGGCTGTCTGTCAATCGTCCTTCAAAAATTTCCTCTGCAACAGTTTTCATCTCATTCTTTGTTAAATGCTGTTTCTGATATATTTTTTCAAATAATTCGTTCATTTTCGTTTCCTCCACATAATTGAATAAATTTTTGTACCATGAGACTGCCTTCTTTTGTTCCTATCGACTCCGGATGAAATTGAAGCCCGAACACTGGATATTTTCTATGCTCAATGCCCATAATTTCTCCATCTTCCTCTGAATAAGCAGTGATTTCAAACGCTTCTGAAACCATTTGTTGCTTGATAACCAGCGAATGGTAGCGAATCACTTCAAACGAGTCGGATAATCCACGAAACAGCTGCCCGCCCTCTTGATTTACTATAGAAGCTTTTCCATGATAGATTTCCTGAGCCTGCTGGATGGTTTCACCAAAAGCAAAGCCAATCGCCTGATGCCCCAAACAAATACCCAGGATCGGTTTTTCTTTATAAAAATGCTGAATCACAGCGACACTTTCGCCAGCCTCCTCCGGTGTTCCCGGCCCCGGGGAAATAATAATACCGTCAGCAAGAGCTGCCTCTTCCATCAAGGTCGGATGATCATTTCTGAGAATTTTTATCTCAGCCGACTGCCCTGCCAACTGAACGAGGTTGTATGTAAATGAGTCATAGTTGTCAATCAGTAAAATCATTTGCCCACCTCCAATAATGCTTTAGCTTTTTGCAGTGTTTCTTCATATTCTTTTTCCGGCTCCGAATCATACACAATTCCGGCTCCTGCTTGTACATAGGCCTTTCTCTTATGGATCACCATAGTTCGAATCGCTATGGCAAAATCAGCCTGATCATTTTTAGATAGATAACCGACTGCCCCGGCATAGATTCCTCTTTTGACAGGCTCTAATTCATAAATCCTTTTCATAGCCCGGATCTTCGGTGCTCCGCTGACTGTTCCAGCCGGCAGTGTCGCTTTCAAAGCATCCATCGCTGTCACACCCTGCTTCATTTTTCCAGTGACTACGGATACGATATGCATCACAAACCGGTATTTTTCAACCGTCATATAAAGAGGGACTTCCACCGTTCCCTGTTCGCTGATCTTGCCGATATCATTTCTGCCCAGATCAATCAGCATTAAATGCTCTGCCCGCTCCTTCTCGTCTTGAAGAAGCTCCATTTCCAATCGTTTATCTTCTTCGACGGTGTCGCCTCTTTTGCGTGTTCCCGCAATCGGATTCGTTGTAGCTGTACCATTCCTGGCACTGACCAGCCGTTCCGGTGAAGAGCCGATAATAAAGGTTTCCCCAAAATCAATAAAGTAAAGATACGAGGAGGGGTTTTCAACTCGCAGCCGCCGATAATAATCAAAGGGTTCATTATGACACATTGCCGTCAGCCGCTGAGAAGGAACCATCTGAAACATATCTCCTTTTGTAATGTATCCTTTGACTTTTTTGACCGTCTCTTGAAAGGCCTCTTTTGTAAAATTGCTAGTATAGCTCATCTTCTGTAATTGAACTTCTTTCGTTTCTGCCTCACTCGGAAGCTGCAGGTCTTTCACTATTTGTTCAAGTGCCGCCTCCAGTTGCTCAGGTGTTCTTTTGGAGTAACTATCTGATTCAACCAGACACAGACACTCATTCAAATGATCAAAGATCAGAAAAGAATCAAACAGATAAAAATGAACATCTGGAAGCCCTAGTTCATCCGGGGGAATTCGCCCTAGCTCCTCATAATTGGTAACGACATCGTAGCCGACATAGCCCAAGCCACCGCCGTGGAACGGAAGCTTTTCATCTTCATCCTCTGATATCAGAATGTACTTCTCTAATTCTTTCAGCGGGTCCGTCACCTGATATGGAGAACTACCAGTAATGGAAAATTGCTGACCTCTGACCGTCATTTCTTTAACCGGATTCCACGCAATAATCGTGTGCCGCCCCTGCTCTTTATCTCTGGGAATACTTTCCAGCATACACTTATTCTTTCCCTGAATTCGTAGAAACGCTGAAACAGCTGTTAAATGATCCGCCTGTAATTTTTTAGTTTTCTGCATCTTCTTTTTCCTCCTTCTTTCCGTTCATCTATTCGATCCAAACTGAATGCTTCCTGGGATATTCAATCGCTTCAAAGGTTTCACAGTATCTGTACCGAACAATGCAAAAAGCCCTCAGAAAACAAACCTGCTGTTTTCTGAGGGCGAATAATATTCATCCACGGTACCACCTCACTGAAAAGAATTTTATCAATCCTGTGAACGACCCGAAAAAACAAAAAACCCCCAAACCATAAAAAAACTATGGTTTGAGGGTGAAAAGTCACGGTGCCACCTCAATATTGAAAGAATCATTCTTTCCTCTCTATCAGTCGTCTATCAACGACCTTTCTCTGTAACGGGAGTACCCGGAAATGCCTACTCTGGTTCAACATTTCGCTCGAAAGTCCATTCACAATTCCTTCCCTGCTGATTTCCACCACCATCAGCTCGCTGTAAAGTACCGGATATTGCTACTCCTCTTTCTCAAAGCTTCACTATTGTTCCTCATTATATTCTCATTTATCTGCTGTGTCAACATTTTTCCATTAAACAGATGAATCAGGAAAAACCTCAGATACAACAGGTTTTAGAAAGACCACAGATTAACTGTGTACCCCACCTGCTGCATTCTCTTTGATGATTTCCACAATTGTTTTCACAGCAGCCTCCATCGCCTCCGCTGTGATAAACTCATACTGTCCATGAAAATTTTCTCCTCCGGCAAATAAATTAGGCGTAGGCAAGCCCAAATAAGAGATTTTCGAGCCGTCCGTTCCACCGCGAAATGGAGCAATCAACGGTTTGATCCCCAGATTATTCATTGCTTTCACAGCCAGCTCGACAGGCCGCATGTCCTTTTCAATAATCTCCTTCATGTTGTAGTACTGATCGACAAACGTAATAGTACATCTTGGACGATCCAGCTGCCCATTCACTTCTTCGACTCTTTCCTGAAGAAATTGTTTCCGTGCAGCAAATTTCTCCTTGTCATGATCACGAATAATATAGGTCAGCTCTGCATGATCCAAGGTTCCTGAGAAGCGATTCAACAGGTAAAATCCTTCATAACCCCTTGTTTTTTCAGGTACTTCATCAGCCGGCAGCAATGCATCGATCTGTTCTCCAACTTTGATTGCGTTAACCATAAGACCGTATGCTGTTCCCGGATGCACACTGGTTCCTTCAATTTCAATCACAGCTTGAGCGGCATTAAATGTTTCATACTCAAAGCTGCCGACTCTCCCGCTGTCCACCGTATAAGCAAACGTTGCCGGGAAAGCAGCCACATCGAAGCGGTCAGCCCCTCTGCCGATTTCTTCGTCCGGACCAAATGCAATCCAGACATCTCCACGGCTGATCTCAGGATGCTCAAGCAGATAGATCACAGCTTCTATGATTTCCGCAACTCCTGCCTTGTCATCAGCACCCAGCAGTGTTGTACCATCGGTCGTAATCAATGTCTGTCCCTTGTAGTCTTTTAAATTGGGGAATTCTTCCACCTTCATTGTAAGACCCAATTCTCTGTTCAACAACACATCCTGACCATCATACTCAGGAAAAATCTGAGGTGTAATCCCCTCTGCTTCAAAATCTGCCGTATCCAAATGCGCAATAAACCCAATTGCCGGAATATCTGTTGTTGTATTTTTAGGCAGTCGTGCAGTCAAGAAACCATTCTTCTCATTATAATGGATATCTGATAAGCCCAGCTCTGACAGTTCCTTTTCAATCACCCTTGCCAGCTCGATCTGACCCGGTGTTGTCGGAATCGTCTGACTGGCTGCATCGGAACGTGTATTTACTTTTACATATCTGATAAAACGATCCACTAATTGACTCACTGTTTTCCTCCGTTCATCAGAACATGTCTGAAAACTCCAAAAACGAAATTTCCAGACATGCGCTGCTTATTATTTTCTATTCTTCAATGTAGGCTGTGCGCAGATTAAAATAATCTCCATATAAATGATAACTGATCCCCTTCACTGTTGGATTGATCAGATAGTTGGAGGCGCTTTGGTAAATAGGAACCTGCGCTGCATCTTCATCCAGTAAAATATCTTCTGCTTTTTTATAATCCTCAAATTGTACATTTGGAGAATTAGCATCTGTCGTTTTCGCCTGATTCACCAGTTTGTCATACTCAGCATCTTTATATCCTCCGTAATTGTATGCAGAGCTGCCTTCATACAAGTTGAAATACGAATCCAGATCACTGCTGCCGGCAATCCAGCCTGACAGAGACAATTCGTACTCTTTGTCTTTACGGGATTGAGTAACATTATTTTTGGGCTGTGCAGAAATCGTAACTTCCAAGCCCTCAAGATTTTCCTGCAGCTGACTTTGAACATATTCAGAAATTTTCTTACCCTGTTCATCATCGGATGCCAGTAATGTTAATTTCACTGTTTTACCAAGATCAGACTGAGCCTTTTTCCATTCTTCTCTTGCTTTCTCTACATCATAAACCAGATGATCACCGCTGTAAGCTCTGAAATCTTCTGAAGTATCCGGATTTGTGTAAAGGTTCGCCGGGATTAACCCATTTAACGGTTTTGAACCGTCATTTAACACATTGGTTGTCAGTGCTTCTTTATCAATCGCCTGTGCAATTGCTTTTCTCAAGTGCAGATTCGCTAAAGGCGTACCTTCTTTTTTGTTAAAATCAAGAAAATAATTGGCCACATCTGAATAGCTGATATAGCCCGGATCATCGCTGTACTGTGCAACATACTGTCCACTGATTCTGGTTAGATCCAGCTCACCGGTCTGATACAGATTAATCCCTGTATTTTCTTCCTTAACGGTTGTAACATCTACTTCTTCCAGCCTCACTTCGTCAGCTGCATAATACTCAGGATTCTTTTTCAGTGTCCAGGTATCAGAAGAAATTGTCCAGTCGGCAATTGTAAACGGTCCGCTGTAAATCAGATGCTCACTGTCAATCCCATAATCTTCGCCCTGTTCTGTAACGTATGCTTCATTTTGAGGTGCCAGCCAACCAATGGAGACCACTGAAAGGAATGACGGCTGTGCCTGATCCAAGGTCACAATAAATTGATTGTCCTTCGCTTCAATACCCATTTCATCAACCGATTTTTCACCTGTACGAATCGCTTTGCTGTTCTTCACGTTATCCAGCAAATACGCATTAGGTCCGATTGTTTCAGGAGTGACCAGACGTTTCCAGGAGTACTCAAAATCTTCAGCAGTAATTGGTTCCCCGTTGCTCCACTTAATATCGTCTCTCAGTGTAAATGTATAAATCAGACCATCCTCACTAATATCTAGTTTTTCCGCCAATCCTGGAATTGGTGTGCTGTCATCATCAAAACGATAAAGTCCTTCAAACAGATGCTGAATCATTGTAAATGTATTTTTGTCCATTGCCTGCGTTGTATCCAGTGTTGAAATCGGAGCAGGAGAACTGATTTTAATTTTCTGTTCCACACTGCTTGCTTCCTTATCTGTCGCTTTTGTTGATTCTGATGCTGTTCCGCCGCACGCACTCAATAGTAGTGCTAAAGCAGCCAACCCTGTTGCAATCACTCGTTTTTTCATACTTATTTCCTCCTTCATTAACTATGCTACCCATACTTAAAATTCTGTTCCCTGCTGCGATGCGAATCGTATTTTCATCCAAAAATGTAACAAAAAAGCCCTCATCCTTGTAAAAAGGACGAGAGCTTAAGCTATCGCGGTACCACCTTCATTGACTGTAAAAAAGTCCACTCTATCAGTACAAACATACTGAGGTGCTGTAACAGGCACTCCTGTATTGGCTTAAATATTCAACCAATCTGTTCAAAGGCCATTTTCTTCCTCAGCATCACTATCTCTTTCCACCAGTCGAGACTCTCTTTAAGCTGTCTGAAAAATACTTTCCTTCTCATCACATTTCTATAGATAACATGTTACTGAGAATATTAACAGATAATTTTTTAACAGTCAATTCATTTTAAACCATTATTTCATTAAAAATTTTAATGGATTAGTCAAATGCTTTCGTGACATCTTCGATCATTAAATGCGTAGACTCAAGTCCGCCGCCGCTTAGATACCAGACATCCGGCTGCAATGTGATTACTTTTCCGTTTTTACCTGCATTTGTTTGCTTGATGAGTTCATTTTCAGTAATATTATTGTTTGTTTCATCTCCGCCAATCGCCTGTGTCCGATCCACAACAAACAGAATATCAGGATTTTTTTCCAGTACATATTCATAAGAAACGCTTTGACCATGAGTAGAAGCTTCGATCGCATCATCTGCCTGGGCAAAACCAAATGTATCATGAACAATACCAAAACGAGATCCTTCACCATATGCAGACAACTGACCTTCATTCAACAGAACAACCAGTGCTTTCTCACCGGATGCTTCCGCTTTTTCTTTCAACTCTGCAATCTCAGTTTCCAGTGAGCTGATTTCTTTTTCAGCTTCATCCTGTTTATCAAAAATCTCTGCAAGTGTTTTGATATTTTGTTTTGTTGAATTCCATGTATCAGACGCATCTACTGAAAGATAGACCGTTGGCGCAATTTTGCTCAGGTCCTCTTTGAAATCACTTTGGCGACCGGAAATAATAATCAGCTCCGGCTGTAGTTCATTGATTTTTTCCAAATCAGGTTCTTTGATGCCGCCTGTAGATTCTACATCTGCATATTTATCAAGATATTTGGGAAGACTTGAAGTTGGTGCACCAATAACCATATCACCGACACCCAGCGCATCCAATGTATCCAGTGAACCATTATCAAATACAACGACTTTTGTTGGATTTTTCGGTACTTCAACAGTGCCGTCCGAATCCTTCACAGTAAGGGTTGTTGCTTTTTCACTGCTCACAGCTGTTGAAGAATCTGTCGAGCCTGATTCCTGGCCATTTCCGCATGCTCCTAATATCAATACTGCAGCAACTGAAAATACTGCAAATGCTAAAATTCTCTTCTTCATTTCGTTTCCTCCAACTTTGTATTTTCTTTTATTACGGTCTCTTAAAACCTGATACACAGTGTTTTAAAAGCAGCTTCTTTGACAATAAGCCGAAATTATTGAGAATTACTATTTTATATAAAATAGATGTTTCCTCATGAGACACTCGTCACAGTTTAGGTCATATAAGTGATGATCAATACCTGCCTAGTGCTTACTTCTGGAACGCCGTTTATTCAGTCTTAGGGGACTCAAACAGACTTTTGTCACAGACCCTCTATCAAACAGTGTTATTAATCGTTGCTTAGCTAAAATACATACAGAATCGTTTTCCCTCTATTTCACAGATACGAATAGTCATATCATATAACTGATTGAGCGTTTCCGATTGAATCATTTCCTCCGTCGTACCGTGAGCGAATAACTTTCCGTCTTTCATTGCGACAATTTCATCTGCATAGCTGGCCGCAAAATTGATATCGTGAAGTACGATGATAACTGTTTTCCCAAACTCATCAACCAGCCGCCGCAAAATCTGCATCATCTGCACCGCATAATTCATATCCAAATTATTTAACGGCTCATCCAGCAAAATATAGTTGGTATCCTGAGCAATCACCATAGCAATGTATGCTCGCTGCAGCTGACCGCCGGATAATGTATCAATCATCGTATCCGCCAGATCAGTCAGACCGAGATGCGCCATTGCTTCATCCACTTTTAGATGGTCTTCTTTGTTCAGCCGTCCTTTTGAATAAGGAAAACGCCCGAAACTGACCAGCTCTCTGACTGAAAGCTTTAAATTGATACTATTTGCCTGTTTCAGAATCGACAGTTTTCGAGACAGTTCATTCTGTTTCCATGTCTTTACTTCATTATGATCCAGGTAAATTTCTCCTGTATCTTTCGGAATCAATCGGCTCATCATGGAAAGCAATGTACTTTTGCCCGCTCCATTTGGTCCAATAAAAGCCGTCAGTTTTTGCTCCTCAACGGGCAATTTAATTTCTGAAACAACGAACGTATCGCCATACTTCTTTGAAACATTTTTTATTTCAATCATTTCTGCTGCTTCCTTTCATGAATTATTTTCCCGATAAAGTAAACACCGCCGCCAAATTCAATGACAATACTCAGTGTTGTATTTAATGCAAAAACCTGTTCAACCAAAAACTGACCGGATACCAGCAGGAAGATCGACAGCAGGCTGCCGCAGATAAACAGCTCTCTGTGACGATATGTGCCCATCAGCTGATAGCTCATATTCGCAACAATAAATCCTAAAAAAGTCACCGGTCCAACTAAAGCAGTCGAAAGACCCACAATCCCGCTGACTGCAATCAAAATCAGCAATTGAAACCTTGAAATATCAATTCCCAGATTTGTTGCCTGATCATTTCCCAGATGAAGAACATCCAGTGAATGACTTTGACTCCACAAAAATCCCGCAAAAATGACCATTAAACCAGCTGCAATCAGCAGATAATGACTATTTACATTGCCGAAGCTGGCAAAAAGTTTCCCCTGCAGCAAATCATATTCATTCGGGTCCATCACTACTTGAAGAAAGGTACTGATACTGCTGAAAAACGTTCCGGCAATCATCCCAATCATCAGCAACAGAAAAAGATCATTTTTCCCTCTGCCAAGCAGAAATTTTGAAAGCAGTACGCTGATACTCATCATCAACAGAATATTTCCCAAAAATTGAGGCAATGATTCTTTCCCTAATATTGCCTGCCCTCCTAAAAAGAAAAACAGTGTGGTTTGAATGAAGACATACAACGAATCCAGACCTAAAATATTCGGAGTCAGAAAATGATTCTGTGTCATTGTCTGAAAGCTGATGGTTCCAAACGCTGAGCCGATACCCACCAAAGCAAATGCCGCTAGTTTTTTCCCTCGTAAGGCAAGCGCAAACGACCAGTTCCCATAGGTTTTATAGGTTAAATAAAAGAAACAGATAAGAACGACTCCGATTCCCAATAATACGAATGTCGTAATGGGAGACTTCACTATTTTTTTCAAGCTGTCCTCCTCCTTAATAAAAGGAAGATAAAGATCAGACTGCCAATAACACCAACAACGACACTAACTGGGATTTCATAAGGCGCAATAACAATACGTGCTGCTACGTCACAAATCAGCAGAAAAATACTGCCGCCAACTGCCGTAATCCACAAAGTATTCTTCATATGATCTCCATAACGCATCGATACCAGATTCGGAATAATAACACCCAGAAAAGGAATGCTTCCCACCATAATCAGAACAACTGCACTTGACAATGCCACAATACTCAAACCTAGAAGCTGTGTCTGCCGATAATTCAAACCAACACTATGTGACATGTCTTCCCCCATACCAGCAATCGTAAAGCGATAGGCAAAAAAATATACGATGACTAACAACGGAAGGGTTAGATAAATCAGCTCATAGCTGCCCTTCATAACTGTGGAAAAATTTCCCTGCAGCCAGGAAGACATATTTTGAACCAATTGAAACTGATAGGCAAAAAAAGTCGCAATCGAACCGACGATATTTCCGAACATCACACCAATCAACGGAATCATCACCTGATTCTTCGGTGGTAAGAACCGTGTCAGCGAAAGAAAAATCAATGTACCGCCAAAAGCAAACAAAAAAGCGATTAATGAACGAAACAGCAGCGGTGCCGTGGGGAAGAAAATCATGACAACCAGTATCCCGAGTCGTGCACTATCCATTGTTCCCGCTGTACTTGGCGAAACAAATTTGTTCTGCGTTAAATGCTGCATAATCAATCCAGAAACACTAATCGTACTTCCTGCAATCATTAAACTGACTGTTCTGGGAATCCGAGTGGTCAGCAACACCAGCTTCTGTTCAGAATCCCATTGGAAAAGCTGGGTAAAAGAAATATCCTTCACACCAACAAAAATCGATAGCAATGCTAAAAGGAGTATAAACAGAAATAGACCTACTTTTTTCATGCATGAGCTCCTTTTTCTAATTGAGAATGATTTTCATTCTTAACAACTAGTTTATGTGATATTTTTTGGAAAAGCAACTATTTTTCGGTATATTCTTATTTTTAGTAATCAATTGACCTACTTCGGATAGTAGTACATAAATCCCAATATATAAACTTTTTATGCTATACTTCAAGAGAATGATTCTATGTTTGAGTAGATTTTACATAAGTATTTTCATCATTTTACTATTTGTATAACCATGACAAAAGGACTGAAAGAAACCGAAAAAGAAAAGCTTATTGAGGACTTGTGTACTCTGCTTCCATAATAGAGTCCAATACGGGTAATAAACGAAAGGAGCTTTTTTATGACAGATGAACTGCAAAAACACCTGGACAGTTCCCTTTACGGCACACCCAGGATCAAGCCAGATGAACAAAAAAAATACATGGGAACTTTTAAAGAACGCTGCTATGTCACGATGACTATCGCTCAAATGAAAAATCAAACCGATAGAAAAAACTTTCTGACAGAGCTGAAAAAGTATTCTGACGGTACTGTCCTATTGAACGGAAAAATGGACATCTCCCTACAAACTACCTATATAAAACTAATTAAAGCACAGGGAAATCGCTTTACAATTGTGAGTGAAGCAGAAAACAGCGGAAATCAGTCATTAGGTCTGATTATTGCCGCTTCAGAAGCAGTAGATGAAGAAGAAATCGATATTGAAAAGAAATATCCGCAGTCTGACGACAAACAGGATACAAAAGAAGCCGAACAGAAAAAAAGCTTTTGGAAGAATTTGTTTAAATAGGCTGCAGCAGTCAGGAAAGATTTCCGGCAAAAGCTCTATTCTTCCCAAAAAAAGAATAGAGCTTAGCAACATATACATAAATAACGGGACTGTGACATAAGTATGTCTGAGATCTCTAAAACCGAATAAACGGTGTTCCAAAGCCCCTCCATGCTTCGAGGATCGGAACGAAGTGAGAACCGTAGACGCAGAAAAACGGATACAGCGTAATGTTTTGTCTCGAGAATCGTTAGACTCGTAGAGACAGCAGTTCTGGAAATAAGTCGAACTATACTGAAAATATGAGTAGCTATTTTCGTATAGTTCGACTTATTTCTTGAGACAGAACACTTCTGTCACAACCTCGTTATTTATATAATAGATTCTTTTATTAACACTTACAATGCTCCTGCTGCCTCCTTATCCAGAATAACAGTTAAATTAGGATGCAGCTGCAAAATAGAAGCTGGTCGATCTTCTCCTATCGGGCCTGTTAGTACTCGACTAACCATCTCAGCTTTCTCTGCACCATTAACAATCAATACAAGATGCTTCACTCGCATGACACTGACTGGTCCCATCGTTACAAATTCCAAGCCTTTTTCCATCATCTCCGGAACAAACCAAGACTCTTCTCCTGTAACAGTTACTTTGTGCGTAAGAGTGTTAAAGGTGGTTGTTCCCGGCATATTGCCGCAGAAATGTCCATCTTTACCCAAACCAATCAGCATTGCGTCCAATCCGCCAGCTTCTTCTATTGAGCGGTCCTGTGTTTCGTAATTTTCAAGTGTCAAAGGATGGATGTTTTTTTCATCAATTCCTGCAGGTGTTAAGTACAGCCTTCTTAAATCACTCATAGTTATTCCTTCTTTTTGACCCTCTACAGGAATCTCATCAAAATTATAGTAGTGAACATTATCATAATTGGAACTTCCTTTGACCACCTTAACCATTTTTTTATAGACCTTCACTGGTGTATTTCCTCCAGTAATAGACAGATTCACTCGCCCGGTTTTTGCCATATGACCCAATAAAATATTTTTTGCTGTTTCACTCATCGAATTGAAATCGCTTTCAACGATAATCTTCATGTAAACACTCCATTTCTGTCTTATATAAGATAATTGTAGACTATGGGAATATTCCCATGTCAAGATGAAAAATTAGACAATGGAGATGACACCCCCCTCCATAGCTAGCATACAAAAAAGTCCGAAAGAAATCCCCTCGATTTCTTTCGAACTCAATTTAAATCTGCCTCTCATCGTTCTACCAGTCGATAATAAACCTTAGAAGTTCGCCAGTAGATAATGAAATAGCTCAGAGCAAAGACTGCAATACAGACTGCCGTCGTCAACAGCAGTAATGACGTATTCGTCAGACCAAACAGAACAAGCAGTTTCCTGATCATCGGAAAAGCAAAAGTCAGATGAATGACTGCAACTGTAATTGGCAGGAAGAAAACCAGCAAGATCTGATACTGAATTGTTTTATGAACTTCTTTGCGGCTAAGCCCAACCTTCTGCATAATTTCAAAACGATCGTGATCATCATTTCCTTCTGAAATTTGTTTATAGAAGATAATCAGAGTTGTCGCGATGATAAAGCTCAGCCCAAAAATCACTCCAATAAACAGAAATCCCCCTAATACAATGCGGTTCTCTTCTCTGTCCTCATCTATAGAAGAAACAGTCACATCCTCTTCTTCTCCGGCTTTTGCTCTCAACTCTGTTCTTAAAGCCTCTGTCATTTTCAGCCGCTGCTCCAAGGAACCATCCAGTTGAAAGCTAATAGTACTCTCTGAATCAGCAGTAACAGTATAAGAACTGTCCTGAAAATCTTCAATAATTTTTGCGAGGATCTCGTCATATCTTTCGTCTGAAACAAACATTAGAAAAGAGTTTGAGCTTTCGTCCTCTGTTTTAGGCGCCATACTGAAATTATCCAACACCTCATTCACAAGAAAGACCTGCGTTCCGATTTTAAACTCTTGTGACGTATAGTCTCCGTAGAGAGGATATAGCAGAATGTCTTTTCCGGTTAGTTCAATGTTCTCTCCTTCCACGCGGTTATACTCGCTTAGTTTAAGTAATTGGAATCCTCTCATATCTTTATAGTTGCTGAGTGTTTCTTTAGCCGGAACAAATGTATCTTCCTTAGCCTTGAACATAATGATTCCCTGTGATGAATGAACATATTGCAAATCCTCCACAGAAAGGTTATGAGCTTCAGCAGCAGCATACAATGATTCTTTTACTTCCTCTATAGGCAGTACGGTCTCTATTGTATTTTGAAATGGATTTCTGTTGCGAATGATGTCCTCCCGCCCCACATAAAGAGAAACTGTTGAAGAAATGGTTACCAGCGCCATTGTACAAAGGATACAAATACTTGCCAGTCCTGCACCATTTTGCTTCATTCGAAAAATCATTCCTGAAACAGAAATAAAATTAGACGGTTTATAATAGAACGAATTGTTCCGCTTCAGCAATTTCAAAATAGTAATACTGCCGGTTACAAATAAGCTGTATGTCCCGATAATGACCAGAATTACTGCGATAAAAAATTGCGTCAACGCTTCCAAAGGGGATTGAATAGTCAACGAAATAGCATATCCGCTGCCTAAACAAATAATCCCTATCAGAGCAAACAGCCATTTAGCTTTCGGCTCCTTCTCTCCCGATTTCGCCTGCTCCAACAATTCAATCGGCTTTGTTTTCCTTACCTGCCACATATCATAAAGAAAGGTACTTAAGAAAATTCCGGTAAACAACAGCAGAACTCTTAGTACAGAGGAAAAAGATAAATCAAAGTCAAATTCGTCCCCAAATGCTGTTATCTTTTTTAATATTAAAAACGTTAATTTAGAAAAAATAATTCCTGAGACTATTCCCCCAACCATAACAAGTAAAAATACATAGAAATTTTCAAACAGCATCATCACTGTCAGATTTTTTTTATCCATTCCCAGAATGTTATAGAGTCCCAGTTCCTTCTTTCTTCGTTTAATCAGAAAACTATGCGTGTAGAAAGTAAAAATCACCGAAAAAATCATGATGATTTTGCTTCCCAGACTAAACATCATTTTTACAGACATTGCCTGCGGGAGAGTATTCATTCCTTCATTATGAAGCATCACCTGCATGATAATATTTAAAATAACTGTAAACACCGTCGCCAGAATAAAAGGAAGATAGACAGTTCGGTTCTTCTTTAAATTATTGTATGCTAAACGTAGGTACAGCATCTCCATCACCCCTTCGCCAACAGTGTCGTCATTGTTTTAGATATTTCATCCAGCAATTGTTCATTTGTCTTCTGCCCTCTGTACACCTGATGGAAAATCTGGCCGTCTTTCACAAATAGAATTCGATTTGCTCTACTGGCAGCAAGTGCACTGTGGGTTACCATTAAAATCGTCTGATTCTGCTGGTTAATCTCCTGAAAAAGCGTCAGCAGGTTTTCTGAACTTTTAGAATCCAAGGCTCCTGTAGGCTCATCTGCTAAAACAACCTGCGGCTTCGTGATCAATGCCCTTGCTACTGCCACCCGCTGCTGCTGTCCTCCTGAAATTTCATAGGGATATTTTTCCAGAAGCTCTCCAATTCCCAGAATCTCAGCTAAAGGAAATAAGCGTCTCTCCATCTCACTGACTGCTGCTTTCGACAGTACCAACGGCAAAAAGATATTATCCTTCACAGAAAAATTATCCAGCAAATTAAAGTTTTGAAAAACAAAGCCGAGGTTCTCCCTCCGAAACGCTGCCAAATTCCCTTCAGGAATTTCTGTAATATCTTTTCCCTTCAATAATACCGATCCTTGTGTCGGTATATCCAATGTTGCCAGGATGTTAAGCAGGGTACTCTTCCCTGATCCTGATTCCCCCATAATTGCTATGTATTCTCCTTCTTCTACTTGAAAAGAAATATCTTTCAGCGCAGTTACCTGATTTCCGCCAAAGCGGGTCTGATAAATTTTTTGTAAGTGTGTCACTTCAAGTATTGCCATAGTATGTCCTCCTCTGCCTCATTTGAGTAATCGGCTGTTTCTCATTTCCCATATTAAACAAAACAGCAGCCAAAGACTACTTACACTTTAGCTGCCATACTTACAATGCTGTAAGGTTCATTCAATTTGATAGAGATGCTGGCTCAAATCCAGCCAGACCTTTGTCCCTTTACCAACCTCCGACGTAATATGGATAGTATGACCCAGACTTCTCATTACTTCGTCACTCATATACAATCCAAGTCCCGATGCTTTTTGATGATTATGTCCGTTATACCCTGTATACCCTTTTTCAAATATTCGCTGTCTATCCTCAGGCAAAATTCCGATACCGCTATCTGCAATAATAAGCTCCTTTGAATTCTCGGGATTGGCATAAATACGAATACCGCCGCGTTTGGTATACTTAATTGCATTTATCAAAATCTGCTCCACTACAAACTGCAGCCACTTTTTATCACTGATAACCGACTGCTTGGTCTCCTGAAAAGAAAACGATAGATTCTGATAAATAAAAAACGTTGCATACTTTTTTACCGTCTCTTTAATGAGACGATCAATGTCTATCGTCTCAAAAACAAAATCAGTCTCTGTATGATTTAGACGCAAATACTGAAGCATCATGTCCAAATACTGATCAATTTTAAACAATTCCTGTTTTAACACTGTATGATCCAGCTGATTTTCCTGCATTTTTAAATTCAAAACAGCCAATGGTGTTTTAATCTGGTGACTCCACAAGCTGTAATAGTCCATCAGCTTGTGGTTAACTCGCTTAGATTCCCCAATCTCCTGCCGGTATTCTTTATCTAGACTGTGCAGCATTTCTTCATAATCCTCTTCAAGCAATGTACTGCCGCGTTTCCTATCCAGCACATGAAGCTTTACAGCTTTCTTTCTGCCGTCCAGCTGCTGATGTTTTGAATAATATCGATAGAATTGTACTGCGGCAATGACTGCCAGCAGAAAAAAGGAAAACAGCAGCGCATCACTATACGCTTCAAAAGAAATATCATGAAGGAAAAACGTTACGCCAAAAATTAAAATAAATCCCATGTATGTCAAAAGTGCAATCTTCTGATCCAACAGATAACGAATAAACACTCTCATGTCATTCTTCCTTTCCGAGATAGTACCCTTTCCCCTTTTGCGTTTGAATAAATACATCTAGTCCTATATCACTGACTTTCTTTCTAAGTCGCGCTATGTTCACCGAAAGCGTGTTGCTGTCGACAAACGCTTCATTTTCCCAAAGCTTCTCCATAATCAGCTCTTTCGGCACTACTTTTTCCGGCTGTCGAAACAGCATATCTAAAATTTTTGTCTCATTCATTGTCACGGGAACACATTGTTCTCTACAGCAAACTTCAAAATCCTCAAGATTCAGGATATAGTCGCCATAGTTCAATGTCCGAACTTCTACCATCACAACATTTCTTCGCATAATTGCCTGAATTTTTGCGACAAGCACTTCCAGGTCAAAGGGTTTTGCAATAAAGTCATCCCCACCCATATTCATTGCCATAACAATATTCATATTATCACTGGCAGAAGACAGGAAAACGATTGGAACAGCTGACTGTTTGCGAATTTCTGTGCACCAATGATAACCATTATAAAAAGGCAATGAAATATCCAAAATTACCAAATCCGGCTGGAAAGCCTCAAACTCAGCCAGTACATATTGAAAATTTTCAACTGCGAGTACCTCAAAGTTCCATTTTTTCAGATAAGCAGACAATGTTTCAACAATCTGTCTTTCATCTTCAACAATAAATATCTTTTTCATAAGCTTTTCCCTCCACTCAACGCATCCGATAGTCTCAGCTTCACGTTTCTTCCAAAGCTGTTTCTTCAGCCTGTTCTTATCACAAGCTTACTTCTAAATCTGCAGCTCTGCCAACAAAATTTTCTTCAGCTCATCAGCTAAATCTTTTTTAGTGTACCATAAATTATAGAGAATATAATGGGACCGAGGGAGGAAATCAGTTGATACGAAAACGCCGCTTTTAGCTTTTTTCCCACTTTTCAAGTGTATGTCTCTCACTAATAATTTTCTTCCTGCAGCCTAATTTCCTTGTATTCATCGTTCCCCATCTGTTTTAATACTTCCTTTTTTTACCTTCAAAGAGATGGATGATTTAGACTCTAATCAACATTAAAAATAAAAAAACAGCTTAGTTCCTCTTACAAAATCCCAGAGGAACCAGCTGTTTCAATAATGCTGTCTTATTTATTCTGTATATTCAAGTATCACCCGTTCATTCAGCGGCTGTGTTTCTCTATTGTTGTGAGAATACAATTTTTTAAACGATTCAATCTGCTCTGCTGATACTTCTACAGGATTCTTCATTACATACCATTCTACATTTTCATTTAATGGCGGAGTAGTTAAAGAACCAAGGTAATGGTAGTAGCTTTTATTTGCCGGAATCATATCCTCCAAATCAGTGATAGGATCTGTTTTTTCATTATTAACATCGTCAAGAGCTTCCTGAAATCCTTTGTTTTCAGCTCCTTCTTTAAAGAACACGCCAATTACAGCAATACGCCCATCTTGGGCAATGTTAACAAAGTGTGCTTCTAAAGGATAATGCTCTCCGTCAACTGTATGTTCACTTTCTGCATGAAAATGAAATTGTGTCAGAGCAAAATTACGACCATTTATCACTGCTTCACCACCAGCAGTAAATTGAATACTGTGACCGTTATTCTCTGCTTTGGTGATATCTATTCCATAATCCAGCTCAATTGTTCCTTTATCCGGCATCATTGCTTCTGCCTTGCTGCTTGGAATATCGATTGGGGACTGCATATCTCCCGCTGTAAACTCCCAATTTTCCTGATCATCATAATTAAGGTGCTCTTCGGCTTCCTTTTTCTCACTGCTTTCTGTAACAGCTGCAGTGCTTGATTCTGATTGTGAAGCGGTTGTTTTTTCTGTTCCGCAGCCTGTGATAGAAACACTCACTCCAATTAATACGGTCATTGCTAAAATCTTTTTCTTCATCATTTCATCTTCTTTCTGTAAATTATCCATTGCTTACTATACTCTCTTTTAAAAAAAAATAAAGCACTTTTTAGATTTTATCAACTATTTCTTTTAGGAAAAATTGACAAAAGAAGCAAAAGAAAACTCCTTCTTTACATTGCAGTACATCAAAAAAAGGCTCTATACTATCTAGTATTGGTGAGGTGCCATTCACTGCACTTTTTCTTTTTGAAAAAAACAGAAAAGACATCTTGAAATCCGTTAGAATTAAAGTCGACCAAAACCAACCTAAAGGAGTGTTTCAAGATGTCTCTATCCGAGCCTACCAAAGATTTCCTTATTCGAACGGTCCCTTAGAATGTCTCAATAATCATAGTAAAGTATTGAAGCGAATGACCTATGGGTTTCACAACTTCACCAATTTCAGAGAGCGGATCTTTTTGTATAGAAGAACCTATTTCCTCAAGAAGAAACCAAAAGCAACACTGAAAAAGCAAGCAGGATGACATAGATTTCCTCCCTGTTTGCTTTCTCTAGCGTATTTCTTTTACCAACACTAGCATCTTGACAACATTATATTTTTGTTTTTTTAGGATAAAAACCAAAAAAAGTGAGTAATTCCATGAATCAAAAATATCAGGTCAATCTGAGTGAAATTGAACCTCGTAGAATCTGTTAGCAGAAAAACCATTCGTGTCCTGTAAAAAACACAACTTAAGCCTCACTAAAAAAAGCAATGGTGTATTTCTAAAAAAGAGTCCGGACATTTTGTCACAGCCATGGAAAACATCATGGAAGCCTACGCTCGTCCATATGACCCGGACTGTCCACTCATTTGTATGGACGGAGAAGCCCTACCAGTTATTATGTCATTGACCCGTTACCTATGAAGGGTGGGTAGATACAAAAATAGGACTACGAATACGAGCGCAAAAGAGTATTCAATATTTTACCCCTCACTGGCTGGCGCCATGTCAGTGCTCAACAAACACGAAAGAAACAGGTCTGGGCAGAAAAAATAAAGGAACTGGTAACCCTATACTATCCCAAGGCAAAACGAATTCGCTTAGTAACAGATAACTTGAACACCCATAGTATCAGTTCCTTGTATAATGGCTTTGCACTGGAACTTGCACAGCGCTTAGATAATTCATCATACACCCAAACACGGGAACTGGCTGAATATTGCCGAAATTGAAATTAATGTGATTACCCAGCAGTGCTTAAACAGACGAATTCCAACACTTCATGACTTGAAGCAAGAACTCAGTGCGATTGAAATTTATTTATTGATAAAGATTTAAAAATTTTTGACAATCTAGTATTCTTAAATCCAACAATATCTTTGATTTAGTTAATAACTCTTAATATGCTTTTATTAACAAAAAATACACTAATTATGAACACTACTACCATTCCCGAGATAGACCAGAGTATTGTTTCTATGCTAAAAATAGGAATGCTATCCTTAAATAAATGTCCGATTGGAAACATATTCCCTAGTAAAAAGACAAATTTATTTATAGCCATTCTAGACAGTAGATACCCTATAGTCCCCAAAAAAGGTAGACCAAACAATACTTCAACTATCATTTCAAAAGAAACGTAAACAGGAGTAGCCCCTAATAGAAGTTTTGTCTCAATATCATCCTTTTGAATAATAATCTTTTGACTCAGATAAACAAAATATCGAAAAATTCCCAAAATTAATAATCCAACGATAAACATAAATAAGCTCGTTTTTACTGTTAACAATAAAAAATTTAAATCAGGTTCTTTATTTACAGCCTGTAACTCATTAACTGGTGAATTATTAGTTGATTTTTCCCTTGTTTTAGAAATGACACGAAAAAGATTGAACAAGTGTAGCA
This sequence comes from Enterococcus sp. BWB1-3, assembly GCF_016745275.1. GTDB lineage: Bacteria > Bacillota > Bacilli > Lactobacillales > Enterococcaceae > Enterococcus_L. The sequence continues at coordinate 131,688 of NZ_JADOEP010000003.1, forward strand.
GTAGAAATTCAAAAAAGAAAAAAATCAATGTTGCAATGTCACTATAGAATGTTTCTTTAGCTGCCCTACATCTAATTTTCAAGCTTCTATAAAAAAAATTTTTGACATAGATAACATAATGTTTATTCTTTATAGTATTGTCCATTTTTTTCATCCCTTATTATTTTTCCGTTATCTAATTCAATAACCCTAGAATTTAGCTGATTAACTATTCTTGAATTATGGGTAGCCATAATAATTGTTTGGCCTAATGCGTTTACCTTATTTAAATAATTCATTATCTCATTTGCATTACTTGGATCTAAATTAGCTGTGGGTTCATCAGCAATGAGTATTTTAAAATTTCCAACTAATGCTCGAGCAATTGCTACTCTCTGCTTTTCACCACCTGACAATTGATTAGAAAATCTTTTTTTCAAACCAACTAAATCAACCGCTTCCAAAGCATCCAACACTCGCTTTTTAACTTCTTTCCCAGTGTAGATTCCTTGTATTTCTAATGGATACGCTACATTTTCGAACACATTCAAGCTTTGAATTAATCGGAAATCTTGAAAAATAAAACCGATATTTCTCTTATAATTCCTCATTTCCAATTGATTATTTTGATTCATCAGTTTCTCATTGAAAAAAATCTTGCCTTTGCTAATCCTCTTTTCGAAAGATAATGTTTTCAAAAGTGTTGTTTTTCCAGAACCACTTTTCCCAACAACAAAAACAAATTCTCCATCTGCAATTGAAAGATTTATTTTGTTAAGAATTAATGTATCCTCAATAATTTTATTAACATCAACTAATTCAATTATAATCAACATCTCTCCTTCTAACTTTTAGATTACTTTAAATCACTTTGAATATCAATATATTTTTTATTTATAACTTAAAAATCTCAAATATCAAATTAAGATAGACAAATCATTGTTACTAACGTAATTCAAGAATACTTCTAAATGGTGTTTTATTAATTCAACGATTTTCTTGGGATATTATTTCTCTTGGATGTTACTGATTGAATAAAGGTTTCGTCCACTAAATTAAAGTCCATAGCTTTTGATAAACCATCTTTACGCAATAAACCGTTAGAATTCTCATTCAACCCTCGTTGAGAAGACGTTCATGAATCTGCAAAATAAATATCACTGTCATTATTATTGCTAATTTTCTTCCAATTTGAAAATTCTTTTCTACAATCAAAAGTGATTGATTTGAATAGATTTTTAGGTACAAACTGAAACCAATAATCTAATCTGTTTTCAATATCTTTTACCTGTCGTTCAGATGGCTTTAATATGATAATCACTTTTGATAGACATTCAACTGAGGTAGTGACTGTACTTTTATGTTTCTGACCGACGATAGTATTACATTCAAGGTGACCAAACTCCTCTGCAAATAAGGTATAGTCATTGGTACGTTCATGAATAGAGCGACGGAAAGCTTGTCCTCCTCGTTTTTCTTGATAACCCTCAGTGCTGCTCTCACTGTCAAGCGAAGAACAAGCAGACCATTATCAAATGGGGCTGAAAAAAAGTCACTCTCTTACTCAATGATGCCAGTAACTGCAAAACCCTGCTCTCTCTTAAAAAGCAGCGCTTTTTCTGTAAGGATTGCTTTCATTACGCACTTACTTTTCCCGTTATTCTAGGAAAGAGCATGCACACGTTTGTTTAGTCGTTACTGATTTTTACAGTCCCTATCGTACGTTAGTAAAGGAGCTGTTTCCTAATGCTTCCATTGTCGCAGATCACTTTCATATCAGCCAACACATGGGGCTACAACACAGAATTCAAATAATGAAGCGATTCAAAAAAATCGACCTACACGCTCTTCTGTCCTCTTTAGTATGACAGGAAATAGCGTGTAGGTCGATCGTTTTTTTCTTTTCATTCTGTTTGGTGAGGGCGTTAGCCCTCATGAGTGTTTGTCTCGACCTCCTTCTATTTTACTGAAGACCTATTCAAACAGATTTCTGTTTTTTTGAGGTTGACTTATTCACTCAAACAACTCTGGATACAATAATTTCAACACATCCATTGTCAAATGACGACCCACTCCAGAATAAGGGTATATATGCATATGCATTGCCGGATTGAAATTAGCTTCGATAATTCCATAAGTATTGCTTTTTTTATCAGCCGGAATGGATTTATCGGGAATGATTAAATCAATTCCGCATATTTTAGCCCCTAATGCTGCCACAGCTTCTACAGCAAGCTTCTTATAACTCTCATCAAACTGATCCGTCACATCAATGGAATCGCCGCCGGTACTGATATTAGAATTTTCTCTCAGATAAACCACTCTTCCCTTTTCAGGTACAGCATTCACCACCAGATTCTGTTCCTTCAGCATCAGCCGCTCCAATTCACCTAGCTGGATCAGCTCTAAAGGCGCCCGATGGTTGCTGCCTCTTAAAGGATGAAGGTTCTTTTCTGCAACCAGCTCTTCTATTGACCGGACACCGTCTCCCACAACATTAGCAGGAATGCGCAGCAAAATAGCTTTTACTTCATTATCCAACACAAAAAATCGATATTCTGTTCCCGGCATAAATTCTTCAACGAGAACAGAGTCGTCTTCCTTAAACGCAATGTTCAAGGCTTCCACATAGTCTTTCCCTGAAGCACCGTCTTTAAAGATAGATATCCCAAGCCCATAATTTGTCGATTTTGGTTTTACAACAAATGCCTGCTTCTCATATCTTAAATATGCCCGTTCTGCTTCTTCAATTGAAGAAAACTCCTCCCCGCCTGGCACACGAAAGCCAGCCTGTTCCAACACCTTTTTTGTGACTGTTTTATTTTCCATAATCAAGGGAACAATATAACTGTCTTTACTGGTCATATTCGCATTCTTCACATACTCAATATGCTTTCCATGCTTCAATTTCAGGAACTGTTCCTGCTCATCAAGAATATCTATTTCCAGCCCCTTCTGAATTGCATCAAAAAGAAACAGCTGTGTGGATAACTCCATATTTCTGAACCCGGCAAGCTGATAGGGACGCTCAAAAGCTAGTAAATGGTATTCTTTTCCATAAACAATTCCCAGTTCATGGTTAGAATTTGCTTCAATGATTGTCCACATTTTACCTGAAATAGTCATTTCAGGCATTCTTAGCTGTTCATGATAGGTTGTCAGCATTTCTTTTTTACCGTAAATTCCTAATTCAGTAACCATTTCAATCATTTCAGAGAAAAGCCTGTCACCCTCAGCCAATATATTCACTGTTGAAAAAGGATGCCCCAGCGCTACCTGTTCATTCAACAACTCACCGGTTGCTACCCATTCATCTGCACTTTCTTTTTCATCTGTCCATAGTAAAAACAGCATAAATAAATGCATAAATTCAAGCATTTCTTCGTCGATACCAAAGGGTGCGAACGGATTTAAATCAATATTCCTCAATTCAATATAACGAATGCCGGTCTGCGGCAAATCTGCCATGGATTTTCCGCCTCTCAACCGGACTGGAGCGTAAAACTCCTTCTCTTCGGACAGAATCCCATTTTCCACCATCGTTTGAATATCATCAATATACCCTTCCAGCGTTTCATAGGACACACGGACATTCTCCCTATTCCGATAGCCAAAAGAACTGTTACGCAGACTTCTTACCGGCTCTGCGGGATGCTCTTCTTTAGCCGTAAAGTACCCCGGCTCACTAACAACCGAGGCACCAAATAAATACGTAATCAGCCAGCGGTAACGAAGATAATTACGTGACGCCTTCATATAAAGAATGTTTTTAAACTCTTCAATTGACTTAGCCTCTTCCTGTACATGATACATTTGAAAAATTAAGCTTTCTGCATATTCAAAATTAAAGTGAATCCCGCTGACCATTTGTTTTCTTTTTCCATACTCTCTAGCCAAATAGCGTCTGTAAAGAATCCCTTCATACTGATCCAGCTTTGCAATTTTGATGTCCCGCTCATTTTCCGGAAGTTTCGGCGGCATACTCATTGGCCACAGCATTTCCTCTCTATTCATCGAACGAATGGTCACATCATGAATCGCTGCAAGATAACGCATAACCTCAGTAATCGAATCTGCAACAGGGGTAATCAGTTCCACCTGTGTTTCACTGAAATCCGTTTGAATATACGGATGATAGGAACGATTGCCTAGTACTGAAGGATGATCTGTTTGAGCCAGCTGACCGTCCAATGTCACTCTCTGACTCTCTTTTTCAATGCCAAAACGTGCTGTCAGCGCATAAGGACGAACGCTGTCTTTATTTAGTATCTCTTTAAAATTCATCTTTTCGCCTTTCTGTCTATATAACTTTTTACATTACTTACTATTATATAGAAAATTGATCTAAAAGAGAATCTTTCTGACCCCTTAAATAGAATTAAATAATTAATTCTTTGTACTCATTCAGCACAAAAACTCCGAAAAAAGTTTCGGAGTTCGCCTCTCTTTGTTGGCGGTCTGTCTGAAAACTATTGAGAAAATACGTTTGTATCGAGAATTAAGCAGTGTGAGACTCGTAGATATAAGATTTTTCTGTAGTAGAAAGTCAGTTAGCAGAATTGCCAGTCTCACTAAGATAAATAATCTAGTAAGATGGTATACGCAGCTCTGATGGGGATTAATTGGTCAAAATTTATTCCATATGTAAAGAGATAGCTGTATGCGAACGACAAGCTTTGAATGTGTTAACATTCAACCTTTAAACGGCATCTGACCCTTGATCCAGCAGAATGCTAAATGCATGACAATCACTGTTAATTTATAGTGGCGCATATCTAAGGCTCGTTTGCATAACTTACTCCTGCACTTTTAACAAATACTCGTCGCATATTCAGCATTCTCATATGTAACACTATTGGATATGCTTCACATTTCTTGGATTAGAAGAATCACTTAGTTTTAATTCGATCCATACACCAGCTCATATCTAGTTTTCTGAACAGAGTCGCCACTAAAATTTTCAGACAGACTCTAACCTTTTCTGCGTCGGGCAAATTCTATAAAACGGAATTTATCCAGTCGGTGAATAGATTCAGTATACTCAAAACAATTAGTATTTTCCAGATACACTAGGCTGCGGACAACAACCACATGACTGTCGCCATGGAGTGTCATCAGCTCCTGCATTTCCTGTGTCACCGGTTCAGCAGTGATCTCTTTTTGCGCATAGGAAATATCCAGTGACAGATCATTCTCAAAATAGTCATAGATTGAATCTTCCGCTCTGTCTTCAGGCAAATCCGGAATCACAGATTTTAACAAATAATCCTTATCCAAAATAACTACTTCACCATCAATTTTTCGCTGTCGAATCAATTTCCAAACGGGATCTCCCACCGGCCAGCCGGTTTTTTCATTTAACTTCTCCGTCACAGGAACCTCTTCCAACACACGAACAATCGTTTCACTGGGGATTCGCTGTGCTTCTTTCAGCTCTTTATAACTAGTCAGACCGGCAATCGGAAAATCAAAACGATTCAAGTCCAAAACAATAGAGCCTTTCCCCTGTTTTTTTTGAATATATCCGGCATTCAATAACAAATTCAACGCTTTACGAATCGTCTCTCTCGAAACACCGTAAATTTGTATTAACTGATTCTCACTTGGTAAAAGGGAATGTGCAGGATACTCATCTGCCAAAATTTTCTTTTCCAGATCAAGGAAAATCTCATTAAACTTATTCATACTATCTCCTACCTCCGTCGATAGTTATTATAATGTCTCTGAAATTAAACTGCAACCCTTGTATATCCTTTTATTACAGCTATGAGAGCCGTTTCAAAAAATATTTCCCAAATAATTTAAAAAGAAAAACCTTTCACAATGATAGAATTTTCCAAATCTTGTCATTGTAAAAGGTCTGAAATCATTAGCTCCAGCTTATTTCTTCAGCAACTCATCGATAGCCAATTCATCCAGCCGATAAACCAGCTGATCAGCACCTAAAAGTTTTTCATTTTCGACAATACCCACCGCATACATCCCTGCGGCATTGATTCCGTCAATGCCTGCCTGAGCATCCTCAAAACCAACAGCTTCCTGAGGCTTTACAGCTAATGCTTCTGCTGCTTTTAGAAATATCTCCGGATCAGGCTTCCCACGATTTAGAGTATCTGGATCTACAATATAGCTGAAATATCCGGTTACTCCCAGCTTTTCTAAAATTACCGGGGCATTTTTCGAAGCTGAAGCAATCGCACAAGGGATTTTTCTTTCCTTTGCCTGACTGATAAACTCCTTCACTCCCGGCAATAAATCTGCCGGAGATAACGTTTGTAACAACTCTACATAGTGGTCGTTTTTCTTTTCCGCCAGCTGCTCTTTCTCTTCTTTGGAATAGACAGTTTCTTTTCCGCCATAAGCTAGAATCCGATCCAGTGAGTCCATCCTGCTGATTCCCTTCAGCTGTTCATTGAATACTGGGTCAATGGTAATGCCCAAGGTTGCCCCCAAATCCTTCCAGGCTATATAGTGGTATTTTGCTGTATCGGTGATGACCCCGTCAAGATCAAAAATGAATCCTCTTCTCATTTGGCACTGACTCCTTCATAAAAAAGTTGCTGCGATTGCCCACTTTCCAGAGAAACAGTTTCTCCTTTAATAGTGACTCTTACCGACTGATCCGCTTCAATTTGAATCTTCTCTTTATCTATGACCAGTTGATAATGGACCCCTCGAATATTTAAACGGAACTTCAATTTCTCCCATGTTTCCGGCAGCTGCGGTTGGATTGCAACTTCCTTTTGACGAATATCAATCCCGGCAAAAGTTGTTAGTGTAATAAACAATGTGGCAGCCATCACTCCGGCATGAATGCCTTCCGCTGTCGTTCCGCCCTGTATATCCTGATAATCTGAATACAGCGCCTCCTGATACAAGTTCCAGGCAAGCTCTTTATCCTCAACAATGGAGGCCAGTTGAGAATGCACTATTCTGGATAACGTTGAGCCATGAGAAGTTCTGGCCAGATAATAATTCAAGTTCTTCTCAAGATAATCCTCCGGCAGCTGATAGCCCATATCCGCTAAAATCTGATCCACCTTATCTTTGCGGAAATTATAGAAAATCATCAACGAATCAGCTTGTTTAGCTACCTTATATTCATCAGCCGAACATCCTTCCGCACTTAAAATACGATCCATTCGATAGATATTTCCATACTCTTCTTTATAGTAAGTCCAGTCTATTTCTTTCAAATCAAAATAACCGGCAAATTGAGCAATAACCCCTTCCGAATTAATTTCCAGATTCAAGTCATGTCGGATACGATTCATTTGAGCCAGATCCTCTCTGGTCATTTCCGCTTTTTTCTGCGCTGTTGCTAAATCATCAGCAGAATAATTCAGATACAATGCTTCGATTTCTTCAAACAGCCAAACGACCATCATATTAGTATAGGCATTATCCGTCAATCCACCCTTAGTGCTTCCCGGATACGCCTCATGGAATTCATCCGGACCCATCACTCCAGAAATTGAATAGCGCTCAGTTTTGTCGTTATACGCTGCAATACTCAACCAGAATTTTGCAATTTCCATCAACAATTCAATACCATGATGAATCATGAATTCTTTATCTTCAGTATTGTTATTATACAGCCAGACATTATAGGCAATTGCCAAAGATACATGACGCTGCAGACGGCTGTGATCTTCTCCCCATTCACCGCTGATCGGATTTAGATGCAGCTCCTGTGACTGCTCTGTTCCATCCAAACCGGACTGCCACGGGAACATCGCTCCCTGATAACCGGCTTTGGCAGCACTGCTTTTGGCAGCAGGCAAACGATTGTAGCGATACATCAACAACTGCCGTGCTGTTTCCGGAAAATGAATAATATAGAACGGAAGAATAAACAGTTCATCCCAGAAAATATGTCCTCGATAGGCTTCTCCATGCAGTCCGCGAGCAGTAATTGAAGCATCCAAAGTTGGATTAGCTGTTGGAGAACCTGAAACTAATATATGGTAGGTGTGAAGATGCAGCATTTTTTCAGACATCATATCCCCTTCAACCATAATGGCTGTTTCCTGCCAATAGTCTTTCCACACTTCAGAAGACGCTTTATACATACTATTAAAATCAGAAATTTCGAAAGCCTCAAACTCATGGCTTTTTTGTTCTTCCCCTTTTTTATAAAGATGGACAGCTACACTTTTTTCAAGTGTGTACTTTTGACCCTCCGCCATTTCGACGGACATCGATTGGATCACCTTTTCATCCGTTATTTCAGAGATCAGTTCAGACAGATCCATTGTTGAGCTGAAAAGCTGTGCTTCCTGAACAATTGTAAATGCCGACTCTAGTGTTTTTGCCTGTAAACGGCTCCTCATTGCCTCTGCTACAGTCTCAGTAACTTTTAAATGCTGCTTTGTCAGACTGCGGTAACGAGCCACGTTATAGTTAAAAACTGTTCCATCTGCTTCAGTAGTAATTGTTACTTTTCCATTGAAATTAAGGGGCATGACTTCATAAGACAAGCTGTATTCATGCATATTGGCCATACTGACTACACGCTTCACCGTGACTTTTAGCTGACTTCCGGCAGAGGTTTCCAGAATACTTACTGCTTCAAACAAACCGGTTCGCAAATCCAAACTTCGTTTAAAAAATTTCACTGTTTCCTGCGTGAAGTTCACTATTTCTCCATCAATTTCCAGCGAAATATACTGCAGATTTGGCGCATTGACAAAATCCTCATTTTTAATTATCTGACCCTCTATCTGTGACTCGGCTGTATTATACAGCCCTGCAAGATATGTCGCCGGATAGGTATCTTTTGTAATTCGCATTTCCGGTACTGTGCCTCTTAACCCAATAAATCCGTTTCCAGTGGTTAATAAGGATTCAGCAGCATACTCATCTTTTCCCGTACGAAAATCATGATAGACTAAATTCCAGCTGCAGTATTCTGCTTCCTCTTTCAGTGAAGCCTCTACAGAATCCTTAACTGCTGACGCAAAAATAATCGGTTTATTCAATGTTTCTTCTAATATCAGGCGAAATTTATCTACTTCTTGAAATTCCATGAAAGACTCAGTTTCAGACCAATTAATTATACCCCCATCAAAAATACTGCCTTTCAATTCTTCACGAATATTTGCTGCGTTTTCTACCGTCAGTTGACCTGAAAATGTCAACGTTCTTCCTTCGACTAACACCATCAGCTGTTCATTTTCTTTGTGTATTTCTATATAATTCATAAGATACCCCTCCGAAACTTGTCTATACATGTTCACCAACAATTATACAATTCCATTCTTTCTTTTTCAAGCGTTATTATCTTATTTATTTTTGTACTTGAGGCTCTTCAGTCCATTTATACAACTACAAATTCCCTTGATATATCAGTATTATCAGTATTATTTATTTCATCTGTTACAAATCTTACCGAAAAGAGATATTTCCTCCAAAAAAAAAATCTATATTTCTTTTAAAGTAAAACGCTTGCATTTTCTTGTATAAGCAGTTATGATTAAAACGAAATAAATCAACTTGTGTATACAAGTTAACGAAAGGGGTTTTTCTGATGGGTAAATACTCAGCAGATGCTGAACAGCTATTAAAGGATATTGGCGGGAAAGAAAATATTGCAGCTGTCAGTCATTGTGCCACTCGTATGCGTTTCGTTTTAAACGATCCTTCGCTGGCAGATGAAAAAGCAATTGAAAATATTCCAAGTGTCAAAGGAATGTTTACCAATGCCGGACAATTTCAAGTCATTATTGGAAACGATGTGCCATTATTTTTTAACGATTTTTCTGCAGTTTCAGGTATTGACGGTGTTTCCAAGGAACAGGGAAAAGCAGCGGCAAAACAAAATCTAAATCCGATTCAACGTGCAATAGGTGTATTAGCTGAGATTTTCACTCCAATTATTCCAGCAATTATTGTTGGGGGATTAATTCTTGGATTCAGAAATGTTTTGGAAGGCATTCAATTCAGCGGTTTGGGCGGACAAACCATTGCTGAAGCTTCCACATTCTGGAATGGTGTCAACTCATTTTTATGGCTTCCCGGTGAAGCAATCTTCCATTTTCTTCCTGTAGGAATTACCTGGAGTATTGCGAAAAAAATGGGAACTACACAGATACTGGGAATTGTTTTGGGGATTACACTGGTTTCACCGCAGCTTTTGAATGCGTATGGCGTAGCGGGTGCTGCTGCTGCCGATATTCCATTTTGGGACTTTGGTTTTGCACAAGTACAGATGATTGGTTATCAGGCACAGGTTATTCCGGCAATGCTGGCAGGATTTATGCTTGCTTATCTGGAAATTTTCTTCCGGAAAGTTATCCCGCAAGCTATTTCAATGATTTTTGTACCGCTCTTTGCCTTAGTCCCAACTATTCTGGCAGCCCATGTTATCTTGGGACCCATCGGCTGGGCTATCGGTAACGTTATTTCAAATGTCGTTAACACCGGGCTGACGTCTGCCCTTAACTGGCTGTTCGGAGCAGTCTTCGGCTTCTTATATGCGCCTTTGGTTATTACAGGACTTCATCATATGAGTAATGCCATCGATACACAGCTGATTGCCGACTTCCAGTCAACGAACCTTTGGCCAATGATCGCATTGTCAAATATCGCTCAAGGATCAGCGGTTTTGGGAATTATCTTCCTGCACCGCGGCAATAAAAAAGAAGAGCAAATTTCTATCCCATCTATGATTTCCTGTTACCTTGGTGTCACAGAGCCGGCGATGTTCGGGATTAACTTAAAATATGTATATCCATTTGTTGCAGCAATGATTGGCTCAGGATTGGCGGGGATGTTCGCTACCCTGATGGGCGTTCGGGCAAATGCGATTGGTGTCGGAGGGCTTCCAGGTATACTTGCTATCCGTGTTCAAGATTGGCTGCCATTCATTATTTCTATGGCAATTGCCATTGTCCTTCCGTTCTTTCTGACTATTCTCTTCCGTCGCCAGGGAATTTTTAATAAAGTGGAGCCGGCAGATGAAGAAACAGGTGAACTATACGTAGATGAACTGGCTATGGCCGGTAATGTACCGCAGAGCTTCGCTGCTGATTTAGCAGCTGCAGAAACTACTGCAACTGCTGTACTGAAAGAAGAAACACTGTTCTCTCCTGCTGAAGGAGAAGTTATTGCTATTACTGAAGTAAATGATCCTGTATTTTCACAAAAAATGATGGGTGACGGCTTTGCAGTAAAACCTGTAAACGGGAAAATATTTGCACCGGTTGCAGGAACAATTACAACTATTTTTGAAACTAAACATGCCATCGGAATATTAACAGATACCGGTCTGGAAGTACTCGTTCACATCGGATTGGATACAGTTGAATTAAACGGCGAACCTTTTACTGTACACGTTAGAGAAGGACAAAGAGTCACTTCTGACACATTGCTGGCTGACGTCGATTGGGACCAGATTAAAGCAGCCGGAAAAGGAACAGATATCGTTGTTGTCATGACAAATAGAGAAGCTGTCTCCGGCATCACTTTGGCTAAAAAGGGCGCTGTTTCAGAAAATACAGAAATTGGCATCGTTACAGTTAAATAATTGCTGTTAAAGGGAAAATTAAAAGAGGTGGTTCTTTGCTCGGTCAGCAGAGAACCATCTCTTTTTTCTACTTTTGAAAAGGACTTCTTACACTTGTTAAGCTTTTCAACTGTTGAATAATCACCTGTTACTGCATGTAACAATACAAAAGAAAAATCTTCTTCACAGAAAATAACAAATTTACCGTCACTGTCCATTGTAGTAATTAAGCAGGAAAATAGGGAGAATCTCTCTGTTCGGTCGAATAGATACCATGGTAATCAGAGGGCTTTGAGGCGTAAATAGAAATACCGATGCTTATAGAACTGTCTAAAGAAACAGCTTTTCCAATAATTTCTTATTGATCTAAATCACAAAAAATAACTGTAAAGAAAATGAAGCTCACAGTTTAATTACTGGATAGGATAGAGGTGTATTGAAATTTTTCTCACTGGAGCCATCTGCGAGAATACCTGTAAAGGTAATTTTATCCCTGTACTCTCCAAGTTCAGCTGCAGACAGCTCATCTAGAAGCATTAAAAAAGAATCGATAGGGTTATAATCAGCATTCACATTACAGTCTGTTTAGATTAAAAGCCGTGCTAATTTAACCGTTGATACAGAAGGATTTATAGCAGCTTTGCTGTCCACCTCCTACTTTTTCCATTTTCAAATTAAAAGTAAGTTTTATGATTTAGCAGCTCCGCCATTAATGTCAGATATAAAAAAAGCAGCTGGATTTTCATTCTAGCCGCTTCTATTTTCTACTCTTCCTTCAACAGCCCTTTAAACAATCCAAGTGCAAAGTCGTTTGCATCGAATGGTTCAAGGTCATTGATTCCTTCCCCCAGACCAACTAATTTCACAGGTAAATGGAGTTCATTCCGAATAGCCAGGACAATTCCGCCCTTGGCTGTTCCATCCAGCTTTGTCAATACCAGTCCTGTCACATCTGTGGTTTCTTTAAATTGTTTTGCCTGTGACATAGCGTTTTGTCCGGTTGTCGCATCCACTACCAACAAAACCTCATGTGGCGCATCAGGAATTTCCCGTTGAATGACCCGTTTGATTTTTTCCAGTTCATTCATCAGATTTACTTTATTCTGCAGACGTCCGGCAGTGTCTACCAGCAAAATATCTGCCTGTTCTATTTTTGCCCGTTCAACAGCATCAAATACCACTGCTGCCGGGTCTCCTCCAGCATTGCCGCGAACCACTTCAACTCCCGCACGGTCTCCCCACACAACGAGCTGATCAATCGCTCCAGCTCTAAACGTATCTGCCGCTGCCAGCATCACTTTCTTCCCATTTTGTTTGAACTCATGTGCGAGCTTACCAATACTGGTCGTCTTTCCAACGCCGTTTACGCCTACGAAAAGCATGATTGTCAGTCCGTCAGGCTGAATATTCAGTGAATTATTTTCATCCACTCCTTCTGCTTCGTACAAGTTAACCATTTTTTCAATGATGGTATTTTGAACTTCTGCTGTTTTCTTGGCATTGCGCAGCTTCACTTCCTGTCTCAACTCTTCCGTGATTTTAATAGCTGTTTCAAAGCCGACATCAGCGCCAATCAATGTTTCTTCCAGCTCTTCAAAAAAGTCTTCATCTACACTTCGGAAGTTGGCCATCAATTCATTGAAACGCTGTGAGAAAGTTTTTCTGGTTTTTTCCAGCCCTTTTTCGTATTTTTGTTGCGTCTGAATCTCTTCTTCAAGTTCATTTTCAGATGATTCAATAACTTCACCTATTTTAATATCTTCAGCTGATGTCTCGTCTAATTCATTATCTACAGCACTCAGTTCTTCCTGCGGCTGTTCGTTGTCCTGTCCTTCCAGCTTTTCAGATTCATTTTCTTCTGCTGGAAGTTCTTCATTCAGCAGTTCTTCTTTTCCTGCTTCCTTATCTGCCCTAAAGGCCTTTTTTATCTTATCAAAAAATCCCATCAGTTTGCCCCTTTCAAAGATTTCAGTGCGTACTCTGTTACCGCATGGGCAACACCATTTTGATCATTATTTTTTGTCACGACATCTGCGGCTGCTTTGACCAAGGGAACAGCATTAGCCATGGCTACACCAATGCCGGCATATTGAATCATCGGCAGATCATTTTCTTCGTCACCGATGCCCATTACTTCTTCCTGACTGATGCCCAAGTCTTTGGCCAACAGGGAAATTCCGTAAGCTTTTGTAATTCCTTTAGGCATGAATTCCAAAAGATTGCTGCGTGTTTTAATAATCTCATAGCGTTCATAAAAATCCGCAGGTATCTTCTTTATCTGTTCATCTAAATAGTCCGCATCAATCGCTACCACTGCCTTATTATAAATTTGGTCTACAGACAAATGATTCAACTGCGCGCGTTTAAAGGTTAAAAGATTATTCAGCTGTCCATAGATTGATAAATAATTTTGAGAAGTCGGCAGCTGCAGCACCGTTCCCTCTGATAAAATATCCATAGGTACATCCAGAGAAGACGCCAATCCAAAGAGTTCATGAATATGTTCAACAGGCATCAGTGCTTTTTCAATAATTTCACCTGTATCATTCTTCTGCACTAATCCGCCATTAAACGTAATACTATAATCTCCCGGTTCTTTCAAATCCAATTCATCCAAGTATCCTTGAATTGCAGCTAATGGTCGACCTGTACAAATAACTACTTTGATTCCTTCTCTTTTTGCCTGCCTCAGTACACGCTGATCTTCCTTGCTAATTTGCTTTTGACTGTCCAGCAAGGTTCCATCCAAATCTATGGCAATTAATTTTATCATTTCGCTCCTCCTATAATCTATGCACTGGTAGAAATAGCGCCGCCTTCCTTCACATCATCCAAACGAACAGAAACAATTTTGGATACACCGGATTCCTGCATGGTAACACCATACAGCACATCTGCTGCCTCCATTGTTCCTTTACGATGTGTAACAACAATAAACTGCGTTTCATCTTCAAAATCACTGAGGTAGTGACCGAAGCGAGATACATTCGCATCATCCAATGCAGCTTCCACCTCATCAAGAATACAGAATGGTACCGGACGAACCCGGATAATTGAAAACAGTAAGGCAATAGCTGTTAACGCTCGTTCCCCGCCGGAAAGCAAACTCAGACTTTGAAGCTTTTTACCTGGAGGCTGTGCTTCAATCTCAATTCCCGTATTCAGTAAATCATCCGGATCTGTCAAAATCAGTTCTGCACGTCCGCCACCAAACATATTAGGAAATACTGTTTTAAACTGCCCGCGAATTGCTTCAAATACTTCGCTGAAACGTAATTTAACTTCCTGATCCATTTCATCCATTGTTTCAAATAGCTGATCTTTCGCATTCAGCAGATCATCACGCTGTGTTGTCAGAAACTCATGCCGTTCATTCACTTGTTCATACTGTTCAATTGCATTGATATTAACCGGTCCCAAACGTTCAATCTCTCGTTTTAGACGTTTGACTTCTGTTCCTGCTTCCTCCGGTTCAACTTCCTTCTGATAATCCATTACAGCCTTCTCGTAAGTTAAGTTGTATTCTTCCTGCAAATACTGCAATGAATTGTCCAGTTTAATTTCTGCTCGATTTTTTATTACTTCGATCTGAGTTTGTTCAGTCTGGGTCTGTTTCTGTTGTCGGTGCTCTTCCGCCAGATTGTTATCCAGAATGTCTACCTGTTCCTGCAGATTGTGTCGTTTACGCTTTCCCTGCTGGATGGCTTCTTCAAGCTCTGCTCTCTTCTCTGCCATCTGTTCCAGCTGAATAGAAAGACTCTCTTCTGTTACCTGATGATCACTTGAATGATTGCTTAGCTGCTGCAGCTGCTGCTTTAGTCCGCTTTCCTTCAAGAGCATTTCATCCAGCTGATCTTGTTTGCTGTTACTCTGCTGTTCAAGATGTGTCAGCTGCTCAGCAATAACTCCCTGCTCTGCCCGAGTTCGATTTAATTCTTCTTGGGCCTTATCTTTATAAGTTTCCATCTGACTGGCTTCTTGATCAATCTGTCGCATTTCCTGATCCAGACGGTCTTTTGACTGCTGCTGCTGCTGCTGCTGTTCTTCAAGTACCAGCTTTTTACTTTGATATTCTTCTAGGAATTGGTGAAGCTCCTGACTTTCATATTCAAACAGTCTTTTTTCTTTCAATAAGCGGTTGACTGTTTCTTCTTTATTCAGACATTTATTTTCCAACTCCTGCTGCTTCAAACGGCTTTGTTCTCCTTTTGAACGCAGCTGTTCCAATTGCTCTGTTGTTTCTTTTACCTGTTCAGTCAGAAATCGAACCTGTTTTTCATCATCTGTCAGCTGTGTTTCCAATCGCTTTAACTGGTCTGTCAGCGTCTGAAGCTCTTGAGTCTGAGAAAATAGACTACCCTGATTTCCTTTTTTTGTAGCTCCGCCCGTCATTGAACCGCCGGGATTCATCACGTCTCCATCCAGAGATACTACCCGATATTGATAATTGATGGTCTTTGCCAAACGGTTAGCGCTCTCCAGGTTGGCTGCAATGATTGTGACACCCAGAATGTTTTGTACTACTGTTGTGATTTTTTCCGGATAACGAACCAGTTCGCTGGCTATACCCAGATAACCATCTACTATTTTCACTTTTTCCCTGACTGCTGCAGACAATTGTCTGGGCTTAATCGCCGTTAAAGGCAAAAAGGTTGCTCGACCACTATGCTGCTGTTTCAAAAATGTGATTGCTGCCCGACCATCTGATTCATTCTCTACGATCACATGCTGTGCGGCGCCGCCCAGTGCAGTTTCTACAGCTAAAGTGTAGTCCTTGGGCACTTCAATCAGTTCAGCAACTGCGCCCACAATCCCGCTCAGCTGTTTTTTCTGTTTTAGAACCGCTCTGACTCCCTGATAGAAGCCTGAATAATTCTCCTGAATTTCCTGCAGACTTTTACTTCGTGCTTTTACCTGCTGTACCTGATTCATTATCTGATACATTTTTTTCTGAGAGACCGCAAGTTCCTCCTGTTGCTTATCCAAAGTATGTTTCGCAGCAGTATAATCAATTCGCTGTTGCTCCAACTGAGACTCTGTCTCTTTCAAAAAAGCTGTCAATTCTTCTTGTTCAAGCTGAGCAGAAGCAAGCTGTGTTTCTATTGTCTGATGCTTTTCCACAGCCTGTTGATTTTTTGCCGTTTCCTGCTGATACTGACGCTCCAGATATTTCAGTTCATTGGCTGTATTCGCCTGTTCCTGCATAACTTCTACATACTCACTGCGCAGCTCTTCCAAAAGTTCTTTTGAAGATTTACTGTATTTTTCAACTTCCTGCTCTGCTTTTTTTATTTCGACTGCAAGCTGTTCCTGCTCCTGACGCTTCAAGCTGTTCTTTTCTCGCAGTTCTTGAAGCTCTGTCCGATACAGTTGAATTTTTTCATCTGTTTCTTTTAGATTTTCCTGATATTCAGAGGTCGTCTGCAGTGTATGCTTGGATCGCTCAATAAGCACCTGTTTCTGACCTTCCGCCTGCTTCAGAGCTTCTGTTATTTTCAGTAACTGCTGCTGCTGCTGATCAAGCTGTTCATCCAGTTTATTTCTCTGGCTTCTCAATTGAAGCAACTGATCTTCCGAGTGATAAATTTTCTGACTAAGTTCTGTAAGTAACGCCTCCACAGATTGCAGTTCTTTCGACTTCTCTTCCCACACCTGCTTGGTTACTTCTATTTCAGATACAGTCAGGCTCACGTCAATTTCTGTTAATGTCTCTTTCAATTTCAAAAATTGCTTAGCTGCTTCGCTCTGAGCTGCCAGAGGGGTGAGCTGATCCTCCAGCTCGTAAATAATATCCTGTACACGATTTAAATTATCTTCTGTTTCAAATAATTTCTGTTCCGCTTTTTTCTTCCGTTGTTTATATTTTAAAACGCCGGCAGCCTCTTCAAAGATCCCGCGGCGGTCCTCCGGTTTACTATTGAAAATTGCTTCTACTTTCCCCTGTGAGATAATTGAAAAAGATTCTTTTCCCAAACCGGAATCCATAAATAAATCCTGAATATCTTTTAGGCGGCAGGCTTGTTTATTAATGAAGAAATCACTCTCGCCAGTTCTTCGATAGCGGCGCGTGACACTGATCTCTGAAAAATCAAGCGGCAGATAATTGTCTTTATTATCCAGCACCACAGTTACCTCCGCGATATTCAACGGTTTACGCCCTTCTGAGCCGGCAAAAATAATGTCCGGCATCTTGCCTCCACGCAAACTCTTGGCAGACTGTTCGCCCAGTACCCAGCGGACAGCCTCAGTAATGTTGCTCTTACCGCTGCCGTTAGGTCCAACAACAGCTGTCACACCATTTTCAAATTCAATTACTGTTCGATCGGCAAAAGACTTGAATCCTGCGATCTCAATACGTTTTAAAAACAAGAAAAAAATCTCCTTCCGATAATAAAAGCTGTAAAAGCTAGGCAGCTCATAAGCAATATAGGAAACTGACCATGCGATGTTTTTTGTCGCAAGAGGCAGTTTATCTTATTGCCGTAGTGAGCTGGCTTTTGAAGCTAGATAAGTGTAAAAGCTGAACGAACCTGATCAGGCTTTGAGTAAATTAGAGAATTGGATGAGTCGCTTACAATCAACTTATTCCAATTCATCTATTTACCGAAAAGGCTGGTTCGTGAAGCTGGATAATATAAAAGCTGTAAAAGCCGAGTAGCTCATAAGCAATAAGAGTGAGGGAACTAATGAATCACCCTTGGACTCATAGCTTCGCTTTACTTATTATTGATAAGCACAATTCCAATAACAAGTCAACAATACTTGATCTTTTTCGTCCAAGCATTATAACAGATGCAGGTCTATGAAAATTTCTTTAGGGCTTTTTCAGCTGCATCCTGTTCTGCCAGTTTTTTGGACTTTCCTTGACCTGTTCCAATCAATTCCTCATTCAAAAATACTTCTATATAGAAAACCCGGTCGTGAGCCGGTCCCTCTTCTTTCACTAGCCGATAATCAATCGACACATCACCTTGGCGCTGCAGAACCTCCTGCAATCGTGTCTTATGATCCATCTCATGTGAAAAAGCACCTGCATCAATCTTCGGAAAGATTACTTTTGCTACAAATTCTCTGACTGTTTCTAATTGCTGATCCAGATAGAGTGCGCCTAAAAATGCTTCAAACACATCACAAAGCAGCGCCGGACGTTCCCGACCACTAGAATTTTCTTCCCCTTTTCCTAAAAGGATATACTGATCAAAATGACATTCTTTGGCAAATTTTGATAAACTGTCTTCTCTGACAATTGCTGCCCGCATTTTAGTCAGCTTTCCTTCTGATAAATCAGGAAAATGACGATACAGATAACGTGAAACTAACAGTTCCAACACTGCATCTCCCAAAAATTCCAAACGTTCATTGTCAGACAGTTTTAGATACCGATGCTCATTCACATAGGATGAATGCGTAAAAGCCTGTTCTAATAAATTGACATCATGGAAAACAATGCCGTAGCGTTCTTTCAGTTCAAGTGTTAACTGATTGTTCATTCTCCACATTCCTTTAGATTTATTTACGACCTTCTCCATTATACTTTTTTTACAGAGATTTTAAAAGGTTTGACCTGAACAAGTCGCGCCAAATATAAGAAAAGAACTCCTTTTCTCGAAATCATCAGGCCTACAGACACAAAACTGAGATTTCTTTCACAGATTCAGTTTTATTATCCTAAAAATAGTTTCAAGCAGTTAAGATTATTTCATTCCGCAGTCCTTTTACCGACTAGACAGGGCTCTGTTCATAAAGAAAATCAATGAAATAAATAGTATTACGCCTCAAGTACTTAACACGCCCAAAGCTGTTAAAATTTATTTTTAAGCATGTCATGTATTTTCCCAATAATTATTGACAACGTGAAATATCTTCAATTTCAAAATAAAAAAGAGCAGACCCTTCTTTCAAAGAAATCCACCCTTTATTTTTACTATGTTTTGTCTACTATAAATGATTTACGATATAATCTACAGCAGCACCCACAGTTTCAATCTGCTCTGCATCTTCATCAGAAATCTCAGTTCCAAATTCGTCTTCCAACTCTAAAACAAATTCCATCACGCTGATTGAATCAGCATTCAGGTCATCTTTAATGTTCAGTTGATCAGTCACATTCTCAGTATCAACCTCAAAGTGATTTGAGATAATATTCGCTACTTTTTTTAATACTTCTTCACGAGTCAACTGTCTTCACCTCCACTGCTTTTAAAAACATTAATCACCAAAAGTCTTAAGCACTATGGTACATTTTACTCAGAAATCTGTCATTTGTCTACAATTTTTTCAAATTTGTTACAGACAAGCTGCAACAAACAGGCAAAAATGCTATGTTTTTTATTGAAGAAATGAGAAAGTTCAGAGTAATTATTGAGGCTGTTTCTGAGAACTCCAGCACTAAATTTTCAAGAAAAAGCCCTATGTTTTTAGAAAAATATATAAACGAAAGAAATTCATGCTCTATTCACATTTATCTTCCTTCGTAGTATTCTACCAATTGACCCACTACATCAGTAATCAACATCGTTCGAATCTGGCGAATCGTATAACGAACTGCTTCAGGACCAGTAGCTCCATGAGTTTTTACAACAGGCGCTTTCAGTCCGAATAGTACGGCCCCCCCATGTTTTGAGTAATCCATTTCTGATTTCATACCCTTTAATGCATTTTTTAGCATGGCAGCACCGATTTTACCTTTGAACCCTTCAGCTAAAATAGAGGATTTCAACAATGACATCATGTTCATAGCCGTTCCCTCAATGGATTTCAATACTGCATTTCCAGTAAAGCCATCTGTTACAACAACATCCGCAGGTCCATTCAGCAGCTCTCTTGCTTCTACGTTCCCAATGAAGTTCACTGTTTTATTTTCCGACAGCAGCTCAAATGTTTTCTTCGTAAGTTCGCTGCCTTTATTTTCTTCTGTTCCGTTATTCAACAAGCCCACTCTAGGTTTGTTAATTCCACGTACTCGATTCGCATAAAAAGAACCTAAGATTGCGTATTGGACAAGATGTTCCGGCTTGTTGTCTGCATTTGCACCTAAATCAAGCATATCAAATCCGCCATTCTTTTGACCAATTACCGGCATAGTTGACATCAGACCCGGCCGTTCAACATGTTTGATCCGGCCAACAATGAATAACCCTGCAGCCAACAGTGCTCCCGTATTCCCTGCTGAAAAAACAGCATCTGCTTCTCCATTTTTTACTGCCTGAGCAGCGAGAACCATAGAAGAATTTTTCTTTCGACGAATAGCCTTTACCGGCTCATCATTACTTGTTATTTTTTCATCTGTATGAATAATCTTTATGTTTTTTTCATCTGTTATATATTCTCTGATCTCTTCCTCTTTTCCGTAAAGTAAAAACTCAATATCCGGAAAATCGTTTCTAGCCAGAACGACCCCTTCTACTATAGCTTGAGGGGCATTATCGCCACCCATGGCATCAACGGCGATTCTCATAAATGTTTCCTCCTATTTTAATTTATCAACGTTTAATTAAGACACGACTGAAACTCCATTAAATAATATTTTTGTTATTTTTCCATTTAATTAACTGGATTGCTCTCATTCAAGGAGTACTGATTGCACTTTCGTATAACTGATTCTACTACCAGAATAAGTTCTGAAAATTTTATACTTGTCAGCGCTGTGCATATCCTCCGCATCGAATTCCTACAAGCTCTCCGAAGTTTCCAGACAAGAATCAGTATAGCATATTTTACTTAATCAAAATACTGATGTTTCCCATCTTCCGGCTGAATTTCTTCCGCCAGTCCCTGATAATCAGGGAGAACCCACCATTGCTTCTTCTTCCAAATTGTGGAAGCCTCTTCCCGAGCAACTTCCAGAACATTGAAGTCTGTAATAATATCTCCAACAACAAATTCAGGAAGTCCGGATTGTCGAACACCAAAAACCTCTCCCGAGCCTCGAAGCTCCAAGTCTTTTTCGCTCAGAATAAACCCATTATTAGTCTCTGTCATGATCTTCATTCGCTCAATCCCCATTTCATTTTTAGGATTGGCAACTAATATACAATAAGATGCCTCAGAGCCTCGACCGACACGTCCCCGAAGCTGGTGCAGCTGAGCCAGACCAAATCGATCTGCATCCATAATCAGCATAATTGTTGCATTTGGAACATTGACACCCACCTCAATAACAGTCGTAGAAACCAGCAGCTGCAGCTCATTCTCTTTAAAGCGCTGCATAATCTCATCTTTTTCCAGATTTTTCATCTTTCCATGAAGCAGCCCCACTTGGTAAGCTGGACTGAAAACATCCTGCATATGCTCAAAAATTTCTGTCGCATTCTTGACATCCAGTGCTTCTGATTCTTCAATCAGCGGACAAATGACATAGGCTTGATGTCCTCGTGCAAGCTCCTTCTGCATCCATTCCAATACGGTATCAAGCTGCGGCGGTCGAATCCATCGTGTCTCTATTGGAATTCTTCCGGCTGGCATTTCATCAATAATGGATACATCCATTTCTCCAAAAGCAGTAATCGCCAATGTTCTGGGAATGGGTGTAGCTGTCATGAAAAGTACATCAGGATGCTGCCCCTTCTCTCTCAAAATCCTTCGCTGGTTCACACCAAAGCGATGCTGCTCATCTGTGATTACAAGTCCAAGCCGCTTAAACACAACATCTTCCTGAATCAGTGCATGGGTTCCTATAACCACATCAATTTCACCCGAGGCCAGTTGTTCCAATATTTCTCGACGTTCTTTAGCTTTCGTTGATCCGGTCAGAAGAGCTGTTTGTACTTCCAGAGGATCGAACAGCAGCTGCAAACTTTCCATGTGCTGCTGAGCCAGTATTTCTGTAGGCACCATCAATGCGCCCTGAAATCCTGCAGTCATTACTGCATACAAAGCAATTGCTGCCACAACTGTCTTCCCGCTCCCAACATCGCCCTGCAGCAGACGCTGCATATGCTGCGGGCTCATAAGATCCCGACAGATCTCATTAGTGACTTTCTTCTGTGCCTGAGTAAGCTCGAATGGCAGTTTCTTGGTGAATCCCTTCAATCTCTGTACATCGTACTGAATGGCTATCCCATTCTTTTCAGCTTTTTCCTGTCTTTTCAGCCCTTGTATTTTCAGCTGAAAAAGCAAAAATTCCTCAAAAACAACTCTGCGTTTTGCCTGATGGCTTTCCTCCGGGTTTTTAGGAAAATGCATGGCAAACATCGCCGTCGGACGATCCATCAGGCGATATTTTTCCAGAAGCTCCTGCGGCAGGTTTTCCTCTACCAAACAACCATATTCTTCAAATCCTGTACGGATCAGCTGAACCAGACTGCTTTGTCGGACCCGTTTATTGACATGATAAATAGGAGCGAATTCCTCGCCATCATTTTTGGCTCCCAGAATTTTCATTCCGTTTAAGGACTTTCTTTTTGCATCCCATTTTCCATAGACCGCTATATCTTCAGATAAAACAACCTTATCCTTTAAATAAGGCTGATTAAAAAAAGACACATTGATGACCGCATGTCCTTGCATAATTCTAAAATTAAGTCTGCTTTTTTTATAACCAAATCTGTTAAGAACAGCCTCAGAAACAACTGTTCCTTTTAATGTAACTTTTTCCTGATCCTGGATATCCTCTATTTCCTTTTCCTGAATATCCTCATACCGGAAGGGATAATAGGTCAGTAAATCTTTTACTGTGTCAATACCCAGTTCTCCAAACGCCTCTGCCCTTTTTGGCCCCACACCGGAAAGTGTACATAAAGGGTCCGTCAATTTTTTCATTTATTTCCCTCCCTTCAACCGTGGACAATTCGAAATATATTCACCTAAATCCTTCAAATCCTTGATATGCAAGGATTCATAACCTGTGTTCTCCCCACTTGCAACCATTTAATTATGTTATCACAGATAACGAAATAAACACTTTACAATAAGCAGCCTTAAACTGCGATAGTCGTTCTGATGCGCTTTTTCTGCATCTTTTATCGCCGAAATGATTTATATTTGAGACATTTTATAAAATGCGATGATTATTTGATCAGTCAGTTTTTCATAGATTCTTTTGAGTTACCTATCCATATTTCTGTCCATATATACATGTACGCAATAAATAATAAATCTATCTAAAGAAAAGAGTCTGACGAATATTCAGTTAGAATACTGTTCAGACTCTTATAAAATGGCGTCAGTTAAAAGAACCGTTCTTTCAACAATTATTTCTTTTACCTGCTGCTGATTTATTCAGCAGAAAACAGATACGGATACACCGGCTGATCGCCTTCATGAATCTCAGTTTCCAAGTCTTCATGTTCAGAGGTAATTGCTTCAGACAGTTTCTCCGCCTCTGCCAATGTACCGTCTTCACCGACAATAATTGTGATGATCTCTGTGTCTTCGTCTATCATACGATTCAATGTATCTAAAGATGCCTTAAACATATCTGGTTCAGAAATGACGATTTTTCCGTCAATCATTCCAAGATAATCATCTTTTTTAATTTCCACATTATCAATCGTTGTATCACGAACAGCTGTTGTCACCTGACCGCTGACAACACTTTCCAACATGTCTGTCATGCTGGCTTTATTTTCCTCCAGCTTCTGCTGATCATTGAATGCAAGCATCGCTGTCATTCCCTGTGAAATTGTTTTAGACGGCACTACTGCTACAGGAACCTCAGCTACTTCTGCTGCCTGATCTGCTGCCATAAAGATATTTTTGTTATTTGGTAAAATGATAACCTGATCTGCGTTAACCTCTTTGACTGCTTTCAGAATATCTTCCGTACTCGGATTCATTGTTTGCCCACCGCTGATAATATAGCTGACACCCAAGCTTCTGAATAGCTCCTGCACGCCTTTTCCAGCAGCAATCGCAATGACTGCATAGGGTACACGTTCTTTCTTGGCAGGAGCTGCAACACCCTGTTGATCATGCTCTAAAATGGTTTCATGCTGCAAACGCATATTATCCACTTTTACTTTAACCAGTGAACCGAATTTCTGTCCATAATTCATCACTTCACCAGGATGTTCAGTATGCACGTGAACTTTGATAATCTCATCATCATTTACGACAAGCAGAGAATCACCCAGTTCATTTAGATAGTTTCGGAATGTTTCATAATCAAAGTCGCTGTCCACGGTCGGACCTTCGCCGATTTGAACCATGATTTCTGTACAGTAGCCAAAGTGAATGTCTTCAGTGGCCATTTGTCCCTGCACACTTCGATGGTGCTCAGCATTCACCATTTCATCCATTTCAGCAGGTGTTGGCTCATACACTGCTTCCGGATCATATTTCCCAGATAGCGACTCTAAAAAGCCTTCATAAATAAACAGAAGCCCTTGACCGCCGCTGTCCACCACACCGACTTCTTTCAAGACAGGAAGAAGATCAGGTGTTTTAGCCAACGCACGTTTTGCTCCTTTTACAACAGCTTCCATTACTTCAATACAATCATCTGTTTCTTTTGCTTTGCGTTCACCTGAACGGGCCGCTTCACGGGAAACAGTTAAAATGGTTCCTTCTACCGGCTTCATCACTGCTTTATAAGCCGTTTCCACTCCGTGAGTAAATGCCGCTGCCAAGTCTGCAGCATTTAGTGTCACAACATCAGGAATATGCTTGGAGAAACCTCTGAACAATTGTGAAAGAATAACGCCGGAATTTCCTCTGGCACCCATTAATAAACCTTTAGACAACGCTGTTGCCAACTCTCCCACCTTTTCAGATCGAGAATCTGCTACTGCTTTTGCTCCGCTGGTCATGGATAAATTCATATTTGTTCCTGTATCCCCATCGGGTACAGGGAAAACATTCAACGAGTTGACATACTCTGCATTTACATGCAGACGAGAGGCGCCGGCCTGGACCATTTCCTGAAACTGACCTGCGCTGATTTCTGTTACATTCACCTAAAATATCCTCCTTTAGATCACTGCTGATTCATTCAGAGCCCTGCTCTTTTTCAACAGCGGACTGTCCTTCTAATCAGGCAGCACACGAACACCTTGTACAAATACATTGACAGAATTTGCAGTCACACCAAGTAATGTTTCAAGATTATACATTACTTTTTCCTGAACATTACGGGAAACTTCAGAAATTTTTGTTCCATAGCTGACAATTGTATAAACATCTACTGCTACGCCATTCTCTTCTTGACGTACCACCACACCTTTTGAATAATTTTCTCTACGTAAAATCTCATTCAGATTATCTTTAATTTGCTTCTTGCTAGCCATGCCGACGATTCCGTAAATATCTGTAGCAGCGCCGCCGACTACAGTGGCAATGACTTCATTGGTAATCTCAATGGTACCTGCTGACGTTTTGATTTTTACAGCCATTGATGAAAGCCTCCTTAAAGAGCAGATTTGCCCTATTTTCTTCCTTAATATTCTATCATAGCTGAGGATTAATGAAAAGAAAGGAAATCAAAGTAGCCGATGAATTTTGTACACTTCTTAATAAATGACTGTTTTTATCATGAGCTGAGATTTCCTTGCTCCAAGACGCTCCGCCCTAAATAAAAAAAGCCGAGATTCATTTTGACATCCACAGCTCATCTTTTGATTATAAATTTTTCATTGCACGAACTGAAACCAGACAACTCTCTCCATTACTCATTTCAACGATACGTTCTTTTTTCTGAATCTTCTCTACATGATTTTTATTGATCAGAAATGACTTATGGCAACGGTAAAAATCTTCGTATTGATCTTCAATATCTTTTAAAGCACCATAGAACTCTTCTTCTCCATTTTCCAAGTGCATAATTACTTTATGAGAAGAAATGGAAGACTCAAAGAAAATAATATCATTGATGTCTACTGATCGAATCGCATCTCCATCTTTAAATTTAAAGAAATGCTTTTTCCCGCTTCGATCATTCAAGCTTCGGTCATGAGCAATCTGAATACACTCACACACACGTTTTTGAATATTTTCCTGCGTATCTTTGATAATATAATCCATTGCTTCCACTTTATAAGTGAACGTAAGATAGGACAACTCGCCATGTGTTGTCACAAATACGATTTTCCCCAGATCGTCGTATTTTCGAATTTCAGCAGCAAGTGTCAATCCAGACATCTCATGCTGTAGATCAACATCAAAAAAGTACAGTCCTACAAACTTCGGCTTACTCTTAACAAATTCCAATACCTCTGTCGGATTGCCTGTCGAAAACGCCAATTCCATATCTAAGTTTTCTATCATGATAAAATTCTTCACGTACTGCTCAAGCATCTGACGCTGTTTCCAGTCATCCTCGCAGATAATAATAGACAGCATTACTTCCACTCCTTTCTACACTACAATAACTTCTCTTAAAATGATTCAGTATTTTCATATTTTAAAATTCAATAACCATTTTTTGTGTAAACAGCTGGTGTTCAATCGTGGTAGCCAAACGGATATTGACTGCCTCTGTCACAATCTCCTGTACATTACTCAGCCCGTCCCCTCGATTCGTCCCCTTTGTTGAAAATCCTCTTGTCTTCAGCTGATGCAGCTTTGGTAGATCTTCTCGACAGCTGTTCTGAATAATCAAATGAACAGCCTGCTTATCCTGATAGACTGCAACAGAAAGTATTCCTTCACCTAAATACTCCAGCTCTTCAATGGCATTATCTAAAAATATGCCCATAAGCCGAACCAAGGAGACCGCATCCAGATTTACGTTATCGATCATTTCCGTTACTTCAATTCGTACATCAATGCCCTTTTCCTGTGCTGTTATCAGCTTTGATGCCAAAATACTTTTCAATTCTCTAACTTGAATATTACTCAGCTTTTCCAGCTTGTAATTATTTTGTTCGATCACTCTGGAAGAGGTTTTAAGCATTGATCGATAATACTCATCCAATCCATCCATATCTCGTTCCACAATAAAATTCTCCATCGAAGTCAGTATATTCTTATAATCATGACGAAACTTACTGATTTCTTTGAACTGGCTTTCCATAACATCCATATATCGCTGATTGGACAGATACTCCAGTTCTTTTTGTTGGGTCTCGTACTTATTCTTTGTTGAACTGGCGTACATTAGAAACGCCACAATTGAGATAAAGAAATACAAAATAAAAAATACCAAATTCAAGGTAATGATCTCCACATTGTTGCCTAGATACTTCCCAAGGAAAATACTGCTGTAATAGATCAGCATCATGAATACCCCCATGATGCTGATAATTGGGTAGAATTCGGATAAGAATGGGACTTTCTTTTCGACAGAAGGTTTGATCTTAGCAATTAAAAGTGCTATACCTATAGCTAACCCAATACTTACTGCCATATGTAAAAATGTGTCCAAGGGAAGTAGCATTATCCCATTATTATTAAAAAAATAGCTGTCAATTACTCCAGCAACATGATCACTAATTATCATGAATATCAAAGAATAGGATAGTGCACCAGTAATATGTAGTTTCCCCATTGGTATAAAGTAAAAGCTGAAGAGTAATAAAAATAGAATCATCAGAACAATTCCATATGTTCCTATCCAAACGAATGAACTTCCAATCCCCATAGAAAAAGATATTAATAAAAGAATTTCCATTTTACTGACGTTTCTATCCCCTATCAATAGTTTTAAAACTATGTAACTAAAAATTGTTTGAAGTCCTACAGCAATCGTAGACACCCATAGCCCTATTCCCATTAAAATCCCAACCTTCCACAAAGATACTTAAATTATACATCTTCGCAAAAACTTAAGCAAACTGAATAAGACAAAAAGAATTTTCTATTTGTGATGAAGTTGGATAAACATGTATTTTTTATTGTTCAATAACCATTTTTTGTGTAAACAGCTGGTGTTCAATCGTGGTAGCCAGACGGATATTAGCTGCCTCTGTCACAATCTCCTGTACATTACTCAGCCCGTTCCCTCGATTCGTCCCCTTTGTTGAAAATCCTCTTGTCTTCAGCTGATGCAGCTTTGGTAGATCTTCTCGACAGCTGTTCTGAATAATCAAATGAACAGCCTGCTTATCCTGATAGACTGCAACAGAAAGTATTCCTTCACCTAAATACTCCAGCTCTTCAATGGCATTATCTAAAAATATACCCATAAGCCGAACCAAGGAGACCGCATCCATATTTACGTTATCAATCATTTCCGTTACTTCAATTCGTACATCAATGTCCTTTTCCTGTGCTGTTATCAGCTTTGATGCCAAAATACTTTTCAATTCTCTAACTTGAATATTACTCAGCTTTTCCAGCTTGTAATTATTTTGTTCGATCACTCTGGAAGAGGTTTTAAGCATTGATCGATAATACTCATCCAATCCATCCATGTCTCGTTCCACAATAAAATTCTCCATCGAAGTCAGTATATTCTTATAATCATGACGAAACTTACTGATTTCTTTGAACTGGCTTTCCATGACATCCATATATCGCTGATTGGACAGATACTCCAGTTCTTTTTGTTGGGTCTCGTACTTATTCTTTGTTGAACTGGCATACATTAGAAACGCCACAATTGAGATAAAGAAATACAAAATAAAAAATACCAAATTCAAGGTAATAATCTCCACATTGTTGCCTAGATACTTCCCAAGGAAAATACTGCTGTAATAGATCACCATCATGAATATCCCCATGATGCTGATAATTGGGTAGAATTCGGATAAGAATGGGACTTTCTTTTCGACAGAAGGGTTGACCTTAGCAATTAAAAGTGCTATACCAACTGCCAATCCTATCCCGACTATTGTATGCAGTAACGTGTCCCAAGCTTTTATAATCACTTCGCTGTTATTCCATATATAAGCATCAGCCAATCCAGATATATGATCACTGATAATCATGATTATCAACGAATAGGATAGTGCACCAGTGATATATAGTTTTCTTGCATTAACAAATATCATTCCTAATACTAGCATTGATAGAATCATTACAATTGTCCCGATAATATTTTTATATAGAAAAAAAACACCTATAAAGGGGGCACTTGTTAGTAAGAACAGTAACTCTAGTTTCTTAAATTTTACTTCTCCAATCAATAATTTAAAAACTGTGTAGCTAAATATCATTTGAAAAAATATTAATGTTATTGTTACTAACTCACTCGTTTCCATTACAAATCCCAACCTTCCACAAAGATACTTAAATTATATATCTTCGCAAAAACTTAAGCAAACTGAATAAGACAAAAAGAATTTTCTATTTGTGATGAAGTTGGATAAACATGTATTTTTTATTGTTCAATAACCATTTTTTGTGTAAACAGCTGGTGTTCAATCGTGGTAGCCAGACGGATATTAGCTGCCTCTGTCACAATCTCCTGTACATTACTCAGCCCGTTCCCTCGATTCGTCCCCTTTGTTGAAAATCCTCTTGTCTTCAGCTGATGCAGCTTTGGTAGATCTTCTCGACAGCTGTTCTGAATAATCAAATGAACAGCCTGCTTATCCTGATAGACTGCAACAGAAAGTATTCCTTCACCTAAATACTCCAGCTCTTCAATGGCATTATCTAAAAATATACCCATAAGCCGAACCAAGGAGACCGCATCCATATTTACGTTATCGATCATTTCCGTTACTTCAATTCGTACATCAATGCCCTTTTCCTGTGCTGTTATCAGCTTTGATGCCAAAATACTTTTCAATTCTCTAACTTGAATATTACTCAGCTTTTCCAGCTTATAATTATTTTGTTCGATCACTCTGGAAGAGGTTTTAAGCATTGATCGGTAATACTCATCCAATCCATCCATATCTCGTTCCACAATAAAATTCTCCATCGAAGTCAGTATATTCTTATAATCATGACGAAACTTACTGATTTCTTTAAACTGGCTTTCCATAACATCCATATATCGCTGATTGGACAGATACTCCAGTTCTTTTTGTTGGGTCTCGTACTTATTCTTTGTTGAACTGGCGTACATTAGAAACGCCACAATTGAGATAAAGAAATACAAAATAAAAAATACCAAATTCAAGGTAATGATCTCCACATTGTTGCCTAGATACTTCCCAAGGAAAATACTGCTGTAATAGATCAGCATCATGAATACCCCCATGATGCTGATAATTGGGTAGAATTCGGATAAGAATGGGACTTTCTTTTCGACAGAAGGGTTGATCTTCATTATTGAAATGCAAATAATAAATCCTAAACCTATACTGACCGTCATATGTAAAATAGTAGAAAAGATAGATGTCCCAGCAGTAGTTTTCCATAAATATGTATCCATCATACTAGAAAGATGATCAGAGATAACCATTATTATTTGTACATAAGATAATGCTCCAACAATATATAAATTATTAGCATCTATAAAATACCAGCCCAAAATGAATACAAATAAAAGCATTACAATCACACCATAGGTTCCTGTTATCAAAAAAACATTTACCATAAAAAAAGCACCTAATAGTAAAATAATGATTTCAAACATGTTTATCTTTTTATCGCTTAAAAGTAACTTTAAATTTAAATAACTAAAAATTGTTTGAAATCCAATTACAAGCATAGTTGTTAAGTTACCAATTTCCATATAAAACCCCAGTTTTCCATAAAGATACTTAAATTATACATTTACAGAAGGGAGAAAAGCAAATTGAAATTTGTCTAAATAAAAAAGCAACCATCTATGCCTTGATACGATTATTTCAATTCTTCTAATAATTCTTGAGGAATTTCTATTTCATCCTGAAAACCAAAACAACATACAACGAGATTTCTTTCTCCCCAAGCAGTAAATAATTCAATTAATAAATTTTTCATTCTCCTCTATCATCTTTTTTGATAGTACTGGTAATATGGTTACACTTGATAAAAAGTTTCCAACAATGAGTAGATTTTGGATAAGCAGGACAGCTACACACCGAGCAAATGCAGTCACAAGTATGCATGAACACATTGCCTGAATCCTTCGCCTCCTTCTCTTCTCCTCACTGCCAACTGGATTTTTTGCTTGTAACGCCCGGTGCATATTTACTTAAGATCAACAGATTGATCAGCTGCAGCAATAACAAATCACTTTCTGGAATCAACAGACCTCCAACTAGCAAGCCGGCAAAACCGACAAACAATAAAATACTACTAATTTAATACAACCAAAGCTGCTGCCAGCATGCTCGCCATACGCAAACACCCGAACCGTTAAAAAACTAAGGTGTAAAATAAGGGTTTCAAAGCCAACATTCAGAATTAAGGCTGTTTTCTTCAATACACTCTCCATAGCCCAGAAAAATCGCTCGTAGATCCTCTTTTTCATAAACTCTTAGAGTGGGTTCTGCCGGATTCGAAACCGTATAATGCTCTCCATCTATTGCATGAACAACAACATAATGCGCGTATCCTTCATTTTCAACCACCAATACCATCGGCAGCTGCTCTACCTTTTCTAATTCCTCAAATTCTCTGACTTCATAGGCGCTTGAAACGACACCATATTGGAGCAGAATTTCATTCAACTCACCTAATGACAACCCCTGATCCTTCTTAAGATTGTAGTGCTTATATAGTTCACTAACATTTTTTATCTTAATTTCCAGTTGAGATAAAATGACCCTTAGTGAAGCTATACCGCAATCTGTACTTGATTTCTGCATATAATGCGCATACATAGCTTCTGCTCCTTCCTATTTTTCAACTGTGATGTCTCCCATCGTATCGATTCGTACTTGTTCTTTACTTGTTCCCTTAGTTTCAGGAACTGCTTTAACTTCTCCTTGCCCATTCGTCTCTAAATGATACTCGCCATCAAAGTTTTCTTGGATCATTGCTTGCACATCGCCCACAACACTGTTAACCTCCAGCACTTCACAGGAAGTATTTTTCCCTAATTCCACTGTCAGCTTCAATTGTTCCTTTCCATTGGCAGTTGTCATCAAACGAAACTGATTCAGCTCTGCTAATGTGATTTCAATACTGTCCTCTTTTACCACAGTATTTTTTAGATATGCTTCATTGTCTTCAGACACTTTCCCTGACAGTGCCACCCGAGTATACTCATTTTCCGTCTCTAAAACATCAACAACTATATGTTGTTCCGCACCAATTAAAGCTATCTTCTCAATTTTAGTATCGTCCAACTCCCATGAAAGATCGATTTTATTCTCTGTTTTCATCTCTGCAAAGCTTGTATATCCAAAGAATCCTCCGGTCACCAATACCGCTGCCAAAATTATCAATTTTTTCTTCATAATATATCTCTCCCTAATTTTTTATTCTTTTAATCAATCGCCTTATTTGAATTCCCTGTTATTAAACAAACTGAAGCTGATGAACAATGCAGCTGCACTATATAGAACACTACTAATCATGATCGTCTGAAACTGATTGGACGAAACAGCGGACAAATCTGTTACCATGCGCAAGTTTGAAAAGAATAATGTGTCTAAAATAAAATCTAGTTTTCCAAGGTATGTCGACACAATATTTGAAAAAATAGTATCTCCGACAAAGGCAATAGAGATAAATGCTGCTACTGAGAGGTAAGATGCCTTGAGTGCATTAAATAGTAGAATCCCTAAACAACTTGCTGCTAAATACAGCGGTATCTGTGCCACTAATGGTTTTAACGCTACTGTCAATGAAAATCCACCTTTGAGAAACCATGTAGTTCCAATCAGACTTCCAGCAAATGTTGTTACAAAAAGAATAGTTAGTAAAAATGTCAATAATGTTTTGCTGAAAAAGAATGTACTGCGTTTCATACCAGCAATCAAGGAGTTGTTGACCACACGATAGCTAAACTCATGTCCCCATGCAATCATAAATATATTTGTTAAAAAAACAGGTATTAATAACGCACCATTTGACAAACCAGACTGTACCATGAGCTGTGGCGGGTTATCTGTAGAAGCAAGAAAACCAAAAACAATCCCTAAAACGATAAGTCCAGCTATTGAATAAAATCCCAATGAGCTTTTAATAATTCTATAAAAATCTGCCTTTAATGTATTAATCATTGCTATTTCCTCCACTTATTAAATTTAAATAGTATTCTTCTAAATTCTCTTCCTTGTAGCCTAAGGAGGTTACATAGATACCATTTTCAAATAACAGCTTTGCGATTCCAGTCATTGCTTCCTTCTCTTCTTTGATGGAAATCAACCCTTCCTTCTCTTCCAGCTGGTACTCATAACTTTTTAAAAGCTGAACTGCCAAAAGATTGTTTGAGGTGTTTAAAGAGATAGACCTTCCGCATTCTGCTGCCAATTCCTCACTTGTCAACTCTTTAACCAGCTTTCCTTCATTGATAATTCCGTATCTTGTCGCTACGAGTGATAACTCTGATAAAATATGACTGGAAATCAAAATCGTCGTTCCAAATTCTTTATTCAAACGATGAATGATCTTTCTGATCTCAACAATTCCTTGTGGGTCTAATCCGTTAACAGGTTCATCCAAAATTAAAAATTCCGGATTATCCAGTATCGCTAAACCAATCCCCAAACGCTGCTTCATTCCTAATGAATAATCCTTAAATACTTTTTTCTTATCTACATTTGCCAACCCGACAAATTCAAGTACTTCATCAATTCGTTTCTCTGTTTTTATATTTCGTTGAATGGCATAGTATTTCAGGTTGTCTCTTGCAGACATGTACGGGTAACAAACCGGTCCTTCAATCACTGCCCCCATCTTCATTTTTCCTTCTGTATTAAATTTCAAATCCCCGGAGCTCTTTTCAATCAGTTGTGTTAAAAGGCGAATAAAGGTCGTTTTTCCTGCACCGTTTTTTCCTATAAAGCCATAAATATCACCTCTATTAATTGTCATTGATACTTCATTTACCGCATGCTGTTCTTTATAAGTTTTAAATAAATTATTTGTTTTAATTAGATAATTGCTTTTAGTGACTAGTTGCATTTTTAGTTTCCTCCTTTAGAATAACCTCATTTTATTAGGGTGTTCTTTTGGCTCTGCCTTACACTACTTATTATATTCAGAATAAAATGCTGTAACTCTTTTTGACTTAAAATAGAAGAAAGCAAGCATTATCGTTATTTTTAGCAACGCTCTAAACGTTAATGGTTCCCTAAACGTTTTCAGTGACAGTCTTTTTCACTGATGCATACTTAAACGTATAACATTTTGGAAATCCTACTAACTATTTTATTAAAAACATATAAAATCATTGGACCATCAAACATAGCTTACTGTTCTCTCTTTTCTTTCATCAAACAGATACTTCTTCAATTAGGAATATCTATTAATCAAACAGAAAATAGCTCACTTTATAAAAGACAAACATATACTGAGAATAAACTTGATTTGTGGTCATAAAATCAAGTTGAATTGAAATTAAGAACTTGCTCCTACGCTTCTTCGAATGCTCGTCGCATGTCTTAGAGTCCTTTATCAAAACTTGCTCCTACGCTTCTTCAATTGCTCGTCGCATGTCTTAGAGTCCTTTATCAAAACTTGCTCCTACGCTTCTTCAATTGCTCGTCGCATGTCTTAGGGGCCTGTATAAGAACTTACTCCTATCCCTTCTTCAAAATGCTCATCGTATTAATGTCCTAGGGTCATACAAAACACGCTCTATGTGTATGACAAGCCGAAAATGCGGCAACATTCCTTCTTTAAACGAAACTAGCCTATATTTATTTTTTCGAAAATACTTGCCGCTAGAGTTTTCAGACTAGTCCTAATTAAACCCGTAAAAAACTCTGACTGCTGGAAATTAAGCAGTCAGAGTTTTTCTGTAATGGTTAACTTAGTTTTAATGATGTGTTCCACCTCCCAAGGTGGGGAGACGTTAAAAAGACAAGCATCGATTGTTTCCTTCTTGTAATCAATCATTTCTTCATCCAATACAGACGTTATCTTCGCTAAAAAATCAACCTTTTGCAAACGAGAATTTTTCAGCAAAATGATATAATGGTAGTTTCTATCCAACTGGTCACCATATGCCAAGTTTCCTAGAAACAACTCTCTCCCCGAAGCCCGCTTCACGTAGGAAACTTCTTCAAAAATAATAATGAGCCGAAAATCTAACTCCTCCGAAGGATGCACCATACTTTCCTGCTCTTCTAAACAATCAAAAAGTCTAAGTAAAGGTAATTTCTTTCCATTTGCCTCTTGGATCATTTCCAATGTTTCATAGGGAATCATCGGAAGCCTATGCTGTCCCTTTTTAATAAGTGTCAATAAATTATCTCTATCTTCTGTTACTTCCTCCAACACCTCATTCTCCACATCCATTCTTATCATTATCATCACCTTCTTCTCATTTATGATTACACTAAAGCAATCAAATAAATAGGTTACTTATATTCTAGCTAATTCTTTCAGTATCAGGTGATATTCTCTTAAACTATCTATTTCCTTTCTTTTTCTCCTCTATAAACGTTTAGGAATTCCCGAACGTAAAAAAGAGCGGATTTTTTATAATTCTTAAAATTTTCTTGCTAATCCCTTCCAAATATGATAAATTAGTCAGGTATGAGCAGAAAACCATCGCTCCAAGATCAAAGCAAAGGAGGAAATTCACAATGGCAAAAGTATGTTATTTCACTGGTCGTAAAACAAGCAGCGGAAACAACCGTTCTCATGCTCTGAATGCGACAAAGCGTACTGTTAAACCAAATCTGCAAAAAGTTCGTGTACTTGTAGACGGTAAACCAAAAAAAGTTTGGGTGTCAACTCGTGCTTTGAAATCTGGTAAAATCGAGCGTGTTTAATAGAATAGATACAAATCAAAATCCTGTTTTCTCACATGAGAAAACAGGATTTTTTGTATGTGTTGAAAACCACAGGCTACGCCGGTGGTTCAGGAGAGCTTCCAGCGAGGTAAGAAAAAAAGCCTCCCAATATACTGACAGATATTGACAAAAAATGTCCCCCTTCAGCTTTGTAAAATGCTGTATCAGCATGAACTGATTCTTATGACTCAACTCACTAAGTATCGGCTCAATACAGTGATTGTCTCCTGTGTGTTTCTGCCTTATAACTTGAATAATCCATTAAAATCTCATTCAGAGACTAATAAGGCTGCTCCACCTTTTTAGATAATCTCCTGCATTATTTATCAACGAATAAAGCTCTGACAGCAAACCCAATCCCTGATAATCCGAGACCGCAGTCTGAGAGAAGAAGAGAAGCTCCTTTTCTCCGGTAACTTGTTTCGTCAATTGCTGCATTATATTCGGTGCAGCATGAATTCTTCTGTAATCCATCAGCTCATCACTGATCTGCTCACAATAGTGATTGTCATATGGATTAATCAGAAGAAAATTGACCCTTACAGCCACATACTCTTGCCATCTGCAGGAAAGAAAAACTCACCTACTTTCAAAGCTCAGTACATAGAGCTCATGGAAGTGATTGGAAAATTTTTGTTTAATCCCCTTAAACTGATAGGCTTAGATTGACAGCCTGCTATCAAACGTCGTAATTCTTTGTTCCACAGTCCTTCTCATTTTCCTTCTATATAACTGAAACTCAAGCGAATGTATTGAACAAAATGGATAATAAAAAAACAGCTGGATTTTATTTGGCCAGCTGTTCTGTTTGCTTATTCAATTATTTCTGTTTTGATGTACTCTCGGTACACTTTTTTAAAATAAAGTTTAGTCCCTGCTTTGGATGACTGCAATCACTCCAGAGGTAAAGGAGAAAGATGCTGTCTGTCCAACAAATTCATTACTTGCATATGAAGTTGGAACTGGAACCTGATGCTGATTCAGCAGATACTTACTGTCCTTAAGTGTCAGATCATTCACTGGTGTCAGACAGCAGTAAGCCAGATAATTCATTCCGGCTTCTCTTCCAACTGTATATTCTCCCGGCAAAAAATATCGGATGCTATTCTGTCGATCCCTTAAACCAATTTGCTGAGTATATGAACGAAAACGCTCCTCCAGCGGCAGCCAGAGATTCGCGAGAAAATGATCTAAACGTCCGCCCGTTGCACCAATAATTGTCACTGTTGCTTTCGGAAACCGTTTAAAAACCTGATCAAGAGCCAGCTGCGTATCTGTATCGTCTTTTTCAGGCTTGGACGTGATAACCTCGACTGCTTCCTTTTCTACATAAGCTTTTTCATTGGCACTCAAGGAATCAAAATCACCTACAGCTAAATCCAAAGGCCAGCCCTGTTCCAAGATAAACAGACTTCCGCGGTCAACACCGGCAAAATAATCAAATTCAGAAGAATGAATCGCTGGCCATTCTTCATTTGAGCCGCCAGCAACGATTAATAAATTCATTGATTCAACACAGCCCGTAATGCATCAATCCGCTCTTTTGGATCCTCTGCACTATAAATATAAGAACCTGCTACAAATACGTCTGCACCTGCATCTTTACATTTTTGAGCTGTTTCAGGAACAATCCCTCCATCTACTTCAATCTCATAAGTATACCCCTTTGTTTCTCTCCACTCTTTTAACTGAGCAATCTTACTCAGCTGGCTTTCAATAAAGCTTTGTCCGCCAAAGCCCGGATTTACAGTCATAATTAAAACAAGGTCTGCTAAATCCAATACCTCTTCAATAGCGGAAAGAGGTGTACCTGGATTAACTACTACGCCGGCTTTGACATCAGCCTGTTTAATCATCTGCATTGCCCGGTGAATATGCGGCGTGGATTCTTGGTGTACAGTAATAATATCTGCACCTGCTTCTGCGAATGCCTTAATATAGTTTTCCGGCTGCTGAATCATCAAATGTACATCTAAAGGCAGCTTGGTTGTCGGACGAATCGCTGAAACAACATTTGGACCCAGCGTAATATTCGGAACAAATTGTCCGTCCATTACATCCACATGGATATAATCGGCACCCAGCTTCTCTACTAACTGAATATCTCTTTCCAAATTTGCAAAATCTGCGCTCAAAATTGATGGGGCTATTTTCATAGTATGTATCTCCTTTGATTTTATTGATATCCGCCCACTCTTTCAATCCATGAAGGATGAGTGGATTTCTTCTTCAGCTACTTGCTATTATTTTTAATAAGACCGTCTCCATTAAATAAATCAGTTTCCTTTTTTCTTCTTGTAAATGGGTCGGCGGTCTTCAATTTCTGAAAGAAACTGCAAATAATTATCATACCTTGTCTGAGCAATTTCTCCTGTTTCAACTTGCTTTTTGACCTCGCAGCCAGGTTCTTTTCTGTGCATGCACTCTCGAAACTTACAATGGGGCGCAGCTTTTACAAATTCAGGAAACTGTTTGGGTAATTCGACTGCATCCATTTCAAGAAAATCAATCGAACTAAACCCAGGAGTATCTGCAACCAGACCTTCGTACAGAGGAATAAGCTCCACATGTCTAGTTGTATGCTTCCCGCGCCCAAGAGATTCGGAAATCTCTCCAGTTGCCAATTGAAGCTCCGGTGAAATTTTGTTTAATAAGGTGGATTTCCCTGCACCGGACTGCCCCATAAAAACGGTCAGACGGTCCGGAAAATATTGCTCCAGTTCTCGAATCGATGCCTGATCATCGATAGAATCGTCTCCAAAAATAATAGGATAGGATGGCTGATACACCTTTTTGATTTCCTTCAGCAGTTCTTTTTCTTCTTCACTAAACAAATCGATTTTTGTTAAATAAATGACCGGTTCGATCTCCTTGTATTCCAATGTCACTAAAAAGCGATCCAACAGGTTATAGGAAAAATTCGGTTCTACTACACTCATCACGACAACACCAATGTCGACATTGGCAACTGACGGACGAACTAATTCATTTTTTCTCGGTAAAATCTCCAGCAGGTAACCATCTGTCAAGTTATCGCTTTCAAAAATTACATCGTCTCCAACCATGGGAGTAATGTTTCGATTGCGAAAATTCCCTCTGGCTCTTGTTTGAAATGTTTCACCTTCTGCATAAACATAATAAAACCCGCTCAATGCTTTTCTAATTTGACCGTTCAATGTATCCCTCCTAACCAATCCGAATATACAAGAAAAATCGAGAAGATGCAAGGACTGTCCATGTTTTTTACCGAATTGAACATATCATTCATTAAAAATTTTGAATAAGCAATTATAATTGAAACTCTTTAAACATATAAAACAACCCGAAAGAGCCGTTTTTTCGGAAAGTCGCTACACTCTTACCTCTTTGATAAAAAAATCCTTTCACCTAAATTGATTGCTGTTCTCCCCCTCTGATAATTGAAAAAACATCGGAACCGCCAATTTCTGACATGCTCCGATGCTGCATTTAAGTTTACTTGTAAAAACAAACAGCTGTGGTCTTTCTATTCACCTTCGGAATCTTCTGATGAAGGAGATTCATTCTGTGTCGGTCCGCTGGAATAATAGATCGTAACCGTTTCTCCTTTTTCAAGACTTGTACCGGAGGACGGATTTGTTCTGATTACTGAATCTTTTGTTTCATTCGAAGTTTCCACCTGTTCAGATACCTTAAATCCTTTTTTCTCCAGCTCAGACTTAGCTTCTGATCGTGACATCCTCACTACATCAGGTACTTCCACCATTTCAGCACCGGAGCTGACTACCAAAGTGATTTTTCCTGTCTTCGGGTTAAACGTTGAACCAGCTCCCGGGCTTTGAGAAATCACATTGCCCTTGGCTACAGTACTGCTGGATTTTTCTTCTTTAGAAATACGATCCTGACTCACCCCTAAAGCAACCAGTGCATTTACAGCATTGTCATAGCTGTAGTCTTTATAATTGATCAGTGTCGTATTATCCGATCCGCTGCTGACTGTCAGTGTGATTTCATCATTCACCGGATCAAAAGAAGTTCCGGCTCCCGGATTTTGGCGGATAACATAGCCTTCTGTTACTGTATCACTTGCTTCTTCTTCATATAAAATATTTTCTTCTTTAATACCCAAAGCCAGTAAAGCGGCTACTGCATTCTCGTAAGAATAGTCAACATAATTATCCAAAGAAACATTTTTCGGGCCGGTACTGACTACCAGAGTCACCTGATCATTCTTAGGATCAACTTCTGTTCCCTCTTCCGGTGTCTGACGGATAACTTTATCTGCATCGACTTCCAGACTATTTTCTTTTTCAATTTTTATATTGCTCTCAAGGAAGCCCAGCTTCTTCATCGCTTCAATCGCATCTTTTTGTGTCCAGTCTGTGTAATCATCTATCTTGATTTTTTTGTTGCCGGTACTAATATAAAGAACAACAGACTTCTTCTTCTTCACGCTGGCACCTGCAGCAGGATCTGTCTTAACCACTTTTCCTTCTTCAATCTCATCATCCGGAAGTTTTTTTACTTCATCTGTTACTTCAAGATCTGCGGCTTCCAGCTCTTTTCGAGCCTCTTCCTGTGTTTTGTTTCTAACATCAGGAACCATCACCTCGTTCTTGCCTCCACCGGCAAAAAATAGAACAGCTCCGACTGCCAACGCTATAAATAACAGAACAAGGAAAATTATAATAAATTTCTTTCGTCTCTTTTTCGGCTTTGTTTTCTCTTCCGGTTTTTCTTCAACAGAGGCTCCTTCTGTTTCATCTCCCAGAGTTTCTAAAGCAGCAAGAGCTTCTGCCGCCTGAGTTTCATCCAAAGGGGTCAAAACCATTGTTTCGCCGTTCAATGCTGTCGGTTCCCATCTGGACTCATTTAGCCGGTCCACATTCAAGACAGTATAAAGGTCTCTTGACATTTCCTCCGCTGATTTATAGCGGTCGGCAGGATCCTTGGCTGTCGCATGCAAAACGATATTTTCCAGCGATTGAGGAACATTGGAGTCAAATGAGCGAACAGACGGCATTTCCTCCTGAAAGTGTTTCAAAGCAATAGTTACCGCTGATTCTCCATCAAACGGAACAGTTCCTGTCAGCATTTCATACAAAATAACACCTACTGCATAAATATCTGACTGGTTTGTCGCCATGCTGCCTCTGGCCTGTTCTGGAGAAAGGTAATGAACAGAGCCCAGCATTGTATTGGTTTGAGTAATTGATGTCTCAGACAGCGCAATTGCAATACCAAAATCTGTAATTTTAACAACACCATTTTCATCAATCAAAATATTTTGCGGCTTCAGATCCCGGTGAATAATGCGGTGTTCATGTGCAAGGGAAACAGCTGATAAAATTTGTTCCATAATATCAACAACTTGCGCATACATAATTGGATAATAGGTATGGATGTATCGTTTAAGGTCCATTCCTTTAACATATTCCATTACCAGATACTGCAGTCCATCTTCCTCGTCGACATCATATACACTGACAATATTAGGATGAACCAACTCGGATGCAGCCAATGCTTCTCTTTGAAAACGCCGAATGGCCGCTTGATCATTTTGGAAGTCAAACCGCAGGACTTTCACTGCAACATCCCGATCCAAAATCAAATCATGGGCTAAAAAGACATTGGCCATTCCGCCGCTGCCGATATTACCGATAATCTGATAGCGGCCGTTTAATTTTCTGCCGATTTCTATCATCGGTTACTCCTCCTCACTCTTGTCAAAGTGTATTACGAGAACGGTGATATTATCAACGCCTCCTGCTTCATTTGCCAAAGAAATCAGCGTTGCCACTTTTTCTTCCAGCGAAATTCCAGAAATAAGAACAGTTAAAATCATTTCTTCAGAAACCATGTTTGTCAGACCATCCGAACACAGCAGCAGGTAATCGCCTTCTGCACTGCCATGGTTGGCAACATCCACTTCAACGGTTTTCGGCATTCCCAGCGAACGGGTCAGTACATTTTTTCGAGGATGATTGAACGCCATTTCCTGCGTAATTTCTCCGGACTTCACCAATTCATTGACAAGAGAATGGTCCTCAGTCAACTGCATCATCTGCTGATTCCGTACTAAATATGCGCGGCTGTCTCCGATATTAGCCAAAACAAATGTCTCACCCAGTAAAACTGCACTGACGATTGTTGTGC
This sequence comes from Enterococcus sp. BWB1-3, assembly GCF_016745275.1. Taxonomy (GTDB): domain Bacteria; phylum Bacillota; class Bacilli; order Lactobacillales; family Enterococcaceae; genus Enterococcus_L. The sequence continues at coordinate 173,976 of NZ_JADOEP010000003.1, forward strand.
CCATTCCTGAATATTCCGGAACAGACTGGCCTTTTTCATAGATTTTTTCATTTTCTTCCTGAATCATTTGAATCAGCCATTGTGCGGCTTTATCAGCTGAATCAATATCGTTTTCTGTCCACCGTTCTCCCAGGTAATTGACTGCCATCTGACTGGCAACATCACCGGCCTGATGCCCACCCATTCCGTCAGCAAGAAGTGCCAGCGAAATGCCGGCTTTATTCTCAAATACGCCTGCATAATCCTGATTTGTATTTCGTTTACGCCCAATATCTGTTTGAAAATTGATTTTCACTTGTTCCACCTCATTTAAGAAACTTTCTGCATGCAGCAAATAAAGAAACCGTCTGTTAAAAACTGGTGCGGATAAATTGTCAGCATTTGATCTTCTATTGAAGTTTCAAGAATCTCACTAACCTGCACATCAATTTTTTTAAACTCGGGATGCTTCGATAAAAATGCTGCCACCACTTCCTGATTCTCTTCTTTCGCGATCGTGCATGTGCTATAGACCATTATACCCCATTGCTTTAAGGTCTGCGCAGTATTTTCAAGGATTTCCAACTGAATTTTCGGCAGCTGTTCAAAATCCCCAGCGGTCTTATGATATTTAATATCCGGTTTTCTTCTCATTAGTCCAAGTCCTGAGCATGGCGCATCTACTAAAATACGATCAAACGTTTCTGCCGGAAAGTGTTCATTTACTTTTCTGGCATCCAGCTCTTTCGTTTCTACCAGTCCAGTCAGTCCCAATCTTGCTGCATTTTCTTTAATCAGCTTTATTTTATGGGGATGAATATCCAGTGCCGTAACTTTCCCGCCTTTTGCTGCATCTAGAAAAGTGGCAATGTGAGTTGTTTTACCCCCCGGAGCTGCACAGGCATCCAAAACCCGATGCTGTGCTTCCACCTGTAATGCTGGGGCTGCCAGCATGGAGCTTTCATCCTGAATGGTAATTTCTCCGGCTTTAAACAACTGACTGCCAGCCAAAAATCCTTTTTCTGCGACAATTCCATAAGGCGAAATCTCACTTGGAACAGCTTCAATTCCATCTTCAGATAATTCTTCAATCACTGTGGTGCGATCCAAACGCTGTACATCCACCCGTGCACTGGCATGACTTCGTTCAAACAATGACAAACCCAGCTTTTTTGTTTCGTCTATTCCAATTTGACTCACTAATTTTTCTGTCAGCCACAAAGGCATACTGATCTCTGCAGAGAGCCGTTCCATAGGATCGCTGATTTTTTCCACTTCTGGAAGACCTTCTCTTTGAATCGTTCGCAGAACACCGTTTACAAACTTGCCGATACCGCTGTTGCCTCTTTCTTTGGCAATCTCAACTGCTTCATTGATAATCGCATGATCCGGAACTTTATCCAGATAAACAGATTGATAAATCGAAAGAATCAGCAGATTTTTTACCCAGTTATCTACTTTTTTTGCTTTTTTTATGAATGGAGACAAATAATACTCCAACAATAATTTTCTGCTGAGTGTACCATATACCAGTTCAGTAAACAAGCGACCGTCCTGAGCAGAAAGCTTTGATTTTTCAATCATTTCACTTAACAGCAGATTGGAGTACGCACCGCCTGTATCAACACGTTCAATTGTTTCCAGCGCAGCATAACGGACAGAGTGTCTGATCTTCGCCGAGATTTTCTTTCCCATCTAGTCCACCTTCTCCATTTCTTTCACTGCCTGACCTGAGCCGTTTAAAAATTCTTGAATAGACAGTCTGCCTTTTCCGGAAGGTTGAAGACTATTCAAAGAAAGAACTGTACCTTCCCCGCAGGCAATCCACAACTCTTTTTTAGTTCGTTTAATAATCGTCCTTGGTTCTGCTTCAGTAGTTTCCAATAACGGAGAAACCTCCCATAATTTCCAGTTTATTCCCTGATAGGTCGTGAAAGCAGTCGGCCAAGGTCTCATTCCTCTGACCTGACAATCAATCTGTTCCGCAGTTTTTTGCCAGTCGATTTTTTCCTGCTCTCTGGTAATATTCGGAGAGAATGTTGCCTGTGACTCGTCCTGAGGAACAGGCTTAAGCGCTCCAGACAGGATTTCAGGCAATACTTCCAAAAGCAGTTCTTTTCCTACAACACTCAACTTGTCAAACATTGTTCCTACATCATCCTGTGTCAAAATAGGAATACTTCGTTGAGCATAGATACCTCCTGCATCCATTTTTTTGATCATTTCCATAATGGTTACACCTGTTTCTTTTTCCCCATTTATAATGGAATAGTGGACAGGTGCACCACCGCGATATTTTGGTAAAAGGGACGCATGTACATTCACCGCCCCCAATACAGGTGCCTGCAGCAGGCGTTCCGGCAAGAACTGACCAAATGCTGCGGTTACAATAATATCCGGCTTAAGAGCAATTACTGTTTCCATTTCCTCGGAGCCAGATATTTTTTCCGGCTGCAGTACCTTCAGACCGTGCTTTAATGCTGCCTCTTTTACAGGAGGAGCTGTCAAAATTCTTTTTCTTCCGACAGGACGATCTGGTTGTGTTACTACTGCTGCTACTTCATACCCGGCTTCTAAAAGACCTTCTAAAATGGGAACTGAAAATGTGGGCGTTCCCATAAAAATAATTTTAGTCATCCAACTTCTCCTCCATATATGCATCCAGATCTTCTGGAGCAATTTCTTCAATGATCTTATCAATGAACACTTTCCCATTCAAATGATCAATTTCATGCTGAAATGCACGCGCCAAATAACCATAGGCAGTCACTTCAATTTCTTCGCCTTCCCGATCAAAGTAACGAACCGTTATCTCTTCAGAACGTTCAACAGTCCCATATCTATTGGGGATACTGAGACAGCCTTCCACATCAATATCTACCCCGTTTCTTTCAATAATTTCAGGATTGATCAGCTCAAAACGTCCAGTTTCTTCATCGATTTCAATGACTGCAAGTTGAAGGTTCTTTCCTATCTGCGGAGCTGCAATCCCGATGCCGTCATGGGCTGTCATGGTGTCATACATATCATCTAACAGCTGTATAATCTCATCTGTAATCAGTGTCACTGGTTTTGCTTTTGCGGTCAACTTGTTATCAGGGTAAAGCACGATTGGATAACGCATTCGCTTTCCTCTTTTCTAACATCTATTTCGTCATTAATTGAATATTTCCTGCTTTTGCACTTCTTATGAAAACTTAAATAAAATTCATCGGCTCTGCATCAATCGATACTTTCAACCCTTTGGCTGCTCCTGCCTGCGTATCCGTTAAGATTTTCTCCAGCAGCTCCTGAAGCCGAGCCTCTTTTTTATATTTGATAATCATTTGATAGTAATAGCGATTATTTATCCTCATAATTGCTTTAGGTGTCGGCCCCAACAAAAGACTTTGATCTGAAAGTCCTTCCTGAAGCTCTTTCATAATCGAAAACATTTGCTTGGCAGCAACATTTTCTTCCGGATGGCTGGCTGTAATCTGAACTGTAAAATAAAACGGCGGATAATCGCCTCGATGACGAATCTGCATTTCCTTTTGATAAAAGGCTTCATAATTCTGGATTCTTGCCAGCTGAATCGCATAGTGGTCCGGATTAAAGGACTGAATCACTACTTCACCGGGTTTTTCTGCCCGCCCTGCTCTGCCGCTGACCTGTGTAAGAAGTTGAAACGTTCGTTCACTTGAACGAAAATCAGGCAGATTCAACGCGGTATCTGCATTTAAAACCCCTACCAGTGTGACATTAGGGAAGTCTAACCCTTTTGCAATCATCTGCGTACCAAGTAGTATGTCCGCCTCCTGATTCTCAAAAGCAGAAAGAATCCGTTCATGTGCTCCTTTACGACGCGTCGTATCAACATCCATTCTCAAAATTCGTGCCCCGGGTAAAAGCTGCTGCAGTTCTTCTTCTACTTTCTGCGTACCCGTACCATAGTAGCGGATTTTATCACTGCTGCAGTTTGGACATTGATGGGGAATCCCTTCCTCATGTCCACAGTAATGGCATTTCATTGTTTTTGTATCCATGTGCAGCGTCAGTGAGATATCACAGTTTGGACAAGGCACAACAAAGCCGCAGTCCCTGCACATAACAAAGGATGAATATCCTCTCCGATTGAGCAGCAGCACACTTTGTTCTTTACGCTCCAATCTCTCTTGAAGCTTATTCTGAAGCAGCTGAGAAAAGGTTGAAATATTCTTTTGTCTGACCTCTGAGCGCATATCAATCACATCAATCTGAGGCAGTGACGCTGCACTGTTTGCACGTTGGGTCAACAGCAAATGCCTATAGACTTTTTTCTGTGCACGAGCTCTGGATTCAAGTGAAGGAGTGGCACTTCCCAGGATGACAGGACAATGATGATATGCTCCCCGCCAAATAGCTAAATCTCTGGCGTGATATCTGGGCGTTTCTTCCTGTTTATAGCTGGCTTCATGTTCTTCATCAATGATGATGACCCCTAGATCAGATAACGGGGCAAATATTGCCGAACGCGCACCAACCACTACCTGTGCTTCTCCCCGCTCAATTTTCCGCCATTCATCATAACGTTCACCATGAGACAATCCACTGTGCAGCACTGCTACTTGTTCCCCAAAACGACTTTTAAATCTCTGAACCATTTGAGGTGTTAATGAAATCTCCGGTACCAGCATAATCGCTGTTTTCTTCTGTTCAAGCACTTCAGCAATCACCTGAAGGTAAACTTCCGTCTTCCCGCTTCCGGTGATTCCTTCCAGTAAATATGTATCAGATGATTCTGTTTTCATGGAATACGTGATTTCTTCTACTGCTGTCCGCTGTTCTTCATTCAACAGCAGTGCTTCTGTCTTTTCAAATTCCCGGTCAGCAAAGGGATCTCTGTAAGTTTCTTTTTCTATAAACCGCAGCCAGCCTTTTTTCTGCGCATCGTTTAATACAGCCGTGCTGAATCCCAGATCCTTCATTTCTTTTACAGCGACTGTCTGCTCCTGTCCCAGGCTTTGTAAATAATATAACAGCTCTTCTTTTTTTTTGGCTCCTTTGCGCAATGCTTCCTTTTCCTCTTGAAGCCGTTCAAAATCCATCGCTGCCTGAATATACCGAACTGTTTTTACTTTATTTTTCGTTTGGACTTCATAGCGAATATCAACTTTTTGCTCTGCACGCAGCTGCATCAGTTTCGGCAGAATGTTTCTCTCAACTGCTTCTTCCCATGGAATTTCATCAAGACCATAAAACAGCTCATCTTGAAGTTCTTCCGCAATTTCATCAGTCAGATAAATATATTTATGATAGGCTGCACGCATAACACTTGGCAGCATCGTCTGTAAACATGTAATTTTAAAGGAAAATGTTTTAGTTTTCATATATTCTGCCAGTTCCAGCATTTCTTCATCCAAAACGGGCTTTAAATCGAGGATTGAAATAATCTCTTTCCATTCATACTCAGAGAGCTGTTCATCAGAAAGCTGTCCAAGACCAACTATAAAGCCCTGAACATGACGATCTCCCCGACCAAAGGGAACCTCCACTCTCATGCCCACAACTATCTGACTGCTTAAGTTTGAAGGAATCAGATAGGTAAACGGCTGATCTGTCTGCATCGCCGGAATGTCTACAATTATTTGTGCAGCGTTCTTCATTCTGATCCTTCCTTTCTATGTACTGAAAATCTCTTTGCTTATTGTACTAAAGAATCCGACTTTTGTCTTGCTGCTCCGCCGTTTCTTAATAAAAAGACACAGTGCTTTATGCAGCTGCAGCCTAATTCCAATTAGTTTTAGGGCGTGTCTGAAAAGTTAATGGCATTCGAATTTTTCAGTGATTTTTGTTGAAATCAAGGAAGAAAACACAGCTTATGTGGTTCATAAGCGGGTATTTATGACGATGAGTTCGATAAAAATCATCAAACTATTCGCCGCTTGAATTTTCAGACATGTCCTAGGTATTCTCACTGAATTAGTTTAAATAAAAAAAACGGCTGGGAGTCAGTAATTGCCCCAGCCAACTAGTTCTATTTTATAACTTGCTTTCTTCCCGAATGCGCTCTTCCAGTTCTCTCTGTTCCTGATCTTTCGCCATTCGCTGCTCTTCTTTCGCTGCACGGATACGCTCGCGTTTTTCTTCAGGATTTGGATCATTGATAACCATTGCAGCATCAATTTCTTCCAATGCACGACCAACACTTTTTACAGATTCAAAGCTTTCAATGGTCGGCTGCGCTCCGGCTTCCAATTCATGAGCACGTTTACTTGCCAGAATAACCAAAGAGTATTTCGACGGAACTTCTTCCAATAATGAATCAATAGACGGTTTTAGCATCATTTTGGCTACATCTCCTTTAACATATTAATATATTTGCCGATCACTCGGTCTACTCTGAAGTGTTCACTTGCAATAATCCGTTTGATTCGTTCCACAGCAAGTGATACTTCATCATTTACTACAGCATAGTCATACAATGCCATCATTTCAATCTCTTCTCTTGCGACCTGCATTCGTTTCTCAATTACAGACAGATCATCTGTACCGCGATTGACAATACGGGATTTCAATTCAGCCAAGTCTGGAGGCGTTAAAAAAATGAACACACCGGCTTTGCCAACTTTATCTCTTACCTGTTTAGCTCCCTGCACTTCAATTTCAAGAAAGACATCTTTCCCTTCATCCAATGTCTGGTTTACATAGGAGAGCGGTGTGCCATAATAATTACCAACATATTCCGCATATTCCAGCATCTCTCCGGCTTCAATCATTGCTTCAAACTCTTCCCTCGTACGGAAATAGTAGTCCACACCTTCCACTTCTCCCTCACGCATTGCCCGAGTTGTCATGGAAACAGAATACTGAAAATCATGTTCTTCACTTTCAAAAATTGCTTTTCGAACCGTGCCTTTGCCAACACCAGAAGGTCCAGACAATACTATTAGTAACCCACGCTCTGTCATGATGACTTCCTTTCAAATGGTTTCTTTGTCATTATTTCTATAATGCACTTTTTTTCAACAATTTTCAAGGCTTTCTTATTAAGGTTTTCTAAGAAAATCATTTCTTTCATACAAACCACGCATTCCACCCATAACCATTCCATCGAAATATACATGAAAAAAATAGAATCCGTGCTAAACAACTATGTACAAATTCCGGTACCTGCTGAAGCACTGAGTGAAAAAAATTTCCAACTAAATGAGAAAGTTTATTCAAAGAAATGAAACTCAGTTTAAAACAGCTGAAGCACTGTTTGACCTGCTCGGCTCACAGCTGTTCCAGCCATTTCTTCCTCAAACTAAATCCCCATATTGGACAATATATTGACCACACCCATCAATTCATCGCGGCGTTTCATTTGTTTTTCAGCGGGTCCGTCAACTTCCTCTGCATCCACTCGAACGATGTAACGTCGGTCCATCGTTATAAACTTATCCTCATTGACTTGAATATTCAACACCTGATCTGTATAAGAAACACAGGCATCCTGCCATGCTTCAAAGGGTTCTTTCTCAGTCAGAACCTCTCTTTTAATTACTGACTTTCCGCTCAATTCATGAAATGTTATATCATAATATTTTGTCATTCTTCTCACCTCATTATCATTCTGCTCTTTAATTATAGCGTTAAAGGAAAAGGACTGTAACATAAGTATGTCTGAGTCCCCTAAAACCAAATCAGTTGATATGATCGAAGCGCAGCGGAGTGTATCTATTCTCAGTTATTCATTCTATGAATAGTGTTCTTTGACAATTTTCGGATATTCCGCCTTATTGTCATAAATCACTACGATTGACCTGTCAGAGTAGATAATACCTGACTGGTTCTTGATGCTCCTGCGATTACTCGTCGCAGTTAAGTTCGTGCACGTGCTCCTGCGGTTACTCGTCGCAGTTAAGTTCATACACGTGCTCCTGCGGTTACTCGTCGCAGTTAAGTTCATACACGTGCTCCTGCGATTACTCGTCGCAGTTAAGTTCATACACGTGCTCCTACGGTTACTCGTCACAGTTAAGTTCATGCATGTGCTCCTGCGATTACTCGTCGCATGGAGAAGCTTTGTCACACCCTCACTCCTATTCGATATTTTGAATCTGTTCACGGATCTTTTCCAAAATTGTTTTCAACTGTACCACATAATTTTTGATTTCTATCGGACTGGATTTTGAACCAATCGTATTTACTTCCCTGTTGATCTCCTGAATAAGAAAATCCAGTTCCCTTCCAACAGGCTCTTCCTGCTCTAACAATTCTTCTAATTTATTAATATGAATTGCCAGCCGGTCCAGCTCTTCATGAATATCTCCTTTTTCCAGAAGGATAGCCATCTCAGTCAGAAGTCTGGTTTCATCCACAGATGTTTCCAGCCAGTCACGCAGCTTTTGTTCAAATTTATCACGATAATCAGATTCATATAATTCTGTAAACTCTCCAAGCCGAGCAACCAGATTGGAAAAATCATTTGAATACTCAAACAAAATTTGTTTAATCTTTTCACCTTCTTGATATCGGCTGCTGTCCACTTTATTAATAGCTGCTTCAACAGCAGCCAGTAAACAAGACTCAAGCTCTGCATCTGTTTCTTTTCCTTCGACTATTTCAACATAGTCGGAATTATTCAACAGCTGATTCAGACTTGCTGACGGATCAAATGTATTTTCTCCGTATTGAGTGTATATTTCTTCTTTAATTTCCTGCAGCAGCTGATGGATTAATGACCAGTGAACATGAACTGCTTTACTGCCTTCCCCTATTTTTTTCAGATTGATAAAGACTTCTACCCGTCCTCTTTGAAGCCGTTCTTTAATTTTTTGTCGGATTGCCAGTTCAAAAGAATTGGCCTCTTTCGGCATTCTAAGCTGCATATCCAAAAAACGGTGATTAACGGTTTTTATTTCTACATCAATTTCATAGTGTTCACATTCTGTTTTTTCTTTCCCAAATCCAGTCATACTTTTCATTGACAGGGTGTCCTTTCTACATGGATTTCAGTGTTTCACGCAAGGTTTCAAATTCCTCATTTGTCAGTGTAATGCCCTTACCCATCTTTTCATGACCAGGCGCCCAGTCACGCAGATCAAATTTAGGCGGACGTTCATTCCAGCTCACCAAGTTCAGTTCTTTCCGCCAGCCTTTCGCATTTTCGGAAAGTACTGCAATTTCTTCTACGATTTCATATGAAAATTCAGCCAATAGTTATCTTCTCCCTTTTTGTATATATTCGTTCATCAATACTTCCAGCACCATAGCCGGCAGTCGTTCAAACAAGACTGACAAACGCCGTTGTTTCTCTTCAGCTTCTACATTTAAAAAATTTGTCATCAACTGAAATTGTCTCTTATCCGATAAAAGAAAAAATTCATCATAATATCTTCCCAGCCATTCCTGAACAGAAATCATCCCGTCAAAAGAATTTTCCGGCAGGCTTTCTTCTCCGTCTTTTTCCAGCAGTTGAATAAATTCAGTAACTGTATAAAGCTTATTTGGAGGAATATCTCTTTGTTTTCCAAGAAGCTCCAGTAAAACAAGACTGATATTTTCCTCATACACCCTGTCTTTATAATATCTACGCAATTTCTGATAGATTCTCTTTCGGGATTCCCCGTTTTTCCACAAAGACAGTGAATAATTCTTTTTTATATAGCGGAAAAAGCTTTTCTGAATGGAGACTGCTTTTTTTAAATCTTCATCAAAAGTATACCAATAACCGTTATATTTTTGAAATGCTTTCATGGTTTCCAAATAGCCCAGCTGGATATTTACCTTTGAACGTATCCCATCAAACAACAGCACATTCCCCAATGTCCATGGGGTTTTCAGCACAATTTTCGGTTGCGAGTCCGGCAGTTCCGTTCGTTTTGAAAAGCCCGGTCCCTTTACATCTGCTACAATATATTCTGTAGCTCCATTTTGAAAAGCAACATCTATCGGAACATTATTTCTATAACCGCCATCAATATAAAATTTTTCATCAATCACTGCAGCAGCCATTGCCGGAAAAAAAGAAGATGATGCCAAAAGCCATTGTTTCTGCTGGTTATTCTTACAAGAATTGAAATGAATTACCCGCTCAGTCACACCAGGCAGCTCTGTTGTTACTATATAAAATTCCTGTTTTGCCGATTTGAGCTTTTCTTCTGAAAAGGTATCATCCAGCAACTGCTGTAAAGGTTGAGTTGAAACTCCCTTTGATTGTATGGCTGCCAAAGTGAAGGAAGCGATTTGTCCCAATAATTCAGACAATGTATTTTTCGATGACACCTTCATTGGAAAAGAAAGGATTTTCTTAGTCTCAATTTTTTCCCACATTTCTTTGGCCCGTTCAAAATCATCCTGAATAATCAAAGCCCCGTTTAATGCACCGACTGATGTTCCGGTAATCAGCTCAAATGGAATTTCAAGTTCTTTTAGTGCCTGCCAGACCCCGATCTGATACGCGCCTCTTGCTCCACCGCCACCCAAAACCAGTGCCGTGTGGTAATGAAGTTTCCTGCTTGCTGTTCCGTCATCAGTAAAAAAATACTCATGCTTCTCCAATACAGCTTGTTCCATATGTGATAACGGCTGCGCAAATGTCATTCGTATTTCAGATTGAAACCTTGTTTTACCGATGAGTTCCAATCCATCGAAAATCAGTTTCCAATTCATCCAGGAAATATCTCTCGTCATTAAGTTGACAATACTTTCTCCTGATATTGTCGCAAACAGCACAGGCTGACTGTTTTTCAGCACGACATAATGATCTGCCTCCATTATTTCCAACTGTTCCAAAAACTGCTGATGCGCAGCAGAATGTTCTTTATAGAAAGGTAATGGCAAAGTGCTGACCTGAATAGCTGAAGCAATATCATACTTATCAGAAGGAACCAGTTTTAGTACATTCACGATGACACACCTCCTCCACTAAAGTATAGCAGAAAAAAAGGAATTACTCTTTTTGCACCCTATTATTCTTTATAAAATCCAGAGTATTCGACCTGCAGTTATTTACATTATTATTTAACTTGTAAAATTTATTTCTGAAAAGAAATTTATTTTTCAATTAGCATATCTTAATTATGAAAATAAATAAATTAGATAGACGCTTCTTTAGATTATGAAAAAGGAACTGCCCTCTCTTGGATAACAGTTCCTGAATTACATACTTTTACCTGCTTGTTACTCTATTTCAATTCGTACGTTAATTCCGCTTGGGTCCGGCAGCAAAATAGAAGCTTCCGTCTCACTGATGATTATTTCTCCATTCTTTTCCACATTCCTTTTTACCTTAGTCAAAGCGGCTTTATCCGGAACAAGTATCGTAAAGAAATCGAGTCCAAGATCTTTTTCATCAGGAGCCGGCAATCCTCTTCCTGTCCAGACATTTGTTCCAATGTGGTGATGATAGCTTCCTGCTGCAAAAAAGCTGGCATATTGACCAAAGTGATCTTTCAACCCCATGCCTAATGTGTTCATATAGAAATTTTCAGTTTGCTCCAGATCTGAAACAGAAAGATGAATGTGCCCTATTTTTGTACCTACAGGGAATTTATCTGTTTTTTCATCACGACTTGCCAAAACACCTTCTGCATCCATTTCGACTGTGATACCGATAATTTGTCCGTCTGGGCGAACATCCCATTTTGTTTCCGGTTTATCGCTATAAATTTCAATCCCGTTACCTTCCGGATCTTCCAGATAGACAGCCTCGCTATAACCATGATCAGACGCCCCAATAATTGCAGTATTGTTTTTCAACAGGGAAAAAAGTGTATTGCCCAAATCTTTTCTTGTCGGCAGAAGAAAAGCTGTGTGATATAGACCAGCCTTTTTTGCTTTCATATTGGGATTCTGTACTTCTTTTAACTTCAGCAATTCCGTACTATTGCCTTTAATACCCAATACTGCACTGTCACCATCTTTTCCCAGTATATCCAAACCGATAATCTCTGTATAAAAAGCCACTTGCTTTGATAGATTGGCTACTTTCAGCCCAACAGTTCCTATATGGGCTGCATTGTTAATTGTAAATGTTTGTGCCATCATGAGACCGCCTCCTAATATCTCTAACTTAACTTAATTATATCACTTACTTTTAGTAAGTTAAAACTTTTTGCTTCCGGCTTCTACAAATTTTTTGTACCTTAATTAGATTAATTGCAAAAAAGTACCCAATTTTCTTCTATTTTCATTTAAAATAGAACTATAGATGTTCAGATAAGCAGAAGCAGTGAAATAATCAGTCTCTAGTTATAGCTGTTTCCTTTAAGGGAAGTGAAAAGAAGTTTTTAGAAGATACATCCATCCTCTTCAACTTATTAGAGTAAATAGAAGACAGTCTTTTTATCTGCGGTGTATTTAGAAAATTTAATCAGTTGATCGTTCATTTTTTTCTAAAATAACTGGTTTTATAAGACTGGAATGCATTATAATGGTATAGACTTCCTTACAGTACGATTTAAAAAATTTTGTGTTTTGACGAATATAAAATGAAATAGCATGACAAGCAGAACAATAAATCATAAGAGTTTAGCCCAATAAAAATACTTTTTAGAGTAAAAAAAGAATGTAGGACCTCACGATTCTGCAAAATAAAAGCAGTTCATTTTCAAACATTAATGATGAACTGGTTTCAAATGAGAAAAGGAGTGCCTTTAGTTTTTAGCGATTCTATCGCTTAGAAATAACGGTCATCGGACCTGAAAAATAGAAGCAGTTCATTTTCAAGTATTAATGATGAACTGGTTTCAAATGAGAAAAGGAGTGCCTTTAGTTTTTGGCGATTCTATCGCTTAGAAATAACAGTCATCGGACCTGAAAAATAGAAGCAGTTCATTTTCAAGTATTAATGATGAACTGGTTTCAAATAAGAAAAGGAGTGCCTTTAGTTTTTAGCGATTCTATCGCTTAGAAATAACGGTCATCGGACCTGAAAAATAGAAGCAGTTCATTTTCAAGTATTAATGATGAACTGGTTTCAAATAAGAAAAGGAGTTATTATGCATAAAAGTAAATTGAGTCATTTGATGGTATTATCTAGTTTATTTATTCTATCAATTACGGCGCTGTTTCCCCTAGTCAGCTTTGCTGAAGATGGAACTGCTCCAGAAACAGAAACCACCACCACTCAGCAAGAGAGTATTGCTGAGGATATTATGTCCATCGCCCGCAATGCCGGGTATACAGTGGATGATGTTTATCGTCCTGCTGCCTCCATTGTGATTGAAGCAAATTCCGGGCAAGTTATTTGGGCAGATCAGGCGGATTTAGCTTGGTATCCTGCAAGTATTGCCAAGATGATGACTGTCTATCTGGTGCTTGATGCAATTAAAGAAGGCAAACTGACTTTGGATACCCAAGTGACAGCAACAGAAAGTGATGCCGCAATTTCACAAATTTATGAACTAAGCAATACAACAATTGTCGCAGGAGCAGCCTATCCAGTTACTGACCTGCTCTACATGACAACGCTGGCTTCATCCAATGCTGCAACTGTGATGCTCGCCAACTTGATAACAAGCAACGATGCCGCAGCATTCATCACAATGATGAACGAAAAAGCCAAAACACTAGGAATGACCAACACTACCTTTTATAACCCAAGTGGAGCTGCCGCCAGTGCATTTAACGGTTACTATGTCCCAGAAGGAATTGATCCTGAGGCAGATAATACATCCACTGCAAGAGACCTTGCTTTGATGTTCTATCATTTATTAAAAGACCACCCAGAGGTTCTGGAATATACAAATAAATTTCAAGTAACAGTTATGGAAAATACAGAGTACGCAGAAGTTTTGGAAAACTCAAACCGTTCTATTCCCGGCAGCAGTTATGGTTATGAAGGGGAAGACGGGTTAAAAACAGGGGCAAGCCCGGAAGCTGCATTTAACTATGCGGCAACAGCAAAAAGAGGGGATATGCGGCTGATTGAAGTGGTTCTTGGCGTTGGCAGCTGGGAAGATCCTGAGAGTGAAAACTATCGGCATATATTTGGGAATGCTTTGTTTGACTATGGCTTCAACAACTTTGAATATAAAATAGTTCTACCCGCCGGCACTCAGACCGTTAATAATAAAGAAATTATTTTAGAACAGGATTTTTATGGACTGCTGCGAAAAGGGACACAGCCCGAATTTATACTTTCTGACAATCAGCAGCTGCTTTTGTCAAACCAGCTGGAGAAGGTTTCTCCAAGTTTGCCTGCGCCAAGTATCTCTTATCAGGAAAAGAAAACTGAAAACACTGATACAGTCGCAGCTGACACTGGTGCTGATAAGGAGGGAAATAATGCTGCCTCTCCAACCTCTTTTGTTGGTAAAATAAGGCAAAGATGGAAAGAGTATGCAATCAGTATAGTCTTTCTCATTCTATCCATTCTGTTGTTGATATATTCTCAAACGAAGAGCAGCAAATTAAAACAAACACGCAAACGGGCAACAGCTAGAAAACAAACAGCTTTTATACTTGGAGTTACTTGCCTGCTGATTGCTGTAGCTGCTGCAACATTCACCTTTGTTGCCGGACAATGGCTGCCATTTTAAAACAATAAGAGATTAAAAAAAGAAGTGCTCCGTCTCTAATCAGACGAACACTTCTTTTTTATTGCATATTTTCCTACATTGATCCTTTAAACACTTTTGAATTCTTTATAAAATAGTCAACTCCGGAATAGATAGTAAATATCAGACATAGATAAAGCATAAGTACATCTACCGGAATTCCAATCAGATTAAATGGAATATTGTTGATAAACAACAGAATAATGGCAACCATTTGTGTAGCTGTTTTTACTTTTCCCGGCCAAGCTGCAGCCATCACTTCACCATCTTCAACTAAAAGCAAACGAAGTCCTGTTACTGCAAGTTCCCGGCAGACAATAACTGCAACAATCCATGCAGCTGCTTTGCCCTGTCCAACCAAGACAATAAACGCGGTCATAACCAGCATTTTATCAGCCAAAGGATCTGCAAATTTCCCAAAATTCGTTACTAATCCCCGAGCTCTGGCAATCTTTCCGTCCAACCAGTCTGTTACGCTGGCAACAGCAAAAATAATTGCAGCTGTCAATTGTGTGATTTCAAGAGTCGTATCTCCGACTGTCAGTGTTCCCCAATTTAATGGCAGACTGACGACTAAAATAAATACTGGAATCATACAGATTCTAAGTACTGTTAATTTATTTGGCAAATTCAAATTTTTCCCCTCACTTTCCATTTCTATTTTACGTTATTCACTCTTCACTGTCACGATAAACCCTTTTTATCCTATGAATAGTAGAACAGTATGCGGAGCGTAGAAGAACTGCTGTCTCTACGAATCTAACGATTCTCGAGACAAAACGTTAAACTGTATCCATTTTTCTGCATCTGCAGTGCTCACTACACTTCGTTTCGATCTCATCACTTTCTAAACGGCAGAGCCATTAAGAATTGAAGGACTTCGTTTCGATCCTCGAAGCATGGAGGAACTTGCTCCTACGCTTCTTCGAATGCTCGAATCATACAAAGACTGAAACGCCATTTATTCGGCTTTAGGGGACTGTGACATAAGTATGTCTGAGATCCCTAAAACCGAATAAACGGTGTTCCAGTGTTTCAATCTCTGCACATTCATCAGAGAGTCGCTTCGCATACCATCCTACTATTTGATGTTTTCTTGCATAAACACTCGTTACAGTTTATAGCTTACAAGTAGTGAGCGTTTCTGCCCTTGGTTCTCGGAGCTGAATGCTTTTGGAACAACCTCTCCATGATTAAATTTCTTATTGCTGATACGCAAGAGTCAAAATAATATTTCTTTCACCTATTCCGGTATTGTTAGGATTAAATAGGATTGATTGTCCATTCAGCTTCATATCAATGTACTCTGAAGCACCCAATGCAATTGTCAGACTGGTTACATCCGCAGGAATCTCATATTCCTGTGTCTGTCCGGCTGGAATTGTTGACTGGAACATATAGGCGCCATTAATAATCACCCCAACCCAGCAATTACCTGTAGTAGCTGTAAATGAAAATTTACCTGGCTTAGGTACATCTGTCGCAGTCATATTCACAATTCTGTTTGCTTCATTCTGATAGGTTACAACTGCCTGCTTCTCTTTAGAGCTTTCTGTTGTTGAGCTCTGCTCCGGTTCAGATGAACTACTTTCCGGCGGCTCCGTACTGGTACTTTCAACAGACGAGCTTTCCTCTGAAGATCGTTCCACCACAATGCTGGAAGCAGGCGGTTCAATAATCGGATTTGCTTTTTGATCCTGCCACATAATATAAAAAACAACAATGGCAATTGCCAACCCAAATAGCGACAGAATAATTGCCGGCAAACTCTTAAGCAGACGATTATCATGCTCTTCTTCGTAAATTTGCAATCTCGATTCTTCCAGTGTCTGATATTCCGTCGCAGCTTCAGTTTCTTCTGGAAGATCCTTGCCATCAAAATGATTAATGAGCTCTTCACCATCAAGGTTTACAGCACTGGCATATTGACGAATAAACGCACGGACATAAAAAGTTCCGGGCATAGAATCGAAATTATTTTCTTCAATTTCCATTAGATAGCGCTTTTGAATCTTGGTAATTTGCTGCAGCTCATCTAACGACATATTCATTTGTAGTCGTGCTTCTCTTAATTTTTGTCCTATGTTAACGCTGGCCACTCGTTCATCTTCTCCAGTCTTTCTAAATTCCTCAATACCATCCGCCGTTGACAGGAATAGTCGCTCTAGTTATATAATCAGCTTGATCAGAGAGTAAAAATGCTGCAGCTCCAGCAATTTCTTCCGGCCGGGCCATTCTCTCCAATGCTATATTCTCTTCTATTTCTTTTATTTCTTCATCTGTCCATTGTTGATTCATTGCTGTCTCCACTGCGTCGGGAGCTACTGCATTCACAGTAATTCCAGAAGACTTGTAATTTCCTTGCTGTAAGCTTGGACAAACGCTTCCTGCTCCCCCTTAACACAGCTTGTAAACAGCTTCCATACTGCTGCCTAACTGACCATAGACAGAACCTATAAACACAATTCGTCCGTGACCGCTTTGGCTCAATTTATTCTGCAGCTTTCGGCAAATCAAAATGGGTACTTTTAAATGAATGTTCAGCAAGCTCGAAATTTCCGTCTCTGCCTGATCTGTTAATAGACCATAACAAGTAAATCCACCTGCAAAAACAATGGCATCCACTTGAAACAGACCGTTAAAAAAAGACGGCAGCTGCTGCTCATCCAACATATCTAAGGATAACATAAAAAAATCTTGCTGAGGATAACAATTTTGAAAGTTTTCAATCAAATTTTCTATTTTTTTTATTTTTATTGTAGTGACAACACAGAGACCAGCCTTCTGCCGACAGTTTCTTTGCAACAGCTGCTCCAATGCCTCCGCTTGCACCCATTTTTCATCAGTATCGCTCCGATTTTTTATATTTTACAATCCTTTTGCAATTAAAAAGTTACTGCTCCTTAGGATATATGTAAAATCTGCTTAGCCCATCTTCTCTGATAAAAGTCTCTGCCGCTTCTTTAATATCTGACAGCTGAATTTGGTCAATCACAGATAGCATATCAAATAGTGTTACATCACCAAACAAAGACTGAGAAAACTGGTTGGCAATATACTCCAGTGAATTCAGTGACTGGAAGTATTTTCCGATCATTTTTTTCTTTAAAAGATTCAGATTCTCTTCCGTTAATTCAGCACTTTCTCCATAAGTCAGTAAAATCTTTTCAATCGCTTCAGCCAGTTCATCCGGACGATCGCTGTCTCCGCCAATGTCAGCGAAATGAAAGCTTCTATCCAAATTAAATTCATAGCTGAAGCTGTCATCAAGCAGACCTTCATTATAAAGAGAAAGATAATTTTTTGATGTATTTCCAAACAGCAGCTGAAGCAGCAGATTCACAGATGTTTTATACTTTATCAACTGCAGACCGTCTGTTGGAAGATCTTCCAGCCCTTTTAATCCTACCAGTACTTTTGTACGCTGTACCGGCATTTTAATGGAGCTTTCCCGAACAATGTCCGCAGCTGTTTCCTGAGGAAAATGGCGCTTGATCGGCACAGCTTTCGCAAAGCTCTTTTTTCCCTGATTTGCTCTGATAAAGGACATCATTTCATCCGGATTCATTTTCCCTACAATAAACAGTGTCATGTTACTAGGATGATAGAAGGTATGATAGCATGTATACAAATCTTCCGCCGTGATTTTATCGATGCTTTCAACAGTTCCTGCAATATCAATATGCAGCGGATGCTTGGGATAAAGATTGCCAAGAATACCAAAAAACAACCGCCAGTTTGGATCATCCTGATACATTTGAATTTCCTGTCCGATAATTCCTTTTTCTTTTTCTACTGTTTCTTCAGTAAAATAAGGCTCCTGAACAAAATCAAGCAGTGTTTCCAAATTCTTTTTCACCTGATCTGTTGTTGAAAATAGGTAGCTGGTTTTAGTAAAGCTTGTGAATGCGTTAGCAGAAGCTCCCTGTCTGCCAAAGTCCTGAAAGACATCCCCGGTTTCTTTCTCAAACATCTTATGCTCCAGAAAATGAGCGATACCATCAGGAACACGAGTGAATTTATTTTCTCCGAGAGGAACAAATTCATTGTCAATCGAACCATAATTCGTCGTAAACAGTCCATATGTTTTATGATAGTCATTTTTAGGCAGCAAATATACCGTTAAGCCGTTATCCAGACGTTCTGTATAAAGAACTTCGTTAATCTGCGGATAGACTTTTTTATCCATTCTTCTGCTCCCCTTCCAAAAAGAAAATTGCCTGCATGCTTATTCCTTCAGCAATCTTCTGTATGTCTTTAATCGTGACAGCCTCCATCCGACGAATCCACTCTTCCGCTGATAATTGTGTTTCAGGCAGAAGGAAATCCATGTAGGCCGATTCCAAAACTGCAGCCCCGTTGTCCAGTGAAAGCAGGTACTGATTTTTCAGCATAGCTTTTGTTTGAGATAGTTCTTCTTCCGTGATCTGTCCTCGACGCATATTTTCCAGCTCCGTCGCCACCAGACGCAATACCTTCTCGCGATTTCTGCCATCTATCCCTGTCTGAACAGTCAGCATCCCACGAAAGGTGTCTAAACTGCTGGATGCATAGTAGGCCAAATTTTCTTTTTCCCGAACATTCATAAACAGTTTGGAATGCGGAAATCCGCCAAAAACACCGTTAAAAATCTGCAGGGAAAAATAATCCTGATCTCCGTAAAAAATATTCGTATCATAACCGATATTCAATTTGGATTGTGCCAACTCTTCCTGATCTGAACGTTCTTTAATAACATTGCTAATGGAATGATGATAGTAAATTTCACCTATCCCTTCTTCTCGGTCAGTAAAAGGCAGTGCTGAAAACAATTGATGAATCTGTTTCTCTTCCACATCACCAAGAACAAAAATATCCACCTGATCCTCACGAATCATTTGACTATAATAGGCAGCCATACTTTGCGCAGTTTCTTTTTCAAGATCTTCCAGTGTTCCAAAGCTCGGAATTCGCTGATCTTCTGAATCACTGAAGTAAAGATTCTGCAGTGACAATGCCGCATAAGTTTGTTTGTCTTCATTCACACTCTTCAAATAAGCAGCGGTATTTTCTTTTTCCCTGTCGAATGTTTCCTGATCAAAATGATCTTCAATAATATGTGGAAAAAACACAATTTCTTTAATAAAGGAAACAGCCTCTCCCAATACATCTGTATCATTTAGATATTTATCATTGACGATACTCATGGAAAGATTCAGCCAGTGCAGATTTCCTTTTTTATTTACGTTCAATCCAAAGCCGGCTCCATATAATTCGGCCAGCTTTTCACTCATCAGAGTCTGATCTGGGTAATTGAGACTGTTTGTTTCCATCAAACTGGACAACAATGTACGTTTAGTAATGGTTTTACGATCTAATTTTGTATTAAAACGCATAAAAATGCGTATCGTTTTATATTTTTCAGTTGGAAGAACATGAAGGTTCACACCTTTAGCTAGTTTAACTGTCATTATTTCAGACCTTTCTTTTGTTGTTTTATCTTAATCAAATTCTATCCTAAATTCAAGAATAACAAGGGAATTAAATACTTTTTTAACTTCCTGTGTCTACTCTCAATTATAGCATAGCTTCCGGCTCTTTGAAGGCTCCAGACTTTATTCATTTAAAAATTTTCTAAACTTGGGTATACTAATGTCACAGAGGAGGAGATAGAATGTTCAAAGAATTCAAAGAATTTATGATGAGAGGCAGTGTTCTTGATTTAGCTGTTGGGGTTGTGATCGGGAGTGCATTTACTGCTATTGTCACTAAGATCGTTGAGGGGCTGATTACCCCTATTGTCAATTTAATTATCTTATTAATAACCGGCAAGAGCAGTGCAGATGATGCCTTCGGTTCCATGATCTTTAAAATTAGAGGCGTACCTTTTTATATTGGTGATGTCATTAGTGCCATTATTACCTTTGTTATCACAGCTTTTGTACTGTTCCTGATTGTTAAAGCAGCAAATAAAATGAATAGACAGAATAAAGAAGAAATCGATTCTCCTACAGCAGAAGACTATCTACAGGAAATTCGTGATTTGCTGGCTGCACAAAATCAAAATAATAATAGTGATGAGAACTAGAAAGAGACCGTCCGTTCATTACGCGAACAGGCGGTCTTCCAGCTTAACACACACAGCTGACAACCCACCGGTCGTCAGCTGTTTAATTTAGGAGTTATACACTTGAAAATTATTTTGTCTTTCTAACACTTCCCAGTATAGATTCTATTTGTGAAAAAATTGTGATGATTTTTTTTGGAATTAAGGATTTTTCTGAAACGAAACTTTAACTTCTGTAAAATCAACCGCTTTTCTAGATAAATTTACATTTATTCTGTTGAGATATTGAATAATTCAAAGACTTTCTTATCTGTTTCAAGTTCAAATAATAAAAAGACTGATAAAAAAATTACTCACCTTAATTCGAATGAACTGCCTCTATTTTTCACCATTATGACTAGCTTTTCTCTAAAAATGAATCCTATACATTAGCATACAGAAATTGATTTTATTGCATTTTCAGATTGTTTTCAGTATTTAACCGAACATTTTTCGAAAATTACAAAAAAACAATCGTTTTTAATCTTTTTTTAATGTTAGCTTTCTGTTATAATGATTTTCACATTTATTATCGTCCAAACGGTAAGAAGAAGGAGAGAAATGTATGAAAACAATTTATAATTTTTCAGCAGGCCCAGCAGTTTTACCAAAAAGTGTTTTGGAAAAAGCACAATCCGAATTGGTAAACTATCAAAACAGCGGAATGTCCGTTATGGAGTTGAGCCATCGTTCCTCCTTGTTTGAGACCATTATTCAGCAGGCAGAAGCGCTGTTAAGAGAATTGATGAATATCCCTGACAACTACAAAGTTTTGTTTTTACAGGGAGGAGCCAGTCTGCAGTTTACAATGGTTCCGCTAAATCTTGCTCAAAATAAAAAAGCGATCTATGTTAATACCGGTTCATGGTCTAAAAAAGCGATAAGTGAAGCAAAAAAAATTGGAAATGTGAACGTTGAAGTCATTGCTTCAAGCGAAGATAAAAACTTTTCTTATATACCTGAGATCAAAAAAGAAGATGTGCCGCAGGATGCAGCCTATGTTCATATCACAACAAACAACACCATTGAAGGGACTGCCTATTATAAGCTGCCCGATACTGGTGATGTGCCGATTGTTGCGGATATGTCTTCCAACATTTTGTCCATTAACTACAATGTTGCCGACTTCGGACTAATCTACGCAGGAGCACAGAAAAATATCGGACCTGCCGGCTTAACGGTGGTCATTGTCAGAGAAGATCTGATTGGTCAGTCCGAGGTTTTGAGTGCCATGCTGGACTATAATATTCAGGCCAAAAATGATTCCCTGTACAATACACCGCCGACCTATGCAATTTATATGGCAAAGCTGGTCTTTGAATGGATCAAAGAAAACGGCGGCGTTTCACAAATGGAGAAACGAAACAAAGAAAAGGCAGCTCTTTTATATAATGAAATTGATGCTTCTGCCTTGTTTTCTTCCCCTGTAAATCCAAAAGATCGATCTATCAATAATATTCCGTTTATTACCGGAAGTGATAATTTAGATAAAAAATTCAATCAGGAAGCAGTCACTGAAGGATTTGAAAACCTAAAAGGACACCGTTCCGTAGGAGGCATGCGTGCTAGTCTGTACAACGCTTTTCCAAAAAAAGGTGTAGAAGCTCTCACAGCATTTATGAAAAAATTTGAAGCAGAAAATGGAGGAAACAACTAAGATGTTCGATATTAAAACATTCAATGCCATCGCCCCGGAAGGATTAGCTCGTTTTGAAGACCCTCTGTTTACAGTCAATCAAACAGAGCAACCTGCTGGAGTAATCCTGCGTAGCCAGAAACTTCATAATTACGATTTTCCGAACTCTGTTCTCGGTGTCGCTAGAGCCGGTGCCGGTACAAACAACATTCCTGTACAAAAATGTACTGAAAACGGTATCGTTGTGTTCAATACACCTGGCGCCAACGCTAATGCAGTAAAAGAACTGGTTATTGCCTGCCTACTGCTGTCTGTTCGTCCTGTTCTCAAAGGCGCAAATTGGGTTCAGACGCTTTCAGGTCCGGATATCGAAAGTCAGGCAGAAGCCGAGAAAAAACAATTTGCAGGAACAGAGCTGGAGGGTAAAAAACTGGGCGTCATCGGACTTGGTGCTATTGGCGCTATGGTTGCAAATGATGCTTATCGTCTGGGAATGGATGTTACCGGCTATGATCCTTTTGTTTCTGTAGACACTGCCTGGAGTATTTCACGTCGGGTGAAACGTGCTCAGAATATGGATGAAATTTTCAATAATTGTGATTTCATCACCATTCATGTACCGTTAACTGAAAATACCCATCATCTAATTGGAAAAGACGAGTTGGCAAAAATGAAGAAGACTGCGGTGCTTCTGAATTTTGCACGTGGCGAGCTGGTTGATACAGAGGCTGTGCTTGATGCAGTTAACACAGGCGAGATCAATAATTTCGTCACTGATTTTGCCGATGAAAGACTGCTGGCTAACGAAAAAATCATGGTGCTGCCGCACTTGGGTGCTTCTACAGAGGAAGCGGAAATCAACTGCGCAAAAATGGCAGCCCGTACGTTAAAAAAATTCCTTGAGACTGGAAATATTAAGCGTTCTGTCAATTTTCCTACAGTGGAAATGGCATTTAATTCACCTTACCGTTTCACTATTATTCATAAAAATGTACCAAATATGCTGGGACAGATTTCAACAGGAATCGCAGACTTAGGTATTAACATTGATACAATGATTAACCGAAGCCGTGATGACTATGCTTATACGCTGGTTGATATTGCTGAAACAGACGAACAGAAAATTCATGATGCCGCTCAAAAAATTCAACAGGCAGAGCATATCATAAAAGTCAGAACGATTAAAAATATTGAGGCGGTGAGCTATTAATGGTCCGAATTCATCCATTTAAGAGTATTCGTCCTTCTGCAGAACATGGCGAACAGATCGCCACATTGCCTTACGACGTATTAAATTCTGCAGAAGCACGTGAACTTGGAAAAGATAATCCCTATTCTTATCTTCATATTGATAAAGCAGAAATTGATTTGCCTGATACTCTGTCTCCTTACGATGATCAGGTTTATGCAAAAGCAGCAGATAATCTGAGGAAATTTTTATCTGAGCAATGGCTGATTGAAGAAAAACAGCCTGCCTTATATCTTTATGAATTGATTATGAATGGACGTTCTCAAACAGGTCTCGTCACTTGTACTTCCATTGAGGAGTACGAAGAGGGAAAAATTAAGAAACATGAATTTACCCGTCCGGAAAAAGAAATAGACAGAATTAGACATATCGAAGCCTGTGATGCAAATACCAGCCCGATTTTCCTTACCTACCGGGCTCACCAGAACATTCAACAAGCCATGGACAACTGGAAGCAGAATCATTCACCTGTTTACGACTTCACCAGCTTTCATGACGTGACTCATAAAGTTTGGGTAATCGATGACGAGGCAGTCATTCAAACATTTGTTACAACCTTTGAAACGGAAGTACCGGCACTGTATATTGCAGATGGGCATCATCGGACAGAATCAGCTGTAAAGGTTGGGAAGAAAATTAAGGAAGCTCATCCTGAAATTGGCGATGAAGACGAAGTAAATTATTTCCTGTCAGTCATTTTTCCAAAAGAAGAACTGGAAATTTTAGATTACAATCGGATTGTGAATGCTCCGATTCCTGAAAATTTTATGGAACAGCTTGAAGAAAACTTTACCGTTAGCACTACTGATAAAGGGAAACCTGCTCAGCCAAAACATTTTGGGCTTTATTTAAATGGGCAGTGGTATGAACTGAAAGCCAAACCTCAGATATTATCAGAGGATCCGGTAGATGGACTGGATGTTTCACTGCTTCAAAAGTATGTATTTGCTGATATTTTTGACATTCAGGATGTCCGTACCGATAAACGTATCGACTTTGTCGGCGGAATTCGCGGGATGACTGAGCTTGAAAGACTGGTGGACAGCAAGCAGTGGACAGCTGCATTTGCCGTATACCCGACCACGATGGATGACCTTTTAAATGTTGCAGATGCGGGAAAAATTATGCCGCCAAAATCAACGTGGTTCGAACCAAAACTATTAAGCGGACTATTTTTACATGATCTAGAGACAAAACAGCAATAAAGCAGTAAAATAGAAGACAACTGGAAGCTGGGCCTGTAATTTATAGTCCCGGCTTTCTTACCATCTAAAAGATAAACAGCAAATACATAAGAAAACTGTCGGAAAATTAACTCAGAGAGGCCCCATCATTCACTTAATGTTATCAGCCGCAGTCGTTGTCAGAATACAGCTAGTTTATCAAAAACAGCGGAGGATTATTATGCGCAGACAATTAAAAAAAGCAAATCGAATCGTTATTAAAGTGGGAACCAGTACATTAATCTATCCCAACGGAACAATCAATCTAAGTGCCATCGATCAGCTGGCATTTACACTGACTGATTTAAAAAATCAGGGGAAAGAAATCATTCTGGTTTCTTCTGGAGCGATTGGAGTAGGGCTGCACAAACTGAATATGGACCAGCGCCCGCCAACCATTCCGGAACAGCAAGCGGTTGCAGCTGTCGGACAGGCTGAGCTGATGAATATTTATAACCGGCGCTTTTCTACCTACAGTCAGCAGATTGCACAGTTGTTATTGACTAGAGATGTGATTGAATTCCCGGAAAGTCGACGAAATGTTGTGAATACCATGGAGCAGCTGCTTCATATGAACATTATTCCAGTCATCAACGAAAATGACACCGTTGCAATTGATGAACTGGATCACCTGACAAAATTTGGCGACAACGATCAGCTCTCTGCCATCGTAACACAGCTGATTAATGCAGATGCACTGGTAATGCTCTCAGATATTGACGGCTTCTTTTCTGATAATCCTGTAACAAATAAATCTGCCATACTCTATTCTGAAATCAATCAGATTAATAACACGCTGCTGGAACAGGCAGGAGGAAAAGGCAGCCGTTTCGGCACAGGCGGTATGTACAGTAAATTGAAAGCGGCAGAACGGGTACTTGAGCACAACAGTATGATGGTTTTGGCAAATGGAAAGCAGCCCAAAATAATTTTTGATATTTTAGCAGGAGAAACAATTGGCACGTTATTTATCGAAAGGAGAAAAAAGAATGACTGATTTGATTCAACTTGGAAAACAGGCAAAACAGGCAGCCTATCAGCTGGGACAGCTGGACACAAAACGAAAAAATGAATTATTGCTGTTTATGGCAGATCAAATAGAAAAAAAGACTGCTGTTATCTTGGAAGCAAACCAAAAAGATCTGGCTCAGGCAGAAGAAAACAGCATTACTGAAACCATGCAGGACCGCCTGCGTCTGACAGAGGAACGTATTTCAGATATGGCAGATGGAATCCGTCAGGTTGCCGCACTTGATGACCCAATTGGTGAAGTGGAGAAAATGTGGAAAAATGAAGATGGATTGATGATTGGCAAACAACGTGTTCCACTTGGCGTTATCGGTATCATTTATGAATCACGACCTAATGTGACAACGGATGCCGCCAGCTTGTGCTTCAAGTCCGGTAATGCGGTGATCCTCAGAGGAGGAAAAGAAGCGTTCCATTCCAATCAAATTCTGGTGAATATTCTTCAGAAAGCCTTGGAAGCTCAGAAATTTTCTCCTTTCGCCATTCAATTTGTCGATGATACTTCCAGAGAAACAGCTCAAAAATTGATGACTTTAAACGGCTATCTGGATGTATTGATTCCTCGCGGAGGAGCAAGTCTCATTAATGCTGTCCTGAAAACAGCTACAGTTCCTGTCATTGAAACTGGGACAGGCAACTGTCATATCTACATTGACAAAGATGCTCAGCTCAAAATGGCCACAGATATTATTGTCAACGCTAAATGCCAGCGTCCTTCCGTCTGTAATGCAGCGGAGACACTACTAATTCACAAGGATGTTGCTGCAGACTTTTTACCAGTTATTGAAAAAGCATTGAATGAGTATAGTGTGGAACTGCGGGCCGATGAACAAGCACTCGCTATCTTTAAGCAATCTGTGCCGGCAACTGAAGAAGACTGGGCAACCGAGTTTTTAGACTATATTCTTGCTGTAAAAGTGGTAAATTCTCTTGATGAAGCGATTGAGCACATCAATAAATACAATACCAAACATTCAGAAAGTATTGTCAGTGACAACTATTTTGCAACTCAGCAGTTTTTGAAGCAGGTAGATGCTGCTGCTGTTTATGCCAATGCTTCGACCCGTTTCACAGACGGCTTTGTCTTTGGCTTCGGAGCAGAAATAGGAATCAGCACCCAAAAGCTTCACGCAAGAGGTCCAATGGGACTGGAAGAGCTGACATCCACAAAATATATTGTTTACGGAGATGGTCAATACCGTCACTAAGAACGGAGGGCAAAAATGAAGTACGATGGACATACCCATACAGAATACTGTCCACACGGAATAGTTGAAGATACGGAACAGCTTATTCAAAAAGCCATACAACTTGGCTTTAAAGAATACAGCATAACAGAACATGCTCCTCTGCCTCCTTCAATTACAGAAATTGCTGCCGGCGAACCGGAAATGTGGACAACTGCTTCTATGGATTTAAATGATGTGGATAACTATTTTAAAAAAATGGAAAAATTAAGAAAAAAATATGCTTCTGAAATAGTTATCCACATTGGCTTCGAACTGGATTATTTCTCCGAGTATGAAGCATGGACGACCGACTTTTTAAATGAATATGGTCCTTTGACAGACGACGGTATCCTCTCTGTTCATTTCCTTCCAGGGAAAGACGGCTTAAGAGGCATCGATTATACTTTTGAAGAATATCAGGACGGAATTTGTGACTTTTACGGATCATTCCAAAAAGCGCAAACCCTTTACTATCAAAGGGTTCTTGCATCATTGCAGGCAGATCTCGGAAAGTGGAAGCCCACTCGACTCGGACACATCTCTCTATGCCAAAAATTCGAACATTTCTTTGATGAAGCAACTGATTATTCGGTAAAAAGTCTGACCGTTCTCGACAAGCTTTTGGCAGTAGTCAAAAAGGAGAATTATCAGCTTGATTTAAACACTGCCGGCTTCATTAAAACAGGTTATCAACAAAGTTATCCACAGGCATGGATTCTTGAAAAAGCTTCTATTTTGGGCATTCCTTTTATTTATGGTTCTGACACCCATTCTTTGGAGACTGTGGGTCAAGGTTATGCAAAAGTCGAACAATGGCTGAATTAATGAAAAATCAGGAAAGAGCTGCTTCCAAAATTTCAATCGTTTGGGGAGCAGCTCTTTGTTTGTCTCTTTTTTCATTCACGTAAAAAACTTTCAGTTTTTCTTTCTAAAGATCAATCCAATATCTTTGCACAGGTTCACCGTCTTCCAGCAGTTCATTTTCCAATAATCCACCATTCGCCTGAATCACTTTTGCAGAAGCGATATTCGTTTTGTTACAAGTTACCAAAACCTTTTCGAGTCCGAGTTTCTGAGTAAAAAACAGCGCTTGTTTCAACATTTCTTTGGCATAGCCCTGATTCCATTCGCTTCTGCGAACGCTGTACCCGATATGACCGCCAAATTTCAGCAGAAAATCATTTAATGTATGACGAATGTCAATCATTCCGACCAGTTTATTATCACTCACTCGAACGGCTAAAAATTCAGTTGCCGGTACTAAACCTTCTGTCACCGTTTCTTCTCGGGTATTGCGTTCAATAAAGTCCAGCCAGTCCTGAATATCTTCATATTCACGTAAAAATGAAGTCCCATCCATACTATCGCTATTCGCTAAAAACTCATTTCTATACTCTCTGATTTGTTCTTCATACTCCATAGAAGGAGCAACCAATTGAATCTTTCCCATAACCATCCCATCCTTTTTTCAAAATAGTATAGCACAGCCTGTTATTTTAATATGTACTATTTTGACTTTAAAAAATTTCCATCATTCTACCTTTATCATCATTTTAAGAATAAAATCATCAAAATTTGGAGCTACCAGCTCGTTTTGAATAAAATCCACATAGAGATTTCCTTTAAGTGAGAGATTACGTTCTGCAGCAAAAGCAAGCAATTTTCTGTACCCTTCTTCGTAATCAAAGACCCCTCTGGAATAACATGTTAAATAATTTCCTTCTGGTCGAAAATCAGCAGATTCTGGAATTTTGATATAGTATTTGGTCTCAGAAGCTCTTATCTCCTGTTTTCCTTCTGACATGACAAGCATTCCTGAAGGATAAGGAAATTCATAACCAGCTGCAATACATTCCTGATAAAAATCATTTAAAGAAACTGAAAATCTTGATCTTGCCCCTTCATAAAAACATTTTACATGACTGCTGAAAAATAAAGGAACCTCATCAGAATACTTTACAGATATCTTTTTCTCTTCAAACATTTCCGTTTCTTCCAGAGTTTGAAGCTGCAAATCAAGCATTTGTTCCATTCGACGGTAAAACATTTGTTTCTGTCTGGCTTCTTCCCTCTGTCTTTGAATCAGATCGCTAATCTGACTGGCAGCTTTCATTTTATTATATTCTTTGATTTCTTCCAGCGACATACCAATTTCCTTAAAAAAATGAATCATATTCACTGTATACAATTGATGATAATGGTAATAGCGATAACCGTTGCTGTGGACAACTCTTGGTTTTAACAAATCAATCTGATCATAATAAATTAATGTTTTCCTTTTTATTCCGGACCGTTTGGCAAATTCTCCGATAGATAAATAATTGCCTTTTTCCTCTTTCTGCATTTATTTACTCTCCTGTTCAAATTCATCTCTTGACTGTCTAGTTACTATACAGTTTACACTATTTAATATGAAAGGGGTTTCGATTATGCAAAAACAATTAAAAAAAGTTGAGATGAATCCTTCCAACATACAATCTGATAGAATGAAGGCAACTATGATTGAGAGGTTAGTAACTCTTTATGAGAAAAAATATTTGTTGCACAGAAGTGATATTCTGAAAAGGGAACTGTGCGCTTATACATATTATAAAGCTGACAACCATTTTCAATTCCCTGAGCCTTATCTAAAAACAATCCGACTTTTATTCAACGAAGAGTATTTGTTTACAAAAGAGGCTTTTGCAGAAATCAATTTAATTTCTGAATGCTCTTTAGCCAATCATGATTTTCTTCGCCTTTTGGAAACAGTATTGCGCACTAATTGGCAATATTCCAATCAGCCGGAAAACATTCTGTCCTTTATTGAACTGATTCATTCCCTTCTGGAAATTATTAGTTGCCGCCTTAAGGTTTCAACGCAGTTTTTTGAATCCAGCCGCACCAGCTTCCTTCATCATATTAAGTTTCTAGCCCTCAAAATCCAACAAAAAGAAATAGACTACAGTACATCAGATAATGACCTTTATTTTTTTTTAGAGGAAAATCATCGGGAAGCATTCAGTATTGCTGAAAATATTCGAAAATTTATTACTGAAACCTATGATTTTGATTTATCGAATAATGACATCACCTATCTAGTCCTGCATCTTATAAAATCTTTAGGTGCATTGACAGTATGAAAACTCTGTTGCCTGACTCATTGAACTTCCTCATCAATTATAAACAAACAGCTGTGGACATATAGACTGACTCTGCGGCTGTTAATTTTCTTTCACTTGATCTCTTCAAACAGAAAGCCAAGAAAAAATGGATCTTGATCTTCGTTTCTCAAGATTTACTTAACTTTGGATTCTAATATTTTCATATACAGCTTAAAATTCTTGAATATTTTATGAAATTTTCCTTCTATTAGCTATATTTTATTTGAATATGCTAAACTAGATGATACGAATACTAATTGTGCTGTGAGGTCTTTTAATGAAAAATAAACTACAGAATTTTATTAAGGAAAATTGGCGTTATATGGCTGCCAGCTTCTTTATCCCTTTTTTTATAATGGTCTTTGTATATCTAAGTATCGGTATTTATCCCGGCAGCAGCCGAAGTGTTCTTGCCAGTGATGCTTTTTCTCAGTTCTCAAATTTTCATGCGAGCTTCAACAACATGCTTCATGGAAAACAAAGTATTTTTTATACCTGGAATGCCTCTTTAGGGCTGAACTATTTATCTTTGATTTCTTATTATCTGGGCGGGCTGTTTACTCCGCTTGTCTTTTTCTTCAGCAATCAAAATATGCCTGATGCCTTGTATCTGATTACTCTGTTAAAAATAGGATCTGCAGGACTGTCTTTCTGGTTTCTGGCTTCTCATACATTTGACATTAAAAAGTGGGCACATGTCACACTAAGTGTCCCATATGCATTGATGTCGTTTGCCACAGCTCATTCTGAGCTGATCATGTGGCTGGATGCATTTGTCTATTTGCCGCTGATTATTTGGGGCATCCACCGTGTTATGGATCAGAAAAAAATCACACTTCTGTTTGTCAGCTATCTGCTGCTGTTTATTTCAAATTTCTATATGGGCTTTATGATTGGTATTTTTTCGTTCCTTTATTTCATTGTTCGGTTGTTTACTAACTGGAAACAATATAAACAGTCCATTCTGCCTTATGGAATCACTTCATTACTTGCCGGCGGAGCGTCTATGATTATCATACTGCCAACAATTTTTGATTTACGTTTTAATGGTGAAACGCTGACGGAAGTAACTAAATTTAAAACAGAAGCAACAGCCTTCTGGGATATTGTCATGAAAAACATGGTCGGTGTTTATGATACGACAAAATATGGTTCTATCCCTTTTATTTACGCAGGGCTTCTTCCTTTGCTGTTTTGTATTTTTTACTTTGTCACCCGGCAGACACCATTAAAAAATAAACTGCTTTTTGGTAGCTTGTTTGTTGTGCTGATTGCCAGCTTTTACATTGTCCCGCTGAATCTTTTCTGGCACGGAATGCACGCACCAAATATGTTCCTATTTCGTTACAGCTTCCTGTTTTCATTTCTGATTGTCCTACTGGCCGGCTATGGCTGGGAAAAATTTAAAACAGACGATCTGGGAATTTTCACCGGGACAGCCATTTTGGTTATTGCCCTTTTCGCACTCGCAGAAGGTTCAGCACCCACTGGAAGTTATGATTATATCTCACTCACTACGTTTGTTATCACTGTTTTATTTTTGATTCTTTATACAGCAGGAATTGCGTTTTATCAGTTGAAGAAAATACCTGGCCGCTACTTATCCATTCTGTTGCTGCTGGTCGTCTGTGCAGAGGCGTTTATTAACACAAGCGCCATGATTAATGGCGTGCTGGATGATTGGAACTATGCTTCCAGAAGCTTGTACACCGAACCTTATCCGGATATCAAAAAACTGGTAGATCAGACAAAAGAGGAAAATGATTCGTTTTATCGACTGGAAAATTTGAACCCCGTTTCTTCAAATGACAGTATTAATTACGGCTACAGCGGAATCAGCCTGTTTTCTTCCATACGTAACCGAAATTCATCAGCCTATTTGAATACACTTGGATTTCGCTCAAGAGGAACCAGCTTGAATACGCGCTATCCAAATAATACTCTGCTCATGGATGCGCTGATGGGTATACAATACAATCTATCCAAGGACAATCCATTAAAATTCGGCTATACGGAAACAGCCCGTTCTGGAGAATACGGCTTGTATGAAAACAGTTATGCTCTGCCTTTAGGTTTTCTGGCAAATGAATCAATCTATGACATAGAGCAGCCAGAAACGGATAACCTGACTAGTCAATCAAATCTGATTAATGCTCTTTCTCAACAACAGCAGAACTTTTTCACATTTTATACACCGATAATTACAAATCAGCAAAATGTAAAAATCGAAGAAAATGCTTCTTCTGTAACGTATCGTGAAACACAAAGCAATGTTGCAAAAGAAATTACCTGGACCGTTAATGTTCCTGCTAATACTCAAGCTTATCTTAGCCTGTTTCCAACAGATTTCGGTCAGCTGCAAAGTTCCACTGCTACAATGATGGTCAACGGCACCACCCAGAAATCACAGATTAATATCACCGGTCAATATTACAATATCGGCTACTATGAAGTTCCAACAACTGTCACATTTACTGTCAGTTTTTATGGAACTGAAGCAGTCAGTTTTATGGAACCAAAAGTTGTTGGTCTTGATACGGCTGCTTTTGAATCTGCCGTGAAAGAGATTCAAGACAATAGTGTGAATTTAACAGTCAGCGGCCGAAAAGCAACCGGTACTTTTTCAGCAGAAGAAGATCAAATGGTTCTTACAACCATCCCTTATGATAAAGGATGGACAGCTTATATTGATGGAAAAAAAGTACCAATAGAAGTATTTAAAAATGCGTTTATCAGTGTTCCTGTCAGTGCCGGCAAGCATACCCTTAAACTGGTCTATCTTCCAGAAGGCTTCAAAACAGGTGCTTTATTCTTTGTATTCTGTACAGGCGCCTTTATCCTTTTTGTAACCACCATTGAAAAACCAAAAAGAAAGAGAGCACGCAGAAGACAGCGAAATAGACGGGTGAAATAATAACAGAACATTATAGTGTATTATCCTTATCTAGGACAAAGAAATAATTAAACCCTAGATAGGGGTATTTTATATGGGAAAGATACAAATGAAGTACGCGCCAGAAGAGCACTTAAAAATTGTAGAGAGCTATCTTAGTCATAAAATCAGTTTAAATGGAGCAGCCCAAAGTGATTATCAAACTGGCTCAAGCTGTATACTACTCACAAAAACTTCAAATCAGAAATTAGAAGGCTTGTTTGAGGGCTTAAGCGGGAAAAGTATTATATCCATGAGTTTACAGACCGTAAAGCGCTTATCACTATGATTATTCAATACATCGAATATTATAACAATGAACGATATCAATGAAAATATGCAAATAATGACACCTATGAAGTTTCATTATCGCTATTACAAAGCTGCTTAAATTAACCAAACATCATCAAAAAACCACCCATCTTTTTTTGATGGGCAGTCTACAGTATTTTTTTATATATCTCCTATCTTAAATTCCTTGGCATCATCTGAAAATCTTTTTTCTCCATTGAATATTGCGTAGTCTAATTCATTTTCGTCACAAGCAATGATCATTGCCACAGTAACATCTGCATCCACATTCAACAAAGTTCGGAACATTCCGGAAAACCAGTCTATTCCTGCCAACAAGGCGATGCTTTCTGTTGGTAATCCCAGCATTGGCATAACAGTGGCTAATGCAACCAAGCCTCCTCCCGGAACAACAATCGTTCCTAAACAAGCCAAAGTAGACAAAAGAACTATTTGGATAAGCTTGCCGACGCTTAATTCAACATTATAAAACTGTGTAAAGGTAATTACGGAAAGAGACAGGAACATTGCCAAACCATTGCTGTTTAAACTCATTCCTAATGGAACAACCAGCTTGGATATCCGATCACTAATCCCCAATTTTTCTCGGCTGTCTTCAATTTGGACGGGTAGCGAAACTGCAGAAGAAGTTGTCGTAAAAGAAATCACGGACATACGCCACATGTTTTTTACTAAACGAAAAACTCCTACTTTACAATACCAAGCAGTGATCAATAGCCAAATGACTAAAAAGATGAGTGAAGCAATACCTAAAGTTACTAAAAATCGAACTAGGGTACCTAAAACTTGAATCCCTGCTTCACCAACCACCGAAGCGATTAGACAGAAGATTCCAATTGGAGCTGCCTTCATAATCAAAGTAACCATTTTTAAGATTACATTGTTAAAAGCGATAATCCACTCCAGAATAAGCTGATTGGTTTTTTCTTCTTTAATTAAACTTAAGGCCAATCCGAACAGTAAAGAAAAAATAATTACTTGAATCATGTTTGCTTCTGCCATTGCTTCAATAATATTCAAGGGAATGAACCCAAGAATAATTTCTTGCAAGCTTGCATCTGCCATCCCCACAACTTCTTCTTGTAAAGCTGCAGTCGTTAGACCGACACCTGGTTTGAAGAGAAGTCCAAAAAGAATACCTATAATAGCAGCTAGAATTGTTGAGCCCATAAACCATAGAAATACCTTAAGCCCAATTTTTCCTAATTCTTTTGCTTCTAATCCACCAACTGCTTCAATGACTGCGCCCATAATCAATACAACCACAGACATTTGAATTAATCGCAGAAAAAGTTCACCTACAATTTTCAAATCACTTACTGCTCCTTGAAAAAGAAACCCGCATAGTACCCCTAAAACAGTAGCAATCATTATTTGATTGATTAAACTGATTTTTCTGTTTCTTTTTTTCATGTGAAGCTCCCCACTTTTTTATTAGTCATTCAAATCCTATTCTACAAAACACTTATAAAGCTTGAATACCCAGAGCTTTATGGTTGTTTTTATCTTTTCTGCCTCTACCTAATGCTCTGACCAAATTATAAATTATAATAAAAGATCGTTTATAAATGATGTTCACTGATAGAAAATTTTAATTTGTATACTTTAATAACAAGCAGCTGGAGAATTACTAGCTGTTTCTATAATTTTTACGGCTAGTTTGACTCCAGTTAGGGATGAAATCGGCGTTTTTTACCGAGTTGCTCCCGTGCTAGCTGCACGTTTCTTGGATTAAAAGCATCTCTTAGTTTTAATTTAGCCAACACACTAGTGGGATCGTATGCGAACAACAATCTTTGAATGTGTAATTATTCATCCAATGAATGGGTGGACAAGATATTGACATTAGATCAATATTGTTGTCTGAGGCAGCGAAGCGAACACTTTACAATAGTATCACCACTGCTGCAAGCATTTGTTTTAACACACTTGCTTATTACACCCTTTGTCATCAAAATACTTAATGATAGTCACTTACTGCCAAGTATATAGATGATTAAATCAAAAGCTTTTTATAGACTTTTTTGAGTTACCTTTTTATTCTGCTGCTTTCCTCGCATTGAATGATAAGAATAAGAGTGTTCCGCCGATTAATAGGATGATTGCTATATAAAAGCCCATAACTTTAGAACCTGTAGCGTCAGAAATAGAACCTGTCAGTGTTGGTGCAATAACCGAAGACATCATACCGAAAAAGTTAAAGACACCTAGAGTCGTACCAACACCTACTTTAGGTGCATTTTCACCTAACCATGAAATGATAATCGGTTCAACTGCCAGCTTTCCTAAAAATCCATATAAAATCAAGGCAATCATCAAGAAAGTTGCGTTCGTTGCTTGAACCGTAACTAAGAGCATTAAAGCAGCAAGTATTTCTAAAATAACAATAAATGTCACTTTTTTATGCATATATTTATCTGCCAAACGACTGAAGAACAATGCACCCGGAATAGATGCAAAAGCTACTAGAGAAGAAGAAAAGCCAATTGCAACCCCTTCAAATCCTCGTTCTGTTCCGAGGAAATTCGGCAGCCAAGTCACAGTCATATAGTAAGCATAGCATGTCGCAAAATATAACACATAGGTGAACAGCATCCGTAAAGAAAACAAAGTTGTTAGAGAAACTTTTTCCTTAGGTGCTTCACTGACTTCAGCTATCGCTTCCCGTTCCAAAAAGGCGACATCATCTTTGTTACTGCGAATAATTAAGGAAAAAGCAATTGTCATACATACAATCAGAAATGCAGACAAATACATCATTGTTTGCCATGGCATTTTCATCTGAATAACTAAAAAACTCGATAGAATCATTCCAAACCCAGATCCAACAGCTGAACCGCTGTTTACGATTGCTGTTGAGAAGCTTTTCTTCTCTTTAGGTATATTTTGTGAAGTCAGTGAGTAAGCTGACCCGTAAAAAGAGCCGCAGCCAATCCCAGCTAAAAAACTCCCTGTATAAATCATCGTAATTGATGATGCTTGCGAAATCAAAAATGCTGCTAAAGCAAACACCACAAAACCGGGAATTAAGACTTTTTTCTTTCCTATCTTATCAACTAAAAACCCTGCAGGTATCTGCATAATTACATACCCTAAAAAATAAAAACTTGCAATAGATCCTAATGCCGTGTCCGAGATATTACCACCAAGTGACTCATTTATTTGCGGATAAATTGGTGATAATGCGGACCGATAAATCCAGATTGTTACCCAACCTGAACACAATAAGACGATAATCTGTTTCCAGTAGGCAAAACTTGTTTGTTCTTTATTGATCTCCATATTTTCTCCTCCATCATTAGCTCTTGTAAAGTTTGTGCACCTCTTCAAGAAAACGCTTTAACATGCTTTTAGTTTACGTCTTCCTTTAACATTTTTCATTTGACATTTTTCACAAAGTACTAATTTCTATTGTGCATAAGTGCTAATTCGCTTGATAATAGTTAAGTGCAGCGGTTACTGCTTTTCCTGCTTGAATTTCAGCACCGTAATACAATAAGACACCTTCCAGAACTGCAAGAACATGAAGGATATTTTCTTTACGACTGCTATAACCCATATTCCCGATTCGCCAAACCTTCCCTTTTAAATCCCCAAAGGAACTCGCAATCTCTACACCAAAAGAAGTCAGCATTTCTTCTCTGACAGCTTCACCATCGACTCCATTTGGTATCAAAATAGGTGTCACCGTTGGCATTTTTGTTTCGACTTCACCATAAAAAGATAGACCCATTGCCTTCAGTCCTGCAATTAACGCTCGATCATTTTTTTCATGGCGTGCATAGGCATTTTCAAGCCCTTCCTCAAGCAGCACTCTCAACCCTTCGTGTAAACCATAAATCATACTAGTCGCCTCAGTATGATGATTGATTCTTTCTTCACTCCAATATCTTTGCAGCTGACTTAAATCCAAATAATTACTGCTAATGTGTCGTTTGTTGCGATCAGTTTTACTCAATCCCAGTTCTTTCTGATAACGAGCATTCACAACTTCCGCTACCCGATCATTATATGTAACTAAGGATAAGCCTGAAGGGACACTGAGACATTTCTGAGTACCTGCAATTGCCAGATCAACACACCATTCATCCACAAATAAAGGAACCCCGCCATAGGTCGCAACCATATCGACAACAAAGAAGACATCCTTTTGGCGACAATAAGCCCCTATTTCTTGCAGCGGCTGCATCTGACCATTTGCTGTTTCACCATGAACCATCGCCACAATTTTCGGCTGAAAATCATCAATCTCTTTTATGACAGTATTTGGCACAAATGGGGTCGTCCATTCTTTCTCCATATAGCGGACTTCTGCCTGCGCACGCTCGCAAATTTCCCCTAAGAGATAAGCAAATCGTCCATAGACAGGAATCAATACCTTATCTCCCGGCTCAATTAAAGCAATTAGTGCTGCCTCCAGTCCAGATCTTGAGGTTCCATCTACCGCAAAAGCCTCTTTATTTTTCGTACCAAAAGGCTGTTTAATCATTTCCTTTACTTCATCCATAATTGTTAAAAACATAGGATCAAACTGACCTAAAATTCGACTAGTCATCGCTTTTAAAACTACAGGATGAGCTTCCACAGGTCCAGGTGTCATAATCGTTCGTTGTGGTATTGCTAATTCTTTATACATTTTTTTCTCCCCATTTCTATATTCGCTTGTCAACGCTTCCATCATTATTGTACAATAGAGCTAACTTCTGCACGTTTTTTGTGCATTTTGATCAAAAACCAATCAAAAGGAGTCTCCTTATGAAAAAATTAACTGACTTATTAGCCATTCCTCGTTTTTCAGGACTACGCTTATTAACAGATAAAACTAGTACCCAAAAACCAGTTGAAAGTATTGAAATCACTGAAACGCCGGATATTGCTCATTATATTCCAGAGAAGACATTCATATTGACCACTGCAATGGTTTATAAAGATAATCAAAAAGAGCTATTCCCTTTAATTGACTCTCTCGTTGCAAAAAATGCATCTGGTCTCGGCATCAAAATAGGGCGCTTTTTAGATACTGTTGATATAGAAGTGATTGCCTATGCACAGACTTTAGGCTTTCCTATTGTTGAAATTCCTGCAACTATCCCCTTGGGAAGACTAATGCATCAGCTGTTAAATGTTCTCTGGAATACCAAGACCGAACAGTTGAGCTATGCCTTAGACATTCAAAAACGTTTTTCTTCATCCTTAATTAATGACGTTAGTATCGCCCGCTTTATTGCTGACTTCGGTCAAATTGTAAATACACCAATTATTCTTTTAAATCCTTTTAAAAAGGTGATCGCTCATTCCAAACATTTTACAAAAATGTCTAAGCCTGCAGAGTATTATATCCATGAACTCACCAAGAAAATAGGAGTCTTCACCGGCGAGAAAAGTGGTACTATTCCTATTACTGACTTGAATCAAAAAACATCTCAAATTTCTTATTTTGCGATTGAAACATCCAGCTACTTTCCTTATTATTTGGTTGTCTTGAATCCTGAAGCTATTCCTTTTCCTGTTTCTGAGTTTGCCATAGAACAAGCTGCATTAGTACTTTCTTTCATGCTGTATAAAAATCAAAAAGTCCAAGAATCTTTAGAAGATTTGAAAACTGAATTTCTAACTCGTATGATTGAATACCAGCAGTCAACAAAACAACAACAAAAAGATTGGTTAGACCTCGGGAAGACCTTTGGTTTAGTTAAAGCCCGGCATTATCGGGTGATCTATGTTGCCTGTCAGCCCACAGAAATAACACAAGCAACAAAAGTCAAATACCAAAAAGAAGAAAGTGAATTGGCTTATCAATGGTTTACCGAACAGCTTCCTCATCGAATCAAAGACACCTGCCTGTTCAATCTAAAAGGCAGCAATCATTTTGCTATCTTAGTCCAACATAAATGTGAACAGTTGGAGGCTGATTTAACGGAAACCGCTGATGCTTTGGCTGCTTGCCTGCCCTTTAAAATTACCTTTGGGGTCGGAACAGTCTATGAAAGTATTAATGATTTAGCTAGTTCGTTTATCGAAGCAAAAACTGCTTATGAAGAACGTAAATCGCAAAACTCGTCTTCGTCTGTCACATTCTATCACCAAAAAGGGATGCGGAGTCTTTTTGAAAAGATGAGCCCTGAGGATATTCATTATTTTTGCCGAACAATCCTAAAAGAATTAGCCTTCCCTCAAGAAGATGCCTTAATTGAATTACGCAAAACACTTCGCTATTACCTTGATTTCCAATGCGAGATAACTCGCACTGCTAAGGCGCTTTTTGTTCACCGCAATACGATAAAGTACCGCATTGAACAATGTCAAAAACTATTGGGCAAAAATGTCCATGACCCAGCAGTTAGTCTTGATTTGCGCCTAGCCCTGGAATTATCTGAAGAAGGAGACTAAAACAGCCGAATTGCTGGTTTTAACCAGCAATTCTAGTCCCAGCTTTTCCAAGTAATGCCTGATCTGCTTCTTCTAGTGAACAAATGATTGCTGTTTTCCCTTGTTTAGCAAAGTCAATTGCAGCTTCCATCTTTGGCCCCATACTTCCTTCTGCGAAATGTCCTGCATCAAAGTAAGCCTGCGCTTGATCTACAGAAATACTACTTAGCTTCTCTTGCTCCGGCGTACCATAATTGATATATACATTGCTAACATCTGTAAGCATCATAAAAATGTCTGCATCTACCTGCTCTGCTAATTTCTTTCCGGTTCTGTCTTTATCAATCACCGCTTCAACTCCGCGCAGACCTTTTTCTTTTTTAACGACCGGAATACCACCGCCGCCGCCAGCAATCACAATCGTATTTTGATTTAATAGATGAACCATTGCTTCTACACCATGAATTGCTACAGGCTTGGGAGAAGGAACTACGCGACGATAGCCGCGACCTGCATCTTCTGCCATCACCCAATTTTTTTCTTCCTCCATTGCCTTTGCTTCTATCTCATTGTAAAAGAGACCGATTGGTTTCGTTGGTTTTGTAAAAGCCGGATCTTCTGATGACACTTCTACTTGTGTTAATAACGTTACCACATTACTTGTCAGTTCTTTTTGTTCAATTTTATTTTTAATACTCTGTTCCATTAAATAACCAATAAAGCCCTGTGACTCTGCATTACACACATCTAAAGGAAAAGGCGGAACAACTTCCTTGGCTTCTTCATTTTGACGTAAAATGTTGCCAACTTGCGGGCCATTGCCATGAGTTACTACAATTTGATGATTCAATTGTTCAATTTTTGAAATTTGATCCGCACTTAATTCAATATTTGCAATTTGCGTTTCAACCGTGGCTGGTTGATTTGGTTTTAAAATTGCATTGCCGCCTAAAGCAATCACTACCCGCTTTGCCATAACGATCCCTCATTTCTATTTTGTTGAAATCTATAAATACTTCTTGCAAAGCCAGCAAGAAAATCAGCACCTGAAGTGTGTCCAGTCTTAAGAATTTCCTGAATAGCTCGATAGCTTTTTGCTTCTTCCTGACATTGACTAACTGCTAATGGTAATTGACTAAATGATCCTTGCAAAGCATTTTTTAAATAATGAAGGCTGACATCCGTCGTTAAATCAGGGACTGTTTCAAGCTTATGCTGTAAATACCTAACTAAGCGCTGATCTTCAGCCTTCATAAGCAAGCGAGCCAAGAAATGTCCGACTAGCATGTCATCTCCTGAAGGCGTCAAACCAAGCCCTCTTCCTAATAGAAAGTTCAGCCCTATTTGCTGCTGTGAAAATGAATCCTGACACACTTGATCTATCGCCTGACAAAATTGATGCTGACTGGATAATGCTGCATTGACCTTTTCTTGATAACCAGTTTCTTTATTCACCTTTGAAATCAACAAAAAAAATAGCTTTGGATCAAAGGTCGCTGACTGGGCTGCCCATTTCGTGGAGTAGCTTTGAGCAGATTGGAAGGATAGCTGATGCTGCGGAAAAATAATCAGCCGCTGCTGTATCAAAAACGGCATTTCTGGCCAGATTTCATTTTTCAAGATCAAAAAGTCTTTCTCTGCTACTTTGATACCTTTAGGAATTTTTGTTTCCTGTGCAGTAATCGTCACTAAATATTTTTTCTGCTGATCCTGGATATTGAAGCTTTTTTGAAAAATGCTATGAATATACCAGTATCCTTTCATCAACTGTGAGTCAAAAAGTACCTGATCCACCCATTCAGCTGCCAGCATTCCTTTCATTCCCTTCTCGTTTGCAAGAAAATTTTATTCTTACTCTTCCTTAAATCCTAATTTTTTTGCATAAGCTAAGACTGCTTTCTCAAAACAATCTATTGGTGGTGTTACTGTACCCGCACCAATTTGTCCAAGTCCTGCCTGCTTGTTCGCAATCCCTGTATTAATGACAGGCAGAATACCCGTTTCAACAACTTTGCGAGCATCAATACCCAGACATATTCCCTGAAAATCCCAAGTTGGTACTGAGAAATTAGGATTCGTATCAATACAAATTTCCAACATCTCATTACTTGTTTTTAATGCATCCTGAAAGCCGCCAGAGCCTACAAACCGTGTAACTGCTGGAGCCGCAATCATTGCCATTCCTCCAACACCGAACGTTTCAGTAATTGCACTATCTCCCATATCCGGAGAAGCATCTTCTTCACTAAACCCTACAAAATATAACCCTTTTGGTGTGTTAACCGGTCCGGTAAACCATTCATCCCCCATTCCAGAGATACGAATGCCAAATTCATGACCATTACGACACATAGCTGT
This sequence comes from Enterococcus sp. BWB1-3, assembly GCF_016745275.1. Lineage (GTDB taxonomy): Bacteria > Bacillota > Bacilli > Lactobacillales > Enterococcaceae > Enterococcus_L. The sequence continues at coordinate 216,027 of NZ_JADOEP010000003.1, forward strand.
AACAACTGTTCCTTCTTCAATTGTTCGAGCGCCATCCAGCACAGCCTTTGCAGAAGCCATCATAATATTCAGGAAAAACTGATCTGTATCTGCCAAGAACTGAATAACCTCTTGTTTTTGATTTTCAAACGCATCCAGCCCTGCAATAATTGGAGCCATTTCCTTTAAGAAAGCTAAAGAAGCTGCAATATTCCGTTGATGGAATTCATCGCCCATAGCAATTGCTTTTGCAACAATGACATTCATATTGAATCCCTCTGGTTTCATGTGCAGTGCAGCACTTAAAACAGGTGCTAATGTATCTTTCATCCAGTGAAGACGGTCAATAACCTCTTGTGAATAGGCGCCAAAACGTAAAACAGCACCAATTCCTTCATTCATAGTACAAAAAGCACGATTCCCATCTGTCTTATTTTCCACGACTAAAACCGGCATATGCGCCGAGGTAATTCCTCCCATCGGTCCAACAGCTTGAACATGATGACAAGGAATAAGCTTAACTTCACCTGTCTCTAATAATTGACGAACCTCTGCCTCTGTTTCACCCCAGCCTTCAAAAAGACCGGCTCCCACACAAGCTCCTTGTATTGGATCAACCATTTGATCATACCTAATAGGTGGACCAGCGTGTAAAAGAACTTTGCCTTCTGATAGCTCTGGAATCACACTTTCTGCTGGAACAACATCCATTAGAAATGGCGACCCAGCAACAATTTTTGCAATAACAGCTTGATTTGCTTCTTCAATTGTTTGATACACGATAATTTCCTCCTACTCTTTCAATGAAGCTTGGGCTAAGAAGCGCAGTGCTTTTTGCAATGTCACATTGCCGCCCGCAACAGGCTGCCAGTCATATTGAATTACACTGCCGTGATGTTCACGGATTGCTTCTGCAAAACTGCGCAAGCCTACATTGATAAATGCCTGATTTTTCAGCAATTGCACAACTGCCTCGGAAGGTTGCGGCAAAGCTTCGGTTGGTTGTGATTTTGGTAATAATTTACGAGTGATGTTTGGCAGAGGATGCCCTAATAATACAAGAGCTTTTTTAACTGCTTGTGCATTGCTCTGGCAAAGCGTTACACCTGCCTCAGTTAAAATTGCAGCCTGCTTATTGATATCTTGCGGGTCAAGGTCTGTACCAACAATTGTTCCAATAATTGCCAATGATCGGTCAGCCAAAGCTGCATTCGCTTTCAATTCCTTAATTGTTGGTGCCAGCTCACTCGCCATATCTGCATGTGAACCATAGCCTAATACGATATCCAATAAAATGACTGCTGTTGCAGGATCTGCTGCTGCCTGTTGCAGCATCTCTTTTCGTTTGCTTGGATCAATCATCGGATGGGGCTTTCCTTGTGTATAAATATCATCACCAAGATCAATAATTTCATGCCCTTGTGCTTTCAAAATATACCCATCCTCATGTGGTGCATCCTCTGATAGCTGCAAGCCTGCTTTTACAAGCATTGCCGCTTCATAAGCTAACGTTCCGCCTGAGTAATAAGCTTTGATCTTTTGCTGCTTCGGACTAAAAATAGTTTTTGACTGATCAATCATTTCATCAATCGGTGTCACTGCTTCTTCATGTAAAAGTTGAACAGCAATTTGTGCTGCTTCTTCTAATGTATAAGCACGGTACAAGCCAACTTCATGATCTGTTGGTTTTTCTCCAAGAAAGATTGTAACTGCCGGTTTTGTTCCTTTTCGTAAAAGATCAAGAACTTCATCACGAACTTGCGGAGCAGGTGGCTTTGAAATGACAACAATCACCTTTGTTTCTGGATCATTTTCCAATGCAATAATGCTATCTTTGACTGTGATTCCTCCTACTGCTTCACTTAAATCACGTCCACCAGTACCAAGTGCTTGTGTTACGCCCGCTCCTAATTTATGGATAATTGTTGTTACCTCTTGGATACCTGTACCCGAAGCACCCACAATACCAATACTTCCTTTACGCACTGCATTTGTGAAAGCAACTGGGATGCCATTGATAATACCTGTGCCGCAGTCAGGTCCCATTAATAAAAGCCCTTTATCATGAGCCATTTTCTTCAAACGTACCTCGTCTTCTATTGATACATTGTCGCTAAAACAAAAAACATGTTTCCCTGCTTCTAAAGCTGTTTCGATTTCCGGAGCAGCCAAGGTTCCGGGAATAGATAAAACTGCTGTTGCTGCTGCTTCGCCTGCTTCCAACGCCTTCTCCCATGTTTTGACTGTTTGAGGTCCTTCTTCCCCACTGCTTTTCCCTTGATCAGCTATAAAATCAGCTACTTCTTTTAAAACAATATCAATGAGGTCTTTATCTTCAATATCTAATACAAGAACCATATCATTTGAAGTAGCAGCTGCCATTTCATCCGTATAAATACCACCTGTTTTAAAAATATCCTTGTTGGCAGGAGTACCCATCATAACAGAGGCATTGCTTACACCGTCCACTGTAAGTAAACGGTTGGTCAATAGCATTAGGACAATAGAATCCTGATAATTATTTTTTTGGATAATCGTGTATAACATTGGTTTCCTCACTTTCCTGTTCCAGATTGAGCAAATGCATCCGCCCCAGAATATTGATCAAAATGAACAGTATCACTTAATAAATAAGCATAGATATTTTTTTCAATCGGGATGCCTTTTTTCATATATTTTTCATAATTTAGTTGATTGATTTCTCCTGGATAATACACTTGTTGAAACCCTTCAGCAGGAGGAATCTCATGTAATTCAGTAACCATTGTTTCAATTGATTCTTTAAATTGCTCCAAATCAGTAAAGCGCTGCGGATCAATTAAAAGAATAAACTGTCCTAAATCCCGCCCTTTGGTTAAATCATTGTACATTGAGGAAACATGTTTCCCAAATGGCAATCCCAAAAGCATTCCCGACAAAATATCCGCCATCATCATAAGACCAAAGCCTTTAGGTCCTGAGATTGGTAACAAGCCATGAACATGATGAGGGTTTGTCGTCGGTTTCCCTGAAGCATCAACCGCCCAATTATCTGGAATGTTTTTATTTTTTGAACGAGCATCTAAAATTTTCCCCCACGCTTGTACTGTTGTCGCCATATCAAAGACAAGGGGGGCTCCATTTTTACGAGGAGCGGCAAAAGCAATGGGATTTGTTCCAAAATAATTCTCTTTACCGCCAAAAGGAACAACCATCGGATCTGATTGACACATAGACAACGCCAATAAATTTTCTTGTGCTGCCTTCCTCACGTAATAAGAAAGAGCTCCACTATGGCTAGTTTGTCGCACACCGACAGCCGCAATTCCCGATTTTTTTGCCATTTCAATAGCATAATTAGTCGCCTCCAGCACCACAACCTGCCCAACACCATTTTGCCCATGAACAATCCCGCTGCTTGGTCCTGTTTCTTCAAACGTAATTTCTGGTGTACGGTTCATCCCGCCCTTTGCAATTCGTTCTGCATAATAATCAACTCTTACTGCACCATGGGAATGAATACCACTAGCATCTGCAAAAACCAAGTGCTCCGCAACGATGTCCGCATGTTTTTCAGACAAGCCTGCTGCTGTTAGTTTTTTTTGAATCAGATGATGCAGCTCCTCTGGCTTAACAATTACTGTTTCTTCCATTCTGCTCTGCTCCTTCTTAAATCTCTGGATCTCGATTACAATCTTTTGAATAGATATAAGCCAAAGGTTCATCTCTGCCAACACCATACGCAGCTTGTTGAACGTAGGCACTCATAAAAATATAGTCGCCTTTTTCCACTGGGAACCATTCATTATCTAAGTTGTACATCCCTTTACCAGATAGTAAATAAGCACCATGTTCCTGATAATGCGTTTCGATATAGCCATGACTGGCACCAGGTTCAAAGGAAAGTATGTGCATATTCATATCAAAACCTAAATCTTTTGGTAAAAAATCCCATAATAAAACATCTTCCATATCCTCATAATGGACAGGTGTCAAGTCAGAGAGATGTCCGACAATTTTATAGGCCTGATATCCTTCAAGCGGCTGGTAGCGTTTTTTATAAAGAAAGACTTCGGTTGCTTCTTCTTGAAGATTCCTCATAAACATTTTTTCTCCAGCTGGCAAGTAGAGATATCCGCCAGTTCCTAATTCATGAGTTTCTTTTCCATCACCAACTTCTAATTTCCCATTAATCACATACAAGAAGGTTTCAATCCCTTCCCCTCCAAAACCTTGAATATTTTCCCCTCCCTTTTTAAAAGAAACGAGATAATCTACAAAGGAAGCGCCCAGCTTCTTTGAGCCTAAAATTGAACATTCACAATTATCAAAGCCTGGAATTACATTATTGACTAACCCGTCATGGGGTAAAATTGCATAGTTGTTTTTCTTAACAATTGCTCTGGATTGCAATAAGCCATCTAAATAACCAGTATTATTATTCCTATAACCCACTATTCTTCCCTACTTTCTATTCTTGATAAGCTAATTCATACAAGGCAGCTGCCAGTACTTCTACACCTGCTGTCAAATCTTCAATGGTTGTTTCTTCTGCTGGATTATGACTGATACCATTGATGCTTGGGACAAAAATCATTGCCGTTGGGTAATGTGGTGCAATAATCTGGGAATCATGACCGGCTCCACTGTGCATTACTTTGTATCGCTTACCCGATTGTTTAACTGCCGATTCAATTGCCGCAACGATTGTTTCATTCATTGGTACCGGACGTTCATCCATCCATAAATCCATTTCAACATCTAAATGATGTTCCTGTGCAATTTTTTTAATTAAGTGCTCCGCTTCTGCAGCAAAGGAATCCAAAAGGGCGCCATCAGTATGACGGCAATCCATTGTAAATAAAACTTCTCCTGGCACAACATTGACAGTGTTAGGTTTAGGCTCCACTTTCCCAAAAGTAACGACCAGCGGATCTCCCAGTTCAAGACCTCGATCTATTACAGCTGAGCACATCTTAGCAAAGCCATATACTGCATCTCGGCGGTAGCCCATCGGCGTAGTGCCTGCATGATTCGCTTCTCCTTTCAATACAAAGGTATAGCGTTTTTGCCCAGCAATATTGTTTACAACTCCAATTTGCAAGTTTTCTTTTTCTAAGACATTTCCTTGCTCAATATGAATTTCAACAAAGGCTTTGATATCTTGCCTAAGTGTCTTATTTGAATCACAAAAGTCGAAGCCTTGCCGTCTCATTTCTGAAACAAAGCTTATTCCATCAAAGTCAGCAATTGTTTCAACATCTTCTCGTTTTGCTTCACAAACGAAGTTTTTACTTCCCCAAAAAACTGTTGGGAAACGGCTGCCTTCTTCCTCTGCCATCGAAATTACTTCTAGTGAGCGTAACGGGTTACCATATGTTTCCTGCAAATACTTAATTGCTAAATAAGCAGCAGCTACCCCATATTGTCCATCCAGGGTTCCACCATTTACTACAGTGTCAATATGCGATCCTGACATAACTGTTTCTTCGGGATACATTGTTCCTTCCAGACGTCCAAAAAGATTTCCAACAGCATCAAAGTGCGTAGACAATCCTGCTGTTTGCAGTTTCTCCTGTATAAACTCCTGAGCTTGCTTCCAGGAGTCAGTATAAAGTAGTCGTGTCATACCCCCTGTCGGATCATTACCAATTTGGGACAACGCATCAATTGTTGCAGCTACTTCTTTTTTTAAATCCATTATTTTTGCCTCCTTTGATTTATATTTCGATTGTAAGCGTTATACGAAAACGAATCATTGTTTAGTATCCACAAAATGCATTATATTTTTGGTCAAAACGCATATGATTAAAGCTGAGAGCGAGACAGAAATAAAGTTCCAAACTCTCTAAATTCAATTGACTTAAAAGGAAGTCGGTTCAATTTTATCGCTTATCGCAAACAGGAAGAGAAAAATGTTTCTGCTCATGAATTTAAAGAATACCAAGTGGAATGTATAGTGAAAATCATAGTAGACCTTCATAGGAATACTACAAAGAAAGACCGGAAGAGATATTTTCAACAGCAGAAACCGGAAAATCTATAGTCGAAGAAAAAGCGACGTAGAAACAGTTTTGGGCTGTACCTGCAGCTATAATATGGGGACAGAACTATGAAACATTTCTTGTCCACTACACTAAAAGCGACACCCCAAGCAGCTTTAGACCATTTAGCTGTCAGTCACTGGTTTATTAAGCCATTACAAACTTCAAATTTTCTTTTTTAAGAGACTGTGTTATTTTATCAAATGAAAATGTTGCCGAAAATAAATTTATTTTCCAATAAAAATCAAAAAAATACGTTTTATTTACTGACAAACATAAATAAAACATATTTTTTATATATAATTATAAAAATGAAAATTGATTGCAGCTTTGACAAGATCGCCTCTCTAGATGGTTTTTGTGAAAAAATTTCAAAAACAAAAAATTTATCTTTTTTTATTGAAATTCAAGTACCTTAAAATATCTGCTATACTTAGTTCAGTTGAAAGATGAGCGTAGCAAAACTTCTTTCTAACTATCTCCCCTTGAAGCCAAACTTAATTCATATTAAGCTTGGCTTCTCCCTTTTTGGTGCTTATAATTAAATATCTTCATATTATGGTCAGGCTGATTTTTCCGTTAAGCAAAAGCAGTCATTTTTTTCTGTATTTTCGCCAAATATCGTATATCAGGAACAGGATAGAAAATAAAGCAATTCCATAGCCAAAAATACCCAAAATAGAAACAAATCGCCTAGTCATGGTTCCGTTAAATTCAACAAGCATAGATGAACCGATAATCAGCGATGATAAGATCAAGCCAATGACCAAACGATTCACCATTACCTCCACTTTGTTCAACAGCTCATCCTGCTTTTTCAGTTCAATGTTGACTTTTGCCTTCCCTTTTGACAGATCATCCAGAACATCCAGCGTTCTGCTGGGGATCTGAGGAACTGCTTTTGCAGAATACAATGCATCCAATATCGTTCGTTTAAATTCCGTTGACCAGTCAATTTTTTCAGTAAAATATTTTCTAGCAAAAGGTGCAGAAATCTCCACCAATGATATTTCGGGTGCTAGCTCTCTAATCATCCCTTCAAAAGTAATGACTGACTTAATCAGCATTGTTACTTCCTGAGGAATCTGTAAATTATTCTCATGACAGATGGCAACGATTTGGAAAAACAGGCTTTGCAAATTCAATTCTCCAATACCCACACCATAGTTTCGTTCAAGTAATGGCGTCAATTGCTCATAAAAATGCTCCTCATCTAAAGGCCCAACCTTCTTGCATACTTGTAAAATTGCCTGACCAGTCACTCTGGTATTATTTCTGTACAGACTAACCATAATATCAGTCAGTTTATTGAGCATCTTATCCTTCAATTGTCCCATCATACCAAAATCCAGATAGATCAAACGATATGGCAGCTGCATATCTTCTCTTTGATAAAGAAAATCAATCGTTTTATACTTGAATTTCTTCTCAAAATAGTTGGCTTTATTTTTTTCAGCTCCAAACTCTTCATTAACTTTTTCATCTGCAGCTTGAACAAATATATTTCCCGGATGCGGGTCTGCATGAAAAAAACCATCTTCAAAAACCTGTTTGATGTAGTTACGGACAAGAATATTCCCAAACTCCTCCCGCAATTTCTGATTGGCGGGATCTGATTGCTGCTGATTGCCAAAAAAACTTCTAATACTGGCCCCTTCAATATATTCCATCACTAAGACTCTCGGAGTACAATATTCCTGATAAATTTTTGGTACTTGTATAATGGACCAGTTATTGTTGAGTTCATAAAAGTATTTTCCATTAGCTGCTTCCTGAATCCCGTCCAGCTCTTTTTCAAGCGACTGCTTAATCTCCTGAAAAATATTTTTAAGATCAATTATTTTCGACTCAGGAATATATTTAATAAGAGGCAAAGCTTTTTCCAACAGGGATAAATCCATGCCAATTTCTTCCCGTATCCCTGCATGCTGAATCTTAACAGCAACTATCTGGCCTTCAGGTAAAACAGCTTTATGTGTCTGACCCATTGATGCAGATGCAAAAGGCACTTCTTCAAATGAGGAAAACAGCTCTTTAATAGGCTGCTGTGCTTCAGTCTCAATGATTTCTTTTATTATTGGATAATCATCTTTTTTCACGTTATCCTGTAATTTTTTCAGCTCATCGATAAATGACGGAGGAAAAATATCAGTTCTGACAGATAACATCTGACCTATTTTAATAAAGGTTGAACCCAGCTCTTCAAAAGCTGTTCTGATTTTTTCCGGATGTGTCTGCTTCACTAAATTCTGGATGACATTATACTCGATAAATACCCCTGTTATTTGTCTGAATCTTGTACTTTTTTTATATTTCCGGTTCTTTTTCTGCGCTTCAGTATTCATTGCCATTTTTTCCCCTCCCTCTCTTTCATAGTACCTGTAAACCTTTTATGGGGCAAACAATTCCTCACTTAAAAAAATACGACTGAAGCATTGTTAGAGCTGTTTTTATCGAACTGCCTACTCAATAAAAGAAACAGCCGCCGGAAAAAAATGAAGTAAGGGGGTTATCTAACTGATTAAGTGATCGTTAAAAATAGAAGTTAACATACTCTACACTAACAATGGTTCTTATCTAAATATCCATCACTATTCACAAGTACCAGACAAAAATACTGCAGGCTATTTACATTTAAGTTAATTACACCTGAAGCACTCATATTGATTATAAGGAGCTCTTTAATACTGAATCTATAAGAGCCATTTATTTATAAAAAAATGAAAAACATCTGAAGTGCTGATAAGTCAGTCTTTCAGATGCTCTATCTTTTATACGTTTTTTGAGGTTTAAAAAGATGAAGCCCCCTATCTGCCGATCATGCTTCATCCTCAATTAAACTAGCACTACAATTTATGTCGGAAAAAAATTGGAGAAAGATTTTTCCCTTCCTCCAATATTCATAATTGATACTGTCAGTCCGATTTTATACGAAAGCTTATCAATAGGTTTCATTATTCAGGATAAACGAATAGTATGAGTTCATAAATGTTTGACAAAGAGTCATTAAACTTACTTTACACTAAACAGGAATTTCCTGATAGTTTCAGGTTGTTTTTTGACAGACTTCCTCGTACTAGTTCCTTGTCTATCCTGTTGTTCTATTTGATAAGTACAGCTCAAAGTACTCATTGAGCAGCTTAAAGCCTTCCATTTTCTGTTCCACTTCTTTTGGACAGTATATCCACTTGCCCATAACCTTTCGTTTAGAGGCAAGCTCTTCTACTTCATCAAGAAAAGTCGGAACACTGTTGACAAGCTGTTGACAGCTAAGTTCATTATTCAACAACATATCCTGCGGTTCATCTCCAGTTTCAATTGTTGACCAAAGATAAGGAAGCACCTCAATCTGTCGGATATTGCTGTAAAAATCTTCTTTCGAAACCATTCCCCGGGAACCTATTCCGCCTTTAACTCTTTTAAAACTTGAATAAATCTCTCCTTCAAGCTTTTTCAGCCGTCGCAGAGAAGTTGTTGACATTCTTGACTGCTCGGTTACTGGCTGATTTATTGGCTCTGTTCTTTTTGGATGATCAGAAACTCGATCCAGCATTTCTTCTATTGCAAGAGTCACTGTAGGGGCTCCTTGTGGAGTTTGAGATTCTGCTGGAACTGGATTTGTTCTTTGCTGATAAGCTGTTGGCATAGGTCTGGATGCCTGTAAAAACGATTCCTTGGTTGGAAAGCTTCTGGTTGCACCATGGTCATTCTGCTGCTGTGGTTGATTGGTCAGTGCCTGTACAGGTTCATTTTCTCTGTGATAGCCGTCAGATGGATGCACACTATTGATCCGGTTACCCGACATCCCACCGGTCACTCTGACCTTCTGCTCCAATTCGGCAATTTTCTGATTTGCCTGAATCAATTGAACATCTACTTTACCAACTGTCTGACTAAGCTTTTTGATTTCCATCGCATTCATCTTCAGCTGTTCCTGATCTTTATTATGCTGTTCCGAAAGCTTTTTCACTGTCTCACTCTTTTTCAGCTTCATCACAGGTACTTTTTTCTGACCCTTTTGTTTTACATCAGTCAATTCACTTTCTACAGACTGTAATTTTTCAGTCAACTGACTAATTACCTGATTCAATTTCATCGTTTCAGAAATAGTCTCCTGTATTTGACCATGCTCTTTTACTTGTTGAGCCAGCTCTTCCGGTGTCTGTTCGGCTTCTGAAACCTTCGTTTCAACAGTGCTCAGTTTATCATTGATTTCCTTAAGCTGATGTGAAATCATTGATACCTCTTTACTGGTAATAGCCATTTTTTCTTCGAGATTGTTCTGTTCCTCAAATCCTTGAGGTGGTAACGGCTGATTTTTCAGCAATTCTCTGTTTCGCCGAGACTCCTTCTCCAGCTTCATTGTCAGCTTCTCTATCTCCTGCTGAGAGAAATCTGTTTTAGCTGTCAGCTTTTGCACTTGTTCAAGTGCTTGCTCCACACGCTGATCCAAACCGTTTCTTTTTTCTTTGCCGTCAAAATAGATTTTAAATTTTGGCGGTTTTCTGTTCACTGAGGTGCTCTCAAGCCGTTCAACCACCTGTTGTTTAAATGCTTGAAATTCTTCAGTCATTTTATCTAATTTAGCTATTGTCTCATCAATACGCTGACTATTTTCATTTTCTTTTTCAAGCGTCTTTTTAGCAGCCGCTTCACTTTTTATTACCTTCATTACAGGAGGCGTTTTGCCGGACTTTAATACCTGCAATTCTGAATAAATATCTGTTAGACTTTCATTATACTGATTCATCATTTCAGTCAGAAGCAAGACCTCACTGTTTGTTTCCTGCCATTCTCTTACCATTTCAGTCGTCGCAGCAACAGGGGGTTCCATAAAATTAGATGTATGCTCCAAGGCCAATGAAGGTACTGTCAGCGCACCCATCCAGTTTTTTAATTCAACAATTTGGAATTTAGTCAGCGGCTGAGGCAAAGCAAGCAGTAAAGTAACATAAACCGCTTTAGGAACTGTTCGTACATACATGTTCTTCGTAACTATATCCTGAAAATCTTTATTAAATCTTTCCGGTAAATCCTTCAGCAGATTTTCCATCTGAGATAATTCCAGATAATCATCCTGTTCTTCAAACTTTCTCACCAAATAAACAGAATACTGGCACAAGATATCTTCTGCGTAGATCTCTTCTCCCAGTCGTTCCTGCTCTATCTCTTTTCTCAAAAAGATTTTCTTGTTCCCCTGTGCATACTTATTTAAATTCTCCATAATTGGTTAATGGCCCCTTTATTTCTATCCAACTAATATACCCGTGTCTGTCTTGGATATTCATATTGTTCTACCCATCTGAATTTTCACCTTATTACCCATCGTCTATTCTACACTAAAAAGAGCTAAAGCTGTTTTCATAAAATAAACAGACTTTTAAAAAATTTGAGAATTTTAAGACTTTGTCTTCAGCTGTTTTTTTCGTATATAGGGTATGCCTATCTATTTTATAATATTTGCACCGGCAACTCAATAGGCGAAACAAGTACCGTTTAAGTATAACCATCAGCCTTTTATATATTGCCGCAAAATGAATTAAAAATCTTTTGAATAAACTAGATAAATAAAATGAAATCAGTAAGCTTTTGCTATGAATTTTTCTTTGATATCAGATTTTTTGAAGCAAATTACTCAAATATTCAGCACATACCTGTCCTTATTTGGGTTCTCTGTAGTACCTTTCAATTCTTTTTTCCGGAACAAACCATATGATAAGAATTACACAATTGACGATCAAAACCAGATAAGGATGAATCACCCAGCCAATAATAAGCGCAAGAATATTTAAACCTAAAGAAAAATACAATTTATAATAGCGCTTCAATGCAATTTTTAACTGTGTATTCTGTTCATCGGCCCGAAATAATTCTCTCATTAAAAGAAAATAGGATGCATCCGCCAATAATACAACTATTCCATAAACCAACTGTGGAACCAGACTATCCAAATAGTTTCCCACCCATGCAGTCGCAAAAGGCATCAGTGTCAGAGTAAAGATAAAAAAATTATTTGCCCAAAGCACTCGTCCGCTGATTTTATGTACCATCTGAAACATATGGTGATGATTGTTCCAGTAAATGGCCAGCATGATAAAGCTGATAATGTAAACAAGAATCTTATGAAAAATTCCCCATAAGGCCGACCAGGTATCTGACTGCGGCGGCAATAATTCCAGTACTAAGATAGTCATAATTATCGCAATAACTGCATCGGTAAAAGCTTCCAATCTCGTTTTTGACATCACGCATCATCTCCATTCAGTTTTATTTTACTGACTTTTTTTATTAAGGCAATGGATAAGTCTTTTATCAACTATAAGTGCTTACCACTTCAACTGTAAAAATAATCCTGATAGATAGTAGGAAGACAGCTCTGGTACCCTCCGCTGATTTTATCCTGTTGTCCAATAATGAAACAAGACATAATCAGCTGCAGTTTCCACTATATATTTATAATCAAAATAAGAATCAATATCTCCATAACGAATTATTTTTACTATATTTGATCGAATGGCTAAAGAAGCAATTTTTTCGGCAACGGGAAACCAGTTATAAAATACTTCTTCAGAAATATACTTATAAGCAACTGCTCCATTTTTAATATTTAGATATTCGGGAAACCAGTTTTTTTTAAGAAGTTCCTTCCATTCTTGAGAATTAAATCCTTCCTTCCACATGGAATTATCCATCGACCACTCTTCACTCTCGTATAAACTATGGATAAACAGCAGCGGAAAAGCTTCTTCCAGTGAACTAATCTCCTTTTTAGAAACCATTGCATAATACGCCCCTTGTTCACCGCTTGCACTTACCTGATAACTTTCAATTATGTCCTGATAATACTCCGGTTCTATTTTTGAACCTTTCTCTGTCAGATAATCTAAATCCACAAGCATCTTTTCAAATTTATCCATCTTTAACTCCTCTAAGTGTAATAAATACTATTATATCAAAGGAACGAATAGTAACAGTCCACTTAAAACTAAGATACCCTATAAGGAACTGTATTCTTTTCAGCATTTAACTTGAGACAAACAAAAAATATCCCCCCAGAGTCGGACAATAAATCGGTCTTCAGGTGGATGCCTCCCATTTTTTCTCTTGCTATACTTTTACTATAGAAAATAAACAGGAACGGAGAGAATAAAATGAATAATAATAGATCTTTGGTAGCTAATGTATTGATGTTGATTGGGTTTTTCTTTGCAGCTGGTATTATTATCAGTATAATTTTAGGAATTGTAAGCAGTCTGCTATGGTTTGCAATTAAGATTGCGATTCCAGTAGCAATTGCTGTATGGTTGGTTCGCCTGATTTCACGTCCTTCCAAAAATGTCCGCAGATACTACTAATATCAGCTAAGACGGCACACATGGACTTAACATACAAAGAAGGATGGCGGCGAGCCATCCTTCTTTGTATGTTCATTGACGAAATCCATAAACAATATAAGTAATCCCAAATATCATAAAATAGAAGCCGACTAAAAAGCTTAATGTTAGCGCTGAGGACAGCGGGTTGAACAACAATACAAAGCCCAAAGCAATTCCCAGAATATCTACAATCAAGCTAAACCAGTAATAACCGGCACTGAAGGATCTTGCTAAATCCAAGGTAAATAAATTTATAAACGAATCCAGAATAAACCAGATTGCAAAGACATATGGTAAAACTGAAACACCCACTCCAAGATTAAACAGCAGGTAAATTCCAACAATAATATCAACAATACCCAATATAACTGGAACATAAGACTTGTAGCCAACCAGCTCCTTTAACCGATTTCGTACAAATATTTCAAAAATCCCTTTGAAGATCGCAAATATTGTAAAAACTATAACAATAGCAAGCAGATTCCCTGCCGGATCCTGAAAGGATAGTAAAGCGGTCATCACAAACAGAATTCCCAAAAGCAGCGATCCCCAGTCTAAACCTGAACGATGTTCCTTATCCATTTTCTTTCGCCTGCTTTCCTACTTATATATTTAAAGGAAATTTTATTATATTGGAGCAAATTTTAAATACTTATTAATTTAGGTAGTTTACATTTGAAATTCATTTCCTCGAAGATTTTTTTAAAATAGCCCCTTTTATCTGTTTTTAATCCATTCACTAAAGCCGACCTCTTTCAACTTATTCAAAAGTTTTTTATCTGAAAAATCTTTGATTTCCACCCATTTAGTTTCTAGTTCTGCACTTACTCTATCAGTTTTTTCTAATTTTAATATATATCTAAAATCATAATGCATATGTTCTTTTTCATTCTTTTTTGAATTTTTTTCAATAGTATGAATGTCAATATCTATCGGAAAACTATTTTCTATGTGCCAATCAGCTAATGATGTTCTATACCCTGTTTCCTCAAAAACTTCTCTGATAGCGGATTCAAAATGCTGTTCATCTTTATCTATATGTCCACCCAGAAATAGCCATAAATTCAAATACGGATGTTTAATCAATAGTATTTTTTGATCCTTAATAACTATACCACTAGCAGTAATATGTCCATCCATATTTTTTCTATCATCCTTTTCACTTTAATTTCCTTTCCCTTCTCTGAATTAAAATAATTTCATTTGTCAAATTAAGCTAGACACTATCTCATCATCCATATAACTCAAAAATACTTCCATGGGGGTTCGATAGTTCAGTGATTTCCTTGGAATATGGTTCCTTTTTGAGGCAACCGATTGGACAAATGCCTCATCAACTTCATTGAAATCCATACTAATTGCCCCGTTATTTCGCTATGCCCGTTTCATTGCTTCTTTCAGATTCTTCGGTTCTAAAATCTGAACCATTAGCTTTTGTAATTTCTGTTCGTCGGATCAGAGATTTGCCTAAGTCTTTCCTTCAGATTCCACATCACCATGGACATCTTTGACTTCAACTAGGTACTTTCCATTACTTGGACACGCTAAAGACTTTACCCCCTTAGAGTTTGATCATGCTGGGCAAACAAAAAGACATCTTCCAAGTAATGGAAAGTGTCTTGAAACATTCTAATTGACCGGTACTCGATTTCTGAAGAAATCTCCGTCCCATATTGTATTCGTAAGCAAATAAATTTGCAACGACTCCAACAATTAACGTTTTGAGAAGCGCCGTATAGGCTATATAAGAATCTCCATCTATAAGAATCCCTTTAAATCAACATTCATAACTATCTAAATTGGATAGAGGAGTATAAAAATGGATGATTATGGATAAAATTGTTACCAATTAACACTAAAAAAGATTGATAGAAAGAATGAATACTTCTATTTGATGTTACTCGAAAAAGTAACATGGATAGGCTACCTCAATCACGAAATAGTGGAAAGGGAGTGTGATCTATCTACACATACAGAAGAACACTCCCCTCTTTCATCTCCTGCGACAGAAAAAACTGTTCCTATCACCCATTGGGCAAAAAACGATGCTTCCAATGAATCAGAACTATCTACACCTGAGGCGGAAAAATTAATGGATGAACTCGCCTCTTTACGCCATAAACGAAACGAACATGTTGTCTATGAATAAGTTAAAAGCAGGGTTTACTACACTTATTCTTTTTAGTGGACTTCTATTATTTCTTGTGGTGGGTAGCTTCTCTGAACCAACGTTAGGCAGTCATACATCCTCCTCACAAGCTTTACCTGCATCAGTTTTACGATGGGAAGAAGATGTCCGAAAAGAAGCAGAAAAAAACAACATTTCCGAAGCAGTCTCTTACTTACTGGGAATCATTATAATTGAATCAGGTGGAAATGCCGAACAGTATCCAGATATTTTTCAATGTAGCAAGTCACAAGGCTGGGCACCAAATACCATCAGTGATCCACAACAGTCCATCGAAGTTGGGGTGAAGTATTTTGCGGAGCTTTGGAAGTCTCACCGTGATTATGACCTACTGAACATCTGCCAAGCCTACAACTACGGTAGTGGCTATTTATCCTTTTGTGAGCCTACTTATTCATTAGAAACAGCTATTGCCTTTTCCAAGAAACAAGCGAATGGAAAACAAGTCTCCTATATTAATCCAATCGCTAGGCAACTAGGTTATTCTTATCGCTATGCTTATGGCAACATGTTTTATAGTCAGTTGATTCAGCAATACCTCGCCTCGTCTTCTGATACATCAAGTGGAAATAATTCAGCCCTTGTTTCTGCGGCATTAAAGGAATTATCCGAAGGGAGCCATCAAGGAGGAACGAAATATTGGCAATGGTATGGTTTTGGTGGACGAGTAGAATGGTGTGCAGTGTTTGTTTCATACTGCGCCAATCAAGCAAAGCTTCTATTAGAAAAATTTGCCTATTGTCCTACAGGAATCAGTAATTTTAAAGCGAAGAATCAGTGGTTTGGAAAAGACCAAGTAAAAGAAGGATTGGTGATTTTCTTTGATTGGAATGGCGATTCAGTTAGCGATCATGTAGGCATTGTAGAAAAAGTAGATGGGGATACCGTCCACACAATCGAAGGCAATTCAGGAGATATCATTGCGAAGCGAACCTATGAAAAAAACAGTATTTATATTATGGGTTATGGTTCCTTATAAAAAAAAGAGTGTGGGACAATAGTCAGAAAAAAATCTGATTATTGTCCCACTTTTTTTGATTTTAAGGTATACAAAAAGCACACGACCTTATAAGATTAAAGTGACTAAACTCAACCAAAAAGGAGTGTGCCTTATGTTTAAAAATTATACCATTAATCAA
>NZ_JADOEP010000030.1 GCF_016745275.1 Enterococcus sp. BWB1-3
CTTCCCACTGTTATTCTATCCAGTGCTTCAAAAGAGGTTGTCCTGTCTTGCGACAAGTAATAATATATCAAGTTTCTTCGCTCAGGTCAATCAAAATATGTCATTTTTTACAACTTTTTTTCATTGCCGATCATTATCCTATTTTGTTCACCTAATGTTCGCATTTGATGCACTTTCAACTTGAAGTAGTTATTCTTTCGTTCCGATTTCGGTCTTAATGCGCACGTACTTTAACTATCTAATTTTTCTTTCTTCTCTTCTGATAAATAGAAAATCAACCAAATGCTCAAAGAAGCTTTCAGCATTGGGTTGATTCTATTTTATCTCATCGTCGGGAATAGCAGTACGTCTCTAATTGACTGTGCATCAGTCAGCAGCATAACAAGCCGGTCAATACCGATTCCCAAACCTCCTGTTGGCGGGAGTCCATACTCCAGAGCTTCAATAAAGTCTTCATCCACACCGTGTGCTTCATCATTCCCCTGCTCCCGCTCTTTTTCCTGACCTTCAAATCGTTCTCTTTGATCAATTGGGTCATTTAGCTCTGTAAATGCGTTTGCAAACTCTTTACCTACAATAAAGAGTTCAAAGCGGTCTGTAAAGCGACCATCTTCAGGATTCTTTTTCGCCAGAGGAGATACTTCTACCGGATGACCATAAATAAATGTCGGCTGCTGCAGTGTTTCTTCTGCATAGGTCTCAAAGAATTCGTTTAAGATATGGCCTACTGCCATATTTTCATTTATTTCCACATTATGTTCTTCAGCCAATGCACGAGCTTCCTCTACAGTCATTTCTTTCCAAAAATCAACACCTGTCTGCTCTTTAATTGCATCCACCATATGCAGACGTTTGAACTCACTGCCTAGGTCAATTTGTTTTCCATCATAACTGATAGTTGTGGTTTTCAACACTTTTTCAGCCGCATTACGGATAATTCCTTCCGTCAAATCCATTACGTCATTAAAATCTGTATAAGCAGTATAAGCTTCCAGCATTGTAAATTCCGGATTATGTGTTGTATCTATTCCTTCATTACGGAAGACACGACCAATTTCATAAACTTTTTCCATGCCGCCTACAATTAATCGTTTTAAATGCAGCTCCAGTGCGATTCGTAAATATAAATCCATATCCAAAGCATTATGGTGTGTAATAAATGGTCGAGCAGTTGCTCCGCCGGCTTCATTATGAAGCACTGGCGTTTCAACTTCAACATATCCTTGTCCATCCAAATATCTGCGAATTTCACTGATAATCTGACTGCGTTTCATGAATCGGTCAAAGCTTTCTTTATTACTGATTAAATCAAGATAACGCTGGCGATACCTCTGCTCAATATTTGTCAGTCCATGATATTTATCAGGAAGAGGACGTAATGCTTTAGTTAAAAGCTCAATTGTTTTTGCTTTGACTGTCACTTCTCCTGTGTCTGTTTTCATAATTTGACCGGTGACTCCAAAAAAGTCACCCAAATCTGCGTGTTTAAAAAGCTCGTATGCTTCATCGCCGACTTGATCTTTGCGTACATATATTTGAATTTGCCCCTCACGATCCTGCAGGTGAGCAAACCCAGCTTTTCCTTTTCCTCGTTTTGTCATCATACGGCCGGCAACGCTCGCTGACAGCTCTTTTTCATTCAACTCTTCTTTTGTCTGCTCATCAAAAGATTCGTGCAATTCTGCAGAATTATGTGTACGGTCAAAACGTTTACCGAATGGATCAATTCCTTCTTCACGCAGTTTTTCCATCTTTTCACGCCGCACCAACATTTGGTCATTCAAATCTGCGACTTGTGATTGTTGTTCTTCAGACACTTTTCTTCCTCCATTCTTAAAATAAACATACACTAATAATGCCATAGTAATTCTAAAAAAAGCAAGCCGAATATTGCTATTCGGCTTGAAATTATTTATTTTAGGACCTAGCTAAAAGCTATTGAGGAATCGAGTTGCCCATGCATTTCCCAATAGACATGTTTGTATCAGGAATCGAACATTGTGAGACTCGTAGATACAGGGATTTTCTGTCGGTGTAGGAACTTTTAGTAACTAGGAAAATAGGGAGTTGTTATCAACTTTCAACAAATAATTGTATAGAAGCTTCCCGTTTTTGACGAAATAGTACAGGTGTTTTGGAAATAGATAGCTGAAGCTTTTCCTTTTTTGCTTATAGGGGATGAATCATGATATGCGCAATGCTGATTAAGTGAATGCGAAAAAATTCATTCCATTAATGGGCGTCCGCTCAGTTAATATTTTTGGAAAGAGTCGCCGTTAGAGCTTTCATATAAAGCCTAGATGGCTTCTTCTATTTTGTTGCTGGTTGACTTCTCTACAAACTGATCCATTAGCTCCACGATTTCTTTTTGAGTATCAGCCTGATTAATTGCTGCTTTTACTTTTGCCGCTCTTGGAATTCCTTTTAGATAATAAGAGGCATGTTGACGAAATTCTCTGGCTGCGACAGATTCACCTTTTAGGTCTACAAGCCTTTGAAGATGTATTTTTGCTGTTTCAACTTTTTCAAAAGCAGTTGGTTCAGGGATAAGTTCTCCGGTCTCCAAATAATGCTGTGTCCGATGAATCATCCATGGATTGCCTAACGCAGCTCTTCCGATCATAACGCCATCTGCACCCACATAATCCAACATACGTTTTGCATCTTCCGGGGTGCGTACATCTCCATTTCCCATAAAAGGGATGGTAAGTTGGCTTTTTACTTCTTTCAAAATATCCCAATCTGCCTGTCCTTCATACATCTGTATACGTGTTCGACCATGCATGGCAATCGCTGATGCTCCGCCCTTTTCTGCTGCCAAAGCATTATCTACAGCAAAAACGTGCTCGTCATCCCACCCGATCCTCATTTTTACAGTAACTGGTAAATCAACAGATGATGCTACAGCATGAACCATCTCGTAAACTTTATTTGGATCCAGCAGCCACTTTGCTCCGGCTTCTGCTTTAATCACTTTGTTTACCGGGCAGCCCATATTAATATCGATAATATCTGCTTCTGTATTCTCTTGTACAAATTGAGCTGCTTCAACTAGAGTATCCTTATTCCCACCAAATATTTGCAGGCTTAACGGATGTTCCCGCTCGTCAATATACAGCATATCCAATGTCTTTTTATTTCTAAAATGGATGCCTTTATCACTGATCATTTCGCAGACAACCAGCCCTGCACCAAATTCTTTCACTGTTACCCGAAATGCAGCATTTGAAATACCAGCCATTGGAGCAACTACCACGCGATTGGGAATCTCTACATTACCTATTTTCCACATCAATCAATTCCTCCTAATTTCTTTGGGTATTTTTAATTGCTTCATCTCTAAGTTTCATCAAGTCTTCTTCACTGTACTGATAGTTGTTTCCGCAAAACTGACAAACAGCCTCTGCCCCATGATCTTCTTCGATCATTGCATTTATTTCATCCAATCCTACAGCAATAATTGCCGTGCCGAATTTTTCTTTTGAACAGTCACACTTAAACTGAACAGGCATTTTTTCCAGTATATCTACTTCTCCTTCACCAAGCAGACGTTCTAAAATTTGTTCCGGCGCTTCTCCTTCATCTAATAAACGTGAGACCATCGGAACTTCTTTCAATCGCTGTTCAATAAAATCTATCGTTTTTTCATCAGCCCCCGGCATCACCTGAATCATGAACCCGCCAGCCGCTTTAACTGTTTCATCTGCCTCTACCAGCACACTTAATCCTATTGCTGAAGGAATCTGTTCAGAAACAGCCATGAAGTAGGTAAAATCTTCACCAATTTCTCCTGAAACAATAGGTGTCTGCCCGGAAAATGTCTCTTTTAATCCCAAATCTTTGATAACAGTGAAGATGCCTTCTGTACCAACTGCTCCCCGAACGTCTATTTTTCCATTTTCGTTTAACGGAAGACTGACATGCGGATTCTTTATATAACCTTTGACATCACCGCTTCCATTACTGTCAACAATAATTGCACCGGCCGGACCATTCCCCTGAACCTTCACTGTTAGTTTGTCTTCACCTTTTAATGTTGCACCTAGCAGCAACGCACCAACCATTGTTCTGCCAAGAGCTGCAGTTGAAGTACTCCATGCATCATGTCTTTTTTGAGCTTCTGCAATTGTATTAGTAGCGCATATTCCATACGCGCGAATCGATCCTTTATAGCAAAGTGCTTTCACTAAATAATCTTCCATTTTTCATTCCCTCTTCTTTCGGTGCTTTTTGACTCATTATCAGATAATACTAGGAAACCCGCTTTTTTTCAACTAAATAATTTTGACTTTCTCTTTACCCTTAGATATAAATGAACTTTTCTTGCTGTTCAAGTATTTATAATAAAATTTTGAAAACATTCTTTTTTGCACACCATTTTAAGCTCAGATCTGTTAGCTCCTAAAAGCAATGTCAACTGGGCTAAAACGTAAAACAGCTGCAGAGTAGTTTCTCTGCAGCTGTCGGTTGTTTCATTTAATTATTTGTAACGGTCTTCAAACTTTTCCCGATTGTAGTCAGAAGTTGAATCTCCATTAGGATCATCATCGTCTTTTTTATCGAGTTGAACTTTTTTTTCTGTCTCTTCAGAATCAGTTTTCACTTCTTCTTGCTCAGATTGAAGCTCCTCTTTGGTTTTATCAAAGCTTTGTTTTTCTTCTGCCTGTTTTTCTGCATCCTTTTCTTCCAAAGCACGTTTTGCTTCTTCAAATGTTTGTGCCTTTTCACTAGGGAAGTCAGAAGTTTTTCCGGCAGGCATTTCACCAGTTTCAAACAATGATTTGATTGCTTTCGCATTCAGTGTTTCAAATTCCAGAAGTTTTTCTGCAATCAGCTTGTGTGTGTCCCGGTGAGTTTCAATAATTTCACGTGCTTTCGCATGTGCGTCCATCAAGAGCTTACGTACTTCCTGATCTATTTCGAAGGCTACCTGCTCTGAGTAAGCTTTCGTTTGTCCATAGTCACGTCCAACAAATACTTGATGATTTCCTTCATATTGAACAGGTCCTAATTTATCACTCATTCCATATTCAGTCACCATGCTGCGGGCCAACGCAGTTGCCTGCTCAAAGTCATTGGAAGCACCTGTAGACTGAACCCCAAAGACAATTTCTTCTGCAGTTCGTCCACCCAGTAATCCTACCAGTTGTTCAAACATATCTTCTTTTGTCATAAGGAACTGATCTTCTTTTGGCAGAGCAATCATATACCCGCCGGCGCGGCCTCTAGGAATAATCGTTACCTTGTGTACAACACGAGCACGGCTTAATACCAATCCGACAATAGTATGTCCAGCTTCATGGTAGGCAACCATTTCACGTTCTCTTTTGTTGATTACCCGATCCTTCTTAGCTGGTCCGGCAATTACACGATCTTCTGCTTCATCAATATCAGAAGCATCAATTTTCTTTTTATTTCTTCTTGCAGCAACTAAAGCAGCTTCATTCAGAACATTTTCCAAATCGGCTCCGGCAAAGCCAGGAGTTTGTTGCGCTACTACTTTCAAGTCTACATCATCTGATAATGGTTTGTTTCGTGCATGGACTCGCAAAATTGCTTCACGACCTTTAACATCCGGGCGCCCCACTAAAATCTGACGGTCAAAACGTCCAGGACGAAGCAACGCCTGATCGAGTACATCTGAACGGTTTGTTGCAGCAATAACGATAACACCCTCATTACCATCAAAACCATCCATTTCAACCAGCAGCTGATTCAAGGTCTGTTCTCGCTCGTCATGTCCGCCGCCCATACCGGCACCACGTTGACGACCTACCGCGTCAATTTCATCAATGAAAATGATGGCAGGTGCATTTTTCTTCGCCGTTTCAAATAAATCACGAACACGGCTTGCTCCGACACCGACAAACATTTCCACAAATTCAGAACCTGAGATTGAGTAGAATGGTACACCAGCTTCACCTGCAACTGCTTTTGCAAGTAAGGTTTTACCAGTTCCCGGAGGTCCTTCCAGCAATACACCGGCTGGGATACGCGCACCCAGTTCGACAAATCGTCGCGGATCCTTCAAGAATTCAACCACTTCAACAAGTTCCTGTTTCTCTTCCTCTGCACCGGCAACATCTGTAAAACGTACACGGTTCGCAGATTTATCTGCTTCTTTGGCTTTGGATTTTCCGAAATTCATTACTCGGCCGCCGCCACCGCCACCACCGCCTTGCTGTCCCATCATCATGTAAAACATGAAGAACAGCAAAATCAGAGGAAGGAAGCTGAAAATAAGTGAGATCCAAGTTCCACTGGTTGATTGTTCTTTAACACTCAGCGTAACATCATTTTCCTGAGCTGCATTCTGAATTTCTGTTAATGTTGTATCACTTGGAAGTACAATTGTAGAAAAGTTTTTGGTTGTCGTCTCAGTAGTTCCCCAGAATGACAAACCTGTTTGATTTTCTACTTTTTGTTCTTTCCTGTATTCACCAACAATTTTAAATACTCCGTTTGTTGGTTGAATAGTCATTTCCTTAATATTTCCATCTTGTAATTGTTCATTAAAAGTAGAAAACTCGATATCAGGAGATTGCGAGCTGTTATTTCCAAAAATAAAGCTCCCAACCATGATCATCGCTAAAATGACTAATACATAGTAGAGCCCGTTTTTCATGCCGTTCCCTTTTTTATTCATATCTGTCCACCTAGCCTGTCTTTTAGAAATTATTCACATTTTTATTTTATCAATTCTGACCTTTATATTGTAACATAACTATTTCAAGGAGAGATATTATTTTGTTTCATACACCTCTGGCTTTAATACCCCAACATATGGCAGGTTCCGATAAGCCTCTGCATAATCCAGACCGTAGCCTACTACAAATTCATTTGGAATGTTAAATCCAACGTAGTCTGCCTCGATGTCTACGACACGGCCCTCTGGTTTATCAAGAAATGTGACAATTTTCACGGAAGCTGCTTTCCTGTACTTGAACAAGTCAACCAGATAAGCCAGCGTACGTCCACTGTCAATGATATCTTCTACAATTAAGATATGACGTCCCTCTACATTTGTATCCAAATCTTTGATGATTTTTACCTCACCGGAAGAAACAGCGGCATTGCCATAACTTGACACATCCATAAAATCCATTTCCAAATTGGTATCGATTTCGCGAATAACATCAGCAAGAAAAGGAACTGCACCTTTTAATATCCCAACAACCAATGGACTTTTATCTTTGTAGTCTTCAGTCAACCTTTTCCCCAGCTCAGCTGTTTTCTCAATAATCTGTTCTCTTGTAATCAAAACGCTTTTAATATCTTTGTCTAGCATGACGCTCTCCTCTCAACTTTACTCCTTTGTCCGATAAAGGAGTCTGTAGTGTATTTTATCAGTTTCTTTAGGAATACTCAAATAAGAATTCGCAAAATTAGGTACCCAAATGACCTCTTCATCGGCAGTCAAAACGACCCATGCATTTTCTCTGAATGAATTTGTCACTTTTTTATCAATAAATATCCGGTTTAAACGTTTTGTCAGGGTTTCAGACAATGCGATTCTGTCACCGTCTTCCCTATGCCTGATTTTTAATGGCAGTATCACTTCGGAAGAAAGAAGTCTCTCCAGCGGTTTCCATTCTCGAACCTTTTCCGGAACAGTCAGCTTTGTCTCAGAACTTTCCAGCCCAATCCATTCATTTTCAGATAAAAACAGCCCCTGATTCTTTTCTAAAATATGTGTGACAAACGAAGAGCTTATGGTTTCTTTCGTTAAATAACCGATATTGTATTCTTTTATAAAGTACCAGCCTTTTTTCAGAAAAATTCTTTGTTGAGGATTGCTGCTGTCCAGACTGCTTAGTATAAACTCAAGCTGATCTTGATTCATTTCAATATTTTGCCGGATCAATGTCTGTTGCAGCAGATACTGCAAAAAGAAATATTTCATACCGCTGCTTTCTTTTTTCAGCTCCGTCAAATCAACTTCCCAGCCAAAATTATTTTTACTTACCCATTGTTTATACTTCTTTTCCATGATCCCATTAATTAATTCATCAGCCATTGAGACTTGTGTGCTGAATGTTTCAACATGTTTAAGGAAATTGGGGTTTTCTTCTTTCAAATAGGGGATAACACGATGTCGTATTCTATTTCTGAAATAGACCTCTGATTGATTGGAACTATCTTCAAAATACACAATATTCTGTTCGTTTGCGAATACTTTCAGCTCTTCTTTAGAAAAAATCAAAAAAGGTCGAACTAAT
This sequence comes from Enterococcus sp. BWB1-3, assembly GCF_016745275.1. Taxonomy (GTDB): domain Bacteria; phylum Bacillota; class Bacilli; order Lactobacillales; family Enterococcaceae; genus Enterococcus_L. The sequence continues at coordinate 8,220 of NZ_JADOEP010000030.1, forward strand.
TTGCCAGTCCCAAATGCCTGAACTTTTTTTATTCCGGCTAAATTCACTAATCGACTGCCGCGAACCCACTTCATCAAAATAGTTTCCGCCTGATCATCTGCATGATGTGCAGTCATGATTGTCGTATAATTATATTGAGCCATAAGCTTTCTAAAAAAATTATAGCGAAACTCTCTGTATCTTGCCTCCTGATTATTTTCAGGTATTTCTTCCTGCCATACTTCCAAATAGAAAGGGAGTTGATGTTCTGTACAGAACTCTTCTATATAGGTCGATTCTTTTTTAGATTCCGGTCGCAAGTTATGATTGAGATGAGCCACACCGATTGTACAGCCTGACATTTCAGATACTTTCATCATCGCATACAATAAAATCATAGAGTCAACGCCGCCAGAAACTGCAAGCAAAATCCGCTCTTCGGGATGCCAGCAGTCTAATTGCTTTACTTCCTGATAAAATTTTTCCAGCACGTGTTTCTCCTCCCCATTCATCAACCCCTATAACGAAAGCTGTTTCCCCTTTTCCAACGACAAAAATCCGATTTACTTATCTAGGGTATATCTAAAAACTCAAGCGATGAATATTTTGATGATTTTTATCGAACTCCTCGTCATAAATACTCGCTTATGAACCACATAAGCTGTGTTTTCTTCCTTGACTTCAACAAAAATCACTGGAAAATTTGAATTCCACTAGCTTTTCATTCACGCTCTAGTATACCTTCATTACTTTATTCATTTTTCCCCCAAAAATTGAAGGACCTTCTGCTTTCAAAGCAAATAAAAGATTTTCTGGTGTTTAAAACATCCCAAAAGCAAAGAAAAGGGGGTGCGACAAAAAAGTCACATCCCCTAGAAACCTAATATCAGACATATTAATGTCACAGTCCCCATCAGAGCTTCGCATACCGTCCTGTTAACTTACTGTTGGGTAAGCAGGTCTGGCAATCTCGCTAGATGTTCCTACACTAAATCTACGAGTCTTACATTGCCCGATTTTCGATACAAACGCTTCTATATTTGAAAAACGTTGGCAGCTCTAGACAAATGAAGATATGTCATAACCTCACACTTCAATTAATTTCGGCGTCCGCCTCGTCCGCCTCGCTTGCCCTCTGTATTTCTGCGCAGCGAAGATAAGCGATCGTCACTATCTTTTAAAAAGGAACTCATTAATGAATCAAAATCCTGTCCGCTATTAGAATGATTGTTCACTGGTTTATTAAACTGTTTTTTGGGCGCCGAGTGATGACCTCTGTCGCGATTATCCTGCTGGCTGCTGCGATTATCCTGAGAGCTGTTGTTACGACGTTGGAAATTGCTTTTAGGCGCTTCCGGATTATCCTGCGCTTTACGGATAGATAAACCTACCTTACCATCATCTCCTACAGAAGTAACCTTTACTGTTACTTCATCTCCTACAGATAAAATATCGTTGATATCTTTTACAAAACCATTCGATACTTCACTGATATGGACTAAACCAGTTTTTCCTTCACCTAAATCAATGAAGGCCCCAAAATTTGTAATTCCTGACACTTTTCCAGACAGCTTTGCTCCTACTTCGATTGACATAAAAAATGTGTTCCTCCTATTTTTACCCTAGTAATTAAATATATATATTCAGTCAGCATCCAATTATTCGTCGGATGATTGCGACTGTGTTTGACTGCTTTCTGTTGTAGTAGTGGCGGTAGTGGTTTCTTTATCTGTACTGATTGCCGAGCCAAAATCAGGAACATGGTAAATCTGTTCCCCTTCTTTGTACATGTAGTAACGACTTCTTGCCAGTTTTGCGACATAATTAGGATCCTTCAACAAGGCTACGTCTTCTTCCAATCGCCTTAACTTTTTATCCACTTCCGACGATTCAGCAACAACTTCTTCCTTTTGCTTTTCAAAAGAATGCAGTTTCTGATAATCCTTAAGCAGTTCAATGCCGGATATGGAAAAAACAACGATTGCGATAAAAAAGATGACTGCGAGCCGACGACGTTTAAAAATCAACTTTTTTTGCTGTTTCTGAAACTCCGCATATTGTTCCTTGGTATATTCATTGTTCAGTGCAGCAATGTTATTTGATTCTTTTTTATTTCTTCCCATTTCTTTCGCTCCACTCACTTTTGTATGTCCGCTTTATTATACCAACATCTTCAAAGGTTGTCTAATCTTAATCTTCGGAATTTTCAACTCTTGTTTCAGAAATAATTTCATACATTTTCTGTGCATCTTCTTTTTTAGTTGAATCATGCAGCTCTTTTACCGAGAATTCCAACAGCTTATTCCCAAATCGAATTTTGATAACGTCTCCCAGCTTGACATTGCTGGAAGATTTTGCAAGAATTCCATTGATCTGAATTCTCCCCTTATCCGCAACTTCCTTAGCAACAGATCTTCTCTTAATAATTCTAGAGACTTTTAAAAATTTATCTAAACGCATAGGCTCACCTCTTTTTCATTCTTAAAACTTTCTTACCAAATGGTACCATCAGCCATTCTCTGACTGTAAACAGTCGTAATTGTATAATTACAAAGAAAAATGTTGTCAGACCAAGCCCGACACCAATTAATGCAAAGATCAGCGCCAGCCCTCTATGCGCTGTAATCCCAAAAATCAGTCCGAGTATTCCTTGGTAAATCAATAAGACTATAACCATTATCCCAAGGCCAGTCAATAGCTTTTTTAAAAAGTTTCGTTCCTGCCAGAATTGATTCAACTTCCTGTCTGACATTTTCATCAATACCCCCTGAGTAACAAGTAATGCAAAAATGGTTGAAAGACTTGAACCAACTGTTCCAAATCTCTGAGTCATGATACTGGTCAGCAGAAGCTTTACCAATATCCCGGCAGAAGCTGCCAGAAAAGAGATTTTAAAATTATTTTTACTTTGTAAAATACTCTGATAAGCCTGAATAATTGCCATAAAAGCAATGGCAAATACATAAAGACCCAGTACACCGTTTCCCTTATAATCTTTAAATAAAGCAAAATTTATATAGGGAAGCAGCATTAGAAGTCCTGCTGAAGCCGCCGAAGCCACTGTAGTTGTCAATCTCAAAAACATTTTTGCTGCTTCATTAAACTGCTTATCTTTTTTACCAATAAAATATTTTGTGAGCGCAGGAAGAAATGTAGAGCTAAGTGCAAGAGCAACTACAAGTCCCAGCTGAACTAAAGGCTGACCTCTGTCATAAATCCCTTTGTCCATTTTAGCGGCTTTATCGGTCATTCCCGATAAAACTAAAGCATTCTTAATAAAAAATGAATCAACCAGCTGAAAAACAATCAAAAAAGCGCTGTATAAAGAAACAAGTCCACCCTCAATAAACAATCGATGAAACAACTGTCTGCCTTTTTTATCTATTTTCCAGTGAATAAAATAATTTGAGCTTGCAGGCTGTATTTTCCGATCATAATACCACAGACTGAAAACTGCTGCAGCTCCGCCCAATACTGCCCCGCCCATTGCCATTGTGCCGGTTTGATAGACATTCCAGCGAAATGATTTAAAGAAGCCGGCGGCCAGCAGAATTACACCTACACGAATCACTTGTTCAAGTACCTGAGAGACTGCACTTGGCGTCATCAGCAGATGTCCCTGAAAGTTCCCCCTGTAAAAAGACAAAACAGGAACCAGCAGAAAAGTGATCGAAACAACCTGAATAAGAGAAGCCAGTTGGATATCTCCCATTAGGTAGGCCAGCCAGCCGCTTCCAAAAAAGAAAAAGAGGAAGCAGCCCAGACCGACTGCTGAAACAAACGGAAACAGTCGCTGCAGGACCAGTTTTTTTTCACTGGTTGTTTCCTGCTCTGCAACGATTTTTGAAATAAACTGGGGCAGGCCCGACAACGCAAGTGTCATGGCAATACCATAAATTGGATAAACCTGCTGATAAACATAAAAGCCTTCATCCCCAACCAGATTCTGAAAAGGAACTCGATAAACAGCGCTCAGTAATTTGGCTATGAAAGAGGCTATAGTCATTACCAGTGCCCCCTGAAGCATTAAACGAATTTCTTTGTGCGCCATTTCGATTCCTCCCGTCTCTTTTTACTACAAACTCGTTTTCTGTTTATATTTTTCCTGTCGCAAAGCTGAAACAAAAGCTGAAACTTCCTGAAGCCAGGCAGCTGCTTTCATTCCATTGTACAGTTGCAGCCGTATCGTCATTTTTTCATTATCCACAGCCAAATCGGCTTTTAGAGAAGTAACCGCCAAAACTTCAAATATTTGCTCAACAGTGTATGTTTTTGTCCCAACTTTACTCAGCGTAAATTTGATTACCTGCTGGTTCTTACGGATTGTTTCAAGTAGGGCCCTGTCTCCATCCATTTTTATCAGGCCTGTCATCAGAAGATAGGCAACCTCATCTGGGTATTCGCCAAATCGATCCAAAAGATCTGCTTCCAGCTCTTCGTACATCTCTTTATTCTCCAGCTGACGGATACGTTTATAAATTTCAATTTTCTGCCGTTCATCTGAAATATACTCATTTGGAAGATACGCATCAATTCCCAAGTCTATCTCAACTGATGTTTTCTGATCCAGAACTTTCTTCCCTTGCTTGCGGGCAACAGCATCCTCCAGCATTTGAGAATACATGTCGAATCCAACTGAATCAATAAAGCCATGCTGCTGAGCCCCTAAAAGGTTGCCGGCTCCACGGATAGATAAATCCCGCATCGCTATTTTAAAACCGGACCCCAGTTCAGTGAAGTCTTTAATAGCTTCCAATCGTTTTTCACTGACTTCATTCAAAATTTTCTGCTGCTCATACATGAAATATGCATAGGCGACACGATTACTCCGCCCAACACGGCCGCGCAATTGATATAACGTTGACAATCCCATATAATCAGCATTTTCAACAAATAATGTATTCGCATTTGGAATGTCTACACCTGTTTCAATAATAGTTGTTGTTACTAAAATATCATACTGCCGCTCAATGAAATCAAAGAGTGTGTTCTCAAGCTGAATTTCAGTCATCTGACCATGAGCATAGGCAATTCGGGCTTGTGGGACCAGCGCCTGAAGCTCTTCCACTTTTTTCTCAATTGTGTCCACTCGATTATATAAATAGAAAATCTGACCGTCTCTGGCCAGCTCCCGCTCAATCGCTTCACGAATAGCACCAAGATTATTTTCCATTACATAGGTTTGAATCGGATATCGGTTTTCAGGCGGTGTTTCAATCACAGACAGATCTCTTACGCCAAGCATCGACATATGCAGGGTTCTTGGAATCGGTGTAGCTGTCAGAGTCAGAACATCCACCTGGGACCGCAGCTGCTTCAGCCGTTCCTTATGCTTAACCCCAAACCGCTGCTCTTCATCTATAATCAAAAGTCCCAGATCGCCAAACACAATATCCTTTGATAAAAGACGATGAGTTCCCACTACGATATCTACCTGACCTTTTTGTAACTGCTGGGTTGTTTCATTTTGCTGCTTTTTTGTTCTAAACCGGCTCAATAAACCAACCTCTACAGGAAACCCTTCAAATCGGTCCTGAATCGTTTCATAGTGCTGCTGAGCTAAAATGGTTGTCGGAACAAGAAATGCCACCTGTTTTCCAGCTGAAATGGCTTTGAAAGCTGCACGCAGCGCAACTTCTGTTTTACCAAAACCAACGTCACCTACCAGCAGGCGATCCATTGGTCGGCTCTTTTCCATATCATGCTTGATTTCAGCAGAACTGCGAAGTTGATCTTCCGTTTCTGAATAAGGAAAGGCATTCTCGAATTCTTTTTGATAGCCGTCATCTGGAGGAAACGCAAAGCCTTTTTCAGAATCCCGGGCAGCGTATAATTGAATCAGATCATCTGCAATATCTTCAATTTTCGCAGAAACTTTACTTTTCGTTTTTGTCCATTCGCTTCCGCCAAGCTTGTTGATTTTCGGTGTTTTAGATTCTGCAGCAACAAATTTCTGAATTAAATTCAGCTGAGTGACGGGAATAAAAAGCTTGTCATCATTTTTATACAGAATAGTGATATAGTCCTGATGAACACCATCAACTTCCAGTGTTTCCATGCCTATATATTTACCAATCCCATGATTCACATGAACCACGTAATCTCCCTTTTTCAAATCACTGTAGCTTTTCAAACGTTCAGCATTTGAAATGGTCTGACGCCGGGTTTTCTTTTTGGTGACTGTATGAAAAATCTCTTTTTCTGTTATCACGACTAATTTTTCTGAAGGCAATTCAAAGCCTGTCTGCAACTCTCCGGGAACCAGCTGAATTCTTCCTTCTAAAAGCTGATTTTCGGCAACTGCCACACTGGATATATCAAAATCTCTGAACAGACTTTCAACTTTCTGAGCTCTCTCCTTCGTCGGTACGAACACTAAAACTGTTTGATCCTGTTTTTTCCAACGGTCCATTTCGGCCTTCAATAATGGCATCTGACCAAAAAACTGCTGCATGGACCGATATTGAAAATTGTGTATCTCCTGAAAACGAAGATTTCCCATTCCTTTTTGGAAAAGAGAAAAGAATGTTGCCGCAAAACGCTGCTTTCTCAACTGATCATGAATCCCCATACCAAAAGTTTGTTCAGAAAAAACACGCTTCTCTTCCAGCTTTAGGACATGCCATTCGGCTTCTTCACGCGCAATTTCTCTTTCAGTTTCCAAGATGCGGGCATAATCATCCACAACCAGAAGACTGTCCTCAGGTAGATAATCCAAGATAGTTGTCGGTCCTTTATACAGAATATCAGCATAGTAACGGGCATTTTCCGTAGGAATGCCCTCTTCCCATGAAGTAATAATCTGACCAAAGTATTCTTCCAGAAACACTTTATCTGTTTCTTCCTTAGTCACAGACAACCGTTTTTCCAGTAAATCCTGTAAGCGAACAATTCCAGAGGACAGATCTTCATCTGAAAAAACTGTATCCGTCACGGGAGATAGATCCACTGAATCAATTACTTCAATTGAACGTTGCGTATCTGCTTCAAAATAACGTAAAGAATCTATTTCCACATCAAACAGCTCTGCTCTTACCGGATACTGTGAATTAAGGGGATAAACATCAACAATACTCCCTCTGATACTGAATTCTCCCGGCTTCCCTACTAAGGACTGTCTTTCGTAACCCATTAGAACCAGTTTTTGTGCCAGCTTATCCAACTCAACCTCTGTACCAATTTTCCAGTGAAGCTGTCTTTGTCTCCATGTTTCTTTTTCAGGAAGAAATTTTCTTAACCCCGCTGCAGGTACGACTATAATCCCTGTTTTGTCAGAAAGTAAAAAATTCAGTGCTTCAATGCGGTCGGTCCTGGCTTCTGGCGAAGAAAAGGCCATTTCTGCTGACAAAACCTCGTCAACAGGAAACAGATGGACTTCATCATCAGAAAGAACATTTCTCAAGTCTTCTACTAGCTGATTTGCATAGTATAGGTTGGGTACAGCCACCATCATTTTCTTCTTTTTATATTGATAGCCGCTGGTCATGACCAGCGTTTTCGCAGAGCCGGAAAGTCCCGTAATCAGTTGTCGGTGATTTCCAGTAAGTTTTTTAACCCACTCTTGAACAATACTGCTTTCACTAATTCGTTCAATAATATTCATCTGGCTAACCACCTCCTGTTATTTCCCATTAAATTGATTCATTGTATCTATAAAAGTATGCCCTTCGCATGCAAAAAGGGCAGCATCCGCTGCTCTTTTAACTGCCAGCAGAATATCCTCATGGACTGCTTTAGGAAATTTACTCAGCACATATTGAACAACTGTTTCATTTCCTGCCGGTCGACCAATTCCTACTTTAATTCTTGGAAATACATTTGTCCCCAAATGTGAGATGAGGCTTTTCATTCCGTTATGTCCGCCTGCTCCGCCTTTTTCTCTCAGGCGAATCTTGCCAATCTCCAAGTCAAGATCATCATAGATTACGATAAGTTCATGATCCTCCACACCATAATAAGTCATTAACGGTCCCACTGAACGACCGGATTCATTCATAAATGTCAGCGGCTTCACCAGCATGATCTTTTCTGTTCCTATAAAGAACTCTGCAATGTCCGCCTCAAACTGAGACTTTTTAAACACAGCGCTTTGCCGATAAGCAATTTCATCCACTGTAATAAACCCTATATTATGTTTCGTTTCCTGGTATTTACTTCCTGGATTTCCCAATCCAACGATCATTCTCATTACAGACTCCCCTTTAATCTCTTTGTTCAGTGAGTCATTGACTACCGTCATAAAACTCATTGAATTTTTTATGTCCGAAAACTGCTGCATGTCTACTATCTTCCAAAGCTATGCCAATAATATTATCAGGGAGCAATTGTCCAACACAAAATACCCGAGCAGTCAATTAACTGCCCAGATTCTATCTTCATAGTATAACACAATATCCGCTGTTCCTAATATTTTAAAGATTAAAAATTCAATAGTTTATAGTTTGAAACCTTAGAACAATGTAACAAGCAAGAATAGTGAACTATCGAACATGTAAGAGTTATCATTTATAACAGGTTCAAAAACTGTACTAATTTTGAGCGTAATCACGTGACAAAAAGCACAGGTAATGATACTATTCTTGTAGCAAAGAAACCTAAGAAGGGAATGGTACACATGAACGCAGCTGCAGAAAAAAAAGATCATCAAAAAGTAATTTTAGTGGGTGACGGTGCTGTCGGCTCCAGTTATGCTTTCGCTCTTGTTACTCAAAATATTGCTCAGGAAGTTGGTATCATTGATATCAACACGAAGAAGACTGAAGGAGATGCAATGGATCTTTCTCACGCCCTTGCCTTTACTTCTCCCAAAAAAATTTATGCTGCCTCTTATGAAGACTGCCACGATGCAGATCTTGTTGTACTGACAGCGGGTGCTCCACAAAAGCCCGGTGAAACAAGGATTGATCTGGTTCATAAAAATTTAAAAATAAATAAGGAAATTGTCACTCAAATCGTTGACTCAGGATTTAACGGAATCTTTTTAGTCGCAGCCAATCCTGTTGATATCTTGACATATTCTACATGGAAGTTCTCAGGATTTCCTAAAGAACGCGTGATTGGTTCCGGAACTTCACTTGACTCTGCCCGTTTCCGTCAGGCAATTGCTGAATTGGTAGAGGTTGATGCACGTAACGTCCATGCCTATATTCTGGGCGAACACGGTGATACTGAATTTCCTGTCTGGTCACATGCAAATGTTGCCGGTTTGCAGATTTATGAATGGATTAAAAACAATCCTGAGGTTGACGAAGAAGCAATGGTCAATCTATTCTTCAACGTACGTGATGCAGCTTACTCCATTATTGATAAAAAAGGGGCAACATTCTATGGAATCGCCGTTGCTCTCGCCCGAATCACAAAAGCAATATTGGATGATGAAAATTCTGTCTTCCCGTTGTCAGTCTATCTGGATGGCGAATATGATCAAAAAGATATTTTTATCGGGGCTCCTGCAGTCATCAATCGTCAGGGCGTCAAACAGGTTATCGAAATTCCGCTGTCGGATTCCGAAAAAGACCGAATGAATGCTTCTGCTTCGGCACTTAAAGAAGTAATTAATTCCGCTTTTGAAAAGTTTGAAGCTGAGAAAAAATAAACGACGGATTACTGCAAAAGAAAATATCAAAAAATATTGGGAACTGTGCATCAGATGAACGAGGCTGGTATACAGTTCTTTTTGCAAACAAACAGGGGGACTGTGACATTAGTATGTCTGAGTCCCCTAGAGCCGAATAAACAGTGTTGCAGAAGCTTTATCACACCCTCCTGTTTGGATAGATACTTTTTGTAATTATTTAAAAATTTCACTCCATTTTGCCGCACACAATTGTACTAATACAATCCATCTGTTCCTTCTTTAGTTACAATGTAAATATTTTTCATTTGAGTATAAGCATCCAGCATTGACTTGTGTGTCTCTCTGCCAATTCCCGATTTTTTATACCCTCCGAACGGTGCACCTGCCGGCAACTGATTATAGGTATTGATCCACATCCTGCCTGTCCTAACTCCTTTAGCTACTCTTAAAGCAGTGTTAATATTTTGGGAATAGACAGCTCCCCCCAAACCGTATTCAGAACGATTAGCCATTTCAATCACTTCTTCTTCTGTTTTAAATTTAATCACTGTGGCAACCGGACCAAATATCTCTTCTTGTGCAATGCACATTGCATTTGATGCATCTGCCAGAAGAGTCGGTGCTAGAAAAGCTCCTTTATCCAGACCATTTTTAGTTACACGGGCTCCGCCCGTAACAAGTCTGGCACCTTCTTTAATTCCAATATCCACATATTTCAGAATACCTTCCAGTTGCCGTTCATTCACCTGTGCACCCATTTGAGTATCTTTTTCCCAAGGCAATCCAACTTTTATCTCTTCAAATTTTATTTTCAGCTCTGCAAGAAAACGATCATAAATCCCTTCCTGAATAAAAATTCTGGAACCTGCACAACAAACCTGACCCTGATTAAATAAAATACCCATCTGTGCGCCTTCCAATGCTCTTTCCCAGTTTGCATCATCAAAAATAATATTTGCTGACTTTCCACCCAGCTCCAGTGTAGCAGGAATTAAACGCTTAGCAGCCGCTTTCGCCACTGTATAACCGACTTCCGTTGAGCCTGTAAATGCCAGCTTGTCAAAGCCTTCATGCTCCAGCATATAGTTTCCTGAGTCAGAGCCTTTACCTGTGATTAAATTCACGACACCTTTAGGAAGAACCTGATCAAAAATTTTGAATAACTCCAGTAAGCTCAGTGAGGTTGCTGAAGAAGGGTGAATAACGACTGTATTTCCAGCTGCCAGTGCAGGAGCCAGCTTCCACGCTCCCATTAGTAACGGAAAATTCCAGGGGATAATCTGACCAACAACACCTATAGGTTCTTTAATAACTAAAGAAAGAGTATCTTTATCAAATTCCTTTAAAGTTCCTTCCTCTGAGCGAATCACACCAGCAAAATAGCGGAAATGATCTGAGCTCAGCGGAACATCGATACTTAACGTTTCTCTGATTGGTTTGCCGTTATCCAAGGTTTCAACCATAGCCAGGCGATCTGCATTTTCATCAATTAAATCAGCAATTTTTAGCAGCATATTACTTCTGGTAACTACGTCAACATCCTTCCAAGTGATAAATGCTTTTTGAGCCGCTTCAACCGCTCTGTCTACATCTTCATGGACTGCATCAATAAATTCTGCCAATGCCTCTCCATTACTTGGATTATAACTGGTCTTTTTCTTATTTCCTGATCCGGCAGTCCATTCTCCATCAATATACAATTGATAACTTGCATCCACAACTCCAAAAAAATCTGTTGAATTACTCAAAAAATTACCGCCTTTCTTTTTATGTTTACGCTTACAATTATAATAGATCAACTTGAAAAGTACAGTAGAATCATCAAAACGAATTATTTCGAAGTATATTACGCATTCATCTTGTATATAGGACCTTAAAACAGTAACGAAAAAAACTGACAAAAAGCTCAGAAGCTAAATGACAGTTTCTTAAGTTTGGACAAAATTAATTCTGATAAAGAATTTTTTTCTCAAGCAATGCTTGTTTGATTATCTCCAAATGTTGCTGATCCCTGCAACGGATTGTATGCAAATGAAGTCCGCCAGTCAGTTCTGACAGAAGTGCAGCGCGGCTGTGCTTAAGTGTATTAATAAAACGCTGTACCTCGCTTTCTGAACTGATTCTTAAATTTCCGGTCAGCTCGCCATAGATTGGGTGCTCCACAATAACATCAAGAATCTCGCCGCCCAGCTCTACGATACAGGATAATTCTTCTTCCGTCTGATCCGGCCGATGCTGACAGACAATCTTTGCTGAAAATCCCCGTTCTTCTTTCTCCAACATATATCCTCGTGCAGTTGCGATGATCTCATGTCCTGAAGCACGCAGCAAAGCTACATCTCCTACAATAATTTGACGGCTGACTACGAACTTTCCAGCTAATTTGCTCGCACTGACCGGCTTTTCAGCTTCCTTCAGTACTTCTAAAATCTCTGTCCGTCGTTTTGTCCCCTCCATACTTTCACCTCATTTATTACTTATCTATCTGGTCTTTTTGATATTTTTTGGAAACATCCATGATTCCCTGATAAGTATCTTTTAAGGCCTCTCTGTACGCTTCATTTTTAGCGTAAGAAGCAGCTTTTTCCAGAATTTTTTCTTCTCTTGAAGGATCGAATACTTTTTGACCACGGCTCTTTTTAATCGCTGCAATTTCTGTAACAGCATCCATTCTTTGTTCTAAAAGAGCAATAATTTTTCGGTCAATCAAATCAATTTTTTCTCTTTGGCTGTCTAAATCATCTGATTCTGAAGCAGGTTCATCCTCAACAGACTTGATAAATCTTGCAGGATTTCCTCCAACTACATAGTTATCCGGGACAGATTCCGTTACAACTGAACCTGCAGCAACCACGACATTATCCCCCAAAGTCACGCCTGGAATGATAATCACACCGCCGCCCAGCCAGACATTATCTCCAATTGTAATCGGTTTACCAAACTCCAATCCGCTGTTTCGTTTTGCCGGATTTAATGGATGCGAAGCAGTATACAACTGAACATTTGGGCCAAACATGCAGTTATCTCCAATTGTAATTGGACATATATCCAAAAATATACTATTAAAGTTGGCGTAAAAGTTCTTCCCTACATGGATATTGTAGCCATAGTCAAAACTTATCTCGGGTTCGATATGAGCATTGCTCCCTGTAGAACCAAATGACTCTTCTACCAGCTGCCTTCTAATTTGTCGATCTGCTTCATTATTAATCAGCTTCATTTGTTCTCTCGCATGTTTTCGACCTGCCACTAATTCAGGATCTGAAGCAAAATATAATTCTCCATCGATCATTTTTTGTTTTTCCGTCTTAAAAGTCTCCACTGACCATCATTCCTTCGCTGTAATTTGTTTAAATAGTTCAACAGCATCTGTTTCTATATAATATGCTTGTTTTTGAATTGGAACCGGTTGTTGATTGACAACCATTATTTTCGCTGTGGGTTGAGCATAAAAAATCAAGTCGCAGAAGGGATGAACCTGAAAAGTTGTTCCGACAATTACAATCAATTCAGCTTGTGCCACTGCTTCAACAGCATGCTCTATTATCTGTTCTTCAAATCCCTCTTCATACAAAACAATATCCGGACGAAGCTGTCCGCCGCAATGATCATGTCGGTCACTATTTAAATATGCGGCAACATCAACCTCCTGACAACATTTTTCGCAGGAACAGCAATATAAGCTTCCATGAAAATCAATTCTGTTTTCACTCCCGGCTCTTTGATGAAGACCGTCAATATTCTGGGAAACTGTCCAGCAGTTTTTCGACTTTTCCAAATCAGCAATCACCTGATGAATAACATTTGGCTTTGCTTTCGGATGATAAAGCTTCTTGACAAAGTGATAAAATTTTTCCGGTTCTTTCAGCAGACAGGTTCGGCTAAGCAAATATTCCGGCCGCTCCAATCCCTGATACACGCCTTTTAACGAGCGATAATCAGGAATTCCTGACGCTGTGGACACTCCTGCTCCCGTTAAGAAAGTGATCGACTGTGCCGCTTCAATCCAGTTTTTTCCATCAATTATACTTCTTTTTTCCATCATTTTAGTCAACTCCCGCTCTTTACTATTATAGACGATAAAAGAAAAAGAAGGGAATCTTTTCCCGTAAAATTTTGTGTTTTATTACTAAGAAAAAGAAAACAGAAATACAGTACGCCCCTGAGCTAGATTTTTTGGTCTAACTAAAGAGGCGCACTTCAGAAATCCTTACGATCCTTTCCTATTTGCTTTTAGAAGGCATTTGATGGATGAACTATAACCTATCGTTTATTCTTTTGCTTCCTTTTGCTCTATTCTTCTGTATTATACGCATGTTCAGCTGTTTCGATTTTTTGAATTCCCAACTTATCAAACAACAATGCTTTATAGGCTATATATGCATTGTATTCCAGTCGTTCCAGCATATCATTCGCTTTGTGCAGTGTTTCTTCCAAAACTAAAACACCATGTTTATTCAGCAGCATAACCTTTGACAGTACATCGTCCCCTAAACTTCTTACATGACTGCTGACAATCTCCGCCAGTTCAGGAGAACAGGCTGGTGCAAAAGGCAGGCAGGGGATCTGTCCAAATTTTTGGGTGGCTTCTGTTAAATTCGGCATATCCATTCCCTGGGAAGCAAAAACCATGGATTCTCTAGCATGACCATGAAGCACACAGCCAACTTTACGATTTTCCCGATAACAGGCCATATGCATATTGATTTCTCTTGTCAGCCGACCATAACCTTCAATAATCGCTTCGTTCATATCCACAACAAGAATTTGATAAGGAGACAAGTCACATAAATGATTCTGAGACATCAATGTCGGCGTCATGATAATATGTTCATCATTCAGGCGTACACTAATGTTTCCTCCTGCCGCGTTTGTTCCATAACGCTGATAAATGTTTCTTGTAATTTTACATAAATCTTCTCTTTCTGCTTGATAAAGCATCAAATTCCTCCTAAATTGTATTTTGACAGACAGTCAATTCTACCTGGCTCATCAGCTGTTCTGCTTCAACAGGATCAAAATAAGAACTGTCTTCATATTGCACTTTACTGGCTGCACAGGCACTTCCCGTTTTCAACGCCGCTTCAATATCCCAGTCTTTGGAAAAAGCTGCCAGAAAAGCCCCCACAAAACAATCCCCTGCTCCAGTGTCGTTTACTTCGTTCACTTTCGGTGCTTTTACCTGATACCTTTTCCCTTCATAGCAGCAAATGCTTCCCAGCTCTCCCCTGGAAGCAACAACGCAGGTGATTTTCTGTGCCAGTTGATTCAAGGCATAGTCAGCAGAGCCCTCTTCAGACAAGAGCAGCTCAGTCAGCTCAAATTCATTGGGCTTGATAAAATCCACACCTAAATCAACAGCTCTCACCAATGCTTCTCCTGACAAGTCACAGGCAATAAAACAGTTTTTTCCCTTTAAACCTATGATCAGTTTTTCCAAATCAGACAAATTAAAATTCTCTGGCAATGATCCGGCAATCAGCACAACATCTTCAGCGGTCACTTGTTCCTCAAAATAAGCCAACAGCTCGTTTTTTATACTCTCTGGCACTAAAAAGCCGGGTTCTGTCAACATAGTCGTCCCCTGATTATTGGGTTCAATAATAACTATGGATTCTCGTGTCTGCTCATTCGGTATTTTCAAAAACAGATGTGAGATATTCTTCTGTTCCAGTACCTGTTCAAATTTCTCTAAATTCTTTTCTCCGGCAAATCCCAATGCTAGATTAGGGACGCCCAAACGCGACATTGCATAAGAGCCATGGGTTCCCTTTCCCCCAATATCATAAGCAACTTTTGCAGCTCGATTGGTTTTTCTTTTTGACAAATGCTTCTCCAGAAACACCAGACGATCAATAGCCGGATTTAACGTAATTGTATAAATCATAGACTTCCCTCTTTTATTTTAAGCGTATTTAAAATATATTCTAAAAAATACTATGAAAACTTAACAGCAGTACGATTTACACTCGTTTTTCCACTCCTTCCCTCCTATGCCGCAGACCTGTTATCTAAGAGGGGAAGCGAACACTTTACAGTGCGCATCATTGAGCTAAGTTTACTCTCCTGACACGCTTTCTTATTGCGCTTTTTATCTCAGAACGCTCAATGTTAGAGGCTCACTATCAAGGGCATTGGTTATTTAGAGCAGAGTTTTCATAGATTATTTTGAGTTGCCATTTTAAGCTTCTGATGTTTCAAATATTTCACCATCCTCTGCCTGCTGTGCTGCTTTTGCTTCGTCCAGAAGTTCATGGTAATAGAAGAGGAAGCATATCACCCAGACAACAAGAATAATCAGTGGAATAAAGTTTCCTTCCAAAAACTTGAAGACATGGGAGAATGCATACGTAAATACAGGTCCATCAATTGAACTATTGGAGATCATTTTCCCAGCTTCCAGCTGTACAGCACCGGTTGTATTTGCCAAGTCGGTCATAAACGGTGCAAATGCAGTACCAACCCACAGGAAAATCGGCGAGCCAATTGTACACAGAATAATCATCCGCAGCAAATTTCCTCCTGTTACAAGGAAAGCAGGCACTGCCAAAGCTATATTGATAATTCCCGCAAACGGAAGGAGTTCATTTCCCGGTAAAAACATTGAGAAAATCAAGGTGACAGGAACTGAATAAATAACAGCCAGCCAGATTTCATTTGAACCGCCCATAAACGGCCAATCCAATCCGACAAGTAAGGTTCTGCCTTCAAATTTCTTATTCATAAAGTCACTTACTGCCTCTGAAATAGGGGACAATGCGTGCATAAAATACTTTGTGATTACTGGAAACAGCGTTAACGCAGTGGCCGCCTGAATAGCCAGAGTCAGAGTTTCTGCAATTGTGTAGCGGGCAAGGACACCAAAAAGACAGCCTAAAATGAATCCAAGCACATGATTCTCAGCAAAAATCCCGACTTTATCTTTTAATGCTTCTGCATCAAAGTCTCTATTTAGTGCCGGAATTTTCCTCAACAGCTTGTCAATCGGATAAAAAATCGCTGCAAGAAAGACCATTTTATGGGTACAGGTTACGCCAGGAATTCCTGATAATATTTCAATCCTGTGCTGATGTGCATCCGCACACTTCAACTCAAATATAATTTGGATCGCTGCAACTCCGAATGCAAGCGGAATACTCCCGGTAATCCCTACAACAGCAACAGCCGTAAATATTTTCCCCCAAACATTCCAGAGATCGGCATTAAAGGTATTGGTTTTATTGATAACCAGCATAACGACATTGATCCCTATCATTAAAGGAAACATTAAAAATGCATACGGCCAGGACCACGAGATCGTTGACATGGTAGTCCAGCCGCCATCAACAATCGGCAGTGAAATACCAGCTGTATCCAGCATTGCTTCTGCCGCCGGACTTATCGCTCCGGTCATAAAGTTGATCAGCATCGTCATTCCCATGAAAGCAACCCCAAGTGTCAAGCCTGAACTGATGGCATCCTTCACCTTCATTCCTACAATCAGTCCTGCGATAATAATAATAATCGGAACAAAAACAGCTGCACCTAAACTCAATAGATAGTTAACAATATTACTCAGTATCTCCATCATTTTTCCTCCTCATTCTTATGAGTTATTCACTGCAAATATCAATCAGCTTTTGAAGCTCTGCTTCCTGTCCCATCCCTGTTAAAAATGCAATACCATTAATGACAGGAATCGGATACTCTTTTTTTGTTTTTGTAATTGTGATATATGCCACGCTTGAATCCATATAACGATCTACTGATTTCAAATCCACCGCCTCCACATAAGCATCTACTTTCCGTTCTTTTAAAAGACGACTCACTTTACTTGCAACAGTCTGAGATGTTGCCACTCCGCTTCCACATGCTACAATAATTCTTTTCATCTTCTTCCTCCTGATCTGCTGAACAGCTTTTAAGTATAAGCCTTACAGCATTTTTATCTGTCTGATAATTATTTCTTTTTTTGATACTGCCATTTTTTTCTTAAAATAACTCTGAAAATTCCCACCAAATCTGCAACAAATTCCTCCTGTCTCTTTCAGCTGTTGACTCCTGCCGTACACATGCATCTATTTCTGCTGCTATTTTTACCCTGATAATTATTCTGGCTGATCAAAATTCTTTTGAATAACAGCCATGACTTCTTTGCACGTTCTCACCTCTAATAATTGCTGCACAGCTTCATCATTTGATAAAAGATTCATCAGCTTCTGCAAGGCGATCACCTGATCACCGTTTTTCAGAACACCCAGCATAAAGATTAACTTTGCCTGTATTTTCCCTTCAGCAATGCCCATCGGTTCAAATTCAATACTTTTTTGCGGAATAATCACTGCAATAAATGGTTCGTTCAGATTCTCCGGATCAGCATGCGGGATTGCGACTCCAACTGTTGTTGTCTGAATCCCCGTGGGAAACTGTTCTTCTCTCTTTAAAATACTTTGATAATAGTTCTCTTTCACATAGCCTTCTTTGAACATGTAATTGTTAAACCATTTAAACAATGCTGTTCGATCTTCCAGTTCCTGTTCAATAAAAATCAGCTCTTCACTAAATAGTTCTGTCCCCACCATATTTTTCACCTCTTTATGTCTTTTGAATAATACATTTTTTACTTTTATGTGATTGTACTCAGTCCTCGTTCAATCAAAGAAAAGAGGTCTTCGTCCAATCTCACATTACTTAACTCTTTCTGTATCTCCTTTTCCAGAAAGAGCTGATTTATTGTTAAAAGCCACTCCACATGTTGATTTTCAATGGATGGTGCCAATGCAATCACTATTTGCATATTCTCTTGATTCGGCAGCTGTACTTTTTCTTTTATCAAAAGAATCTGATAGTCCGGCTTTATCACGCCATATTCAGGCTTTGCATGCGGGAGATAGCATTCATGGGCAATCATCATATAGGGATAGTCCTGATGGAAAATTTCTTTACATTCGCTAATGTATTCTTTCGTAACAGAATGGCGCTCCTCTAAAGGCTGGAAGACCTCAGTCAATGCCTCATCCAGAGTTGCTGTTTCAATGACTGTGACATGTTTCGGTGTCAAGCGAAAATAATCTTCTTTCACAGCAACTTCCTGTTGATTATTTTGGGTATAAAAGCTTTCGATGCGCATAAACGCATCTTCCTTACAAAATTCTGGAAACAAGTCGCTAAGATAGCCAAACAATTCTTTTGTCTTTTTAGTTACGTCCTGATTAATAGCAAGTTCCACCTGCATTTTGATTTTCTCCCTTGCCTCTCTGTCTAAAACCGGCGGCACTAAAAAAGTCGTAATTTCTGTGTGAATCGGAATGGTTGTAAATATAAAATCAGGATCAAAACCACTCTGAGAAACTTCGTGAATAGCATAAGCTCCAACAAATTCTATTTTTGGAAACAGCAGCCGCAGATTTTCCAGTAAAAGCTTGGAAATAGACATACCGCTGCGGCATAACACCATCGCTTTAAAAACCGGTGCTTCAGTTTCTTCAGCAGTGTGCATCATGGAACTGACCACAATCATTGCAATAAATACAATTTCTTCTTTCGGGAACGCTCTTCCTGTAAGCTGTTTAAATACGGTGACTCCTTCCTTAATCTTTGAATACAGCGGTTTATATTCTTCGATAAAGACATCAGTCAAAGGATTCTTTATATTCATACTCAGCAGACACCGATAGATTGCCGGTCTTAAATGGAGCAGAAGCTTCTCTTTCAAGCCTTCTCTGCTGCGAAACTGCATCACGCATTCTTCTTCCAAAAAGACAATAAACTTATCCATCGCCCGTACAAGCTCTTCACTTTCCGACAGGCTCAATTTTCTGTTAATCATTGTTGCTGACAGAATTTGCAGAACCAGGTACAACAAATCATTCTCATTTAAGCCGAAAACATTTCTGAATATATCTGCATACATCGGAAATTCTTTTGTATTCTTGATATCATATTTCTCAAATTTAAAATGCCAGTTACTTGTAAACAATTGCGCCCTTCGAATCAGAAAAGCCAATACCAGCGGCAATTCTTCCATACTTTCCTCTGTGAACGTAAGCTGCGCTTTTTTCTGAAGATGCGCCAGTCTTCTTTTTAGCAAAAACACTTCGTATTCCTGAACAAACCCTGTTTCCAGCAAAAAATATTTACCGGAAGGCTGCTTTAATAAATTTTTCAGTATATTAACTAATTCATTTCGAATGATAAATTCAGATCCAAGTAAGGTATATCCCGATTTTCTTGAATATTTCAGGAATATTCCACTTTCCTCCAAGTCTTGCTTCAAGCGTTTAATATCTGCCAATGCAGTATTTTTGCTTACAAGCAGCTGATCCGCCAGTTCCTGAAGATTCAAATCCTCTTCACTTAACAGCAAATTCAAAAAGAGAAGGGCTTTTCGATAATCCGCTTCATAATAAGTAAACAGTATCTGTTTATGCTTTTTAAGATAGCCATAACATTTTTCCCGATCTTTATCTGATAAATAAATCTGCTGATTTTCAATACCAAGTTCGGAATTGAGAGTATGGTTGATCGTCTTTAAATGTTCTATCAAATCCATTTGTGATAAAAGATTTGAAGACAGGAGTTTCTCTATCACTAGGTTGTCTCTTTGCAGAATATCTTGAATCAAGGCCATTTCCAAACTATCCATCATTGTCACCCGCTTTCTAATTCTATCTTAACTGAATAATTGGTGTATCCTTTCTGTTTTCATCACAAAATGTAACCGCTATCTTTTTTTGAATTGGGATGTTCTCCTTTTCTTTTTTATTTATTCCTTATAAAATGTGAAACAATTCCCTTTTTTGACTCTAAACTTTTGCTTAGCTGTTTTCTCCTATATTTTCTATCAGAAAAAAGTGTCTCCCACGTTTAACAGACAGTAAAAAAAGGAGGCGAGTTCATAACTCACATTCACCTAATCCTCTGACATAAGCTGATTAAATTCCAAATAATAGCCGTCTAAAAAAGGACCCAACCCATCAATGATACAATGGAGGATTGGAAAAATAATTGCAACAGCTCTGATCTTGTATTTCTTTTCTATTTTTTGACCTTCCGCTTTCAGCTCTCTGTTAAATTCCTGCTTTTCAAAGAAAGAGAGTAGAAAAATCCCTATGGAGATAATTACGACTGCTCCAAACTGAATGCCGTCCATTGTACCTCCCAGTAAAAAGAAAGTCAGCAAAGTTGAAACAGCACCCGAAAAGTTGCTTATGGGAGAAGAGATAGATAATTTGATATAGCGCAAACCAAAATAGCCGATTGCCATTGATAGAATATACATCAAAGAAACCGACAAATAGAGAATTATATTACGTCAATCATAGGCAATCCCCTCATAAATGACATAGTAGAACAATACATGAAGCCCCCTGACCAGACCAACCATTACAGTCGTTTTTGTTGCAGTAAATCAGTCTCTCTGATTATTTCCTTTTTTGTAAAACAAATCTGCTGCTCGCCATGCCAAAACTGTTAGCAGTGCAGGTAGAAACCACATGCAGACACCCCATTCCCTTAAACATTTTCATCTTTAATAAGGTAAGGTAAAGGATAGAGACGGTCAATAAAAATATTGTCGTATCATTATGTTTTCCTATCTAATATTTCGAATTAGCTTTTATAATGATTGTTATTGGTTTAGCAGGGTTGACCTGCTGAAACTATTTCCATTTAACAACAGTTTTTCACCAGCTTTTCATGACAAAAAATCCAGAACATGATAAAATACTACTGAACAAAGTGAGGTGAAATGATGTGGTAGCATTTATTATTTACTGGGCAGCAATCCTGGTATGTATTGCATGGGGTGTATTAAGTCTCGGCTTTTCAGTTTTCTATCTGTCTCGCAAGGAAAATGGAAACCTTTGGGCTTTCGCTTTATTCAATGTACTTGCTGGTATTGTATTAGCAATTGTATTGGTTATTTATAAAACATGGGATTTCGATATCACGACTTATTCAAGTCTGATCTACGCTATTTTAGCAACATATGGTGTAATGACTGTCTTACAGGCGATTCTTGGGAGAGAACCTAAAACACCGGCTAAAGCATAAAAAAAAGGGCTCATTGTCAACTAGTGTTGGTGCAAGAAATTCAATAGGATAAAGTCAAGCAGTTAGGAGATTGTCTAGCTGCTTGTTTTTAGTTTTATGTCTTGATTCTATTGGGGGGGGGGGGCTCCTGCCGACCACTCATCGAGTCAACGGCTAAAAAAGTTCGTTGACAAGCTTTACAAAAGAAGCGTTGCTTTTTGATAAAAAGAATCGTTTTATACTGACTGACATCATTAAGTAAGACAGGCATTAAATTGAAAGCATATCCGATCATTGATTCGTACCTTTTAAAAATAGTTTTCCTCAAAAGTTAGGCTAAGGTCTAGAATATCTAAGATTTTTTTGACATGATTTAAATGAGGCATCTTGAAACACTCCTTTGAATTGGTTTTCTTCGACTTTAATTCTACTGGATTTTAAGATGTCTTTCCTGTTTTTTTAATTAAAAAAGCGTCAGTGACAATCATGCCACCAACACTAGATTATTAATAGAGCCTAAAAAGTAAAGATATCAAGATTAGTCTTTTGGAATTCTGTATTCTCCAACGCATGCTACTAAATCTATGCGTCAGATTATTTCCCGCTTCCATCTATTCTTCCACTTCAATCACTTCAATGTAACTAACCGCCAATGCGTTACCAGCAGTTATAAAACTAGACGCCGTCATTCCAAAATATTGTAAATCTTCATATGCTACTGTATATTGAGTAGAAAATTTTGTCCATTGTTCTGCATACAATTCCTGTTTAGGGAATTTTTCAATTTGACCTGGCCCATGTAGAAAAACCTGAACTTCTACATCCTCTGAATACTTTATACAAAACGTTATTCTGTATGTTTTCCCTTTTTTCATTTCTTCCTTTAATTTAAAGCTCAACCATCGCATTTTGTGCTGTGGACTTAAGGCGCCTGTCCTAACAAACTCGTAAAAATTATTTCGATAAAATTTCCGGATTGACCAATAGTGACTATTTTTCAAGTCAGGTAAACAAGCGGTGCCAAAGTCTTCGAGATTCCCATTTTGAAGTTCTTTTTCATCAATCTCCACTATCTTGTCTGCCAACAGAGCACCTAATTTTTCATAACCCAAATCAGTCAAATGTGATCCATTTATCCAGACGGATTTGCCAAATGTATGTGGCCGATCAAAAACACCTAACTCTGATTGAAGATCAAAGAACGTAAAATGTCTCAAATATTCTGGGTTATCTAAAATAATTCAGAAAACCATGTCATCAGAACAATGACGTCTCCGCCTTTGGGTGCATGATATTTAATTGATTTCCACATCTTTACATAATTTGGATGGCCGCCATTACCAGCATTGATAACCGCGTAGGGTGGAATATTATTATAATAGGTGTTCAGTTTATTCTGCAATGCACTTTGAATAGTATGGTCATCATCAGTGTATGATCCTAAGCAGATAGAATTTCCAAAAGTGTAAATTTGATTAATTGAATAACCATGAGTATTCTTCACTATACGATACCCATTTTCGGCATTTACATATTTTCCATGTCTGTCTTCCAAAAAGTGAATACCCTCTTGATTTCTTATTGTATTAAATATTCCTTTTTCAAGCATCTCAGAAACATATTCTTCATCTTTTTCACGCTCCAAAGCATAGATATCAGACATTTTCTTTAAGTGCTCTTCCTTGCTGAGAGTTACCCACTCCTTAAAAAAATTACATTCTTCTTCATTTTTTTGGCGTAGTCTAAAACATTATCCAATAGTAGATGCTTAATCCTTGAATAATTAATTAGTTTGGTAATATGTTTTAGATTATTTGAAGCAAGCTTAGTCTGCGCTACCATAACAACCGGCATATTTTCATCCGGTAATTCCTTGACGCCTTTTAAAATGTTACTCCTTATTCGCTCGCCAGTATTCACCTTATAATTTCTTACTTTATCACCAAAAACATGTACAATTTTTATCGGACTCCAGAAACTTTACGCCCAGACAGTAGGAACCAAATCGTCATTGTATACAACGTAATATCCGTAACACCTTGATTAACATAGTAGTCAAAAACACTACTACCTATGGTATTGAGCACTATTAAGTCCTTCAATACATCCAAATCTTTAATCACTTTACTCCATCCTTTACTTTTCACATTTCAGCCACCACCATCACCTAGCCTTCATTATCCGATAACAGTATAAAAACGCTGTAACGCAGCCTCATTATAGGCAACATAGTCAAATACTTCAAAAACCAAATTGGGATTCAAAATATTGAGCATCCCTTGTTTGAGACTTTCAGCATCTGTGCCCTCAGTCAGGAGGCCATACGTGCTTCCTTCACCCAAAACGTAGGCATTCTGTGGAATATTGGTAGCAACCACCTTTAAGCCAAGTGCCAGAGATTCTAAGAGAACCATTGGCTGCCCTTCATACAGAGAAGGTAAAATAAAAACATCCATCAATCTCAAAATAGGAAAGGGATTATCTACTTGCCCTAGAAAAACGACTCGTTCGGCTAGATCCATAGATACTACTTCTTTTTCAATCGCGGAAAACAACACCCCTTCACCTAGCAGATAGAGTTTTGCCTCAGGTATATTTTTACATATGTTACTGAACGCCTCAATGAGCCCAGAATGATTCTTTTCAGGAGAAAAACGTCCCATCATTACATAGTTCACGTCAGTAGGTGCCATTTGGGCCTTGACCCAGTTTAGCACAGGGTCTTTCTGTCTCTTTTCACCAACATCGGCTTGCTTTAACAGGATATGACCCTTTCGTTTTATCCATCCTAGAATTTTCTCATTTTCTGCTAATAGATCCCACTGAACATTTTTCACCACTGCCTGAGCAATCGAATGATATGTTTTAAAGGGCTGTGGTAAATAACCATTCGATCGAATATAGCTACCAACAAGTCCTTGTGGCTCAGAATAAATGACTAGCAGTTTTTCATCGTCGAAAGCCACTTTGTACTTTTCCTGATCTAGCCGATCCATCACCGTCAAAAGATGCTTTCTATTCTTGAGCTTAAAGTACCCTTGCATTAGGGAAAGTGGGGAAATCTCATGCCAATTCGCTAAGGCCTTCTCTTCCACCCAACCTAAGGGAGTCTTACCATCTTTGATAAAGTAGTATTTTCCGCGTGTAGTTTCACATTGCTTTGTCACCCAGACATATCGCTTCGATAAATATTTCAAATAGCTTCTCACAAACACCTCAGAATCACTTCCAGGAATTCCTGAGTAGATAAGACAATTCTCTTTTCTTCGAATACTTGCGACCAAATGAACCTCTTTCTCAGAAAAAATGGAACTGCTCTCCAAGCCCAGCAGATTCTCCTCGGCTAACCAACCAACATAAATATGATTGATCAATACCTTGTGGAAGCTTGCTTGCTCCTCTTGGTACTTTGCAACAGAAATTATTTGATCCCTTTCTTTCAATTCATATGTTTCTGTCTGGTCTGTCAACACATCCTGTAGGCTCTTACCAATGCGGACTGTCATCGGTGTACTCACCAAAAAGTGGCTGTTGACTACTTCAAACTCCAAAACATTACCATCAGACGAGATCTCTTCAGGGGTAAAGAGCTTTTTCAAATCCAGCAGATTGGTGACATAGCTCATTCTAGTTGTCCCAATATACTTAGATAGTTTTTGCTCATTAATCTGCATTAAGGATTCAGAAACATTTACAATTTCATCGAATAAATGGTATGAGCAAAACATCGGCTGCATATTCTTCAGGTGGGGCTGCTGCCCAGCCACTTCCTTATGGGAGTCCTCCCACAAGTCATTATGCTGAAAGATTAGCTTTTTTGGGGAGGATGAAAATGCAAAAAATTTAGCCCAATAGAAACTATAACCGCTGAAGTCAATCACCACATCAAAGATAATCCCCGAAAAAAGACGCCGGCTTTCCCTTTTGTAAGCTGCTTCCGGATACTCTTTCACTTGCTTATTTTGCTGTATTTCTTTGTTACGCAGTTCTTCCCTTTTGGTAAAAATGGGGGCACCTGGTTTAAAAATGATACGCACTTGTTTGGGAATCTTCATGATATTGTTCAGTGTTTGTCCATTGGGTGCTTGTGTAAAAACGGTGATATCATACTTCTGGTGGTCAATCGTATTGACCAAATTTAAGAAGCTTGTAGTAATCCCATTATTCATCATGCCGCCTGGATAGATGAGTATTTTTTTTCTTTCAGGCTGCCGAAGGGATAGCTCCTTCATTTTTTGAGAATCGACTTTCCGTGTACCAAAAATGCGTTCGACCACTCTCTCGGTCACCTTGCCATCATCATAGGGCGTCATCTTGTCTTTCATCGCTAAGTATTTTTCTTGATAAACGTCGGTAACTTCCTTGATCTTCTCAATGGTGTCCTCAACCTCCATAATGGTTGAAAGAATCGGGCCAGGCAGTTCCGACATATCAAAATACATGCCGCGTTCATTTTCGTACAAGTCCTGATCCCAAGCATAAAAGATGATTGGTTTTTCAGTAACTAAATAGTCAAAAAAGACACTTGAAAAATCAGTAATCAAAACATCCGTCATTGAAAGAATACGATTTGCATCATGTCGGTCATTGATCAGCACTCCGCGAAGCTCACTGCGTTGATTGACTTGGTTAAACACATAAGGATGCACTTTCAACAACACATTGTACCTACCCTGAAAGAAGTCTGAAAGATGCAGCACCTCTTGGATTGTCTGTTCTATGTTATTTTTGGGCGAAGAGACTGAGTCTCCTCGCCATGTAGGCATATATAAAATATTCGGTAGCTGCGGATCAATCTTAACTCCCTCTGTCAGAAGTTCTCCAACCAAGACATCTCTATGCGTGCCGATAGTCAAATCAATTCTTGGATACCCGCCTTCCAAAATCATCCCTGGGTAGAGCCCTTTCAAGCGATAGCTTTCCGAAAAGACTTCCGTGGTGTGCGCATTCGGTGTTAATAGATAGTCCGTCATCAAAAGGTTTCTAACCACGTTTTGAGAATGGGAAGGGTCTCCTGGGATATCATATCCCATAGACTTTAACGGGGTTCCGTGCCAAGTGTTGATATAGATTTGATCTTGGCGCTTAGAAAAAAATGAAGGAAATGTCGAATTGTTAATCAAATATTTCGCCTGTAACAGACACTCCACATAACGCTTGGAATTCCGCAGTACGAGTTCGACTGAACTGCGAAGGTTTTCCGGGATTGATTGTAACAATACTTTGGAATGCTCATTGATAACCCAAACATGTTTGAGATAGTTATATTGTGGATCTACAGCCAGCTTCATAAAAATAGCTAGAGGTGAATCGGTAATTGATCGCCCATCACGGCTCTCATACAAGACTAGATGATCATCAATCTTAGCAGATTCATAGCCTAGTGCATACAGATGTCTTATCTTTTTATTAGAAATCACTTGTGACCTCACAATGCCTTTCCTCCATCCTCTCAATGTATCTAGTATTACTCAAATTCCTTTTGAACTGCTTTTAAAGCTGCTCCAAATACCTGATCCATATCATAGTATTGATAGGCCCCAAGACGACCGCCAAAAAGCACTTGATCCTGAGATTTCGTTTCATCCTTATATTTCTTAAAAATCTCCGAATTCTTTTGATCGTTAACTGGATAATAGGCTTCTTTAGTGCGATCCCATTCTTGAGGAAATTCATGGGTAAGGATCGTCTTTCCTTCGTCCCCTTTTTGATCAAAGTGCCGCCATTCCATCACACGAGTATAAGGGGTTTCCGCATCGGTATAGTTGATCACTGCATTTCCCTGTGCATTCTCTGTATCTAAGGTTTCAGATTCAAAGCGAACAGAGCGATATTCCAGTTCACCGTACTTGTAATCAAAGAAGGCGTCAATCATCCCTGTGTACACAATACGAGGGAATTCTTCTAGGAACAGCTCCTTTTCACCAAGGAAATCAGTATCCAAATGGACGTCGATCAATGAATGATCTAGCATCCTTTCGAAGATAGGGGCGTAACCATCAACGGGAACCCCTTGGTAACGATGATTGAAATAGTTATTATCAAAAATGAAACGTGTTGGCAGACGACGAATAATAAAGCTTGGAAGCTCAGTGGCTTTGCGACCCCATTGCTTTTCAGTATAACCTCTGATCAGTTTTTCATAAATATCTGTTCCGATCAAACTGATGGCTTGCTCCTCCAAGTTTTTCGGTACGCCTGTGATTCCAGCTGCTTGTTTTTGTTCCTCAATTTTAGCTTTCGCTTCAGCGGGTGTTTTAGTACCCCATATTTGATAAAACGTGTTCATGTTAAATGGCAGATTATAAAGCTCTCCCTTGAAGTTGGCGACTACCTGATTAATGTACCCATTAAACTCAGTAAACTTGTTAACGTAGTCCCAAACTTCTTTGTTGTCGGTGTGAAAAATGTGCGCACCGTAGTCATGAACATTAATTCCATGCTCTTTGTGCGTATACATATTGCCGCCAATATGGCTACGCTTTTCGATAATGAGGGATGATTTCCCCCGCTTGGCAGCTTCATGCGCGAAGATTGCTCCGAAGGGCCCCGCTCCAACGATCAGATAGTCATAGCTTTTTGTATTATATTTCATTCTTCTTCTCCTCTGACTTTGTAATGATAAGAAACAATTATATCTCAAACTCGCCCAAATTTTGAAGGAAATTCAAAACTATTCTTTATTTGAACACGTTTATAAAATATTATATTAAGGTATAACTAATAAAACTCAAGCCGACTCGAGAATACATTTATTTCACTAAACATCAACTTTACTAACCAAACACTTCTTTATAGAAATGCTATTTCCAGAAATAGGGATATCAGTAGCCGTGAATGAAAGAAACTCCAAGCCCGCCTGATCAACAATGATATCATACTCGACAGTTCTCCATTGATCTGTCTCTACACTTATTTCCTCTAATTTTTGTATGTTTCCTCCACCGCTCAAAAATGGCTTGATAAAATCAGGGCCACTAACTTTTAATACTAATTTCAGCTTATATTTTTTCCATTGCTGGAGAAGCTGACCTAGCCGAATATTCACCCATCTATTTTCACCTTTTGACGGTTTTCCAAGTACATGAGTATGAATACGAACTAATTCAGTATAATCATTCCAAGGTAGAGCCCTAGCTTTCCATAAAGAGTTAGAAATCGCGATATCGAACCTTGCTATCCTTTTTTCTGATCCATCTATCGATAATTCTTCTAATCTTTTTATTTCAGCTAAATAGATGCCTTTTGGCCCATCTGCCACATTTGTTAGATTAACTCTTGAATTTGTGTGATAATCAAGAGCTGCATGGAATTCCCAACTTCTTTGAGAATTTAGATAACGAGATCGATTGATTTTTCCTAACTCATCCTTCAAACCTTCTAACAAAGGCTTGAAATTCTCCTGTCGTAAGCCTGTATATGCTAATATTTTGGAATTATCTAAGACCCGATCATACAATCGATCGTACAGGACTTGCCATTTTCTTTTGGTTATCCTCATATAGTCATTCAAATTAATTGGCACACAATCTAAATGAATAACTTGATTGTAATAGTCGGCTACTTCTTTCCAGGTATGATGCTCTGCAGTCACAACATTAAAATCTTCCCCAAGAGATTTTTTATTTCCAATTAGGCCAACAATCATTTTGGCGACATCCCCTGCCCAGGTCATTGTAGTGCTCTTATCTAGCATAGGTTCTGCAATAATAGTTGGTACTTGACGAAGGGCTCGTCCTACAGTCAAATTCGCTTCCAATGCTCCTAATTGAAAACGTTCCTTTGAATACGTGATTGAAGGACGAATAATTGTCCAATTCCTTTTACTAGCGTTTCTTAGAATGACTTCCTGTCGTGCCTTAGTAAGTGCATACTCATCTGTCTTAAGATATGCTGAATCTTTTACAACATCAAGAAGCTTTGGCGAACGCTCAGTAATTACTTCATCTTGGTTCGCAAAAACGCGATAGCTCGAAAGAAAGAAATAATGTGAAGACAACTCAAGTAACGATTCACATCTTTCTTCAAATTCGATAGTCGAATAGACCATAAAGTCAATAATTACTGAAATAGTATTGCCATCGCATATTTCTTTAACAAATTCTAGGTCATGCCCGTTTCCTTGAATGTAAAAAAGATTTTCATTTTCACTTTCAATTTTTCTTCGTGAGGTTACATAAACTCTGTAACCTGACTGAAGTAATTCAGGAACAAGATACACCCCCATGGCACCAGTACCTCCAATGAGTAAGACATTCTTTTTATTCATTCTTTACGTTCCTCTCGAGTTGATTGTACAGCAACAGCAAAGGGCACTTACAAAATGAACGTCCGTTTGAATGAAATCCCATGTATGACCGCTCATCAGCCACAATGCCTACTTTTGTCACCCTCTATTTTTTAAGAGGCTGGGACAAGTTCACTTGTCCCAGCCTACCATGATTTTAGATGAACACTTCGAAAAACATAGACTCATCTATGTCGCTAGAAGTAAATCTCTTCAGGTTCGTATCAAATCCATCTTTATCTTTTGAAGATAGGTAGGTGAAGCCTAAAGATTTGACCCATCCTTCAGCAATTGTCGCATGCTGTTGAGTTATGCCAGGGCTCCTATAGTGCTTCAGCAATCCTGATCCACTGTTATTCAACAATACAATTCTTAAGTTCCCTCTCAGTTTCTTGTTCCAAACTGAATTCATGTCATAAAAGAAACTCATATCGCCGATCACCAAGAAAGCCAGTTGGTCTTCAGACGCTAATTCCGCTTGTCCCATGAAGCTTGAACTTGATCCGTCGATACCATTTGTTCCCATGTTACAATACACTTCGAATTGCTTTTCTGGTTGAAGCGCCTCTGTATGGGCCATCATAAAAGTATGACCTACGCCTAGATGATAGATCGAATGCTCAGGCATGCTCAACATTAACTGCTGTGTAATATACTTTTGGTTGTACACGGTGTGCGTAGGAGCTGGATGTTTAAGATCCAGTTCCTTCCACTTATTCAAATACTCTTTGTTGTTTGAAATATCTCCCGTATGATCAGAGAAATATTCAAAGAACCAATCCTGCGTACATTCCAAAACAGACGTCAAGTGGAAGTATAGATCTGCTATGTTTCCATCAGGCGCTACTCTCCAATGTCTCATTGATTGTGGCGCTCTTCTAAGCTTAAAGTTAATTGGATGATTCATCACTGACTTACCACCAACTGTGATGACAATATCAGGTAGCAGCTCCTTATTAAACTCAAGCTGTTGCATTGCTCTTAAAGAATTGAATGAATGGACCACATTTTCACCCCAAAGGTTTGAGAGCCAATCTGCCAAGATCACACAATTATATTTTGAAGCAAAAGCATCAATCTTTTCCTGCTGCTTCACTGTCGGCTTGAAATTTTGTCCGTAAAGAATCAAAATTCGCTTGCTCTTCTTCAAGTGAGTCACGTACTCTTGCCATTTTGTATCAGCATCATTTCTGGTGACTCTTCGAATCATTTTCACTTTTGGAAGTACATAAACTTCTTTTGGAGGTGCAATGTTTTCAACTTTGTCAAAAGGCATATTAATATGCACGGGTCCAGAGCCGTTATGAGTAGCTTCCAGAATGGCTTCAGAAACCAGTCTTCTTGTTTCCCACTCGCTTCTTGGACCTTCGGTCACAGGCGTAGTAACTGATTTTTTAACAACCTTTCCATACATATCATTCTGAGGAATCGTTTGATCCTCCCCTTGAAATGCCCACATAGGGTATCTATCTGCGGTGATTGCAATTAATGGAACCCCTTGGAAAAATGCTTCGGTAATAGCCGGCAGGTAATTACTGGCTGCTGTCCCACTCGTGCAGATCATCGCTACGGGCTCACCCAGCTTCACAGCAAGTCCCAGTGCAAAATAGCCTGCACTTCGTTCATCCGTTACATGATAACTCTTGAATAGTTTTGTATTGTTTTCCACAAGACGAACCAGCGTTAAATCACGTCCCCCCGGTGAAAGCACAATATGCTTTATCCCATATTCGTGCAATAATGAAACAAGTATTCTTGCTTTAACAGTATCTGGATTTTTCAAAACTTTGGCAACCATATCTTCTTGAACAACATCCTTTGTTGCAGCAGGTGCTTTTGTTGTCGGGATGGAGGCAGTAGAACTTGTTGGCAATATTTTTTCTTTTTTCTTCGGTTCACTTAATGCTAACTTAAGCCAGTTCAATGATTTTTCTCGTTCAACAGCCACTTGTCCTACAGCTTTAGTGTAGTCAATGCTATAGCTGACATTCTCATTCTTTTGGATTTCCTCGTCCGTAGCCGTCTCATAAATTCTGCGTGAATCACCTAAGCCAAAGAGATCCATCAAATTTTTAAAGCGGTCAGCTCCTCGTTTATTATTAAAGAAAACTGAAAAAGGTTTTCTAAAGATAAATGAAAAACAAGAGCCGTGGAAACTGTCTGTAATCACATACTTTGCATTCTTATAGGCATATAAATAGTTTTCTGGTTTGACTTCTGAAATGACTTCAAACATCTCTTCGTTAAATACTTTCCTAGCAATAGCCAAGCTCTGCTCACTGGCATCCGTAATAACTACAACTTTTGTGATTCCAAGCTTAGAAGCACTTGCATTTATGACACGTTTCTTCTCTTCGGTCGGATCTAGGATGAATGACAAAAGGTAATCGCCCTCAGGTCTAGTCGTTGCTCCTTCAGCCAACTGGCTAAATTCACTCTGGTCTAATAGAAACACTGGATCTAAAACTTGATCAGTATAGACACCAAAAACATTTTCAGCGATATCAACAGCGTAATTTTCCCGTACGGAAATAGCATCAAATCGTTCCAAATTGGCTTTGTGTTTTGAAATGAATTCTGGTTTGAATTTATCTTTGTTCGCGTTTCCGAAAGAAGTCGCGTATGCGATTCTTTTCTTATCGTCATCGGTGAAGTCTAAAAAGAGATCATCATTCACGCGTCCGATATGAGGATTCCACAGCTGATCGCTTCCGACCATAAAGGTGTCAGCCAGCTCATTTAAATTTTTATTTTCTGAAAAATGCTGCTGTTCAGTGAAGTTGTATCCTTGACGTCGAGCGAAGTTCATCGGCTCAATATCTGTGCCCCATTTAACACGCCAGCCATTGTACCCCAGTGCCTCGTGAATCATCACAACTGAATAACCCATGTTTGTCACGGCCTTATTAAAGGAATAGTAGGTTAACATAGAGCCATAGTTCTGCCCATACCACCATCCCAAAATTCCAACATCATACTTTTTTGCCATAAAAGGTTCCTCCTATTTTAGAATGTCTCGACTTAAGATCGCAATGGTCTGTTTCAAAATTTCATTCTCTTTTTTCAACGCCTCAACCTGATCCTCCAAGCTAACTATCGGCACAGCTTCTGAGAGTACTTTTTCAAACCATGTTAATGATGCTGTCTTCCTCTTGCTTACATTATTTTTGCCTTGTTCAAAATCTATTTGTAAAGAAACGTTGCTATTTGCATTCAAGTCATCCAATGTATCTGTTTCGTAGATCCTTCGCTGTTCGCCCAACCCAAATAGATTCATTAGATTGACAAAGCGATCAGCTCCTCGAACCAGGTTATAAAATGCTGAAAACGGACGTTCAAAAATAAATGCAAAACATGAACCGTGAAAACTATCTGTGATAACGTAGCCTGCATTCTTATAAGCATTCAGCCAATTTTCTGGCATATTGTTCTCTACAATCGTAAACGTATCACCGCCGAATATCTTTTCAGATGTCCCTCTATCCTCTGGATTTGCCAGCACAACAATCTTATCAAAGTTAAGCTTTTTAGCTGCTGCTTCAATTGCTGACCGTTTTCCTTCATTGGGATCTAGGATGAACGCTAGTAAATATTTTTCAGGAAGTTTAAACTCAGATTTTTCTGCTAATTTGACATAATCAACTTGTTCCAAAAGAAAGACTGGATCGACAACCTGTTTCGCTTCAACATGGAAAATATCTCGAGCGATATCTACTGCATAATCCTCACGAACCGAAAGTGCATTAAATTTACTCAAATCCTTTTGATGACGCTCAATAAAATCAGACGAGAACTTGTCCGTGTCTCTGTTTCCAAATGAGGTACCGTACGCAAATCTTCCGTTTCCATCAGAGACAAAATCTAAAAACAAATCATCGTTCACACGACCAATCAATGGATTCCATAGTTGGTCTGAGCCAACCATAAAATTACGACAAACTTCGTTCAACTTTCCCATTTCTGAGTAGTGAACCTGTTCTGTGAAGTCATACCCCACACGACGTGCAAATTCCAACGGAGCTATGTCCTCTTCCCAGTGAACTCGCCATCCGTTGTATCCAAGTGCTTCGTGAATCATCAGTACTGAATAACCCATTTTTTTAAGTGTCTGGTTAAGTGCATAGTAGGTTAGCATAGAGCCATAGTTTTCTCCATACCACCAACCTAGTACACCGATATCATAATCCTTGTTCATCACTTTCCTACCTCGCTGTTTTCGAATTTATTTCGTCTATTCAAACACCCTATACGAAGAGCGGTGCAGCCAATCCTTTTTGAACTGGTTGTAGCTTTCTAGCCAATTCTTCTTGTCCTTTTCTGAAAGACGTTTGCTAAATGAGTAGTTTCCAAACAGCGGAAGTGTCGTCTTCTTCTCAGATTCGTCACCAATGCGCAAAATCACACCTTCACGGTCAAACCAGAACAGCTCGCAATCATAGAATTGGTATACAAAGCGATCATTGGTGTAGGGGTGTATATCCATGAAAAGAGCTTCAGAAATTTTATAACAATCGAGATGGTAGCATCGCTGCTGATTGTTCACCTCAACCCCAAAGCAATAGTTTCCGAACACCGTAATATTTTGCAGATTCACTGTTCCGCTTATTGTAAAGTGCTCTCCGACTTTTTCAACTTTATAGCTGTCAATTGCAAGGTTGTTTTGTTTTTCGCGATCTACCAAAAATAAATAGGGACTGATGCTACTGTCATCAGGAGCAAACCGATTTGAATCGAAGGTAATATCCATCGAAAACAGCAATCCTTTTCTTGAAAGCTCAATTTGATTCATAACTGCGCTATAAGGGATTCTCAAAGTATGGGTGTCCACTTCAAACTTTGCAGCAGATATTAACATTAGCTTTCCCCCTAGATTCAGAAAACCATAGGTATTCAACAAACTACCCTCTGGAATACCAAAATCAGCATAGCATTCCCACAGGTGTTTTGACTGACGCTGGGCAAAGTGGAAGTAACCCAATCCGCTCTCTGTAGTAACGCCTAGAATTAGCTCTGACAACGCAGGTACATCCAATTTCCCAGGAAACAATTGAACCATGTTTCCTTCTATTTTATAACATGTCTGCTCAATTTTTTGAACACATTCATTTGCAAAGTTATACAGCCCCATAGCCAACACAGTGATCGGTTCACGCAATTCGAGTTCAATGGTTTGCTCAGTAAAAACAGGCATTTGGATAGGGATTAATTCATAAACTTTTTTCACAGCTATTCTCCTTTAAATTTGATGTACTTCTGATTTGATGTTACGTAATTGCCGTCATCAAGTTTCAATCGAGGATAACCTTTTTCTGAGATAGCAAATCCCACAGCATTTAACACTGTTTCCTTCTTGTAGGTTCTTGACTTAAAGCGATTGCCAAAATTCGGTGAACGATACCCTTTCTCTTGCTTGCTCATCACGAGGTACTTGCCTGAACGCACGCAATAGCTTGAAATATTCAACTCATCATTCAATAAAGTAACACCTGCTTTTTTAGCAGAGACATATCGGTCTTTGGCGATAGCAATACTGTAATCACCTGAACTTGAAATATCAAAGCTTGTCGCTACTAATAACGTTCCTTTCGCTAATACAACATCCGTCTTTATCTCATCCGTCATCTCCTCTGATGTGTATACTGGTAATTCATCTGCTACGACAATGAAGTTCTTTCCGATATGGTAGTACTCATCATCAGGCAGCTCATCATATTTTTGAATATTGGAACGAATACCAGAGATGTATTGATTCTCACCTATTTGAAGCATGAAGCGATTGTCATCGGTCATCAACACCATTTCCACTATCAAAATATCGCGATAATTCAACACCTTGGTTACCGAACTACTAAACGAAGGAGTTTCATACACTGGCAACTCCCGCACAATAACATAATAGGCGCCCAGATCAAAGATATAGTCTTCCTCTTGTTGGATGGTGACCGGCATAACTCCATCAATAGATGCAGAGATGAACTTGTCTCCTTCCACACCTAAAGCTGGAAGAAGTTTTTCTGAAAATACAATGCGGTCCGATAACACCACCTGATCCTTAACATAGCCAAAGTCAAATTTATCGTTCTTTAACAACTCTGGTGATTTATAAATATCCACTGCGTCAAGAACACGTAGGTACCCCGTTTTCAGATGGTACTCTTTGGATAAGCGTTTGACCATCTCGTTGTTCACATATGCAGGTAATTTCTGTGTGTATTTTAAATCAATTGTTAAACGATCTCCGTTTTCCAACAAGAAGGCATACTCCCCACCCGTTAAAAAGGATGAGTCAACAACCGTCACAACTTCTCCGATTGCGAAAGCTTTACTACTGTCTATCAGATCTCCGGTGAGTTCCTTGGTAATCAGATAATTACCTGTATCGACCTTTATTCTTTCGATAGCGACACTATTATTGATATTGCGGATAACCGTATCTTTGTCTGTCAACTGCTCAACTTGATTAATCAAGATCGGGTTATCATGATAGTTATTCGATCGGATAAACACTTCATATGCATCATAATCTAGTTCCTCATAAAACTCACGGCTGATGGCAACTTGATAATGTGTTCCCTCCAAGTGTTGAATAGGAACAGTTCTGCTGTCCCAAGGATTGTGCAGACTTCTCAATTCACAGAAGTTCATGTGTTCATTTGTGTATATGTTAAAATCCAAAATGATCTGCTGATCATCCACCAAAACATCGCTACCTTCAATCCGGGTATTAACTTCAACCTTGGGAAGGTCAGCGTTATCGGGAACATAGTAATAATGATCATCAATTAACTCCAGCCTTTTATCAAAGAATGGAAGGGAATACCATTCATAAAAACGAACTAAAAAATCAAAATCGCGTGTTTGAAGAGCTT
The DNA here is from genome assembly GCF_016745275.1 of Enterococcus sp. BWB1-3. Taxonomy (GTDB): domain Bacteria; phylum Bacillota; class Bacilli; order Lactobacillales; family Enterococcaceae; genus Enterococcus_L. Next base: position 44,944 of record NZ_JADOEP010000030.1, read on the forward strand.
GCCAAACGATTTTACGCGCATTTGTTTTGAAATAATCTACAGGATCAAAACTCAGCTCACCTAGATATTTTTGAATCATATCAGCAAAGTGAGCAACTTTTTCCTTGTTAAACCCGTAGCCTGTATCCCAGCGAAGAGCAAAGTCCAGAACTAGCCATTCCAACCGCCTTGCCATGAACTTCTCCATAGAAGTATCCATTGCATAGGTGTTCTTCAAATAAGACAGAGCACGTAACCAAGAAATCATAAAGGTTTCGTTCACCGACTTACTCAAACTCATATTGTCATCATCACGATTCAAATAGGTAATGAGGGCCTTTGTTTGAGAAACTGTTTTAGAAAAACGCAACACTTGAAGAAAAAATGTCACATCATCCGCCACACGCTGATTGATAAAATGAAGGTTGTTGCCATAAACTATGGATGCTCGAACCATGTTCGCCTGCGGCCCAAGCCAACTATAGAAATCATACGGAAGGTCTTCGATGGAGCGATTCATTGTATCCAGTTCAATATACGACGGATCGCCGCGGAACAATTCCCCATTTGTGCTTCGCATAATCCCACCAAAAGCAATGCCATCCCCTGATTTATCCAGAAGATTCGCCAACATTTCCAGCCCATCGAGCGCATACCAATCGTCTGCATCCAGGAAAACAAGATATTCACCACGCGCATTCAACAGACCTACATTTCTTGGTCCATGGGCTCCACCAGTATTTTTCGACAAATGATAGATTTCCACATTAGGGTATCTTTCTGCGTAAGGTTTGACTACAGCCAAAGAATTGTCTGTCGAGCGATCGTCAATAAACATCACTTGTATGTTATTAATTCCCAAGGTCTGATTCATCAGTGAGTCCATCATTCTAGCCAAGTAAGGCTCGTTATTATAATTGGCAATAATCACTGAAACTTTCGGCTTGGAGACAGTGATCTTAGAAGCGTATAACTTAAATCCTGGAAGCTCTTCCTTCCATGAAACGTCATCTAAAAGATACTGATATTCCTTGAACTCATCTCTAATGCTAACATCTTTTTCCAACTTTGTTCCTCCATTTAAATGTTCTATACTGCAGGGTTAAACTATAATTAGTGTGTCAAATCCCTTTTTATCTGTGTCGTTGACACCTCTGGGGTTCTAGGTAGATAAATCACCTGGGCAGTTGTCTGTTCCTCAATAAAGTCAAACTTCCCTGCCCAATCATCCCCCATCACAAAGGTATCTACATGGTACTCCTTAATATCTGTAATCTTTTGTTCCCAACTATTTTCAGGAATCACCAGATCCACATAGCGGATGGCTTCCAAAAGGTGCTTGCGCTTATCATAGGGAAAGTAGCACTTTTTCTGTTTCTCACTCCAATTAAACTCATCTGTGGAAAGGGCAACAATCAGATACTCACCTTGTTCTTTGGCTCTTCGCAACAAATTAATATGCCCGTAATGAAGCAGATCGAATGTTCCATAAGTAATTACACGTTTCATCGTTCAACTTCCTTCTTTTTGACTTTACAAAATTCCAGTCCGTTCTATTGATTACCTGACAATTCCCATCCGAACGCTACTTACTGAGGCTTATCCTCGGTCTTCGTACCCTCCAGGGGAACTGTGCCAGTTCCATAATCTGCTTGATATCTGTGTACATTGGAATCCAAAGGATTGGTGTTACTTCCGGTTTGCCATAGATGTCTGCAGTACTTGAAAAGACCAGTTTCTTCACTTGAAATTCCTGCATGACTTCCAAAAGAAGCTACATACCGTACACATTATTGTTGAAATATTTCAATGGGTATTCAAAAGACTCACCCACTAACGAATTGATAGCAAAATGAATCACACTATCGATCGTTTATTTTTGAAACACACCTCTTAAACATTCTTGATCCCTTATATCTACTGTGTAAAAAGTGAGCACCAATGAAACAGCTTTCCTGTGGCCTAATGCTAGATTATCCACTACTACCACTTCGTAGCCTTTTTTGACCAGCTACCACATGGTATGGAACCCTATACATCATATATCCAGCACCACCTAAAACTGAAATGACAAAGCCCCTTTACAAAAACTATATTTTGAATCAGCTAAGCAACTGATAAAGAACTCAAGTTTTATCAGCAATTTTATTCAATATTTCCTGAGAAGCCCCGGCTTCTGAAAGATGGACAAACTCCTTTTTGAATGCCATATATCTCTGAAGATAATCCAAGTGACCGGTGCTTAGAAAATAGCTAACTCGACTTACTAATTCCACTTCTGTTTTCACCACAGGTCCCGGCAGAACGGGTACCGGATCAAAATAGAACCCCCGTATCTCTTCTCTATATTTTTGGTAATCATACATGTAAAAAATCATTGGCTTGTCTGTAATCGCATAGTCGAACAGCACTGATGAATAATCAGTGATCAGGAGATCAGCGATAACAAGGAGTTCCTTAACATCTTCATACGAAGAGCAATCAAGTACCCGTTCACCATATTGAGACAAATCCAAGGTCTCAGCCACCAAGTAATGCAACCGTACCAAAATCACTAGATTTTCATCTGTTTGAAGCAGCTCTTCGAATGGAAAGCGATTGTCAAAGCGGTACGCTCCTTTGACAAAATAGTGGTCATCCCTCCAAGTTGGTGCATAGAGAACAATTTTCTTATGTTGATCAATCTTCAGCTTCTTTTTTATTTCCCGACGATTCTCTTCCAGATTCTTCTCATCTACCAGTAGATCATTTCTTGGGTATCCTGTTTCAAGTATCGTTCCTTCAAAGCCAAAAGCTCCTTGAAAAATGTTGCTGCTGTACGAATTAGGAGAAATTAAATAATTCCAGCGCTGCGTTTCCTTAACAAAAGCCTCCTTATAGGTCTCCGTCTCTATACCTGGCATTTTGACGGACTGTATATCCAGTCCCAATTTTTTTAGCGGTGTGCCATGCCACGTTTGAATATACGTGGTTCCTTTCCCTTTCTTCATCCACAAAGGCATTCTTGTATTAAAAACCCAATATTGGGCTCTAGGCATGGTGCACAGCCATCGGATACCTAAACGAGAAACATAAGGAACATTGGCGTCGATAAAGGGCTGTTCATAGCCTTTTTTCACCGCCCAGACACAATGATACTCTGGATGTGCCTTTTGTATATATTCATAAATGGCTCTGGGATTATCGCTGTATTGCTTCCCATGAAAGCTTTCAAAGAAAAACAGGTTCTTTTTTGGAAAGTAGCCTAGAATTGAAAATAAAATTTCAACAATGGTGTGATAGACTGCCTCAATAATCTTTTTCAATGTGCGTTCATCCTTTTAAATGTAATCAACGAACTTGGCTCTAAACTTCAAGTGAAGGTGGGAACCGACAATCAATAGGACTAAAGCCATCAGCCAGAAAATCATCGTGTAATTGCCCTTTTCCCAAAACCACCCTCTCGATAGGAAACTATCGCGAAATCCCTCAATGATATAATAAAAAGGATTCAGTTTCATAATTCTGATCAACCCAAGAGGCAAATTACGGTTTTCAATGTTCCAAATAGGACCTGATACATAAAACAACACTCGGAAGATCGATTGCAACATGATTTGGTAATCACGAACCAAGGTTGTTAAAGTGGCATTTAAGATACTGAATGAAAAAATAAAGATGATCATTGCCGCAAAGTAGTATAAGCTTTGCAGCCAATACAAGGTTGGATAGATGCCGGCACTAAGTAAAAATAGAAATGTAATAAGCAACATCCAAAAAAAGTTGGTTAGGCCACTGACCATCGAAATGGAAGGCAATGCGCTAACTGGAAACTTCATCTTAGCAACCAACCCTACATTGCGGTAGATACTGTTAGAGGCCCCTAAAATGGCTCTACTTATGAAAAACCATGCGGTTATCCCCACAAGCATCCAGACAATGAATGGAACCCCACTGATCTGACGACCACCGTTGACACCCAACCCAAAAATCATGTAGTAAATGCCAATTTGAATCATCGGATTGAGAATTTGCCACATAAGCCCAAGATAATGGCTTTGGTAGGTGGCTTTCTCTTCGTACTTAGACATGCGAAATATGATGCCCAGATTATTCAATTGTTCTTTGATAATAATGACTACTTCTTTCATACCCTACTCCTTCTGTCAGTACCCTTGTGGGATAGTCAGTACCTGTCCCACATTGATAGCAGTCGATTCCAATCCATTTGCCAACATCAGTGCATCAATTGTTGTCTGATACTGCATAGCTAGGCCATCCAGCGTGTCACCTTCTTGCACCGTATAGGTGCCTTCGGAAGTGATGCTGCTTTCAGTGGTGAGAGGCGCTTCCGACAAAGAAACAGTTTCCGTTACACCTCTTGATGCATCTGGCTCAGTTGACTGCGCTGGCGATGTAGGCTTACTAGATTGGGTCGCCTTGTGTGTGCTGGCTGGAGTGCTGGAATGCGTCTCAAGCGTAGAAGAAGCTTTTGGCTCCTTAAGTTTCGATTTTTCCGGTTCACTCGGCTTATTCAAAATCGTTTCAAAGGGGTGCATCACTACATAGGAAATAGCCCGGCCACTGAAACTAACCATACACAGGAACAGAGTAATAAGCATTAAAACGGCTAAGAGCACCCGCGTCCCACCAGACATGTTGCGCCCCACTTGGATCGGTTCTGTATCCTT
>NZ_JADOEP010000031.1 GCF_016745275.1 Enterococcus sp. BWB1-3
ATAAAAACGACTGAAAACACGAATGATATTGATTGCTGCTTGCGTGGGTCTTATAGTTAAACACGAACTCAGAGGTTCAAAACAGGTACGAAACAAGTACAAAAGAACTTTGAATAATATATATTATGTAAACTAAAAAAAATAAGGAAATTAGATACCGCTGTACTGGCTTGCTACCTGCAGTTTTTCGGCTCTATAAAACATGGGGCTGCCAAAAGTATTTTTACTTTCATCAGTCCCATGTTCATTTTTAGATAAAAAACATATTGTTTATTGTAGCCTGTCTATACTCCCTTCATTAAGATATGGTTTGACAAATTTATAAATATTCTTTCCCGGCTCTCCGTAAGTTTGGACAAGCTCGTTATGTATGTCCGATACTTTTTTATTTTTCCCTTTGACTATTTTAACGACATTCGCGAAGGATTTTTGATAAATACTAGGGAATTCTTGTTTAAATTTCTTTTCAAATTCAGTAAGTTCACTACTCTTTTGGGAAACTGACTCTCTTTTTATTTTGATAGTGATATTCATTTTTTTCCAAAAATTAACGACAAAATTATACCCACAATCATTACTAACAATCGTAAATTTTTGTTTTTCTTTTGTTTCCTTTGCGATTAAGTAGCCCAAGTAGCTGCTTAACTGAAAGTCTAGTGCGTTTTGTCCAGAATTAACTTTAATAAGATACCAATCAGCTGGTGCTATTGCTTCTAGTTGATCCAATGATATTTTCTGGCATTTATCTGTATAAAAAATATAAATTTTGTCTTGAACAGTAAGTTCTCCAATTAATTCATGGAAAGTCGCAGAGACGTTTTCAAAATCAATTAAATAGTTCATATAAAATCATCTCATATAAAAAGTATGTTTTAAAAATAGCACTTTAAGTATATCATACAATTTCTAGAGATATTTCATATTTATATAGTTTTTATATCTTTTCTCGTTACATATATGTTCTTTGAAACTAGAATCCCTCTATAGTGAATTCAGAATTGCTGAAAAATAATGGCTTACAAGTAAAGTATTAAGACTGTGATAAAACTTCTCAATTAACTGGCACATATCCGCTTTCTTCAACAAGTCGTTGTCCTTGATTGGTGAGCAGCCAATCCAATAATTTTTGTGTATTCTCATTGGCTGTTCCGGCAGTAATCCCATAGACCTCTACTGTAAATGGATAACTTCCGTCTTGAATATTTTCTTTCGAAGGTTCGATTCCATCCACTGCCAGGAGCTTAATTCCTTTATCCGATTTCATATCTGTTGCATAAAAGCGGAATGAATAGCCGACTGCAGACGAATAGTTTCTATAAGCAGCAACTCCACTGATAATACTGCCCATTCCCGCAGCGTATTCTTCTTTCATCGGAGCAGGTAGTTCTTGTCCCTCCATTACTTTTGTCAGCATAGTTGTCTGGCTGCCAGAATTTTCCGGACGTTGAAAAGCTAAGATTTTTTCGTTTAGTCCACCAATTTCTTTCCAGTTGGTTATTTTTTTCAAGTAAATATCCTGAATTTGACTCACAGAGAGCCCATCAATTGGATTCTCCTCATTTACAAAGAAAATAAAGGCTTCTTTAGCAATCGGTGTTAATACTAGTTCTATCCCCTGCTCTTCTGCCAATCTCAAATGTTCTTTTGACGGCTGAGCGGCAAAAATAATGTCTGTTTCTCCGTTGATCAAACGAGTATATGCTTCGCTTGTTTTAGAACATCTGACATAATCCCAGATGCTTTCTTTAATTATCCCACGATAGACAAATTCAGAAATGGCAGAATAAACAGGAAATGCTGCTGTAGCTCCATCTAGTTTGGGATAATCACTGTCTATAATCAGTTCAGGTTCTTCGGCAAGTCTGGCGATATCAGATTCTTCGTTGAATGGAGCATAATCATAAATATTAATTTCATCAGATATTTGAGTTACTGTATAATCTTGTTCAAGAAAAATCGTCTTTTTCCTATAGCTTTGATAAAAAGGAAGTGCCAATAACAGAGCTGCCATGAGAATCAATGAATATGCTGATCCTGTCCAGCGGCTTTTATTGCCCTTTTTCCAAGTGAAAATGGAGACCAGTACAACAACGATTGAATAGGTAATGAGAATCATAAATGGAAAAAAAGAATAATCCCCTGCAAATGAAAAAAGAAAATTAGGGACTAAAAAGGGAAATGTTAAGAACATAGCATTACTGATGTAACTACTGTCATAGCTGTAGCCGCCAAGTACCAGTGAAACTGACCAGACTACTAAGTAATAGCCTGAAACTAGAAGAAATGGTAAATATTTTTGTGTAAAAGTTTCAGGAAACACTGTTTTTTCAGTAAACCTATACCAAAGAAATACCAACAAGGCTACTCCTGCTATCAATAAAATAGGGAAAAATATCCATAAAATGATACTGAGATCAATAATCAGCGGAGTGAGAATTCCTCCATATACCAAGACTTTCGTATAATATCTTTTATTTTCCATTTTATATTCCTCACAATCAATTTCTTTTATTCAAGTATAATGGTTATTTTTTATCATTACCAGAGTAATTCAGCCTAAAAAAACTACTGCCTATTTGTCCAAGTTTCTCAGGGCAAACAAACAGCAGTCTTTCTAATTATTCATCGAAATCTCGTAATTGATCTTCTGCAGGAGCCATATGCGTATGATAGTTATCAATTTTGAAATTTAAACGATCCAGTGCTTCCTGCAATATCTGTATTCGATTTTCCAGGATTTCTTTCTGATCATCCAAAAGGCTCAGCCTGGCAGGAACCGTTCTCTTCCCTTCTTTAAACAAGGTCAGATATTCTATGAGTGCTTCGATAGAAATGCCAGCATTGCGCATTTGTCTGCTGAAAAAAATCCAACGCAAGTCTTCATCATCAAATATTCTGATCCCGACCTCACTTCTTTTAACTGGCGGAATCAGTCCAATTCGTTCGTAGTATCGAATGGTGTCTGCAGAAACACCTGTCGCCTCACTTGCTGCTTTAATGTTCATAATGATCTCCTCCTTATTTATATCGGACGACAAACTTCAACTAATTTGAATGACTCAGCCTCTGATTCATACTCATATTTCAAAATCATACAGTTAGGAAATCCCCCTTTCAATATTTCTGAAGGGTCCTGCCAATGACTTAAAAAGTGCAAGCAGGCACCTGCATGTGAAACAGCCAGTACATTTTGATGATCTCCTTTTCGCATAATATCCTGACAGGTTTTAACTAAACGTTTTCTCACTTGCTCTCTTGATTCCCCGCCATACTGAAGGAAGAAGGTACTCTTGTCTTCTGGATTTAAGTCTTCACTTTCTCCTTCAAATGTTCCAAAGTCCATCTCCTTTAATCCTTTTGTTCTAGTGTAATTCAGCTGATTATGTGTGACAATCTCCAGCGTATCGCATGCTCTTTCAGATGTAGAGCTGTAAGCATGATCGATTGTAATGCCATCAAAATAGCGACTGGCTTCCTCTGCCTGCTTAATTCCTTCTTCTGTTAATGGAGAGTCGCACGCTCCCTGTATTTTTCTTCTCACATTAAACAATGTTTGCCCATGCCTCATCATATAGAATGTTTTCTTCAAAAAATTTCCTCCCAACATTTTTTCTCATTGTTATCTATTTACAGTTTACTTCTTGAAGCTCACTCTAAGTCAATCATTTAAATGTACGAATTTATAAGGTATAATACTTATACAGCTCAGGAGGAGATCATATGGGAAAAAAGATAAAACACTTTTCTTTTATTGGGATTTTTACAACCCTTTTTACAGTTCCTTTGGGCTATTTTCTTCAAACAATTCTATTTCCTATACAGGACTTAAATACTTTGTCAAAGGAAGAGCTACTAAAAACACAAAAAGAAGCTGCCCTAAATTATGATTTAGGTATTATACTAATGAATATATCAGTAGTCCTTCTAATCATTTTTGTATTCATTTACTTGTTTTTGTATATAAAAAATAAGTAAAAATATTTTTTATGATAAAGAAATTACTCAAGAAAAATATTTTTACTCAGCAACCTACAAAAACCAAACCAACTTTGCAACAGCAATTAACAGTGATTTATTAGCTTATCAAGTTTTATTGTGATGTTTAGACTATAGTTAATCTTTAAGATCTGTCGTCTCTTCGTTGTTTCATCTCTTTATCCAATTTCTTCTGTGCCTTCTTAGCTCCTCTGTCCAAATCTTTTCGCAGTTTGCGAGCAGCAAATGATTCAAAGAGCGAATCAAGATCATAGCCAGATGGATAAAGTTCATCTGCAGTACGAAGCAAGGTTAATCTTCTCAGAGGAACTTCAATCATTTCTTTGTCTACATAAACAAATCCATTGTACTCATTTTCTGTTTCAAAATACAGACCGATTTTCTGTGAATCATTCAAGCATACCCGATCACCTTTTGAAAATTCATAATTCGCAGCTTGGGTAACTGATTCAGTTTTTACCTTTGTGACAGAATGAAACGCTTGTTTGCTTCGATTATAAGAACGATTTTTTAGATACTCGGTCGCCTGAGTTAGTACACGAGCATTTATCTTCATTTTTTCAGCAATCCAAAATGCATGACTCTCTCCTGTTTCTCCTAGTAACAACTTATATTTAGGCGTTAATGTATCCGTTTCAAAGGCCATCCCTGCGGTAGTAAAGTCCTCATGCTGAAGAGCAAATTCTTTTATTTCTCCGAAATGGGTTGTTGCTATTACCAGGCTTCCTTTTCTATACATTTCTTCCATTAAAGCGATACCAAGTGCTGCTCCTTCATTAGGATCTGTCCCGCTTCCTATTTCATCCAGAAGCACCAAGGTATGACGATTTACCTGTTTTAAAACATCAGACAGATTCTGCATATGACCAGAAAATGTACTTAAAGAATTTTCAAGACTCTGCTGATCACCGATATCAATAAAAATATTATCGAATACAGCTATATCTGTCCCCTCTTCATTTGCGATCAAGATGCCAAACATCGTCATCAATGACACTAAAGCAACAGTCTTCAAAACAATCGTTTTTCCTCCCGCATTCGCACCGGTAATAATTAATGCCCGGTTATCCACTCCCAAATCCAGCGTCAAAGGTATCGGATCTGTTAACAGCGGATGTGTCACATTCTTTAAAATGATTCGTTCTTCCTTATTAATCAGAGGCTTCTTTCCATTAATTGAACGACTGTATTTTCCTCTGGAGAAAATGATTTCCAGTTCAGTAACAACGTCCATACAATAACTGATTGTTTCCATTTGTTCGCCAATCAGACCTGTCAGATACGCCAGCAGCTGATATACTTCACCTACTTCTGCTGCACGTTCCATAATCAGCAAATCATTGTATTTTCTGACAGTATCCGGCTCAATAAAAACGGTAGTTCCTTTTGAGGACTGATCAATAATTGTACCGGACACCTGTTGCTTGAATTCGATTTTGACAGGTACAGTATAGCGTTCATCCTTCATCAGAATCAGACGATCCTGCAGCTTTTTCTGATTTTGCCCGTTAGCCATAAACTTACGCAATCGCTGATCTATTTCTTTTTCCAGTTTGGCAATTTGTGACCGAATACGTTTTAGTTCCTTCGAGCTTTCGCTATTCACCCGGTTTCCTTGTATGAATTTATAGATAACGGAAGCAATATCTGAAAAGTCAGTCAAATCATTTGTGTAAGAATACAGGATTGGTGTCTGATATTGGTTTTTCTCAAATAGCTTGGCAATCAGCCGAAAACTTCTAAGGAAATCAGCATATTCAACCAGCTCCCCAGCTTCAAGAACCATTCCTTTATTAATTTGATTAGTCAGCTGTTCAATCCTGCTTAAGCCCATAAAAGGAACGTGCTGGCCGCTGGATAAAATAGTTACAGCTTCTTCTGTTTCATCCAGCCATCGTTGAACAGCAGCTTCTGAAGTAGACGGCTCTCTTTTATCTATCGTATTTTTAGCAAATTGACTAAAAGCATATTTTTTTAGTTCATCTTTTATTATATTAAATTGTATAGCATTATAAATATTTTTATTCATGATATCCATCCCTTTCAGATAAGATACCTGACGATCAGTCAATAAAATTGTTCAAAAAAAGACGGTATGATTCTACCGTCTGCATCATTCATAATTATAAATTCGACAGGTATCCATGCGCACAACAAATAAGCCTCATTTTTTACTTACTTGTTTATTAAGTTGCTTAATTAGATACCTAGAACACTCACCAAAAGCCCTCGTTTCTTTTTCTGAACAATTTCATTCACATACACTATTATACTGAAATTAAGCGGAATTGCAACTAGGATTTTTCAGTAATATCCTCAGCTATCATTTCAGCTTTGGACTTCTCAATAATTACATTTTTTCCTGTTAAGATATACGCTGAGAAAATTCAATTTTTTTCGTAATAAATTTCACTTTTGCAAAATTTGTAAATTGAAACCGCCATGCTAGTACTGCTTTTTTCTCGCTGTACGTTTTTGTAATCGTATTAAAAGCTTTATTTACTAGATCACCATTCAGCAGGATTGCCTGATCATTTAGAAAAAGTTCAAGCTCCTTTTCCAGTATAAGGGAGTAATTGCTGACTGCAGTATCTGATTTTAGTATCTTACCGCAGCTGAAACACTTCTTCTGATGTTTCAGACAGTACATTTCGAATATTCGTTAAAATAACTCCTCTCTTATACAGTTAATTTTTATTATGAAAGTGAATGCTCAGACTATCAAACGTAAAATAGAATAAGTCCCACTCTCAGAAAACTTTCATTTACTTAATTTCTTCTATGATTTCTTCAATATTTATACTATAATTGCTAAACATGATTGGTTGAAAGGAGGATTGGTAATGATTGATTGGAGTATCTTACTGAAAATTTTTGTGATTAATTTTGCTTACATCACATTAAACACAATACGTTTCATGCTGACGATGAAGGGGTACAGAATCCTCGCGCCAATTGTGAGCATGGCTGAAATAACGATTTATGTCCTTGGACTCAGCTTGGTTTTAAATCGATTGGATGACCCCTTAAACCTGGTTGTCTATGCATTGGGCTATGCTGTCGGGATTAGTGTCGGGATTAAAATTGAGGACTATCTTGCCCTTGGCTACATTATGGTTACTGTTATTCTACCCTCCACAACGAAAGAGCTTAGTCTCCCTGAACAGCTGCGTGAACATGGTTATGGTGTTACAGAAAGTGCTGCGATGGGCAAAGATGGTGAGCGAATGGTACTGGAAATCCTTTCTCCTAGAAAAAATGAGCGGAAGCTGTATAAGCTGATCAATGAAATAGAACCACGGGCATTTATGATCTCCTATGAACCAAAATATATTTCCGGTGGTTTCTGGACGAAAAAAATTAGAAAAAGAAACTGAAGGTTAGGCAGTCAAGTATACAAATACTTGACTGCCTAACCTTCTTATTTATATCTAAACTACTCATATTGATTTTAGTTTACATAATATTTTTATGGTTAATTGTATTTATAATAAGTCAGATAATCCTGATTTTCTAAGTATAATTCCAAACAAGTCTGATAAAATAATCGTTTTTTCAATAGCCGTTGATTCTTATCTATAATTTGTTGAAATTTATCCGTATAAACACTTAAACTTACTGTCAGCGGAGGATTCTCCTCAGTTATAATCGGTACTTGAAGTACCCAACCGTCTTCTGTTCTTGTCAAATCATTTGTAACAACGAGTGACTCCAAGAATATATTTCTCTTGTCAGCAATTTTTCTCTTCTTTAAAACAGCACGAACGATTCGATAAGCTTGAGCTGCAAAATACTCACTGTCTACATCTCCTATAAGCTCCTGTAAAGGCTGATACACGAAGGGTAAACCGTCTCCGCTTGTAACCGTCATGGTATCAAAATAAGCAGCAAGATTAAGCGGAACAGCTTCTTTTTTGTGGACAGAAACAAATGTCAGTTGGCCATTTCCTGCTTCTACTCTTTCATAGAATGATGGGGAGGCAGTTTCGTTTATTCCGAAGAAATAGTCTTCTTCGTTTGAGAAAAGAATCTCCCATAAAATATCTCCATAAAAACGTACTTGTTCAGCTGGTGTCTGGCTTTTTAAAGACTCTTTTAGCTGGCTTGCCAGTTCCAGTGGTTTTATTTGAAGCTCTGATTGTTGGAACAGAGGGAAATTTAGTGAGTACCGTCGTTCTTCTCGGTTAACTAATCCAAAGCGAATCATTTCTTCCAGAAACTGTTCGAATTGCTTTTCATTGATAAATACTTTTTTTAATTCCCTGAGGATGATCTCTTCTCCTTGATGATCCAGTAAGTAAAGGCTGATTTTCTCAAAAAGAGGGTTCTTAACTAGCTTATCCAGTTTTTTCTGTTCTTTATTCTGATAATAATAGATTATTTTTGTCATTTAGCTACTACTCTCCTGCAGTTCTTTCCATTAAATGTGTCTTTCCATGAAACGAAGAGACTGAGATAAAAATCCCAGCCTCTAAAGAAATTAATTGAATACTTCCGTTAATTGAGGAACAATCTGTTTCTTTCTAGATACAACCCCTTTTAAGAAAGCACGGTTATTTTCAAGTTTAACATTGAATGCTTTTTCTACCTGATCCATAGAATTACCAATAACCAGAAGTTCAGAATCGCTGCCTAGGATATCCGTAACGATTAGAACGAACAGCTCATAGCCGTTACTCTCATTTTCCGCTTTCATTGCTGCTTCCAGTTCTTTCTGACGACTTAATACTTCATTTAAATCAACTGTATTTACCTGTGCAACTCGTACGTTTTTATCCCCCATAGGGAAGCTTTTCGCATCAAGGTCCAGTAATGTTTCAGCCGATTTATCACTTAGGTTCGTACCGGCTTTCAACATGTCCAGTCCATATCCCTCTAAACTGATTTCAGCAATATCTGCCAGTTCATTTGCCGCTTTTATATCTTCTTCAGTACAAGTTGGTGATTTAAACAACAGTGTATCCGAAATAATTGCAGAAACCATCATTCCGGCAATTTGATTAGGAATCTCTACACTGCTTTCTTTAAACATTTTAAAGATAATTGTACTTGTGCAGCCTACTGGCTCAGCACGATAATATAGCGGATCTGCTGTTTCAAAATTTGCAATTCTATGGTGGTCTACTACTGAAAGAATTGTAAGATCTTTAATATCTGAAACACTTTGCTGAAATTCATTATGATCAACAAGCATTACTTCCTTTGTTTCCCCTCCTGCTGTTTCAATAATTTTCGGAGCAGAGACATTGAAATAATCCAAGGCATATTGGGTTTCCTCATTAGGTGTTCCCAAAGCCACGGGAACTGCATTTTTTCCTAATTCCTTTTGCAGGTAAGCAAAACTGATAGCCGCACCGATCGCATCTGTATCGGGGTTTTGATGGCCGAAAACAAAGATTTCTGACATAATTCTTTTCCACTCCTTATCTATCATTCATTATTAATAATAACAAAAAACTGAAAAGAAACAACACTTTTATAAGTGTTGGCGGACGTTCGATATAATTTTTCCAAATATTTGGAATTTTTCAGTAAAAAACAACCGAATACTGAATTTTCGGCTGTCTTCTGATTATTAAAAACTACTCTTCTATAGCAAGTTCCGTGGTCTAACGAGTTAAATAACCTTTATAGTCTTCTACATGCAACAATTTCTTTGCATTTTCGACACGGTCATCTGTTGGCGGATTAATCCCCTCTAATGGATAAGCCAGCCCCAAGTCATCCCATTTATATTTCCCCATTGTGTGATAAGGTAAAATTTCCAGTTTGTCTACATTATTCAGTGTCTTTACAAAATCATTTAGACGAATCAGATATTCGTCATAGTCACTTCGTTCTGGTACCAGCACATGTCGTATCCAGACTGGCTGATTAATCTCTGAAAGATACTCAGCCATCTCAAGAATATTTTCATTCCCCAAAGACGTCAGCAATTTATGCTGTTTATTATCAATATGTTTAATATCAAATAAAATCAGATCTGTATACTTCATTAACTCCTGAAACTGACTAAAAAATGGTTCTTCTCTTGTGAAAGGTTTCCCACAAGTATCCAGCGTTGTATTAATGCCCAGAGCTTTTGCTTTCTTGAATAAATCGATCAGAAAATCCATCTGCAGTAAAGGTTCACCACCGCTTACAGTAATACCGCCCTTTTCGCCCCAATAAGAACGATATTTAAGTGCTTCTTCCAATACTTCATCGGTTGTGACTTCTTTACCTCCGGAACCAATTTTCCAAGTATCAGGATTATGACAAAATTGACATCTCATACGACAACCTTGTGTAAATATAATAAACCGAACACCAGGACCATCTACAGTCCCGAAGTTTTCTGTAGAATGAATTCTACCTTTTACTGCTTCAGTCATAATTATCTTCTCTCATTTCTTTTAAAAGGTTGTAATAAGGAGGAAAAACAACAACAACCTTTACTTTATGTATTATATATTAAATATTTGGATAAACGGCGGGACAGAAGCAGCCCTTTCGGAAATAAGCTGAATTCTTCTGTCCCGACCTCATTATTAGTGTCTTAAATTACAGTTTGTCATGTGAAGTTCTTGAAATAACATCTGCTTGCTGTTCAGGTGTTAAGTCACGGAATTTCACTGCGTATCCAGATACACGGATCGTCAGATTTGGATATTTTTCAGGATTCTTTTGAGCATCCAACAACAATTCATTTGTGAATACGTTAACGTTCAAGTGATAGCCGCCTTTGTCAAAGTAGCCGTCCATTACATTACGCAAGTTGTCGATACGTGTAGAATCATCTTTACCTAAACCGTTAGGATTGATTGTTTGTGTATTGGAAATACCATCTAATGCACATGTATATTCTAATCTTGCAGTTGAGTTCAATGAAGCCAACAGACCATTTTGTTCTCCCAGGAATTTACCGTCACGATAGCTTGGGTTTGCTCCTGGTGCAAGAGGCTTGCCTGCACGACGTCCATCAGGTGTGTTACCTGTTGCTTTCCCATAAACAACATTAGACGTAATAGTCAGTAATGAAGTTGTTGGGCGTGCATTGCGATACGTGTGCTGGCGTTTAATTTGAGTCATGAAGTACTCAAGAATCCAGTTAGCCATCTCATCGGCTTCTTCATTGTCGTTTCCGTATGTTGGGAATTCATTTTGCGGAACATAGTCTACAGCTAATCCATTTTCATCGCGGATAACTTGAACATTCCCATGTTTAATCGCCATTACTGAGTCAGCAGCATGTGAAATACCCGCAATACCTGTAGCAAACGTGCGTTTTAAATCACTTTCCATAAAGGCTAACTGTGGTGCTTCATATGCATATTTATCATGCATGAAGTGGATAACATTTAATGTATTTACATACAGTTCGGCCAACCAGTCCATGATATCTTTAAACTTATCGATAAATTCGTCAAAATCCAGTGTTTCACCAGTCATCGGACGGAATTTAGGAGCTACCTGCATCTTAGTCTTTTCATCTACACCACCGTTGATTGCGTAAAGAACAGCTTTAGCCAAGTTGGCACGAGCACCAAAGAATTGCATGTCTTTACCCATTACAGTTGCAGAAACACAACATGCGATTGCACAGTCATCAGAACCCCAGTTGGCACGCAATAAATCATCATTTTCAAATTGGATTGAAGAACTTTGTTTTGCGATCTTAGATGCATATGTTCTGAATCCTTCTGGTAAATGAGAAGAATACAATACTGTCAGGTTTGGTTCCGGAGATGGTCCCATGTTTGTTAGTGTATGAAGAATACGGAAGTCATTTTTAGTAACCAATGAACGTCCATCCAAGCCCATACCTGCAATAGATAGTGTTGCCCAGATTGGGTAACCTGAGAACAACTGGTTGTATTCAGGTGTACGTGCAAATTTCACCATACGAAGCTTCATAATCAAATGATCAATCATTTCCTGTGCGTCGAACTCAGTAATTGCACCATTGTCCAAATCGCGTTGGATATAAACATCAAGGAAAGCAGAGATACGTCCAATAGACATTGCTGCTCCATTTTGAGATTTGATTGCACCAAGATATCCAAAGTATAACCATTGGATTGCTTCTTGTGCGTTTGCTGCCGGTTTAGAAATATCACATCCATAAGTAGATGCCATTTTCTTCAAGTCAGCCATTGCTCTGATTTGTTCAGAAATTTCTTCTCTTAGACGGATTACATCGTCAGTCATTACTTTGTTGCCGGTATTGCTCAAGTCTTTCATTTTTTCTTCAATCAGACGATCCATACCATAAAGTGCAATACGACGGTAGTCGCCGATGATACGTCCGCGACCATAGGCATCAGGAAGACCAGTAATGATTTTATTTTTACGTGCAGCTCTCATTTCTGGAGTGTAAGCATCGAATACACCTTGGTTATGTGTTTTTCTCCACTCAGTAAAAATCTTAGTCATTTCATCATCAACTTCGTAACCGTTTGAAGTCAAAGAATTGTTGGCCATATTAATTCCGCCAAATGGCATGAACGCTTGTTTTAATGGAACATCTGTTTGAAGTCCTACGATTTTTTCTTCTCCCTCAATCAAATAACCTGGTGCATGTGAGGTAATTGTTGCAGGAATGTTTGTGTCCATATCGTAAACACCATTTTTATCATGCTGTACTTCAAATAGTTCCTGTAGTTTTGTCCATAGTTTATCAGTACTTGGTGCGATTGGTTCTAGGAAACTGTCATCACCTTTATATTCTGTATAGTTTCTTTGGATAAAATCACGCGTGTCTACTGAATTTTTCCACTTGTCGCCTTTAAAGCCTTTCCATTGCTCCATGTTGTGCCTCCTTATAATATGCTGTTAATAAACTATAACAGCTTTATGTGATAAGTATAACACATAACTGGATTTATGCAAGCCTTTACTTGTTATAATTTTAGCTAAACTAAATAAAATCCTCAAAAAACATTGATTACACTGGGTTTCATACGGATGTTTTTCTGTGATTTCTTTCACTTATTAGATTGATATTAAATTACAACTGTCTTTTTCTGTCCTAAAAAACACCCCTGTCTGTACTAATACAGATAGGGGTGTTTTTTATTTTTATAGAACAGAATCGTCTTCTATTGTTAGATTAACCAATGGATGGACTGAATGAATACCCAGCTCATCTTTTTCATTGATAATAAATGAACCATTTGAATTTCGGTCATTAATTGGTGCTTTCTCAGAATCAATAATTATTCTGGTTCCTTTTTGTGTTTCAATCAACAGTTGTTTATCTGGAATGCTTTCACCCATATAAACAACCCTGTGAGGATTGCTTTTCAACTCACGCAATACCATAAGACCTCTTTTGGCTCTGCCCAGCTGATTTAATTCCTGCGCCAGCATTCGCTTCAAACTACCTCGTTGAGTCAGTATTGTAATCGATGTATCTCCTTCTCTGTATACGAGTAATCCATTAACCACAAAATCATTTTCTTTGAGATTCATTGATTTGACACCGGCAGCCTTTGCTCCCACAATTGGTACTTCAGATAAAGAATAACGCAGACCAAATCCCCGATGACTGACTAGGAAGACATCCCATACGGCCTGATTATCGGTATGACAAACGTTAACTACTTCGTCTTCAGCTGATTTAAGTTTCATACATGAAGCCGGCCGACTTCGATAGGTTCTCCAAGGCTCGAAGTCTGTCATTTTGGTTTGCTTAATCATTCCTTCTTTTGTGATGAAAACAAATGAAGAGTTTTCATCCAGTACTTTATACGGATATACAGATATAATGGATTCATCAATTGCCATGCCTGCGATTGTTTGAGAAATATGCTCTCCGATATCCTTCCATCTCAGATCAGGCAGCTCATGAATTGGCCGATAAATGACATTTGCCTTATTGGTAATCAGAAGAAGGTGGTCAAGTGTATTCACTTCACCGACAAATATTGGAAAGTCCCCTTCCTTCATTCCAAGCTCTTCTGGTTTAGAAGCTGCGTATGAGCGCAGGCTGCTGCGCTTAATATAGCCTTCCTTTGTCACGGAGACAACAACATCCTCTTGTGAAACCAGTACTTCTGTCTCAATTTTAATCTCTTCTATTTCATCCTCTATTCGAGTGAAACGATCTGAGCTGTACTGCTTCTTCACCTCGCGTAATTCTTTTTTCATCACGTTCAGCAACATTTTTTCATCTTTTAAGATTGTAGACAACTCTTCTATTTGCTCATTCAATTCTTTTGCTTCTGACTGCAGCTGAGTGATGTCTGTATTAGTCAAGCGGTACAGCTGCAATGTCACAATCGCCTCAGCCTGCGCTTCAGAAAAGTCAAATGCCTTTACCAAGTTATCCTTTGCATTTTTTTTATCTTTACTGGCCCGAATCGTTTCAATCACCTGATCGAGAATTGATAAGGCCTTAATCAGTCCATCAACTATATGTTGTCGCTTCTTCGCTTTTTCAAGCTCAAAACGGCTTCGATTGGTAATAACTTCCTTTCGGTGAGTGATGTAGCTCTCTAAAATACGTAAAAGCCCCACCTGATGAGGAGTCATCTTGTCAATAGCAACCATATTGAAGTTGTAATTGATTTGAAGCTCCGTGTTTTTAAACAGATAGTTTAGGATTCCCTCTGCATTTGTATCCTTCTTCAACTCAACGACAATTTGTAATCCTGTACGGTCTGATTCATCTCTTACTTCAGCAATACCGTCTATTTTTTTACTTAAACGAATTTCATCCATTTTTTTCACTAAAACTGCCTTGTTTACTTCATAAGGAATTTCAGAAATAACGATCTGCTGTTTACCGCCCTTTAATTCTTCAATCCTGGTTTTAGATCGAAGGATCACTTTTCCTTTACCAGTTTCGTAGGCTTTTTTGATTTCATCTTTCCCCTGCAAAATCCCACCAGTTGGAAAATCCGGTCCGGGGATGTATTCCATCATTTTTTCCAGCGAAGCTTTTGGATGATCAATCAAATAGATTGTTCCGTCAATAACTTCAGTTAAATTATGCGGAGGGATTTCTGTAGCATACCCAGCTGAAATACCTGTAGAGCCATTTACCAGCAGATTGGGATATCTGGCAGGCAGAACAGTGGGCTCTTTTTCTGTATCATCAAAGTTCCAGACAAAATCCACTGTTTCCTTTTCAATATCCTGCAGCATTTCACCACTGAGTTTTGATAATCTTGCTTCCGTATAACGCATGGCAGCAGGCGGATCACCATCCATACTCCCATTGTTTCCGTGCATTTCAATCAGTACTTCCCGCAGTTTCCAGTCCTGACTGAGACGTACCATTGCTTCATAAATACTGCTGTCGCCATGAGGATGGTAATTCCCCATGATATTTCCGACAGACTTGGCTGATTTTCTAAAGCCTTTATCAAAGGTGTTTCCATCTTTATTCATTGAAAAAAGGATTCTTCGTTGTACAGGTTTTAAACCATCCCTGATATCCGGAAGGGCACGTTCTTGAATAATATATTTGGAATAGCGTCCAAAGCGGTCGCCCATCACTTCTTCAAGGGTTAATTCCTGAATTTCCTGGCGTTTTTCCAAAAAGGTCACTCCTTTTATTTGTTGAGAGTAATCGACTGTTTTTTCCTAATGGTCGATTGCTTTCATTCTGGTGGTCCGATGTCCCCATTCCTAAGCCGATAAATCGGCAAGGACTGCGGCACTCCTTTTAGTTTTTGACATCAAACGATTTTAATCGTTTGCTTCTCTTTCACGGTCCGATGTCGATTTCTTCTACGTCACTGCGCTCCTAGATCAATCGCACTCCTTTTAGTTTTTGACATCAAACGATTTTAATCGTTTGCTTCTCTTTCACGGTCCGATGTCCCCATTCCTAAGCCGATAAATCGGCAAGGACTGCGGCACTCCTTTTAGTTTTTGACATTAAACGATTTTAATCATTTGCTTCTCTTTCATGGTCCGATGTCGATTTCTTCTACGTCACTGCGCTCCTTCATTCTGATCGAGGAGCGCAGTGAAACGAGAACCGTAGAGCAGCTTGTAGGAACATAGTGCTATGCCTCGAGTAACCGCAAAGGCAACATAATAGTGTATTTTAATTCAGTAGATTGTTCGACGCTAGTCTCAGCTGAACATTCAATCATAACACATGTTATTCGCACTTAACATAGTACGTTTCTATCAAGGATTGCAATGTAGCAAAAAAGACTGGATACACTGATACATATCTTGACATAGTACCTTTATTTTGAGCACTGCATGTAGTTTTACTGAACATTCTAATACAGTTCAGATATAAGAATAGTCACTATTCGTTATGACTCCATCAGCATTATTTTCTGCTTCCATTTTTATCAATATATGATATAGAAGCTTTGATTAATTTAAATCAAACAGCGTAATTTCTTCTCCTACAGTTGCTTCTGCTTCCTCTGGCTCTTCAGATGTATTTCCTCGTTCAACAACTACTGGTATTTCTTCATCTTGCTTATCCAATATGCTGCCTTCTTCTTCCAGTGTAAACTGTACATGCTTTTCAATCCATTCTCTACGGGGGGCCACTTTATCACCCATCAATGTAGAAACACGTCGTTCGGCCTTATCATCTTCATCAATATTTACACGAATTAAGGTTCTAGTCTCAGGATCCATTGTTGTTTCCCAAAGCTGGTCAGCATTCATTTCACCAAGACCTTTGTAGCGTTGCAGCATATAGCCTTTTCCAACTTTTTTGATTGCGTCTTCCAACTCATCATCTGTCCAGGCATATTCGATTACTTCTTTTTTTCCAGTACCTTTTGAAACTTTATATAGAGGTGGTAATGCAATATAAACTTTACCGGCTTTAATCAGCTGTTTCATATAGCGATAGAAAAACGTCAGAAGCAATACCTGAATATGTGCACCATCTGTATCCGCATCAGTCATGATAATTACTTTATCATAGTTGCAGTCTTCAACTGAGAATTCTGCGCCAACTCCTGCGCCAATCGTATAAATCATTGTATTAATTTCTTCATTCTTTAAAATATCCTGCATTTTAGCTTTTTCTGTATTTAAAACTTTACCTCGTAATGGCAGGATTGCCTGAAATTTCCGGTCTCGTCCCTGTTTCGCAGAGCCTCCGGCAGAATCCCCCTCCACCAGATAAAGTTCATTCCGTTTTGGATTGCGTGACTGAGCAGGCGTTAGTTTTCCGGAAAGAAGAGATTCTTTCTTCTTTTTCTTGCCGTTTCGACTCTCTTCTCTGGCTTTTCTGGCAGCTTCTCTGGCTTCTCTAGCTTTGATTGCCTTACGAATCAGCATCTGACTTAAATCGTTGTTTTCCTGCAGATAAAAAACCATCTGCTCGCTGATCACTGTGTCCACTGCATTACGTGCTGCGGGAGTTCCCAGCTTTTCTTTTGTCTGACCTTCAAACTGAAGCAGATTTTCGGGGACACGTATAGACAGCACTGCTGCCAAACCTTCTCTAAAATCACTGCCCTCCAGATTTTTATCTTTTTCTTTTAAAAGCCCGACTTTTCTGGCATATTCGTTGTAGGATTTCGTCATTGATGTCTTCATCCCGACTTCATGTGTTCCGCCATCTTTAGTTCGCACATTATTAACAAATGAAAGTACATTTTCAGAAAATCCATCATTATATTGATAAGCAAGCTCAACTTCAATCCCATCTTTTTCGCCGGAAAAATAGACAACCGGTGTCAGCGGATCTTTCTCATCATTTAGATATTCAACAAACTCTTTGATCCCTTCCTCATAATAGAACGTCTCTTCTCTCACTTCATCTTCTCTTAAATCGGTCAGAATAATCTTAACTCCTTTTAAAAGAAAAGCAGATTCGCGTAAACGTCCGGCCAAGGTTTCATAAGAAAATTTGATAGTTGAAAAAATACCTGTATCCGGAAGGAAGGTAACTGTCGTTCCATTCTTTTTCTTGGTTTTTCCGACTTTTTTTAATTTTCCGACTGGTTTTCCGCCATCTTTAAATCGCGCAGCGTATTCAATTCCGTCACGGTTAATTCGAACTTCCAGCCATTCAGATAGTGCATTAACAACACTTGCCCCCACTCCGTGGAGTCCTCCGGAGGTCTTGTAGCCTCCTTGTCCAAATTTACCGCCGGCATGAAGTACAGTGAAGATAACCTGAACTGTTGGTATTCCGGATGCATGCATTCCGACAGGCATTCCCCGTCCTGAATCTTCTACAGTAATACTGCCGTCCTTGTTAAGCGTTACTTTAATTACATCTCCAAATCCGGATAGAACTTCATCCACTGCATTGTCAACAATCTCGTAGACTAAGTGATGCAAGCCTCTGCTATCTGTAGAGCCGATGTACATCCCAGGACGTTTCCGAACTGCTTCAAGCCCTTCCAAAACCTGAATCGATGAATCATTATATTCATTATTTACTTTCTTCACCAAAGAAAAAACTCCTTATACTTGAATTATCACGGCTCTAAAGCCATATCATTACAATAATACTCTAAAAGCTCTCAAAAAAAAAGAGCTTTCCGAAATGGGGGCTCTTTCTTAATAATATACACTAACAATTAAGAAAACATTTTTGACAGTTCGATCTTTATACACCGATTCATGATAATATCATTTCGACCGGCATTTTTCAACAATTCAGCAGCTTCTTCACTTTCGAGTCCCAATTGTGCCCAAAAGACGCTTGCATCCGTCTGAATAAACTCCTCAGCAACTTCCGGTAAAAATTCGCTTCTTCTGAAAACATCAACGATATCAATTTTGCCTGGAACTGACAGTAGATCCTTGTATACTTTCTCTCCCAGAATTTCCTGACCTTCAAGGACGGGATTTACAGGAATTATTTCATAACCATTTTCCTGCAGCAGTTTTGCAATTTGGTAACTCGTCCGTTCTTCTTTATTGCTTAAACCTACAACCGCAATTCTTTTCGCATCTTTCAAATAAGCAACTATCTGTTCCTGCTTCGGATTATGAAAAACCATGTTTGATCAACCTTCTCTTGTTTTATTTTTTTATGTATACACATTTATTAATTCAACATATATAACATAGCATTTTTTCAGCAAATTTGGAATATTTTGGGCTTCAAAAAGATGAAATACCTACTATCGGCAGCAGTTTTGCAGTTTTTGGTATTGTCTTTCTCTTTTATTTAGTCAAAAACCTGATTTTACCTACCTGTTGTTTCCTGATCGTTTTTATAAAATTACTTGAATCACTCGACTTTTACTAATCGAATTCGTTTAAATAAATTCAGGATTGTTCCTGAAATTCTTTCATGATAAAATGAACCTTAGTTTGAGTAAAGAAAGGGGCAAAGGTATGAAACTGGTATTATTACTGTTCATCGCCTATCTATTAGGGTCCATTCCATCAGGAGTCTGGATCGGAAAAATCTTTTTTAAAAAAGATATTCGTAATTTTGGAAGTGGAAATATGGGAACCACGAATACTTTTCGTGTATTGGGAAAAGTTGCAGGAACCGTGGTGCTCTTAATGGATATTTTAAAAGGAACCTTGGCAACAAGTCTTCCAATTATTTTTTCACTGTCAGTGAATCCGCTGATCTTTGGTGTTGCAGCAGTACTTGGACACACATTTCCGATATTTGCCAAGTTTAAAGGTGGAAAAGCTGTCGCTACTAGCGCAGGGATGATTTTGGCTTATAATCCGCTCTTTTTTATTTATTCAGCAGCTATTTTTGTTGTCTTGCTGTTTACTTGCAGTATGGTTAGTCTTACAAGTATGATCAGTGCAGTTTTAATTACACTTTCGACTATTTTCCTGCCATATGTCTGCCCGGCTATACTGCCCCATTTCGACTGGCTTCTGACAATAATTGCTGCTAGCTTGACAATTTTTATTTTTATTCGTCATAAAGCGAATATCAGCCGAATAAAAAATGGAACTGAAAGCAAAGTACCATTTGGTTTAAATAAGGAAAAAGAACAGTGAGATACTGCTGTTCTCCGGAAGCAGACAATACATCTGTCATCCTTGGAGAGCAGCGTACTCACTGTTTTTGTCATTTTACAGAAATGACGTAATTCGTTTTGAATTCTTCTGCAGGTTTCAACTGATTTACAGCAAATTTATCTTCCAGCTGTCCATCACTGTTCACCGTATCAGCGATTCCCCACCAAGGTTCAATACAGACAAACGGAGCTTCTTTCTCATAGGGAGACCAGATACCAACGAACGGAATATCCTCGTATTTCAACGTAACACTGTGTTCACTTCCATCACTTTTAATTGTAACAGCCGTTTTTCCCGGAGTTTCATAGATCAGCGCATCATCAACAAAAAGCTCCCGGTTCAAGTCTAAATCAGCGACTGTCTGACCTAATGTTTTATGTTCTAAATCAGCAAACGGTCCTGACAAAGGAATTTGAATACGATTCATTTTAGGTGCCAATGATAAATAGTAATCATTAAAAGTCAGATGCTTTTCCAATGGAATGTTAAATGCAGGATGTCCGCCAATCGAAAATAACATCTCTTCTTTTCCAGTATTGATTACTTGATAGCTGACAACCAGTTCTGTTCCCTCTATTGCATAGGACAGTACCAGTTCAAAATCAAAGGGATACACTTTCTTTGTTTCTTTCGTACTTTTCAATGAAAGTGAAACTGAGCCTTCTCCTTTTTCAATCACATCAAAAACCTGATCACGAGCAAAACCATGCTGTCCCATGGAATAAGACTTATTTTTGTAGCTGTACTGATCGTTTTTCAGTCGCCCGACAAAAGGGAACAGTACAGGCGCATGTCTGCCCCAAAATGCAGGATTCCCCTGCCAAATATATTCAATTCCTGAATCTCTATCCTTCAGACTAACTAGCTCTGCCCCTTCTTCGGCAATTACTGCAGTAAGCTTCTCATTTTCGATAATAACGGTCATTATTTGTCCCTACTTCCGTTTTTTGTCTAATTCTTTACTAAACTGTTTGTTTAAAATCTTGAGGTATGTTCCTTTCATTCCCAAAGAACGTGATTCAATAATACCAGCAGATTCCAATTTTCTCAAAGCATTTACAATAACTGAACGAGTAATACCGATTTCATCTGCAACACTGGAAGCAGTTAAGCGTCCTTCTTCCCCATCCAATGCCTGAAAAATAGCTTGAACTGCTTTTAATTCACTGTAGGAAAGGGTGTTTATTGCCATTTGAACGGCTGTTGCACTTCGTACTTCTGCCTCAATATTTCGTGACTGCTGATAAAGAATCTGCATACCGACAACAGTTGCACTGTATTCTGCCAGCACCAAATCGTCATCAGCGAATGATTCTTCCACTCTTGCAAGGATCATTGTTCCCAGTCGTTCTCCTGCTCCGAACACAGGAACAACTGTTGTCCAGCCTTGAGGGTATTTATCCCGTAATTCAACAGGGAAAGCAGTCAGATCACTGTCTATTTGAATATTCGCTTCTGTTTTCTGCAGGATAGCTACTGCATCTGTATAACTTTGAGGAAATTTCTTCTCTTCAAACATATGCTTTACTCTCGCATTATTCACATCAAGCTTTTCTGTATAGCCTAACAATTCCCCACTGCTGCTGATAATATAAACATTACTTATTAAAACATCCCCCAAGCTGATAGCCATTTTATCATAGGGCAAATCGGTTTCCGAATCAAAGGTATTTTTTTGTTGCAGCAAACGGTTAATCTGGCGTGTTCTATCCAATAATGTATCCATTTTCCTACCCCATTTCCTTTTTTATTTATAAAATATAACGACTTAAATCTTCATTTTTAGCTATATCTTCCAGCTTATCATTCACATAACTTTCTGTAATGGCGATTTCACCCATCTGCATATCAGGAGCCTCAAAGAGCAGATCTTCCAGCAAACGTTCTAAAATTGTATGAAGTCTTCTGGCACCAATGTTATCTGTTTCACGATTCACGTTAAAAGCGATATGAGCAATGCGTTCAACCGCCTCTTGTGTAAACGTCACTTTAACATTTTCTGTACCAATCAATGCCATATATTGTTTAATCAGCGCATTGTTGGGTTCAGTCAGAATACGAATAAAATCTTCAGAGGTTAAATCCTCCAGCTCCACTCGAATCGGGAACCGCCCTTGAAGTTCAGGAATCAAATCACTTGGTTTTGACAAATGAAAGGCCCCTGAAGCGATAAAGAGAATATGATCTGTTTGTATGACGCCATATTTTGTATTAACCTGCGATCCCTCCACAATTGGTAAAATATCTCTTTGAACACCTTCACGGGAGACTTCTCCGGAATTTTGCTGATTTTTCGTAGTAATCTTGTCAAACTCATCAATAAAGATAATTCCGCTTGATTCAGCAAGCTTAATTGCTGCACTGTGAATATCTGCATCATTGACAATTTTTGCTGATTCTTCTTTTATCAGCAGCTCCTGCGCTTCCTTTACTGTGACGGTCCGCTCAACTTTTTTTCTTGGAGATAAAGCACCTAATGTCTCATTCAAATCTATCCCCATTTGTTCCATTCCAGCATTCATCATCGGCATAGTTTTCTTTGGTTCATTCATTTCAATGGTTACTTCGCGTTTATCCAACAGCCCTTTTTCCAACTGCTCCAAAATAGTTTTACGATTTATCTTGATTTCTTCTGTTACTTCCTCCTGAGGCTCTTCTTGCTGCTGAGGTGCACTGAACATTTTCATCATCTGATCGAACTGATTGCCTGATTGTTTTTGTTCCTTTTTAATTCCCGGCACAAGAACTTTTACCAGACGCGCGTTTGCCCGTTTCAATGCCTGTGAATAAACATTACTGTATTGTTGTTTTTCGACAATTTTTATTGCATTTTCCACCAAATCTCTAACCATGGATTCTACATCACGACCCACATAACCGACTTCGGTAAATTTTGTTGCCTCCACCTTAATAAATGGCGCATTAACAATTGTTGCCAGACGGCGAGCGATTTCTGTCTTCCCCACACCCGTTGGACCAATCATTAAAAGATTTTTTGGTGTCACATCCTGCTGCATTTTTTCATCCAGCTGCAACCGACGATATCGGTTTCTTAATGCAACCGCTACCGATTTTTTCGCTTTATTCTGACCAATAATATATTCATCAAGTTCTTTAACAATTTCTCTTGGCGTTTTATTTAATTCAGTCATTCGTTATCCCTCATTTTATATTTCTTCTACAATGATATTATGGTTCGTAAATACACAAATGTCTGCTGCAATATTCAAGGCATTTTCAGCAATTTCTTTTGCGGTCATTTTATCGTTCCCATAGGTTTTCATCGCCCGAGCAGCGGATAAAGCAAAATTTCCGCCGGAGCCAATTGCCAGTATTCCGTCATCAGGTGTAATAACTTCCCCTGTTCCGGATACAAGGAGCATTTCCTTTTTATTCATGACAATCAGCATAGCTTCCAGCTTCTGCATGGATTGCTGTGTTCGCCATTCCTGAGCCAGCTCTACTGCAGCACGAGTCAGATTGCCGTTATATTCATTTAATTTTCCTTCAAATTTTTCTTCAAGAGTAAATGCGTCCGCAACGCTTCCGGCAAACCCCACAATGACTTCATCATTATAGATTCGTCTTACTTTCTTTGCGCTGCCTTTCATAACTACGGACTCTCCCATGGTTACCTGACCATCTCCGGCCATGGCAAATTTTCCATCTTTTTCTACTGCACAGATTGTTGTTGAATGAAACTGTGATTCTACCATTCTATTTCCTCCTTAACCGACATCCTAAGCACGAGGATGAAAGTTTCGATAATTCTTTTGCAGGCTTTCCCGTGTAACATGAGCATATATTTGTGTGGTAGACAGGTTCGCATGTCCAAGCAATTCTTGGACGGTCCGCATATCTGCACCGTTGTTCAATAGATGAGTGGCAAATGTATGCCGCAGCATATGCGGATGAATATCTGTATTCAAGCTGCTTTTTTTCATCAGCTGATTCAGGACATACTCAATCCCTGTTGGCGTAATCGGATCACCATGGTGATTGACAAATACAAAGTCATGTTCTTTCCCGTATTTTTCCATCAAGGGTTTCCGTCCATTTTCCAGATAGTTTGTCAGAGTGTCAGCAGCAAACGATCCAAACGGTACATAACGGTCTTTATTACCCTTCCCTGTAATAAACAGAGTACTCATCGGGAAATCTATTCTTTGCAAAGTCAGTGAAGCACATTCGCTTAAACGAATTCCAGTACCATATAAAACCTCAAGCAAGCTCTGGTTCCTTAATTCAAGCGGTTTATCTCCCTGCGCACTGTCGAACAGAGCCGTCATTTCTTTCTCATAAAAAAAACGAGGCAGACGCTGCTGCTTCCTTCTTAAATGGACATAGGAAAACGGGTTTTCAGTCAGTTGTTCATTTTTTAACAAAAATTGGTAAAAAGAACGCAGACTAGCTACTTTTCGACCTACAGAATTTCTGCTGTACTGCTCATCATAGAGTTTCCCAAGATAAACGCGAACATCCAGATGATCAACAGAAAAGTAATTTTCATTCCCTGTTTCTTTCAAAAAGTGCATGAAGTGGTTCAAATCACTCTCATAAGCAATCTTCGTTTTTTCGGAATATCCTTTCTCAACAATCAAATAGTTTAAAAAAAGTTCCGGCCAGTTTTTCTCTGTCATGAAACCCCCTCCAATAATTACACTGTTACTTTAGCATAACGAATTTTAAAAGACAAATAAATTGTCAGAATTTAATCAATATTTCTAAATTTTTTCACAATTCTAATCCTTTCCTTAATAACAGTTGATTTTCTATAAAATATAAGTATATAAAAAACTGCTCCTTATTCATAAGAAACAGGCTGAGTATATGTCTTTGAGAGGTACCTCAGCTTTAAACAGATTTGATTTTTTTCAGAATGACTCTTTTCAAATTACTGCTCTAATTTTAAAAGCGGTTCCAATTCTTTCTGCTAATACTCATTAAACAAATATTTATTCCATGAATGTTCTTCCTAAATCCAGTAGAACGTTCCAATATCTCCCCTGGAAACCCAAATAATATCAGTTTCTTCCGCCCAGCAAAGAACGAAGGGATTCCTTTTGCGGAATATTCTTCGGACCCATAACCGGTTCCTTCTTCCCCTTCGGCAAGCAATGAAAGTATAGCTGGAAATGTCATGCGCATCATCTACAGGACTTATCTTAAAAGATCCATTTCAGAGGAGAAGTATTTTCTTAAATTACTCCGGATTATCTTTGCTTTGCACTGGAGAAAAGACATAAAAAACCAGACAAGCAAACCCTATTCATACTGACGTTCCGATATAAAAAATAAATACTCGGATTTAACTTCTCAATTTCCAGCTGCAATGAAAAAACACCAAAAAGCAAACTTTAAATAATTTGCTTTTTGGTAATAGAAGAAAGTTCCATTAGTTTTATTCTATATTTTCCAGCACTTCTTTTTGAACCTCCAGTGCTCTGTTTGCAAGTGCTTCGTAACGTTCTTTTTTGTCTCTTATACGAGCCGGAAGCTCCGGAAATAAACCAAAGTTGGCATTCATCGGCTGGAAATGCTTGCCTTCTGCATGCGTAATATAATAAGCCATACTACCCATTGCTGTTTCTCTCGGCAAGATAACAGGTTCTTCTCCCTTAGCCAATCGTGCCGCATTTCTTCCTGCCAAAAGTCCGCTTGCCGCACTTTCCACATAGCCTTCTACACCAGTCATCTGTCCGGCAAAGAAAAGATCTTCTCTTTGTTTTGACTGATAAGTAGGCAAAAGCAGCTCAGGCGAATTCATAAAGCTGTTTCGATGCATGACACCATAACGAACAAATTCAGCATTTTCCAGTCCCGGAATCATTTGAAAGACACGCTTTTGCTCCCCCCATTTTAAATGGGTCTGAAAACCGACAATATTGTAAAGTGAAGCAGCAGCATTATCTTGTCTCAATTGAATAACTGCATAAGGGCGCTTTCCCGTTTTCGGATCTTCCAGTCCAACAGGCTTCATCGGTCCGAATAACATGGTTTTAATGCCGCGTTTTGCCATTACCTCAATTGGCATACAGCCTTCAAAAAACTTTTCTTTTTCAAAGGTTTTTAGAGGAACCACTTCGGCTTCCACTAATGCTGCATGGAAATGATTAAATTCTTCTTCTGTCATTGGACAATTCAAATAAGCAGCTTCTCCCTTATCGTAGCGGGATTTCAAATACACTTTATCCATATCTATTGTTGCATAATCAATAATTGGAGCAGCAGCATCGTAAAAATAAAAACCTTCTGAACCATTAAAAGCTTTTACTTCTTCTGAAAGCTTTTCGGAAGTCAGCGGACCAGTTGCAATAATCGTGATCCCTTCTGGAATTTCAGTAATTTCTTCATTCTTAACAGTGATCAGCGGATGATTCTTAATTCGTTCAGTCACTGTTTGAGAAAAACTGTCACGATCCACAGCAAGTGCTCCGCCTGCCGGTACCGCTGTTTTGTCAGCAGAGCCGATAATGATGGAATCCATTCGCCGCATTTCTTCTTTTAGTACGCCTACCGCATTTGTCAGACTGTTTCCTCTCAGAGAATTAGAACAAACTAATTCTGCAAATTCTTCTGTTTGATGAGCTGGTGTTTTTTTAACTGGTCTCATTTCATATAAAGTAACGGGTACTCCTGCCTGTGCAACCTGCCATGCAGCCTCGCTTCCTGCAAGACCCGCTCCTATAACTGTGACTGTTTTTGTCATTTATTTCCTCGTTTCTGTATTATTATTGCTTTTTTGGAAAAGAACAAGGGGCTGTGACATTCGTATGTCTCGAACCCCTAAAACTGAATAAACGGCATTTCAGCCTTTAGATGCATTGAGAATTGGAACGAAGCAAAAACCGCAGATACAAAGCGACACGCTTCCATAAGCTTCCTTGACAATTTTCGGTTTGTTGGATTAAATCACAAAGAACAAAGTGACTCAATGTTTTCTTGCATAAACGCTCGTCACAGTTTAGAGTCTGCAAGTAGTGAGCATCCCTACCCCCTAGTTCTCGAAAGTAAACACTTTTACTCCTGCGGTTACTCGTCGCATGAAGGGCTTTGCTCCTGCGATTACTCATCGCAGTTAAGTTCGTGCATGTGCTCCTGCGGTTATTCATCGCATGAAGTACTCTGTCACGGTCTCTTTCGTTCTTTGTTTTTCAATCTATAATATAAAGGGGTTAAATTCTTTAATTAGATGCTTTACCTGACTTGGCGAAAAACCGATTATAAGAAAATCTCAGGTTATATCGATAGGCTTAACAACTAATAGGATTATTTTTGAACATTTTCTTCGTAATCACCATTAATACAAACGACCTGTTTGCCGCCTTTAACTTTCTTTTCAACAAGATACTGATCACACTTCGGACAGTTTCGTCCAACTGGTTTATCCCATGAAGTGAAATCACAGTCTGGATAACGGCTGCAGCCGTAGAACAAACGATTCTTTTTCGATTTTCTTTCGATAACCTGTCCCTCATGGCAAACCGGACAGGTAACACCTATTTCTTTGACTATTGGTTTTGTATTGCGACAATCCGGAAAATTACTGCAGGCATAAAACTTTCCGTATTTCCCTAGCTTAATGACCATTGGGTGACCACATAAGTCACAGTCAAATCCTGCAGGTTCATCTTTTATCTGGATTTTCTCGATTTTTTCTTCCGCAATTGTCAGTTCTTTTTCAAACGGCTTGTAAAACTGATCGATCACCTCAATCCATTTTTCAGTTCCTTCTTCGACATGATCAAGGTTGCCTTCCATTGAAGCGGTGAAGTGGACATCAACAATTTTAGGAAAGAATTCGACAATCAGACTATTGACAATTTCTCCGAGTTCAGTAGGCTCAAACCGTTTATTGGTCAATTTAACATAATATCGACGCTGAATAGTTTCCAAAGTCGGAGCGTAAGTCGAAGGACGCCCCACACCATTTTCTTCCAGTGTACGAATCAGAGTCGCTTCACTGAATCGTGCAGGAGGCTGAGTAAAGTGCTGTTTTGGTTCAATGTCCACAGCTAGTACGATATCTCCTTCTTCCATGTCAGGAAGAATATTTTCTTTATCCTCTTTTCCGTCATCACGTCCTTCAACATAGACCTGCATGAATCCTTTGAATTTTATCTTTGATCCATTTGCAATAAAGATAACGCCATTTTGATTCAATGTTACTTTCATTGTATCCAAAATAGCCGGTGTCATCTGGCTGGCAACCATTCGTGACCAAATCAATGTATACAGCTTTAATTGGTCTTTATCAAGGTATTGTTTAATTTCATCCGGTGTCCTGAGTACACTGGAAGGACGGATAGCTTCATGGGCATCCTGTGCTCCCTGAGCATTCTTGCTTTTTCGTCCGCCGTGTGCAGAATATTCTTTGCCGTACTTTTCTTCAATAAATGTTGCGGCTTCAGCTTTTGCAGAATCAGCCAATCTGGTAGAATCTGTACGCATGTACGTAATCAGCCCGACAGTCCCCTGTTTTCCAAGTGCGATCCCCTCATAAAGTTGTTGAGCAACCATCATGGTTTTGCGAGTACGGAAGTTCAGTTTTCTGGCGGCTTCCTGTTGAAGACTGCTGGTTGTAAACGGCAACGCAGGATTGCGTTTTCGTTCTTTCTTTTCAACTTTGTCGACATTGTACTCTTTTCCATTCATTCGGTCTGTTACTTCTTTAACAGCTTCAGGATTAGGGAGTTTCTTCTTCTTTCCGTCCAGTCCCCAGAAATTTGCCTTAAACTTCTTTCGACCCTTTTGGAAATTACCGTCTATGCTCCAGTATTCTTCTGGAACAAATTTCCGGATTTCGTGTTCTCTGTCAATAATAATTTTTAAAGCTACTGACTGAACACGTCCTGCGCTTAACCCTTTTTTTACTTTGCGCCATAAAATCGGACTGATGGAGTAGCCGACAATTCTGTCCAATACGCGACGTGCCTGCTGTGCATCCACTAAATCCAGATCAATTGCCCGAGGCTCCTTAAAGGCTGCTTTTACAGCTTCCTTTGTGATCTCGTTAAACACAACCCGGTTTTTATCATTGATGTTCAATCCCAGTAAGTGAGAAAGGTGCCAGGCAATGGCCTCCCCTTCTCTATCCGGATCGGCTGCGAGATAGACTTTTTCGGCTTTTTTTGCTGCAGCTTTCAATCCCTTGATTACATCGCCTTTTCCTCGGATTGAGATATAATGCGGTTCGTAATTATTTTCAAAATCGATGCCCATTTTACTCTTAGGCAAGTCGCGAATATGACCTACGCTGGCAACCACTTTGTAATTTCTTCCTAAATATTTTTCAATCGTTTTGGCTTTTGCAGGTGATTCTACAATTACTAGATATTTATACGCCATTAAACGTGCGGCTCCTTTCAGGGTTCCTTTTTTACTATTTCCTACTATATATATAGAATAAAAACTCACAAATCGTAGTTCATCATATCTATTCATTTTGTGTTTGTCAAGGATTGATATAGTGAACTAGCGAAAAAAATTGAGCTCCTCTATAATATTTTGCGGCGAAAAAATGGCTTTAGCACCCTCATATATCAGGGTGTGACAGCCTTCTGAATGAGGTAGAAAAATATTTCCCGGTACAACGAAGACTTCCCTGCCATATTCCAATGCTGATTGAGCTGTTATTAAGGAGCCGCTGTTTCGTCTGGCTTCTATCAAGCAAGTTGCCTGACAGAGTCCTGCAATGATTCGGTTCCTCATGGGAAAATGATGTTTTCTGGGAGGCGTACCATTGGGATGTTCACTGATCAGCAGATGTTCCTTAGCTATTAATCGATGCAGGTAAGTATTTTCTTTGGGATAGCAAATATCCAGCCCTGTTCCGACAACTCCAATTGTTTGCCCCTGACCTTTGATCGCAGCTTCATGTGAGCGGCTGTCAATTCCTTTAGCCAATCCGCTGACAATGACCCAACCGGCCCCTGAAATGGCAGGAACAAATTCCCGAACGATTTTTACTCCATAGGAAGAGGCTTCTCTTGCTCCGACAAACGCAATGGATTTATGCTTTAACAGCTCTATATTCCCTTGATAGAACAAGACTGCCGGGCAATTATAGATTTCCTTCAGCAGAGGAGGAAATCGCTCATCCAGAATAGTCAAAAACTGATGTTCAGCCTGAAATTCCTGTAATTTTTCTGGATTTTCTGAGAGAGCATTCCAGGATTCTAAAAATAAAGATTCGTACCTTTTTACTTGACCAATGCGAAGCATTTCTTCTTTTTTTATTTCGGTCGATTCATTTTCCAGGATGAAGGATAAAATTTTTAGTCGTCCCAGATTTCCGATTCCCCGACAATTGACAAGCTTAAATAATAATGCCCTGATTTCTTTTTCCATAAAAAAAACCTTCCTTTCAAATACTATGTCTTAGATAGTATTTGCAGAAGAAGACTTATTTTATTTTATTCGCAATAATTTTTTACGGGAGCAAACGTTTTTCGATGAATCGGACAAATTCCCCGATGCTTAATCCCTTCAATGTGTTCCTTTGTTCCATATCCGGCATTTTTTTCAAATGCATATCCCGGAAACAGTTTCGCGTAGTCTTCCATCAAACGATCTCGGCAGACTTTAGCTACAATACTTGCGGCAGCAATGGAAATTGAACGGGCATCTCCTTTGATTAAGCTTTTTTGAGGAATTTTTGTATCCAATTCCATAGCATCAATCAAAAGATAGTCGGGAATAAAATCCAAATCCTCAATTGCCATCCCCATAGCCTTTTTACTGGCCTGATAGATATTTATATGATCAATCTCTATGTGGTCAACCATCCCAATACCAATAGAAATCGCCTGATTTTGAATTAGATCATACAGCTCTTCTCTCTTTTTTGCGGAAAGCTGTTTTGAATCATTTAGCCCTAACAGTTTACAATCCTCCGGCAGGATGACTGCTGCTGCGACGACCGGACCTGCAAGCGGTCCTCTGCCAACCTCATCAATTCCGGCAATCAGGCGGTATCCCTCCTGTTTTGCTTCCTTTTCAAAGATGGAAAGCTCCTGAAACTTTGCTGCTTCCTTTTCCTTTTTTAACAGGTTTCTCTCCCATTGTCCCAGTGCCTGCTGAACACCAAGACGCTGATCCTGCTGCCAGATTAACAGTCTTTCGTCTTCTCTGGAATGAACAGACTTTAATGCTATTTTTATTTCCTTGATTGATTCATTCTTCATCCCTTGCTGCTCCTAACTCTTCCCAACGATCTAGTGTAAATGTACCTAACTTTCCGCTGCGGATTTCCTGAACAATCATTTCGCTTGATCGATCATAGTCCTCTTTAAAGCCGCGTTTTTTTGTAATCAGCATTAACAGCTCTGCTGGCGGTAAAAATAGTTCGTCATCTGTGATCCCATAGCGTTCTTTAATACGATCTGGATAAAAACGGCTGAAAAACTCTAACCCATAAATAGCCAGATCATCAAAATGAAGCAGCTGATCTTTGATGGCACCTGTCAAAGCCAGTTTTTTCCCGATTTCAGGATCTTCGAACTTTGGCCATAAAATCCCAGGAGTATCAAGAAGCTCCAGATCTTTCCCTGATTTCAACCATTGTTGTCCCTTGGTTACTCCTGGCTTATTCCCAGTCTGAGCGATCTTCTTTCCCACGAGCCGATTCATCAGCGTAGATTTTCCGACGTTTGGAATACCAATACAGATTGCACGAATCGCACGAGGTTTTAATCCCCTGCTTCGATCCCGTTCAATTTTATCCTTCAATGCCTTTTTTGCTTCTTGAATGATCTTGTTTATTCCGATATTTTGCTGTGCGTTGATGACTAAAGTATGAAACCCTTTTTCCTGAAAATAATTCTGCCATTTTTTACTTTGTTCACTATCTGCGAGATCGCCTTTATTCAATAAAACCAGTCGTGGTTTCTGCTGAACAATTTGATCCATCATTGGATTTCTTGAAGACAGAGGCAGCCGAGCATCAACCAGCTCAAAAACAATATCAACAAATTTTATTTTTTCTGATACTTCTCGACGGGCTTTGGCCATATGCCCTGGAAACCATTGAATATTCATGCTTATCACCTACCTAACTAATGATTTTAATATGTCTTAACGGATAATAGACAAAGCGTGCTTTACCTAAGATGTATTTACTGTCCACTGCACCGAAAGAACGGCTGTCCTTTGACATCCGACGATTATCCCCCAATACAAAATAACTTTCATTGCTCAGCTGATCTTGATTGAGAAGACTGGAAAGTTCAAAGTCCGTTGTATACGGCTTCACATCATCTTCGTTTTTCTTGCTTTTATTTTCTTCCAAAAAAGGCTCTGCTATTTTTTCATTATTAATATACAATTGATCGTTTTCATAACGCACAGTATCTCCAGGAAGACCAATGACTCTCTTTACATAAATTTCTCCATTCGGCAATTGGAAAACAATAACATCAAAACGATTGACATCTGTAAACTTTTCCATTAGAACCATGTCACCCTGACTCAAGTTCTTCTCCATGGAATTTCCATCAATGGGAACAGGAATTAATAGAAAACCTCTCAAAATAAATAATATGACCAAAGAAGGTATCAGTAATTTCATAAAAGAAATAAAACATGCGATATATTTATTTTTCCCTCTCATAAATTTCTACCTTCCTCCATTGTAATATAACAAAAGCAGCTGCTTTTATACAATTTTAAAGCAGACAGTTATTTCCCCAGCTTTTCAACAGCCTTATTATAAGCCGTATCGTTTGTCTGAATTTTGATTTTTAACAATTCTTCAATCTTATCAGCTGTCTCCTGATTTACCTGACCAGTAACAGAAAGTCCTTTTTCAGACTGCAGAGTCTCAATTGCTGTCTTCGTACTGCTGTTGAATTCATCTGATTCATTTACATCATAATCCAGTGCTTTCAACATTTTATTTACGTTCATCACGGAGTCAGACTGACTCCCTTCTTCCAGAACCTCACTCCTTGAAATGGGAGAAAGATAAGCATACTCCGGATAATCTGCTTCAATGGTCGGTTCCAACCCTTCTTCATGAATCCAGTTTCCTTCCGGGGTCAGCCATTTCAAAATAGACAGTTTCAAGCTGCTGTGATCAGTAATTCCTTTTACAGTCTGAACAGTTCCTTTTCCATAAGTCGTCGTTCCGATGACATCAACATTGCCGGATTCTTTTAAAGCTGCTGCAAAAATTTCAGCTGCACTGGCGCTTCCACCATCGACAAGTACCACAACTGGTTCTTTTACTTTAAAACCGCCGTCCAGTTCAGAAGAGGCTGTATGCTCTGTAATATTACCATCCTTATCTTCGAATTGGACAATTACTTTACCATCCTCTAAAAACATGCTGCTCATCATTTCCACCTGATTCAACAAACCGCCGGGATTTTGCCGGAAATCCAGTACAAATGATTCTGCCCCTTCTTTCCGCAGATCTTTAATAGCTGTTTTCAATTCCTTAAATGTATTTCCGCCAAAGGATGAGACACGAATATTGCCAATTTTACTGTTTTTTGCATCAATTTCACTGCTGACTGTCTCAATGGGAATTGTATCTCGCTCAATAATGACATCAAAGGTTTCGCCTTCTCTTAAGATTGTCAGCTGAACTTCCGTCCCTTTTTCTCCTCGAATTTTACTCACTGATTCAGACAGTGTCAGACCTTCTGTAGGCTCACCGTCTATTTGCAGGATTGCATCATTTACCTTCAATCCATTTTTTTCAGCAGGTGAACCTTCAATAGGGGCCTGAGTGACTGTAGGTACTTGATCAACCAGTCCCATTGAAGCACCAATTCCTTCGAAGCTCCCGGAAACCTCATCGCTCAGCTCAGATGATTCTTCATCACCCAGATAAGAAGAATAAGGATCATCCAACGATTCCATCATTCCCTTTAAAGCTCCTTCAACCAATTCTGATTCATCTACTGATCCAACATAATTTTCCAGAATATTATTATAAAGTCCGTGAACCTCTTTCAAGTCTCCTGCATCACTTGTCTGCTGAGAAATATAACTGCTGAACAGACTGCTAAAATAAATATAACAACCGCCCACTGCAATAATTGCTGTACAAATAATGGAAACAACATATTGATAATAGGGTACTTGACGATGATTTTTTCTCATTGCTTTTGTTCTCTCCTTATTGCTCGCTCCTGTATTGACCGATTAGTCTAGTTTACCATGAAAAAGATAATGAAAAAAGCTGTTTCAAAGTAAATTAAACGAAATTCATTTGTTGCTTGCAAGGAATCGTTCTTGATTTTTACATTTTTAACAAAACAGAAAAGGGGAGTGTAACAAACCTATGTCACAGCCCCCTAAAAACCGAATAAACGGTGTTCCAGTCTTTATATACTTCAATCCTCGATACATGCTATTTAAGCGATGTATC
Organism: Enterococcus sp. BWB1-3; assembly: GCF_016745275.1. Lineage (GTDB taxonomy): Bacteria > Bacillota > Bacilli > Lactobacillales > Enterococcaceae > Enterococcus_L. Next base: position 34,298 of record NZ_JADOEP010000031.1, read on the forward strand.
TGCGGTACTCGCTTCTTTCCGTTCCTCGATATATGCTATTTAAGCGATGTATCTGCGGTACTCGCTTCTTTCCGTTCCTCGATACATGCCATTTAAGCGATGTATCTGCGGTACTCGCTTCTTTCCGTTCCTCGATACATGCCGTCTAGTTCCTACAAGGCATCCTACCAGTTATCCTGCAAGTTTTCTTATCATTTTCTTGAATTCCTTCTTGGTGTCATAAATCATTGCGATTCACTTGTCAGAGTAGATGATGCATGTTATCTGCTGCTTGAAGCTGGGCGCAGCTTCTTGTCGTATGGAGCAGCTTTGGTACATCCTCTTTCTAGTCAGGTTCCTTATTTGTTATTCTCCAAATACTTTTCCCATAATTCGTCAAAAATAGTCATTGTGGACAGATAGTTTACTTCCATTTCTAAATAGGAGGAAAGTTCGTTATAGTCTTCTGAATGCTTTGGGAAACGAATATCTTTCGCTGCTGCATTGGCAAATTTAGTTTCAGCATCTGCTGCGGGTCCTTTTAAAGTGATCAGGTAATGATAAAAACTTCTTCTCATTTTATTTCTTTCTCCCATTTTTTTTCTAAAAATTCGCTTCTTAGCTCATGGGCTTTTTCATATCTCTTCGGCTCTTTTTTATAAAAGTCCTGATGATAGTCTTCTGCAGGATAAAAGACAGCCGCCGGTTCAATTGTTGTTACAATTTTTTCTTTGAAGCGCCCGCTGTTCTGCAGCTCCTGTTTACTTTTTTCAGCAATTTCTTTTTGTTGTTCATTCAGATAAAAGATTACTGGTCGATAGTTATCTCCACGATCTTCAAACTGCCCTAATGCATCTGTCGGATCGGTCTGCTGCCAATAAATCTCCACTAATTTCTCGTAGGAAATAATCTGGTCATCAAAAATAATTTCCACAGCTTCCGTGTGACCAGTCCTATGACTTTTTACCTGTTCATAGGTTGGGTTTGCTGTGTGACCGCCTGTATAGCCTGATGTCACCGATATAATCCCAGGCTGCTGATCAAACGGTTGAATCATACACCAGAAGCAGCCCCCTGCAAAAATTGCTTTTTCTGTCATAATACTTCCCCTTTCCTGCTATTCTTCTGAAGTGTTTGAAGTTTCAGTGTTCTTCTCATTATCTGATGGCAGATAGAGATTCACCCGTATATCATCATCAATCAGATTAATTTTTTCTGCACGAATAAATAATCCGTTTTGCATTCTAAATTCATCTATATATAACCTGTAAAAGAATCGATGACATAGCGTAACTTGCCAGACGTGTTACACTTAAAGTAAAAACGAGGTGCCTGCCATGAAATATCATCGTTATTCTGCAGAACAAATTGCCGAAAT
>NZ_JADOEP010000032.1 GCF_016745275.1 Enterococcus sp. BWB1-3
ACCAGACTGTCCTGATCAGACTACCACACACCAACTCACAATCAAATCAACAACGGAACGTAGAGATAACAGACATTTTTCACTTATTTCGAAAAGTGGCTAACTTGTTCTTGAAATTTGGGATTTAATTATTTTATTGAATTCGCTATTTTTTCGTCTTTTGAAGCCCGGTCTAGCCTATATCTAAATCGAAACAATCATAGTCTGTTTTCGGTTCAGACGTTTCGTACAAAAAACCCTTATTCTCCTAAAAGAATAAGGGCTTTTATGCGGTCAAGAAGACTCGAACTTCCACGGTATTTCTACCACTAGCGCCTGAAGCTAGCGCGTCTGCCAATTCCGCCATGACCGCAACTCAATTTACAGCATTTTCTGCGTTATTACTGAATTTATCCAGTAAATTTACAGCTATATCAGGCTTTCACAGTAATTAAAATACAGCTCAAACTGTTTTTACCACGCTAGCCTATAGTACAATATGCGGTAATAGTTGTCAAGCAGTTTTCTGAGATGCTGTCAGACTGCTGATTATAGCTACTTTTCCTTCTGTTTTCATGAAAAAAGCACGCTAAGCTGTCGTTCAACGTTTACAACCAGCCTTTCCCCTTGTCTTCTAATTCAAATTATTTCCAGACAATTGGTATTTCAGTATAGCCATGATATTCAGAATCATCTTTTATGACAGACTAATCTGGTGTTAGTACCTCTGTATCAAATGGAATCGCAGTCCACTTTAACAACCTATTATCCTTGGTAAAATTGTTCCCCAGAAGAGTATTCAATTGTTGTTCCATTAAACTGACTGCTAAGCATAATAGGATCAAGTAAGTACTTCCTATTTTCTGCAGCCCTGACAAAGTGCGACTGGCAAAAGATAACCGCTTGTATGAAATTGAATAACACTCAGATCTGGTAAGTCAGATTACCAAAAAATAATTACAAAATAATAATTTAAATAAATTTAAACAACAATAAACACATCCTATCAGAATCAGCATAGGTTAGGATTTATCCACAATTATAATAATTTAAAGGTTTGCAGCGTATCCAAACTATTTCTTCCAATTTAGCAATCACTCCCAAATGTACTTTTATCTTTGTGTGAAACCATGTTAAACTGTTAGAGTTATCATTTTACAAAGGAGGAGCCAAACATGTCCATTCAGTTGGAAACAGAACGATTGGAATTATTTGAGTGGTCACAGGAAACAGTTACCGGACTAAAGTCATTTTTACAGAATCCTAAAGTGATGTATGCTTATGAACATGGTTTCTCAGATGACGAAGTAGAAAACTGGCTGAAATGGAATCTGAAAAGTTACACTGAAAATGGCTATGGTCTATGGGGACTTCGGAAAAAATCCTCCGGTATGATTATTGGAGAATGTGGATTAACAAAGCAGAAGATTGAAGGAGAAACATTTCTTGAGATCGGCTATCATCTGGCAAAAGAATACTGGCATAAAGGCTACGCTATAGAAGCTGCCCAACGCTGCAAGCAATATGCCTTTAACGAATTAAAAGCTGAGACAGTTGTATCTATTATCAGAGATACTAATCTAGCCTCCATGAAGGTAGCAATCCGGAACGGCATGCTGCCTCAAAAATATTTTATTAAAACTTACAGGGAACTAGAGATGCCTCACTATCTATTCTCTGTTACAAAAAATAATTCTTATCAAGAGTAAGGAGTAAAAAGATGTACGCACAAACGATCATTTCAGAATTATTTCAGTTATCTGAATATACCATGCTTTGGGAAGAATTAAAGAACCAGTATCCCAATGCCAACTTTACAGAGGATATGGACAATCATCGCTTATCTGCAGCTGCAGATACTTTAGTAAATGATCTCCAGTTTATAGTTTCCAGCTTAGAAACTGAAGGTCATGAGTTTTCAGAACAAGAACTGGCTGTTTATCTGTGCAACAAAATGATTCTTCAAAAAGCGCGATTGCTGCAATATATCACCGCTGTTCTACTTTATTTAAAAAATGAAGAGCTGTCTGATTCTGATGCAGAAGCTTCACTTACTGCTGCTGGAACAGACTTGTCTGAATTGGGAATGACTTTGGAAGAATTCAAGCAGCTTTTAAAACAAGGTGATTATGACAAGAGCTGTTTACTGGAATATTTCATCCCATTTGAGGTGTTCAGCAATTATCAGGACAAACTTGATGCATATCGAGCAGCAATAGGTGAAGCAAATAGCACCTATATCGATGAACTATTCGTCGTGTACACAGCTTCTCTTCAATAGAATCATTAAATAAATCAGAAAATGAAAAATGCTGAATCTGGATACAGCTAAACCAGCTGCTAGTAAATCCTGTATTTTCTATTCCCCATTTTTCTTCAAAAGACTGTAAATAAAAAAACTCAACTACCTGTTTGATTGAAGAAGCAACCCGCAATCTTCTCGGGGGAATAACCAAGCTTTAATCGTTCAGTGTAGTTTAAAAAAAGTTCAACAGACAGATAATACAAAAGCTGTTCGCTGTATCAGGCAGACAGTTTTTGTATTTCTTTAACAGAATTTATTTGTTCTTACAACAGCAAAACAAAATCTTTAAAAATCAGTGTTTCAACTACCAATTTCGTGCAGCCAGAATCAATAGACTGCTCAGTTTAAAATTAAAGAAATACTCAGAAATCCAAAGGTGTCATAAATAGAAATCGGCAGCAATTTTCCAACTGAAAAAAATCCATAACAAAAAAAGATCACAAAAAATAGTGAACATTTTTCTAAACACATTTTTTTGTAAAATCCCCTGTTTTTTTATTATCGGATAACATATATACTTCTAGATGCGAACTGCGATTGATACATCGATTATCTCTGTCAATGTCACTTTTTCCAACTGACCAGCGTTTATTACCGACACTCCTTTTTATCGCTGCCAATTCCAATGCTCTGACCAAATTATACTCCTTTTTTAACTGACAGAGGTGCCTAATTGCTTCATTTCAAAGAGAAGTCTGTTCATGAGAATAAATATAAATTAATCGGTTTTACAATTCTGTTAACTTGCAGAATCCAAAACTCCATTATATCTAGATACAGAGTTCTTAATTCTTAGTAAAATCTTGAATAACAGTCATTATTGATTCGCAAAAATATGCAAATTTGCATATTTTTTTCAAATTTACTTATTATTTAACGGCTATACTTTTATCAAGAGAATAACTTGGGGAAGTAATTTTCTTAACAGCTTGTCTTACACATTGAAAGTTATTGATAGTTAGTGCACATAGTTTTAATTCGCATCACACGTATTTTTTTGTAGAAAGGAAAATATGACTTCTCACATTACTAACTATCAATCTTTAGAGGTTGTGACAAAGCGTCTCCATGCGATGAGTAACCGAAGGAATAGAAGTGTTCTGCCTCAAGAACCACGTAGGGATCATGCATCATCTACTCTGACAAGTTAATCGTAGTGATTTATGACACCAGGTAGGTAACATGCATCATCTACTCTGACAAGTCAATCGTAGTGATTTATGTCAATAAGGCGAACTATACGAAAATGGTCAAGGAACACTATTCATAAAATGAATAGCTGTGAATTGATACCTCCCTGGAGCTGCTCATAGTTTCAGTATAGTTCGCCTTATTTCCGAGATGTTGCCTGCGATTACTCGGCACAGATTAGGACCGACAAGTGCTAGTTCTACTTTGCCGCTTCTGCTTATATTCTTACTTTAGCAGAATGGTATGCGTAGTTTCGATAAGTATTCCTTGAATGAAACCAGCTCACTTGATGTAGTAGAACTATATGCGTAGCATAGAAGAACTGCTGACTCTGCGAATCTAACGATTCTCGAGACAAAACAGTACACTGTATCCGTTTTTCTACGTCTACGGTTCTCACTACTACACTACACTTCGTTTCGATCTCATCAATTTCTAAACGGCAGAGCCATTAAGAATTGAAGGACTTCGTTTCGATCCTCGAAGCATGGAGAGACTTTACTTCTCCGCTTCTTCGAATGCTCGAATCATACAAAGAACGGATTTCTTTCGATTTCCGAAAGACAACAATTTTGGCGCTCACTTATCAAACAAATAAAGTTCGATAAAGAACGCCAAATAAAAATTAATTTAATTTAATGCGGACGATGGGATTTGAACCCACACGAGCATACGCCCACAAGACCCTCAATCTTGCATGTCTGCCATTCCATCACGTCCGCGTCTTCTGATATCTTCTGCGCCCTTTCTGCCATTCCGCCATGACCGCAATAGTAAGAGAATCCTTCGAAATATGTCACTAAAGAATTTATCTTAACAAAAATACACCTCTGTAATAGTAAAACAGTTGGCTGAAATTGTCAATCCTGTAAACAATCTTGGCTTTGATTCTTTTCTCTAAACGCTTTTATTCAATTCATCATATCGGCATTTGCCAGCATGTCTTTTTATTCCACTATGCACCTGTATCATCCCGATGAACATACCATTCTCCGCCACTTGTTGCTCTTCTAATATCCGTCAGACACTCCAGCCAGTGAAATAAAGCAGATAATATATCCTCGAACGCATTCCACAGATGCAGTTTCGCCGAACCTTCAAAAATCACATTTGGATTTTTATCCACATAACTATATTCTTTTAATTATCTTATCTGTATAACTGCTAAATGTTCCTCTGCTTCCAAATTCAGCATTAAAAATCTGGCTTTATTATCTTCAAAATCAACTGCTGATGATTTATCTTGATCCTTTCAGCTGTCTGAAGTGGAAAAAATACATTGATAAACTGTCTTTAAATTCTGCAATATATATAAATAGGCAGTTCTTCTCTCTTTGATTTTTGGTCTTCTAATTTTACTGGAAGATATCTATACATATTTAATATTGACCAATACATTCCTTTATCTTTAAAAATGAATAGCTGTGATAAGTACGAAGGTATCTATTTTATTTTAGTCTGTCTATTTCTAATGAACTATTTTACCCATGACATCCTGATAGTACAAAAACAGCAGGTAAGAGAAAAACTCCGATGGAACTATGTAATTTGAACATCTCTGTCAGTATTATGGCTTCTCTCAAAAAGAAATCTGACTCTGCTTCCTGCCACAAACAAAAGCAGGAAATTTCTGACGAAATATATCTTTCTATTGGTACAGTTAAAATGCATACTTACAATATTTTTAGCGAATTGAACATCAAAAAAAGAAAACAAATTTTTACTGCTTATTCAGATTTTCCTTATACTCAGACAAAGAACTCTGTCATCTCTCAGCAAAAATTTTCCCTGTATCAACAAAAGTTTTAAAAACCAGTTCTAGCAGTCACAGAACCAGTTTTTTTCTTATCTATCAGCAGCCTTCTCTTATCATTTCAAGCAAAATAGGTTCATAAATTAAAAGAACGTGATAATATAATGAAAAAATATCACTATTTTTGGAAAGCGGGGAGAGTAGTATGCAAGACAGAACGACATTACTTGTTGCAAAAGATAAACATTTATACTTCTTTGGTAATTTATCTGGTATTGACGTAATCGCCGGTAATCAGCTGCTTCGCGTTCCTTTTGATTCAGAATACTGGAAAAACAAGCTGTCCCGTTACTACCAGATTGTTTTTTTGGATTATGGTTTTGAGCCAATAATGGCTGAAATTGTAAGACCTTTAACACAGGCAAAACTGATTTTGTTTTTTTGGAATCACATGACGGAGGAAAAGATTCTATTGCTTCGTCAAACACAGGCCGAACAAAATATTGATGATATTTACAGCTTTGATCCTATAGAAGCACAAGAATTTAGTTTGAAACATAACTCAAGCTTTTATTCAAAGCAACTTACTCTTCCAGATAGGGAGTTGAAGCACGACTTGTTCTTCGGCGCTTCAAACAATGGACGAATGGATGTCGCAAAAACTGTTCTGGCAATTCTGAACACCCTTCACATAGACAGTCACTACTTTATTTTAAAAGGGAAGGGGAATGATCAAGAAGGCTATCTCCCCTACAATGATTATTTAAGCTTAGTAGCACAGAGCAAGGGTATTCTGGAGATTATGCGTTCCGGTCAAACCGGCTTAACACTCAGAACGCTGGAATCCTTATTCTTTAAAAAGAAATTAGTTACGACCAATTCAAAAATCCGCTACTATCATTTTTACAATCCGGAAAACATTTTTATTATCGGTAAAGACGACTTTGATGATCTTCCTGATTTTCTAAACTCACCTTATCAGGAGCAGGAATCAACAGAAACTTTCCTTGACTTTTTCAGTGACAGACAATGGGCTCAACGATTTTACGAAGACAATACTCAGATCTATGAAGAGATTGAGTATGACTCTGAATTAATTCAACATCGCAGACAACAAATAACTGTATTATAAAAAAGTCCACCGGATTCAACGACCGTTGAATCCGGCGGACTTTACTTCTATCTCTCAATCAGCTTCAATTTGCCATGACATTTGCCGCAAACATAGCGGTTAATATTGACTCGTCGTTTTCGGCTTATTTTTGTTTGACAGTCACTGCACTGATACTCATATATCGCAGAAACTTCATCTGTCAGCGGACGAACATAACGACTTCCGCCAATCAGCTTCAGGTGGTCTTTAAAATCACGGTCTTTATGCTGATAGCCTTTTCCAGCTAAATGCAGATGATAGTGACACAGCTCATGCTTAATCACGCCAATCAATTCTTCTGCTCCATATTTTGCTGCCACTCTCGGGTTAAAATCAATATTGTTTGTGGATAAATGATATCTGCCTCCAGATGTTCTCAGTCTGCTGTTGAAGTATGCTTTATGAATAAACGGCTTATTAAAGCAGGACCAAGATAATTGCTCAACTGCTTCCTGCAGCTGTTCGTCTGTTTCAATCATTTTACTAATTCTCACTTTTTCCATCGGAGAAACTACCCCTTTGCTTTTGGCAGCATGGTCAGGCTGATTCGACCTTTTTTCACATCAATCTCCTCTACCCATACTGTAACAACATCGCCAACTGCTACAACATCAGTAGGATGCTTAACAAATCTATTGCTTAACTTGGAAATATGGACTAAACCGTCCTGTTTCACACCTATGTCAACAAAAGCACCAAAGTCAATAACATTCCGAACCGTCCCCTGCAGCTCCATTCCCGACTTCAGATCTTCCATAGACAGAACATCTTTTCTTAAAAGCGGCGCAGACATCTCATCACGCATATCTCTTCCAGGCTGAGCCAGAGAAGACAAGATATCCTTCAGCGTTTCAGAGCCGGCATCCAGTTCCTGTTTCAGCTCCTGCAATTTCAACGCTTTAATCTTTTCAGTCGTTTCGGAAGAGCCAAGATCTTTCAAATCAACTCCAGCTTTTTCCAGTACGGTTTTCGCTGTATCATAACTTTCCGGATGAATCCCAGTATTATCCAGCACATTTTTGCCATTTGGAATTCTTAAAAATCCAATTGCCTGTTCATATGCTTTAGGTCCTAAGCGAGGAACTTTCTTGATTTGATTACGAGCAGTAAACGCTCCGTTCTCATCTCGGTAAGTCACAAGATTTTGAGCAATCGTCTTATTTAAGCCTGAAATGTATTGCAGTAATTGCGGACTTGCTGTATTAACATCAACTCCTACCTGGTTCACTACTGTTTCTACAACAAATGTCAGCTGTTCAGCCAATCTCTTCTGAGAAACATCATGCTGATACTGACCGACACCAACTGCCTTAGGATCAATTTTTACCAGCTCTGCCAGAGGGTCCTGCAATCGACGCGCAATACTGACTGCACTCCTCTGTTCAACTTGAAGATCCGGGAACTCTGTCCGGGCAACTTCACTTGCTGAATATACAGAAGCACCTGCTTCATTGACAATTACATAAAAGATATCTCTTGGAAGTTGTTTCAGCTGTTCAGCAACAAATTGCTCTGATTCACGACTCGCAGTTCCGTTACCAATTGCAACCATCTCCACTCCATGCTTCTCAACCAGCTTATTAAATGCCGGACCTGCTGCTGCCCTCTTGTCTCCGGAAGCTGGTTTATGCGGATAAATGACATCAATAGCCAACACTTTTCCAGTTGGATCGACAATAGCCAGCTTGCATCCAGTACGATAAGCCGGGTCAAAGCCCAGAACAACTTTCCCTTTCAATGGAGGCTGCAATAATAAATTACGCAAATTTTCTCCGAATATTTTAATTGCCTGTTCATCTGCTTTTTCAGTCAGCTCATTACGAATTTCGCGTTCAATCGCTGGACCAATAAAACGTTTATAGCTGTCCTGATAAGCCGCTTCAACATAGCAGGCAGTCACTGATTGTTCATTTTTACCAATCAGCTGACGTTTCAAGTAGTCATGGATTTTACTTTCATCCACCAGCAAAGAAACTTTCAGAATTTCTTCTTTCTCTCCCCGATTTGTTGCCAGAACACGATGGGAAACCATCTTATTAATAGGCTCGGAAAAATCATAATACATTTCATAAACTTCTTTTTCATCTTTTTCAGCATTTTTAACCACACTGACATACTGACCTTTGTTAAAGGTAAAATCCCGAATCCATTTACGGAATTTCGCTTCATCACTGACTCGCTCAGCCAGAATTTCATGCGCCCCTTGCAATGCTTCTTCTGAACTGCCGACTTCCTTTTCTTCATTGACATAGCCGGCTGCCTCAGCAGACACGTCACCTGTTTGTGGCAACTCTGCTAGCCAGTCTGCTAGAGGCTCCAGCCCTTTTTCTTTTGCAATTGTTGCTTTTGTCCGACGCTTTTGCTTATAAGGTCGATACAGATCTTCTACCTGCTGCATCTTTGTTGAAGACAAAATATCTTTTTTCAGCTCTTCAGAAAGTTTTCCCTGCTCTTCGATTAGTCGCAGGACTTCCTCTTTTCTCTTCTCCAGGTTTTCAAGATACGTGTAACGTTCTTCAATTTCTCTAATTTGGACTTCATCTAAACTGCCGGTCATTTCTTTACGGTACCGGGCAATAAAAGGCACTGTATTTCCTTCGCCCAACAGCATCAGCACAGTGGTAATTTGATTAGGCCGGAATCCTGTCAATTCCTTTTGAAGCAGGTCTACTACTTCCTGATTGTAACTATCTGCCATTTATTCAACCTCTTTCTTTAGCATACATACCTGTCTATTTTAGCATAATCAAGACTTTTTTAGTAGGAAACTCCTGTATCAAAAAGGGAAAATGAGTATACGAGCTTATAAATTTTAACGTACGAAAAAATCTCAACTGATTTCCTCAATCAAATGAAACCGTAAAAAGACAGCAGGGATTCTGCTGCTTAAACTCCTGATTTTGCTTGTCTTTCGATTGATGGGATTTTGGAAGTCCCCAAAAAAAATAATAGATCCTCCCCAGTGTTAAAGAATGCATGCCAATATCTTTAAATCGAGTAGAGGGAAAAGTTAACTGACTTTCCGCCCCTCTCACACCACCGTACAAGCGGTTCGGCATACGGCGGTTCAACTTATATTGCAGTGTGTACGTTTAGATAATAATCTAATGCAAAGGGGCTTCCTCTTTGCTTTAGTCGTTTAGTGGATAACGCTCTATGAACAGCTTTGGATAATCCACTACTATGACCTCGGCTGACTTCTCACGATAAACCTTTTTCGACCGATTTTCTTACTAGGGGACTCCTCAATCGTTCGTGAGACCTCCCAGGGTAAGACAACTAACTTTCCTCTTTTACTCGCCTGATTTACCCGATAAATTTACGCACATCTTTTGGACTTTGGTTTGTATAGGAACCTTATCCACTTACCGAGCCTTGGTATCAGGTTTCTGTTCGTAGAGCCAAGAATTTGATACACGCTTCCTTCAGCCACATCCTCACGAATGCCACCTTGCGTTTCTCTAGCGATTGGTCGATGTGTACCCTCGCAGTGGACTTTCACCACCTAGTTAGTTGCCATGCCTGGTGCACTACAAAAAACATACTACAATGAGTATGCGATGGTCTTATTGTAATATCCTTTGGCTTTCAAAAATGGCTATTCATAAAAATCTTCCGGATTTAATTCGGTTTAAAAAAGAATACTTCCTCCAGAAGCTCTTTTTTTAACCTCAAAAGCGTATCAATTCTTTCGCTAAATTTATCTTTTCTCTTTAGCTGCTTTTGCATTATCTTATGTTAGAGCAGACTACTCCACATTCATAACGTTCAGCGCCTATATCTTTTTAACATTATTAAGAATAGGAAAAAAATCCACGATTAAGCATTGCAACAACCTGCACTTTATTTCTTAGAATAAATTGTATTCTTTTATCTTCCAAAAAATTTATTTTTTATAGTTAGAATAAGCCAGCAACATTCTAATTCAGTACCCTATTAACCACTTTATTGCTGATTTTGGATATGATAGAAAATCAATCCTATTTGAAAGGTAAAGAATCATAAAAATGATTATGAGTCCTACCAAACCTTTAAGCACCATTGCTCGAGTTTTATCATATATAGAAAGAAATTCATCTAAATAGGTCTGCTTCAAAGTTTCAAAAGACATGTCTGATTCTTCAAATGATCCAATTTCTTTTGTAAAACTTTCTAAACTATTTAATAAAGCTATTTTTTGCTCTTCTTGTTTTTTTATTATAACGAAATTCACTATAAAATAAAGAATATAACTTAAAAGAACCACATTAATCAAAGAGCTAGTTTTAGCGTTATTTAAATTAGTAAGTAAGCTTAAAAATATCGTCCCTAACAAGCTTAAAGCTACAGCTCTAAACTGATTTATAATGCTGTTTGTTATATCTTCAATTTTGCGAGTAGTTGTAATATATTCCTGTATCAATTTATTCTTCTGCTCTAAAAATAATTTTATTTTATCTTGAACATACAAATTAAAATTATAATTGACAGAATGCTCAATCTCACTTAAATTTTCTATCAGAATTATCGGTGTAGAATTAATATCAAGGTAAATTGAAAATGTATTCCTTAGAATTACGAGTTTGTCATGTGACTTTTCTCGATCATTAATAAAGTTAGTCAGATTATAAATAATATTATTAAAGTGATTTGGATATTCTATTGTATCATCTGAAAATTTTAGAGTTATTGTTTTATATCCTCTGATTAAAAATTGATTAGGAGAATCCACACGGTTACAAATAATTGTTAAGAAACTTTTCAGCTGTTTTTCAACAATAAAATCTAAATTCCTACTATTCCTGCCAAACCAAGCATTTGGAAACTTTAGAAAATCATCAAACCTTCTTCCAACAAAAATTTCATTAATCTTATTAAATTCATCGATTAGATTATCTTTAATGTTATGTTCTTGTGATAATAAATTATCAAGTGAAGAAATCTTGATAAATCCAGAATCAAAAATATCTGAATCACGATCAAGTATTCCTATAAATAATTTTTTTGTGTTATCCTTTACTCTAAGGAATTTCATATTTTGTTTAAATGCTTTTAGTGAACTAAAGAAAAAGAAATTCGGATTATGTGTTTCATTTGGAATAATCTGTTTATTTAGATGAAATTCGATTTCAAGTTTATCTGAAACCTCAAGATATTCCTCACTATCACCATAAGAGCTTCTCATGTCATCTAAGCAATGTATATGTTCCATACATTCTTCGTCTAAAAAGAACTTAACTTCACAAAAATCAAATATTTCTATCTTAGATAAAGGTACTCTGTCTATTTCCTTTACTTTAAGGCTAAATTTAAAAACAAGAAAATTTTCTGTTTCATCTGAAATAAACTCATAATACGGCTTTATTTTTTCACTTAATTCTGACAAAACAGTCAATTTGAGTACCTCCTAAAACTTTGCATTTCTAACATTTAATGATCTATCTACTATAACAACAAAATCACCATCTTCATTTTCTGGGATTATATCTACTAACTCTGAAGAAATTCCTTGTTTAATTCTAATCTCTATTTCTCCATTTTTTGATTTATAAATAATTGGCTTTTTAAAGTTGACATCAGGTTTAAATATCAGATCAGCATCAGGATGCTTTTTGAGAATATTGGCTTTCACAATCTCTATTGGAATTTTTAAATCCATATCTCTATTCTTCTTATCTAAAAAAGGTCTCACTAGAGATGGTATGTCTTCATCAATATTAAATAATTCTCCACTATTTAATTTATTCTTAACTGCATTGGAAAATTTTGGCCATTTGTTATTGGGAATTATCTCTTCTTGAAACCCAGTAATTAACTCTTTTTCAATTTCTTGTGTAAGAATCGTATTATTTGATAAAATTTTAGCATTCAAAAATATATCCATAAAATACTGTGCAGTATCTTTATTCCCATTTTGTCTATCAAGTACATATAAATGAAATTCATTTTCAAGATATGAATTCTTGATGGCGATAAAAGCGAGTTTATGCAATTTTTCATTCACTGAGGGCAACATCGATTTTCTAACTTTAATTTTAAGATTATCATCAATTTCTACACCCGTGTTTGGATCCATTTTGATTATACCAATGTATTCCTTTTGATCCATAGTATAGTATAAGAAAAACAGTGAACCATCACTTCTACTACTAGTGCTTTTCATTGTGCTAAAAAGTTTTTTTGTCATAGCTTGTGACTCTTTAATGAAAGTTTCTTCAAATAATTCAGGTACCTCTTTATTACTCATGATCCTCTCAACATTCAATTTTACTGTGTTATTTTCTAATCCCATAAACTGACATCTTCTCATAAAGCTTTGCTTTCTAGAATTACTTATATGTATCTTAAAATAGTTCAATGCTTCTTCAAAATCCTCTACTTCCTCAATATCTATACAAGTATCATTTAAAACAGGCTGGTTTCCTCTTAAATTCAGTTTATGCACAATCAGTCTGTTTATTATTATTTCCATTTCAATCCCTCCAAATAAAATCCCTACTCTAATTAAAACAAAATAACATTTTTAAAACAATGGTTTTTTTAACTTTTAATATATATTATTTCAGATAATGTCATTTTCATATATTAGAGTCTTTAATATTTTTTAGAATAGGATAATTTATATCTTTTACACACTTGGCTGCCAAGGTCCGTTCATATTTTGATACTCAATATCCTGCACGATCCCCTTTTCATCAAAGATTACACCATGTACGGAACCCCCAAACACTCCGCCGCCGTCAATTCCAATTTTCCCGTCAGAAATCCATAAATCAGTTGTCTGCATATCACCATGGAGCATAGGCGTAATCGTATGCCCAAATACAATCGTTTTCCCCGTATTATTCTTCCCCTGATGGAAGGCTTCCCGAATCCAAACAAAATCATGCGGGCTTGTCTTACGCCAGTCATTCTTCGTTAAATCTACTCCTGCGTGAACGAAAACATAATCTCTCCACTCAAAATAGACAGGACGTTCCTTCAAGAATTTAATCAGCTCTTTATAGCGGCTTCGGATCATCAGTGCAATTTCGGTTGGTGAATATTCTTCTGTTGCTCCTTTATGAAGCAGACTTTCAATCGTTTCTTTTCCGCCATACCGGACATAACCAGTATACCAATCTTCAGGCTGCAATAAAAAATTAAGAAAATTTTCTTCATGATTACCCATCAGGTAAACAGCATCATGTTCTTCCACTAATTTTTTGCCAAGTAAAAAACACTCCTTGCTTTTTGATCCACGATCATTCAAATCTCCTATTAATACCAGCTGGTGTTTTTCTTCATCATAAAAGTTAATCAGCTTTTGAAATAAGTCATACTGTCCATGAATATCACTGATTGCGTAGACATACTTTTTCATCATCGCTCCTCCTCTGCTTATACGGTTTGTCATTAATACTATCAGTATACCGCATGCTCTATTTAAATATAATCGTTTCAATCCTGATTTCCCATAAAAAAGCAGTAATTTAAAAGAGCCAGTCCCAACAGTTAGAATTTTTGATCTAACTGTTGGGACTGACTGAACAGATGAAATACCTCAACTATCCCCGATATGATATAGTCAAATAATGCTTTTGGAATTTCAAAATGACCAAATCGAAGCTTTGAACAATTTCTCTGCTAAAATTGATAAAGAATGACTATATTTGCCGGCAATGATTGTCTTACCGATAAATATCTACTACCTTTTCGATAGGAAATACAATCAGGTGCCAATTGAAACAAATAGGCACTGCCTGCAACACCTTATCCAATTCCCATGAATTTTTGATGAGGCTCCTCGTCTTCAAACTTACCTTTGGCGTATAATAAATCAGCGCTCCCCCTTCTTTCATCCGCTCAAGTGGTGCCTATTTACCCTACATAACTGGCAAAAGCCCCCTGCCATTCCCAATTCCACATATTCCTTTGATACCACACCTATCCAATAGCTCACATTAAGTGCTCTTTAAATAACGATTTCTTCCCTTATTTCCATCCCGGAAATAACTACTGCTTTATTAAAACTGAGTTCAAAAACAACAATATGCTCAGCAGAATTATCAATTATCTCCGCATAAAATGGAAATTTTTTGATCAACGGATCTGCTATGTCCTTTAATGAACGCTCACTTCGTTTCGCTCTTCCTTCAAGTACCCGAACATGCGCATCATCTCCTTCACCTACTATTGTTGTAAAAGAAATTTTAGAGTTCACACTCATTTCGTTCACCTTGTCATTTCCTTCAAAGGTTGAGAAATAAACTACTTTTCTTTCCGGTGAGTAAAGAAAATTAACAAGCCTCACATTCGGCTGCTCTGCTACACTGGTTGCCAGTGCAATTTCCTGTTGCTCAGCCATCACTTCTTCAAATATTTTCTTGAAATCCATTGTTCATTCCTCCAATTTTTACTCTCATTTCGTTTGATACAAAGCAATCTTATCAAAGGAACCTTGACATCTATTTGTCAGGGTTTTATTCTTTATTTAAAGAATATCCACATTCTTATTTAAAACAGGAGGTTAAAATGAAAAGTGAACGTCTGCTTGCCATCACAATGCTTTTATTGGAACAGGAACAAATCACTGCGCCAAAACTGGCAGAAATATTTGAAGTTTCCGTTCGGACAATTTATCGAGATATAGATTCACTTAGTCAGGCCGGAATTCCAGTTGCTGCTCTTCCCGGAAGCAATGGCGGGATTCGTATTATGGAGAATTATAAATTTGACCAGCATTTTTTTACTACCTCTGATTTAGTCTCACTCCTAAATGGTCTGAACAACCTGAATAAACATCTTAATCTGAAGCATTCCCCTTATACAATAGAAAAATTGAAATCATTGATACCAAAAGCAGTAAAAAATGAAATCGAAATGAAGTCTGATCAACTGGTAATTGATGTGACACCATGGATTAGGAGTGAGCTGTCTGCTGCATCAATAGAAATCATCCAACAGGCACTGGAAAAGGATCAGATTCTATCCATTGATTACGAAAATCGATCTGGCAATCATTCCAGCAGATTGATTGAACCTTATCGATTAATCCTAAAAGAATCAAGCTGGTATGTCCAGGCCTACTGTCTGCAAAAAGAAGAATTCCGAATTTTTAAATTGTCCAGAATAAAAAAAATATCAATTGTCGATAAAATATTCAAAAAACGAACCCCTCCCCCAGCAGCTTTGGGGAAACGTGTTATAAACGAAAAGAAGTTTGTACCTCTGCTGCTTGAAGTCGATTATTCAATCAAAGACAAACTGGCAGAACGTTTTAACGACCTTCAATTTGTCTCTCAAAAGGACTCTGATCGGTTTCTTGTAGAATTTCCGTATTTTATGACAGATGATTACGGCTATCACATGCTCTTGGGCTTTGGAACAAAATGTAAATGCCTGAAACCTGAATTTGTTCAAAAAGAACTTGTCAGCCGGATGAAAGAGATGTTGGCATTCTATGAATAAGAATTTACAGTTGTTATCTATACGCTATGAAAAAATATACATTTGTTCTCCAATTATGATAAAAATAAAAAATCTATTCTGCAAAATTTCTCTCTCAAGAAACTGCTGAAAATGCCCCTTCCTTCACGGCAATTTAGTATGACGAGTTTTTTATAATCCAAAACAGAAAAAGGCCGAATCAGAATATGTATATCCTGATTTGACCTTTTCTATTTTACATCAATTAACAGATTGTTCATCAATCGATTATTTCTTTTTCTTGCTGCCAAAAGCATCTTTCATCTTATCGAAAAAGCCTTCTTCCTGCTGTTCACTGATTTCCTGACCGCCAGCCTTCGCAAAAGCACGCAATGCGTCTCTTTGCTCTTCACTCAGATTCTTAGGAGTAATTAGTTTAACTTTCACATGCTGGTCGCCGCTGCTGCCTCCGCGTAAACGTGGTGCACCTTTTCCACGTAATCGGAAGTTTGTACCTGTCTGTGTACCTGCTGGAATTTTCAGCTTCACATCTCCATGCACGGTTGGAACCTGAACTTCATCTCCCAGTGCAGCCTGTACAAAGCTTAACGGCAGTTCATAATAGATTTCAGCCCCATCACGATCAAAAATATTGCTTTCCTCTACATGGAACACAACATACAGATCACCGTAAGGTCCGCCGTTCATTCCGGCTTCTCCCTGATTAGCCAAACGCATTTGCTGACCATCTTCCACACCAGCCGGCACTGTGACTTTTACACGATGCGCCTTTTTCTCATGACCTGAGCCATGACAGGTTGGACACGGCTCTTTAATTTCTTTCCCTGTTCCGCGGCAGACATCACAAGTCTGACGGCTCATTACACGACCAAGCGGCGTTTGACGTTCTACATTGATACTTCCTGAACCATGACACTTATGACAAGTCTCAGGTTGCGTCCCCGGCTTTGCTCCATTTCCGTGACAAGTTCCGCAGACATCTTCGCGCTTATATTTTATTTCTTTTTCAACACCAAAAATTGCTTCTTCAAATTTCAATTGAATCGTATATTGAAGATCTGATCCCTGTCTGGGAGCAGCAGGATCAACAGAACGACCGCCACCGCCTCCAAAGAATGAATCAAAAATATCTTCGAAACCACCGAATCCTCCAGTACTGCTGAATCCGCCGCCTCCAAATCCACCGAATCCGCCAGCTCCGCCGCCAAAGTTTGGATCGGTTCCTGCATGACCATATTGATCATAGGCCGCTTTCTTCTGCGCATCGCTTAATACTTCATACGCTTCCGAAATTTCTTTAAACTTTTCCTCAGCATCTGCTTCCTGATTGATATCCGGATGGTATTTTTTGGAAAGCTTTCTATAAGCCTTTTTTATTTCATCATCTGAAGCACCCTTGGACAATCCCAATACTTCATAGTAATCTCGTTTCGTAGCCATTGGCTTCCCTCCAACTAGTAATTCCTTCACAGTCTTATATTCAGACTGCACATCTGTTTAAATCTGAACAGCTGCTGTTGAAAAATAGCTATTCTTTTCAATTCAATGCAGCCTCTTAACAACTAAAGTACCGTTGTTATCATAACATAATTCAGATAAAACCTAAATACATTTATGTAAAATAAGGAGACTGCCGCTTATTCAATTGAACGAAAAGATTCATGAAAAATGTTGTTCAGAACGAACATCGGGACAGAAGCTGCTATTCACTTCTGTCCCAACCTCTTTCCCGACCTCTTTACATTCTATTGTCCATTCAATAATTAGTCTTCGTCTTTTTCTACTTCTTCAAAGTCTGCATCCACCACATCATCTGCTCCGCTTTGTGCTTCTTCAGGGTTTTCCTGTGCTTGTTGCTGAGCAGCCTGTTCATAAAGCTTCACAGTTAGATTTTGAACGATTTCGTTTAGTGAATCACGTTTTTCTTTCATTAGTTCGATATCATTCGCTTCTACAGCAGCTTTCAGTTCATCACGAGCTTCTTCTGCTTTCTTCACTTCATCTGCATCTACTTTACCTTCAAGTTCTTTCAATGTTTTATCAACAGTGAACAGCAACGCATCTACATCGTTACGCAAATCAACTTCTTCTTTACGCAGTTTGTCCGCGTCAGCATTTGCTTCTGCATCCTTAACCATGCGTTCGATTTCTTCATCTGATAAACCTGAAGAAGATTTGATAGTAATAGTTTGTTCTTTTTGTGTACCCAAATCTTTCGCACGTACATTTACAATACCATTTTTGTCAATATCAAAGCTTACTTCGATTTGAGGAACGCCACGTGGCGCAGCAGGAATATCTGTTAATTGGAATCTTCCCAGCGTTTTATTATCAGCAGCCATCGGGCGTTCACCTTGAAGAACGTGAATATCTACCGCAGGCTGATTATCAGCAGCTGTTGAGAACACTTGAGATTTACTTGTTGGAATTGTTGTATTACGGTCAATCAGCTTAGTAAACACACCGCCCATTGTTTCAATCCCCAATGATAACGGAGTAACATCAAGTAAAACGACATCTTTCACGTCACCAGTGATTACTCCGCCTTGAATAGCAGCCCCCATTGCCACAACTTCATCCGGGTTCACTGATTTGTTTGGCTCTTTGTTTGTTTCTTTACGTACTGCTTCCACTACTGCTGGAATACGAGTAGAACCACCAACCAAGATTACTTCATCAATGTCTGAAGCTGAAAGTGAAGCATCCTTTAATGCCTGACGTACAGGAACTTTTGTGCGTTCTACTAAATCAGCTGTCAATTCATCAAATTTCGCACGTGTTAAATTCATTTCCAAGTGCAATGGACCTGCATCCCCTGCAGTAATAAATGGCAGACTGATTTGTGTACTTGTTACACCTGAAAGATCTTTCTTCGCTTTTTCAGCAGCGTCTTTCAAACGTTGTAACGCCATTTTATCTTTGCCTAAGTCAATACCATTTTCTTTTTTGAATTCTGCAACCATGTAGTCAATGATCTTGTTGTCAAAGTCATCTCCACCAAGGTTGTTATCACCTGAAGTTGACAATACATCGAATACGCCGTCTCCCAGTTCAAGGATAGACACGTCAAATGTACCGCCGCCCAAGTCAAATACCAGGATTTTTTCTTCTTTGTCTGTTTTATCCAAACCATATGCCAATGCAGCTGCAGTAGGTTCATTTACAATACGTTCAACTTCCAGACCGGCAATTTTACCAGCATCTTTAGTCGCTTGACGTTGTGCATCATTAAAGTATGCAGGAACTGTAATAACTGCTTTTTCTACTTTTTCACCAAGATATTCTTCAGCAAAACCCTTTAAATACTGTAGAATCATTGCAGAAATTTCTTGTGGTGTGTAAGACTTGCCTTCTGCTTCTACTTTATAGCCTGCTTCACCCATGTGACGTTTGATAGATGATATAGTGTGAGGGTTTGTCACTGCCTGACGTTTCGCTACTTCACCAACTTGAATTTCACCATTTTTAAATGACACAACTGAAGGTGTTGTACGATTTCCTTCAGGATTGGCAATAATTTTTGCTTCTCCGCCTTCCAATACTGCTACTGCTGAATTTGTTGTACCTAAGTCAATACCGATTATTTTACTCATGTTGCATGTCTCCTGTCTTTTGTTTTTAGTCTTGTTTACTTTTTTTAGTTTTCGATTAATCGTTGATTATTGAGCCACAACTACCATGCTTGCACGAAGTACACGATCATGCAGCTTATAGCCCTTTTGCAGCACTTCGACAATCGTATCCGCCTGAACATCGCCTTCAGCCGGAACTGTCTGTACTGCCTGATGAAGATTTGGGTCAAATGATTCTCCCATTGCAGGAATTTCTTCAATCCCTTCTTCTTTCAGTGCATGAGTAAGGTTTTCAAGAACCATAAAAATTCCTTTTTTTAGGCTGGCTCCTTGTTCATCCTCAACTTCTATTGCCATTGCCCGCTCCAGATTATCCATAGCAGGCAGGATTGCCTTGCCCAGATCCTGAGATCTGTAACGAACCAAAAGCTCGCGTTCGTTTTTAAAACGACTGTTCATGTTCGCAATTTCTGCTCTGGCACGCAGAAACTTATCTTCCATTTCGCTGAGTTCAGCGGTCAGTCTTTCTGTTTCCGTCAGTTCTGTTTCTGTGCTTTCCACTGTTTCAGCAACTGTTTCAGTTTCTTCCGCCGGATTTTGAACCTCATCCTGCGTTTCTTCTTTTTTGCTCAATCTAGCAACTTCCCTTCTCATTTCGCAGACTTATTTTTATTTTTAAGAACAGCATTTTCATCTTACCCATCAAGAAATCGATAGTAAGAACCTAATTGTGAAGCAAGCTCGCCTCTAAAAGCATCAATCAAACTGAACATTTTTGAATAAGGCATACTGGTCGGACCCAATAAAGCAATCGTTCCCTTCCCGTGTCCTGTAACTTCATACGTTGCAGTGATCATGCTCAGATCATCTAGTAAGTTATTTCCAATTTCAGAACCAATTCTAACAGAAATCGGTACATTTACTCCTTCAGAAGTATCCAGTAAAGTGGTCAGTTCTTCTGTATTTTTCATAAATGAATAGACAGATTTCAGCTGATCATTATTCATGCTGATACCAAAATCAAGAAGATTAAGCCTTCCACTTACAAATACTTTCTCTTCAAACACATGCCCGAGCATCGAATCAAACAGATTCATCATCCCATCCGGCGTCTGGAAATATCTATGCAGAATCATAGGGATTTCTGTTCTCAAACGATGATAAACAACCAACAACGGTTGTCCCACGAGTTTTTCATTGATAATATTTGTCATTTTCTCTAAATCTTCACTTGAAACTGAAGCAGGAATCGAAAATACTTTACTCTCCGCATTTCCCTTATCCGTAACAATGATTGCAACAATTTGTCGCTCATTCAAAGGAACCATTCTGAACCCGGTCAGTTTCTTTTCTTTCACTTCCGGTCCGAGGGAGAAAGCGGTATAGCTGGTCAATTCTGATAAAATACTGGCTGCTTGTTCAATAATATCATTAATTTCTCTAACTTCCGAACCAAACGACTGACGAATTTGGCTTAACTCATCTGGCGCCATTTTAGTCGGTTGAAGCAAATGGTCCACATAGTAGCGATATCCCATCAGCGAAGGGACTCTCCCAGAAGAGGAATGCGTCTTTAGTAGAAGACCATGTTCTTCCAATGCTTTCATGTCATTACGAATTGTAGCAGAACTGGATTTGATCCCATCCTCCAACAATTTCTTAGACCCCACAGGATGACCTGTAGTTGTATAGTGTTGGATGATAAGCCTTAATATATCTTTTTGTCTTTCTGTAAGCATATATACCACCCTTCATTAGCACTCCTATTTAACGAGTGCTAATACAAATACTAATATAGCAAGTTCTCTAAGAATTGTCAAGAAAAAAACAGAGAAAGTTAGCACTCTTGTCGATCGAGTGCTAACTTTCTCTGCGGTCAGTTATTTCTCTTATAAAAACTGAAAATTTTCAATCAAGAAGAAAAGCTTCAAAGGCTTCGTTACCAATATATAAGCCTTTAGCTGTCAGCTGAAGGGAATCTGGATTTTCAATCACCAGTCCAGCCTGAACCAGCTCTTGAACAACCGAACCATAGATTTTTTCTATTGAAGTATTGAATTTTTCTTCAAAACGTTTCTTGCTCACACCTGCAAGCTTTCTCAGCCCTAAAAACATTTCTTCTTCAATTTGATTATTTAAGGTGAGTTCTTCCCTTTCTAAAACAGGAAGATTGTCCTTTCGTAAAGGCTCCAAATAATGTTGAATGGGACCAAAATTCCTGTAGCGAACATCGCCCAGATAGCCGCTTGCTCCTGCACCGAATCCATAATAATGCTCATTATTCCAATAAACAAGATTATGCTGGCTCTCCTTTCCTTTCAACGCAAAATTACTAACCTCGTATTGATGACGTCCGGACTTTGCCATCATCGCAATTGTTTCTTCAAACATTCCTGCTTCTGCATCTTCATCTGGTAAGGTTAACCGCCCTTGTCTGACCCAATTCATAAACATTGTCTTGTTCTCCAAGATAAGTGAGTACAAGGAGTAATGCGGTAAATCCAGTTCAATTGCTTTTTGAAGCGTATCTTGAAACCCTCTAATTGTTTGTCCTGGCAGTGCATAAATCAAATCAATACTGACATTTTCAAAATTTTCTTTCTCCAAAAATGCCATCGTTTTGTATACATCTTCTGCTGTGTGCTTTCTCCCAATTTTCTTCAGCAGCTGATTATCAAATGTTTGCACCCCCATTGATAATCTGTTTACTCCATAATTCTTCATTACACGCAGCTTTTCAACCGTTATATCACCTGGGTTCGCTTCTACTGTAAATTCTTTTTTATCATTAAACGGTAAAAGTTCTCTTATTCCTGAAAGCAGTCGATCCAATTGCCCCGCTGATAAAGAGGTTGGTGTACCCCCGCCTATGTAAATAGTTTCAACTGGTCTCCCAGGATTTTTAATAGTGGTCAGCCTAATTTCTTTTAGCAATGCGTCTATATACTCATCTACCGGCTGTCCTTCAAGAAAAACTTTATTAAAATCACAGTAGTAGCAAATATGTTCACAAAAGGGAATGTGAATGTAAGCTGAGACTCTGCTAGTACTCATAGTATTTGGTTCTGCTGTCATTTACTGAATCCTCCGAGGTCAAAAATCGTAGTGTCTATTCCACAATGAATCATTGCAAAACTCTCTCAAATAAAAAAGAGGTTGTGACAAAGCTTCCCATGCGGCAAGTAATCATAGGAGCACTTGCATATCCTTAACTGCGACGAGTAACCGCAGGAGCGGAAGTGTTCAGCTTCGAAAACCAAGTTAGGTATCATGCATCATCTACTCTGACAAGTCAATCGTAGTGATTTATGACAATACGTCGGAATATACGAAAATTGTCAAGGAACACTAGTCATGAAATGAATAGCTGTGGATTGATATCTACTTGGCGCTTTCCATATTTTTGAGAGTATTCGGCTTATTTCCGAGATGTTGCTTGCGATTACTCGGCACAGATTAGGACCGACAAGTGCTAGTTCTACTTTGCCGCTTCTGCTTATATTCGTACTTTAGCAGAATGGTATGCGTAGTTTTGATAAATATTCCTTGAATGAAACTAGCTCACTTGATGTAGTAGAGCTGTATGCGTAGAAGAGCTGCTGTCTCTATGAGTCTAACGATTCTCGAGACAAAACAGTACGTAGAAGAACTGTGTCTCTACGAGTCTAACGATTCTCGAGACAAAACAGTACGTAGAAGAACTGTGTCTCTACGAGTCTAACGATTCTCGAGACAAAACAGTACACTATATCCGTTTTTCTACGTCCACGGTTCTCACTATACTACATTACACTACACTTCGTTTCGATCTCATCAATTCCTAAATGTCAGAGCCACTAAGAATTGAAGGCCTTCGTTTCGGTCCTCGAAGCATGGAGGCTTCGCTCCTACGCTTCTTACAAATGCTCGGATCATACAAAGACTGGAACACCATTCATTTGTTTTTAAGGGTTCTGGATATACTAATGTCACAGACCCATCTTATCACATGTTTCTGTCAATGTCGTTACAGTTTGATTTAAGTTTTCTGAGCAAAGCAGTCAAATAAAGCAACGCTTTATTATAGAACATAAAATGATTCTCAAGCAACGCTCTAACCAACTTATAAATTACATTAAAAGATAGTCTATAAATGATCTTCAATGGTAAAAAATTTTTACTTGTATGCTTCAATGACAGGAGTAAGCAGCTTCAAAAGCAAGTAGGGAGTTGCTAATCCTGCTTTGTCAGTTTCACTTGTGTAGGAATATCTAGTGAAATGATATATGTGGTCTCGATAAGTATTCCTTGAATAGAGGCTAGCTCATCTATGAGCATTAGCAGAATGGTATGCAATGCTCTTGCTGAGGATAAATTTATTCTATATACAAAGAGACAGCTGTATGCAGGCGACAGGCTTTGAATGTGAAACATTCATCTTCTTAAGAGGTATATGTTTCTTAATATTATAACCTAAATAACAAACAATATTAATCAGTACTTTTAGTTCATCTTTGTTCGTTTCAGCAATTGAAATTAATCATAAAAAAATCCAAAACAGCATACACCAAATAAATATATCGAATAATATTTATATTTTTCGTTTTTTATTCACTTTATCATGATTTTATTTATGAATTTCACATTTTAGAGAATATAATGAAAAAATAGATAAATAAACAATTTTCTTTTGTGCTAGACTGTTAGCGGGATATTTTTAAAAAGGAAATAACAGTAAAAAAATATAGTGTTTAATCACTGTTTATTTGCCAATTATTTATTGAAAAATCCTTTACTGATAAACAATTACACAAAGGAGTAATATTCATGAAAAAAAAATCAAAATTTTTCGTATTAGTTTTCACTTTTATGGTGTTTGCTTTAGCATTTTTGGAAAATAATACAGCCGCCTATGCCGAATCAAAAGATTTCTATCCCCCCGTAAACATAGTAACTGTTGAAAATGAAAAATCAGCATTACCAGAAAGCATTACTTATTTATCTGAAGATCAAAAGATCTCACAAGATAACGTTTCCTGGGATTCCATAGATGAATCCATATTTTCGAAAGCTGGCACTTATGAGATTCAAGGAATTGCTAAAAAAACAAATGCAAAAGTAAAGGGAATTATTACTATTTTTCCATCAGATCAAAAAGTTAAAGTAGCAGCTATCGGAGACAGTATTACCTATGGAATGAATGTAGAGAATGCCCTAATAAACTCTTATCCGAGACAGTTAGGTTACCGTTTAGGCAGCAATTATGATGTTGTAAACTACGGAAACTCCGGTAAGACCCTGCTAAATAACGGAAATGATCCGTACATTCGTACATCTGAATATAAAAACAGCTTGGCTGTTAACCAAAATATCGTAATTATCCAGTTAGGTACCAATGATACGAAACCATATAATTTCACAAAAATTGATAACTATATTAATGACTATGTGAATTTGATTAACGCTTATAAAGCAATGGAAACAAAACCTGTCGTTTATGTTTGTCTGCCGCCAAAAGTTGTTCATACAAACTATGATATCAGTAATGAAAATCTGAAACTGATTTTGCCAAAAATTCTTGAGTCCGCCAAAAAAGCCGATGTTGATGTTTCAGTCATAGATAACAACTCCATAACTCAAGACGCAGACATTCTGATTCCGGATGGTGTCCATCCAAATGCACGCGGAGCTGCACTGTTAGCAAATAATGTTTATGCCAGACTTAAAGGAAAATCTGAAGTTATTTCTGGAATTGCTGAAGCAAATGACTATTATACTGCTTTCGGATCAATTAATACGTATCAAAATAATTCATTCTACATTGGCGGAATTGTCCCGGAGGCATGGATTTCCTATAAAAACGTTGATCTATCTGCTCATAAAGGCAGCATTCAGCTGTTCTCCTCCATCCCCTATGACAATACAACAGTCACAATACGAAAAGGTGCTGTGGACGGAGAAATTATAGGTGAAAAAAAGCTGACTCGCTCAGGTAATTTGAATACTTGGCTGTATCATACAGTAGAGCTTACTGAAAATACAGGAATTGCTGATATATATGTTTCATTCTCACGCCCTTCTACAAGTGCCATTACTGAAATTGCGAACTTAGGAGCCATTAACTTTGGTTTTGACGAGAAGAAACCTCTTGAAATTCATTCATTTTCTGAATTACAGACTGCAATCAATAGTAATATTACCAATTTAAAACTCATGGCCGATATTTCGTTCACTACAAACCTGCAGCTGAAAGATAACACGAAACTGGATTTAAATGATTTTACTCTAAATACTGCCAATTATTATTTCTACAAAGACGAAGCTTTGGGCAGAAAGATTTCAGTTGATGTACGTAACGGAATCATTCAAGGGCAAAATCCATACGGAAGCTTCTATAGTGCAGACTCTACTAATGCCAATTACGGTATGAATTTATCTTTCTCTTCTATTGCTTTTGAAGGAACACTTTTAAATAGAGGATTAAGCAAAGAAACAGTTGTAGAATTTAAAAATGTTCAACGTTCTATATCTTCAATCAGTTCAAATAATACATTTGTTTATAAAGAAGTTGATCTTGGAAAGAATCTTGGAAGTATTCAACTATATGCTTCTGTACCTTACGACAACACGACGGTTACTCTTCGGACTGATTCAACAGCTGGTCCGATTATCGGTCAAAAAATACTGACTCATTCTGGAAATATAAATACCTGGTTATATCACACCATCGATTTAAAAGAAACCGAAGGAATCCACGACATTTATGTGACAGTTAACAGACCCTTAACTGGAGAGACAGTTGAATTGGCTCGCCTTGGTTTTCTCAATTTTGCTTACGATGAAAACGAACCGACTGAAATTCGTTCATTTACAGAGCTTCAAACTGCTATCAGCAGCAATCTAACTAATTTAAAATTGATGGCGAATATTCAATTCACTACAAACCTGCAGCTGAAAGATAACACGAAACTGGATTTAAATGATTTTACTCTAAATACTGCCAATTATTATTTCTACAAAGACGAAACTTTGGGCAGAAAGATTTCAGTTGATGTACGCAACGGAATCATTCAAGGGCAAAATCCATACGGAAGCTTCTACAGTATAGACTCTACTAATGCCAATTACGGTATGAATCTTCTCTTCTCTTCTATTTCTTTTGAGGGACAGTTGTTAAACAGAGGTTTGAGCAAAGAAACTGTTGTCACTTTTGAAAACAGTCAGAATACAAAATCATCGATCAGCCCAAACAATACCTTTATTTATAAAAATATTGATTTAGATGGGAATTTAGGCAGTATTCAATTAAATGCCGCAGTGCCATATGACAATACAACAATGACTGTTCGAGTTGATTCAGCGGATGGACCGATTATCGGAGAAAAAGTACTGACTCGTACAGGTAATGTAAACACTTGGGTATATCATACAATTGATTTAGCTAAAACAAACGGAATACATGATATATATGTAACAGTAAGCAGACCCTCAACCAGCGAGACTACTGAACTGGCTTATCTTGGCAGCATCAATTTCACCTATGACCAAAACAGCCCAACTGAGATCCGGTCTTTCACAGAACTTCAGACCGCTATCAACAGTAATCTGACAAACTTACAACTGATGACTGATCTGCAATTAACTGCAAACATTCAATTACAGGATGATACTGTTATTGATTTGAATGGCTATACACTAAATACCGCCAGCTACTACCTGACAAAAAACGAATTACTTGGTAAACGTATTAATTTGACGATTAAAAATGGACATGTCTTAGGTCAAAATAATTATGGAAGCATCTATTCCGGCGATTCTGCCAATCAGTCTTATGGCATGAATGTTAATGTACAGGATATCCAATTTGACGGCACATTGTTCATTCGTCAAAATGTTACAGGTGCAGTTGTTTCCTTCGAAGGTGATAACGAAATTCGTTCAACTAAAGGCAGCAATGTCTACGCTCAAAATGTTACCTTTAAAACCGGATCAACTTATAAAGGTACAACTGAAGGCGGCGGTTCCAGCAATGACAGCGGCTCAACTGTTATTTCAATGGGTAACAGCAATACACAAAAAGAATTCATTGTTGAAGAAAATGCGATTGTTGAATTATACCCCGGCTACAGCGGTACCGGCTACGGACAAAATGCCGTTTACGGCTTCTCACTCTTGCAAGTTCAGGAAAATGCGAGCTTTACAGCTAAAGGAAACGGACCTATGCTTCGTACTGAGTATACAGCTGGAAATGCAAAAGTGGATGTCCTACAGGATGCAGTATTCGACGTTTCCACCAGCTTGGCTGCAGAAGGCTTCTCTTTCTCACACGGGATCGATTACGTCTTTAATAACCCAGCATATTTCTCAATTGAAAGCTTGAATACAAAACGTTTTTCATTTATGTACGCTTACCGGGCAAGCTCGTTTACCTACCATGGTAAAGAATTAAAAGTTTGGGAAACAGCTGATACTGCTGGTGAAGCAAGTAAAAAATGGACTGACATTGATAGTATGCAGTTAACTAATATCCTAAACGGAAATAACATGGGAACACTCACAACCAGCAATGAAATGCTGCTCTCAAAATTTGGCAGCTTAAACAATTATTATCGTATTTCTAATCAATAAGATGAACAAAGAAACATACTAAGATTAGTGAAGTTGTGACAAAACTTCTCCATGCAACAAGTAATCGCAGGAGCATATCTCTTTATGCTCCTGCGCTTCTTTGAATGCTCGTCGCATGCAAGAACTTGCTCCTACGCTTCTTCAAATGCTCGTCGCATGTCTGAGGGACATACAAGACATGCTATATGCGCAGCCTCGATAAATATGCCTTGAATAGAGGCTAGCTCATCTAGGGGCATTAGCAGGATGGTATGCAGACTCCGATCAAATAAATGGATAGGCATTTATTTCCAGTCTAAGAGATTGCCGATATACATATGAGAATATGCCTTATTTTTTCAACCAATATTTATGGAAAAATAAATACACTAAAATGAATCGGCTTTTCTGTTTGGTAAATTTAGATCTCCACTAAAATATCAGAAAAACTCGTTTCTTCAATAGTTTTTCTGACAGTCCCTAATTTAAAATACATTTGAATACGTAAAAGATGACTATTTTTTGATAAATACGAATAAGTATAAAGAAACCTTTCTCTTTAACTAAAAAAAAGCAAATGGCCACTCGATCAACGAGTCAGCCTGTTTGCTTTTTCGATTTTATTTTTGAATTAAACTGATTGAATATACTTCGTTTAATTATGAATTACTATGTCTGTTTTTAAAATAGTCAGCTGTATCCTGCTCATCCTGCTTCAGCTGTTCAATCAGCTGTTCAGCTCCATCAAATTTTACCTGGTCACGCAGGTAATGATTCCAACGAACAACAACCTGCTCCCCATAGATGTCCTTGTGGAAATCCAAAATATAAACTTCCACAGTCAGCTCGCGCCCGTCACCAAATGTATCATTATGACCGATTGATCCCATTCCAACATACCAATGTTCACCGATTTTAATCTGTGTGGCATATACCCCGATACGAGGCAGTCGAACAGTGCTTTTCACACGAATATTCGCAGTAGGAAATCCAAGCAGCCGCCCTCTAGCATCTCCATGAACAACTGTACCTTCAATTTCATACACATAGCCCAATAAATCAGCAACTTCTTCCATATCCCCAAAATCCATCATTTCCCGAATTCTGGTAGAGCTGATTTTTTCTCCGTCCATCTCTTCACGCTGAACAGTTATGATATCAAAACGTTCTTTGGCATATATCGGAAAATGCATCACATCAGCGATTTCTCTTGGTCCATACGTATAATCAAACCCTGAAACAGCTACTTTAGCATGCAAATCAACAATATACTGATCTACAAAATCCTGTGGTTTGAGATGCGCAAAATCAGAAGTAAATTCAATAACATAAAGGATATCAGTCCCCAAAGCAGCCATTCGTTCTTCTTTTTGTTTAAGACTAGTCAAATATTTCATTTCATTTGGCTTTACTTTTTGAAATACAATGGAGGGATGCTGATTAAATGTCATGACTGCCAGCTTCAAACCTCTTTCATCTGCAATTTTTCGGCCTGTTTCAATTACCTTTTGATGTCCCTGATGAACGCCATCAAAAAAGCCTAATACCATTACCACATTATCAGCAGGTATCTGTGCCGGATCATAGGGGTGACGAATGGAAACAATTTTCATAAGACAAATCTTCCTTCTATTTAATTATTTCTAAGTACTTTACTTGGCTTTAACAACTCTTTTTTTTCTGGATGCTGTTTATATAAACTGACTACCAAATCTTGATAATACAGCGCAATTAAGTCCTCAGGCATTTTATTAAGCTTCAATTCCTGAAGCGATAAAAACACACCATTTTTCACTTTGGCATAGAGCTTATCCGTCAAATCGACTCTTGGAAATTCAGCAACTGCTATCTCTATGGGCAATAGGATGTCATCAATTTTTCCCAGCTCTTTTTTTTCAGCAGTTTCTGCCAACGTTACGCATTGCTCTGCTTTCAAACCGCCGCTGGCTGTTCGAACCAGTTCAGACATATGTGCTGGAACTCCCAAAACTTTCCCGGTATCCACCGAAAGCGTTCGGACATAAGTCCCTTTGCCGCAAACAACTTCAAAGGTCCATGACTGTGTTCCCTCTTCTTTATTAAACATCGGTACGCTTGTCCGTTTGAAGGAATGAATCATCGCTTTTCTTTCCGGACGCTCTACCTCTTCACCATTTCTAGCATACTCATATAGTCGTTTTCCATTTACTTTTACAGCAGAAAACATTGGTGGAATCTGCGTGATTTCACCTGTAAGCTGCTTCATCGCTTGATCAATCTCCTCCAGCGAAAATGGCTTTGCAATAATTTCCTGTTCAACCACTTCTCCTCCGGCATCTTCCGTTGTTGTAGAAAAGCCCAGTGTAATCTCTCCCTCATAGGTTTTACCGGAATCTACCATATATTCAATGACTTTGGTTCCTTTACCAATACAAATCGGCAAAACCCCTGAAACATCAGGGTCTAATGTACCGCCATGTCCAATTTTTTTTGTATGTAAAATTTTTCGCAGTTTGAAGACACAGTCATGACTGGTCATTCCTTTTTCTTTCCACAAGGGCAAGATTCCATCCATTTTATTTTTTCCTCCATTTACATGCTAACCTGGTTATTATAGCATAGAACACTTGAAGAAAACATTGTTGAAAATCTATAAAAAGCTTTCTGTCGCAAAGCTCATCCCCCAAAAAAATTCAACATGCCTCTCTTTTGAATAATTGCTAAAACGAACATTCTTCCACAATAAATGAAGAGCCTCAGACATCTAGTGCCGCAGACTCTTCAGGTTTGTAATAGTGGCTCATTGTCAACTAGTGTTGGTGAAAGAAATACAAGAGAATAAAGCCAAGCAGTTAAGGGGCCCTACCTAGCTGCTTGTTTTTCATGCATTGATTCTGTTAATGAGGGTTCTTTTTAACTTCTTTGAAATACGTTCCTCTATAAAGGAAAATCCTTTCTCTAAAATTATTGAAATTACGAAAGCCATAAGATATCCGCTTCAATACTTTACTAT
>NZ_JADOEP010000033.1 GCF_016745275.1 Enterococcus sp. BWB1-3
GCGTACCCGAATTTTCTTACTCAACGGCCTTATTCAATACAAATAAAAAACACCGGAGAAGGAGTTCGATTCCTTCTTCCGATGTTCATTGGTGATACTATCAGTCCGATTTGACAAAGAGCCTAATTTCTCCGTTCAACTTCTCGGCTTCTTCTTGATTGATATAAAGTCTGTTAGAATGATATTCTGCCTTCATTTTATCAAGAACCTGCTTTTCATTCTCAACAACTTCTATCGTTTCAATCAATTCAAATTGATCAGAATACGAGTCCAATTTTCTAACAGCCAAGCCATCTTTCCCAAGATAACCACCCTCCGGCTCATAGGAAGCCTGCAGAACCAGATTACCTTCAGTCTCCTCACCATTTACAACAAACGCTCCATCATACCCCGATTCAACTAATTGATAAAAAGTGATTGGAAGTGCCGCCGAGTTATTGGAAGTTAGTTCAAGTCTATATTGTTTATCCCCAGAATCTTCAATACTCGGGAAATTTATTTTTAGGAACTCATTGTCTCTCATTTCTTTTATCGGAATGCTGCCTTCTCTGACCGGTTTGTCTGTTTCAACATCAATCAGTTTGAAATATATCTGTTCTTCACCAAATGTGTGTCCGTAGTTTGCAGAAAGCACATTCAACTGTGACAGACGGTCTCTTTTTGAAACAAATTCCTGTGTTAACTGACTGCCCTCAGCAAACGGGGGAATCACAGTCCATGCCTGACCGGAAAATTCATTTTTTCCGGCTGAAGCCCCTACTTCAACGATAAATTTAACACCCATATATTTTAGAAGATTTTCATTCTCAATCGTTTTAAACTCCACTCTGGTTGGTGTTGGGAATGCATCCTCGGCGATAGCAGTATAGTACTCCCGAAAATCTTTATTGGTAGCTACAAAATCATGAATACGAATATCACGCAGTCCATAAAATGTGTTTTGAGCAGGATAAAATGTCCAGGCACCAGTAGCAACAAATTTTTCCTGATCCTTGGTGTTATCCTGAAGAAACCTAATTGAGTCTGTTGATTCGGGAATTGATTCCGCCCCTCTATTTAATAAAGGCAGATAATTCTTGGCAAAGCCTCCAGAATCCCAGACCGTTAACAAAATCAGTGCAAGTGCAGCAACTTTTCTAAAATGTGCCTGCTTAAGGAATGGCACAATTGTAAGAACCGCAATTGATCCGAAAAATACAATCAGCACTTTTTGAATAACCCAAATTGACGCATCATCCTGAAAAACCAGAGGATCTAATTTCGTTATGATAAACACAACAAATACGCTGCTCAATAAGAGCACCAGCAAATACTGCCATTTTTTCTTCACATATTCTTTTCCGTTCTCAAAAATATCACCAATATTGAGTGCAAAAAGAACAGAAAGCGAGAAGTTTAACAGAATAATCAGTCTGATTTTCAATGATGTATTTACCATTGGAAGTTTAGTATAGAAAGGGGTCAGCACACTTGTATAAACAAGAAGCAGCAAAATAACTACACTGCTCAGCCAAAAACCGGCTCTTTTTTTCATCTTTACATTAATCAACGTCAACGGGAGAATAAAAACAGAAAGTGTTCCCGTAAATAACGTTGATTCGTTAAAATTTGAGGTTACGCCATGGCGCATATACGGGAAAAGCACAGTGGAAATTCTTGACCATTCCAAACTAATTGTAGCCAACCCTTTTCTTGAATCAGTATACCCGTTAGCCCCTACTGAGGTTAGCAATTCTCCTGTATATGGCAGGCTTATTAAAGCAGAAAAAGCAACAATTAGTCCAAAGAACAGGAAGAGAATGATTAGCTTTCTAGGTGTTTTCCAATATTCTCTGATTCCGTAAAATAACACATAGGCACCCAGTAAATAAAGAAAATACGCAACATATGTAGCCATTCCAGCAAAAAACATGGAAGTTAAAACAGTGATCATGAAGAACAGGTATTTAATTTTGAAGTTCTTCATAAATCTTTCTGTAAAATAAAATAAAAGCGGTGCCAGCATCGCAACATCGGTATGTTCCCATCCGTGCCATGCCACCATCGCAGATGAAAAGGTAAATACAATGCCGGCGACAAAGCTTCCTGTTTTATTTTCAGTAAGTTCTTTACAGAACAAATACATTCCTAAAAATGCAAGGCCAAATTTAACAAATGACATTAGAAAGACGGCATAATCCAGTGGCAAAAGATAAATATATTTAAAAATAAAGAAGAACGCATTCAGGCTTTGCGATACACCTAAACCTATGTTTGGGTTCCATGAAGAAAAATTAAAATAAAAAATGCGATTAATCATCCCAGGCAGCAGATTATCCGCAACATCTGTTAGCAATGGTCCGCTTACAGACGCATTAAGCGAGTTAAATGGCGAAAAAATATAGGTCACGTTCATGAAAGACAGCTTTTTTCCATCGAAAAAGATGTCTGAGTAAAGATATAAAAACATGATAATCAGGCAGATAAACAGCCAGTAATTACTTTTTATCCATTGAAAAGTACGTTTCATTCGATCTTTCATCTATCAATCCTCACTATCATTGCTTTTATCCTGTTGAGCGTAGTCGATTTTCTTCACTCTGTATTGGATATCCTCCAAAAGCTTGCGGTTAGCGGAAATTAAATCTGCCTGCAATCCAATAACAAATGTTTGAAACCCGATTAATAATAATGTACTTGATAAAATCAATGATTGGATATGACCGTTTCCTGTTCCCTGTATAAAATAAACAATGAAACGAATACCAATAATGACACCTGCACCGAATAAAATGCTACCCAATATAGTAAAGAACATTAACGGTTTATACATCATAAAAGCACGTAAAATTGTTAGCATTGATTTTTTTACATAACCAAACATGCTACTGAACAGTCTTGAAGGACGCAGTTCTCCATTGGTACGAATGGGTACTGACTCCATTGCAATACTGTTTCGCCCAGCCTGAACAATTGTCTCTAATGTATAAGTGTATTCATTTGCAACATTCATGCGCATTGCAGCTTCTCTACTGTAGGCACGGAATCCGCTTGGCGCATCGGGAATATCTGATTTCGATGCTTTTCGAACAACCCAGCTGCCGAACTTTTGCAGCTTTTTTTTTAATGGCGAGAAATGCTCTGTTTGCGCAATCGGTCTTTCACCGATAACAATATCTGTTTTGCCTTCCAAAATAGGCCGAACTATTTTTTCAATATCCGCCCCATTATATTGATTATCCGCATCTGTATTTACGATGATATCTGCACCGTTTCTCAAACATGCATCCAAACCGGCCATAAACCCCTTAGCCAGCCCTTTATTACGTTTAAAATTGACAACATAGTCAATTCCCCAATTTTTGGCGACCTCCACCGTATTATCCTGGCTCCCATCATTTATAATGAGAACTTCAATTTTATCAATACCATCAATATGCTTCGGTAAATCGTTCAAAGCAATTTCCAGTGTTTCTGCCTCATTATAACAAGGTATTTGAATTATTAATTTCATTGATTTCATCCTCTATCTTCATCATTCATTTTCATCAATCAGTCACGTTTAAAAATATCACGTGTATAAATTTTTTCTGAAACATCTGCCAATTCACTTTCCATCCGATTCGTCACAATTACATCAGAAATGGTCTTAAATTCATACAGATCATCAATAACCTCTGAATTATAAAATTGTTTTTCTTTTAATGTCGGTTCATAAACAACGACATTAATCCCTTGTGCCTTCAACCGCTTCATAATTCCCTGAATAGAGGAATATCTGAAATTATCTGAATTAGCTTTCATCGTTAAACGATAAATCCCAACTGTTTTAGGATGACTGGCTAAAATCTGCTCTGCAATAAAATCTTTCCGCGTTTTGTTGGCATCGACAATTGCACTGATAATATTATTAGGAACTTTATCATAGTTTGCTCGCAGCTGCTTCGTGTCTTTCGGCAGACAATAACCTCCGTACCCAAAAGATGGATTATTATAATGTGAGCCGATACGCGGATCCAGACCGACACCTTCAATAATTTGTTTCGCATCCAGTCCTCTTGACTCAGCATAGGTATCCAACTCATTGAAGTACGCAACGCGAAGCGCTAAATATGTATTTGAAAAGAGTTTGATTGCTTCTGCTTCCGTAGCATGGGTCAGTAAAATCGGTGCATTTTCTTCTGCTGTACTATGCTGAAACATCTCAGCAATTTCTTGTCCACGATCCGAGCGCTCGCCCACAATGATTCTTGAAGGATACAGGTTATCGTATAATGCACGCCCCTCTCTTAAGAATTCCGGAGAGAAAATAATGTTTTGCGTCTGATACTTTTCTTTTAAGGAATCTGTATAACCCACCGGGACAGTGGATTTTATGATGAACACTGCATTCTTGTCAACAGCAAGAGCACGTTCAATTACATTTTCAACAGTAGATGTATTAAAATAAATTTTTTTCTCATCATAATCGGTTGGTGTGGAGATAATCAGGTAATCAGCAAACCGAACCGCTTCTTCAAAATCAGTTGTAAATTCAATAAAAAGATCATTACGAGTTAGAAATTCTTTAACTTCCTGATCTTCTAAAGGAGATATGTTTTTTTTTAACATCTCTACTTTTTCATCTATTATGTCGTAAGCTTTCACCTGCTCTTGCTGGCTTAGTAATAATGCATTAGCCAACCCAACATAACCTAAACCAAAAACAGAAATTTTTTTCATGTCTTTCCCCTCTTACTTCTGTAAAAAATATTTATGCAGTCTATTCAAACATCGTTCTAAATGTTTATCCTCTAATCAAGAGCCAGCATTTGTGCCAATGCCTGCTGCCAAGTTGGAATCTCAAAGCCCAATGCTTCAGTCTTTCTTAAATCCATTACAGAGTACTGCGGACGTTTTGCCTTTTGCGGAAATTGCGTTGAATCCACAGGCAGCACTTCAACATCCGTGTCTTTCAAGATTTCTTTTGCAAACTCATACCAGCTGCAGCTGTTCTCATTTGATAGATGATAAACACCGTAATCTGCTTTTTCTTGAATAACAAACAGCATAAACTCAGCTAGTGTCCGGGTCCATGTAGGACGTCCGAACTGATCATCTACAACAGTCAGCTGATCTCTGGTCTCCGCCAGCTTTTGCATGGTAAAAACGAAATTATGACCATACTTTCCAAAGACCCAGGAAGTCCTTATGATATAATACTTGCTCATTGTTTCCTGAACAATTTGTTCGCCCAACAATTTCGTACGTCCATATTCATTTTGAGGATTTGTCTGATCATCAGTCTGATAGAGCCCGTCTTTTTTAGTACCGTCAAATACATAATCTGTACTGATATAGACTAAAACTGCACCAACAGCTTCCGCTGCTTCGGCCACGTTTTTAGTCCCGTCAACGTTGATCTTTTCATCAAGCTCTTTGCCTTCATCTTCCGCTTTGTCTACCGCAGTATAGGCAGCACAATGATAAATCAATTCAGGTTTAACTTCAGAAATAAACGCTTTTGTTTCTTCCAGATTGGTAATATCCATTTCCCCAGCATCTGTTGAAATATATTCCAAACCCTGCTCATCAAGTAAATGGCGTAGTTCCGTTCCCAGCTGTCCATTTCCACCAGTAATTAAGATCATTTTATTTTCTCCTCTGCTTGTCATTGTTTGTTACGGAAACCTTTCTCCGGTAATAGCAATAATTTTTCTCGTTTGAAAAATTATTGTCGAAAAAACTGGTCCCCATTACCAATACTACCCTCTATCATTAGAATACATGATAAAGGGCACCTATAATCCTGACTCTTATTAAATAAACATGTCAAGTACTACTGACCGTTCTTAGCATAGTTTGACTCAACCGCTTCTTTTTCAGCCAGCCACCAGGTTTCATTTTCAGAATACCATTTAATCGTGTCGGCTAATCCATCCCGGAAATTAGTGAACTCAGGTTTCCAGCCCAATTCTTCACGAAGCTTGGCAGAATCAATCGCATATCGTAAATCATGACCAGCGCGATCATTTACATGTTCGTAAGCATCTGTCGGCTGTCCCATCAATTCCAGAATCAGTTCAATAACTGTCTTATTATCTTCCTCGCCATCGGCACCAATCAAATAGGTTTCACCGATTCGTCCTTTTGTCAAAATCGCCCAGACAGCAGAAGAGTGATCATTCGTGTGGATCCAATCCCGAACATTTTTTCCTGCTCCATATAATTTAGGCTTGATTCCGCTTAAGACATTCGTAATCTGGCGAGGAATAAATTTCTCGATATGCTGATAAGGTCCGTAGTTGTTTGAACAGTTGGAAATTGTTGCCTGCAGATTAAATGAACGAACCCATGCTTTAACAAGCAGGTCTGACCCTGCTTTTGTTGAAGAATAAGGACTTGATGGGTTGTAAGGCGTTTCATCAGTAAACTTCTCTCCTGGTCCTTCTCCATGTCCCGGTAAATCTTCACGTAATGGAAGATCTCCATACACTTCGTCTGTTGACACATGGTGATAACGAACAT
This sequence comes from Enterococcus sp. BWB1-3, assembly GCF_016745275.1. Lineage (GTDB taxonomy): Bacteria > Bacillota > Bacilli > Lactobacillales > Enterococcaceae > Enterococcus_L. The sequence continues at coordinate 6,487 of NZ_JADOEP010000033.1, forward strand.
TATTTTTGCGGCATGCCTCGATCAGTGTATAAGTTCCAATAATATTTGTCTGTAAAAATGGATATGGATCGTTCAGAGAATTATCATTGTGAGATTCTGCTGCATAATGAACTACCGCATCTGTTTCTTTAACCAGTTTTTCAACAAGCTCTGCATCTGCTATATCTCCAACAACTAATTCCACTCGATCTGAGGGAAGTCCTGCAAGGTTTTCTCTGTTTCCTGCATAAGTTAGTTTATCCAATACAGTTACATGAACTTCCGGATGGTTATTCACCACGTAGTGAACAAAATTTGACCCAATAAAACCAGCTCCGCCGGTAACTATAATGTTTTTCATCTTCAAGACCTCTCTCAATTTCTAAATTTCACCATAAACAAATGGGTTTTCTGCTTCAAACTCTTTTAAAGTAGGGTGTTGCTGATCCTTTTCAGAAGTAATTGCCTTACTAATATCCATCGGCCAGTCAATCGCCAAATCAGGATCATCAAATGCGATTCCGCCATCTGCTTCTGCACTGTAGTAGTTATCACATTTATACATAAAATTAACATCTGATGTCAGCGTTACAAATCCATGTGCGTAGCCTCTCGGAACCAGCAGCTGGCGATGATTATGTTCAGACAAAATATAGCCTTCCCAAGCTCCATAAGTCGGACTGCCTTTACGAATATCCACAATAACGTCTAAAACTGCTCCCGTTACCACTCGAATCAGCTTTGTCTGAGCAGCTTCTCCCTTTTGAAAGTGCAGACCTCTTAAAACACCTGCTTCGCTGGAAAGCGAATGGTTATCCTGCACAAAATCAAAATTCAGACCATGCTGTGCAAATTTTTCTTTTGAATAGCTTTCTGTAAAAAATCCTCTATGATCACCAAAGACATCCATTTCGATTATTTTGACATCTTTTAATTTTGTTTCAATGACTTTCATTTATTTTCCGTTCCTCCTGCTACACTTCAGCCAGCCTCAGCAAATATTGACCATACCCGTTTTTCTTCAACGGCTGTGCTAATTCAGTCAGTTGCTCTTTTGAAATATAACCCATGCGATAAGCAATTTCTTCCAGACAGGCTACTTTTAGATTTTGACGTTTTTCAATTGTCTCAATAAAGGTTGATGCTTCCAGAAGCGATTCATGCGTTCCAGTATCAAGCCACGCAAAGCCTCTGCCCATCACTTCCACTGATAATTTATTCTTTTCCAGATATACTTTATTTACATCGGTGATTTCCAGTTCGCCGCGCTCTGAAGGCTGAATACCTTTAGCAATCTCCACCACATCATTGTCATAGAAGTACAAGCCCGTAACCGCATAATTTGATTTTGGCTTTTCCGGCTTCTCTTCAATTGAAAGAGCCGTCATCTCTCCATCAAATTCTACTACACCAAAACGTTCAGGATCATTTACGTGATATCCGAAGACAGTTGCTCCGTTTTCCTTTGCTGCTGCTCTCTGCAGCATCTTGGATAACCCGCCGCCATAATAAATATTATCGCCCAAAACCAGACAAACACTGTCATCCCCTATAAAGGATTCTCCGATAATAAACGCTTGTGCCAAGCCGTCAGGACTTTCTTGGACTGCATACTCAATATGGATGCCTAAATCAGAACCATCACCAAATAGGTTTTCAAATCTAGGTGTGTCTTCCGGGGTAGAGATAATCAATATCTCCTTAATCCCTGCCAGCATTAATGTGGACATTGGATAATAAATCATTGGCTTGTCATATATCGGCATTAGTTGTTTGGATGTTGCTTTTGTCAGCGGATATAATCTTGTTCCGCTTCCGCCGGCTAAGATAATTCCTTTCATGGAAAAACTCCTTCATAAATATTTATTGTTGCATTCTTTACATACCATTTTACATTATCTCATTAACCTATAAACTTGTCATGTATTTTCCTTATATTTTACAAAAACGTAATCTGCCTTTCATCTTTTGAAAAACAGCCGCTGAATCAGTAAGTAAATCAAAGTCAGACGCCATGTTATTTTTTGTACAGCACTGGAACTTGTAGCAATTTCACTGACGTTCTCTTCATGTCTGCGATAGTACGTCAGCGGTTCTTTAAGAAAAGCACTGCTGTGGTAATATTCACTGATTAGTCCAATCCACATATCATGCATCGGAACATTATAAGGAATGGGCAAAATTTTCTTTTTTAAGCTTGCACGAAGACACATGCCTGCTCCGATATAGCCGCTTTTCATAAAATTTGTCCAGAATCCCTGCTTTACCTTTCGATAGTCAAAATAGGAAGAAATAATAGGCTTTAATCCTTCATCAACAATTGTTAAGTCACTGACAACAAGCTCTGCTTCAGGATGTTCTGAAAAATAGCCAAGAATTTTATCAACTTTTTCAGGCAGCCAGACATCGTCTTGATCTGCCAAAAAGATAAATTCCCCAGCACTTTGACTAACAGCCCAGTTAAAATTGGCTATAACCCCCTGACGCGGTCCCTCTGTTAAGCGAATTCGTTTATCCTTCTTCACATACTCATTGATAATCGTTATTGTTTCATCTGAAGAACCGTCATCAGAAACAATCACTTCATCCTTTGCTCCTAACTGAGGAAGAATACTGTCTAGTTGTGCTGAAATAAATTTTTGGCCATTATAAGTAGCAATGCATACAGAAATCACTTACTATCCCTCACTAATTTTCGATACTCTTTCCAAGTTCGTCGCCATATCGCTCTATTTTTTACCAGTAAAAACTGCTTAAGTGTTCGTTTAAGCAAATGTTTTGTATGAATGTCCAATTTCTTTTGATCATATTCCCTATAAAACAATGACTCAGCCGAAATAATGGATTCGTATCTTTTTAACGAAACACTGCTATAGTCAAGAACAGAAAGGTCATGTTCGAAAGTTAGAGGAAGAACCTCAATTTTCAAACCTTTTTGATGCAGGGTCCAGAATACCCAATGATCCAAAAAATCCAACGGAAACGATTCATTAAATGCTTCGACAGCCATGAGCCCTTTCTCTGTCAGAACGGTACCGGAATTAATAGCCATCAGCGCCTGATCTGTCACACCTGTTTGTGGAAAAGAACGCTCTCTGCTGATATACGTATCACTGAAAACCGGAGAAATTTGCTGATTCCCTGAGCGAATAAAAGGAACAAATACCCCTACTGTCTCTATCTCTGTTTCAGGCAGAGCAAGAATTTGTTCGATATCTGCCAAAGCAACGACAGTATCCTGATCCAACAGCATCAGAAGTCTGCCTTTACACTTTTTAAGCCACTCTGCTCCGGCATTGTATGCCTTCGCAAGACCTGAGTTCTCCGCATCATGAATATAGTGTACATTTTTCAAATCAAACAAAGAATCTTTCTGGGCTTGCTCACTGTTATCATAAATAAACAAGTCAACTGTTTCATTTTCTGATACAGCAGTCTGTAAAATGTCATAGCTCGGAGACTCTGCAAGCTTCTTCTGATACAATACAAGTACAATTACCAATCTCGTATCCATCAAAAAAACCTCCAGCCCCATTTATTGAAGAATCTGAACATGGACTGCATAAAAATATTAAATAGTTTCATGTTTTTATGCGCCCCTTTTTCATAAAGGTGGGTAACTGTTTCAAAAGGCGTATAAAGAATCTTATATCCTTTTTGTCCAAAACGCAGACACAGATCATTATCTTCAAAATACATGAAAAATCGTTCATCAAATCCTTGAATCTCATTGTATTTTTCTACATCTATAACCATAAAACACCCAGATCCCATTTTGATGTATGAGGTTTTGTCTTCTGGCAGATCCCGGCATTCATAATAAGCCAGACGCTTATCAAATATTTTTTTCACAAAATGGATAGGAACAAACCGGAGCATGTAGTCAAAAACATCCAATTTCTGACGAACCAAATATTGTATCGTCCCATCATAATTTAATACCTTCGGGCAGATGAGAGCAACCTGTTCATTCTCTCTGATTCGTTGAATCATGCTGTCCATTGCTTGCTTGCTCACAAGAACATCAGGATTGAAAATAATACCATACTGTGCAGCTGCTTCTTTAAAAACCTGATTATGACCGTATCCAAAGCCTCTGTTTTCCTTATGTTGCTGGAGAACAATAAAGGGTTCATACGTTTGCAGCCGTGCTATATAGTCTTTATCGGAATTATTATCAAAAATATGTACTTCATATTCTGAATTATCGCCCAGCTCTGCTCTCAGATTATCCAGGACTTTAAAAATATGTTTGCTGTTATGCGTTACAATCGAAAGTGCGATCTTATTATTCATAATATTAGATAATCCCCTTAATATACGTATTCCCAATATGTTCATAAAAAAACAAACCAGCTTTTAGCCAAATAAGCAAAGATTTATTCCCTGTCCCACATTGCCTTCTGTAAAATTAAGTACGTAATTATACCTTTCATAAATTAAAAAGCATATGATAATTATCATATGCTCCATTCTACCTTGTAAAGTATACCATAGGCTCCGCATTTTCGGAAATTACTTCCTCTTTTTTGAATGCTTTCCGGCATGCTTATTTATTTGATCTTGTCGAAATTCCTTATTTCCAAACATTCTTAAAATATACATCAATGGCTGATGCTTTTCTCCGACCAACCCAATCAACTCGATAAAAAGCTCCAATCCAATTAAACTGAAAACAATCAAAAGAATCGAGGCAACATTACTAGCATAACTGAACAGCAAAGCAACAAAGGAAAAAACCAGCGCCAACGCATAGATTGTCATAACTGCCCCTTTGTGCGTAAAGCCTAAAGAAAGCAAACGATGATGAAGATGCATCTTGTCAGCAGATGAAATAGGACGCTTATTTAACAGCCGACGAATGATAGCATACACCGTATCTGTAATCGGCACTCCCAAGATAATCAGCGGTGTGATCATTGAAATAAATGTTGCATTTTTCAATCCCTGCAAAGACATTACTGCAATCATAAATCCAAGAAACAGCGCTCCAGTATCCCCAAGAAAAATTTTGGCGGGATAAAAATTATAAGGAAAGAAACCGGCAATGCTGGCAACTAAAATAAAAATAACAATTGGAACGTAAACTGAATCAGCATGCAGAAAGAAATAGCCAACCATTCCTATGGTTGTCAGACTGATAATTGAGACACCCGATGCCAAACCATCCAGCCCGTCAATCAGATTGACTGCATTTGTAATAGCAACAATCCAAACCACTGTCAGAGGCAGGCTCAGCCAGCGCAGATCAAGCTGATTAAAGAATGGTAAAGTAACAAAATCTATTCGGATTTTGGCCACAAAATAAATGACCAGCGAAGCAAGCAATATACCGATTGTTTTTTTTCTAGGCGACAATTCATAAATATCATCAATTAGCCCTGTTGCAATCACTATACCGCCGGCAAGGATAATCGGCAGAATATAATTTGTTGGAATTACTGAGTGAAAAAATAACAGACACGAGATACAAAAAGAGATGTAAATCGCCAGTCCGCCTGCAGTCGGCATATTTTTTTTATTTATTCTCCGTTCCCCTGGAGCATCGTAGGCCCCAATTTGAAAAGCCAACAATTTGACCAGCGGCGTCAGGATTAGAGAAATCATGAATGTCAGTAACAGCCGCAACATGACTTCATAAATAAACATAGACATATAAACGTCCCACTTTCTTAAGTTTCAACGTATATTATACAGGATCATTCCCGATTTACAAGTTCGATAACGCCCCTGCTCTTTCTGCAATCTACTAAAATAAAAATTACAGGGAATCAAAAGTTAAATCAGGATTTATTTGGCAACTTTAGTTTTTATAAAAATGATCAGCTGGCGGATCATTCCTTCACGGCTTTCTATTTGACCTTCAGAGAGGTAGTCTTCAACCACCGCATTAATAATACCTCCCAATACAATAATTGTTGAGGCAAAATTGAGCCACAACATCAGAACGATGAAACTTCCGATAATCTGATACCCTGATACTCGGGAGCTGAAATACGTAATATACACACCAAATACCTGAGACAACAGCAGCCAGCCGATTGTTGCAAAAATTGCGCCGGGAAAAACTGAACGGCTTTTCAATTTGACATTTGGTACAGCAAAATAAAGAAGGCTCATCGTTAGAAACAAACCAAATCCTGTAACCGGCCACTTCAGCGTCTGAAAGGTATTTAGAAAATCAGCCGGAATATGAATAATCGGCTCTATGTAATCCAAAATATTCTGCCCAAGACCTAAGATCAGCACCACCCCAACCAATGCAACCATGAGAAGAGCAATAACAAACAACGAAACCAGTCGAACCAAAATAAAATTTTTCCGCTGTTCTACACCGAACGCCTTATTCATAGCAACCTGCAGGGCATTAATACTCTGACTTGCACTCCACAAAGTGGCAAGTGCTGAAACTGATAAAAGTCCCCCGGAGCTTTGAGTCAAAAGAGACTTGATTGCCGGCTTAAGATCATTAAATATTGTTTCTGGGATAAACTCTGAAATATAGGGCAATACACTGTTTGGATTAATTTGAAGATACGGCAGTAAATTTCCTACAGCAATTAAAAGAGGAAACAATGACAGAAGCAAATAATACGCAACAACGACAGAGGTATTGCCCATCTCTGAGTTGACTATTCGCTCCTGTGTAGTTTGAATAAATCGATTAAGATTCTCATTATTTTTCAATTTATCCAGCATACTGATTTCTCTCCCCATTTTAACACTTTATAATTTTATACAGCAAAAAAAAATGCTCCGCTTCATTCAAGGCTTAATAAGTAAGTTCTTCACCTTGAGAAGTTAAAATTTTCGGTCCTTCTTTAGTAATAGCCAGCGTGTGCTCAAATTGGCAGCTTAGTCCGCCGTCCTGAGTGTAGGCTGTCCAGCCATTAGGGTCCATTTTCATTCGCCAAGTGCCGGTATTTACCATAGGCTCAATCGTTATAACCATACCTTCTTTTAAACGCAGACCTTTCCCTGCTTCTCCATAGTGAGGAACAGAAGGACTTTCATGAATTGTCGGACCAATTCCATGTCCCACAAAATCGCGAACGACTGATAGCCCCTCCCCTTCTACATAGGTTTGAATAGCATGACCAATATCGCCAATTCTATTCCCTGCCTGCGCCTGCTCAATCCCAATATAAAGTGCTTTTTTGGTTACGTTCATCAAATGATCAATTTCCGGCGTAGATTCTCCCACAACATAAGCCCAACAAGAATCAGACATGGCCCCCTTTAAGTCAATACACATATCTACTTTGATTAAGTCCCCGTCCTTCAACACTTTTTTTCTTGGAAAGCCATGACAGATTTCATCATTAATGCTGCAGCAAGTGGCATATTTATAACCTTCATATCCGATTTGTGCTGCTACTCCTCCATGGCCTTCAATAAAATTTTTTACAAATACTTCAATATCCCAACTGGAAATACCTGGCTTAATAAACGTTCTCAAATGTCTGTGAACATCCGCCAGTAATTCTCCAGATTCATCCATCATTTCAATTTCTCTAGCTGATTTTAGTGTAATCATTCCTGTACTCCACTCCTGCAAATTAATCTTTATCATCTGTTAGTTTAGCATAAAATTGTCGAATAAGAGAATTTATTCAATTACAAAACTGATTAATTGTCAAAAAACAAGAACTAAAAAAGTTTTAAAATAGGATTAAAAGAAGAAACGAACACTTTGAATGACAGTGATTTTATGATATTATTCTATAGATTGGGAGGAGAATTTCGTTGAATATTTTATTAACATTATCTATAGCTTTCATATTAATATACATTTTTAACCTGCTTTTTGGAAAGCTGTTGTTTGACAAAAAAAGCGGTCTGAAATATTTTTCGCAGACACTGGATCTTTCATTTATTGTCTGGTGTAGCTCTCTGCTAATCTATACAAATATTTTTAATCGCTCGCTTGAAGCTGTCAATACCACAAGTCATTCTTTCTATTTTTTGATTAACTTATTTATCGCTGTTGTTATAGCACTGGCTGTTGCTTATATCCAGTCAGATAAAGTAGCTGTCAACATCTCAGTTAAAGAAAAAAAGAATGCTGCCCTGACCATACCTGCTAAAATTCTTTTGGGATTTTACTCTATCATATTGCTGGTTTCTCTTTTACTATATACAAGCAGCAGCTGGCTGATTCGTACATTTGGACCCGTTAGCATTGATCAGCTGCTTTACAGCATGCAAACATTAGGCGGTACAAACACAGATCAGGTGATTACATTTATCGACAAGCCTCTGATTATTTCCTTGGTTTTAACCTATTTCTTTATTAGAATGGTTATATTTTTTACCAATTACTCTATTTCATTAAATCACAAGAAAAACAGAAGGAAGGAGAAAACTTTAAGATTTTCGTGGAGAAAGCTTTTGATGCCAGCTTCAATATTTTTTGTTTTTTCAGGTGCTATTTTATTAAGCATTAATAATGTTGGCTTTGCCCAGGTAAAACTGTATTTGGAAAAATCTACTATTTTTGAAAAAGAGTATATTGATCCCAAAACAGTAGAAATAGACTTTCCACAAGAAAAACGTAATCTGATTTACATTTTTGTTGAATCTCTTGAAGGAAGTTTTACAAGCAAAGCTCTTGGAGGTACACAGGAATACGATTTACTGGAGGAACTGACTGCTTTAACTGACACCGGAGCAATCAACTTTTCAAATACTGAAAAAATTGGCGGTGCTTATCAAGTCACAGGAACAGAATATACGGCCGCGGCTATCGTAGCACATACTTCCGGTACCCCGTTAAAAGCACCGATCTCGGATGTCAATTCATTTGGTGCCAATGATACATACAGTACTGACAGCACACCTTTTCTTCCGGGTGTCACCTCGATTGCTGAAATATTGGATGCTGAAGGGTACAACCAGTCGTTTGTCATGGGCTCCGATGCCAGCTTTGGTGGAAGAAGAACGTACCTCACTCAGCATGGAGATTATTATCTTTTAGACCATCTGGAAGCAAAAAGACTGAAGCTTATTCCTGAAACTTACCTTTCATGGTGGGGCTACGAAGACGAGAAGCTGTTTGAATATGCGAAAACTGAAGCAACGAAATTATCCAATCAAGATAAACCATTTAACCTTACTCTGCTAACAGCAGATACTCATAATCCAAGCGGACTGATGTCTCCAAATAATCCACAGAAATATGACAATCATTATGCCAATGTCATTTCATACAGCAGCTATCAAATTGCCAATTTCATTGAATGGTGCCGGGAACAGCCGTTTTATGAAAATACAACGATTGTTCTTGTCGGAGACCACCTAACAATGAGCCAAACATTCATTGAGGAATATTTGACTGACCATGATCGTACAGTCTTTAATCTATTTATCAATTCACCTATCCAGCCTGTTGAATCTAAAAATAGAATTTTCACAACAATGGATATGTTTCCTACCACATTGGCAAGCTTAAATGCAACAATTCAAGGAAACAAATTAGGTTTGGGTACCAACTTGTTCTCTGATCAAAAAACACTGACAGAAGTTTATCCATTCGATATTTTCAAAAATCAGCTGGCTCAGCAATCTGATTTTTACACAAAAAATATTTTAAACTATGACGAAACACAGTACCAAAAAGCAAAGGAAAAAATGGCCTCCAGTTCCGAATCATCGGATTCAGATGAAACTACAGATGAAACTACAGATGAAACAAATCCTTCCTCTACTGCTGAAAAAGAAGAACCGACTTCCAATGACACTGTGGCTGAAGCAGTTACTAATTCAGTCATTCAATAAGAGGAAAAATGAATCACAACAACTAATTAGTCGACAATACTTCCTGCCTTTTCTGGTGAGAGGATTGTCGATTTGCTTTTACTGGTATTTTTAGAAACAGCTTAACTAAGCATTCATAAGAATGTGCTGTAACTCACAACACCAGATGAAAAAGCATCTGCCATTTAAGTAATTTACATCTTAAGCAAATTTCTGTTATAATCAAATTTGTATTATTTCAAAGGAGGGAAATAGATGACCTTAGCTAAAATTGTTTATGCCAGTATGACCGGTAATACTGAAGAAATAGCTGATATCGTTGCAGAAGCATTTGAAAACTTAACTGTTGAAGTTGAAATTGACGAATGCACTCAAGTAGATGCAGAAGATTTTAAGGATGCAGATATCTGCGTCGTTGCTACATATACTTATGGTGATGGAGAGCTTCCAGATGAAATTGTAGATTTCTATGAAGAGCTGCAGGAAATTAATCTGAATGGCAAGATTTTTGGTGTCTGCGGTTCCGGCGATACATTCTATGAGGAATTTTGTAAATCTGTAGATGATTTTGAAGCTGTTTTTTCTAAAATCGGTGCTGTAAAAGGTGCTGACAGCGTAAAAGTTGATCTTGCTGCAGAAGAAGAAGATATTCAAAATCTGGAAGCATTCGCAAAAAAACTTGTAGAAGCTGCTTCTTAAGTCAGTCTTCAATAAGCTAAATAAACAAATAGATAAAAAAGAGAGTTTCCGAAAATACGGCTGCTCTCTTTTCATTTCGTTCGATTCAATTTTAGCTGATGTCTATAAAAACATTACGTTCAAGTGTGGTTTCAACACTTTCTTTCATAAGTTCTTCAATCTGTTCATCTGTCGGATGAATAATCCCGGAAGTCATTAGTGACGCAACCCCAGTCGCTACAATCCAAGTTCCCATGTGTAGTGAATTTATCTGCTTATCAGTCAATTCTGCATATTTAGGGTCCTTTTTAACCGCACTGGAAAAATAGTTATAAGAAAATTCCTGCATACGCTGTCCCCCGCCATATTCTTCTAAATATAGCGCGCGATACAATTTACTTTCCTTTTTTGCAAAATGAATATAGTTTAATGCCAGATCAATAATTGTATTACCAGTATGCTTTTCAGGAAATACCTCAGTTGAAAGATAGCTGTGAATCTTGTCAAACAGTGCTTCTTTTAGATCGTCCATATTTTCAAATTCTAAATAAATAGGTTGTGTTGAGCATTTCATTTTTGCTGCAATATTCCTTGCAGTAAGCTTAGAGAATCCTTCAGTAGCTACTACATCATATGCAGCATTCAGTATTTGGTCTTTAGTAATTGTTTTCTTTCTTGCCATATTCTCAATCCTCTCTACCTTACCTACACCCTCAAAAATCTTCCATATGATATCTAGTATTATTGTAACACGATTAGAGATTTCTGCAAAATACTAATACTAGCTTGTTATGGTTCTTAATAGACGGTTAAATCAGCCTTATTTCATCACTTCCTAATATAATTGAGTTTGCTTTTTATCCATGTTATGATGTTTACGTTTATGATATAAACTTTAGGAGGATGTTTTATGACGTTACCAAATTTTGATGTTCTATTAAAAAAATATGCCCGGCTGATTGTAGAAACAGGAGTGAATGTACTGCCCGGACAAACAATTGTAGTGCAAATTAATGTAGATCAGGCACCTTTAGCCCGATTAATTACTGAAGAAGCTTATAAATTAGGTGCTGGTGAAGTAATTGTTCAATGGACAGATGATGTTGTTCAAAAAGAATTCCTCATGAATGCAGATCAAAAATATCTTGAAAATGTTTCTACTTATAAAACTATGCAAATGGACGAATGGATCGAAAGAGGTGCAAGCCGAATCAGTGTCGTTTCCTCTAACCCTGATGCTATGGCAGGTGTTGATTCTGAACGTGTTGCACTATTTCAAAACGCAACTGGAAAAGCGATGATGAAATTAAGAAAAACAACGCAGGCAAATAAAATCAGTTGGTCTGTCGTAGCAGCCTCCAGTAAAGAATGGGCAGCTAAAGTCTTCCCTGAACTGAAAACTGAAGAGGAACAAGTTGATGCTCTTTGGAATGAGATTTTCAAAACAACCCGAGTTTATGAAGATAATCCTATTGCAGCCTGGGAAAAGCATGATGCCCTTTTGGCCTCAAAAGCAGAAGAGCTGAACCAAGAACAATTTGATTCCTTACACTATACTGCCCCTGGAACAGATTTAACAATCGGTCTGCCTGAAAATCATCTGTGGGAAGGTGCCGGAAGCTACAATGTCCGTGGAGAAAAATTTATGGCCAACATGCCGACTGAGGAAGTCTTTACTGCTCCTGACTGTCACAGAGTAGATGGTTATATTTCCAGTACTAAACCATTAAGCTATGCAGGTACAACAATTTCCGGAATGAAATTTACATTTGAAAAAGGAAAAATCATTGATTTTTCAGCTGAAAAAGGGGAGGAAACTCTGGCCAAATTATTGCAGACAGATGACGGCGCTAAACGTTTAGGTGAAGTCGCTCTAGTTCCTGATCCCTCTCCAATCTCTCAATCCGGCATCACTTTTTACAATACGTTGTTTGACGAAAATGCCTCTAACCATTTGGCTTTAGGCTCTGCCTATGCATTCAGTATTAAGGGAGGAACTGAAATGAGTGAAGAAGAACTGATTAAAGCCGGGTTAAACCGCAGTCAGACGCACGTTGATTTTATGGTTGGTTCAGCACAGATGAATATTGACGGCATCCGAAAAGATGGCTCAGTTGTCCCTGTTTTCCGCAATGGAAACTGGGCATAGTTTATCTATTTCATCTGAAATAAATCTTTTATTAAAGCTCTGAAAATTTGCCAGCTACTGACAAATCTTCAGAGCTTATTTTGGAACGATAGAACACTGTTGCTTACAGAACTGGTTATTTTAAATGACAATGACAGTTCTTAATAAATTTCGCTTATATACAATACAAACGAGCATCAGAAAATTACAAGGAGTTTCAGCAATAAATAATTTGGGTTTTATAAAAATAATCACAGGAAAATCATCAAAGAAGAGCCTATTATTTCAATGAACCCTTCAGCACACATTATAAAAAATCTCTAAGTCTATTGACTAAACAACTGGAAATAAATCAGTTAATTGAAGACATTGAATAAAGACGTTTGCTTCATCAAAAATGAATTCTTCATACTCAGGTCCTGCTATAATAAAAATAAAAAGACTGGCATAGAGTGGTTAATAATGACAACGATCAGATATGTCCTTTTGGTTTACACTTGATGAACACTTACCGGAATAAGAATTCGAAAAGAAAATACAGAGACAACTGGGCTATATACTATCAGAAAATGAAATTCCTGTTGGACTCTTGAGGTATAGTCTTTTTTTGGGAAAGAAATGAAAGAGTTAAGGTTTGGAATGATATGACCTCAACTCAGATAGATGAAGATGCACAGCATGTCTGAGGGGCATGTATGAACTTGCTCCTACGCTTCTTCGAAGCTCAGATCATACAAAGACTGGAACACCATTTATTCAATTTTAGGGGACTCAGACATACTTATGTCACAGTCCCGTCTTTTTGTAATGCTTACCAATATACTCCTGAAAAAATAACTCTTTCGTTCAGCAATTCAAATGATTACAATTTATCTACATTCTTTCTTTTACTTCATTTTTTATTTGTCGACGCTTTCTGAGAACAAATGTTAACGGCAGTTGTTCGGTCAAATTATTGATAGAGTAGGACTCCAGCAAATTCACTCTTTGGCGATAATCGTTGGCTGTCCATGAAGTTATTTTATTGGAAACCTCGTATTCATCGATAATCTTACGCTCCAAGTAATACCCTCGAAGCATCTCTCTGGCATATTCTGCTTCCTGCTGGATCAACATAGAAGGAATCAACGTTCCCTGCTCCAAGCGTATCAGCAATCGTTTTCGCTTGGCTGCATAAAAGTCAATCAAGCTTTCATCATAGACATCCTGCAGGTTTTCTAAGCTTTCCAGAAGTAACTCTGAATTTTTTAAAAACAGAGCTTTTACTTCTGCAATATCCGTCTGGCTCAATAAGGTTGCTCCCTTTTGATGACGTGACATAAAAAGTTTTGGGTGTAAAAGAACCCGTAACAGACGTTTAACAAAAGCCAGCCAAAAACTGGCAAAAGAAAGAATCTGTCTGGTAATTGATTTATCAAAATTATCGATAAACCGGGAATAAAAACGATAACCATTTATTGTAATTTTTCCTTGCCGATAATAATTATCTAAGCTGTCTCGTTCAACAGAAAGCATCAGTGCCTGAAGCTCCTGCGACTCGCTGCGCTCATCACTGGTCAATGTGTTAGTATAACTTTCTCCAATACGATCCTGATAATTTTCAATCACGACCTCAGCAGCCAGACGAAGGCGGTTATCTTCCGACTTCCCTTCCACTTCACTCATCAGCGTGCTTTTTACTTCCTCTAAAATAGCAATAAAGCTTCCATCTGGCGTCTCCACTTCTTCATCTTCAGCCAGAATAGGCAGAACCACCATTCCAACTAATAGTGTAGTCAAAATAACACAGGCAGTGATAAACAATAGCAATGACCGATCTTCAAAAGTCTCTCCATTTATTGATAGAGGAAGGATGAAAATTGTTGCCAAACTAACGGTTCCTTTCACTCCGCCAAAAGTCAGAACAAGAAGATCGTGAAAATGACTTTTTACAGTAGAATACCCCTCTTTATAAAGATAAAAAGCAACGATATAAATAAAACGGACAAGAAAGAGTAATGTGGAGATTATCACCACAATCAGAAGAAGGTAGGGATTTGAGTAGGTCACGCTGTTCCAGATAGGAGAAAATACCTGAGACACTTCTATTCCCAAAAAAAGGAAAACTAATGCATTCAAAGTAAATTCAATTGTAGACCATGTTGTATCAGAAACATTGGAAAGCTTCGCTTCAAACAAACTAACCTTACGAAATCCTGAAGACTGCATCACACCGGCTACTACAGCAGCAATAATGCCTGATGCATGAAATTCTTCCGCTAGCAGATAAGCCAAAAACGGCAGCAGTAATTCTAAAAGCAAGTAACCTGTCACATCTTTTGCAGAAGCTCGTTCAATTAATTCTACCACTTTATTTTTCATCCATACTAAAAGAAAACCAATCAGAGCACCAAATAGACTAGAGAAGAGCAATGTTTCAGATGCTTCCAGTAAAGAAAAACTCCCTGTAATTAGTGCACCAAGTGCAAACTGGAAAGCCGTTACACCAGAAGCATCATTCAGCAAGCCCTCACCTTCCAGGATGCTGGTCGACTTTTCTGAAAATTTTAGATTTCCTGCCAAAGATTTAACAGCTACTGCATCAGTTGGTCCTAATGCTGCACCAAGTGCAAAACAAGCGGCCAAAGGGATTGTTGGTAATAATATATAAAATACACCACCTACAGCAAGTAACGTTAATACAACTCCGCCAAAAGCCAAAAATAGAATAGGTCCACTGTTTTTTAAAAAGGTACGAACATTCATCTTTTCACCCTCACGAAATAACAGCGGAGCAATAATCATAATCAAAAATAATTCTGGTTCAAATGTGATGGAGCGGCCCTGCTCAGTCAGACCAATTAAAATACCGACAAAAATCTGAATAAAGGGAGTCGGAATAATCGGCAGTACTCGACTGATAATATTAGAAAAAGTTACTGCAAAAGCAAACATGATAATAAGGGTAACAAATTCCATCCGGTCACCTCCTAAACTTTTTCTAATTTAGTATAAAAGATTTTCAGCCACTGACCTTTTTTCTCTAAAATTTTATCTTCAATTTCTGCTACCTGCTCTTCATTTCCTTCAAGCAGCAGCTGACTTCTTTTAGCTTCAAGACGCAGAATTTCATGTCTCATCATTTCACATCGATGATAGGCAATCTTGTTCCGCTTTTTTAATAACTTTTTTTGTTCTTTTTTTTCTTCAAGAGACAACTCAGGATACTGATTTTTCAGCTTGATAATTCGCTCTTTAAATTCCTTTGTCATGAGGTTTCTATTCTCCTTTTGCCTAATCACAATTTACAGAAGATTTAATTAAACCTTCCGAAATCATATTATACTCCTTTTCTGAAAAAAGTGTTAAAAACTCTTCGAAGCATGAGGAAACAATAAAGACAAGTGTTTCTTTTTTTGCATAGTCTAAAAAAGATGAGAAAATATCTTTTATCAATCCATCTAACTTAAAATACAAGAAACCTGTAATATAAGAAAAAGCCGAGAATCTCAAATAAAGATTCTCAGCTTTCTTATTTTCATAACGTCCCCTGCAGGAATCGAACCTGCAACTAAACCTTAGGAGTTCCCTATGTATGATATTCTCTACTGGTTTTTAATGGTCTATAGTGGTACCTAACCCCCTAGAAACTAGGCAAGGCACTTGCTCCATCTGGAATCAACTATCCTCTACTACCCTGTAATGGAAACAAATGGTTAAATCGTTTTACTCTCAAAAATTTCACTCATGCCTACCATATGATTTTTGAATACATTGAAACATTCTACAATACAGTTCGAATCCACAGCCATTGCAATTATCTGTCCCCAAATGAATTTGAAACGGTGCATGAACAAGCCGAGAAAAGGAAATGTCGACTCATTAGCTAAAAGCATAAGGTGTTCTCATTTTAACTTGTCCTAATTCTTGACATAGGACCACCTGTTTACACACAAGCTGCCAATCAAGTGACAGCCATTGTAACAGTGAAATACCTTGATAAAGAAACTAAAGTTACATAGCTTTCTCAATTTGAGTTAACCTTACAGAAAAATGAAAACTGGAAAATTATAAAAGATTAATCTTTTCTACATTGACCTATTAGGTAAAAAGCGATATTATGATATTGATCTAGTAGGTCAAAAAAATAATGAAAGGAGAAATTATGAAAAATAATTATAGTACAACTAGAACTATGTTTCTTATTACAGCAATCCTTGGAACTTTAGTCTGTATTCCATATTTAACAAATATGATTGGAATCGGAGAGCCTGTTCAATTAGCATTTATCGTTTTTGCACTGGTAACTTTATTTCAGAATAAAGATAATAAAGAAATCAATAAAAGAGGACTTAAGCTAATTATGACCTCATTAGTTATTATTATCGCTTTTATTATCGCAATTCTAATAACAACAAATAGTGTATCTTTAACGATGTTCAATGTATTTGAATTTGCCTCTTCTGCTAACTCATCTAGTCAATTTTTAATTGCTACGTTGGGCGTAATCGGATTAATTGTGTGTGCAATCGGAGTTGTTTTTTGTTATTTAGATTATTTCAATCTAAAAAAATTAGCAGTATAGACATCAATATCGGAAATCTTTAGAAAGGTGTGATAGCATGAATATTTCTAAACTAGATGAAAAAAGAAAAATTGTGATACTAAACTCTGCTTTAAAAGAGTTCACAGCAAAGGGTTATGATGAAGCTTCAACAAATGTTATAGCGAAAGAAGCAGGAATCTCTAAGGCATTAATGTTCCATTATGTCGGAAGTAAGCAAGAACTATTTTTGTTTATTTATGACTATTTTGAAGAGGTTTTAGAAAAGGAATATTATTTAAAAATCAATTTGAAAGAGAAAGACCTTTTTAAGAGATTAAGACAGTCTTACTTACTTCAATTAGAGTTAATCAAACAATATCCGTGGATTCTTGATTTTGATAAATTAACTGTTGAAACAAGTTCTAATGAAATAAATAAAAGAATTCAAAATAGTGGTAACAAAAGAAAAGTGTCTGAATGTTTTCAACTTTTTGATGATATGGATATATCTAAATTTCGTAAAGATTTAGATATCGAAAAATGTAAGCAATTTATTCTTTGGTCTAATGTAGGATTTACTAATCAAATTTTAGAAGATATTAAAAGTAAAGAAGCTCCAAGCCCGAATAATGAACAGATTATTTCAACACTTGATGGGTACTTTGATGAACTACGAAAAATTTTCTATGTTTCTAATGAGGTATCTTAGAGATGATTAAAATATTCAATAACGAACCAGTAACAATAGACTTTCCTTTAAGGGGAGAATGGAATGCTCCAACCACACCAGCAAAAAAAGTCCCTAGTCATGGAACTAATAGAATGGGGTTAAGATATGCATTTGATTTTTTACAAGTTGATCGGAAGAATAAGAACAAAGATTATGATGCTAGTTTCTTAAGATTCCTACTACTTGGTATACCTTTAAAAAAATTCTATTGCTGGGGGAAAAAAATCTATGCTCCGTGTGATGGAGAGATCGTGGCAATCGTAGATGGTATTTCGGAAAGAAAACATGTTCATTGGTTAAGAGAATCTATTCTTGCTTTAAGAAAAACTCTTACCTTTAACGAAAACAAAGACGATTATAGTGTAATCGCTGGAAACTATATTATCATGAAATGTTCAAATGGTGTCTACATGGCTTTTGTACATCTGCAAACAAATTCTATTAATATTTCCATGAATGAAAAAATTAAAAAAGGTACTTATTTAGGTAATGTTGGACACTCTGGAAATTCTACATCTCCACATCTCCATTTTCAGCTTATGGATAGCGATAATATAAAAGGTTCAAATGGCATTCTTTGTCGATTTGGAGAGTATGAAGTATATCAAAATGGTGTATGGAAAAAAGTATATAACCAAATCCCATCAAGTAAAGAAAGAATTAGGTTTTATAAAGATTAATGAATATAGATTGAAAATTAGGAGAAATCATATGGAAGATGTAAATTGGATATTATGTCCGATATGTAAGAATAAAACACGAAACAAAATACGGTCAGATACTGAACTCAAAAACTTTCCTCTGTATTGCCCTAAGTGTAAACAAGAAAGTCTAATAAGTGTAAATGACTTAGAAATAACAATTATAAAAGAGCCAGACGCTAAGACGCGGAGCCAGTAACTTGGAATGAATAATTCTATGTTACTGGCTCTTTATTTTTATAAAGCTACATTGTTAATTGATGATTAGTTCTTGTCAAAATAAATCTCTGTGTCACGAGTTAAGAAACACAGGTTCAAACCCCAAAATAAAAATATTATAAGGAGTGTATCATGGAAATTGAACAAACTAGAATGTATCAAACTACATTCAATTTTATTAAGTTGGTAATTGGTCAAGCTGTTTCTGTTTTTGGAACATCATTACTTCGCTTTGCCTTATCACTATATGTATTAGATATTACAGGACGTGCTGATATCTTTGCAACGTTATTTGCTGTATCAAGTTTACCAGTATTGCTTTCGCCTATTGCAGGTGCAGTAGCAGATAGATTCAATCGGAAAACAATTATGGTTGGCTTAGATACAGCGAATGGATTATTTAGTCTATTGTTACTCATAGCATTTTTGTTTAATCAGACCTCATTAATTGTAATAACCATAGCAATGATTTTATTTGGATTTGTAGGTTCAATGGATACTCCTGTTGTAACAGCAATTATCCCTAGTTTAGCTTCACAAGATAAATTAGAATCTGCCAATGGAATACTACAAGGTGTACAGTCAATCTCTGGTATTGTTGCACCAATCTTAGGTGGGCTTCTATATAGCATTATTGGAATGGACAACATTTTAATTATTACAACAGTTGTATTCTTCTTAACTGCAATATTAGAAAGTCGAATTTTAGTACCAAAGAACAAATCGACATACTCTGGAAGTATCTTCCGTGTACTTACAAATGATTTAAAAGAAGGAGTGCATTACACCCTATCCGATAGTTTTGTTAGAAAAACATTATTGATTAGTGTAGGGTTGAATCTTGTACTTGCACCTCTATTCGTTGTGGGTATTCCATACATACTACGAGTAACAATGAACTTATCAACAGAGTTGTATGGTGTTGGCATTGGTGCTATTCAATTTGCAACAATTTTAGGCGCATTAATGATTGGAGCAGTCCTAAAAAAATTGAAAGTTAAAAACTTCTATTTATGGATTTTGGCTATTGCCATTCTTCTAATACCAATCACTTTATCAACAACCCCTATGCTATTAAAAATTGGAAATATCCCAGCATTTTTACTTTTTGTTTTATGTGCTGTTCCACTTTCTGCATGTTTATCAATAGTTTCCATTTTTTCAATTAGTAAAGTCCAAAAGATTACACCGACTCAACATTTGGCAAAAGTAATGTCAATTCTTTTGATGATTATTCAATGTGCTTCACTAATTGGACAAATAATCTATGGTATAGGATTTGAAGTCTTTCAAGATACAGTATACATCCCAATCATGATAACTTTTTTTGCCACTTTCATTATAGCGATTGGAAGTAAATTTCTTTATCGTAATGAGAAAGAGGTTTAATTTATATCACTGGCAAAGAAAAGTGTGATTGCAAAATAAATATCTTAGATTATGCTTTCTGAATGTAAATAAGAAAATATAATCAATAAAAGAAATTAAAGAGAACAATCATAAAAGAGCCAGACGCTAAGACGCAGAGCCAACGATAAGGAACTTAACACTTCTTGTTGTTGTTTTTTTGATTGTAGTGACATAGTTAATTGGCTTAGGCAATGTCTTGTGGAGGCATTGCTATGTTGAAAATACATCAACTCATAAGAATAAAAACTGAATATGTTATTTCGATACACATTTTTTCCGTGAGGGTTAAATGTGTATTTTTTTATCTTTTCGCCGATAGTAAAATTAAGCTAGACAACTAAATAAGTCATTTGTGCTACACTCAAAATAGTTCCGTCCAAAGAATTATAAGGAGTGAAGACAAATGACCTATACTCATCTTACTACAGACGAACTAGTTTTAATAGAATCTTATTTCAATACCCAGCAACCTGTTGCACAAGTTGCTAAACGCTTAGGACGTGCTCGTCAAACCATCTATAAGGTGTATCATTTTCTAGCAGCTGGACATACTGCGCTCGAATACTACCAACAATACAAGGCGCACAAATCCCGTTGTGGTCGTCGGTCCATTGTTTTACCTGA